>JAEUPL010000030.1 GCA_016790165.1 Burkholderiales bacterium
GAACAACAGCGCCGAGCGCACCGCTTGGCTGCCGTCCTTCCTGGCCTACTACAACGCCCGCAGGCCCCATTCGGCCTTGGGCCACAAGCCTCCAGCTTCCCGACTCAGCGGGAAGAACCTATTGCAACTTAACAGCTAGTCGTCGGGCGGGGCACGCCACCGCGCGGGCACCGGCCCCGTTACGGTTCGACCAAGCACCGCCTCAGCGGGCACGGCGAGCGAAAAGCCAAACGTCTCTTGCGCGGCGGACTCGCCACCGTCGTCCGCCGATGCATTGGCGATGAATCGTTTCATCCGGTCCCAATCAGGCGACAGGCCAACCACGAGTCGGCGCGCCAGATCGTAGGAGAGCTCCTGACCTTCGTTGGCCTGATGAAAGGCGTCTCCGCTCCAGAAGTCTTGCAGCCGCTCATCGTTCCAGTACGCGCGGTGGTGCGGCAACTGCTCGTTCACGTGACGTGGGTCTTCGACACGGTTACCAAAGCGAAACTCGGCGTTGGTGGCCAGCCCTTCGTTCAACCACGCAGGAAGCGGCAAGTGCGCGACGGTGGCATGGAACAGCTCGTGTGCGATCACCGGCTCCTGGCGCCACATGTCTTCGTGCGGAAAAACAAAATGGCCTAAGCCACGCTGGATGAACATGCCTGACGACAGGCCGTACTGTCCTTCGCTGAAATACGCTGAGACGTAACGGTAGTAGTCGTCATCGCTCGCGAAGGTCAGGATCGGCATTTTCGCCGCGGGACCGAAGTGAATCACGTCACCGATGTGTTCATGAAATCGTGCCAGCGTGGATTCAGCAAACGCGAGAATCGCGCGGCCCCGATCCGGCTCAACATCGCCCATCAGGATGAAGTGCCGCGATTCACCGCTTTGCAGGCGCCCGTCGAACGCCTCGGTGTTCAACGTCGCCAGCCAGGCGCGGGAGATGTCCGCGAGCTGCAAGCCGTTGGCCTCGACTTCCGCGTGATCGAAGGCCCCGTCCGCGTGCTCCGCCAACGCCGACGCGGAGATCACTGGCACGCCGTCAACGCGTTCGAGCAAATGTGAAACATCAACCGCAGCGCGCGGGGAGTTTGCTGCGGTCGATGCTGACGCTGCTTTTGCCTTCCGCCCAAAGAGTCCGAACAATCGCAAGCTCCCACGTTGTCATGCCACGGCAAATGGTAACGCTGCGGACGTCAGCCGGCGTAGCCTCGATGCAGCGCAGCGGAATCGAGGGAACCACGGCGGTCGTCTGAATCACTCCGGCACGTCGAAGTCCGGTGCGACGGCCCAATCGGGCGGAAGCAATCCATCATGCACAAAACGATGAAATGACGAATGCGACCAACCGGAAGGGACTTTCGCGTGGCCATGCTTCACCGGGTTGTAGTGGATGTAGTTGACGTGGTTCTCAAAGTCGCGTGCATCGCGAATCGTGTGTTCCCAATATCGGCGCTGCCAGAGGTCGCAGGCACCCGCGTCATCACGGTCGAGCACCACGCCCGCACGTCGGCAGGCGGAGGTGAAGCGCGCCTTGATCGCCTTCCAGCGCCCCGAGTAGTCCGCGTCGTCCGGCGGTAGCGTCCACACGCAGTGCAGGTGATCGGGAAGCACCACGATTGCATCGGTGGTGAATGGTCGTTCACCGCGCACCCGATCATACGCAGCCCGCAAATCGTCGATTCGTTCCACCAGCAAGCGCGAACGACGATCCCGCAACGTCACCGTGAAAAAGTACGTCCCGCCCGCAACAAAGTTACGCCGATACGCAACCATCAATCAGCACAACAACGATCCGTAGCCTCGATGCAGCGCAGCGGAATCGAGGAAACGCGGCACGCGGCACGCGGCACGCGGGAGAAGACGATATGAACATCGGAATAGTGTGTCGAAGCGGAATGATTCATCAACTTTGGTTGCGATGAGTCCCCACACGATTCCTCGATTCCGCTTCGCTGCATCGAGGCTACTTGCTCGCAGCCGGGTTACCGTACAACACAAATTATTCTTCGACGTTCAAGTCGGACGCGGCCGCCCAGTCCGCCGGTACAAGTCCATCACGAATGTAGCGATGAAGCGTCGACCAACGCCAATCGACCGGTCGTACAACATACCCATGTTTGACTGGGTTGTAGTGCACGTAGGCAACGTGTTGGGCGAGATCGTGTTCATCGCGGATCGTGTGCTCCCAATAGCGCGATTGCCACGGTGCCCCGTTGACATCGGTTCGGTCGCGCAAGTGCTTGGTGAACAGTGCCTCGATCATTCGCCAGCGGCCCGGGTAGTTGGCGTCGCCGTCGGGTAAGGTCCAAATCGCGTGAAGATGATCGGGGAGGATGACCATCGCGTCCGTTTGCCACGGGCGCTTCTCACGGACTTGCCGCATCGCCGCGACGAGTGCGTCGGCATGATCAGTCAGCAGCGACGCCCGGCGATCCGCCAAGGTTACGGTGAAGAAGTAAGTTCCACCCCGGACAAAATTGCGGCGGTATTGAACCAAGAATGCCTTCGGCGGTGATGGGGAACCCGGCTGCGAGCAGCCGGGCTACTCGCTAGGAAATCAACCAGAGCGCGGTCCCGGCGATCCAGCCAAACATGATCGCAACCGACGCAAGATGTGCGGCTGGATGTTTCAGCGGCAGGAAATACATCCCTCCACTAAGCAGAACTGCCGTTGCGAATATCGCAAGTATCAGTTGCTCTATCCACACCCATCGAATCAGAAGTGCGACGCTCGCAACGATGAGCAGAAACGCAGCGACTCCAGCGATATTGCGCGTAGCCCGGCTGCTCGCAGCCGGGTCCTCGTGCTCCGGCGCAGCCATCCCTATCCTACAGCCGTCCCCAACGCCTCCGCCAACTTCGCGCCATCCACCCCACCCGCCATCGCCATATCCGGCCGGCCGCCGCCTTTGCCACCGACGACTGCAGCGGCTTTGCCGACGATGTCGCCGGCCTTGAATTTGCCGACGAGGTCCTGGGTGACGCCGGCGCAGAGGGCGACTTTGCCATCCGGCGTTTTGGCGCCTAGCAGGATGACGCCGCTGCCGAGTTTGTTCTTGAGCTGATCGACCATTTCGCGCAGGGCCTTGGCGTCGGCGCCTTCGACTTCAGCGGCGAGGAATTTGACGCCGTCTTTCTCGACCACTTTCGAGAGCAGGTCGCCACCGGCGGCGGCGGCGAGCTTGCTCTTCAGTGCGGCAAGCTCTTTCTCGAGCGCCTTGACGTTGTCCTGCAGTTGCGCGATCTTGTTGACGACTTCGTTCGACGGCGCTTTCAGTGAGCCGGCGATGCTGCTCATCTGCTGGTCGAGCGCCTGCACAAAGGCCATCGCGTTGAGGCCAGTGACGGCCTCCACGCGGCGCACGCCCGCAGCCACGCCACCTTCGCCGACGATCTTGAAGAAGCCGATGTCACCCGTGCGGCCGACGTGGGTGCCACCACAGAACTCCTTGCTGCTGCCGATTTCGAGCACGCGCACTTCGTCGCCGTACTTTTCGCCGAACAGCATGGTGGCGCCGGAGGTCTTGGCCTTTTCGATCGGCATCACTTCGGCATGCGTTGCCGTGTTGGCGACGATCTCGGCGTTCACCTTGGCCTCCACCTCGCGAATCTGCTCGTCGGTCATCGGCGCGTTGTGCGCAAAGTCGAAGCGCGTTTTGTCGGCATCAACCAGCGAGCCCTTTTGCGCCACGTGGCTGCCCAGCACTTCGCGCAGCGCCTTGTGCATGATGTGCGTCACCGAGTGGTTGCGCATGGTGCGGATGCGCGCGCCGGCGTCCACCGTCGCGGTGACCGGCATGCCGATGGTGAGCGCGCCCTGCTCGACGGTGCCGTGATGGCCGAACACATCGGGCACCACCTTTTGCGTGTCCGCCACCGCGAATTGCATCGGCGCAGCGCCCGCATGCGAGAGCACACCCCGGTCACCCACCTGACCGCCACTTTCGGCATAGAACGGTGTGCGGTCGAGCACGACGATCCCGGTCTCGCCCGCTGCAAGGCGTTCCACCGGCGTGCCGTCCTTGTAGAGCGCGATGACGTGCGCTTCGTCGGCCAGTTTTTCGTAGCCGTGGAACACGGTCTTCGGGCCGTCGTAGGTGAGCACATCAGCGGCCTTGAATTTGCCCGCGGCGCGCGCCTGCGTGCGCTGCTTTTCCATCGCGGTTTCAAAGCCCGCCTCGTCCACGCTCACGCCGCGCTCGCGGCAGACATCCGCCGTGAGGTCGAGCGGGAAGCCGTAGGTGTCGTAGAGCTGGAAGGCGACGGCGCCGTCGAGCGTCTTGCCACCATCGGCCAATGCCTTTTCGAGAATCGCCATGCCGTGCGTCAGCGTTTCGCCAAAGCGCTCTTCCTCAGTCTTCAGCGCCTCGGCGACGCGGTCTTTCGCGGCGCGCAGCTCGGGGTAGGCCTCGCCCATCTGCTGGTCGAGATCGGCCACCAGTTTGTGGAAGAACGGCTTCGTTTGGCCGAGCTTGTAGCCGTGGCGCAGCGCGCGACGGATGATGCGGCGGAGCACATAGCCGCGGCCTTCGTTCGACGGAATCACGCCATCGGCGATCAGGAACGAGCAGGCGCGGATGTGATCGGCAATCACGCGCAGCGACGGGTTGTTCAAGTCCTTGCAGCCGGTCTCGCGCGACGCCGCATTGATCAGCGCGACGAACAGATCGATCTCGTAATTCGAATGCACATGCTGCAGGATGGCGGCGAGGCGCTCAATGCCCATGCCCGTGTCGATGGAGGGCTTGGGCAGCGGCTTCATCGGGCCGTCTTTCACCTCACGCTCAAACTGCATGAACACGAGGTTCCAGATTTCGATGAAGCGGTCGCCATCTTCCTCGGGCGAGCCGGGCGGGCCGCCGGGGATGTGCGGACCGTGGTCGTAGAAGATCTCGCTGCAGGGGCCGCAGGGGCCGGTGTCGCCCATCATCCAGAAATTGTCGGAGGCGTAGCGTGAGCCTTTGTTGTCGCCGATGCGGACGATGCGATCCACCGGCACGCCAATTTCGTCTTTCCAAATGTTGTACGCCTCATCGTCTTCGGCGTAGACCGTGACAAGGAGCTTTTCTTTCGGCAGGCCGTAGACGACGGTGAGCAGTTCCCACGCGTATTTGATGGCGTCGCGCTTGAAGTAGTCGCCAAACGAGAAATTGCCCAGCATTTCGAAGAACGTGTGGTGGCGCGCGGTGTAGCCCACGTTCTCCAGATCGTTGTGCTTGCCGCCGGCGCGCACGCTGCGCTGCGCGGTGGTGGCGCGCTTGTACGCGCGCTTGTCGGCGCCGGTGAAGACATCTTTGAACTGCACCATGCCGGAGTTCACGAACATCAGCGTCGGGTCGGCCGCGATGAACAGCGGCGACGAGGCAACGCGGGTGTGGCCCTTGGATTCGAAGTAGGCGAGGAACTTTTCCCGGATTTCTGCGAGTTTCATGGTGGTGGTTCGAGTTGAATGGGCGGCGCCACCGGCTTGGCCGGTTAACGCGAAACCCTTGATTTTACGGGGGGAAAGCGCGCTTTCTGGCGCCTGCGACATTGCCGATTCGGCATGGCGGCGGGACCCAAAGACAGCTTTACAGCTTTTTGGCCGCAACGACTGCTATCCGGTCGTTACAGTTGGAAATTCTGTAAAGTCGACTTTGTCAATTTTTCTGGCGTAACGACCATCCAGCGGTCGCAAATGCATAAAAGCTGCCTCTATCCACTGAGGTCAACGTCGAGTCCATCCGCACCGCGCGAGCGAACCGCTCGCGACGCCGCGACAGTCGCTGCCGCCATAATGGTGCACGTGGATCGCCCGCCTTCAGCCCCTGACTCTTCGCCCGCGCGCAGCCACGTGGCCGCCAACGATTCCGCCGCCGACGACAGTGTCGTCTACGACACCCGCGTCGACGATGCTGCGCCGCCCGACGCAGCGGCCGGCCCGCCACCGGCGGCCCTGGGCCCGCTACCTCGCGAACTGTTTGTGCTCGTTGCGCTGCTGGTCATTGCTCACACCGCGCTGAACGGTATCCGCGTCGCCACGTCGCTGGCTGCCATCAAGGCCGGCGGCGGCGCGCTCTGGGTGGGCCTGCTGACGGCGATGTTCAACCTCGTGCCCGCATTTATCGCCATCCGCGTGGGCCGACTGGTGGACCGCGTTCCGCTGCGCCGCATGATGGTGGTGGGCTGCGTGGTCTCCGTCGCAGGTGGCCTGCTCGCTGCCCTCCTGCCGATGCTCGGGATCCTCGCGTTCTCGGCCTGCGCGCTGGGCGTGGGCTGGATGATGGTGGCTGCGGCCGCACAGTACGCCGTGGGTTTGCTGGGTCACGTCGGCGTGCCCGCCGCCGCCACGAGCGAACAGAGCACGGCGCAGCTGGCCGCGCAACGCGCGGCGCACGTAGCGACCCAAAGGGTCAGGGCCTTCAGCGTGCTGGCGATGGGCTTCTCGCTGTCGGCATTTTTTGGGCCACTCATTGCAGGCTTCATGATCGATCACGTCAGCTTTCAGGCGGCGTTTGCGCTGCTCGCTGCGCTGCCGCTGATCCCGGCAGTCGCGTTTGCGCTCGGTCATCCGTTACTGCCCGCCGTGGAGCGACGCGAAACGCCGCCCGGTAACGGCGCACGCGAGTTGCTGGCCATGCCCTCGGTGCGCAACACGCTGATTTCGGCGTCGTTCATTACGGTGGGCTGGGATTTGTATGGCTTTATGGTGCCGGTGCTCGGCAGTGAGTTGATGCTGACGGCAACACAGATCGGCTCGGTGATGTCGGTGTTTGCGGCGGCCGTGTTTGCCATTCGCTTTTTCATGGCGCGACTGACCCACCGCTATGGTGAAGTGGGCGTGATGGTGGGTGCCATGACCATTGCGGGGGTGACGTTTCTGGCGTTCGCGTTTGCGCACAGCTACGCGCTGATGCTCGTGCTGTCGTTCGCCATGGGCATCGGCCTTGGGGCGAGTCAGCCGATCGTGCTGTCGCTGCTGCACAACGTGTCGCCACCGGGGCGCATCGGCGAAGTGAACGGTATGCGCATGACCATGATTTCCACCAGTCAGTGGACGATGCCACTCGTCTTCGGCTCGCTGTCGGCGTTCACGGGCCTCTTGCCGCTGTTCGTGGTAATCGGCGGCGGCATCCTGGGCGGCAGCTGGTTCGCACGGCGAAATCTGCCGCGCGTGTAGCGCCCGACGCGCGGCAGCGCACGGATTGACAACTGTATTTGCATACACTATTCTCGCGGGCAGCGCAGCTCGCGCAACACGGCACAACAGTGAGGTGCGCCATGCAGATCCCCCGAATGAGCATGATCACGCTCGGCGTTGCCGACCTTGATCGTTCGACAACGTTTTACGAACAGGTGCTCGCCACGCCGCCTGACAAGACGAACGATGGCGTCCGCTTCATCGAACTGCCGGGCGTGTGGCTGTGCCTGTATCCGCTCGACAAGCTGGCGGAAGACGTGAAGCCCGGGCTGCCGGCTGCACGCGGCCCGTTTCCCGGATTCACCCTGGCGCATAACGCGCGGAGCGAGGACGAGGTGCGGTCAATCTGCGAGCGAGCGCGTGCGGCGGGCGCCGCCATCCTGACTGAACCCGAGGCGACGTTCTGGGGCGGCTTTCATTGCTATTTCGCCGACCCGGACGGTTACTACTGGGAGATTGCCTACGGCGAGATGTTTGACTTTGACGCGCATGGCGACATGCGCTGGAAGGCGGCGGAATGAGCGCGCAGATGACGAAAGCCGCGGTCAAACCCGCGGCGAAGCGGACGACGGGTGCCCCGGCAAAAGCCCCTGCGGCGCTCGCGACGTCCGACGGAAAAAACCGGTGCTTCTGGGCCACCGGCGTGCCCGACTTCTACGAGAAGTACCACGACGACGAGTGGGGCGTGCCGTGCTTTGACGAGCACAAGATGTTCGAGATGCTGATTCTCGAAGGCGCACAGGCGGGGCTGTCGTGGCAAACCGTGCTCGCGAAACGCGAGAACTATCGCCGTGCGTTCGATGGTTTCGACGTCGAAAAGATCGCCCGCTACAAGGAAGCCAAGGTCCAGAAGCTGCTGCTCGACGCCGGCATCATCCGCAACCAGCTCAAAATTCGTGCCGCGATCACCAACGCGCAGGCGCTACTCGCGCTGCGTGAAACAGCGCCGCGGCCGGAACTGGCGCTGACGGATTTCTTCTGGCGATTTGTCGATGGTCGCCCGAAGCAAACCGCGCTCAAGCGCAAGGAAGACATCAAGGCCACCACGCCGGAATCCGACGCGCTGTCAAAAGCGCTGGCCAAGGCGGGTTTCAAGTTTGTCGGCTCCACGATCGTCTACGCCCACATGCAGGCCTGCGGCATGGTCAACGATCACCTGACGAGCTGCTGGCGGTATGAGGCGGTGCGGGAGTTGGGGATGAAGCTCTAGGGAAACGCCGAGCAAGTCACACGCGCACCTCGCGCAGACTGATTCAGCGTTTCCCTAGCTGGACTGACGACAGTCACCAGAAGATTGCCGGCAGGCAACAACCGACGCCCTGCCCTGCGATTTGTCCCAGGCATCGCTTGGCGGCTGGATCTATGACCACGGGTGTATTGGGAACATCGTTGCCGCGCGTATCTTCGCGGTCCGATCCTGGATCCAGCGTGGGACTCGACATCGCCAGCGCGATGTTGCGGCAGAAGTGCAGCCGACGCAGCGTCGCGCGCAAGGCATCGCCAAGTGGCAGCTCTTTGAGCGCCTGCAGCGCATACCCGGAGCACCCGCCACTGCCGAACCAAACGTCATGAGCGCAACGGTATCCCTTGATGGGCGAGATGCGACGTTGGTAGATGCCGATGGCGCAAACGCAGGCCCAGTTGGTCCACGGCATGCGCGATCCGGCAGCAGCCGTCATTTCGTGCGCGGTAATGTCGCCACCTGATCAGATCCGGCTTCGGGGGCGGCGTCCGCCGCGCCAGACGTTCGCTTGAACATCAGGTGTTTCACGATACCGTGCGGAAACAAGTCGTTCTTGTGCACAGTGACATATCCGAGAGCGCGGTAAAAGTCGGGAGCCTGAAAGCTGAACGTTTCGAGGAAGAAGTCTTCGCAACCGTGTTCGCGTGCACGTGACTCGAACGCGCGCATGAGCGCAACACCGATGCCTTGCCTCCGGTGCGACTCATCAACCCACAGCTGCTGCACTTCGCAACACTTGCCCCATCGTCGGCCGATCGCACCGCCGATCACCGTGCCATCATTTCTGCGCGCAAAACAGGCGACCGGAGCGACCTCATGCAGGGGCGCCGCAATGTCGTTGAAGGCACCAATGCCGGTATCGACGGATGCAGCGGCTGTCGCCGGGTACTCGTCATGTGCATCGATGGCAAAGTGGCAAGACCCTGACATAGCTCGAAGGTGCCGTCAGTCGAACAACGACCCAAGCAAACTGCCAATCCCGTCGGCGACGAGGTCGACAATGCCATCGCCCGCGCTGGAGGCAACATCGCTGACGACATCGACCGCGCTGCCACCGATTTCGCTGGCCGCACTTCCGATGCCGTCGGCAACGGAACTGGCTGCGCCCGACCCGGCATCGCTGAAAACACTGCCGATGTCGCTCAGCAAGCCACCGCCACCCGATGCGCCATTGCCCGAGGCACCGAACAGGACATCCGTCGCGGAAGGCAACGCGTCTGCGGCGGCGCTGGCGACGGAGGTTGACGTGCCGTCGGTGAACACATTGCTGCCAAGTTGGGAGATCAGCCCGCCGCCGATGTCCCCGCTGGCGCCAGGAAAGGCGTTGCCGGCCGAACTCATGACGTTGCCGAATAGCGCGTCGGTGGCCGTGGGTAGTGCACCACCGCCTGCGTTGGACCCTATCGAATCGAGGAGGCCGCCGGTCGCTGCGCTGCCGGTGTCTGCGAGCACGCTGCCCGCCCCCGCGCCGACAGCGGCCGGGGCGACCCGTGCGCCCGCATGGCCTACGCCTCGCGCCGCTGCACGCCCCAGCGCGAACAGGATGTCGGCTGCGAGACCAGCCGTGTCCCAGTTGCCCCAGCCCACAGGGGACGTCGAGCTGTACCCGTAACCGGGCGATTGTGCCGGATACTGCGCTGGCACCTGTTTGTGCCGCTCCTGCAGATAGTGGTCGATCGCCTTCTTCGCAGCATCACGATCAAACACCGACACCGGCGCTCGACAGTATTCACAGGCGTCGGTTTTGCCGATATTGACCGGCGCGGCACAGCTGGAGCACTTGATTTGCTGCACGCTGGCGGCGAGCCTGGCGCGCTCCTGCTGTGTCAGCTCGCGCACGAACTGCTTCTCGGCGAGGAAGTTGTAGAAGGTGGTCAGCCGCCCGTGGCCTTTCGGACAGGATTGGTAGGTGAAGCGCGTGTTTTTGACGCGGTCGTTGGTCAGCCGCATGCCGCTGCCGCAGGTGACACAGCGCAGGCCCTCGCCGAACTTGCTGGTGGCCGTGCTTGACGCGCCACCGCGCTCGTTGATGAGCTGGAACAGCGCGACCGTGCCATCGGGAGACAGTTGCGAACTTTCCCATTGATCAAACCAGATCGCGTTGCAATCGTGGCAAACGTCGAGCTCGACGCTCTGCCCGTAGTGACCAGGTAGCTCGTAAAGCGACATCAGCGTGCTGCAATTGGTGCAGCGCTTGTTCGACTGACGGCTTGTGAGCGGCGGAAATTGCGAGGCAGACATGAGGGGTCCTGGCAAACACGGATGTACGTGCCACGTCGATGTCCCAGCCGATGAAGTTGGGCCACATTGCGAGGTGGCAGACGATAGCTTAACGACAATCGCGCCAGTGCGCTGACCGCAGCCGCGGTCTGCGACGCGGCGCGGACACCGGGGATAGAACGTCTACTCGTCCGACGGATCGGCGTCGTTTCGGGCCCCCCAGGGCCGGGCGCGCCGGACGGCGCTCTTGAATGAGCTGCGCGCCTCGGATTTTGGCGTTGTCGGCTCACCAGCCGGACCCGCAGCGGAATTGAGTGAGTGCCTTTTCAGTTCGCCGCGTTGACGATGACCGAAGCTACGGTACTTCTGCTCTGACAATCGTTGCGAGCTCGTCCGGGTGTACTCCATCGGCGTCGGCGGTTCGCCGAACAATTCGGGCTCAATTGTCGAGTCGGCCAGTGTGGTGTCGCTGCCTGCGGGAGTTTGGCGACCGGCACGACTGGCGAGCCCGCCCTGACGAGCCCGCCCTGGTTCGACGGGCTGCGGCACAATCTTGAACGCGTCGCCGAGATGAAAGCCGCGCGTCAAGAGAAAGCGGATCTGCCGCTGGCGATCCTTGTCATCGGCCGGTGGCTCACCACCAAATCGCCGCTGCCACAACGCGAAGGCGATCTCGCCATCATCCTGTTCAAGGGCGTCCAACGCAAGACGTGCGGCCTCCTTCTTGATGCCCGCCTGCGCGAGTTTTTCTTCGATGTAGCGACGGCTCGCTTGCCCCGTCAGACGACGAACCATCGCCTCCGCGTAACGCTCGTCGGATTGCCATCCGGCGGCGGCCAGCTCATCGAGGAGGCGCTCGACATCGTCCCGCTTCCCGTTCGCCATGGCGTCGTTGTCAACGGCGCGGCGTTGCCTCGACTGAGCGAGTTTGCGCAATAACTCCTCGCGGGAGTGCTCGCGAGTTGTGAGCAAACGCAACGCCTTGTTGCGTAACTTGCGGGCGCCGTCCGCCTTGTCCACGTCGTCGCGATCTTTGCTTGCCATAGTGGGATTATTGATCGCCAGCGGCAGAACGGGAAGTGCGAGAGAAAGCTGCATAGCCACCTGCGTCACGCTGCCGGCGCCGCCCAGTGCCGTGCGAACACCGGAGCAGCCTGAGGATGCGCCTCGATGGCGTGCAACGTTTGCAGGAACGCGGAGTGCGTGGATTGCAAGTGCTCGCGCGCGCCGGACCACCTGGACACGACGGCTGCGAGATAGTCCAGGGCGCCCGGCGTGGTGCCCGATAGCCACGGCGCGGGAATGAACAGCTCGGCAAAGATTTCCCAGTTTCGATGCAACTGCGCGCGTGCGGCAGTCCGCACGCGCGCATTGGTTTGCTTGTCGGGGTCGGCGCACCAACGCTCCGGAAAATCGGACACGCTCACTGCGGAATAGCAGTTGGCCGCGATGTAGACCAGACCGCGCAGTTGGCTGGCGCGTTGGCTTGCGTTGGGCGAGAGTAAACCTGAGCCGGGATGACTGATGCCGAGGTGAATCAGGATCGCAGCACTCTCGGAAATGACTGTGCCGTCCGGCAAAACCAGCGTGGGAATCTGCTTGAGCGGATTGATTTTCTCCAGCTCGGCAATCGCTGAATCCGGCTCCCACGTCGATGCGCGCACGACGCGGAAAGGCAACCCACAGCACTGCAGCGCCACCTCGATGGCGGCGGAGCCAGAACCTCGCGAACCGTAAAGTACGTGCATCTGTTCCTCGCTTGTTTGAGGGGCGAGCAGCTGGCGAGCGTGAATGGCGCCTGTCGCCGACCACCTTCCGCACAGCCAGCCAACTTTGCCGCCGCGTGCAGTAACGGCGCGCGATGCAGACGCCGCAGCGTTCAGCGAGCACTTCGGTGCGTGACAGCCAATAAGGGGTTTGGGGACGCGCTACGCCCTTGGAGTTGCAGACGTTGCCCTAACGCATTTCAAACTTAGCTCCCCCCGGAATTGCCGGGGGCACGCATCTAATCATTCGTCGTCCGGGGAACCTTCATCCTTCGAAACGGCACCGCCGATCGTGATGCCGATCTTTTCGCGAATCTTGTTCTCAATTTCTTTGGCAAGCGCCGGATTTTCGCGCAGGTATTCGCGCGAATTGTCTTTGCCCTGACCGATCCGGTCGCCCTGATAGCTGTACCACGCACCGGACTTTTCGATGAAGCCGTGTTCAACGCCCATGTCGATGATTTCGCCTTCGCGCGAGATGCCCTGACCGTACATGATGTCGAACAGCGCCTCTTTGAACGGGGGCGACACCTTGTTCTTGACGACCTTCACGCGGGTTTCATTGCCCACGATTTCATCGCCTTTCTTGATGGCGCCGATGCGACGGATATCCATACGCACCGAGGCATAGAACTTGAGCGCGTTACCGCCGGTGGTGGTTTCGGGGCTGCCAAACATCACACCAATCTTCATACGGATCTGATTGATGAAGATCACCAGCGTGTTGGTGCGCTTGATGTTGCCGGTGAGTTTGCGCAGGGCCTGGCTCATCAGGCGCGCCTGGAGGCCGGGGAGCTGGTCGCCCATCTCGCCCTCAATTTCGGCCTTGGGCACCAGCGCTGCCACGGAGTCGATCACGACGATGTCGACGCCGCCTGAACGCACCAGCATGTCGGCAATTTCGAGCGCCTGCTCACCCGTATCCGGCTGGCTGATCAGCATGTCAGGCACGTTGACACCCAGCTTGGCGGCGTAGATCGGATCGAGCGCATTCTCGGCGTCGATGTAGGCGGCCACACCGCCTGCCTTCTGGATTTCTGCAACGACGCTGAGGCAGAGCGTGGTTTTGCCGGATGATTCCGGACCGTAGATTTCAACCACGCGGCCACGCGGCAGACCGCCGATACCAAGCGCGATGTCGAGACCAAGCGAACCGGAGGACACCGCCTGGATGTCATGCTCAGCGTTGCCTTCGCCCATCTTCATGATGGAGCCTTTGCCGAATTGCTTTTCGATTTGCGAGAGGGCGGCTGCGAGAGCTTTTTTGCGATCGTCCACGGGGAGTTCTTTGGTCATTTTGGTCATCCTTGCATTGTAGGGAGGGCAACCTGCGCATTCCTCACGTGAGCGACCTCGTCAGGAATGGTGCCTCGCAGGCCGCCGAAAACTCGTCCGGCAAAACGACTTCGGGCTCGTGACGTTCATACAGTGCGAGCTTGCGTTTATTCACAGCACTGGATAAAATTCACTGTATGGATGCGCACTGTATAGCTTTACAGTCTTCATGTCAAGCGGTGGTTGCGCACATTTTTCTGGAGACAACCGATGCGCCCCTTGACCGCCCGCCAGGCTGAAATCCTCGCCCTCATTCAGGACTTCATGGAGCGATCGGGCTTCCCGCCCACCCGTGCCGAGATCGCCGACAAGCTGGGTTTCAAATCCGCGAATGCGGCGGAGGAGCATCTGCGCGCACTGGAGCGCAAAGGCATCCTCGACATTCTTCCTGGTGCTTCGCGTGGAATTCAGCTCAAGCAAGCCGGATTGCCCGGGCTACCGCTAATTGGACGCGTCGCTGCAGGCTCGCCCATCCTCGCGGAGGAAAACGTAAAGTCCCGGCACAAGATTGACCCCTCACTGTTCTCTCCCGCGGCGGACTATCTCCTCAAGGTCAAAGGCGATTCGATGATCAACATCGGCATCATGGACGGCGACCTGCTCGCCGTACACAAAACCTCGGACGCCCGTTCGGGGCAGGTCGTGGTGGCGCGCATTGATAACGAAGTTACCGTGAAGCGGCTCAAGCGCAAGGGCAATGCGATCGAATTGCTGCCGGAAAACGACAGCATGAGTCCGATCCCTGTCGACCCTGCGGTGAGTGACTTCGCGATTGAAGGGTTGGCCGTCGGCGTCATCCGCTCTGGCGGCATTCATTAGTCACGGACTCGTCAGGGCCGCACGCACGCATCCGGCTCGGCGATACCGTGCCGACGCAACGCCTGTCGCACGCTGTCAGGCGTTGTAATTTGCTCAGCATGCCAGCCGCGCGCGCGCGCGGCGGCAACGTTGTCGGCCACATCGTCGAGAAAAAGCGTGTTGGCCGGATCAAGGCCAAATCGCACCTCGGCCAGCGCATAGATCGCGGGATCCGGCTTTGCCAACTGAACGCGCGCCGAGAAGATGCCATCATCAAACCGAGTAATCCACGGACAACGTGCTTCCAGCACGTCCGCCCACGGTAGCGGCATGTTGGACAGGTAATACAAGCGCTGGCCGTCGGTTGAAGCGCGCATCAGCGCGTCGGTACAGACAACCGTTTCGTCGATCAACGGCAGTACGTTCGGGATCTGCTCAATGAAGGCGGTGAGCGCATCCACCGGCAAATCCAGGCGCGTGGCACATCGACGCGCCAGCTCCCGCGACGAGATCCGCCCCACGTCGAAAGCCTGCCAATCGTGGTGAGCCACCAGCGTATGGGCGAGCCGATCTGCGGCCCATTCGGCGCGAGCCGATGCCGGAAACCAGTCGGCCACCAACCGAGCCGGATTCCACTCAAAGAGGACGTTGCCGAAGTCGAAGACGATATCCATCGCACAAGCATAGGCGATCGCAGCCCGAGTGAATGCAATGGCGGCCGTCCGGTTATGATCAGAGCAATCAGACTCGATGAATAGCGCGCCATGACCACGCTCAACGCAGAACTTTTTGAATCGCTTATTGGCAAGCAGATTTCCGTTCATGCCGACGGCGGCATCGAGTCCTGGCAAGTCGACGGTGTGACGCGTCGCGAGGCGCATGCCGCGCGCCCGGAGCAGCCGTTCAACGTCTATCTAACGGCGCCGGCGAGCAACAACCGACGGCAAGGCATGCGTCAAGGCGTAACGCCAGACGGCGCGTCGATTGACTTTTTTGCCGTCCCGATTGGCGCAACGGGGAACGGCGTAAATTACGAAGTCATTTTCAACTAGAGACCCCGTGCACTTCAGGCGTACCGACCGCAAGCACGCGGTTGGTGACTCAACGGCAACCTGGCGCCGGGGTTCTCGTGGGCTCGCACCGCATGAATTCGTACACGCCGCGCACCTCGACCAGACGAAACCCGTGTCGCTCGTAAAGCCGCTTTGCCGGATTGAACGGTTCTACGTGCAAGCCGGCAGGCACGCCACGACCATGCGCATGAGCGACCACCGCGCCGCTCAGACAACCGCCAATACCGCGATTGCGCCAATCCGGCAACAGGCTGATTTCCATCAGTCTCGTTTCCGATGGGGTCGCATGAACATAAATGCGCCCGATCAGATGATCGCCCTGAAGAATCACCATCAGATCGGCATCGGCATAGTGTGTGCGGTAATGCGAATGTTGCGCCTCGAACTGCGAACGACAAAACGCGGCTTTCGCATCATCTGCCCACGGCACGGCCGCCAGCTCATCAGCACGCGTCTGTGCGAACAACTGCGCACAAAATTCGCGGTCCCGCGGCAACTCGTGACGAACATGCAGCGCACCGCGGGGAAACGTAGCGCCCAACGCCTCGTTAAGCGGCGCAATGACCGACAGCGATGCCGTCGGCGGCGACGCTACACCCACTCGCCGTAAACCGCGAACGTCAAATACGGAAAATCGAGTGCATGGAGTCTCGATGGTTGCAGCGGCTCAGCCAACGACCCGGTAAAGGCGTGATCCGAACTCGCTGGCGGCAACCCCGTCGACGCACGCGGCCCGGCCAGCACATAAACGCCGGGCTTGAGCTGCGGTCCGGCACCGCTCGCGGCGAACGCGAAGAATGCCGAACTTCGCTTGCCAGTTGCCGCTGCAACGCGCGTGACTTCCAGCCCAGCGAATGCGTCGTCGTGCGCCGTAAAGGTTGCACCGGCGCTGGTGCCACCTGCTGATGCCAGATGCGACCAAAGCATGTGTCGCGCGGCAACACCATCCGCCGTCACGACCACCTCATCAATAAACAATTGATCGTCGGCAAGCGACTTGAGTCCGCCGACAAAGCCCCGCCACGTCACGTCCCGAATCGGCGACAGGGACCGGATGGCGCCGTCCGCGCCGAGCGCCTGCCCAGCTGTCAGCGAGGGCAACTCGCCCACACGTGCAAGCGCGAACGGCAACGCACCGCCCAGGTCGACGGCAGTGATTGGCTCGGCGATCAGCGCCCGCCCACCGCCCTTCACGCCATCTACCGGCGTCACCACTGGCGTTACGGGCGGGTCGCCAAACCATCCTAAGCCAGTGCCCGCCGCCGCCACACCCACCGAAGTGGCGGCCGATGCCGTCATAAATGCCCGTCGATCCATCTCTTCTATTCCGTCAACCGGTTATCACCCACCTTGCAATGGTACTAGCCGCGCGGTGGAAATATCCCTTGCATCGCAATACAAAACGATAACGTCAGGTAGGGTTGCATATTATTGTGCGGCAGACTTCCGCCGTACGGAACGAGCGCCGAAGGGGCCATCTGTGTCACCGGCCCGGGCGCTCCGTAAAGCGAGCCACCGGTGGAGCGCGCCAGTGCCTCGGTCGTGTTGGGTGTACGGTCTTCGCCAATGTCGTTATAGGTGTTCAGCGCGTGTGAGTGCGATGGTATTTCTGACTGCAACAGCGTGACGTTCTCTGCGCCACTCACTTGCCCAAGAAAGTAGTCCGACAAACCCGGCCCCTGGCCCGCGCCCAGCGGGGCCGAGCCCTGCAAGTCCGGCAGCCCGAAGGTGCTCTTGCCGTCGCCGCCGTAGTAAGTACCAAGGAGCGAAAACAGCGCCGTGTTCTGTGAAATCGGCAGCAACTGGCCGTTGCAAAACGCCCAGCCTCTCGGGGCGAAGTTAAACGGGAAAATGCGGATCTCGGCAACAAATGGATCAGACATGATGCACTCGCCCTAGTTTTGTGATGGATAAATGCCGTACAGCGAAATGATGAAATTGATGCAGAGGTACGGCTGCATGTTTTCATGTGGTTGGCTACCCCCCACCGCCGTGATTGACTGCGCGTTCAGAGCGACGTTCGGCGTCGCGGCGAAGAACGGCGTGGCCGTGAGCGGCGTGCCGATCACATTGCCTTGCGCATTCAGGACGGTGGACGCATCCTGCGACGCCAGGAATGCATGGGTATGGTTTGGAATTTGCTGTGTCGACAGGGTGACCGTTTCCGTCCCGCCACTCTCGCCGATCACGCGCGTCGACAAGCCGGGGCCCTGACCTTGATGAATCGGAACGCGGCTTCGCAGGTCGGGCACGTTGAACGTACTCTGCCCGTCGCCGCCGTAGGTGGTGCCGATCAACTGAAACAGCGTTTCGTTTTCGGAAATGTCCATTGCCTGCCCCTGGCAGAGCGCCCAGCCCGCGGGTGCAAAATTGCCCGCGAACAGCCGGATTTCGCCCACATAAGGTTGTCCCATGGCAATTGCTCCTTAGTTTTGGCTCGGGAAGATGCCCTGCAGCGCAATGCAGAACGAGATGGTCAGGAAAGGCTGCATGTTGTTATGCGGCTGGCTGCCACCCACTGAACTCACCGTCGCGGGGTGCAACGGCACGGGCGAGGTAGCCGGCCGGTAGGCCTCATAGTTGACGGAATTAGCCAGCATCACGGTGTTGGCCGGTATGCCGACGTTCGCCGGGACATTGGCCGCCTGCAACGTATGGGTGTGCTGCGGCGTCTCACTAGCGGTCAGTGTGTGGTTTTCTTGACCCGCCCTCTGCCCGAGCGTGAAGCCGGAACCGAAGTGAATCGGCACGCGACTTCGCAAATCCGGCAGCGCGAAGGTGGTCTGCCCGTTGCCGCCGTACGTCGTACCGAGCAGCGAAAACAGCGCCTGATTTTGATTGATCGGCAAGAATTGACCATTGCACAACGCCCAGCCTTTTGGAGCGAAGTTGAAACTCATCAGTCGTATTTCGGATAGAAACGGTTCAGCCATGATGTTCCTTCGTTAGTGTTGCTCGTCGAGAGCGAGCGGGTCAGCGCGCCGGGTCGGGTTTCTAAGGCAAGAACGGCGTGGTCGGCAAGGTGCAGGCCACCGAAGTCAGGCCCACTGTTCCCAGGAGCTCTGTCGTCACACCCGCCGCAGGATGGTTCGCCGCCAGCACCGAAGCGGCGTTTGCCCCGGTGCCGAACAGGTTGGCTGTTGCGGCCCCGGCCTGGCGCACGCGCAGATCAAAACCACCACTGGCCGTGTTCGCGAGATTACCGGCGACATGGAGGCACGCCGTAGATGACTGTCTCGCTTGCACCACCAGCGCGTGAAGCGCGAGCGCGGGATCCGTCCAGGCCACCGAGTTGTTGAGCACGGTCGCGTGAAAATTCGGATTGGTGCTGGCGTCCGGCGTGTCCACCTGGAGCCCCCTCGCGGTGCCACCCGTGCTGTGCTGCGTGATGTTGTTGTCGTGGATATGCACGAAGCCGGGCGACGCTCCGCCGATGGTGCTTGTGAGGAACGCAATCACGGAGTGATTGGTCGCAGTCTGAGGCGTAGTGACCGTGTTGTTGCGGATGCGCGCATGCAACCTGGCTGCCGCAGTCGCGTTGCCCGCTGTCTGCCCCACGAAGATCGCAGTGCCGCCGAAGCCCGTCGTCGGCGAACCCGGAACCAGGTTGCTGTCAACATCGAGGAACAACTGTCCACTGGCGCCGTTCGAGAACACCACGCCCTCATTACCCTGCGTGGTCTTCGACCAGCGCGAGTTCTTCAACGTGAAATGAATGACGGACGATCCGTTCGCCGCAGCCTGGATCGCCTGCGACTTGTTGTCGTCAAACTGGCTGTTGTCCACCAGCACGCGCCCGACGGCCGTGTTTTGCAACTCCATCTGGATGCCGTCAGCACCACCCGTGCTGCTGTTGCTCTTGACGACGGTGCGGGTGATGGTCAGGCCAAAGTTGTTGTTCTGGCCGTAGATTTCTACGTTGTGTTCAATGCCGCCCGATATCCAGCTATCGGTGATGGCGTTACTCGCGCCGCTCAGGCCGTTGATGCCGGTGCCGGACACATCGAGTCTGCCGAAGACCAGCGGCGCGTCCTGGCCGCCTGTCGTGGCGCCGATGCTGCCGTCAATCACGCTGCGGTTCAGTGTGAAATTGCTGGTGTTGGTCGCGTAGATGCCAAAGTTGTGTGCACTCGTACCGGTAATCCGCATGCGCGTGAGCGACACGTTGGCGGTATTGTCGAGGCGAATCCCCGTGGCGGCATTCTGAATCGTGCCGCCGGTGCAATCAGCCGTCACCGGCGCGGTCGCGATCGTGTTCTTGTCGACCACGCTGCCGCCACAATTGCCAGACGAGTTCCCAGTCACGGTCAGTCCGCCGACACCCGTGCTACCCAGGTTGATGCCCGTGGTGGCACCATTAACGTTGATGCTCTGGAAGACCAGCCCGGACGCGGCAATGGCAGTGCCCGAGACGTTGAGCGCGGTGCCCGTCGTGGTCGTGATGGTGTTGCCGGTGCCCTGAACGGTGATCGTTCCGCCGCCGGTCGCCACCAATCCGCCACCACTGGTCGCGGTGATGACGAGACCACCAACGCCGCTGGTTCCGGCGAGATAGCTGAACGAGCTGTTGGTGAAGTCGAGCGCGTTGCCGGTCGCACCATTGGTTGTCATGTTGATCGTCAGTTCAGTCATGATGATGCCGGCCTTCCCGTTGGCGGTGACGCCTTTGTTCGCCCCCGCCGCAGGTCGCAGGTTGAGCCCGCGGATGTGGCTGAGCGTGTTCGCTGTCACCGTCGTGTGCACAGTCGGCGCCGTCAGGCCAATGCTCGGCCGTGCGGCCGACCCGGCGGGCGGCGTGATGCCGAACACCGCGTCAAAGCTCGCGGCCGTGACGCCCTGCCCGATGAAGGCGCCGCCGCTGTTGAGTGCGATGGAGGACGGCGTGGTGTAGTTGCCGCCGTCCATGATGAAGATATGCGAATTGGTGTTCGCGCCAATCGCTGCCACGGCGCCCGTCAGCGAGCAGGGGGTGTCGAGCGCGCAGATGGCGCCTGACCCGGACGAGTTCACAAAGTAGATTGCCGGGCCGGCCACGGTGAAGGTCACAGTCGCAGGGCTACTGGTCTGATAGTCCGGCGGGCCGTTCGGCGCAGGGCTTCCGTTGTCAGTGACGGTGTAGGTGAAAGAAACATCAGTGCCCGCTGCTGACGGGGGTGCCCTGAACGTAAAGCTGCCGTTCGCGTTGATGGTCAGACTACAGTCAGTGCACACGCTGACCGGCGTCGTCACTACCGTCACCGTCGTGCCTGCCTCGGCGTCGGTGCCCGTGAGCGTGCCAGCCGGGTAGGTGATCGGAATACCGGCCTGCGCCGCGAGTTTGCCGTTGGTCGCCGTCACGTAGGGTTTGGCCGTGGGTGGCGTGTTGGTAGCTACCAGGGTGACCGTCTTGGTGGCGACCGTGCTCAGATTATTGACCGCACCACCATCGTTCACCTGGAAGGAAATCGTCCGGTTTCCGGCGACCGGATCGTGGGAGGTGTTGTAGAACGTGATACTACGCAGCGCGGTCTGGTAATTGGCGAGCGTGGTAGTGCCCGTCAGCGTCAGTGTGCCGCTGAGATACGTTCCGCTGATGCCGTTTTGATCGGTGAAGCCCAAGACATCAGCGGCGGTCCCGCCAGCGGTGATGGTGATCGTTGCGCCGGTGAGCGTGGTGCTGTCCACGTCGGCCACGGTGAGCGCGGCGTCGACCGCCACGCCAGAGCTCGCGAGAATGGCGGCGGTGCCTGAGGGCTCGGTGTAGGTGGTTGTGCCGCTCGAGGTGGTGACCACGGGCGCATCGTTCACCGCCGCCAACGTCACCGTTTTCGTGGAGACGCCGCTCGTACCCGACAAGTTGCTCGCCTTGAACGTCACGGTACGCGGCAGCGTCGACGGGTTCTGCGAATTGTTGTTGTACTGCACCGAACGCAGCGCCGCCTGATAGTTCGCGGCGGTGTCGGTACCCGTCAGCGTGAGCAAGCCCGTCGCGGCGGTGTAGGTGCCGGTGATCGTGCCGGTGTTGGTGAACAAGAGCGAATCTTCCGCGTTCGCGAGATTGCCGGTGATCTGCACGGTGGCGCCTGTGATCTGACCAGCGAGCACCGTGACGGTGACGCCGCTGTCAATGATGACCGGACCACCGTCTTCGGTGAACAGTGTCGTGCCGTTGGTGTTGGTGACCGTCGGCGGCGGCACCAGCACCGTGAGTGTGGCGCCGGTCGACGGCGCCGTGCCGGCAGCGTTGGTAAACACAGCGCGGTAACGCTTGCCGTCATCGGCCGCCGCTGCGGTGAACGACAGCGTGGTGCTCGTCGCCCCAGAAACAGGGGCCCAAGTGGTGCCGCCATCGGTGCTGACCTCCCACTGCACGGTAGGCGTCGGGTTGCCGCTGGCGCCTGCAGTGAACGTGGCCGTTGTGCCGACGTTCACACTCGCATTCGCAGGATTCGACGTGACCGACGGTGGCGTCGGTGCGGTAATCGTGACGGTACCTGTTGAGGTGCCGGACGCATTCTGAATCTTGTAGTCAAAGGTGACCGAGGATGTCAGGATCGGGCCCGCACCGAGCGAGAAGCTTCCGTCCGCGTTCACCTGTAGCGCACGTCCGCCTGCCGCAGCAAACGGCACGCTACTACCGGCGGCGTTATCGTTGACCGTACCACCGAGCGATCCACCGCCGAAGCTGACGAGCGTGGCGAGCTGCCAGCCAAGGTCGTCGTTCCCGAGCACGCCAGGCGCTGCGACGGTGATGGCCGGGGACAAGCCCAGATAGCCGCTGTCAGCGGCTGCGACCGGGGCCTTGGTGACATCGATATGCACCGTCGCAGTCGAAGACGTGGCGCCGTTCGACAGCGTATAGTCGAACTCGACGTAACCCCAGAAGTTGGCGGGTACTGGCGACAGTGAAACGCCGCCCGCCGCCGTCGGGTAGAACAGCGCGACACTGCCGTCGTTGACCGGCGACGGCAACTGGACAAAGGTACTGGTTGAGAACGGCCCCGCATTCGTCACATTGACCGGCGCACCGGATTTCCAGCCAACGACACGGATATTCGCGATGCCGGTGATGTCCCCCTGCGGGAAGCCACGCGTATCGTTATCCAGCGCACTAGGCGGCAAGGCATTGAAGGGGGCGCTGTTGAAGTGAAGCGTACCCATCGGCGTGCTGTAGGTATCGTTCACGGCCAGCACAGGCTGATTGACATTGATGGTCACGGTCACCGCGCCAGAGGTGTCGACACCACCGTTCGCGGTACCGCCGTTGTCTTGCAGCACGAGATCAAACGTTGACGAGCCGCCGGCGTTTGCTGCCGGCGTGAATTGCAGGCGCCCCGTCGCTGTCACCAAGGGCGCGACGCTGAACAGCGCCGGGTTGCTCACGTTGGAAACGATGAAGGCGGCACTTTGCGTGGCCTCGTTGGCCGGACCCATGGTCACGCCGGTCGCCCAGGGTTGATCATAGGCGCCGGAATTCACCGCCACGGTGAGCGGATTGCTGCCGGGTACAAACGACGGGGGGTCGTTCACGCACACAACGTTGATCACAAAGGTCTGCCCCGGGCTGGTGTCGACACCGCCATTGGCGGTGCCGCCGTTGTCCTGCACCCGCAGCGTGATGTTGGCCGTGCCGCAGGCGTTAAGCGCCGGCGTGTAAGCGAGCGTGCCGCTTGGCGTGACCGAAGGCACAACAGCAAACAGCGCAGGATTGCTGTTCGCGGTGACCTGGAAGGCAACCGTTTGTGCCGCTTCGCTGGCCGGACCGGCGCTGATTGACGTGGCCCAGTTGGCAACCGTCTGCGCGCCTGCGTCTTCGAACACCGTCTGGTCAGCGCCCTTGGTGAAACTGGGAGCCTGATTGACGAAGGTGATGGTAATCGTGAAGGTCTGCCCTGCGCTGGTGTCGACCCCACCGTTGGCGACACCGCCGTCGTCACGCGCGGCGACCGTTACCGACGTGCTACCGAACACGTTCGGTGCGGGCGTGAACGTGAGTGTGCCGTTCGGCGCCACCGCGGGTGCGGCGGCGAACAACGCCGGATTGGTGATACCGGACACGACGAAGTTCACCACTTGGCCCGCTTCATCCGCGCCGCCGCCGGGGCCGATGCCCGTCGCCCAGTTCGCCTGACTGAAGGCCCCCGAATTCTCAGCGACCGTGATGTCGGCCCCTTTGGTGAACACCGGCGGATCGTTCACGCAAGCGACATTGATGACAAAGCTCTGATTGGCGCTGGTGTCGACACCTCCGTTGGCGGTGCCGCCGTTGTCCTTGATGTTCAGCGTAATCGTGGCGGTACCACAGGCATTTGCGGCCGTGGTGTAGGTGAGTACCCCCGACGACGATACCGCCGGTGCGGCAGAGAACAAGGTCGGGCTGCTATTGCCGACCACCTGGAACGTCACCGTTTGCGCGGCCTCGTTCGCCGGACCCGGACTGATCGCTGTGGCCCAACCATTGACCGTCTGCGCGCCGGCGTCTTCGAGCACATTCTGATTCGCCCCTATGACGAAGCTCGGCGCCTGATTGACGAACGTCACGTTGATGTTGAACGTCTGTGCGGCGCTGGTGTCCACGCCACCGTTAGCGGTGCCGCCGTTGTCCTTGAGCACCACGGTGATGGCCGCCGTGCCGGGCTGGTTCGTGGCGGGTGTAAACGTCAGCGTGCCGTCGGCAGCAATGGCAGGCGCGACACTGAACAGCGCCGGGTTGGTATTGCCGGTCACCTGGAAGGTCAGCGTCTGCCCCGATTCATCGGCCGGGCCTGCCGAAATTGCGGTGGCCCAGTTGGGGATGGTCTGCGCCGCTGCATTCTGCAGCACGGTGACGTCCGCTCCTTTAGTGAAGCTTGGCGCATCGTTCACTGGCGTCACGTTGATCGTCAGGGTTGACGCGGCGCTGGTGTCGACGCCCCCGTTCGCGGTACCGCCGTTGTCCTGCACGCGCACCGTGATGGTGGCGCTGCCGTTGGCGTTCGCGGCTGGCGTGAAGGTGAGTTGCCCGCTCGGGCTGATGGCGGGTTGGGTCGAGAACAACGCGCTGTTGGTATTGCCCGTCAGCTGGAACGACACTGTCTGCGTCGATTCACAGCTCGGGCCGGCGGAAATTGAGGTGGCCCAGGGCTGCGAGTACGCGCCCGAGTCTTCGAGAACCGTAACCGCTGCCCCGGCGGTGAAGCTGGGTGCCTGATTCACTGCGCCGACGACCAGCGACGCGTTCTGCGTCGCGTTGGGCGGCACACCATTGCCTGCGGTGAACGTGATGGGATACGTGCCGCGCGTACAGATGGCCGGCGTGCCTGCGAGCGACGCGGCGTTGCCGCTCGTCCACGAGAACGTCACGGCGCTGGGCAGCGTGCCCGACTGCGTGAAACTCGTAACGACGGGGGCGGCGTTCACCGTCGGCGCAAAGGTGAGCGCCTGCCCTTCGACCGCGTTGATCGTGGCCGCGCTGGTAAACGTGGGGGCAGCACCGACCTGCAGCGTGAAGGCCTGCGTGGCGTCAGGCGTCACGCCGTTGACCGCGTTCACGGTACAAACGTAGCTACCCGCCTGAGCTGCCGTCGGGTTTCCGGCCAGCGTGCCGCCACCGTTGCTATCCGTAGTGAAGGTGATGCTCGCGGGCAACGCGGGCGCACAGCCGGTGAGGCTGGCCGTGGGCGTCGGCATGCCGTTCGACGCAATGGTGAAACTGTTGGCCTGGCCCGGAATGAAGAGCGTGGTATTCGCGCTGGTGATCGCTGGCGCGCGGGTGTTGGTGATGCTGACCGTGGCGGTGGCCGAGTCCAGCGCGCCATCATTGACTTTGAAGGTAAAGCTGTCGCTCGCCGTGGCATTGCCATTCGGCGTGTAGGTCACGTTCGGCGCGGTACCGGCAAGCACACCCTGCGTCGGCTGCGTCAGCACGGTAAAGGTGAGCGCCGAGTTTTCGTAGTCGCTCCCGGTGAGGGTGATCGGCAGCGTTTCGCCCACTTTCGCCGTAACGCTTTGCGCGTTCGCGACTGGCGGTGCGTTGAGCACGGTATCGATGCGGAAGAACATGGTGTTGTTTTCCAGCTTCGAATAAAAATCGGTGATGTCCATGCCGGCCGGCGCATCGCCGAGCGGATCCGTTGCGGCAGGCGATACACCCGTCCAGTCCGTAACCAGGCCATCGCGCACGATGGCGAGCAACTGCCCGGACATGGAGATCGCGAACGCGGCGACCACCACCATTTGCATGCCACCCCACCCGCGCCGACGGGCATACCAAAGCGAGCCCACGAGCAAAATCGCGGTCAGGAGCAGCGCAAAGCTGGCCAGCGTTGGCACCACCACAAAGGGTGGGGCATCGACCAGGATCGGCCCACCCGTCGCAGTCGCCGTCAGCGCGTCGGTACCGGAGAGGCCGTTGCTGCCGTCGCTGGTGATCGCGACGCGCATTTTCTGGCCCGTCGCAGGCAGCAGGAGCGCCGGCATATAGGTCTCGACGGCGGTAGCGCCGCCCGTGCCCATGCCGCGCGCCAACGGCGTCACGCCGTTGTCAATCGTGGTCGGCGCGCCGAACGAGCCGTTGTTGCAAGCTTGCAGCGTGATGGACTGGATTCGATAACCTGCGGCGTCCGTGGTCACCGTGGTCGACAGCATCTGCTCGATACCGGTAACCGCGCCATTCGCCGTGGTGACCGTGCAGCCCGTGCTGGTCACGTTGTCCGTATCGATCAGCGTGTTGATGGTGGTGGTTGCCGCTTGCGCCGCGCCCAGCATGCCAACGGCCAACAGGCCTGCTGTCAGCGCCTCCCGAAGGGCGCGGGCGTGCGCACGCCAGCCAGCGAAGCCGCGAGCGCGCGGCGCGCCGGTGTTGTCAGGGCGATGCGATGCAGATCGTGCTGCGTCGAATACGCCCCGGATAAGCCCATGGTCCACACCGGTCATCATGTCGTCCCCTGCTGTGCTGCTGTTGGTCGCCGCCCACGCGAGGCGCCGCCAATTCTGTCGTCTATGAATTCAACGCGACCAAGGTTGGCTCGTCAGCGGCTGACGCGGATCGGTCGCTGCAACCAGGCGTCCGGCTCGCCCGGAGGCAACCGCCGTCGCGCGGCACACCCGCGCAGACACCCGCTTCAGCAACACGTTCAACGCGGTCGCCACTTGCGCCATCGTTAATCGACTCGGATGATTCTGACAAGCGCGCCACAGAAAGGCAAGCGCAATGGCCACAAAATATTTTTTTGTCATGAATTGTTCGCGCAACGAAAAACAGCTTTTTTGCCGTATCGACCGTTGCCAGACGTTTGACTGGCAATTTTCTATAAAGTCGACTATGCGAATTTTCGCGACAAAATCCGCACGGGTGAGCGGTACACGCAGAAAAGCTGTTGCCGCAACAACGTCGCGAAATGGGACCGGTCAAGCCGACCGGCCCACAGCAACACTCACGATGCCAGCGAGCGACAGCACCGCAAGCACCACCAGCACGGCGCGACGGAAGCCAGCTTCGCTGATGCGGTGAAAGCCGTGCGCGCCCACCGCGATGCCTGCGAGCAGCGGTAGCGCCAGCCACGCCGATCGATGCACGGTGTCGACGCCGACGATGCCCTGCCAGAGCCCCCAGAGCAGCGAGTAACACGCGCTACCGAAGAACAGAACCACCAGCGTCGCGCGCAGCGACCGTGCCGGCAGTGACACCGCGAACAGCATGGTGGACGCCACCATGCCGCCCAGCGATGACGCGCCGGCAAAAAAACCGGCAAGCAAGCCGGTACCGACGCGCAACGGCAACCCATCCGGCAGCCGCGGTCGCAGATTGAGCAGCAGCGCCAGGCTGGCCAACAACAACACCGCGCAACCGCCGACGCGCAAGACGGTGCCGGGCAAATGTGCAAGCGCCGCCACACCCAGTGGAATGGATAGCACGTAGCCTGCGGCCATCGGCGTCAACCAGCGCCAATTGACATCGCGCCACACGCTCGGGATCAGCGCGACACTGGCCACGATTTCCAGCATTTGCGCCACAGGAATGATCTCGCGCGGCGCCACGACGAAAGCGGCGCTGGCCACCAGCACGGCCGACAAGCCGAAGCCGGCAAAGCCGCGCACCACGCCCGCGGCCAATGCGCAGCACGCCAGCAACACGAAATGATCTGGCACCTGCGCCCATCCGTCGAACAGCATGAACTCAATTATCCGTGCCGTCGGCGTGCGCTCTGCGCACGGTTCCAATCCGGCCACGCCCGTGGCATGGCGGTCAGTATCGCCTTTCGCTACCGGCCATCGCAGTCTGCGCTACGGAGCCACATGGGCTCGTCATGGCCAGTGCGCCGTGAAAAAGTACGTCCATCGACGCCATGCGTCATTCGCTGAATCACGACGAAGGGGAATTTACGATGCACACCATCATCCATCGCGACACACGTGCCTGGCGCGTTCAGGTCTGGCTGTCGTTCGCCATTGCCATCTTTCTCTGCGGCACCGGTCTGGCGTACCTGCCAGGACACGATATCGACCGGGCATTCATGGTGATGGGCTACCTGTTCTGCCTGACGGCGGCGTTCGTGCTCGCCAAGTTCATTCGCGACAACCAGCGTGTTGCCACCGACACGCCGCTCTGGCGCCTCGTCGTCTGGGGGGCATTTTGTTGCGCAATGCTGCTTACGGGCTGGGGCCTGTGGCGCATGGCGATCAACGAAACCTACAAGGCCTTTCTTCTGGTGAGCTGGCTGTACCTGATCACGACCACGTTCACGCTCGCCAAAACGTTGCGCGACGCCCACGACGCCGATGTGGCCGACGCCACGAAGCGCACCCGCTCGCCATCACCTCAGCAATCCTGAAAGGAGTCACACCATGTTCATCGTTCGATGGGATCGTCCTGTAACTCGCCGGCCGCTGCGCAGCGCACTCTGCGCGGGTGTGCTCGCCGCCACACTCTTTGTGCCGCTGCACGTCCATGCCCATGGCCGCAGCGGGCCCTCTGACGCCAGCGCGGTGTCGATGCTGCCGCTGGCCTCAGTGGTCGTCGGCGGCGCCGCGGTGAGCGTTGGCGTCGTCGCGCTGCCAGTCGCGTTGACCGTGTCCGGCGCAGTGCTCGTTGTGAAAACCGTGGAAGTCAGTGCGCGCGGCACGCTGTGCGTTCTCGAGCGCGCATCAGACGGCGCCCGCGTGACCCTTGAACTGACCGCACGCGGCAGCGAACGGGCCGTGCTCAGCGTCGGACAGGCCGTCGATGTCAGTGTCACGGCCAGCGGGACCATGCTCTCCGTCGCCGGCAAGGCGATCGCCTTCATCCCGACCGCGCTGGGCGAGGCGCTCCTTCACAACGAACGACTGACCTGGTAGCGCCAGCATGGACACACCTGCACTCCTCCGTCGCTGCCACGCGGCCATTCGCCTTGCCGGACTTGCCATCCTGATGGCTGTGACCACCGCGCCGGCACACGCCGGGCGCTCCTGCGAACCGCAGCCGCCCAGCGCCCAAGCCATTGAGCGCGGCATGAAACTCGCCGCGCTGACCCAGGACTTGCTGAATCTGTCCGGGGCACGCGTGGTGCTGCTCGCCCGCGCCGGGCAGGACTTGCGTCGTTACCGGCTGCGCTACTCTCACGCCGGATGGGCGTATCGCAATGAGGCGGGCGCGTGGCGCATCGTCCACAAGCTTAACGACTGCGGCGCCGCCGATGCCGCGCTCTATCGCCAGGGTTTGGGCGAATTTTTCCTCGACGACCCGTTCCGTTTTGAAGCGGCGTGGGTCGTTCCCACCGCCGACGCGCAGGCGCGCCTGATCGCGTTGCTCGGAGACGATGCGAAAGTCAAAGCGCTCCACGTCCGACCGTACAGCGTAGTGAGCTATGCGTGGGGCACGCGCTACCAGCAGTCCAACCAGTGGGCCGCGGAGCTGCTCGCGACCGCGATGGACGGCGACATCCGCAGCCGCGAACAGGCACAGGCCTGGCTGCGCTACAAGGGCTACACGCCGACCGTCCTCCAGATTGACGCGATCACCCGCCTCGGGGGCCGATTGAGCGCAGCCAATGTGGCGTTCGATGACCACCCGAATGAAAAGCGATTCTCGGATCGTATTGAAACCGTCACCGTCGACTCGCTGTTCAGCTGGCTGCAAAGCGCGCGACTCGGCGGGACCGCCCAGAGTGTGCGGCTGTAGCTTCGATCCTTCCGCGAGCGCTACACTTCGGCGTCATTCCCGCTTGGTACGGAGATCCCATGAAGTCAATCGCCTGCTGGCTGAAACTCCCGCTTGCTGTCACGCTCGCGTGCGGCGCGCTGACCGTCTCGGCACAGGACAAAGTGGTGTACCACGTCGACAACGCAGCAGCGCAGGGCCTGAAGGGCTTGCGCAGCATCCGTAATCATCTTGACACTGCGCCCGAAACGCGCGTGATCGTTGTCACCCACGCCGATGGTGTGGACCTGCTGCTCGAAGGCGCGAAGGAGGAAAAAAGCAAGACCGAGTACGCCCCGCTGGTCTCGGCGCTGAAGGGGCGCGGCGTGAAGTTCGAAATTTGCGAAATCACGCTGAAGAACCGCAGTCTCAGGAAGGATCAATTCGTTCTCGACGCCGACTACACCCCCTCAGGCGTGGTCCGGATCACACAGCTTCAGGGGCGGGAGAACTACGCCTACATCAAACCCTGAATCGGACTCATCCCCTTCGGGATGCCCGCGATACGCGGGCATTTTTTTGTAACCCGTTTGTTCTTTTTTCGCCAGCATGCAGGGGCTACACCTCACCGCCGACCTTTTTGATTGTGCCGCAGCGCGTGATCTGCTGCTTGATCGTGGTGTACTGCAGGCGGCGTGTTTGCAGCGCGTGCGCGCGGCCGCGCTGACGGTCGTGGGTGACGACTTCCATCAGTTTGGTGACGTCAGCGGTCAGCCGGGGGGCGTCACCGGGCTGGTCCTGCTTGCCGAGTCCCACCTCGCGGTGCACACCTGGCCTGAGCTCAATGCGGTCACGCTGGACGTCTATGTGTGCAACTTTCAGCATGACAATTCCAGCAAGGCGCAGTCGCTGATCGACTCCCTTGTCGCGCTGTTCGAGCCTGCTCGTAGTCACCGCAACTGTTTGTTGCGCGGCGCGCCGCAGTCGACGGACGTCAGCGACACACCACCGCCGGCAATGGAATGGTTGACGCCCAACGTCGTGCACGGCTTCACGCAGCGGCACTCGCCCGCAACCATCCGGACACCCGTGCAGCGACTGGCGTGGCACGACACCCATGCACTGGGCCGTCTGTTCACGCTCGATGGTGCATTCATGGCGAGTGAAGGTGACGAGTTCATCTATCACGAGTGCCTGGTACATGTGCCTGCACTGACGCACGGCAACCCAACATCGGCGTTCATCATGGGCGGCGGTGATGGCTGCACTGCGCGCGAGCTGTTGCGTTATCCCGGACTGGGACGCATCGTCGTCGCCGAGCTGGACGAGGCGGTCGTCACCAGCTGCCGTGAGCAGTTCGCCTTAATCAACCGGGGTGCGCTGGACGATCCTCGCGTCGAAGTCCGCATCGGCGACGCGCTCGCGACACTGCGAGAGTACGAGGCGCGCTACGACCTGATCGTGATGGACCTCACCGACCCTGGCACCGACGCAAGCCCCGCGAATGCTCTTTACAGCCGCGAGACGTACGCACTCATCCGATCTCGCCTGACGGCGAGCGGCCAGGTGACGCTGCACATCGGTAGCGCGTTCTATCACGCAGAGCGATTCGCCCGCACGCTCGCTGATTTGCGCCACGTGTTTCCCGAAGTCGCCGCGTATAAGGCGTTCATGCCGGCCTACGGCTGCGAGTGGGGGCTCGCCTGTGCAGGCCTGCAAGGAAGTCCGGCACGGCTCAGCACCGCCGACGTCGAACAAGGCATGGCGCGACACGGCCTGCACGGACTGCGTTTTTACTCGCCGCGGGTTCACGCCAGCCTGTTTGCGTGGCCAGTCTACGCCGAGGTGCTGGGGGCCTGACGAACCGGCATCAATCATGCAGCTGCCCGCACCATCCGCCCGCGCCCACCGCCCCGATATCATCACACCTTCACCCTTCCCCGCACCACACCAAATCATGTTCAGGAATTCCGTTCTCGCAGCGATCATCCCTGCTTTCGCGCTGTCCGTAGCCACCGTTTCGGCACAACCACCGCAAGCAACCAGCGAGGCGCATCAAATCGCAGCTGAGGTGGTTGAGATTTCGATGGGCGACTCGCTACTCCAGGGCGTCCGCGGTAACATCGGGCAGATGATGGCTGGCCTGCCCAAGCAAATGGGATGGGGTGACAAACTCAACACGAAGCAGCGGGCAATCATGGAGCGTTTCATGCGCGAAACGCTCGACGAGGCGTTGAGTCCAGAGGTGATGGGGAGCCTGCGAACCGCTTACGTCAACGCGTTCGCAACCGTTTACACCCTTGACGAGTTGCGTGGTATTCGTGACTTCTATCGCTCACCGGTCGGCGCCGCGATGGTCCGCAAGACACCCGAAGCGATGACGGCGGCCATGCCCCACTTGCAGAGCGTCATGTCTGGTTCGATGAAACGCATTCAGGAACGTGCCGCGAAGTTGGCCGAGGAAATGAAGGCCGCGCAATAGACGAACTACGTCAACAGCGCCGGCAACGCCCGCGCTGCGGTATCAGCAATCCAATAGTGCGCGTCGTGCGTGGACGGCGACGCGTGCGGATCAATAGCGATCACCGTGGCGCCCCGCCGTCGCGCGAGTCGCACCAGCGAGGCTGCCGGCTCAACGACGCCGGATGTTCCTACTACCACGAAGACATCGGCGGTTTGCGCGAGTTGGGTTGCGCGGTCAAATTCGCTCGGCGGTAGCGACTCGCCAAACCACACTACACCCGGCCGCATCGGACCGCCGCAGGCGGCGCAGCGCGATGGACTGAGCCGTCGTCCGCCTTCCGGTTCGTTGGGGACGGCGCGGGTCAGCGCATCTTCCGCGGGGGCGGCGCAATCAAAGCACCGTGGCGCAAGGATGCTCCCGTGCAAATGCACGACGTCATCGCTGCCTGCGCGCTCGTGCAGGTCGTCCACGTTCTGAGTCACCACATGCACAGCGCCAGATGCAGCCTTCGCCGCAAACACAGCGATCGCTCGATGCCCAGCGTTCGGCGTAGCCAGCATCACCTTTTGTCGCCGCCACTCGTACCAGCCCCACACCAACGCGGGATCGGTTTCGTACCCCTCCGCCGAGGCCAGCAATGCGGGGTCGAAGCGCTCCCACAGGCCCGTCAGCGCATCACGAAACGTGGGAATGCCACTCTCGGCCGACATGCCGGCACCCGTGAAAAACACGATGCGGCCGGCTTGGCGCAGCGTTGCGCGGGCAGCAGATAGTTCGGCTGGGGTCATGGCGCGCATGATTTTTTTCGCGTTCTGGGCAAATGCGGAATCATTCAAAATCCGTTCGCCCGGAATGCAGTGGGGTCTGGAACCTGGATCTGTGCGTCAAACGCTTGACTGGGTTTTGAGATGAACGGGATCTCGGAGCCTGCGTTTCCCAGGCGCTACCGACCAGAGGAACGCGTCACCAACCGCCAAACCGCGGCCAGATGGCGACCGCTCCGCCGCTCGCCGAATCGACAGCCACATACTCGGCAAACTGGGCAGCCGTTGCGCAGGCGTGGTTTGGCAAGATGCGCAGTTGCGTTCCGACCGGAAAACGACCGGCAATGTCGCCATCAACGCAGCCAGCGCGGGCGACAATGCCGTGTTCCTGGTTCGCGCTGTCGACGATATAGCCCTCGACCGGCACGCCGTTGACATCGCAGACTTGCCCGTAACCGTAGTCGTGCATCTGCTTCTGTGTGCCTCGATCACGGCTCATCGCCATCCAGCCGGCATCGACGAGCGCCCAGCCTTTCTCCTTCTGGTGTCCGATCACCGTGGTGAGCACCGATAGCGCCAGGTCATCGAGGCGTGCGACGCCGATGTTGGTCATCACCAGATCGTGGAACACGTAGACGCCGGCCCGCACCTCGGTCACACCGTCGAGGCGTTGCGCCGACAGCGCCGTGGGTGTCGAGCCAACGCTGACATTGGCGCAGGGGAGGCCGGCCGCCCGCAGCCGCTCTGCCGCCAGCACGCAGCGTGACCGCTCCTGCTCCGCCATCGCGGCCAGCGCCGCGGGCGTATTGAGTTCGTAGCTGGCCCCCGCATGCGTCATCACGCCACCGAGCGTCATGCCGCCTTGATGCAATGCGCGACCGACGGCGATCAGCTCGCCACCGTCCGGTTTGAGACCGGCACGATGGCCGTCGGTATCCACCTCCAGCCAGACCTCAAGAACGTGTCCCTGCGTGCGTCCGAAGTCAGCAACTGCCTGCGCGGCGTCTACGCTGTCGACAATGATTTTCAGGTCGCAACCCCGATCACGCAGCGCCTTCGCCTGCGGCAGCTTCACCGCCACCATGCCCACGGCGTACAGAATGTCACGAATCCCGGCAGCAAAAAACTGTTCCGCCTCCTTGAGCGTCGATACCGTGATGCCACTGGCACCCGCGTCGATTTGCCGTCGCACCACCTCGACACATTTGCTCGTTTTCACATGCGGACGCAGCTTGACGTTGAGCGCGTTCAGGCGCGACTGCATGGTGTCGATATTGCGCTGCATGCGGGCCGTATCGAGCAGGGCGGCGGGCGTGGAGTAGCGTGAAAGGGTGGTTGGGTTCATGCTGAAAATCAGTCCGTTAGCGGCTATCGATTGCGCGGCGCGTACGTCATCGTGGGCAGCGACGGCGTTGACGCACCGCGTCGGCGAGCTTCGTCAACAGTGGTTCCGTTTGTTGCCAACCGAGACAGGCGTCGGTGATTGACACGCCGTGGCGCAACGGCACCCCGGGGACGAGGTCTTGCCGTCCGGGCTCAAGATGGCTTTCGATCATCACTCCGGTGACGCGATGCTCGCCCTGAGCGATGCGCGCAGCAATCTCTTCGCCGATTCGAATCTGGTTTTCGTGCTGCTTGGCGCTGTTGGCGTGTGATAGATCAATCATCACCTGCGGTGGCAAACCGCTCTTTCGCAACTCTGCACAGGCGGCGTCGACGTGCGTCGCGCTGTAGTTGGGTTCACGACCGCCACGCAAGATCACGTGACAGTCGGCGTTGCCCCGCGTCTCGAAGATCGCCGCCTGCCCCATCTTGGTCATACCCATAAATGCATGCGCGGCGCGGGCTGAGACGATGGCATCGACGGCCACCTTAATACCGCCGTCCGTGCCGTTCTTGAAGCCCACCGGGCAACTCAGGCCCGATGCCAACTGCCGGTGTGTCTGGCTCTCCGTGGTACGTGCACCAATCGCGCCCCAGCTCACAAGATCGCTGATGAACTGCGGGCTCAGCAGATCGAGAAACTCAGTACCCACAGGCAGCCCGAGCGCCGTAATGTCAAGCAGCAGACGCCGCGCCATCGTCAAACCCTCGTTCATGGCGAAGCTGCCGTCGAGATGCGGGTCGTTGATGTAGCCCTTCCAGCCAACCGTGGTGCGCGGCTTTTCGAAGTACGTCCGCATCACCACAATCAGGGCGTCAGCCGTCTCCACGGCGACCTCCGCCAGCCGCTGCGCGTATTCGATGGCCTGATCGTGATCGTGAATGGAGCATGGCCCGACGACCACAATCAGGCGGTCGTTCATACCGCCGAGGACGCTCGAGATCGCCGCACGGCTGGCCTCGACGAGCCCCAGCGTCGCGGCCGGGACGGGCAGCGATTCGAACAGCAACGCCGGAGTGATCAGCGGGCGTACGGCGCCGATTCGTGTGTCATCGATACGCGTCGTGTCGCGTGTACCGAAGCGCGTGTCGAAGCCGCCGCCGCTCACCGGGTCATTCAGGGCGACGTGGGATGCCGGGGTGGCAGGCCGGGTGTGGTCGGGCATTGGCGTGGCGCCGCGCGCGGCGCGTAGTGGATTGCGCGGGAGGCAGACATTATCGCCGTCGTCGTCAACCGTGGTATCGTCGTTGCTGCCATCAAGCATCGGACCCGGGCGCCTGCGCCCGACTGAAGGAGAGAAATCATGCCCGGACTGCTGCCCAACGTCGACCCCGACGGCTTGCTCGAATTTTCGGTGGTCTATACCGACCGCGCGTTAAACCACATGTCCAAGCGATTTCAGGGGGTGATGAAAGACATTTCGCGCATCCTGAAAGCGGTGTATCACGCGCAATCGACCGTTCTCGTGCCCGGCAGCGGCACCTTCGGCATGGAGGCAGTTGCACGGCAGTTCGCTACCGGCAAGAAGGCCATGGTGATCCGCAACGGCTGGTTCAGCTATCGCTGGACGCAGATTTTCGAGATGGGCAAGATTCCCGCGCAGGAAACCGTACTGAAAGCGCGCAAGACCAGTGCAGACCGACAGGCACCGTGGACGCCAGCGCCCATCGCCGAGGTGGTCGCCGCAATAACCGCAAACAAGCCCGACGTCGTATTCGCGCCTCACGTGGAGACGGCCGCGGGCATGATCCTGCCCGACGACTACCTGCGTGCCGTAGCCGACGCCGTGCGTGCGGTGGGCGGCCTGTTCGTGCTGGACTGCATCGCCTCCGGTGCGATGTGGGTCGACATGGAGGCGACGGGCGTCGACGTGCTGGTGAGTGCGCCGCAGAAGGGCTGGAGCAGCTCGCCGTGCTGCGCCATGGTCATGCTCTCGGCGCGGGCGCGCACTGCCATAGACGGCACCACGAGCACCAGCTTCGCCTGCGACCTCAAGAAGTGGCTTGCGATCATGGAAACCTACGAAAGCGGCGCCCATGCTTATCACACGACGATGCCCACCGACGCGCTGACACGGCTGTGGGAAGTGATGCTTGAGACCGAGCGCTACGGCTTTGATCGCGTGCGTCAGGAGCAGATTGCGCTCGGCGCGAAAGTTCGTGCTCTCTTCGAAAGCCGCGGCATCCCGAGCGTCGCCGCCGAGGGTTTCAAGGCGCCTGGCGTGGTGGTGAGCTACACCGACGACCCAGGGCTGCAGTCGAGCAAGAAATTCCTCGCCGAGGGCCTGCAAACCGCCGCTGGCGTGCCACTGCAATGCGACGAAGGCGGTGACTTTTCCACCTTCCGCATCGGCCTGTTCGGACTGGAGAAGTGGCACAACGTTGATCTCACGGTGTCGCACCTGGCGACGGCGCTCGACCGTCTGGGCGTGACCGCGCCTGCCACGAAAGCATCACCCGAACGCGAAACTGCTGCAGCGTAGCCGGGGCACTCGCGCCGACACAGAGTTACAGCTTTTCGGCTCAAGTGACCGCTGCACGGACGTTCTATGCGTTAATTGTCGTATGTTGAGTTGCCGGATTTTTTGGCTGTGATGACCGATTGACGGTCGTTTGATGCAAAAAGCCATTGATCCGGCATGGCAGCGAAAAGCGCCCGCCTGTGCGTGCAACCCGCGGCGATGGACGGATCACTACGGCACGAGCGACATTCCGCACTGCGTCATGAAGTAGTCGCGAAGCTGCGGCCACGTCGTGCGCGTGGCGTTGGCGGAAAAGCTGATGCCGCCCACCACCGCGCTGCCTGTCATGCCAAGCAACACACGCGCCAGAACGAGCCCGTCGGTGGTGGCACGCATCACGCCATCGCCGTCGAAGTCCGGTTTGCAATTTTGGTAGCCAAACGGCCCGCCCTCGTAGCGCGCGAGGCAAAAGTCACGATCGGCTCCGTTCAAGCAATAGCCCGCTATCACGATCTTGCCATCGGGTTGGAGCGCGAGGGCGGAGGCGGTGTCGTAGTCACTGCCGATCGGGGTGATGACCTTGCCACTCACGCCAAAACCGGTGTCGATAGCGCCGCTGGATTCGTAACGCGCGAGGCAGAAATCATCGTTGGCGACGTTCGCGCAATACCCCGCCAACACGATCTTGCCATCGGGCTGTATCGCGAGGCCTGCAGCACGGTCAGTGCTGCCACCGATCGGGGTGATGACCATGCCAGTGCCGTTGAAGCGGGTGTCGAGGCTGCCGTTGCTTTGGTAGCGCGCGATGCAAAAGTCAGCGATCCCGCCATTGATGCAATACCCCGCCACCACAATCCTGCCGTCGGGTTGGAGCGCGAGGGCGGTTGCGTTGTCGTTGTTAGGTCCGATAGCGGTCATGACTTTGCCGCCTGCGCCAAAAGCACTGTCGAGGCTGCCGTTGGTCTGGTAGCGTGCGAGACAGAAGTCGTAGTTGCTGCCATTGAGGCAATACCCCGCCAACACGATCTTGCCGTCGGGCTGAAGGGCGAGGCCGGTGGCACGGTCAGCGCTGCTGCCGATCGGGGTGATGACCATGCCGGTGCCGTTGAAGCTGGTGTCGAGGCTGCCGTTGCTTTGGTAGCGGGCCACGCAGAAGTCATCGGTGAGCCCGGTCCCGCAATGCCCCGCCGCCACGATCTTGCCATCGGGCTGGAGCGCAAGGGCGGTGGCGCTGTCGGTAGCGCCCCCGATGGCGGTGATGACTTTGCCGCCGGAGCCAAAACTGCTGTCGAGGCTACCGTTGCTCAGGTACCGCGCGAGGCAGAAATCATCGTTGCTGCCGCCAAAACACGTGCCCGCCACCACGACCTTTTCGTCAGGCTGGAGCACAATGGCATGGGCGTAGTCGCCGTTGCTGCTGATGCCGGTGATGACCTTGCCACCTGCGCCAAAGGCGGTGTCGAGGCTGCCGTTGCTGGTGTAGCGCGCAAGGCAGAAGTCATAGGTGCTGCCGTTGGGGCAATACCCCGCCACGACGATCTTGCCGTCGGGCTGCAGCAAGAGGGCACGGGCGTAGTCGTCGCCGCTTCCGATGCCCGTCATCACCTTGCCGAAGCCAGAGCCAAACCCGGCCGTGTCAAGGTCACCCGGCGCCGCCTGCGCGGCGATGGCAAACGTTGCGCCAGTCAAGGCGGCGATAAGGGTGCGAAGGTGGGGCGCAAGCATGACATCGTTCTCCCGAACCGAAGGGATGGCGCGGACTGCGCCGGCAACGGCAAGAACGCAGCGAACGCCAGATTCGAGACATTGACGTCAAAAATCTTCACTGCGACGGCGTCACCCCCACGTCGCGCCGGATGGCGCATCGCGCAGCGAGTGGCCGCGCAGGCCCTGAATGGCTTGCGTTGTGGAGTGGGAATGCGGGTCGGATGCAGGGCAATCCAGCGCTTGCGGCCCATAGCCATTGCCTGGGCAGAAGAGACCAATGCAGGAATGCGGTCAAGGCGGCGGCTCTGCGCGCCGCGCCGGGGGTTTCGGCAGCCCGCTACGACTTCGCGGCGGTCTCCGGCGTGGCCTTAGCGTCCTTCGCCGCCTTCGCCGCCTTCGCAAAGTCCCCTGCCACGCCAATCAACCACTGCTCCGGCTTGATGTACTTGCGGAAGGCGGCGTTGACCTCGTCGAGAGTGACCGCCGCGTAGCGCGCGTCGCGGGCTGCCACGTCGTGAAATGTCTCGCCGTTCTCCATTTGCTCGATGAGTGCGCCGACGATGGCACCGTCGCTGTTCCAGCGTTGCTTGCGCCCCTGCAGGGCATTGGCGCGAGTGCGCGTGAGCTCGTCTTCGGTAAAACCATCGCGCAGCGCGCGTGTGGTTTCTTCGCGCAGCGCCGCGAGCATGCGGTCGCGGTTCTGCGGGGCGTAGGAGCCTTCGATGCCAAAGTAGCCGCGGTCTCCCCAGCGTGGCAACTGCACTTGGGCGTTCACAGCGTAGGTGATGCCATCTTTCTTGCGCATGCGTTCGGCAAGACGGTTGTCGAGCCCGTTGCCGCCGAAGAGTGCAGCAGCGAGACCAAAGGCGACGGCGTCGGGCGCCTCCTGTGACAGCGGCAGGTACTGATCGACGTCGAGCAGCGCGTTGGCCTTGTCGTCCACCTGCGCGCTGATTTCGGTGCCCGGTAGCGGCTGATGTTGCCCGACGTGGCGCACGAAGGCACGCGCCTGCGACGGCCAGTTGGCGAGCTGGCGGCGCACTTCCTCGACCACGCCGTCGGGCGCGGTGCCCACCACGGCGACGCGCACGTCACTCGCGCCCCAGTTCTTCTGCCAGGCTTGCACGACATCCTCAAAGCGAATGCCGCGCAGTTCTTCGATCGCCTCCGCGTCGGTCAGGCGGTAGTGCGGGTCGCCGCGGGTGACACCAAACGCTTTGTTCTTGTACGGAATGGCCTGCCGATTGAGCACCGTCTGGGGTTCGTTCTGGCGCGCTTCAATCGCCGTGAGGCGCTGCTTCTTGATGCGCTCGAACGCGTCGCGGTCGAACGTTCCGGCGCGCACTTCAGGCAACACGCGTTGCAACGCGGCGAGCACGTGCGCACGATCACTTACCACGGTGATCGTCGCACCCTGCGCACCACCGCCCACGTTGAAGGTCGATTTGAGTTGCGTGAGCGCATCCTTGCGCGCTTGCAGCGCATCGCGGGAAGCGCCTTCGTTGACGAGCGCCGCGACGAGGCCCAGCGCGGGCTGTGCAAGCTGCTCACGAAGCTCACCCCAACGCAACGAAATCTGCACCATCACCGCGTCGCCGCGGTTTTGTTTGCGCAGCACGGCCGATTTGAACTGCGGGTCGCTTGTGCTGCGCACCACGCGCGACTCCAGCGCTTTGGGCGTGGGTTCGAAGGCTTCGCCATCGGCGAGCGCGGCGCGCGGTGTGTACGCTGCCAGCACCGCGGCGACCGACGGCGCAGCGGGGATCTCGACGCGATCCGGTGCAGCCTCGGGCAGAAAGCGCGCAACGGTCCGGTTCGACGGTTTGAAGTACGCCTTGCGTACCCGCTCCACATCCGCGAGCGTCACTTTCGCCATGCGGTCGCGCGAAGCAAAGAGCAGGCGCCAGTCGCCAAGCGGCAGCACCTCCGAAAGGCCGAGCGCCACGGCGATGGGTGATTCCATGAGTTTGTCCAGTCCCACCGCGAGCTCGCGCTTCACCCGATCCAGCTCCGCCTGAGTAATCGGCGCGGCGCTGCGGCCTTCGAGGTAGTTCAGCAATTCGGCTTCAAGCGCAGGCAGATCGGCGCGCTTGTCGGCGACCAGCACCACGTTGCTCAAACCGATGTCAACACCACCGCTGGGTACCGTGGCCAGTTGCACTGCGCGTTTGGTTTCGACAAAGGTTTTGTGCAAAAAGCCCGACGGGTTGCTGGTCAGGGCGCGGGTCAACAGGCCGAGTGCATCGCTGTCGGCGTGGCGATGGTTGGGCACTTTGTAGCCTACGGCGGAGGCCTGAATGTCGCCGACGCGGCGCACACTCACCAGGCGCTCGCCGTCCTGCGTCGGTTCGGTCGTATAGAGCGTCGGCAGCACGCGCGTGGGCCGCTTGATCGGGCCAAAGTGTTCGGCCACCCAGCCCAGCGTCTTCGCGGGGTCAAACTTTCCGCCGATCAGCAATACCGCGTTGTCAGGTTGGTAATAGCGCTTGTAAAACGCTTGCAGGCGCTCGATGTTCACGTTCTCGATATCGCTGCGCGCGCCAATGGTGGGCTTGCCGTAGTTGTGCGTGGCAAACGCGGCGGCGTTCAGGCGCTGCAACAGCACACGGAACGGCTCGGTCTCGCCGCGCTCGTACTCATTGCGCACGACGGTCATCTCGCTATCGAGATCTTTCCGGGCGATGTGGCTGTTGATCATGCGATCCGCTTCGAACGCGAGGGCAAAGCGCAGGTGATCGTCGTTGGCAGTGAACGCTTCAAAATAGTTGGTGCGCTCGTGATTGGTGGTGCCGTTCCAGCGCATTCCGCGCGCCGCGAACTCCTTGGTCGGATCAGCGTAGGTGGGCGTGCCCTTGAACACCAGATGCTCCAGCAAATGCGCCATGCCCGTCTCGCCGTAGTTCTCGTGTTTGCTGCCCACGAGGTAGGTGATATTGACCAGCGTGAGCTCTTTCGACGGATCGGGGAATAGCAGCACCTTGAGGCCGTTGGCGAGGTTGTACTCGCTGATGCCTTCGGCACTCGGGCCAGCGGTGATGCCATGCGGCAAGGCACGGCTGGCGGCGCTGGGCGAAGCAACTGAGGGCTGCGCAGCCGCCGAGCCGGAGAACCACAGACCGGCGGCGACGACGCTAACAGCAATTCCCTGAGCGACCGCGCGCGCGGCGCCGACAGCGAGACGATGCAGACACATCAAAGCAAACTCCAAACGACAGTGCGAGGAACCGCAGCGTGCGGTCAAACGATGAATGCTACGCCGAAGCAGTCGGGTCTTTCGTGGCTGGCCGTGTCCATTTTCGGACACATTGGCTGCGCCAGGCGCCATCGCTACCCGCGCAGCAGTGTCGCGAGCAGCGGGATGAGAACCGACGCCAGCACCGCTTGCAAGCCGAGCGCCAGGGCGGCCCAGGCACCCGCGTCGGCGTTGACCTGCAACGCACGCGCCGCGCCGATTCCGTGCGCCGCGGTGCCCAGTGCGAAGCCACGCACCATCCAGCCACGGGTGTCGGTGCCGATACGCATCAGAGCAAAGAGATACTTGGCTGAGAGCGCCCCAACCAAGCCCGTGACGACCGAGAACACGGCAGCGAGCGCCGGTATGCCGCCAATCGTCTCGGCAACCCCCATCGCCACGGGCGCGGTCACGCTCTTCGGCGCGAGCGACAGCAGCACCTCGTGCGGCAACCCCAGCGCCCACGCCATCGCCACTGCGCTCCCCGCGGCGGCAGCGCCACCGATCAGTGCGGCCACGACGAAACGCGTGCCACGTGCTTTAAGCGCTGCGCGCCGCTGCCAGAGCGGCCAGCCGAGCGCGACGACGGCCGGCCCAAGCAGAAAGTGAATGAACTGCGCGCCGGAGAAATAGGTCGGATAGGCGACGCCTGTCATCGTAAGGGCGCCCGCGATGCAGACCACCGACCAGAGCACCGGATTTGCCCACGGCGCCTGCCGCAGCCGGACATAAACTGAGTGCGCAACGAGGTAGATCACGAGGGTCGCCGTGAGTCCGAACAGCGGCGTTGACGACAGGTACACCCAAAGCTGAACAAAATCGGTCATGACCTCTGCTCCGCGGAGCCCTGCGCGGCATGGGTCGAAACGTCGCCCCTTGCGTTCCCGCCGTCCCCACGCAGTAACCAGCGCAAGACCGCAGCGGTGACTACGGTGCCGATCCACGTGGACAACACGATCACCAGCACCAGTCGCCACCCGAGGTGCGCGACCAAATCAAGGTGCGTCATCGCGCCCACGCCCACGGGAACGAAGAGCAGAGAGAGATGCGCCAGCAAGAAGTCGGCAACGGCACCAACGCGCGCCTGCACGAAGGCGGATCGCAGCACAAGCAGCAACAGCAGCAGGCCGATCACCGGAGCGGGGAAGGGCAACTGCAACGCTCTCGCAAGCAGCTCACCGCATGTTTGCAGCAGCAAAAGGATCGCGAAACCGGAAAGTGCGTTCATGATGCTTTCGGGGAAACGACGCGGACAGTATCGCCGCATGGGCACAAAATTCAAGTGACATGCTATTCACCGCGATTTGAAACCCGCACGCTCGGCGCACAGCCGGTGGCGCCAGACTGAATCACAACCACAATGGAGGAGTGACCATGCAAAGGCTGTACTCCGTTCCCTACTCAATTTAGCAATTGCGGGCACAACCGTCGTGTTGCTCGCCGCCTGTGCTCATCGGCCTGATCGCCGTGCGCACGGAATGGCGGGCGACCACATTGGTGTCAGCGAAATCGGCAGCATGCATGTTGGCGGCCGCACCGCGACGCTGACTGGGTTGCCCACCAAGGACATCAAGTTCACACCCACCTCGCCCGTCACCCGCGTTGACCCGAACGGCGAATACGAAGTCGAACAGATGTACTTGCAGTACGTAAAGCTCTATGAGCCGTTCCGCCGCGCACCGTATCCGCTCCTGATGATGCATGGCGGCGGGCTCGCCGGCGTGACCTGGGAAACCAAGCCCGACGGCGGTTCGAGCTGGCAAATGTTCTTTTTGAAAGCCGGGCATGACGTCTACTTTGCCGACGCCATGGAGCGCGGCCGGGCGTCGTGGGCACGGTATCCCGAAATCTTCACCAGCGAGCCCATCTTTCGCACCAAGAAAGAAGCCTGGGAGCTGTTTCGCATCGGGCCGAAGTATGACGTGTCGCCACCGGTTCGTGACGCATATCCCGGCGGGCAATTTCCTGTCGACAAGTTCGATCAGTTCATGAAGCAGGGCGTGCCGCGCTGGGTGACCAACGACGCGCCGACGCTCGCGGCGTATGAGGCCGCGGTGCAGAAAATCTGCCCTTGCGTCATCGTCGTGCATTCGCAGGGCAGCACGTTTGCGTACAACGTCGCTCGCAAGTTCCCCGACAAAATCAAGGCGATCGTCGGCGTCGAGCCGTCCGGCGCGCTGGATCCGGACAAGGTCGACATGGCGCCGCTCAAGGTCATTCCGCTGCTGTTTGTGTGGGGTGACAAGATTCGCGAAACGCCGCGCTGGGTACAGATTCAGGCGCCGTTGAAAAAGATGATCTCGGTGCAACTCAAGCAAGGCGGTGTGGCCGACGAATTTGACCTGCCACAGATGGGCATCAACGGCAACTCGCACATGATGATGATGATGGACCGGAACTCGGATCAGATTGCGAAGCTGATCAACGACTGGCTGCAGAAGCGCGGGCTGGTGAAGTAGCGCCGTAGTGACCGCGACCGCAGCTGGCGTGCCACAATTCAGCGATGCTTTGGTACGGATTGCAACGCTGGCGGTGGCTCGTTGCGGCGGTCTTGATTGCCGCGGCAGGCGACGCGGTGCTCGCCCAGCGCGCCCTCGCACAGCTGCGCGAGGCATTCGAGACGGACGCCCGCATCATGCACCGACTGCTGAGTCAGCGCGCATCGCAGCACGATGCCTTGGTCGCATCGCTGAACCTGTTCGACACTGAAGTCGCGCGCGACGGGAGAGCGCAACGGCTCTCGGCACTTTACCCGCAGATCATTGCCGTCGCGCAGCGCGGAGCCGAAGGCCGGTGGTCGGGTGCCGAGAGGGAGGACAAGGCTCTGCCCGCCCTCGATGCGGCATGGAATACCTCTCGCGCCAGCGGCCTTGCCACAACGGCGGACTTTGACGCCACCCAGGGCCGCTACTGGCTTGTGCGGGCGGGTTCACCCATGGGCCACGCGCTGCTGATTGATCTAAATCTCATGGTGCCGTGGAGTGATTGGCCCGGTGGCAGTTCGCCAGCCATTGCGGCGAGAAACAGCGGCATCCGCGTCAGTCTCGACCACGGCGATCGCCGTTGGTTGTTGCAAGACGCGCCGTTGTGGAACAGTGATTGGCGATTCAGCTTCCGAAAGCATCTGGCCGCCGTGAGCCAGCCATTCGATGTCGTCGCTGAACGGTGCCACGGTTGGAGCGATTTGCCGTGGCTGGCGATGCTTGCCTGGACGTTGCTTTCAGGTTTGGCGGTGGGTGCAGCGGCGGCGTTTTTCCGGCAACGACGTGCGCGCGAGCGTGCCGAGCTGTTACGCCAGATGGATCGCGTGTCGAAGCTCAACGCGATGGGCGAACTGGCGGCCGGGATGGCGCATGAGCTCAACCAGCCCCTGACAGCGGTACTCGCCAACACGCAAGCGGCGACGCGAATGCTGCGCGAGTCACCGCCTGATGTGGATACGGCGCGGCCGGCCATGCAGCGCGCCGCGGAGCAGGCGCGGCGCGCGGCGGACGTACTGGCGCGCCTGCGGCTGGCCGTCGCCCAGCCCGAAGCGCCGTTTTCGATCATCGACGTTGACCTCGCCGTTGCCGGGCGCAAGGCGCTGTTTTTGATCGAGCCCGATTGCCTGGCGCAGGGGGTCGTCGCCACCTGTGACGGCGACACCACCGTGCTGGCCAGAGCGGACGCCGTGGCGCTGGAGCAGGTGCTGCATAACTTGCTCAGCAACGCCCTGAGTGCGCTTGCCAAGGTTCCGGTTGGCGAACGCCGACTGCAGTTGCGCGTCGGGCGAAACGACACCGACGCGGTGATCGAGGTAATCGACAGCGGTCCGGGCATCGCAGCTGACGTGCTGCCACGACTGTTCGAACCGTTCTTTACCACGCAGGCTTCAGGTCAAGGCGCGGCCTCCGGTGCCGGCATGGGGCTGGGACTGAGTCTCTGCGACTCGCTATTGCAACGGATGGCGGGAAGCATCACCGCACGCAACGGCGAAGATCGCGGCGCCGTATTTCGCGTAACACTGCCACGATCGGTGACATCGACAGAGCGAACCGCATGAGCCAGGAAGCGATGGCCTACTCGCCGCTCATCCACCTCGTGGATGACGATGCCGCCGTGCGCGACGCGCTGGCCACGCTGATTGGCACCGTCGGCCTGCGTGTGCAATCGTGGGCATCACCCGAACAATTCCTGCGCGAGTTTGATCGTGCTGCGATCGGCGCCATTGTGCTCGACGTGCGCATGCCGGGCGTGAGCGGGCTCGCGGTGCTCGACACGTTGATCTCGCAGGGCGTCGACCAACCGGTGATCATGCTGACCGGTCATGGCACGGTCGAGATGTGCCGACGTGCCTTCAAGAGCGGCGCGGTGGAGTTTCTCGAAAAACCGGTCAATGACGAGCCGTTGCTCGAGGCGCTGCAGAATGCCGTTCGGCTGCATGTGCGCGCGCGCGAGCGCGATAGTTCCAACCGGGTGGCGCGTGAGCGTTATGGGCAGTTGACCGAGCGCGAGCGCGAAGTGCTCGGCCTGATTGTCGCCGGTCTCACCAATAAGGAAGCTGGCCGCGCTCTCGGCGTCTCGCCGCGCACGGTGGAGACGCACCGCGCCAATCTGTTCGCCAAACTGGAGTCTGAATCCCTCGCTGCGTTGATTCGCCAGTACGGCCGCATCATCGACGACGCGACCGCTTGACTGCGCAACGCGGCCGCCCGCTCTGCGGCTCGCGCCCTCCGTAGTTTTACGGAGATCGGAGCGTATCGGTACGAATGGCGCACCGCGCACCATTTTCTTAATGTTCTCCCTGTCATTCAATTTGCGGCCAGTTTGGCCGCGGCGTTTTACTCAAGGAGAGCCGTTATGACCACCAAGCACACACTGACTACCGCTGTCGCAGGCGCCCTCTGCACCGTTGCACTGCTCGCTGCGAACGTTGCAGCGGCGCAGACACAAGCACCCACTCCGGTACGGACGGAGCGCAACGTGTCGCTCGCGCTGGCGAACGAGATCGCCTCGGCCACCGTTGCAGCCTGCGCCGCGAATGGCTACGCAGTGACCGCGACCGTGGTCGACCGCGCGGGCACGGTTCGTGCCGTGCAGCGGGCCGACAACGCCGGCCCGCATACGCTGGGCGCGAGCCAGCAGAAGGCATTCACGTCGGCCTCGGCAAAGAACACAACGCTGGCCATGATGGAAAACGCGCAGAAGAACGCTGCCGCCGCGAACCTGGTCTACATCCCCGGGTTCTTGCTGCTCGGTGGCGGCGTGCCCATCAAGGTGGGTAACGAGGTGATTGGTGCCGTCGGCGTGGGCGGCGCACCAGGCGGGCACCTCGACGAACAATGCGCGACGGCTGCGCTCGACAAAGTGAAAGATCAGCTGAAGTAGCTGCGCCGACGCTTCAGCGCAACCGCAGGAGTCGCTCATGAAAAGTCGTCTGTTGCTGTCCGCCGTCATTGCGACGGCGACGTTTGCCTTGATCGCCGTCGCGCCGCCCGCGACGGCACAGACTGCGCCGAGTGCGACCGAGGCCAGCCGATACCGCGGGCTTCACGCAGCCGCGCAGCGTGGCGATGCCGCCGAGATCCGCCGACTCGTGGCGGCAGGCAGCGATTTGAACGCGCGCGAGGGCTACGGCCGCACGCCACTGCACGTCGCCACGTTCGCGCGACAACGTGAGGCGGTACGTGCCCTGCTCGCGCTTGGTGCCAACCCGTCGCTGCTGGAAAATGATCGCTACGACGCGGTGACAATCGCCGCCGTGGCGGACGACGAGGAGACGCTGCGCGTACTGCTGACCGGCGGCGCCAGCGCGAAGCTCACCACCAGCCGGTACGATGGCACGGCGCTGATTGCGGCGGCCCATCTCGGGCACGATGGCGTAGTCCGGCAACTGATCGCCGCCGGGGCCCCCCTGGACCACGTCAACAATCTGCACTGGACGGCAGTGATCGAGGCCATCGTACTCGGCGACGGTGGCCGGCGGCATCAGGCGACGCTCAAAGCCTTGCTCGACGCGGGCGCCAGCACACGGCTGAGCGATCGCCAGGGCACCACGCCGCTCGCGCTCGCCCGCGCGCGAGGTTATGGCGAGATGGTCACGATGCTCCTTGCCGCAGGCGCGCAGTAGCGCCGGCATCGAATTCGCATCAGGCCAGGTCAGCTTTGAGTGCCGACCGACCGCTGGACGGTCGTTGTGGCTCAATTTTTTTCCAACTCGACAATACGAAATTCATCGATGCAAGGCTTATCTGCAAGTCGATTGGACCAAAAAGCTGTTTCTGCCGCGCGCGTGGCAGCGGGAAATTGATGCGACGCAGCAATTCGGGCGCCTGACTGGCTACACTGCGAGCTCATTTCCCAACAGAGCCGCCATGAATCCAGCCCATCGCCTCGCACGCAAAGTGTCCCTCATCACCGGTGCCGCACAAGGCATCGGGCTCGCAACGGCGCTCAAATTCGCCCGCGAAGGCGCCATCGTGATCGTCTGCGACATCAAGCAGGCGGGCGTTGACGACGCGGTGCAACAATGCCAGGCGCTGGGCGCCCAAGCGGTGGGCTTTGTGTTGAACGTCACCGACCGGGCCGGGATCGACCTCGTCGTTGCGAAAGTGAAAGCGGACTTCGGTCGCATTGATGTGCTGGTGAACAACGCCGGCATCACGCAGGACGCCCGTCTCCAGAAGATGACAGTGGAGCAGTTCGACCGCGTGATCGACGTAAACCTGCGCGGCGTCTTCCACTGCGCGCAGGCGGTGGCTGACGTGATGGTGGCGCAGGGTTCGGGCGTGATTTTGAATGCCTCGTCCGTCGTCGGCATCTACGGCAACTTCGGGCAGACGAATTACGCCGCGAGCAAGTTCGGCGTGATCGGATTCACCAAGACCTGGAGCCGCGAGCTGGGGCCCAAGGGCGTGCGCGTCAACGCCGTTGCACCCGGCTTCATCGCCACGCCCATCCTCGCGACCGTGCCCGACAAGGTGCTCGACGAGATGAAGGCACGCGTCCCGCTGCACCGCTTGGGCACAGCAGAGGAAATTGCCAACGTCTACGCGTTCCTCGCGAGCGATGAGGCCAGCTACATCAACGGCGCCGTGATCGAAGTGTCGGGCGGCATGTCGGTGTAGTCGCGAGGCGCTTGTAGGAGCAGCGGAGCGCGTTCACTCCAAGTTTCGACACTTCACGCCTGCTTTCTCGCAATTCGTCGCCTGCCCGTCGCAAGCGAAATCATGCCCCGCTAATGTTCGTTCCATCGCAACGACGCGATGCCTTCCAACCGAAGGAAACCAAAACAAAGGGACATGAACATGAAAACGACCAAGCAATTCACCGGCACACTTTCACGCATTGATCGCGCGCTCACCGCTGCTGTTTCGATCACGACAACCTTCGCGTTGACCACGGTAATCGCCGCAGGCTTCCAGGGTGTTGCCGCAACAGAATCGACCGAACTCGTCGCGATGATCGCGAAAGCGTTCGCCTGATCATGATGAAGCCAAACATCAACAGCCAAAGCGCAAGACGCAGAGTGGGCCACTCGTTGCCCACCCGTCCCCGATCATGACGGTGCGCTCAGCGCAGGGTGCTCACCCCCGTTCCCTCCTCCCGAGCATTCTGCGCTGAGCGTATCGTGTAGCGACATAGCCTTGAGCAGCGCAGCGCGTCAAGGCTATGGTTTGTCGAACCAATGTGCGAAATGACCTCGGCGTAAAGGCGGGCACGCTTCGCTTCTCCGCACCACGGAAAAGAAACTGTGTACGCGTCGGCGGCGCTCCGCGCAGCATCAAAACCCAAATCGCTCCCCCCACCCAAGCAACGTCGCCGCACCCAGCACCGCAAATATCAACGCCGCAATCCCGTGCACGAGTCGCACGGGCACTTTATTGGCGATTTTGCTGCCGAGGAATACCGCCGGGACGTTGGCAATCATCATGCCGAACGTGGTGCCTGCGACGACGGCATAAAACGCGTTGAATTGCGCTGCGAGTGCGATGGTGGCGATCTGCGTTTTGTCGCCCATTTCCGCGAGGAAAAACGCGACGACGGTGGTGCCGAACACGCCGTAATGTGAGCGTGCGCTGCCCGCCTCGTCTTCGTCGATCTTGTCGGGAATGAGTGTCCAGATCGCCATTGCGATGAAACCAATGCCAAGCACCCAGCGCATGATCTGTGGGCCGACGGCTGCGGTGATCCACGCGCCGAGCGCGCCCGCGCCCGCGTGGTTCGCGAGGGTCGCAATCAGGATGCCGGCGACGATGGGCCACGGCTTTTTGAATTTCGCAGCGAGCAGAAAGGCGAGAAGTTGCGTCTTGTCACCGATTTCGGCGAGGGCGACAATGCCCGTAGAGATCAGGAAGGCTTCCATGGCGGGCTACATTATGGCCAAGGTCAGCGGCGCGCAGAGCGGGGTGGCTCCCTGTGGCGCCCTTTTTAGGCGGATGCCGTCTTATTCAAATCGGCAATGTACTCAGGAGAGCACCATGCTCAGCCACCTTCGATGCAGTGTGACACAACTGATGCGCAGGGTCGCGCCTCTGCTCGCGCTCGGCGCGGCCACCTGCGGTGCCGCCACCTGTAACTGGATTGGTGGCGCTGGCGACTGGCATAACAGTGCCAAGTGGTCCTGCGGTGCGGTCCCCAGCGCCGCCGATGCGGTCAACATCACCACGCTCAGTGGAGCCACACTGACCATCAACAGTGCGGCCAGCGCAGCCTCGCTCACGTTCTCGGGCTACGGCAACGTCGGCGGCAGTGCGGGGATTGATGTAGCCGGGCTGGCCAGTTTTGCGCCATTCTCGACCGCAAGTTTTTCCACCGTCGGTTCACGATTGCCGCAGGTCAGCATCGGCGCCGTGAACACGCTGTTCACCCTGCAGGACACGGCGCTGGCCAGCGGCAGCCTGGCGACGGTCACCGTCAACAATACGAGCGCCACCGCGCAGCTGAACATCGGCTCGGCGCCGATCGGCTCCCTGAATCTGCAGAACGGCGGTCTGACCGTCGGCGCCCCCCTCACGATCACCACGGCGTTCAACTGGAGTGGCGGCACGCTCGCCTCAACCGCGAATCACGCGGTGACGGTTGGCGTCGGAGCAACGCTGACCGTGAACACCGCCGCCAGCTCGCTGTCGCTCGGCACGCCGTTGGTGACGGCGGGAACAACCACCTGGAGCGGCATTGCCGGTCTTTACACGTCAAGCGGCCTGTCCGGTGCGGGCGAGTGGACCAACACCGGCAGCATGACCGTCAACGTCGTAGGCCCGGTGCCAGCCACGCTCACCAGTGGACTCGTGTTCGGTGGCAATGCCACGCGCCCGTTCACGAATTTCGGCACGCTGCGCCTCAATCACACGAACACCCTCCAGTTCGACTGGACGCCCGGGCTGCTCAATCACGGCGTGGTGGAGGTCAACAGCGGCAATACGCTGTTTCGCTGGGGCGACTTCACCCAGTTCGCAGGACAAACGGTACTGAACGGTGGCAGCGTGCTGGGTGTGCCGAAGTGTTGCGCGCTGGACAACTACCCCATCGTGCTCAGCGGCGGGCGCTTTTCGGGCACTGGCACGGTCTACGGTGGCATCAACAACGACGGTGGCACGGTGGTCCTCGATGGTGCACTCACCGTCACCTCGCAGTTCACGCAAACCGCGAAAGGCACGCTCGAGGTGGCGATCAACGGCACGACACCGGGTGCCGACTTCGGCACCATGAGCGTGATCACGCGCAACGGCTTCAGCAGCGCAGGGTCGCCGGGTTCGGTTACGCTGGCCGGGAAGTTAGTAGCCAATCATGGGCCTGCGTACACGCCAAAGTCGGGCGACAAGTTCGCCGTGATCAGCGCGGCCGGCACAACGTCGGGGCGCACGACAGGGGGTACCGGCAATATGGTGCCCGCATTCGCGGCGTTTGCTGCGGCTGGCGCGGTCACCGTCGCTGAACCCGCGGCTGCGCTGTTCCTGCAGGCGCGGCCAGACCAGCCCACGATGCTACGCAGCAGCCCCAATGGCTACACGCTGCGCGTGGTTAACCCGACCGCCAATGCGTTCTCAATCCCGAGCGTGCAAACCACGATCACCTCGGCGCTGTCCTACGTGAGTGGCTCGACGACTGGCGCACTCACCAGCAATCCCACCATCAGCGCGAACTCGCCCAGCGCCGGGTTACAGACGCTGACTTGGCCGCTGTCCCCCGCGATCAGCGTGCCCTCTGGAGGCGCTATCGAATTCCGCTTCGCCGTGACCTCGGCCGCCAACGCCGCCTTGGGCAACTACACGCTAGCCGCCACCGCGGGCGCGGCAAGCGCCAGCGGCGTGGCGCCGCTGGACATTCGGCCCAGCCCGTCTGCAACCAATATCACCGTGACCATCGGCAACCCGGCTCGCCAGATCACGCAGAATGGCAGCAACAACCTGCTCATCCCGCGCGCATTGCTCGGCACCACGCCGATCAATGTGCGCGCACTCATCGCATGCCCGACGGAGCTGGCCCCCTGCGGCAATTTGCGCACGGTCTATCTCGGTCAGTCCTACGGTGGCCGCTACATCAACGTGCAGCAGATGACGTTCGATGCAAATCAGTCCGCCGCCCAGCGCGACGGCGCCAAAGCGGCCGCCGCCGGGCCCGGCTTCTGGAGCGGTTTCATCCCCGGGGGGCAGTTCATGCCAGGGCAGCCCGTAAACATCTTTCCTGACTGGGACAACCACCGGCCCTGCATTGCGTACAACGGCGATGGCTTTGGCCTCTACCCCACCGGCTGCGTCGGGCCGGGAGACCCTGTCGGCAATCCACAGCTCTACGATCCGAGCGGCGTCGTCACCGACGCGGTCACCGCGCAACCGATCGTCGGCGCAACCGTGCAACTGTTCCGTCAGTTGCCGGGGCTTCCCGACGTGCTCGGTCCACCCGCACAGACACGCGACTGCCGCACCATTGACACCCGCGTCGGCGGTCCAGGTGGCGTCTGGACGGGCAGTGCGCCAGATACCGGCCTGTTCGAAGTGCCGGGTTTCACACCGATGCAGATTTCGCCGAACGTGAACCCGCAGACCACGGGCAGCGATGGCCGCTACGGCTGGGACGTGGTGACCGGCTGCTGGTACGTGAAGGTCAGCGCCCCTGGGTACGCACCGCGGATCAGCGCGCTGGTGGGGGTTCCGCCCGCAGTCACTGACCTCGATATCGCGCTGCAGCCCGCGCCTGCTTGCTCACTCGATCTGGACGCCGATGGTTCGGTTCGTCCGCACACCGATGCGCTACTGCTGCTGCGCTACATCGTGAACACGCAAGCGAACGTGGACCTCACCGCCAACGCAAAGAATCCGATTAGCGTCGTCACGGCCAGCACCATTCAGACCGCCGTCGAAGCGATGCGCAGCGGCCTGACGGTCGACGTTGATGGCGACGGTGTGGTGGACAGCAAGGACGCGCTGATTGTGATGCGCGCGCTACTTGGTCTTCGTGATGCGGCGCTTACACAGGGCTTGTCCTTCAGCGGATCGACGCGCAGTGTCGGGGCCGATCTACGCACCTGGCTTAACACGCAATGCGCGCTGAATTTGCCCTAGCAGGCTGCCAGGAAAACGCCCGTCAGCGCGATCCCTGCCACACGCCGCCGTCGCTGTCGGCAGTGCCGCGGCCCCAGCGACCATCAAAGCGCCGCCCATCGGCGCTCAGCTGAAAGACAAAGTGCCCGCTCGCGTTGTCCTGCGTCCAACGGCCTCGCAACACGTTCGCAACGAGCTCGCCCTCGAGGCGTCCGCCTCGATAGTCGTAGGCACCGCTGACGTGACTGCCACGCTGGGTGAGCTGCATCGCCCCAAAATTGGTGGACCAGTCGCCTGTCCACGACACCGCGCTGGCCGCTGCAGGCGCTGCGGGCGGCGTTGGCGTGGCGACCGGTGGCACTTGCACCTGAGCGGCACCCGGTGCAAAGCGGTAGTAGAAGATGGTTTCGTGGTAGTCGCCTGCCACTTTGCACTGCGCACGAATGTAGTAGCGCTGGCTGCCACCTCGTGGCGCACGCAGAGTCGCTTTGTCCGTGTGCGCCACAGCGCCTTCCCGCCAACTTGCCGAGGCGCTCGGCCCATCACCCTCATTGCCACCCTCTTCGCCTGGGTAGAGCTTGACCCAGGTGTCGTAGCCCGTCTGCGTGTTCTGCGACTGGTCAATCTTCACCGATACCGCGAAGCTCGCCCCCGGGGCGATGCCGCCGGGAATGCCCTGCCATGAACACGTCGCGGCGATGGTTTGCCGCCGCCGATCGTTGTCGACCCATTGTTTCAGCGCGGCCACCGAGTGCTCGCCCAGCCGCCACTCGGCTGGCGTGTGCGAACGGTCCGGCTTGACCGTGCGCCGGGTTTCGACGAGCGACCAGTTCTGTGCGAATAGGGATGGACTCTGGATGACCCACAAACCAGCCAAAGCGAAAGCAACAATGCGCAAACCCATGACGATGCCTCCGGAAGAAGTGTTGCCACTATCTTCCGGGCGAATTTCGGGTTTGCAACCGGTTTCGCGCCCGCGCTTGATTTGGCGCAGCAGTCAAGCGCATTCGAGCGTCTAGCCGGTGTAGGTGATGCGGTAGAGGTTGTCGGCGCTGGCGGTGAGCACTGCGTTTTTCTGCGCGCTGCCCGGCACATTGATCGATTCGATGAGGCCGATCACGCTGAGCGCGACAGCGTCAATCTCGACGCGCGCGCTGGCGCCCGTGATGGGGTTGCTCAAATGGGCAACGGCAATCACGGTTGACGGCGACGTCTGAGTTTCGACGCATTGGGTCGCGCAGCGCGTGTGCCATTCGACGCCTTGCGCCAGCCCCACACGCAGCGCGTCTACTGACGGGCCTGCGGCATCGACGTAGGCCAACGCGAGCGGCTGCCCCGGCGTACCGATGACATTGGCCACCTCAAGACCGATGCGGCCGCCAAGCGTGTGCAGTAGATCACCACTGACGGCGGGCGTCGCCACATCGTCACTCAAGACGGCCGCCATGGCGCCTGGGGCGGACGCGAGTGCGGCAACGGCTGCCACGCCCGCACCCGTGCGGGCGCCAACGAGCATGAAATCACGGCGAGACTGAACATCGGGCTGAACAGAGGACATGGTGCAACTCCTTTTGCGGACCGGCAGACATTGAAAGCCACACCGAGCGATGTAGCAGCGGGCAGGTAACGGCAGCTTGCCCGTCGCCGTTGACAGAACAGTCTGGTGGTACCCGGCATTCCGCGCCGGTGGTGCCGTCTCTGCGCGCCCCCTCTGCGTCGGGCAACGACGCGGTGGGCGGTCGTGTCGCCCATGCGGAGTAGTGCGCTGCCGACTCAGCGCTCGAGCAATCCAGCCAACACGCCACTCTCCGGCGCGTGCAATGCGGGCAAAAGCGGGGCAACAGCGATCGCGGCCGGCGATTGCCATGCAAACGCTTGCCCTTCGCGACCGTGCGGCTCGCCCTGCCAGTCCAGCGTGCGGCAGAAGTTCAGTTCGACGTGCGCGTGCTCATAACTGAAGCGCTCACTGCGCCATAGTGTGGCGGTGCGGATGTGTATGCCGAGCTCCTCGTCGATTTCCCGGATCAGCGCATCCAACACCGACTCCCCAACCTCGATCTTGCCACCCGGAAACTCCCAGTACCCGGCATACGCTTTGCCCGCCGGCCGTTGCGCGAAGAGAACCTGCGGCCGACCTTCGACCACACGCTCGATGATCGCGACCGCGACGCGCGTGAGCGGTCGGGCGTCGTTCGGATCAAAGCGTGGAATGTCACTCACTTGCCGCTTCGCCCAGCGAAGTCACGCGCAAACTGATAGGCCACCCTGCCAGAACGGGAGCCGCGCTGCAAAGCCCAGTTCAGCGCATCACGCTCGAAGGCATCGCGCTTCCTGCTTTCAGTCGGCACGCGGGTGCCCAGTTGCGCGACCCACGACATCACCGCGGCGAGGTAGTCCTCCTGCGAGAACGGATAGAACGAAATCCAGAGCCCGAAGCGCTCCGACAGGGACACCTTTTCTTCGATGCTTTCACCAAAGTGGACCTCGTCGCCAACGTACTTCGTTTCCTCGTTCTCGTGGAAGTATTCGGGCAGCAAGTGGCGGCGGTTCGACGTCGCGTAGAGCAGCACGTTCGGCGTCGCCGCCGCGATGGAACCATCGAGAATCGCCTTCAGCGCCTTGTAGCTGCCGTCGCCCTGATCGAACGAGAGGTCATCACAGAACAGCACGAACCGATACGGCTCATCAGCGATCTGGTCGACGATGTCTGGCATGTCGTTCAGATGTTCCTTCTCGACCTCAATCAAGCGCAGGCCGCGTTTGGCGTAGCGTGACAGCATCGCCTTGACCAGCGAACTCTTTCCGGTGCCGCGCGAGCCCGTCAACAACACGTTATTGGCGGGTTTCCCGGCGACGAACTGCTTGGTATTGCGATCAATCTGCGCGTGCTGCGCCTCCACACCCACCAGCCAGTCGGCGTCCATGTGATGCACGTGCTGCACCGCTTCGAGATACTTCAGCGCACCCGACACTCGCCAGCGAGCGGCGACGTGGCGCTTGAAGTCAGGCTTCTGACGCGGCGGCGGGGCGATGCGTTCGAGGGCAGCGGCGATGCGTTCGAGCAGCGCCTGTGCGGAGGAATCAGGTGAATTCATGCCTTCGTCGTCCCGAGTTCGTTTGGAGAGCCCCCGCTCCTAACTCCTGTACTCCGCATTGATCTTCACATAGTCATACGAGAAATCGCAGGTATATACCGTTTGCGAGGCGTTGCCGCGACCGAGGTTGATCGCGACCGTGATGTCCTGATGCTTCATCGTGCGTGCGCCGTCCTCCTCACGATAGCTTGCCGCCCGACCGCCGCATTCTGCGACGAGGACGTCGTTGAGGTACACCGTGACCCTTGAGGGATCGAGGTCGGCCGGCGCGCCGTAGCCAACTGCCGCCAGGATGCGGCCGAGATTTGGGTCGCTGGCGAAGAAGGCGGTCTTGACCAGCGGCGAATGGGCAACAGCGCGGGCAATGCGATCGCATTCGGCCGAATCGCGGCCGCCGCTGACGGCGATCGTCATGAACTTGGTTGCCCCCTCGCCGTCGCGTACGATGGCTTGTGCCAGCGTGAGGCTGACCCTCTCGAGCGCGGCGGTCAGCGCGGCGCCGTCAGCCGAATCCAGCGACGTGACAGCCGCGTTGCCGGCCTTGCCGGTTACAGCAACGATGTAGCTGTCGTTGGTTGACGTATCGCCGTCCACCGTCACGCGATTGAAGCTGGCGTCCGCAACGCGCTTCGCCAGTGGCTGCAACAGCGCGCCGGAGACGGCGGCGTCGGTGAAGATGAACGACAGCATCGTCGCCATGTTGGGCTGGATCATGCCGGCGCCTTTCGCGATGCCGGTGACATTCACCGTCTTGCCGCCCACCACGGCCTGCGCGCTGGCAAGCTTGTAGACGGTGTCCGTCGTCATGATGGTCTGTGCGACGCGATCCCACGCTGCAAGCTTGCCCGACTTGATTTCCGCAGCGGCTGCGCTGATGCCCGCGCCAATGCGTTCCATCGGCAGATGTTCAAGGATCACGCCAGTGGAGAACGGCAGCACCTGATTTGCCGCGACATTGAGCGCCGCGCCTACGCTGGCACAGCTGGCCCGTGCGTTGGCAAGGCCAAGTTCGCCAGTGGCCGCATTGGCGATACCTGTATTCACGACCAACGCGCGAATGGCGTTACCGGCAGCGAGATGCTCGCGACACACCAGCACCGGTGCGGCGGCAAGACGGCTTTGGGTGAATACGCCCCCCACCGTGGTGCCTTCGTCAAACTGGGCCAGCAGCAGGTCGTAGCGGTTGGGCTTGCGCACGCCGGCCTGCACGGCGGCGAAGCGAACCCCGGCAACCGGGTGAGCGAGAGCGGGATCAAGCGCGGTGTAGGCAACAGGCATGGCGTTGGAAGCGTGTGGTTCAGAAAAAAGGCCCGTTCAGTCACACTGAACGAGCCGTAAACCCAAATTTCCCATTAGCCGGCCTTCGGCCTACGCGAACGCTGTCGGCGCATTCGGGCGCATCTTGGGCGCAATTTTTTTCGCCGTAGCCCCGCTACGACTCAAAGAATTGCGCCCAACCTGCATCCCGACTGCATCCGACACCGTTTCGCGTCCTAATGGGAACTTTGGGTTGAATTATGCGATGCCGGAAGTAGCGGTCAGTCCAGACGCCCGTGGCAATGCTTGTACTTCTTGCCGGACCCGCACCAGCAGGGATCGTTGCGCCCGAGCTTCGGCCCCTGATTGACGACCGGTTGGCTACCGCTGCCGCTGGCTGCCGGTGCGGGCGATGCTTCGCCAGTAAGGCCATCGACGCCCGCGTGCTGATAGGCCACATTTTGCGTCGCGGCATGCGGCTCCACCGCCTGAGCGTCCGCCTCACTACGCACCTGCACCGTCAGCAAAATGCGGACCACGTCACCGCGAAAGCGATCGAGCATCTGCCCGAACATCTCGAACGACTCGCGCTTGTATTCCTGCTTCGGGTTCTTCTGCGCGTAGCCGCGCAGGTGGATGCCCTGGCGCAGCAGATCGAGATTCGACAGATGCTCGCGCCACTGCGTATCCATGATCTGCAGCAGAATATTGCGCTCGAACTGACTGAAGACATCGTCGCCGGCGACTTTTCGCTTGCTGTCGTAGGCCTCAAGCGCGGCGGACTTGCAGCGTTCACGGATGTCGGCGTCGTCGAGATCGGGCGTCGCCTTTTGCCACTCGCTGATGCTGACGGGAACGTGAACATCGTGCAGCGCAGCTTCGAGCCCCGTGACATCCCATTGCTCCTCAGTGCTCTCTGGCGCCACGTGCACGTTGACGGTGTCTTCGACCCAGCCGCCGATCATGTCGCGCACGGTGTCGCTGACGTTGGCATGCTCCAGTAAATGGTTGCGCTGTTCGTAGATGGCCCTGCGCTGGTCGTTGGCAACGTCGTCGTACTCAAGCAGTTGCTTGCGGATGTCGAAGTTGCGGGATTCAACCTTCAGTTGCGCCTTCTCGATCTGGCGCGTCATGATGCCCGCTTCGATCGGCTCGCCGTCGGGAATGCGCAGGCGCGTCATGATGTTCTTCATGCGATCGCCACCGAAGATGCGAATCAGCGGGTCTTCAGCGGAGAGGTAGAAGCGGCTGGAGCCAGCATCCCCCTGTCGACCGGCACGGCCGCGCAACTGGTTGTCGATACGGCGCGATTCGTGACGTTCGGTGCCGACAATGCGCAGCCCGCCTGATCCCAGCACTTCCTCGTGGCGCTTCTTCCACTCAGCTTCAACGGATTCCATCTTCGCCTTGCGTACTTCCGGCGTGAGCGACTCGTCCTCGCGGATCGCGCGCAGTTCGGGCTCCAGGGCGCCACCGAGGACGATGTCGGTACCACGGCCTGCCATGTTGGTGGCAATGGTGATCATCTTCGGCTGACCGGCCTGAGCGACGATGTGCGCCTCGCGCTCATGCTGCTTGGCGTTCAACACCTGATGCGGCAGCTTCTCCTTGGTCAGCATCGCCGCGATCAATTCGGAATTCTCGATCGATGTCGTGCCGACCAGTACCGGTTGGCCACGGTTGTAGCAGTCGCGAATGTCGTGTACGGCCGCTGCGTACTTTTCCGCCGTGGTCTTGAAGAAGAGATCGTTCTCGTCACGTCGAACCATGTCGCGGTGCGTCGGGATGATCACCGTTTCCAGGTTGTAGATCTGCTGGAATTCGTAGGCCTCGGTATCGGCCGTACCGGTCATCCCCGCAAGCTTGCCGTACATGCGGAAATAGTTCTGGAACGTGATCGACGCCAACGTCTGGTTTTCGCGCTGGATCGGCACGCCTTCCTTGGCTTCGACCGCCTGATGCAGGCCGTCACTCCAGCGCCGACCGGACATGAGACGACCGGTGAATTCGTCGACGATGACGACTTCGCCATCCTGGACCACGTAATGTTCATCGCGGTTGTAAAGCGCGTGCGCCCGGAGTGCCGCGTACACGTGGTGCATCAGCGAAATGTTCGCTGCGTCGTAAAGACTGGAGCCAGACGGCAGCATGCCCATCTGCTCGAGCAGTTTCTCTGCGCGTTCGTGGCCTTCTTCGGAGAGATAGACCTGTCGGCCCTTCTCGTCGACGTGATAGTCACCGGCGGATTTTTCGTCGGCCTGGCGCGTGAGCTTCGGCGCGAGTTCGTTGATCTTGTAATAGATCTCGACGTTGTCGTCGGCCTGGCCGGAGATGATGAGCGGCGTGCGCGCTTCGTCGATCAGGATCGAATCCACTTCGTCGACGATGGCGTAGTTGAGCCCGCGTTGACGGCGATCCGCGACCGCGTACTCCATGTTGTCGCGCAGATAATCGAAACCGTACTCGTTGTTGGTGCCGTAAGTGATGTCAGCCGCGTAGGCGGCGATCTTCGAGGCATTGTCCTGTTGCGACAGAATGGTGCCGACACTCATGCCGAGGAAGCGGTAAATGCGCCCCATCCAGTCGGCGTCGCGCTTGGCAAGGTAGTCGTTGACGGTAACCACGTGCACGCCCTTGCCTGCCAGCGCATTGAGGTACACCGGCAGTGTCGCCATCAACGTTTTACCTTCGCCGGTGCGCATCTCGGCAATCTTGCCCTGATGCAGCGCCATGCCGCCGATCAATTGCACGTCAAAGTGACGCATCGCGAGCACGCGAATGCCGGCCTCACGAACGACAGCAAACGCTTCGGGAAGCAACGCGTCGAGCGTTTCGCCATTGGAGACGCGCTGTTTGAACTCGGTCGTCTTGCCGCGTAGCTCGTCGTCGGAGAGGGATTTCAGGCCCGCTTCCAGCGCATTGATCTTTTGAACCTGTGCGCGGTATTGCTTGAGCAGCCGATCATTACGACTGCCGAAAATTGTTTTTAGAAATTTATCAATCATGAGCTAGGCCACCTTGGCCGCGGGACGAAAGCAGGGACGCACAGGGTGCGGATGTGACAATGCCCGCAGGCGCGTACCGGCACAAAAGCCAGCACACGCCGAAGCGGGCGAAACCTTGGATTTTATGCCGACGGGCCCACCGCCCGTTCGGGCGCGGTGCCGCAGATCAGTTAACCGCGAGGAAGCGGGCGGGGTTTTGCGGCACGCCGTTGAGGCGCACTTCGAAATGCAGATGGGGGCCGGTTGAACGGCCCGTCGAGCCGACACGCGAAATGCGCTGGCCGCGCACGACGAGGTCGCCCTCCTTGACCAGCAACTCGGAGCCGTGCGCGTAGCGGGTGACCAGGCCGTTGCCGTGATCAATTTCCACGGACTTGCCGTAGGCGGGATGAAAGTCTGCATAAATCACTTTGCCGCTTGCCGCGGCGTGAATCTCGGTGCCCGTCTCGGCGGCGAAGTCCACGCCTTCGTGGAACGTCTGGTGGCCGGTGAACGGGTCAATCCTGTATCCGAAGTTCGAGGTGTAATTGACGGTTTCAATCGGTGGCAGCGTGGGCAGGAACTTGCGCTGTGCGCTGCCCTCCACCAGAAGCGCTTCGAGCACCGTCAGTTGGTCGGCCTTGACGTCAGCCTTGCGGGCGATTTCGCCGAGCTGCCGTGCAAATTCGTCGAACGACAGCGGTGCGCCCGGCGTGGCGGCGCCGCCGCGACCGCTGTTTGCCGTGGCGCTTGGCAGTTCCTGCGGCTTCAGGCCGGCCACTTTGGCGAGCTTCTCGCCGAGCCCATCCAGTCGCATCATGTGCGCCTGCACTTCGCCGAGCTTGACGGCGAGGTTATTGATGTTGTCCTGAATCTGCTGCTGGCGCTGCTTGGCCTCCGCGTGCTGGTCGGCCAGCAGAATGCCGCGAATGAGCGGATCATTGCTGGTCACGGCATATTTCAGCGACAGGTAGTTGGCCAGAGTCGCCGTCAGCCCGAGTGCGACCAGCGCCAGCGCGGCCAAGCCGATGACCTGCGGAATGCCAACGTGAATCGTCCGCTTGCTCCGAAAATCGCTCGATACAACGATAATTTGCACGTGCAAAACCTCAAATCGCGGCGCTTCGCCCCAGCGCTCTATCCTCGTCCTCTGGGTCTGGCCCAGTTCTTTGATCGCATGCCCGCTTTTGGCGCGGCGCTGCGACATGCCCGCGAAGGCAGCCGTCAATACCAGTGGTTGATGGAGGCAGTGCCGCAGCGTCTGGCGCGCTTTGTGGTGGCAATGGCAGCCTCAGGCTCAACCGTGGTACTTACGGTGGATTCGCCAGAAGCGGCGCATCTGGCCCGACTGCTGGGCCGCGACATGCTCGCGAATCTTCACCGCAAGGGGGGGAAATTTAGCGAAATTTCGGTGCGTACGCAATCCAAACCGGTGCCTCGGCGTCTACCGAAAACCTTGCCCAGCGCCACAAGTCAGCGCGACATGAGTGCTGTAGCTAGCCGCATGAAGAGTGAGCGCATGCAAACTAGTTTGGCGCGGCTGGCAAAGACCATTGCGGATCGTTAGCTGTACAGCTTTTTAGCCCGATCGACCGATCCGTGGTCGTTCAAGCCATTTTTATCAGTGAGTCGACTCGGGTGATTTTTCACAGCAAACGACCAGTGGGCGGTCGATAGAACCAAAAAGCTGTTCAAGTCACGTAGCGCCAAGCCGCTGGATTGGCCTGAAGTGCGAGGCAGAGCCTGTTGTTGAGCTCGTGACCGGACTTGAACGCGTGATATTTGCCGCGCACCCGATGCCCAAGCAGGAACAAATCGCCCACCGCGTCCAGCACTTTGTGGCGCGCCAGTTCGTCAGTGAAGCGGAGGCCTTCACGGTTGAGCACCTTGTACTCGTCCAGGACGACCGCGTTTTCCATGCTACCGCCCTGTGCCAACCCCATCGAGCGCAAGGTTTCGACCTCGTAGGCGAAGCCGAAGGTTCGCGCACGGCTGATGTGTGCAAGAAAGTCGTCGTCGTCGAGCTTCATACGCACGTGGCACTGGTCATCCGGAATCGCCGGATGCGAGAAATCGATCGTGAAATCCACCTCAAAGTGCGGATTGGGGAGCAGCTCGGCGAATTTGTCGCCGGCCTCAACGCGTACCGGCGACAGAATCTCAATGTAGCGGCGAGGTGCATCTTGCGCGAAGACGCCCGCCTGTTCAATCAGAAACACAAACGGCGCCGATGAGCCATCCATGATCGGCACTTCGAGGTTGTCAAGCTCGATCAAGGCGTTGTCGAGCCCGCAGCCGACGCAGGCGGCGAGCAGGTGCTCCACGGTCGCCACCTTGGCGCCGCCGTGCACCAGGGTCGTGGCGAGGCGCGTTTCCTTCACCAGATCAGCGCGCGCCGGGATCTCGGCGACGGGGTTGAGGTCCGTGCGGCGAAAGATGAAACCGGTGTCCGGTGGCGCGGGATTCAGCGTAATCTGCACTCGAACGCCGGAGTGCAGCGCGACCCCCGTGGCAGAAATGGGCGCAGCGATAGTCTGTTGCTTGGGCATCGCGAGAGTATAGGAGCGGCCGTCGCGTGCGGCAGCGATCGTCGCCGGACGGCGACGCGCGACGTTCCGGCACCGGGAGCGAATCGGTGCCGGAGTGCCTCGGGTCGCGCCAGTCGCTGCTCGGCGGCTAGTCCGCCTGCTTGCGCAGGAACGTCGGGATCTCGAGCGAGCGGGCAGGATTGCGCGCCGGCGAACGCTGCCAGGTCGGCTCGTCAAGCGACACGTCGGTGGTCACCGTCGTCGCCACGCCGACGGCTTCGGTCACCACGGGCACGTTGTCAGTGCCGGTACGAACTGTCGGGATTTCCAGTCGCGTCATGGCCGCCGCGCCACCCTGCACGGCCTGCATCTTGCGCTTGGCACCGAGGCCCGTGGCCACCATCGTGACGCGCATCTCGTCGCCCATCGCGTCGTCGATCACGTGGCCCCACAGCACCGTGGCATCAGCCGAGACGAACTCCTGAACGGTGTCAGTCACGTCGTACAGCTCGCCGAGTTCGACGTTGCTGGACGTCGTGATGTTGAGCAGCACGCCACGCGCGCCTTGCAAGTCCACGTCTTCGAGCAGCGGGCTCTTGATCGCAGCCATCGCAGCGGCCTTGCCGCGGTCTTCGCCGGAGGCGGTGGCGGTGCCCATCATCGCCATGCCCAGCTCGGACATGATGGTGCGCACGTCGGCGAAGTCACGGTTCACCAGCCCCCGTTTGTTGATGATCTCGGAAATGCCGGCGACGGCCCCGTGCAGAACATCGTTGGAGGCAGCAAACGCAGCCGGCAGCGACACATTGCGACCGAGCACCTGAATCAGTTTTTCGTTCGGCACGACGATCAGCGAATCGACGTGCTTCTGCAGCTCGTCGATACCGGCTTGCGCCGCGCGTTCGCGCTTTTGCATTTCGAAGCGGAACGGCTTGGTCACCACCGCAACGACAAGAATGCCCATCTCCTTCGCCAATTGGGCCACGACGGGCGCCGCGCCGGTACCGGTACCGCCTCCCATGCCGGCGGTGATGAAGAGCATGTCGGCGCCGCGGATGGCTTCCTGCACCGCCATTTTCGATTCCATTGCAGCGTCGCGGCCTACTTCCGGTTTGGCCCCTGCGCCGAGGCCTTGCGTCAGCTCCGCGCCGAGGGCGAGGCGTTTCGGCGCGCCGTTGCGATCCAGCGCCTGCGAATCGGTGTTCGCGGCGATGAACTCCACGCCCGCCACCCCTTTCGCGACCATGTGATCCACGGCGTTGCCGCCGCAACCGCCGACGCCGATCACTTTGATGACCGCGCCATCCCTTTTTTCATCCACGATTTCAAACATAGTTTCGCTCCTTCAAGGCTATGCAATCAAATCCAAACCAAACTCAAAAAACATCGCACCACACCGCACCCGAACCACTACAAACCAAAAGCATCACGCAACTTCGCGAACATGCCCGCGGCCGCCGACTCCCGTCGCCGTGCCACCACCTGCCGCGCATGCTGGTCGCGACCGTGCATCAAGAGGCCAATCGCCGTGGCGTACTTCGGCGCGGCCAGAACATCCTTCAGCGCGCCACGATAGTCCGGCACGGCGATGCGCACCGGCATGTGGAACACTTCTTCGCCCAGCTCTGCCATGCCGGGCAGCAGGCTGCTGCCCCCGGTCAGTGCGATGCCCGAGCGCAGCAGCGGCTCGAATCCAGAGCGCTTGATCTGCTCATGTACCAGCTGGAACAACTCCTCGACGCGAGGCTCCACGACTTCGGCGAGCAGGTGACGCGCCATCGCCTTTGCGGGACGATCCGCCACGCTCGGCACTTCAATCAACTCGTCCGGCGCCACGAGCTTGGTCAATGCGCAGGCGTAGCGATGCTTGATGTCGCTCGCCTCCTTGCTGGGTGTGCGTAGCGCCATCGCGATGTCGTTGGTGATCTGGTCACCTGCGACCGGGAGCACACCCGTGTGGCGAATGGCACCGCCAGTGAACAGTGCGAAATCGGTGGTGCCTCCGCCAATGTCTACCAGCCCGACGCCGATCTCCATCTCGTCCGGCGTGAGGCAGGCTGCCGCAGACGCGAGCGGTTGCAACACCAGCTCCTCCACATTGAGGCCGCAGCGCCGCACGCATTTCTCGATGTTTTCTGCAGCCGAGGCGGCGCCGGTCACGATGTGCACCTTCACCTCCAGCCGCCGACCACTCATGCCGAGTGGGCGACGCACGCCCTCCTGACCGTCAATGATGTATTCCTGCGGCAAAGTGTGCAGCACCACCTGATCGTTCGGAATCGCGATGGCGCGTGCGGTTTCAACCACGCGTTCCATGTCCGCTTCGGTCACCTCGCTGTCCTTCATCGCAACCATACCGCTCGAATTCAGGCTGCGGATGTGTGCCCCGGCGATGCCCACGTAGACGTTACTGATCTTGCAGTTCGCCATTGCCGCTGCTTCGCGCACCGCCGCCGCAACCGTGTGCGTGGTGGCGTCAATGTCGACCACCATGCCCTTGCGCAATCCGACGGACGGTTGCTCGCCAAAGCCGATGACGTTGATCTTCTGTTCCGCATCGATTTCGGCAACCAGTGCCACTACTTTCGACGTACCAATATCAAGCGCCGCGATGAGTTCGCTCACGATCGACCTTTCTGTGTTTCCGTACCGCCCGACGGGTCTGCGGTTGCGTTGCGCGCCACGGCGACGGCAGCCTTGTAGCGCAGGTCGACGCGCGCGAGCGATTGCCGGAAGGCAGGCGACCAGGTGCCATAGAGACTGGCGAAGCGCGCCAATCGCTCCTGAAACTGTTCGCGCCCAAATTCAATCTGCACATCGTTGCCCGTAGTCAACGTCACCGCCCCGCGCGGCGACATCGCAAGCGATTTGATGTCGAGCCCATAGGCCGCGAGCGTCACGCGCGCTTCGCGGTAGCGGGCCAGTACGTCGGCACTGCTGCCGGTCGGCCCGTCAAAGCGCGGCATCGGTGCCTTGGACGCCGCACGGAACACCTCACCGCGATCGGACAACAACTCGTTCTCGCCCCAATATCCAACCGCACGGTGCTCATCGACGGCGATATCGAGCGCCCACGGCCAGCGTCGGCGCACGCTGATGTCGCGCACCCAGGGCAGCTTGCGCAGCGTGCTGCGAACCCGAGGCGGCGACACCGAAAAGAAATTTCCGCGCAGGTCCGTGCGAATAGCGGACTCAAGCAAGCCCGGATCGACTTCCGTCAGTGCGCTGGTGACACGGACCTGTCGCAGCGCGAAGTAACCGCGCCCGCCGGCCCAGGCCATCAGGCACCAGGCCAGCGCGACCAGCGCGACGGCCGCGATGCCGAATGCCAGCCGGTTCAGCGTGCGTGGGTCAGACCACATGAGCGCCCTCCGCCGGCTTCGCCGCCTGCGCCAGCGCGACAACGCGTTGCGCCACCGAACCGATCGATCCAGCGCCCATCGTCATCACCACGTCACCGTCAAGCACGGTGTACAAAATTTGCGCGGGCAGCGCCGAGACGTCGTCGATGAAAATCGGCTCCACGCGACCACGCAGGCGGATCGCCCGCGCCAGCGCGCGCCCATCCGCCGCCACAATCGGCGCTTCGCCCGCCGCATAGACCTCAGTGAGCAGCAGCACATCGACCTCAGACAACACGGCCGCGAAGTCTTCAAACAGATCGCGGGTTCGCGTGAAGCGATGTGGCTGAAATGCCAGTACCAGTCGGCGGCCGGGGAACGCGGCGCGTGCCGCCGCCAGCGTGGTGCGCAGTTCAACCGGATGGTGACCGTAGTCGTCGATCAATTCAAACTTTGCAGCGCCCGAGGCCTGTGCGCCATAGCGCTGGAAGCGCCGCCCGACCCCGCCGAACGCGGCAAGTGCGCGTGCAATGGCCTCGTCGCCGACGCCAAGGTCCTGCGCAATGGCAATTGCTGCGAGGGCGTTGCGCACATTGTGTAACCCCGCTGTTTTGACCGACACAGGCAGGTCCGCATGGCCTCTGCGATGAGCAACAAAGCGCATCGTCGCGCCGTCCGCGGCAATATCCGTGGCATAGATGTCGGCCGTCGTGTCCAGGCCGTAGGTCACGACGGGCTTGGCAAGACGGGGCAGGATGGCGGCCACGCCTGCGTCGTCCAGGCAAGCGTAGAGCGCACCGTAAAACGGCAACCGATGCGCGAAATCAACAAACGCCTGTTGCAGCCGCTCGATGCTGTGATCATAGGTTTCCATATGATCGGCGTCGATGTTGGTCACGACGGCGAGTGTCGGCGTCAGATGCAGGAAGGAAGCATCGGACTCGTCGGCTTCTGCCACCAAAAACTCGCCCGTACCAAGTCGTGCGTTGGAGCCCGCAGCGAGTAGCCGGCCGCCGATCACGAACGTCGGGTCGAGGCCGCCCTCGGCCAGCACGCTGGCGACCAGCGAAGTCGTGGTGGTTTTGCCATGCGTGCCGGCGATCGCGATACCGCGCTTCATGCGCATCAGCTCAGCCAGCATCAGCGCGCGAGGGACCACGGGCAACTTCTTCGCACGTGCCGCCGCCACTTCCGGGTTGGCCTCGTTGATGGCAGACGACACCACAACCGCTTGCGCATCACCCAGATTCTCGGCGCGGTGCCCAACCGCAGTGCGGATGCCCAGCCCAGCCAAACGCTCCAGCGTGGCGGATTGTGCGGCGTCGCTGCCACTCACGACGTAGCCCTGGTTATGCAGCACCTCGGCGATACCGCTCATACCGATACCGCCGATGCCGACAAAGTGCAAGCGTTGCAAGCGGAATTTCATGATCCGCCTCCGGCGGCGCTTTGGGCCGCCAGCGTTTCAAGCACGGCACAAATATCCGCAGTGGCCTGCGGTTTGGCGACGGACTGCGCTGCTGTGGCCATCGCCAGGCAGCGCTCTCGCGAAAAACCGGCAAGATGGGCCGCGAGAGCGTCCGCCGTCAGCCCGGTTTGTGCGGCGATCACCGCCGCGCCGGCAGTTTCAAGAACACGTGCATTGTGCAATTGCTGCTGGTCCTTGTGATGCGGGTACGGAATCAACAGCGATGCAACGCCCAGCGCCGCAAGTTCCGACACTGTGCTCGCGCCCGAGCGCCCCACAAAGTAGTCGCAATCGGCAAGCAGTGGCGCCGGGGCAGAGATGAATTCGACGACCTCGGCAGCGATTCCAAGCTGCGCGTAACGCGCCGCGGTCGTTTGCTGCGCGCCACGTCCCGCCTGATGCAAGACCACGGGCCGATCCGCCTCCGGCAGTCGTCGCAACGCCTCCGGTAGCAGAGTATTGATCGCTTCCGCGCCTCGGCTTCCACCCATGGCTACGAGTCGAAGCGGTCGTCGGTTGCGTGTCGCGAATCGTGCGGCGGGTGCCGGAAAGCGTGCGAACTCCGCCCGGATCGGATTGCCGGTCACCACGCGTTTTTCAGCACGATCGGCGAACACCGTGGCAAAGCCGGTCAGCACGCGATTGGCCTGGCGCGCCAGCATGCGATTGGCGAGTCCGGCGACGGCATCGCTCTGGTGAATAGCGAGCGGAATGCCCAGTCGCACCGCTGCCAACCCGCCCGGTACCGTTGGATAGCCACCCATCCCAATCACCACGTCGGGTTGAATCTGACGCAGCAGCGCCTTCGCCGTGCCCACCGCCCTGAACAAGCGCCATGGCAAGAGCAGCTTGGGCGCGAGGCCACGCCCGACAATGCCCTCAAACGCGATGCTGTGCAACGGAAAGCGGTCGCGCGGCACCAGCGTTTGCTCCATCCCACCTGGTGTACCGAGCCAGCTGACGCGCCAGCCGCGTTCACGCATGGCCTCGGCAATCGCCAACCCCGGGAAGATGTGCCCGCCGGTCCCACCAGCCATCATCAACAAGTGCCTGGCAGTCATACCTTGAACCCCCGCTCAAGTCGGCGGTTTTCCCAATCAATGCGCAGCAGCACCGACAGCGTGATCAGGCTCGCGATCATGCCACTGCCGCCATAGGACATCAGCGGGAGTGTCAGCCCCTTGGTCGGCGCGAATCCCATGTTGACCGCAATATTGATGAGCGACTGGATGCCAAACAGCGTGCCGATACCCTGAGCTACCAACGCGGCGAACGGCTGCTCCAGCCGCCGTGCCTCACGACCGATCGCAAAGGCGCGCCAGGTCAGCCAGGCATAGGCGCCGACGACTACGCATACGCCGATCAGGCCAAGCTCTTCTGCGGTAACGGCCAGGATGAAGTCAGTATGTGCCTCGGGAAGGTAATAGTGCTTGGACACGCCGGCACCCAGGCCAAGACCAAAGACACCGCCGCGCCCGATTGCCATCAACGACTGCGTCAGTTGGTAGCCAGAACCAAACTCTTCCTTCCACGGGTCGATGAATCCGAAGAAGCGCTCCAGACGATAGGGCTCAAACCAGACCAACGCAACGGCGGCCACCAATCCGACGACCACCACCGGCAGCACCAGGCGATGGTCGAGGCCAGCCATAAAAAGGATCAGAAGCCCGGTGCTCAACACCACGAGCGTCGCGCCAAAGTCGGGCTCGCGCAATAGGGCCACGCTCACGGCGAGGGCGATCAGCAGGAATGGGCCGAGACCGTTCACCAGACTCTGCTTGATTGGCTGCGCGGCGTGCAGAACGCTCGCCTTGGTGACGGCGTAGCGCGCGGCGAACAAAATCATCGCGAACTTCATAAGCTCTGAGGGCTGCAAGCTGAACGGCCCGAGCGGAATCCAGCGTCGCGCGCCGTTCACCTTGCGTCCGATACCGGGAATCAGCACGGCGACAATCAGCACGCAGGCAATGACGAAGACGATCGGCGCAATCCGCTCCCACGTACGCACAGGCGTGTCAAACACAAACAGGGCTAACACGGCACCGATCACCACGAACATGCACTGGCGCAGGAGGAAATACGTCGCCGAATTGCGTGTCATGCGGCTTTCACTGGCGCTGGCAATCGACGAGGAATAGACCATCAAGAGACCAATCGCCACCAGCAGCGCGACCACCCAGATCAAGTTTGCGTCGAACTCCGGCGGCACCGTCGCACCGCGGTGGCGCGTTGCGCGCGTCGCCGCAGAAGCCCGCCCCGGCAACGCGGCTCGCCATGCCGACCACCTACCGGACAGGCGGGTCACGAAACCGCGCGCACTACTCATGCCGAACCTCCCGCGCTGACCAACGTGCGGCCATGGGCCCTCGCCCAGCTCTCCACGGCTGACAGAAACACGTCGGCACGATGCCCAAAGTTGCGGAACATGTCCCAACTCGCACACGCAGGTGAAAGCAGCAACTGCTCGCCCGACTTCGCAGCATCAAGAGCAGCATGCACGGCGTCTTCAAGGCTGCTGTAGCGCCGGTACGGCACACCCTGCGATTCGAGCGCCGCGGCGATGACCGGCGCATCGCGACCAATGAGGTGCACGGCACGGCAGAAAGGCGCGGCGGCGGCGGCGAGCTCTGCGAATGCCTGCCCCTTGCCATCGCCACCCGCGATCAACCAGGTAGGCTGCGCCAATCCGGCCAACGCTGCGCTCGTGGCGATGACCGTAGTGGCTTTGGAATCATCGATCACAGCCACACCGTCGACGCTACCGACATACTGGCAGCGATGCGGCATTCCGGCAAAGCGACGCAGCACGGTACGCTGCTGCTCGAGCGGGACCGCAAAGTCAGCCGTGATGGCGAGCGCTGCCAGCGCGTTGAGTGCGTTGTGCTGGCCCCGAACGCCCAACTGCGAGACAGGCAACAAGACCTCATCCCCTCGCATCAGCGAGACCGACCCATCGCGACCATGGCGCGCAGCCGCGAGACCAAAGTCACTGCCCTGTGTTGGCATCGACGCGCCAAACGTCGCGCACGGCAGCGCGGGTCGGCGCATGCTCATCGACCACACATCGTCGCGGTTCAGCACCTGCGCGGCGGCATGCGCAAACAGGCGCTCCTTGCTCGCGGCATACGCAAAGAAGCTCGGGTAACGGTCGAGATGATTGTCAGTCACGTTAAGTACTGCCGCGCGCTCGACTCTCAGCGACTCGGTTGATTCGAGTTGGAAGCTTGACAACTCAAGCACCCAGGCGGGACAGTCCGGCGCCTCATCGAGCGCGTCGAGAATCGGTACGCCGATGTTGCCGGCAACCCGCGCGGCGGGCAGCGTTGACTGCACCAGTTGGCCTGCCAATGCGGTCGTTGTCGTCTTGCCGTTTGAGCCCGTGACCGCGACCGCGCGGGCCTGCGGGGAGACGTCCTGCGCGAAGATTTCGATGTCACCCACCACGCATCGCCCATGAGCGATCGCCTGCTTGAGGGCCGGGAGGCTACGCGGCACGCCGGGTGAGAGCGCCACGATGTCAGACGCGGGCAATGTGTCACGCGTCAAGTCACATGGTTGAAAGGCAACGCCAGGGAGCTGCGCACGCAGCGTGGGCAGACCTGCGGGGTCCGCGGCTCCATCGACGACGGTGACGTCTGCACCGCGTTTGCCAAGGTAGCGCGCAAGCGACAACCCCGTGGCGCCGAGGCCTACCACGGTGACAGTTGCATTGACGCAGGCAAACACGGGAGGCGATCCTTGGTTAGCGCAATTTCAGGGTGGATAAGCCGGCCAGCACGAGGAACATGGTAATGATCCAGAAGCGCACGACGACATGGTTTTCATGCCAGCCGCTCAACTCGTAGTGGTGGTGTAGCGGGGCCATCCTCAGGATGCGTTTGCCCTTGGTGTACTTGAAATAGCCAACCTGCAACATGACTGACAGGGTCTCCGCAACGAACACCCCCCCCATCACCACCAGCACAATCTCCTGACGCACAATGACCGCGATGGTGCCCAGCGACGCGCCGAGCGCCAAAGCACCGACGTCACCCATAAACACTCGCGCCGGATGCGCGTTGAACCAAAGGAAGCCGAGCCCAGCACCGGCCATCGCGCCGCAAAACACCATCAGCTCTGCAGCGCCGGGAATGTGCGGAAACAGCAGATAGCGCGAATAGTCGACGCGACCCACGACATAAGCGAATACCGCGAGTGCGCTCCCTACCATCACCACCGGCATGATGGCCAGACCGTCCAGGCCGTCGGTGAGATTTACCGCGTTGCTGGTACCGACAATCACGAACCAGGTCAGCGCGATGAAGCCGAATACGCCGAGCGGATACGCGATGTTCTTGAAGAACGGCACGATCAGATCGGCCTTCGAGGGCAAATCGTTGCTGAACCCGCTCTGCAGCCACGAAAAGATGAGGTTGAAAATCGTGCTGGTACTCGGGGCGGACACCGCAAACGCGAGATAGGTCGACGCGATCAATCCAACCAGCGCCTGCCAGAACAGTTTTTCCTTCGCCGACATCCCTTTCGGGTTTTTGTGCACCACCTTGCGGTAGTCATCCACCCAACCGACTGCACCGAACCCCACCATCACGAACATCACCACCCATACAAAGCGGTTGCTGAGGTCAGCCCACAGCAGCGTCGAAATGGCGATGGCAGTGAGAACGAGGGCGCCCCCCATCGTTGGTGTGCCTTGCTTGGCGAGATGCGACTGCGGGCCATCGTTGCGCACGGCCTGACCGATTTTCATGGCCAGCAACCAACGAATCATTCGCGGGCCGATCGCCAGCGCAATGCCCATCGCTGTGGCGCAGGCCAGCACGCTGCGCAGCGTGATGTAGTTCACCGCCGCGAGTGCGCGGATATCGCCTTGAAACAAGTTGGCAAGCCACAGCAGCATTAGGGGTTTTCTCCAGTTCCAGAGGCGAGCCGATCAATCACGCGATGCATCGCCATCGAGTGCGCGCCTTTGACGAGCAGGGTGAGCGGTGCCGACGAGGCAGCGATCTCACACTGCAATTGGTTGACGAGTTTGTCGATCTGCTCGAATGCGCGGATGCGTGAGGCGGGAATCTCCGCCGCGAGTGCCGACGCAGCGACCGCTGTGCGGACGCCCAGCGTGAAGACATGCGTCACGGCAGAGGCGGCGATGTCACGGAGCAATTCAACGTGCAGTTTGGGACTCTCGTCACCGAGCTCAGCCATGTCACCAAGTACCATCACCGTACGTCCTGGCTCGCGCAGAAGCACCTGCAATCCCGCCCGGACCGATGCCGGATTGGCGTTGTAGCTGTCGTCGATAGCCTCCACGTTGGGAGCCAGCGTCTTGCGCGTCAGCCGACCGCCAATATTGGTTGCCGTTGCCAACCCCTGTCGCTGCCCCGCTTCCGGAATGTTGAGGGCGCGCGCCACTGCCACTGCGGCCAATGCGTTGCGCGCATTGTGCTCACCAGCGAATGCCAGCGACATCGGTGTCGCCACGTCGTCGAGTGTCAGCGTGTTCGCCGCAGCGTCGTAACGGCCCCGGACGTCCGCACGGTCACTCATGCCGAAACGCAGTATGCGTCGACTGCGGTTGACGACTTCCCAATAGGGCAGAAAGTGGTCGTCAGCGTTGAGAACTGCCATGCCTTGCGCACGCATCCCCACGAACACCTCTGCCTTGGCCTCGGCGACACCCGCCAGCGAGCCAACCCCTTCGAGGTGTGCTGGCCCGGCATTGGTGATCACGGCAATATCGGGTTGTGCCAGGCTCGACAAAAGTTCCAGCTCATGGAAGTGGTTCATCCCCAGTTCGATGACGGCGGCGGCGTGCGTGGGCCGCAATCTGAGCAATGTCAATGGCACACCGATGTGATTGTTCAGGTTACCTTCCGTCGCGAGCACGGCACCGGCGCCGTAGTGCGCCGACAGCACGGACGCAATCAATTGCCGTGTGCTGGTCTTGCCATTGCTGCCGGTGACGGCAATCAGGGGGCCGCTTAACGTCTGCCTGGCGGCATGGCCCATCTGTTGCAACGCCAGCAGCGTGTCCGCCACTTGCAACACGGTGATGTCAGCCGGCAGTGCGCTCGCGTCAAAGCTTCGCTCCACCACAACACCGCGCGCGCCCGCCGCAACGGCTTGAGACACAAAGCGATGGCCGTCGAAGTTGGCCCCTCGCAATGCAACGTAAAGCGCGCCGGGTTGAAGGCTTCGGGTATCGATTGAAACACTGGCGAACATGACCGCTGAACCAGGCCCACCCTGCCGCGCGGCAGCGCACGCACGCACCAGCCAATCAGCGGCCCACACAGGCACCTCCCCGCGCTTGCGGTGTGACCGTCTGGCGAGCGTCGACCCAAGCGCAAAGCGCCGCGCGTGCTTCGGTCACATCCGAAAACGGCTCGCGAAGCCCGTTGACTTCCTGATAGGTCTCATGGCCCTTTCCGGCAATCAGCACGGCATCCGCCGCATTTGCCGTGCCGATGGCGCGCGCAATGGCATCACGGCGTGCCGGCACGGTCACACAAATGCTGCGGCGCTCCGGATCAATGCCCGCGACGATGTCGGCGATGATCGCCTCGGGTGGTTCGCTGCGCGGGTTGTCACTGGTGACGACCACACGATCCGCACGGGTCGCGGCGATCGCGCCCATCAACGGCCGTTTGCTGCGGTCACGATCACCCCCACAACCGAATACAACGGCCAGCGATGCCGGCGCGGTTTCGCGCACCGTGTCGATCGCCTTGGCCAACGCGTCCGGCGTATGGGCGTAGTCAACGTAAACGGCGGGCGCGATGCTGACGGCGCCGTGTTCGGCAGCGTCTTTGTGCGTCACGCGTTGCATGCGGCCCGGCGCAGCCGTCAGCCTGGTGAGGCGATCCGCGACCACGTGCAGCGGCACGCCATCCGCCAGGAGCGTGCCCGCGACAGCCAGCAGATTGCTCGCATTAAATCGGCCGATCAATGCGGTGTCGATGCGCGCGACCTCGCCTCGCCAGACAAGATCGAGCGTCATGCCGTGCGCCGTCATGGCAAGCAACTTGCCACGCAAGTCAACGCAGGCGCCCTCATTGAGCCCATAGGACACTGCGCCGCGCAAACCTCGGGTGAGGAGCTCCGCGCCGAAGGCGTCATCGGCGTTGATTACGCGATGCTGAAGCGCGAAGTCAGTGAAAAGTTTGGCTTTTGCGGCACCGTACGCGGCCATCGTGCCGTGAAAGTCAAGGTGATCCTGCGTCAGATTGGTGAAGATCGCCGAGTGAAAGTCGACGCCACGGACGCGATGCAATTCCAGCGCGTGCGAACTGACTTCCATCGCCACCTGGGTTGCACCTGCGGCCCGCAGATCACGCAGGATGGTCTGCAGGTGCACCGCATCCGGCGTCGTGTTCCGTGTCGCCCACGTGCGTGTACCCAGCGATACACCGAGCGTACCGATAGCGGCGCAAGGTGAACCTGCGGCATCGAGCGCCTGCGCGAGCCAGTTCGCGATCGAAGTCTTGCCGTTGGTGCCGGTCACTCCGTAGACGCGCATCACACGCGAGGGGTAGCCATAAAACGCCGCCGCGATGTCGCCCATGACCTGACGCAATGCGGGGATCTGGATGATCCGCCGGGGCGTGTCGACCTGAATCGCTGAGGCGACACCGGATGCGGCGTCGTCCGCCTCGCAGAGCACGGCTGCAGCACCGGACTGCAGCGCGGCGTCAACAAAATGGCGACCGTCCGCATGTGCGCCGGGTACGGCGACGAAGACGTCTCCCGCGTGCACGGTACGAGAATCCAGCGTCATGCACCGGCGTTCGACGCGCAGGGCATCGAGCGCCGCGAGCACGGCCAACACGACGGCAGACTCGCGCGATGTGCTTGCGATCAAGCTCAATTGCCCTCCCGCACGATCGCAACTTGCGCATCGACGACGGCCGGACCGCCCGGCAGCGGTGCGTCGTAGGGCACTTCCATGAGGCGCAGCGTCTGCCCCATGATGCTGCTGAAAATGGGAGCCGCTACCAACCCACCGTAGTACACACCTGTGCCGGGTTCGTCAACCATCACTGCAACGATGTATCGCGGATTGCTCACCGGCGCGAGTCCAACGAACGACGCGACGTATCGGCCTTCGGAATACACCGCACCGGCGAGTTTCTTTGCTGTACCCGTCTTGCCAGCCACCCGATAACCGGGCACTTGCGATTGCGGCGCAGTGCCTTCCTTCGCTGTTGCCTTTTCCAGCATGGGCAACACGGCCTGCATCGTGCCCTTCGAGTAAACCCGCGTGTGCCGACCGGCGCCGCCATTGCGAAACAGCGTGACATCCACGAGTTCGCCCTGATTGGCGAACACCGTATAGGCGCGCGCGAGTTGCACCAGATTGACCGAGAGACCATAGCCGTAACTCATCGTGGCCTTTTCGATCGGGCGCCAGGACTGAGGCGCGCGAAGGCGCCCATGCGCCTCCCCGGGGACGCCGATCTGCGGCGCGCGACCAAAGCCCGCACGTTGAAGATGTTTCCACATCACTTCATTGGGCAAGCGTTCAGCCACTCTCGCAGTGCCAACGTTGCTCGACTTCTGCACGATTTCGGTAAGCGACGCTACGCCGTGGCTGCCGATGGCATGGGTATCGCGAATGGTGGCACCGTTGAGTGTGTAGGTGCTGCCCGACATTGGAACCAAAGCGTCCGGCTCGTAGGCCCCGGTTTCAATTGCTGTGGCGATCGTGAATGGCTTCATGGTCGAACCCGGTTCGAACAGATCCGCCACAGCGCGATTGCGCAGTCCGCCAGTCGCCGCCGCGCTGCGGTCGCCGGGGTTTGCGGTCGGATAGTTGACCAGCGCCAGCAACTCACCGGAATGGGCGTCCAGCACCACCGCTGCGCCGCCCTTGGCGCGGTGCGCTTCGATGCCACGTTTCAGTTCACGAAACGTCAAGTGTTGCACCCGGCTGTCAAGTGCAAGTTGCAAGTCGCGCCCCTGTTGCGGCGAACGCACGCTGGCCAGCTCTTCCACCACGCCACCGCGACGATCAATGGTGACTCGACGAGCACCAGCTTTGCCCGATAGCCATTCATTCTGCGCCAGCTCAATGCCCTCCTGACCCACGTCGTCCACGTTGGTGATGCCGAGGACCTGCCCCATGACTTCCTGTGCCGGATACTCGCGCTTGAATTCGCTTTGCACTGCAACGCCGGGAATCTTGAGTGCCGACACGGCCTGCCCCTGCTCCGGCGTAATACCGCGCGCCAGGAACACCAGATCACGATCACTGTTGAGTTTGCTTTCGAGATCTTTGCCCTTGAGATTGAGCGCTTTGGCCAGCCCGTCACGCTGCGCAGCCGTCAGCTCGACCTGATCAGGAAACGCGAATACGCCCCGCGCCGGCACGCTCGACGCCAGCACTGCACCCTCGCGATCCAGCAAACGGCCGCGATGTGCCGGAACCACGAGATCACGCGTCGTTCGAGCATCGCCGCGCCGGGTCAGGTCATCGTGCTGCACGATTTGCAAATACACGCCGCGGCCCGCAAGCACGGCAAACCCGAGCAACAAACCATAGGCCACCGCACGAACTCGCCACACGGCGAATCCGCCCGGTTGTGCTGCGCTCCTGCCTGCGTTCGCCGCCATCGTCGGCCGTCCTATCGCGCCGCGGAAACCGCGCTGCTACCCGCAGTCGGTGTCGTCAGGGATTGCACGGCGGCGCTCGCGGGCAACTCCACCATGAACGTACGGGCGCCCTCCGGCAGATCCATACCGAGGCGGTCGCGTGCAGTGCGCTCGACGATGGACGGCGTAGACAGGCGCGATTGCACCAGCGTCGCTCGCGTGCGATCAGTGTCGAGCTGGTAGGCCTGATCGCGCGCCCGATTAATCTCGATCGTGAGCTGCCGCACTCGATACTGGCTCGTCACCAGCGCAAAGGCGCTGATCCACACGAGCGCTGCGAGTACGACGTTGATTCGGATCATGCCGCAGCCCCCGCATCGATCAGACGTTCGGCAACGCGCAGGCGTGCGCTCCGCGCGCGTGGGTTGCCAGCGATTTCACCCGCACTCGGCGCGATGTCGCGACCAACCAGTTTCATGCGTGGCGCCCGGGTCAAGCGATTCGGGAGGTGACGCAGACGCGGATCCTCCGGCGTGCGGCCAGCGGCATCGCGCATCCATTGCTTCACGATGCGGTCTTCCAACGAATGGAAGGTGATCACGGCGAGGCGTCCGCCTGGCCCGAGCAGATCAATCGCCTCGCTCAATGCCATACGGAGCTCCTCGAGCTCTTGATTGATGTGAATCCGAATAGCCTGGAAGGTTTTCGTGGCCGGATGCTGCCCGCTCCACCGCGCTGGGACGGCTTTTTCGACAATCTGCGCAAGCTGAACGGTTCGCTCGACTGGTTGCCGCTCGCGTGCCGCAACAATCGCTGCTGCAATCCTCGAAGCAAACCGCTCTTCACCGTAGTCACGGATCACCTCCGCCAGTTGTTCAGTCGATGCACTCGCCAACCATTCGGCCGCGGTGACCCCGCGGCCTTGGTCCATCCGCATGTCGAGGGGGCCATCGCGCATGAAACTGAAACCGCGCGCGCCATCATCGAGTTGTGGCGACGACACACCGATATCCATGAGCAAACCGTCAACGCTGCCCTCGCGGAGCCCCACGCGAGCGAGTGTCGAAGCAAGATCTCCAAAGTGTGCCCGCACAAAGCGGAAGCGCGCGTCATCGATGTGCGCCGCCTCGCGCTCGGCAGCGGCATCACGATCCAGCGCGACCAGGCGGGACGGACTCGTCCCTGCACCGTGCGCCGGTAGTCGCCGCAGTAGTTCGCGACTGTGGCCGCCGCGCCCAAACGTGGCGTCGACCAGTGTGCCGCCGCGTTCCGGCAGCAAAGCGTCGCAGGCCTCTCGCAACAAGACTGAGATGTGGGAATCAACTGGCACGGCCAAGCGCTCATACCGACAAACGGGCCAATTCGGCAGGCGGCTCTTCGCGCGCTGTTCGCTGTGCGAGATCGATCACTGACTGCCAGCCCCGTTCGCTCCAGAGCTCAAAGCGATCGCCCTGACCCATCATCTGAATCTTGCGGTCGAACTTCGCGTAGTCGCGCATCTCCGGCGGGATCACGATACGACCAGCAGCATCGATCTCGCAGTCGAGCTTGTAGCCCAGCCACATGCGTTGCATGGCCCTGATGCGCGGCACCAGATTCGGTAACGCGCCGACACGTTGTTCGAAGGCCTGCCACGCCGATTCCGTGAACAGCAGCAAACAACCATCAGGGTCGGCCGTAATGACGACGCGAGCACCCAATTCGTCGCGATAACGCGTCGGGATCGCCATGCGACCCTTGGCATCGAGACTCAAACTGGAGGCACCGGTAAACATGCAGGAAATTATCCCACCTTTATCCGCGTATCCCCACTTTTATGCACAACATGGTACTTTTCTTACAGATTTGCTTTTGTCTATACAAAACAATTAGTTACATTCACTTTTTAAAGCACAGTTAACGCAACAAGCGTCGAAGAATGAATGAGTTATGCACAGTTTTCAATGTGCAAAACAATAGGTGGCATGAGTGGGGGAAAAGCCGCCTCGGATACGAAAAGCGAGGATGTTTCCCCCGGTCAAGACGCGCCGCACAGGAAGCGTCCGCACTGCGCCGCAGCGTTCGTGGCGAACTCAACGTGCGGATCGATCACTTCGTCGGAGAAATAGTTTTTTACTTTTGCAGCCACCGCAACCGCCGACTTCGCGGCGACACTTCGCGCTGCCAATTCACGCATCGCGAGCTTGTTTGCGCGGTGCCCGCTAAATAGGGGAAAGTCATGCGACGACTCACGATGACACGCTGTATTCAGGCCGGTGTGATTGCAGCGCTGGCGACGAGCAGCAGCAGCTTGCACGCTGCAGAACCTGCCGCCACCATCGTTGAATATTTCAATTCAACGTCCAACAAATACTTCATCTCGGCGAACCCGGCAGACTGGGCGTTGCTGGACCAGTACGCGAGCATTGGCTGGAAACGCACCGGCGTGACCTTCTCTGCGTACACCCAAGGGCAGGACGGCGCTGCGAAGCCGGTTTACCGCTTTTTCGCGCCCGCCGTGGGTTCGCACTTCTTCACACTAAGCGAGGCGGATCGCGTACTCCTTTCCAACACGGCTGGCTTCAATTACGAAGGCGTGGCGTGGTACGCGCAGGATCAACTGCAAACGCTCGTCGCCACTATCAATCCTTGCGCGACCGGCACCACTGCGCTGTACCGTGCGTTCAACAACGGCAGCAGCGCACCGGCAAATCATCGCTACTTTGAAGACTACGGTTTCTATCAGTCCTACGCCGACAAGGGTTACGCGCTCGAAGGCGTGGCCATGTGTTTGCCGTTGTCCACCAGCGAAAAGCGGTCGGACGCCTCGCGTCTTCTGTATCAGGCAGGTTTCGGAGCGCGACCGGGGGACATCGACATTGTCGTCAACCGCGGCGTCAACGGTTGGCTCGACGATCAGTTTGCCGCCACCGGGTCTCAGTACACACCGCGCGACTGGTGGCCGCTGAATCGTCCGGACACGTGCGTTAACAACACCACTCCGCCGCTGACGGACAGCAGCTACTGCCAGCGCGATAACTACAGCCTCTTCCAACCGCAGCGCGAGTTTTTCAAGCACGCGATCAACAACGGCGATCAGCTCCGGCAACGCGTCGCCTGGACGTGGTCACAGCTATTCGTCACGTCGGGGACCGACGTCGGCATGCCCTACGGAATGATTGACTATCAACAAATGCTGCGCGACGAGGCATTCTCGAATTTCCGCAATTTGCTGCAGAAGGTCACCCTGCATGCCGCGATGGGTCGCTACCTCGACATGGTCAACAACCTGAAACCGGCCAACGGCGTAGCGCCGAACGAGAATTACGCACGCGAAGTATTGCAGCTATTTTCCGTAGGACTGTATCAACTCAACAACGATGGCACGTATAAGCGCGGCGCCAAGGGCGAGTTGCTCGATACCTATTCGCAGGATGATGTCGAGAATCTCGCGCATGTATTCACCGGATGGACGTACCCCACCGTACCCGGAAACACACCCGCCACGCTCAATCGGGTCGCCAACACCAAAGGCGCCATGGAAGAGCGCGGTGCGCAGCACGACTACAGCACCCAGGCCTTCATGAACGGCACGATCGCCGGCTCACAGACTCAGGGCCAGCGCCTGAACGCCGCACTCGACATCATCTTCAATCACCCCAACGTGCCGCCGTTTGTGTCGAAATTCCTGATCCAGCAGTGGGTCACTGGACAACCGTCGACGGCCTACGTCGATCGGGTTGCGCGAGTATTTCAGAACAACGGTAGCGGCGTCCGCGGCGATATGAAGGCGGTGATTCGCGCCGTGCTCACTGACCCCGAGGCACGTGGCCCCGCAAAATGGAACCCCACGTTCGGCCATCAAGCTGAACCCGTGCTGGCGATCACGCGACTGGCGCGCGCAATGAACGCGCAGACCGATGGCGTATTCTTCCGCACCACCACCGGAAACTCCGGACAAACGGTGTTCGTATCGCCGTCCGTGTTCAATTACTACCCACCGGACTACGCACTGTCGACGAGCGGTGTGCTCGCGCCAGAATTTGCGATCTATAACACCACCTCGGCGCTCAACCGCGTTAATGTGGCTTACGGCACGGTCTTTGGGACCATCAATCCGGACGCGACGGTTTTCGGGGCCACGGGCACGCAGTTTGACCTGAGTGCTTACACCGCAGTCGCCGCCGACAGCAATGCGCTACTTGATCGTATCAACGACGTGCTGTTCGCTGGCCGATTGACGTCGACAACGCGAACAAAGATCAAGACAGCCGTCGATGCGGTCGCCACGACCGACCCCGTCGCCCGCGCTCGCACTGCCCTGTACCTGGCGAGTGCGGCCCCCGAAACCCAGGTTCTGCGCTAAGGAGAATCAACATGAAACACTCCCGTCGTGATTTTCTGCATGCCCTGAGTGCAGGCGCTGCGGTGGCCTCGTTGACCCGGTTGGGTGTCTCACCCGCGTGGGCGCAAGTGGCGCCTACCGACTACAAGGCGCTGGTGTGCGTCTTTCTGTTCGGTGGCTACGACGCCAACAACGTCATCATCGGCGCAGACACCGCCGGCTATGCCGCGTACAACGCCACGCGCGGCCCGGCGAGCGGCATCAACATCGCGCAAAGCGAGCTGCTGCAGTTTCAACCGAAAAACAGCAGTCGGGTTTTTGGCCTGCATCCCTCGCTGAGCAAAATCCACCCGCTGTTTGCCAGCGGCCAGCTCGCTATGCTCGCCAACGTCGGCACGCTCAACGCGCCGACGACCAAGGCGCAGTACCTCGCCGCGGTTGACAATCCGTACCAACTGTTCTCGCATTCGGATCAGCAGGCGCAGTGGCAAAGCACGATCTCGGACGCGCCTTCGCGCACCGGCTGGGGCGGCCGTCTCGCGGATGTGATGAAGTCAGCCAACGGCACGGCGGCGATGCCAGTCACCACATCAATCGCAGGTACCGTGCTGTATGGACAAGGCACTGCTACCAGCGCGTTGACCGTACCATCCTCGGGAACCTTCGGCCTCAGCGACACCGGAACCACCACTGCCGCACGGGCGCGGCAAGCCGCGCTATCAGCGCTCCTGGGCGAAGGCCGCGATCACACCCTGGTGGCGGAAACGGCGGACGGTCTGGCCAATGCGATCAATCTATCCGGCGTGGTCAATCCGGTCATCACGGCGGCCAACACGACGGTCACCTCGCTATTCAACACCGCAGGCAACTCACTCGCTGCGCAACTGCAACAAGTGGCAAAACTGATCTCCGCACGCGATACGTTCGGAGTCAAGCGGCAGATCTTCTTCGTCTCACTCGGCGGTTTCGACACTCACACCAACCAGCTCGCAACGCAGGTCAACCTGCTCGGACAAGTCGACAGTGCACTGCGTTCGTTCTACGACGCCACCGTGGCGCTGGGTGTTGCCGACAAGGTCACCACCTTCACGCAATCAGACTTCGGGCGTACTTTCAAACCGGCTGCCGGCGGTGGCTCGGATCACGCCTGGGGGAATCATCACCTGATCCTCGGCGGGGCGGTGAAAGGCGGGGCGATGTACGGGACGTTCCCGGACCTCACGCTCGGCGGCGGCGACGACGTGAGCAACGAGGGGCGATGGCTGCCGACCACGTCGGTCGATCAATATGCCGCGACACTGGCGAGCTGGTTCGGTGCAACGCCATCGCAGCTGGCAACAGTATTGCCCAATCTCGCCGCGTTTGGCGTGAAGAATCTGGGCTTCGTCTGAGGCCGGAGCGACTTCACGCTGCACGTTGTGAGCACCCGCGAGCCGTCAGCCCGCGAGGTTGCGCATTTGCGCCAGCGTCGCGTCGGCCACGTGGAGACCGTCACTGGCCGCTTTGCGCGCCAGCGCATAGCGGCGAGCGCCAGGGAGGCGAACGCCGTCATCGGCGAGCATTGCGGCCACGAGCGTTTCGACACGTTCGGCGAAGACCTCGCCACCGCCCATGGCTGCCGGGTCGATCAGCAAGAACAGCTGGCCGATCTTCGGCATATTGCCCGGCACCTCGAAAAACGAGTCGGCTTCGAAACCGAAGTGCGCACCGGTAAACGCCGTCACCAGCAATTCCACGGTCAGCGCGAGCATCGCGCCTTTGACGCCACCCGCCGGCGCCATGCTCCCCTTCAGGCCCCGCGCCGGGTCAGTCGTTGGCCGGCCGTTCTCGTCCAGCGCCCAACCCTCGGGAATGGCCTTGCCTTCCTTGGCAGCGACCATCAATTTGCCGCGCGCGACTTCCGAGAGTGCCAGATCAATGGCCAGCGGTTCACTGTCGCGACGCGGAAAGATGGCCGCGATGGGGTTCGTGCCAAACAGCGGTCGCTTGCCGCCCCAGGCGTTGATCGCTGCCGGCGAATTGGAAAACGCCAGGCCCACCATACCCGCCGCCGCCACGGCTTCGAGGTGGTAGATCGCAGCGCCGAAGTGATAGCTGTTAGTCACCGCAGCGACGGCCACGCCCTGCGCGCGCGCCATTTCGATCGCCCGGCCGATGGCCAGCGCGCACGCCGGGAACGCTAATCCGTCCGCAGCATCGACCACCAGTGTCGCCCCATGCTCGCGACGAATCGCCGGCGTCGCCTGACCATTGACGCGCCCCGCCCCCATGTGGCCAGCGTATTGCGCGACGCGCGAAAGACCGTGCGAGACCGTGCCCTGCGCCTCGGCATACACCAACGCCCGCGCGGTGGCAGCGGCCGCGACCGAGGATGCGCCTGCGCTTTCCAGCGCACGGGTAGCCAGCGCCTCGGCGTCGGCGATAGAGATTTGTGCCATCGTCAGTTCCTCACTTTTTTTGTCACCACGGTCACTGGAGCACGTCAATCACGGCTGCCGCAATCATTGACGAAACACGGACATTGGCCTCGAACGACACGCCGGCGATGTGGGGCGTGAGTATGAGATTCGTGCAACCCGTCCAGCCCGCCATTGCCGGCAGCGGCTCCTGCTCGAAGACGTCCAGCGCCGCCCCACCCAGTGCACCGCTACGTAGTGCGGCCACCGCAGCGCCTTCGTCCACAATGCCGCCACGCGATGTGTTGATCAGTACCGCACCGCGCTTCATCGCGGCGATACGCCCGGCGTCGAACAGATTGCGCGTCGCGTCGAGCAAGGGCACGTGCAGGCTGATCACATCGGCGTCGACGGTCACCTCATCAAGGCTTGCCCTACGCACACCGATCTCCTGCCACGCGGGATGCTTGGCGGGCAGGGCTGGATCGTAGGCGATGACCTGCATGCCGAGGGCGCTGGCCAGTCGCGCTGTCAGTTGGCCGATCGAACCGAAGCCGATCAACCCCATCACCGCCCCCGCCGTCTCGCGGCCAGCAGACAGCCGATTCCGTGGCCACTTGCCGTCACTCACTTCGCCGGTGCTTAGATAGCTCGCACGCCGGAGCAGCATGGCGGTACCGATCACATACTCAGCGACCGCCAGCGCATTGGCACCGGTGGCGGGGATCACGCGAATGGCGCGCGCGTCGCAGGCCGCGACGTCGATGTTGTCGAGCCCCACCCCGAGGCGCCCAATGACTCTCACCTTGGCGCAGGTGTCGAGCAGCGCGCCGCGGACCTGTGTGCGGTTGCGCACGATCAGGGCGTCGCAGTCTGCCACCGCCGTCGCGAGCGCGGCAGGATGGTCGACCAGGTTGGCGTCGTAGTGAACAGCGGCCGCGCCAAATCGCTGGCGCAACGTATCGACTGCGGCTTCGTCCATGAACTCGGAAATGACTATTCGCATGAGAGATGACTGGTAGGCGGGTGGGACATCGCCGGCACCGGTTTGTGGCGTCTGGCGGGTTTCATTTTCGGTATTGTATGCAAGTCATCTATATCATCTATATGACTTACAATGCAGCCGAGTTTTGCGGCAATGCGGCAGTCTGACGGCAGGCTGCGCAAACCGCTTCAGGAGAGGTAATGATTCACTTTGTCGTACATGAAAAGGGCGATGGCGTCGGCGTCGTCGTCGTGGAAGGCTGCGCCCGCGGCAGCAAGGCAACCGGCTGGATCATGGAGCCGGACTCCACGGTCAAGGTCGAACTGAAGAACGATATTCCAATCGGCCACAAAGTCGCACTGAAAGATTTCAAGGTGGGCGACACGGTCATCAAGTATGGCGTGGACATCGGCAAGGTGGTGGCACCGATCAAAAAGGGCGAGCACCTGCACGTTCACAACGTAAAAACCAAGCGTTGGTAGCAGTGCGCGCTGCGCGCGCAGGACGACGCTTCGCTAAGACGACGCGCTGCGCGCTAGGACGACGCTCCCGCTGGTCGCTACGACGCAAAGCTTGGCAGCGACTAGTCACCGAAACAACGGTCACTTTTTGGCAACGAATCGAACATGAATGAGCCGCACTCCCGGACCCCGCTTTGCGCCCTAGCGAAGCGTCGTCCTAGCGCGAAGCGCGTCGTCATTCGTCCTTCGTTTTCTTGCCTTATCCAACATCAATCAGGACCTTCCAAATGATCAGCAAGAAAACGAAATTTTGGGGCTACCGCCGCGAGAACGGTCGCGTCGGTGTGCGCAACCACGTCATCATCCTGCCGGTCGACGATCTGTCGAACGCCGCAGCAGAGGCCGTTGCCCACAACATCAAGGGCACGATGGCGATTCCGCACCCGTACGGCCGCCTGCAGTTCGGCGCCGACCTTGATCTGCACTTCCGCACCCTGATCGGCACGGGTTGCAACCCGAATGTCGCCGCGGTCGTTGTGATAGGCATCGAGGGGGGCTGGACGCAAAAGGTGGTTGATGGCATCGCCACCACCGGCAAGCCCGTGGCTGGCTTCGGCATCGAAGGGCACGGTGATCACGAGACGATCCGGCGTGCTTCGGCTGCCGCCAAGAAATTCCTGCAGAACGCCAGCGAGCTGCACCGTGTCGAGTGCCCGATCAGCGACTTGTGGATCTCCACCAAATGCGGCGAATCCGACACGACGTCCGGCTGCGGCGCCAATCCGACCGTGGGCAACGCGTTCGACAAGCTGTACCCGCTGAAGACGACGCTGCTGTTCGGTGAAACCTCCGAAATCACGGGGGGTGAAAAACTGCTCGAAGCGCGCTGCCGCACACCGAAAGTGTGGAAAGACTTCATGACCATGTTCGACCGCTATCAGGCGATGATCGAACGGCACAAAACGAGCGACCTGTCGGACTCGCAGCCGACCAAGGGCAACATCGCGGGCGGGCTGACCACCATCGAGGAAAAGGCGCTCGGCAACATCCAGAAGATTGGCCGCACCTGCAAGATTGACGGTGTGCTTGACAAGGCCGAAGCGCCGACTGGCCCTGGCCTGTGGTTCATGGATTCGTCGTCCGCTGCCGCAGAAATGGTGACGCTGTGCGCCGCCGCTGGCTACGTGGTGCATTTCTTCCCGACGGGTCAGGGCAACGTGATCGGCAACCCGATCCTGCCGGTCATCAAAATTTGCGCCAACCCGAAGACGGTACGCACGATGAGCGAACATGTGGACGTCGACACGTCCGGCCTGCTGCGCCGCGAGATGACCATGAGCGATGCGGGCGACGCGTTGCTTGATTGCATGATGCGCACCATCAACGGTCGCCTCACCGCCGCCGAGGCACTCGGCCATCGCGAGTTTGTGCTGACTCGCTTGTACGAATCGGCCTGATCGGCAAATCCGGCAGGGCGGGTGCTTTATCCTCCCGACATGAAGTCCCTCGCCCACCTGTTCCGTCTCGACAACCGGATCGCGGTCATCACGGGTGGTAGTTCCGGCATCGGGCGCGCGATGGCCTATGCCCTGGGCGCACAGGGCGCGAAGCTAGTGCTCGTCGCGCGCAGCGCCGACACACTCGCGGAGACGGTGCGCGATTTTGCGACCGACGGAATCACGGCCTGCGCAGTCGCCGCAGACCTCGGTGACGAGGCCGAGCGCGCGCGTGCAATCGGTGAGGCCAACGCCGCGTTCGGCGCGCCGGACATTCTGGTCAATGCCGCTGCGAACAACATTCGCAAGCCGTTGCCTGAACTCAGCAGTGATGAAATCCGCGCGACACTCGCACTCAATCTGGAGGCACCGCTCGCGCTGATTCAGGCATTCGCGCCCGCCATGCAGGCGCGCGGCTGGGGCCGCATCATCAATGTCACCTCACAACAGGCGCAACGGGCGTTTAACCACAGTGGCGTGTATGGCGTCAGCAAGGGCGGCCTGGCCTCGCTCACGCGATCAACGGCGGAGTACTACTCGCGCTTCGGTGTCACCTGCAATTCGCTGTCGCCGGGGTTCGTGGTCACGCCGTTGACTGTTGGCGCCCTGAACGCGCAGCCCGGCTTCGCCGAACGGCACGCCGCAGCTTCAATGATCGGGCGCAACGGCGTGCCCGACGACTTCATGGGCGCCGCGATCTTTCTGGCGTCCGACGCGAGTGCATTGGTGACGGGACACTCCTTGTTCGTCGACGGCGGGTACGGCGCGAAGTGATGAGCGATAGCTTTTTCGCCGTATGGACGGCTGTGTGGTACATGGAGGCCAATTTTTTGTGAAGTCGACTTTTCCTATTTTTGCGCTCAAACGCCGGTAGACTTGTGGATTCGCCAAAAAGCTGCCGTGAACTATCTGATGGTGACCGTCGCTACTCAAACCGCGCCGCCGGACTCGCCCGCTCGTCGGGATCCGCCGCGCCTGGAGTTGTCCCGTGCTGAATAATCCCGATGGCGGCCCCCTGTACAAAGGCGTGCAGCGCGCGCTGATGGAGCAATTGGCTTCGGGCGAGTTGAAGCCGGGGCAGTTGATTCCTTCCGAACGCCAGTTGGCCACCGAGTTCGGCGTCTCCATTGGCACCTTGCGCAAGGCGATCGATGAGCTGGTAGAAAACCGCATCCTGATCCGGCAGCAAGGCAAGGGCACTTACGTCGCCTCGCACGACCGCGAGCGGCTGCTGTTCTACTTCTTCCACGTCGTGCCGCAGCACGGCGCCAAGAGCTACCCGCTGGTTGAATTTGTGTTCTTTCACAAGAGCACCGCCGATGCCGAGGCGGCCACACGCCTCGATATTGCTGTCGGCGCGCCGACGCTACACATCCGCAACAAGCTCTCACTGCAAGGCGCCGTCGTGCTGGTCGACGACCTCACACTTGATCAGGCCCGCTTTCCTGGCCTCACCGCCGCGCAGTTCAAGGAGCGACCGAACACGATCTACAACCTCTACCAGGAGGTGTTCGGCATCACCGTGGTGCGCACCGAGGAACGCCTGCGCGCCGAAGCGGCCTCAGTCGAGCACGCAAAATTGCTCAAACTCAAAGCAGGCATGCCAGTCCTGACGATTCGTCGCACCGCCTACGACATGCGCGACGACCCCGTCGAGCTGCGCATTTCAACGGTGAACACCGCAGCGCACGAGTACTTCGCGGAATTGCTTTAGACGGGAGTTCGCCTCGTTGCCCGCATGACGCATTCCAAACCGTTTCGCCTCGGCATTGACCTTGGCGGCACCAAGATCGAAGCGCTCGTGCTCGACGCCACCGGCGCCGAACGCTGGCGAGAACGCGTCGCCACGCCGCGCGAATCGGCTGACGCCATTTGTGATGCCATCGCCGCGCTGGTCGGTCGCGCTGAACGGGCGCTGGGCGCGAGTTGCACAGTGGGTATCGGCACGCCGGGGTCGCTCTCGCCGCGAACGGGGCTGTTGCGCGGCTCCAATACGGTTGTGCTCAACGGCCAGCCCGTGCAGCAGATGCTTGAGGCGCGCCTGGCTCGACCGGTGCGCATCGCCAACGATGCTAACTGCTTTGCGCTTTCGGAGGCAGTGGATGGCGCAGGCGTTGGGGCGGCGGGCGTCTTCGGGGCGATTCTGGGCACCGGCGTTGGCGCGGGCGTGGTGATCAACGGTGCCATCGTGAACGGGGTGCACGGCATCGGTGGCGAATGGGGACACAATCCCTTGCCCTGGCCCGCCGACGACGAGCTGCCTGAGCGCGGTGCACATCGCTGTTATTGCGGCAAGGACAGCTGCATTGAAACCTGGCTATCCGGCACCGGCATTCAGAGGCATTTCACCGACGGCACCGTGCCAGCCGCTGAGATTGTCAAGCGCGCGGAGCGCGGTGACGCTGCTGCGGAAGCGTACCTGCAACGCGTTGAAGATCGCATGGCGCGTGCGTTCGCGACCATTATCAATGTGCTCGACCCGGAGGTCGTCGTCCTGGGCGGTGGCGCGTCGAACATTGAACGGCTGTACCGTAACGTGCCGCGCCTGCTGCCGAAATACGTGTTCAGTGAATATGTCGCCACGCGATTTGTGCGCAATGTGCACGGCGACTCGAGCGGCGTGCGCGGGGCGGCCTGGCTATGGTGAGTATTCACCAACACAGGGTTTGAACGATTCGGCTGGCCGGGTTATAATGTTCGGCTATCCCTGATTGATTCAACCGGCTCGCCTGCTGTCCACTCGACGTTGGCGGCGCGCCAGATCCTTCGGCCGCCCAGGGACGTGTCTGAAGTACCGGCAATCGCCCGCGCGGCGAAACGCCAGAGGAGTTCCGAGCATGGCTCGCGTATGTCAAGTCACCGGCAAAAAGCCGATGGTGGGTAACAATGTGTCCCACGCCAACAACAAAACCAAGCGCCGCTTTCTGCCGAATCTGCAAAGCCGCCGCTTCTGGGTTGAGAGCGAAAACCGCTTCGTCCGCCTGCGTCTGACCACCGCCGCGATCCGTCTGATCGACAAAAACGGCATCGACGCGGTACTGGCCGATCTGCGCGCCAAAGGCACCATCTAACCCGGAGGACTGAATCATGCGTGAAAAAATCAAGCTCGAATCGACCGCCGGTACCGGTCACTTCTACACCACGACCAAGAACAAAAAAACCATGAGCGGCAAGTTCGAGATCAAGAAATTTGATCCCGTCGCCCGCAAGCATGTGCTCTACAAAGAGACGAAGCTGAAGTAGGCAACCTGCCTGCAGGAAAAGAGCCCACCAGAAGCGATTCGGTGGGCTTTTTTTTTCGCCGAGCACTGCGTGCCCCGGGCCGATCAATGTCCACCTGCCCAAGCCCCCGCTGTGATGAAGACGGCGCACGGTGCCCCCTCCCGGCGGTGCCTCAACTGCGGCGCCAACGCCCCGGGACGTTTCTGCCCCGAGTGCGGGCAGGAGACCGATGTTCGCGCGCCGCAATTCGGCGAGTTCGTCAAACACTTCACCGGCAATTGCATCGCGGTGCAGAGCCCGCTGGTGCAGCCGCTATGGACGCTGGTTTCGAAGCCGGGGCAACTGACCATTGACTATCTGGCGGGAAGGCGGCGACGGCACGTACTGCCGCTGCGCCTGTATCTGGCAGTGAGTTTTGCGTGTTCCCTTGGCTTGCGCTGCTTGCTGGCCACGAGGGGTTGCCGTGGCGCCGTGCCGTGAGTACCGTGTAAGCGTGGGGCGCAAAAAAAGCGCCCGCAGGCGCTTTTCTCGGGGCAGCCATGCCGTTCAGGCAAACCGCGCCAGTCGCAGCGAAAACGCTTGCAGCGACGCAATGCCGGATGACTCCGCGCTCTTGCGCCATGCGCTCCAGCGTGCCGCGAGCTGCTCCTTGCTTTCCGTCGAGCGACTCCACAGTCGCGCCAAATCCTGCCGTGCCTGGTAGAGCTTTTTCAGCGCCTCGCTGTGCGCGAGCACGGCGGCGAGGCGCTCGCGTTGCGCGTCGGCCAGCGTGGCCGCGTCGGCGCGGAAATCCTTGAGCAACTGGCGGAGCTTCGGCAGCTCAATCTCGCCGCGTTCGGCGCGGGCCTTGAGGGCGGCGAGCTCCGATTTGGCTGTCGCTTTCACCAGCCGTGCGTACTCCTGCATCACGCGATAACGATGGGTGATGATCGCCTGCAGGGTTTCGTCGACTTCCCCCTCGCTGGTGCGCAGCTTGAGCGCTGGCGCTACCTTGCGCACATGGGCGAGGCCGACGGCCGACATCATGCGGATGTAGACCCAGCCGATGTCGAACTCATACCAGCGGTGCGCAAACTTGGCCGAGGCACCAAACGCGTGGTGATTGTTGTGCAACTCTTCGCCACCGATGATGATGCCGATCGGGCTGATGTTGGTCGAGGTGTCGTCCGTGGAGTAGTTGCGATAGCCCCAGAAGTGGCCCGTGCCGTTGATGATGCCGGCCGCGGTGATGGGAATCCACGCCAGTTGGATCGCCCACATCGACAGCCCGGCAAAGCCGAACAGCGCGACGAACAGAACCAGCGACACACCCATGCCCTGCCAGGTGTATTTGCTGTAGACGTTGCGCTCCATCCAGTCGTCAGGCGTGCCGTAACCGTAGCGCTGCAGCGTGTCCTGATTTTTTGCTTCCTTGCGGTAGAGGTCAACGCCAAAGCGCAGCACGCCCCAGTGCCCGTAGACCATCGGGCTGTGCGGGTCGTCCGGCGTTTCGCACTTCGCGTGATGTTTGCGATGAATGGCCACCCACTCGCGCGTCACCATGCCCGTGGTGAGCCACAGCCACATCCGGAAAAAGTGCGAGACGATGGGATGCAAGTCCAGCGCGCGGTGCGCCTGCGTGCGATGCAGAAAGATGGTGACCGCGGCAATCGTGACATGCGTGGTGGCCAAGAGCACCAGCACGTAACCCCACCACGGCAGGTCGATCGCGCCTTGTGCAGCGTGAAGAACAGTATCCAGCAAGATGTGTCTCCCGAAAGTTCGACCGTGTCCCGCGCTGTGGAACACCCCGCAGGCACGGTCGGCGTGTAACCGCAAATTTTAGGTCGCGACGGAGCGAAAAAAACGGTCAGCGCCGGATGCAGAGTAATGGCTCTGTAGTGCTAACGGCTTGCGGGCGGTCAATCGAGGCTGATTTACGTCAAGGTCGACTTGATTCAAAAAACGGCTGCATCGACCGCCAGGCCGTCGATACCGCCAAAAAGCTGCTTTGCGATGCTACGGCAGCGCAATCTCGCCACCGCCCAGCGCCAGCACGCGCCCCCCCACGCGCACGCGGCGCTCGGCCGTGAGGGAGATCTGCAAGACGTTCAGGCGGTTGACGAATTCGCCTTGCGTGACGGTGAACCGCGACGGGGCGGGCTCGCCCGCGTCCAGCAGAAAGCCACCGAGGCAGGCGCAGGCGGAGCCGGTGCCCGGGTCTTCCGCCATCTGGCCGCCGTCCTTCGGGAAGAAGAAGCGCACCTGGAAGCGGTCGGTCGCGACGCGCGCCACCACGTAGGCGAGGTAGCGATCCAGCCGCGTGCGCACGAGGGCCTTCAGCAGGGCCGGATCGGGGTTCACGCGCGCCAGTGCGTCCAGCGTTCTGACGGGGACTACCAACTGCTCGCTGCCGTTGTCAACGTAGCGCGAATCCCCGGCGAGGTCAGCGCCGTCGAGGCCGAGCATGCGCGCCGCCTCCGCCCGCGCGATACCGCTGGCGCGGCTGCTGTGCGCGTTGGCAGTGAAGGTCCAGGCGCCACTGGCGTCGCGCGTCACCGGGATGTCGCCCACCTTGAGCGCAAGCTGGATGGCATCACCCGCGCAGCCGTCCAGGCCCAGCGCGCTGGCCACAAACGAGGTGCCGATGGTGGGGTGGCCCGCAAACGGCATCTCGAACCCCGGCGTGAAGATGCGCACCTGCGGATGCGCCCCCGGCCGCGGCAGGATGAACGTCGTCTCTGACAAATTGAACTGCGCCGCCAGCGCCTGCATTTCGGCATCGGTCATGCCGTGCGCGTTCTCGAACACGCAGAGCGGATTGCCGCCAAAGGTGGCCGCGCTGGATTCGACGAAAACATTGACGAGCTGATAGCGGAAGCGGCGCATGGTGACAGGCGGCATCGGGTAGGCGGCCTGAGATAATACGGGCAATCCGCCGCATTTGCGGCCCGTCGCCCCTGCGCAGGCAGGGGCCCAGCGACTTCTTCGGTGCGGCGCGCAGCCGACAACGTACGACAGGACGCTGGATTCCTGCCTTCGCAGGAACGACGAAGAAGAAAAAATCAACGCAAGGCAATCGTCTCCCGACATGCAATACATCTACACCATGAACGGCGTGAGCAAACTTGTTCCGCCGAAACGCCAGATCATCAAGGACATTTCGCTGTCCTTCTTCCCCGGCGCAAAAATCGGTTTGCTCGGCTTGAACGGCGCTGGTAAGTCGACGGTGCTGCGCATCATGGCCGGTGTCGACAAGGATTTCACGGGCGAGGCGCGCCCGCAGCCCGGCATCAAGGTGGGCTACCTGCCGCAGGAGCCCGAGGTTGACCCGAACAAGACCGTGCGCGAGATCGTCGAGGAAGGCTTGGGCAGCGTCACCAGCGCGCAGAAGCGCCTGGACGAGGTGTACGCGGCCTACGCCGAGCCGGACGCCGACTTCGACGCGCTGGCCAAAGAGCAAGCCGAGCTGGAGGCAATCATCGCAGCCGGCGACGGCCACAACACCGAGCAGCAGCTCGAGGTGGCTGCCGACGCGCTGCGCCTGCCGCCCTGGGACGCCAAGGTGGGCCTGCTCTCCGGCGGTGAAAAGCGCCGCGTGGCGCTGTGCCGTCTGCTGCTTTCCAAGCCCGACATGCTGCTGCTCGACGAACCGACCAACCACCTCGACGCCGAAAGTGTTGACTGGCTCGAGCAGTTCCTCGCCCGCTATCCGGGCACCGTGGTGGCGGTCACCCATGACCGCTACTTCCTCGACAACGCGGCCGAGTGGATTCTCGAACTCGACCGCGGACACGGCATCCCGTGGAAGGGCAATTACAGCGAATGGCTCGACCAAAAGTCGGCTCGCCTGAAGCAGGAAGAGTCGCAGGAATCGGCGCGCCAGAAGGCGCTGAAGAAGGAACTGGAATGGGTGCGGCAGAACCCGAAGGGCCGTCAGGCCAAGAGCAAGGCCCGTCTCACGCGCTTTGACGAACTCTCCAGCCACGAATACCAGGCCCGCAACGAGACCAATGAAATCTTCATCCCCGTCGCCGAGCGGCTGGGCAATGAAGTCATCGAGTTCAAGAACGTCACCAAGAGCTACGGCGACCGCGTGCTGATCGATGACCTGTCGTTCCGCATCCCGCCGGGCGCCATCGTCGGCGTGATCGGCCCCAACGGCGCTGGTAAGTCCACACTGTTCAAGCTGATCACCGGCGTCGAGAAGCCCGACAGCGGCGAGGTGGTCATCGGCCATACGGTGCAGATGGCGTTCGTCGACCAGTCGCGTCAGAACCTGCAGAACGACAAGACGGTGTGGGAGGATGTGTCCGGCGGCGCCGACATCTTGCAGGTCGGCCGCTTCGAGATGCAAAGCCGCGCCTACATCGGTCGCTTCAACTTCAAGGGGCCGGACCAGCAAAAGATCGTCGGCAACCTCTCCGGCGGTGAACGCGGCCGCCTGCATCTGGCCAAGACGCTGCTCAAGGGCGGCAACGTCCTGCTGCTCGACGAACCGTCGAACGACCTCGACGTCGAAACGCTGCGCGCCCTCGAAGACGCACTCGGTGAATTCGCCGGCACCGCGGTCATCATCAGCCACGACCGCTGGTTCCTCGACCGCATCTGCACGCACATCCTCGCCGCCGAAAACGACAGCAAGTGGTTCTTCTACGAAGGCAACTACCGTGAGTACGAGAACAACAAGCTCCAGCGTCTGGGCGAAGAAGCCGCCAAGCCGCATCGGGTGCGGTTCAAGGCGTTGAAGTAAGAGGGAGACGCGGGACGCCGTCAGGCGAGAGGGGCCCCACCGCAGGTGGGGATCGGTCCCGCGACGACCGACGCGCGCGACGCAGAGTCGTGGTGGCGCACGGCGCTCGGGCGGAGCGCGCAGGAGACGCGGGGCGCCGTGAGGCGAGAGGGGCCCCGCCGCTGGTGGGGATCGGTCCCGCGACGACCGACGCGCGCGACACAGTTGCGGGTGCATACATCACTCGTGCCGAGCGCGCGGGGCACGCTCAGAGCGTCACGCTCCGTTCGTGGTGAGTTTGTCGAACCATGAACCCGTGGGAAATCGTAGGGCGGGTTTCAACCCGCCACAAATTGATACCAACCAAAGATGTTTTCGCGAAGATGGTTGGCTTGCCACGCTCGCGCTCATGCCGCGCGGGGCAGTAACTTTCTTTTGCCTCGCCAAAAGAAAGTTACCAAAGAAAAGGCGACCCCAACGATTCGCCTTTTTCCTCCGGTGCTCGCGTCAGGCGAGCGTCGCAGAAATCGCCCGAATGTTGCGCTGACGCGCAACCAGTGGGCTCATGCTGCGCCGCTTGAACCGCCTGCCGCTGCGCTCCTCAGGGCGAATCCATGGGGACCCGGTCGGACCCATTCTTGATCGCTCTGCGATTGACGCGTTGGAACCCGGATGCGAGCATCCGGGTTCTACGTTCCGGAGCCGTGCTATCAGGTTCTTGTTCAGAGGTGAATCTCAGCAGCCGTTCGTCCATCGATTCGCGAACTCGGGAGAGACGCTTCAGCCGACCAGCCTGCCCAAAGCACCTTGAGTACGCAAGCCAAGACGCGAACAAAGCGCCTTGTAAGACACTTTTGAGCACAAATTTGTCCGATAGCATGCTGCCGGCTCCTTCTTGCGCGTTCGCGAATAACAGTGATACGTCGTACTCGCGTTCTATTTGCGAACGGTTTGGGTCGTACGACAGATCCACTGCGGTCGCCAATATTTGTTCCAAGAACTCTGACAATTGGTCGTTGGTCATTTGCTACTCCTGTGCGCTGCGCCATTGCAGCGACTTCAGTAGATCAATTTTCTTAATTCGCAACCAGTAACAACCGCTGTCCATCACCAAACACCCCAGGTCGGAACGCTTGCGGTTCCGACGAATGCGCAGCGCAAAGAAGTTCTGTCCGCCTCACCTCCATTCCATCGCAGCGTGCTACCCGCGACGAGCGCCGCGCGTTAGTCTCCGCCCATGATCAAAGCCCCCAACTACGACTGGCGGTACCCGCATTGCCGTACGGTCAACGCAGCGAACACGGCGATCTGCAGTTCCTGCCATCACGATGTGACGTTTCGCTCGCCAACGTTCTGGCAGCAGATGAAGTACCGCGGCGTCCCCGCGTCGCGACGGGTGCTGGTGATCGTCGGCTACGGAGTGGGCATTCCGTTGCTTGTTGGCGGTTTGGGTTTCTGCTTCCGCCTGTTCTTCCCGACCGATTTGACAGGCATGCTATGGAGCCCTGGGGTTGCGGCGACCGGCGGTGCGTTCGTGCGCGTTGCGTACGCACTCGACCCCGACAGGTAGCGGACCACACGCGTCGCAGCGCCTTCAACTCCAACAACTGCCACCGCGGGAGGTGGGCATCCTCCGCAGCCTTCGCGCTTGCATGCGCGACGGCGCTCGGAGGCTCGCCGCATGCGGCTCGTCCCCTGCTCGCCCCGTGTGGCCACCGGCTCATTGTGCGCAAATTCGATCACACAAATAAAACGGCCCACCCTATCGGGCAGGCCGTTTTGTTTTGGTGGTGGACCCGGCGGGAATTGAACCCGCGTCCGAAAGCCATCGATGGTCAGGACTACATGCTTAGCTCAGTGATTTGATCTCGCCGTTGACGCGAGCATGAGCACCCTCGCCACCAGCCAGCCCGCTTGATTTCGGATGCACACCGCAGGCGTTCATGCACCCTACCCGTGGGAAGATGATGTTGCTGCTTTACCAGTTGCCCGGCTCGGCGCAGGGTCCACGTCCCCTGCTGCAACACTCGAACCTAGTTTTTAATTAGGCTGCGAGACGGCTTTCGCCGTAGAAGCTATCGTTTGCAATTAAATTGCTTTGCAGCGGATTTACGAGGAGCTACCCCTCGACATGCCCCAAGCGCATATCAGAACTCCCGTCGAAACCAGGTCGGGCCCGGAAATCGATGTTGAGCGCGTGATGCGTTCAGTGAATCGGTATTTTACGGCGACCAGCGAATATTCAAGATCGTCGGCTAGCTGCGCCGCTGCAATTTTTCCAGTTGCTTCTGCGTTTGCGCCTCGAGATCAAGCGCGCGATCCATGTCGGGCAGGTTGACGTCGTTCAGCACGCGCTTGAAGCGATGCACCACGTCGGGCGCGAGGGCCGCGAGTCGCGCTGCAATGCGCGCGACTTCGGTATCTAGCGCGGCGTCGTCGACGACGGCCCAGATGAGGCCCCACTGCGCGGCTTGGTCGGCACTAATCGTCTCGCCCAGCAGCATCGCACCGCGTGCGCGCGGCAGCCCGGCCGCGCGGGCGAATGTGGCCACGGCGCCGCCGGTGACGAACACGCCGAGCGCCGCCTCGGGCAGCTTGAATTGCGCCGTGCGTGCCGCCACCGCAATATCGGCGGCGAGCATCCATTCCAGCCCAAGCCCGACGGCCCAGCCCTGCACCGCGCACAGCACGGGCTTGGGGCAGCGCACCATGGCGCGAACCACTTTCTGCGCCAGCCCAAGCATCTCGGCGGTGGGTGGTGACGAGACGTCGCGCCCCGCGCAGAAGGCTTCGCCACTGCCGCGCAGAACGATGACGCGGATCTCGGTGGAGGCTTCCGCCTCGTTCAGCGCGCCGAGCAGTTCACGCGCCGTCGCCTCGTCGACGGCGTTGCGCTTTTCCGGGCGATCAAAACAGAGCGTGAGAACGCCGTCGGACTGGCTGAGTTGCAACGCCATGCCAGCGCCCTATTTCGCCACCGGCGCGAGGGTTTGCCGCGACCGCGCCTCGCGCTCAATGGCCTTCTGGTCAAACCACCACGGCAACAGTTTGCCGGCGAACCACGCGTCGAGCTGATCCTTCTGGTGGGCGTGGAACTGCCGCTCGACCACCCCGCCCGACAGCACGGCCTGCACCTTTTCGTCATCGGCGAGATCGGCCACGATGCGCATCGACGCGTGAATATCAACATCGTAGCCCGACATGAAGCCCAGTGTGAGCGCCCGCATGACGGTTTCGTTCGAGCCATCGTAGGGTTGCGCTGCGCGGCCAAGGAAATCGCGGCCGGCACCGGTGCGGCGCAGCGGCGCGTCAAAGTGAATGACATGCTCCGCCCCCCATTTCCACGCCTTCGCATCCGCGCCGTATTTGGCGATGAGTTCGGCTCGAACTGCCGTTGCGGCACGGTGCGCGATCTCAGTGAGCGATTCACGCGCGGGTGTGCGCACGTCGTCAAACCACGCCGAGTTGGGCAATTGCAGCAGTTGGTCAAATCGGGCTTGCCAGAGGTAGCCTTGCGCAAGCCACTTGCGCGCAGCTTCGTCCCCAAGCTCATCAACAAACGTCTCGTAGGCGATGCGCTGATAGAGGTGACGATAGATCAGCGACGCGGGTTGATCGGCGCGTTCATCGCCGTCCCAGGCGGAGAGTATCGCCGCCCAGTCCTCAAAGCCGGGCACGCCTTTGAACAGCGTGACGAGCAGCGGCAGCAAATGCCGCGCCTGCTTGTTGCGGATGTCCATCTGCAAACGGGCGTGATCGGCGACCGTAGTGGCCTTGGCCGCATCAAGCACTTCGCCGATGCGTTCAATGCGATACGCGGGCGAAAAGAACGATGAATACTCGTAGGTGGTGTCGGCGGCGCGTGTGTCGTGGTTCGCCGTGCCAATCCAGCCGCGGGCCGGTGAGCGCTGGCCAGGCATCTTGTCCGGCGGAATCATCGCGAGCCAATCGTCCTCGCGCGCGGCCGGCTTGGGGTAAAGGCCCTGTCCGCTGCGCCGCACGGGCACGCGACCCGTGGCGCGATGACCAATGGCGCCCGCCTTGTCGGCAAACACGAAATTGAAGTACATCACGTCGATCTGCTGCACCGCGGCATTGAGCTCGTCGGCATTTTTGGCAAGCAGCATGCGGTCAATGCCAATCTCGCCACCAGGCAGTTCGGCGGATACCATGCGCAGGCTCAACACGCGATCCTTGTTCGCTCCAAGCGGCGCAGCACTGACCACGGGACCGCGCACCGTGCGCTTGATGCTGAGCGTTTCTTCACGGTATCCACCCGGCGCGTCCTTGTCCTTGATGCGGATGACCTCATTGCTGACCGCAAAGGGTTTCGCTTGATCACCGTCGAGGTAGTGATCCGGCTTGCCGGGTGCCAGCTGTTCGATGAATAGATCCTGACTGTCGCCGTAGGCGTTGGTGACGCCAAACGCAACATCCGCATTGCGGCCCACCAGAATGCCCGGCACCGCGGGGAGCGCAGCGCCCACCGCGCGAATGTCCGGGCTGAACAGGCCCACCGGCATCCAGATGCCGGGGAGTACCCGGGCGTCGAGATGAGGGTCGTTGACGACCATCGGTTTGCCGTTTGCTGCACGCGAGCCCGCGACGACCCAGTTGTTGCTGCCCACGGCCAGCGGCGGGCGGAAGGCGTCATCGGACGCAAGCGAGGCCGTGGATGGGTCGCCGACGCCCAGCCACATCGCGGCCGTCTTGGTGGCTGCGCTGGGGTTGGTTGGGGCCGGCGACGCCGCGGCGGGCCGCGGAATACCGGTCGGCGCATCGCGATAGGCAGGCGGAAACAGATCGCTGGCACGCTCGTAGCCGAGCTTGTCGATCAGCAATTGCGTGAGCAATTCAGCCTTGTAGTTCGCCGCCTGACTCCAGTTCACAAAGTGCAGCACGTTGACCATGTCCGCGATTTGCCACTCACTCGCACGGAAGCCTGCGAGTTTGAGCTCCACCGGCAAGTCGTCGGCGTGTTGCGTGATGTAGGCGTTCATGCCTTCGGCGTACCAACCCAACCATTGGCGGGCGGCTGGCGAGAGCAGTTTCGCGTGGCGCTCGGCGTTGCGTCGGAGTCCGATCAGACGGATTTCGCGGTCATTCTTGAGTCCCTTTTCGCCGATGGCCTCTGCCAGCCGCCCTGAGGCAATAGCGCGATACGCCTCAAGCTGGAAGATGCGTGACTGCGCCGTCACGAAGCCCTGCGCGCGGATCAGATCGGGAGTGTTCTGAGCAAAGATGTAGGGGATGCCATGCCCATCGCGCAGCACCTGCACCGGAGCGCTCAGGCCGTTGAAGGCCACCGTCCCGCTCACGTTCGGCCCGCGTGCGTGCCCCGAGAGCAGCCAGATTGCACCGGCGGCGAGCACGACGACGACGGCCAGCAGGCCTCGAATCAACCAACGCATGTGTTTCCTCCTTATGCGACGCCGTCAGCCCGTCAGTCGATCCAGGTCGCGATCGCGCGGAGGCACTATAGCCGGTTCTGCGGCAACTGGTAGTTGGCGTCGGTCACCAGGTCGACGCCGCAGTAGAGGTTCTCGATCCAGTCGATGAACGCGTTCACCATCGGCTTGCCTTTGAAGAACGGGCCGTGCTGCGGCACGATCATCTCAATGTCGAGCTGGCGCGCCATGCGTGCCCAGAGTCGGCACACTTTGTTCGACACCATGTAGCGGCGATGGAAGCCCTCCATGTTCGGCACATGGCGGGCAAAGTCCGGCACCGGTTGGCCGCACACCACCGGTGGCATCAGGGAGGCACCGAGGTCACCGGAAAAGAGAATCTTGCTGACCGGATCGTAGAACTGGAAATTACCTTCCGAATGCAGGAAGTGCGCCGGGATCACGTGCAGAGCGCTTTTTCCGAGCGGCAGAATGCCGCCCTCGTCTCGCACGGCCAGGATTCGGCCTTCCGTTTTGGTACCGGTACAGAAGTGTGGCGCAAAGCGCGACCAGATCGACGAGATGACGAGCTGGCAGTCGGTCCCATTGAGCCAGCGTGCGAGAGAGGCGATGATGTCCGGGTCGGCGTGCGACGCGCAGACATAGCGCAGCTTCTTCGGCGGCACGTAGCGCGACATGGTCATGTACAGCGCGTGGTACGTCATGTTGCCACCGGGGTCGATCAACGCGTCGTCGCCGTTGTCGACCACCAGAAACTGGTTGGCCTGGACGGCTTCGGTCGGTCCTTCGTTAACCAGATCGGAGAACGAGATGCAGATGTGAGTGCCGTCGTTGTACAGCTCGGTCGGTGCGAACATGCCTCACTCCTAAGAAAATACTTAGACTCAAGGCGATATTGTGCGGCAGTGCAGCATTTCAGAATTGATGCGGGTCAAGGACCGTGGCTTTTGCGTTCCAGACCCTACGCCGCCGCGTTGAACGAATCGCCGAGCGCCGCAAGCAGCCGGTCGATGTCGGCGCGTTCGGCGACGAAAGGCGGCGCGACCTGAATCGTGTCACCGCCGTAGCGCACATAAAAGCCCTTGCGCCACATGTCCATCGCGATTTCGAACGGGCGTCGCGCCGGTTCCCCGGGCACTGCAGCGACGGTAATTCCCGCAGCCAGACCGAAATTGCGAATGTCCTGCACATGCTTCGCGCCGCGCAACTGATGCACGGCGGTCTCGAAGTGCGGTGCCAGCGCGCGCACCCGACCCACCGCATCTTCACTGGCAAGCAACTGCATCGCGGCGTTGCCCGCCGCGCACGCCACCGGATGTGCCGAATAGGTGTAGCCATGCGGGAATTCGAGCAGGTACTCCGGCCCGCCAGCCGCCATGAACGTATCGTGAATTTCCTGACGCGCGACCACGGCGCCCAGGGGCTGTGCACCGTTGGTGACTTGCTTGGCAATGTTGAGCAGGTCCGGCGTCACGCCGAACGCCTCCGCCCCGGTCCATGCGCCGGCCCGGCCGAAACCGGTGATCACTTCGTCAAAGATGAGCAGGATGTGGTGTTCGGTGCAGATCTCCCGCAGGCGCTTAAGATAGCTCTCCGGTGGAATGATCACACCCGCGGAACCGGCGAACGGCTCCACAATCACAGCGGCGATGGTTGACGCGTCGTGCAGCCCGATCAGGTCTAGCAGGCGGTTGGCGAGCGCCTCGCCGCCTTCCGGCGGCATGCCACGGTGAAAGCTGCCCGCAGCCGGCTGCGTGTGCGGCAGATGATCGGCCTCGACGCCCTGGCCAAAGGTCTTTCGGTTGCCGGCGATGCCGCCGACCGAGATGCCACCAAAATTGACGCCGTGGTAGCCCTTTTCCCGACCGATGAGTCGCGTTTTGCCGGCTTGCCCCTTCGCCCGCCAATAGGCGCGCGCCATCTTTAGCGACGTGTCGGCCGCCTCCGAGCCCGATCCGGTGAAAAACACGCGATTGAGGCCCGCCGGCATGCGCTCAACGATGCGGTTGGCGAGCTCAAACGAGCCCGGATGCCCAAACTGGAATGCCGGCGAATAGTCGAGCGTGGCGATCTGACGACTCACGGCCTCGACGATTTCGCGTCGTGTGTGGCCCAGGCCGCAGCACCAGAGCCCGGACAGGCCATCAAAGACCCGCCGCCCGTTGCTGTCGTGGAGGTAACAGCCGCTGGCACCCACGATCATCCGTGGCTCGGCCTTGAACTGCCGATTCCCGGTAAACGGCATCCAGTGCGCCGCCAGCCACGCGGGATCAGTTCTGACGACTGTGTCGGTGCTGGATGAAGGCTGTGTGCTGAGGTCCATGATGTCGTCCGCTGGCGGCCAAATCAATACCGACAGCTCTTTGATGGGGATGAACTGGAGTCTATCCGTGCGACGCGGTGGCTGCTTGCGGCGTCTCGCCCTCCTGCCGGACTTCCAGGCGGCATTCGTTTAGCCTATAATGCTGGGTTCTGCCCCATGACACATACGGGTCGTGCTGCGGTTTTCCCGGTGCAAGCCGGTGATGCCGTCTCAGCGACCTGCAATCAACAAACGTCGGGGGTCAGGCAAGCGTACGCCGACACAGCAGGGTTTTCATACTGCCCACGGCGGACATTTATCTGTCCATAGATCGCGAAAGGAAATGACCGATGCGTCATTACGAGATCGTTTTTATCGTCCATCCGGACCAAAGCGAGCAAGTGCCCACGATGGTTGAGCGTTATCGCTCCCTCGTCACCGGCAAGGCAGGCAAGATTCATCGCCTGGAAGATTGGGGTCGCCGCCAACTGGCCTACCCGATCAACAAAATCTACAAAGCCCACTACGTGTGCATGAATATCGAGTGCGACCGCGACACGCTGGTTGAGCTCGAAACCGCGTTCAAGTTCAACGACGCCGTGTTGCGCCACCTGACTGTCAAGAAAGACGCCGCAGAAGTCGCGCCGTCGCCGATGATGGCTGGCGAAAAGGCCAAGAATCTCAACACCGAAACGGCCGATGCGGCCGCCGCTCAATAACGGAGGCAGCTCATGGCATTCGGCAAACCCAAATTCGGCCAGCGCCCCAAGCGTGATCGTCAACCGAGCCTGTTCAAGCGCAAGAAGTTCTGCCGCTTCACGGCCGCTGGCGTGAAAGAGATCGACTACAAAGACATCGACACGCTGAAAGACTTCATCCAGGAAAACGGCAAGATCATGCCGGGCCGCGTGACAGGCACCAAAGCCCGCTACCAGCGCCAACTGACCGTCGCGATCAACCGTGCGCGTTTCCTCGCGCTGGTGCCGTACTGCGACCAGCACGAATAAGCCGCAGAAGGAACTACAACCATGCAAATCATTCTGCTTGAAAAAGTCCTCAACGTCGGCCTCCTCGGCGACATCGTCAAGGTCAAGGACGGCTACGCCCGTAACTTCCTGATCCCGCAAGGCAAAGCCAAGCGAGCGACAGAAAAGAACATCGCCGACCTCGCGGCTCGCCGCGCAGAGCTGGAAAAGATCGCTGCCGACAAGCTCGCCACGCAAACTGCGCTCGGCGAGAAGCTCAACGGCGTTGAGCTCAAGATGTCGCAAAAAGCCGGTGTCGACGGCCGCCTGTTTGGCTCGGTCACCAACGTTGACATCGCCGAGGCGCTGCGCGCCCAGGGCTACGAAGTCACCAAGTCGATGGTGCAGATGCCCACGGGCCCGATCAAGACCATTGGCGAAACCGACGTGAAGCTCGCCCTGCACACAGACGTCACGGCCGAGATCAAGGTCATTGTGGTGGCGGAAAAAGAATAGTTCTCCGCAACGGCTTGCCGGAAAACCCGCTTCGGCGGGTTTTTCTTTTTTTGGGCGCTGGTGCTTATTGCTGAACGCGAAGCGGCGACTCGCTCGCAGGCTCGCTCTTCGTTGCTGTGAGCGCTTTGCGCTCCGACGCTACGTTGCAATAAGCTGGGTGATTGCGCGCCTGGCCCGCGTACTTCCGCGGGAAATGGGGCGCATTGAGACTGTTCGACAGTTGACCCAATCGCGCTGATGGCGCGGTTTGTTTGTTTGAATGGCTAACTCGAAAACGGGTTCTTACGCTTGACCGTCTGCCCGAATCTAGCCCAATGGGATGGACTCCTCCCGCACGCTGTCATGCCGAACACTTCGCGACCTCACATCACCTTTCTGCACGCCAACGGCTACCCCTCAGGCGTCTATCGGCAGTTCTTTGCCGCCCTGCAAGGCCGACATGCGGTGGTGGACGCACCTGAGATACTGGCGACCACTAAGGACTGCGCTCCCCATCACCGCTGGCCGCAGATGCTCGAGCAGGTTCTCGCGGAAACCCGCTCCCATTCCCCGAAACCGACCCGGCGAGCCATCGTGGGCCACTCGATGGGCGGCTACATCGCGCTGCAGACGGCAGCGCGGCACCCTGAACGGTTCAGCGATGTCGTGCTCTTGGATTCACCCATACCTACCGGCTGGCGCGCCAACCTGCTGAGTTTGTCGCAGTTGACTGGTCTCGCCTATCGCGCCGGACCGGCACCGATTGCGGCGAGGCGGCGTGACCGGTGGCCGAGCCGGGATGCCGCACGCGAGTTCTTTCAAGCCAAGGCGTTTGTGCGGCGCTGGGCGCCGGGCGTGCTGGACGACTTCATCGCGCACGCCCTGGTTGCGACCGGCGACAACGACGAAGTGACCCTGCGGATTCCGCGCGACGTCGAACGTGACATTTACGCTCACATCGTGCACAGCGCGGCACGGCGTGCGCTCGGCGCGCTTCGTCGCACGCCGGTGCGCGTGAGTTTCATCGCCGGACAAATGTCTGAGGAAACACGGATGGCGGGCTACGCAGCCAATGAGCGGCTGTTCGCGCCGCGTTTTCACTCGATGCCCAATGGCCACCTCATTCCGCTGGAGGCGCCCGCGCCGTGCGCCGAGATGTTGCTCGACATCCTCAAATCGTAACGGGTCACGCAGCGGCCGAGGCGTCTGCTTACCCCGCATTGGTTTTCACATCGTCGGCACGCAATTGCCACGCCGCCGCGATCGCGAGCGCACAGGTGACTGCGAGGACGACAAACACTTCGTCGAACGCCGCCAGGCGCGCGGGGCTGCTCTCGTGCAGGCGGAGCGAATCCCCGTGTGCCGTGAGGCGCCATTCGAGCACGATGCCGCACACGCTCACGCCGGCGGCGCCGCCCAGCGTGCGCACAAAGTTGATCACGCTCGCACCCTGTGGAATCAAGGGCCGATCCACGCCGCGCATCGCGCCCAGACTAAGTGAGGGAAGAATGAAACCAAGTCCGATGCGACCGACGACCGCCCAAGCCATCAGCCACCAAAGTGTTGCCGTTGAATGTACGGTCGTCATCCCGGCAAACGAGCCTGCCAGCAAGCCGAGGCCCACTGAAAGCAGCACAAACGTCGGCCGCCGATCGGCCAGTCGTCCCACGAGTCCGATGGTCAGTGCGAGCACGATACCCGCCGGCAGCAAGATCGTGCCGACGTACGAGGGCGAGAGCATCAGGGCACGCTGCATGAACACCGGCAACAGATAGGTCGATCCGAACAGCGCCGTGCCGTAAATGAACGCGACGATGCTGCCCATCGCAAATTGTCGATACCGAAACAGCTCAAAGTTCATCAACGGTGCCACCGCTGCACGCCGTTCCCAGGCAACGAACGCCACCCACGCGAGCGCTGAAAGCGACAGGAGGGTCAGAGCAATCAGCGGGGAGTCTCCGTGCAACTGAACCAGACCGTTCAGCAACGTCAGCGTACCGGCGCTCGCCAGCATCAACCCGATCCAGTCGAGCGCGATGCCGTCACGATTCGGTGGCGCACCGCCCGGCGCGGTGGTGGGGACATAGCGGTACGCCAGCCCCATCGACACCAGACACAGTGGCACGACCATGAAAAAAATGGAGCGCCAGCCCCACCAGTCCACCAATATCCCGCCAAGACTCGGACCGAGCGCAGGCGCGAGCACCACCCCCATGCCAAACAAACCGCTCGCACGCCCCTGTTCGCTCGTATCGAACGCACGCAGAATGATGATCGCCGGAATCGGTTGCACCACGCCCGCTGCGAGGCCCTCGGCAACCCGCGCGACGAGCACCAGTGCGTACGTGCCGGACAGGCCTCCGGCGACGCCACCCAGCAAGAGCAACCACATGCAGATGAGATAGGTGCGTCGATAGCCGTAGCGCGCGAGCAACCATGGCGTGGTCAGCATCGACACCGTCATCGCGGCCATGAATGCGGAGCTGACCCATTGTGCGCGGTCCTGGCCCAGCGTGAAGTGCCGGCTCATGTCGGGAATGGCGACGTTGACGATGGTGGACGACATCACCGAGGCTATGGTTCCGACCATCAGTGATAGTAGCAGCAGCCAGCGATGGCGATGGCCATAGCGAGCCTGCAGTGCGGCCAGCGTGCCAGGAACGGCGGCGGCCTGCGCCCGATCGGTGGATGGGTCCGCAGGAGGTTCGGGATTGCGCATCGGGCTTTGAGTGTAGCGCCGCCTAAAATCAGAAGTTATCAAGCACTTATCCGCGCTCGCGGTTGCCTCCCTGATGATTCCCGAACTCGGTCACTTCGCTTTGATCATCGCGTTTTTCGTGTGTGCAGCCACCACCCTCACCGTGGGCGGCGCCAACATCCGGCGCGGTGTGGTACTCGCCGATTTTGCGCGCAACGCCACCGGGGTTGTGTTCGCGTTGGTGCTCTTTTCCTTCGCGTGCTTGATGTGGGCGTTCGCCGAAGGTGATTTCAGCGTCGCCAACGTCGCGACCAACTCCAACTCGCTGTTGCCGCTGCAGTACCGCATCTCGGCCACCTGGGGGTCACATGAGGGTTCGATGCTGCTCTGGGTACTGATGCTCGCTGGCTGGAGCGCGGCAGTCGCCGTGTTTTCGCGGCAGTTGCCCGACGTTCTGATCGCGCGTGTGTTGACTGTGCTGGCGGGCGTGACGGCGGTCTTTATCGCGTTCTTGCTGCTGACGTCGAACCCGTTTGAACGGCTGCTTCCCGCAGTGCCGGAAGGGCGCGACCTGAATCCGTTATTGCAGGACCCCGGCATGATCTTTCACCCGCCGTTGCTCTACATGGGCTACGTCGGCATGGCGGTCGTATTCGCGTTCGCGATTGCTGCGCTCTGGGGCGGTCGGCTCGATTCGACATGGGCGCGCTGGAGCCGGCCGTGGACGATTGCGGCGTGGATTTTTCTCACCATCGGCATCGCGCTCGGCAGCTTCTGGGCGTACTACGAGCTGGGCTGGGGCGGCTGGTGGTTCTGGGACCCGGTGGAGAACGCGTCGTTCATGCCGTGGCTGGTGGGCACAGCGCTGATTCACTCGCTCGCCGTCACCGAGAAGCGAGGCGCGTTCAAGGCGTGGACGGTGCTGCTGGCCATCGCGGCGTTCTCGCTCTCGCTGCTCGGCACCTTCCTCGTGCGCTCGGGTGTCATCACCAGTGTGCACGCATTCGCTACCGACCCACGCCGTGGCGTGTTCATCCTTGCCTTCCTGGTGGCAATCATCGGCGGTTCGTTGACGCTCTACGCCCTGCGCGCGCCCAAGGTCAACGACGGTGGCCGATTTGGTTTGCTGTCGCGCGAGTCGTTTTTGCTCGGCAACAATTTGCTGCTGGTGGTTGCCTGCGCAGCCGTGTTGCTCGGCACGCTCTACCCGCTGTTTGTCGACGCGTTTGGCGCAGGCGAGAAAATCAGCGTCGGCGCCCCTTACTTCGAGCTCGTCTTCGTGCCCCTGATGTTGCCCTTGCTCGTGCTGATGGGCGTCGGCCCGCTGGTACGCTGGAAGGATGAAGCCCCGGCGGATGTGCGCCGACGCCTGCTCGCGCCGGCGCTCGGCGCGGTGATCGCCGTGCTGCTTTTTGTTGGGCTGGCGCCGCGATTTTCAACGCTCGCCTGCGTGGGTTTCGCGACCGCAGGGTGGTTGCTCGGCGGTATCGTCGACGCCTACCGGGACCGCCTGCGCCACGCCTCCGGCCTGGCGAGCAGCGCTACACGGTGGCGGCAGATCCCGCTCGCGTATCACGGCATGCAACTGGCCCATGTGGGGGTCGTGGCGTTCATCGTGGGGGTCACGGCCGTGAAGGCGTTCGAGCAGGAACATGATCTGCCGATGGCGCCCGGTGCGACGAAGACAGTCGCCGGGTTGAGCGTGAAGTTCCTCGGCGTGACCGATGTGGTGGGGCCGAACTACAACGCCAAGCGGGGCCGTTTCGAGGTAACCCGCGACGGCGCCGCGGCACAAATGCTGACGCCCGAGCGGCGCTTTTATGCCTCGCAGCGCGCGATGCCGATGACCGAAGCGGCGATTGATCGGGGGTTGAGTCGCGACATCTACGTTTCGCTCGGCGAGGAGCTCAAGGATCAACCCGGCCACTGGCTCGTTCGCGTATACCACAAGCCACTCGTGAACTGGATCTGGCTTGGCTGCGTGATCATGGCGTTGGGCGGCTTGCTTGGCGCGCTCGATCCGCGCTACCGCCGCGCGCGGCGCACAACCCCTGTCGCGGGCGGCGTTGCCGCCGTGGGCCGCGGAGGCACACAATGAACCGTCGCCCAGTGGGCAGCCCTTCGCGCGCAAGGCGAGCCCGCGCCGCGGTCGCGGCATTGATCGTCGCGCTCGTCAGCGCCGCAGCCAGCGCTCCGGTTGCCGCGCAGGCTGTCAACCCCGTTGCACCGTCTGACCCGGCGCTTGAAGCCCGCGTCAAGGCGCTGGGTTCGGAGTTGCGCTGTCTCGTGTGCCAGAACCAGACCGTTGCTGATAGCGACGCGCCCGTTGCGCAGGACTTGCGCGCACAGGTTCGCGCGCAGCTCGCCGCAGGCAAGAGCGAGGCTGAAGTGAAGCAATACATGACCGAGCGGTTCGGCGACTTTGTGCTCTACAAGCCCCCCTTCAAGGCGAGCACCGTGGCGCTCTGGGCGGGGCCCTTTGTGGTGCTGCTTGTCGTCGGTGCGCTGTTATGGCGCCGCATTGTTCGCGCCAGCACGGGCGCCGGTGCGGGCGCGGCAGACGGCGAAGCGGCCACGTTGTCGGAGGCGGACCGCAGCCGGGCACGCGCCCTGCTCGCCGCGGCCAACGCTGACCGTGCAGGCGGGGAGCGCCCATGAATCCAGCCATCGCCCTCGTATTACTCATGCTCGCCATGCTTGCTGCGGTGCTCTGGTGGTTGCTGCGCGTGCTGCTGCGTGGACCACGGGCTCCTCAGGTGGTCAGCGGCCTCGCCGAGAGCGAAAGCGCCAACGTCGACGCCCTGCGCAGCGAACTGGCCGAGGCCCGTCGCGACCGGCAATTAGGTCTGCTTTCCGACACTGCGCTGGCCGAAGCCGAGCGCGAGATTGAGGCGCGCGTGCTCGCCGAGAGCACCGGCGTCGATGCGGGCACCGCTGCGCCCCGCAGCAGCAGCGCCGCCGTCCGCCCAAGCCGCCGACCAGCGATCGCGCTGGGCGTGCTGCTGCCCCTCTTGTCGCTCGGCGCCTACTTTCTGGTGGGTTCGCCCGCGGCCGTGATTCCAGACGTTGTGCGGCCGCAGCCCACCGCTGCGAAGTCGGCTGAGGCCGAGCAGCAGATGGAGGCCATTTTCCGGCAAGCCGAAGAGCGTCTGGCCAAGCAGCCCGACGACGCGCGTGGCTGGGCACTGCTGGCACGCGCACGGGCGTCGGTGGCGCAGTTCGACAAGGCACTGGTCGCCTACGAAAAGGCGGCGGCACTGACGCCGCAGGACGCCGACTTGTGGGCCGACTTCGCCGACGCCGCCGCCGGACAGGCCGAAGGCAAGATGGCCGGCAAACCGCTCGAATTGATCAACCGCGCACTCGCGCTCGATGCCCGCAACGCCAAAGCGCTGCTGTTGCGCGGCACCTGGGAAATTCAAAACAATCAGCTGGCGGCTGCCGTCAAAACCTTCACGCTCGCCAAATCGGTGGTTGAGCCGAACTCCGGGTTCGCGCAAATCGCCGACAACGCGCTCGCCGACCTCGCCAGCCGGGGTGCGTCTGGCGCGACCGCAGCCCCCAGTGCGTCGGGCGTGGCTACCGCGCCAAGCTCGGCCGCAAACGCCGCCGCGTCGCCCGCGGCAGCGGCGACGCCCATCGCGACGGTTCGAATCGCGCTGCCCGACGCCGCGCGGCGCGCGGCGACCGCAAAGTCTGCGGTGTTCCTCATCGTGCGCAACGGCACCGGCGCTGATCGCGCCCCCCCGCTCGCCGTGCGCAAGTTGACGCTCGGCGAACTCGAGCGCCCGGTCGTGCTCACCACCGCCGACGCCATGATCGGTGGCAGCGGTCTGCAGCCCGGCGCCGCCGCCACCTTGCAAGCGCGGCTCTCAATCACCGGTCAACCGACACCGCAGCGCGGCGACTGGCAAAGCAACAAGCTCACCATCACGCTGCCTGCCGGCGAACAGCGGCTATCGCTCGATCAGGCGGTAGAGTAGTGCGCCAACAGCTTTTCACCTCGAACGACTACCCAGCGGTCGTTTCAGCGAATAATCGTGCTTAGTCGACTAGATCGAATTTCGGGCTGCATTGACCGCTCAGAAGCCGTGCGTGTCAAAAAGGTGTATCAGCCAAGTTTCAACGAAGCACGATAAAGGTGCGCCAAAAATCGCGCGCACCAAAGTTGGTCGCCTGCGGAACGACGCACCAAAAACGTGCTTTCTCAACGTGGTGGCGGGGCGTTCACCGTCGTTTGCTGCATCGCAACAAAGCGTTCGGCAGCGGGCCGTGCGACGGGTTAGCATTGCATTTGCCGCCCGCACGGAGCGTGCCGAGTCGCCGAGAGTCGATGGCATGTTTTCTGCTCCGTATGGCGCATTCGGCGCGAACCAACGATGCCCCGGCCGTCTGGTCGGGTTGCGCTGCCTGATTTCATATCCGCCCGACTTTATCCAAACCACTTCAACGCTGCTTAGGAGAAACTGCATGGCCACTGGAGCCGACGTCCTCAAGAAAATCAAGGACGACGAAGTCAAGTTCGTCGACCTCCGCTTCACCGACTTCCGTGGCAAAGAGCAGCATGTGCAAGTGCCGCATCATCAGTTCGTCGCCGAGAAGTTCACCGAGGGTCACGCGTTTGACGGCTCCTCCATCGCGGGCTGGAAAGGCATCGAAGCCTCTGACATGCTGCTGATGCCGGATCCGAACACCGCAGTGATTGATCCGTTCGTCGAAGAAACGACGCTCAACATCACCTGCGACGTGATCGAGCCGTCCACGGGCAAGGGCTACGACCGCGACCCGCGCTCGCTCGCCAAGCGCGCTGAGGCCTACCTCAAATCCTCCGGCATCGGCGACACCGCCTACTTCGGTCCGGAGCCGGAATTCTTCATTTTCGACTCGGTGGAGTGGAAAGTGGACATGTCGGGCGCCTACAGCAAGATCTACTCCGAAGAAGCGGCGTGGGAAACGGACGCCAAGCACGAAGGCGGCAACAAGGGCCATCGCCCGACGGTCAAGGGTGGCTACTTCCCGGTCCCGCCGGTTGACCAACTGCAAGACCTGCGTAACGCGATGGTGCTCGCGGTTGAGCAAATGGGCGTGCCGGTTGAAGTGTTCCACCACGAAGTGGCAAATGCCGGGCAGTGCGAAATCGGCACCAAGTTCAGCTCGCTGGTGCAGCGCGCTGACTGGACGCAAACCCTCAAATACGCCGTGTGGAATACCGCCGCGCTGTACGGCAAGACCGTGACGTTCATGCCGAAACCGATCGTTGGCGACAACGGCTCGGGGATGCACGTTCACCAGTCGGTGTGGAAAGACGGCAAGAACCTCTTCGCAGGCAATGGCTACGCCGGCCTCTCCGAATTCGCCCTCTACTACATCGGCGGCATCATCAAGCATGCCCGCGCCCTGAACGCGATCACCAACCCGGGCACCAACAGCTACAAGCGTTTGGTTCCGGGCTTCGAGGCGCCGGTCAAGCTGGCGTACTCGGCGCGTAACCGCTCGGCATCGATCCGCATTCCGTACGTGCAGTCCGACAAGGCCCGCCGCATCGAAGCGCGCTTCCCCGATCCGATGGCCAACAGCTACCTCGCGTTCGCTGCGCTCCTGATGGCCGGTCTCGATGGCGTGCAAAACAAGATTCACCCGGGCGAGCCGTCCGACAAGAACCTGTACGACCTGCCGCCGGAGGAGGATGCCAAGATCCCAACCGTCTGCTCGTCGCTCGACCAGGCGCTGGAGTACCTCGACCGCGATCGCGAGTTCCTGACCCGCGGTGGCGTGTTCAGCAACGAAATGATCGATGCTTACATCGACCTCAAGATGGAAGAAGTCACGCGTTTCCGCATGACCACGCACCCGGTTGAGTTCGACATGTACTACTCGATGTAATCTGGTTGCCCACGTCGTGGGCAGCGCGGAAACATCTGAAAAAGCGCGGCCTGTCCGCGCTTTTTTGTTGTTCATCGTTGACAGAACACGTTGCCGCGGGAACTTGACAGGCGCGCGCGACTCGAATCAGTGCATTGCCGCAAACGATTGATTTGATTAGACTTCCGTCCCCGCACTCATTGCGTGCGGAGCCCGCCAGATCCGAACCACTGATTGCCACTTATGCGCTTCCAGCCACGTCCGCCACTTCTGCTGTCCGCCGTTGTCGGTGCGACCGCGCTTGCGCTGGGCACGGCCGCCGCATTCGCGCAATCAGAAATTTACAAGATCGTTGACCCGGTCACGGGCGCGGTGGAGTACACCAATCAGCCCAAGAAGGGCGCAGTACGCATGAGCAGCGGCGACACGCTGTCGGAAATTCCCATCGGCAACAAGCCCGGCAAGGCGCGTGACGCCAAGGCGAGTGCGGGCAAACCCGCTGGTGCGACAGCTAACGCCAGCGCAGGGACTGCCGTCGCGTCCGTGGATGCCGGCACACAAAGAACTCGCGACGGCACGCGGCGTCAGGTGCTCAGCGACGAGCTGGCGTCCGAAGAAAAACTGCTGAGTGACGCGCGTGCCTCATACAACAATGGACGTCCGGCACCGCTCGCGGATGAAGGCGTCGGCTCGCCGCGCTATGTGGATCGCGTCAAGCAGCTGGAAAAAACGCTTCGGCTGCATGAACGTAACGTCACCTCACTCAAGCAGGAACTGGCTAATCTCAAGTCCTGAGTCGATCCCGACGCGCTGCGGGCGTCAGCGCACGCCTGCGACGCAACGCACGCAAGCCCGCTGGTTTGCTTCTTGCTAAAACGGGGCATGACCGATACCGCTGGCCTCGAACTGATCTCCACTGCGGTGCTGCTGATGACGGCCGGGCGACGCATCGCCTACGCCAATCCGGCGGCGGAAAACCTGTTTGCGCAGTCGCGTCGGCAGCTCGTTGGCGCACGGCTCGGTGATGTGCTGCGCGACGCGGAGCGGCTGACACCGGCGCTCGATCTCGCCCTGACGCACCGCGCCAGCTACACCGAGCAGGAGATCGAGCTGCATCTCGCGGGCAAGACCAACGGCCACGCGCGCTTGCTCGTGAACTGCACGGCCACGTTTCTCGACTCGCCGCACGCGTCCGACCCGCAGCTGATTGTCGAATTCAGGCCTATCGATCAGCAGCTAAAGATCGCGCGAGAGGCAAAGATCGCCGAGCAAAATCAGGCCAACCGGGAACTGGTCCGCAACCTTGCGCACGAAATCAAGAATCCGCTGGGCGGCATCCGCGGCGCGGCGCAACTGCTCGAAGGGGAGCTCAGCGAGCCACAGCTGGTGGAGTACACGCAGGTCATCATCGGTGAGGCGGACCGCCTGCAGAATCTGGTCAACAAACTGCTCACGCCGCACAAGTTGCCACGCTACGTGCGCACCGATATTCATGTGCTGCTTGATCGCGTGCTGCAATTGCTGAAGAACGAGTTTGGCGCGACCCACACGCTGGAAGCGGATTTCGACGTGAGCCTGCCCGAGCCCGAGCTCGACGGTGAGCAAATTACCCAAGTGCTGCTCAATATCGCGCGCAATGCCTGTCAATCCACCGCCGCGGTCAGTTCGCCTGAGGTCACCCTGCGCACTCGGGTCGCACGGCAGGTGGTGCTCGCCAAGCGACGCTACCGCATGGCGCTCGAAGTTGCAGTGGTGGACAACGGCCCGGGCGTCCCCCTGGCGCTGCGTGACCGCATTTTTTACCCGCTATTCACGACGCGCACCGACGGCACGGGCTCCGGCCTCGGGCTGTCCATCGCACAGACCTTCGTTGCCCAGCACTACGGGGTGATTGAAGTCGACAGTGAGCCCGGGCACACCGAGTTCCGGGTCATCCTTCCGTTCGACCATCCCGCCGAACCTCCGTCGCACGCCGACACGAAAGCCAAGCCATGAAAGACGTCTGGATCGTCGACGACGATCGCTCCATCCGCTGGGTCCTCGAAAAGGCCCTGTCCCGCGAGGGCCTGCCCTTCCGCAGCTTCGACAATGCGCTGGACGTGCAGCGCGCCATTGAGGACGATGCGCCCAGTGTGCTGGTCAGCGATGTCCGCATGCCCGGTGAATCCGGCCTCTCCTTGCTCAAAAAAATCAAGGCGGCGCACCCGCAAGTGCCGGTGATTGTGATGACGGCCTACTCTGATCTCGACACGGCGGTGCAGGCATTTCAGGGCGGCGCATTCGAGTACCTTCCCAAGCCATTCGACGTCGAGCAGGCACTTGACCTCATTCGTCGCGCTGCTGCCGTCACCGAGGTTGCGCCCAGCGAAGACACCCAGGTCGGCGGCGAACGCGAGATGCTCGGTCAAGCCGCCGCGATGCAGGACGTGTTTCGTGCCATCGGTCGCCTGTCGCAATCACACGTCACGGTGCTGATTACTGGCGAATCCGGCACCGGCAAGGAACTGGTCGCCCGCGCACTGCACGAGCACAGTCCGCGCAAAGGCAAACCGTTCATTGCCATCAACACGGCAGCCATTCCGAAAGACCTGCTCGAAAGCGAGCTGTTCGGTCATGAGCGCGGCTCGTTCACCGGAGCGGCCGCGACACGGCAGGGCCGCTTCCAGCAGGCCGAGGGCGGCACGCTGTTCCTCGATGAGATCGGCGACATGCCCGCCGATTTGCAGGTGCGATTGCTGCGCGTCCTGCAGGACGGTGAGTACTATCGCGTCGGTGGCCAGGCTCCGATGAAGTCCAACGTACGCATCATCGCCGCCACACACCAGAACCTCGACGAACGGGTCCGGCAAGGGATGTTCCGCGAGGATCTGCTGCACCGCCTCAATGTCGTGCGCCTGCGGCTGCCGCCGTTGCGCGAACGGCGGGAAGATGTGCCGCTGCTCATGAAGCATTTTCTCGGCAAGAGCGCCGCGGCTCTGGGCGGCGAGACCAAAGTCCTCACGGCATCCGCAATGCAGGTGCTTCAGGGCTTTGGGTTCCCTGGCAATGTGCGGCAGCTCGAAAACATCTGCCACTGGATCACGGTGATGGCACCGGGCAGCGTCGTGGACATCGCCGATCTCCCGCCCGAGGTACGGGTCGCCGAGAGTGCAGCCGTCGCGACTGCCGGCCCACCTCCGGCTTCGCAGGGCGCTACGACGACGGCCGCCGCGGGTGGCGTGGAGTCGGCTGCTCCGCCGACGTCCTCACCGCTTGTCTCTGCGGCGCCTGGTGCTCGTGCGCTCACAACGGCTTCGGCTACAACGACTGCGGCACCCTTGCATGACGCGGCTGGCAGCGCAAACGGCCACCGCCCGGTATGGCAGTCCGGCTTGGCCGCGGCGCTCGCACAAGCGATTCAGCAAGGAGAAAAGGCACCGGGCGAGCGGCTGACGCGCGAATTCGAAGCCACCATGATTCGTGCCGCACTCGGCCAAACCCGTGGCCGGCGAATCGAAGCGAGTGAGTGGCTCGGTTGGGGCCGCAACACACTCACCCGCAAGATTCACGAACTCGGGATGGACGGCGAGGTGTAGCGGCCTGTCGAATCAGTCAAACCGTCGCAGCCAGCGATTGCGCATCGCAACCACCGCGAGCGACAGCGCGAGCAGCAGGATGCCCCACTGCGCCAACGTTGGCACGGGGGGCAACACATCTTCCACGCCCGCGCGCAATTCAACGGCGCCGGCATCGCAGACGCCACCTTGAGGCCGCGCGATCCCCCGCTGGTCGGTGGTCGCCACCTGCGACTGCGACATCAGCGCGACCAGATTCGGGGCTGCCGTGCTGGCGCCACAGCCAGCGGCGCGATTGAGCGCAGCCGACGACGGGCCGGGCAGATGCGTGCTGGTCAAGCCTCCGTTATTGCCCAGCGCGCCCAGTTGAGCCATGGCATTGCTGATATCGCCCGTGGCTGCGAACGGGCACGATGCATCGGTGAGCACGTTGTAGCCGCGGCTTTCGACACCATTGTCAGCGCCGTGCCCGCAGTTTGCCGTACTGACCGTTGGCCCGGAACGACTCGTCAGCACGGCCGTGGTGAACCCGGCCGAATTGCCACTGAAGATGTTCGCCTCGAACGTCACGAAAGAGGGGAAATTGGGGTCACCGCGGCCACCGGCAACGACGCCACCGACGCCATTCGGCGCGGCATTGTTGGCCAGCGTGCTGAAGCGCACGGCCACCTGCGGAAACGCACCCGAGACCCAGAGCGCCCCGCCGCCGCCCCAGTTCGCCACCTGATTGCTCGAATCGGTGCTCTGCGCGCTGTTGCCGCTGACCGTGGAATTCTCGATCAGCAATTGCCCGTCGTTCACTGCAATCGCGCCGCCGAACCAGCTCGCGCGGTTGTTGCTGATCGTGCTGTTGCGGATAATGGTCGAACTGCCCCCGCACAACGATGCAATCGCGCCACCGATGCCGCCGCCGCCCCAGTCACACCCGGCGTGATCCGCCGTCGTGGCGGTGTTGTTGTCCAACGTGCTTGAGAGGACGTTGAGATTGGAGCACGACGTGAAAATCGCCGCGCCGGAGCCAGGCCCGTTGCCCGTGAGGCGAACGCGCTCGAGGATGACGGTATTGGCGCACGGCCCGCTGAGGTCGATGGCGCGATAGGCGCGCTGCAGCGTCATCTGCGAAAAGTAGACAGTCAGCGACGGGTCCGGGAAAGTGAAGATCGAACGTCCCGCCGCGAAGGTAGATGCACCGTCGACAATCGTGCTTGCAGTGCCGGCGCCAAGAAACGAAAGCGACTTGGTGAGTGCGATGTCGCTTTCGTTGTAGGTGCCTGCGGCGATGGTGATGATGTCGCCATTGCTGGCGGCCGTCACCGCCGCGGCAATTTGCGTGTAGCAGCCAGGGGTGCTGGCAGGCGTAACGCACAAGGTTGCCGCCTGCGCGGGCGCCGTCGCAGCGAACAACGAAAGCAGCGACCACACTGCGACCATCGGCGCGCGGCGCCAGACGTTTACAAACATTTCAATTCCCCCAATTAATGATGTGGTGCGACACGCGACGCACAGCGTTGGCAGCGCCCTCGCAACGCGGAGCTTGCAAGAACGCGCGCCATCCTGCCCATCGGCCGACGCCGCGCCGTCCTGCTCCGTCGGCCGCGCAGCAATGATAAGTCAGAATATTCTTGGCCCTATCCAGTAGACCAATCACATCACAGACGACATGCCGGTTCTGCGTTGCCACGACCGCGAGGTCGACCGCGATCCAGCCGTCGGGCGCCGAATCGCAAGCCACGCCCTTTGCCGTTGCTCACCCGTTAACGGGCGTCGGCCCGCCAGCGACCAGCTCGGTGCGCGACAATTCCTGCCATGATCTCGGTTCTCGTCCCGGTTTACCATGTGCCGCTCGCATGGTTCAGTCAGTGCCTTGCGTCCATCGAGGCCGATCTTGCGCGCCTGGAAGCGGAACATCCCGGCGACACCGGCGCCGAGGTGGTGCTTGTCAATGATGGTTGTTCGCAGACTGACTTGCTCGCCTACCTGCATGCGCTGGAAGGGCAATCGCGATACCGTGTCATTCACGCTGAGAGCAACCTGGGGGTCCCCGGCGCGTTGAATCTCGGGCTCGATGCGTGCCAGCACGAACTCGTCGCCCGGGTCGATGCGGACGACATCACGTTGCCCGGCCGCTTCGTCGCGCAGTGGCAGGCCATGCAGGCGTCACCCGAGATTGATGTGCTCGGTACCGCACTCAACTACTACCGGCAGCAGCCGAACGGCGCGTGGGCGGTCGGCGAGACGATCCGCCATCCACCGCTGATCACCCGTGAAATTGCACTGCGGAGCCGCTGGTTCATGAACCACGGCACGGTGATGTACCGCCGCTCGGTCATTCAGGCAGCCGGTGGGTACGACGCCACGCTGCGCGGGAAGTCGGAGGACTTTGAGTTATGGGTCCGTTTGCTGCGCAACGGGCGATGCCTGCGCAATCTGCCCATGTCCTGCTACCTCGTGCGGCTGCGAGCGGGTAGCGTGTCGCAGCAGTTCACCGCGGACAACGAGGCGCTGCTCCGAGCGACTCAGGCAACATTGCTCGCCGCCAACGGCATGCCCGACTGAGGTGGGGCTAGCGCACCGAACGGGCCCAGCGCGAACCGGGGACCTGGTGTCTCAAATGAGCAGAAGCTAGTCTGTAAAACACTGGGGACGACCGCAGCGCGCGGCCGGGTTGCAATCGAGGCGACTTTCACCAGGACATCACGACGATCTGGCGAGAAAAGGCGACTACGGGGCAGCAAAGAACAATGGCATTCGGTCGCGACGACCGATTGGCGGACACGATTAAGGCGTTCATCAATGCACTCGGCGATGGGTGCGACGGCACAGGGCACCCGGCATTCGTGACGATAAGCAATCCCGGGCAATCGAACTGCATGATCGGCATGGAGACGCAAACCGCGCAGGGGCGAATTCAGTTTCTCCGGCCGCGGGTCTCTACCGACCAGCGTCGCGGCAAGAAATCGTCTTGACGCCGGGACCGCAGCCCGCGGTCAGCTTCGAAGCGCCATGACGGACGTGCCCATTGTGGAGGCCCGATGCCGGGGCCGCGACACACGCGCTTCACGAGCGCGCCGTCCTCGTCACCTGCGCAGCATCGATGCGATCACCACATTTCCTGCGCCGTGAATGTCATTACGCAGCGAGAAGTGCGCCTGGAAGTGACCGCGCGCGGTCTCGACGGCCGTGCGCAGCGCGGAAATTTCGGTGCCAACATGGTTGAGCATTCCACCTCGCGAAGATTCCGCGAAGTTCACGGTGAGGCGGGTCGCCCCCGCCGCTGGCGCAGCCACACTTTCAACCATACCGATGTGCGTCCCGTTGGCCCACACGGCAATATCGTACGCTTGAATCTCGGCCAGCGTCCGGCGTACCGTGCGACCAGTCAACCAGTCAATCGGGTAGTGATTGACCGAGGCGCCAGTCACGCCGTTGTAAACAGCCCAATTGCCCACGAAGCCATTGCAGTCCAGGCCGAGGTAGTTGTCCGCAACGCGCTGCAGCAGATCAGGTAAGGGGCGTTGGTCGTCACCTGGCAGGTTGCGCTGGTGATGAAAGATCCGGCGCTCGGCCATGAACGCCAGACAGGTCGCGATGTCGTCCATCGAGCCCTTTCCGGAAAACACACCCACAAACGAGCTTGCCGTCAGTCCAAACTGGGCAAGACGACGGGTGCCGCCCATCGCACCGAGTACGCGATCCTTGATCGCCATGCGCTCGCTCTGTCCGGTGCCATAGCCGACATGCTGGCAGGCGTAGCGCTGGACTGCCACACGTGCGCTACGACCGCCAGGCAAAGCGACCTGAATGCGACGGTACGCATCAATCATGCCTGAAGGCAAACTGTTAGCCGGTACTTGAATCGCCATCGCACGCTCCTGCCAGTCGTTACTGGCACAGACGCAAAGCCGCAGGCAAACGGGACAGTGGGGTCACCGAGCCGCTCAGCGAAACACCCACGGTGCCGCCAGCTCGGGTCGTGCGCCACGATTGCCGAGCGTTCGGTAGTAACCGCTGATCGCCGCCAGATCAGCATCCACATCACCGCTGGGCAGCAGAAAACTATCCACCACCACGCGACGCGAGGGAAACTCAAACGCACCGAGCGCAATGGGCACCTTTGCCGCCACGGCCACGTGATAGAAACTGGAGCGCATGTACGGCACATAGCTGCGCGTGCCTTCCGGCGCAATCACAAAGCGCATGCGCGGCTCGCGGGCGAAGCGCGCCGCCATCTGGCCGACGAAACCCGTCGATGCCTTGCGGTTGACGGGAAAGCCGCCGACGCTGCGGAAGAACCAGCCCCACGGCCACTTGAACAGGCTCTCTTTGCCGGCAAAGCACAGTGCATCGCGCTTGCGCGTCAGCCCGATCGCCCATTTGGTGAGCAGCCCGACCGGAAAGTCCCAATTACTGGTGTGCGGATACATGATGATCACGCACTTCTCGGGCATTGGATCGGCAATTTCCACGCGCCAACCTCGCCGATGCAGCCACCAGGCAGCCAGGCGCGACAGCGGCCCGTAACTACCCGGCACGCGGTGCCCGGGCGCTTTGTCGACACGGGGTTGCAGCAATTCCGTCATGATCTGCCGTCGCGTCGCGACGGTTCCGTAATAATTTCGGGCATGTTAACCAGTCCCACGCAACCCGACCTTGATGCGATCGATGTTTTGTTGCCGCAAACGCAATGTCAACGCTGCGGCTACGCGGACTGCCATGCCTACGCCCAGGCCATCGCGAGTGGCGAAGCCGACATCAATCGCTGTCCGCCCGGCGGCGACATCACGCGCAACGCGCTGGCCGCGCTGCTCGGTCGGGAGCCCGTGCCGCCGGCCGACGACGTGGATGCGTATGCGGCAGAACACGTGGCACTGATCGACGAGGCGGCCTGCATCGGTTGCGCCGCTTGCCTGCCCGTGTGCCCGACCGATGCCATCGTCGGGGCATCCAAGCGGATGCACACGGTGATGGCGGCGGACTGCACGGGCTGCGAGCTTTGCATCCTCGCCTGCCCGGTCGACTGCATCGCGTTGCTTCCCGCGGTCAGCGCCGCCAATCGCGTGCACACCACGCTCAGTGCGCGCGAGCCCCAGGCCGATGCGCTGCGCGCCCAGTACCGCGCGCACCAGCGGCGCTACGCCGATCGTGCCGCGGCCAAAGTAGCCGCCCCTATGCCACAACCCGCCTCAAACAAGCAGGCGCTGCTCGCTGAAATTCTGGCCCGCGCCAAAGCGCGCGCGACCACGCCATCCGGCCGATGAAGAGCAGCCAATGAACGCCGACAAACGTCGCCGCATCTTCGCTGCGCTCGCGCAGGCGAACCCCAATCCGAAGACTGAGCTTGAGTTTGGCAACGCGTTCCAGCTGCTCATCGCGGTGCTGCTCTCAGCCCAGGCAACCGACAAGTCGGTAAACGCAGCCACGCGCAAATTCTTCCCGCTCGTGCAGACGCCCGCCGATCTCGTCGCACTGGGCGAGGCGGCGCTCGCTGAGCACATCCAGACCGTCGGCCTGTTTCGCAACAAGGCAAAAAACGCGGTCGCCGCTGCGCGTCAGCTGATCGAACGCCACGGCGGCGAGGTGCCGCACGACCGCGCCGCGCTTGAAGCGCTGCCCGGCGTCGGTCGGAAGACGGCCAACGTGGTGCTCAACGAGGCCTTTGGCGAGACCACGCTTGCCGTCGACACCCATGTATTTCGCGTCGCCAATCGCATGAAACTCGCGCCGGGAAAAACCGTCGATGAAGTGGAGCGAAAACTCATGAAATTCACACCGCCGGAGTTCTTGCGTGGCGCGCATCACTGGCTCATCTTGCATGGGCGGTACACGTGTACGGCCAGGTCGCCTCGATGCAGCGAGTGCTGCGTATTCGACGATTGCGAACATGCTGGCCGCACACGTGCAGGACGAAGGACGAAGGACGACGCGCCCGTTGGTCGCTAGGACGCAAAGGTATGCAAACAATCCGCTCAATTCTCCGACACACCTCAGCCATGCCCTTGCGTCCCGGGCCGTCAGGCCGTCGTCCTGGCGAGCGCCAGCGAGCGACGTCATTCGTCCCCGCGCGGAGCGCGCATGTTTAACCCATCACGCGACCAAGCGCGGCAATTCTTTATCGACAGCTGGGCGAAGTTCCGCCGTGGTGATGCGCTGACGCCACTTGAAGAGAAGACGGTCGCCATCGTCAACCTGCACCCCGAATATCACCGCATCCTGCAGAACCCGGAGTCGTTTGTCACCGCCGACTGGCGTCCGGAAGCGGGCGACATCAACCCCTTCCTGCACCTCGGCTTTCACCTCGCGATCCAGGAACAACTCGACATCGACCAGCCGCCGGGAATTCGGGCCATTCACGCGCAGCTCGCGGCCAAACACGACGACGAGCACGCCGCCAAACACGAAATACTCGAATGCCTCGGCGAAGCGCTGTGGCAATCGCAACGCACCGGCACGCCGCTGGACGGCGCGCTGTACCTGAGCCTGTTGCGGCAACGTCTGCCGGCGGCGCAATGAACGCATTCCGGCGTTCAGAGGTGCTAGCCCGAGCGCGCCGCTTCGGCAAACGGAAGAATCGACTCCTGCAGGACCGTCAGCAAACGATTTCGCTCGGCATCGCTTTCCTTGAGCGGACCGCCTAAGCTCAGTGATAGCGGCTCACTGCCGATGGGCACCGGCAACAGCACGGCAAGCGCGGCTGCACCCGGCAGCGATGTGCCGCGCGATAGGGCGTAGCCGGCCAGCCGGCAGCGCTTTCGTTCGGCGAGCACATCGTCGAGTGCGGTGCGTAGCGAGTCGTCGAGTTCGAGGGCGTTGGCGCGCCGCAGCATTTTGGCGACGTCGCGTTCGGCCACTGTCGTCAGCAGCATCTTGCCGGCAGCGCTGCGAAACAGCGGTCGGAGCGCACCCGTCTTGGCCGTAAAGCTGCCGACGCGTGTCGCCTGCAGCACGTGCAGATAGCGCACATGCACGCCGTGCCGGGCGCCGATCATCACGGTGTGGCCGGTGTCGGCGAGCACCTTCTCCATCAGTCGTAGCAGGCTTTGCTCCGAATAAAGTTGCTGCGAAATCCACGCCGTTGCGAGCGCCAGCCGCACATTCGGACTGTACATGCCTGTGCGCGCGTCGTGATCAAAGTATCCGGATTCCTTCATACACTTCAAGAGGACCGACGTGCTCGACTGTGGATACCCGAGCGTCGTGCTGATCTCTTTCACTGTGGCAGGACGCCGCCAATCAGCGAAGAACTCCAGCACCTCCAGTGCGCGCTGCGCCGATTTGACTGTTGGGTTCGCCATATCACATACATGACTTGTAATCACACTCATGATACTGCGGAATGTGCCGAGTCGTTGCCGCCTAGACTGCACCATCAACGTATTTCGCGAGGTGTTCCCATGTCAGATCAATCCACGACAGCCGTTGGGTTGCGTGCCCTACTAGCACTGAGCGTTGCCATCGTGGTCGCCTGCGCCGGTCCCGCAGCGGCGCAGTCCGCCACGATTCTGGCCAAGCCACTCAAACTGGTGGTTGGTTTCCCGCCGGGTGGTTCGGCCGACACGCTGGCCCGCGCGCTGGCACAGCAGCTCTCCGGCGTCGCGCCGTCGGTCATCGTCGACAACCGACCCGGTGCCGGCGGACGGATTGCCCTGGAGGCCGTCAAGAACAGCGATCCCGATGGCAGCACCCTGGCGCTCACGCCGGCGTCGATGATCACGGTGTACCCGCACATTTACAGAAAGCTCCCCTACGACCCGCCGGCGGACTTCGCCGCGGTGGCGCGCGTTGCAGCCGCGCCCTTCGTGGTGGCCGTTGGCCCCATGGTGCCGACCGACGTGACGACATTGGCGGACTTTGTGCGCTGGGGCAAAGCCAATCCCACCAAGGCCTCTTACGGCTCCTCCGGCGCGGGCTCCATTCCGCACTTCACGGGCGTGGCGCTCGGCAAGTCGATCGGGCTGGACTGGACACACGTCGCCTACAAGGGGGCGGCCCCCGCCATGAACGACCTGATCGGCGGGCAGATTGCCGCGAATATCAGCGTGATGTCGAATGCACTACCGCATCTGCAAGCGGGCCGACTTCGCGCCTTGGCCGTGAGTGCGCCAACGCGCAGTGCCGAACTGCCGTCCGTGCCGACGTTTGCCGAGGCCGCGGCGAAAGACGCCGCAGCCACCGAGTGGTTCGGCGTGCTCGCCCCTAGCAAGACGTCAGGCGACACCGTGCAAAAACTCAATGCCGCGATCAATGCGGCGATGAAAACAAAGGCATTTCAGGACGCGCTCGCCAAGGGTGCCTTTGCGTCAGTGCCCGCCGATAGTCCCGCTGCGTTCGCGGTGGCCATCAAGGCTGACATCACCCGTTGGGCAGGCATTGTGAAGTCTTCGGGCTTCACACCGGAGGATTGATGGACACAGTTGCCGCGACAGGTCAACCAGGCGTTTCGCTATCGATCGACGGCACCGTCGCCACGATCCGCTTGCAGCGCCCGGAGCGACGCAACGCGCTCACGCCAGACGATCTTCACCAACTGCTCGCCATGTGCGAGCGGATCAACGGCGACGCGACCGTACGCACGGTTGTGCTGACCAGCGACACGTTTGCACACAAGCGCCCTGTGTTTTGTGCTGGCTACGATGTCGGTCAGTTTGACGAAACGGCACATGATCCGCGCCTCTTCGAGCGCACCGTCGACGCCATCGCGCAGCTGCGCCCCGTCGTCATTGGCGCAGTTAACGGCAGCGTCTATGGCGGCGCAACCGATCTGGTTCTGGCCTGCGACCTGCGCATCGCACTCGCTGACTGCGAATTCCGAATGCCCGCCTGCGCGCTGGGGCTGCACTACTACCCCGGTGGATTTCAGCGCTTTGTGAACGTCCTGGGCATCGACGGTGCGAAGCAGGCGTTTCTGACCGCGCGGCCGCTTGCCGTCGCGCAGCTCGCAGCCCTCGGCGTATTCACCGCGGTGTGCACTACGGAAGAGTTTTCGGCGACGCTGAACTCGCTGGTGAACGATGTGGTTGCGCTCGCCCCGCTTGCCGCGCAAGGCACTAAGGCAACGCTCAACGAACTGGCGCGCGGCGTGTGCGACCCCGCGGCACAACGTGAGCGTGAGGCGCTGACGTTGCGTAGCGCAGATTTTGCCGAGGGCCGCAAAGCATGGGCCGAGCGCCGACCCGCCCAATTCAAAGGACGTTGAGATGACCGCTCACCACCCGCCGCACCTGCCCTTACAGGGCGTCAAGGTGCTTGAAGTCGCGCAAATCATGGCCGGACCTACCTGCGGCCTGATGTTGGCAGACCTCGGTGCCGATGTCATCAAGATCGAAAAGTTTCCTGCGGGCGATGATGCCCGGCAGTACCAAAAGCCCGGCGACAGCGCGCTGCCACCGTCGTTTCGCATGATCAACCGCGGCAAACGCTCGCTTGCCATCGACATCCGGCAGCCCGAAGGCAAGGCCGCGCTGCTGCGCATGGCCAAGCACGCTGATGTGTTGACCGAGAACTTTCGCGTCGGCGTCATGGACCGCTTGGGGTTGGGCTATGAGGCACTGCGTGCCGCGAACCCCGCGCTGATCTACTGTTCAATCACCGGTTACGGCAGCGTCGGCCCGCTGGCACAGAAAGGTGGCTTTGATCTGATTTTGCAAGCGTTCAGCGGCATCATCAGCGCCACGGGAGAACCGGGGCGCGAGCCCGTGAAACCCGGCATTTCGCTCGCCGACACCAACGCGGGCATTCTCGCCGCGCTCGCCATCGTCGCGGCGTACGTGCACCGACTGAAAACCGGTGAAGGTCAACGCGTGGAAACGTCGTTGTTGCAGGCGGCGATGCAGCAAACGTACTGGCTATCGGCGAACTACTTTTCGACGGGCCGCGATACGCCGCCGCTGGGCACGGCGCATTCGCTGATCGCGCCGTATCAGGTGTTTCGCGCACGCGACGGGGGCATCGTCATCGGAGGCGCAAACCCCAAGGCGTGGCGTCTCATCTGCGAGGTGCTCGGTCACCCGGAATGGCAGGACGATGAACGCTTCAACCACCCGCAGAAGCGCGTGCAGAATCGCGCCGTGCTCGAGGCGGCGATCAATGCAGAGCTCGCGCGCGCAGATGTACAAACGTGGTGCGACCGCTTTGATGAAGTCGGCGTTCCCTGCGGCCCGCTCAACACCGTGTCACAGGCGCTGGAGCACCCTCAAACGCGCGACATCGGCATGGTTATCGACGTCGACGACGGCCAGGGCGGCACCGCCCGCGCCCTCGGCAGCCCGATCACGCTGAGCGGGGTCACCACGCCACCGGCCACGTCCGCCGCGCCGGCGGTAGGCGAGCACAGCGAATCCGTGCTCGCCGAATTCGGCTTCACCACCGACGAAATTGCGCAACTGGCGTCGCGCAACGTCATTGCGATGCGAACGTAGCGCCTTGCCTGTCCGGCAAACGGGGCGGCACGGACCCGTTTCGGCGAATCGGCTTTTCAACACAATGACCTCTGGACGGTGTGCGGTACGTGGACTTGTCGCGTCGGTGCGTGGTAACGGCGTGGCCAAAACGCGGCCATTTGAGCGACGCAAGCGTCCGCACCACCCCGCCGCGCGACGGTCGCGGTGTATCGCTACAGCACCTACCTCGCTGGTACGGCGGACGGTGACGTTGACCGTGTCGTGGCAACAGCTTTTCCCGTCAAACGACCGGAAAATGGTCGTTCCAGGCTGATTTTTCTACCTATCGACTTAGTGAACTATTCTCGTGGAACGACCGCCCGCTGGTCGATAGAACGCGTTTCTCAGTGAAAGCTGTATCGCACCGCAGACCGAGCGCGCCGCAGCGTGCTCGACGCAAAAAATGTTCCGTCTGCGTGTTCGCTATCGCGAATGCGTTTCTACGTGCACGGTATCCATTTCGCATCGTATTCTTACTGTCCCGCTGTCCAGCGGCTGCTCGTCCCGAGTGCCGCTTGACGTGCGCGATTTGACCGAAAACAAAAAACAGAGAACACCATGCTGCGCCTTCATACCATCTGCGCCGCAGGCGCACGCCTCTTGCGCGCCCTCGCCGCACTCGCAATGCTCGTAGCTCTGCCCGCTGCGGCTAAGAGCTATGTGCAGGTCTCGGCAGGCGGCTCTCACACCTGCGCCGTGTTTGGTAGCGGCGGCGTGCAGTGCTGGGGGAGCAACGGCTACGGTCAGTTGGGCAACGGCAGTACCACCACCAGCACGCCAGTCAACGTGACTGGCCTCGGCAACGCCATCGCCGTCAGCGCGGGCTACGCTCACACCTGCGCCGTGCTCAATAGCGGCGGCGTGCAGTGCTGGGGATACAACGCATTTGGTCAATTAGGCAACGGCAGCACCACCGACAGCAGCACGCCGGTCAGCGTGAGCGGCGTCAGCAATGCCATCGCCATCAGCGCGGGCGGCTTTCACACCTGCGCCGTGCTTGGCAACGGCAGCGTGCAGTGCTGGGGGAGCAACGGGGACGGTCAGTTGGGCAACGGCAGCACAGACGCGAGCAGCTCGCCGGTCAGCGTGAGCGGCATCAGCAACGCCATCGCCGTCAGCGCGGGCGAATTCCATACGTGCGCCGTACTCGGTAGCGGCGGCGTGCAGTGCTGGGGAGGCAACGGGGATAGTCAGTTGGGCAACGGCAGCACCAGCGCGAGCGGCACGCCGGTCAGCCTGAGCGGCATCAGCAACGCCATCGCCGTCAGCGCGGGCAACGCACACACCTGCGCAGTGCTCAGCAGCGGTGGCGTGCAGTGCTGGGGGTACAACCTATTCGGTCAATTGGGCAACGGCAGCACCAGCGCGAGCGGCACGCCGGTTAGCGTGAGCGGCATCAGCAACGCCATCGCCGTCAGCGCGGGCACCTATCACACCTGTGCCGTGCTCAGCACCGGTGGCGTGCGGTGCTGGGGACACAATGGCTACGGTCGGTTGGGCAACGGCAGCGCGACCGACAGCAGCGCGCCGGTCAGCGTCAGCGGCGTCAGCACCGCCATCGCCATCACTGCCGGCACATATCATACCTGCGCCCTGCTCGGCAGCGGTGGTGTGCAATGCTGGGGCCGCAACGTAGACGGTCAGCTAGGCAACGGCAGCACGACTACCGGCAGTGCGCCGGTCGGCGTAGGCGGCCTCAGCCACGCCATCGCCGTCGGCGCGGGCTACGCTCACACCTGCGCCGTGCTAAATACCGGCAGCGTGCAGTGCTGGGGATACAACGCATTTGGTCAATTAGGCAACGGCAGCACCACCGACAGCAGCACGCCGGTCAGCGTGAGCGGCATCAGCAACGCTACCGCCGTCAGCGCGGGCGCACTGCACACCTGCGCCGTGCTCAGCAGCGGCAGTGTGGAGTGCTGGGGGCTCAACGGCGACGGTCAGTTGGGCAACGGCAGCGCCACCGCGAGCAGCACACCGGTCAGCGTGAGCGGCCTTAACAACGCTATCGCCATCAGCGCGGGCACCTATCACACTTGCGCCCTGCTCGGTAACGGCGGCGTGCAGTGTTGGGGGGGCAACGGAGACGGTAAGTTGGGCAACGGCAGCACCGCCGCGAGCAGCTCGCCGGTCAGCGTGAGCGGCATCAGCAACGCCATCGCCGTCAGCGCGGGCGAATTTCATACGTGCGCTGTACTCAGTAGCGGCGGCGTGCAGTGCTGGGGATACAACGGAAATGGTCGGTTGGGCAACGCCGGCGCCACCAATAGCAGCACACCGGTCAGCGTGAGCGGCCTCATCAACGCCAGGGCGGTCAGCGCGGGCAGCGCTCACACCTGCGCCCTGCTCGGTAGCGGCAGCGTGCAGTGCTGGGGACGCAACGGCAGCGGCGAGTTGGGCAACGGTAGCACGACCGACAGCAGCGTGCCAGTCACCGCGCACTCCATCAGCACCGCTACGCAAGTTGCGGGGGGAGGCGGCCATACCTGTGCGCTACTCACCACCGGTGCGCTCCGTTGCTGGGGTTACAACGCCTTTGGTCAGATCGGTGATGGCACGACGACCACGCGCACTGCCTCCGCCGCAGTGCTCGGCGTGAACAATCCGACACAAGTGGAGGCCGGGGACGCGCACACCTGCGCCCGGTTGAGCACCGGCCAAGTGATGTGTTGGGGCCGCAACGGGCTGGGCGAACTCGGCGACGGGCGCGCACCTTTCGACCAAACCGCGCCGGTGTACATCAGCGCCACCTGTGACCTCGACATCGACGCCGACGGGGAGATCAACAGTACCACCGACATGCTGCTCCTCACGCGCGCCAAGATGGGCCTGTCCGGCACCGCCGTCACCAGCGGCGCGCTGGGTGCGAACGCCAAACGCACCACCTGGGCCGAGATTCGCTCCTACCTCGAAGGGGCGTGCCGCGTGTACGGGCTGGCGCCCTAACGGGCTGCTGAAATACTTCACGCGGCGCGCAGAAACGCAGCCTCGAACGCATGGCGTCGGTTTGACCACGCCTGCGCGCGTGAAACCGTGAACGCGAGAAAGCCTAGACGGAAGTTTCACGAGAACGCCTCACGAAATGCGTCGCCACCGCGGCAAGGGCTGGTGTGGCGAACCGCTGGCGTCATCCGCGTTCTTTGTTGACAGCTTTCGTACTCTAACGACATCTGTACAGTCGTTTCAGGCGGTTTTTTTGCCTTGTCGACTTATGGAGATGTTTTCTTAGAACGACCAACCGGCGGTCGATACAACGCGTTTTCCTGCAAAAGCTGTATCCCGCCGACAACGACCGCTGAGCCGTTTTTTCGCCGTTGCGCTTTGAGGAGTATCCACAGTTTGCGGGGTGCTTCGCATGCGGTTTCTCCATTTTGTCCACTTCGTTGCGGCGCGACTGCGAACGGCGCACGCGGCGCGCATGGCGGTGGGCGCGCCGCTGGCGGTGCTTGCGCTGGCCTGCGCGGGCGCGGCGTTCGCCCAGCCTTACACGCAGATCGCGGCGGGCGAGTACCACACCTGCGCGCTCTTGGACAGCGGCGGCGTGCACTGTTGGGGCGACAACTTTCGCGGTCAGCTGGGTAACGGCGCAAGTGGCAACGGGCAGGAGTCGGCGGAGGCGCTACCGGTGCAGGGCGTCGTCGGCGCGGTGCACATCGCCGCAGGCACCTCGCACAACTGCGCCGCGCTTGCGAGCGGTGGCGTGAAGTGCTGGGGGTACAACTTTCGCGGACAACTGGGCGATGGCAGCACGACCACGCGCCCGACGGCCGTGAGCGTACTCGGCGTGACCGATGCGGTGGCCGTCGCGGCGGGCGGCGATCATAGTTGCGCGTTGCGGCAGGGGGGCGCGATCAAATGCTGGGGCTACAACGGCGACGGCGAACTGGGGCACGGCGGCAGCGAGTTTTATCTCACCAGCGCAGTCGACGTGGCGAGCATCAGCACGGCCACGGCGATCACTGCTCGGCATCTGCACACCTGTGCTCGCATCAGTGATGGTCGCGCCTACTGCTGGGGCCGCAACAGCGACGGCCAGCTCGGCGACGGCAGCTACACCTCGCCGCGCCGCACGCCGGTGGAGGTCTCGGGGTTGAGCGGTGTGACGCAGCTCTCGGCGGGCTGGTTGCACACCTGCGCCATACTCAGCGCAGGGGGCGTGAAGTGCTGGGGCAGCAACACCTACGACATGCTGGGCACGAGCAACACGACGAGCAGCAATGTGCCGGTCAACGTGTATGCCAGCGTCAGCAACGCCCTCGCCGTCGCGGGCGGCGAACAGCATAGTTGCGTCGTCCGCAGTCTGTTTGGCGTCGGGCGTATCGAGTGCTGGGGCTACAACGGCAACGGCCGGCTAGGCTACGGCACCGTACCCGGCACGGGCGTTGTGCACCAGGCGGTACGCGTGCTCGGCAACGACGCGTTCGCCAGCGTCAGCGCCGGGCGCCAACACACCTGTGCGCTGACCACCGGCGGCAGCGCCAAGTGCTGGGGCGGCAATGGTGCCGGTCAGATCGGCGCACTGCACTACGCCGTTGGCGGTGACGATCACTTCGCGCCGCAGTTCGTCGCGCCACGGTGTGATCTCGACATCGATGGCGACGGCACGTTCAACGCAGCCACTGACGGCGTGCTCGCGACGCGTGCACTGCTCGGCTTCTCCGGAAGCGCCGTCACCAGCGGCGCGCTCGGCGCAGGGGCCCGGCGAACGACGTGGCCGGCCATCCGCAACTTTTTGCTTCGCGCCTGCGGCGTGACAGGACTTGCCCCATGAATACCTTCCTCTCCCGGGCCACCGCAGCGGTGCGTTCAATGCTCACCGTCTGCCTGGCGTTGAGCGCGTTCAGCGCCAGCGCCGTGACGACGCCGATTTACACGCAAGTCTCGGTCGGTGACAGCCACGCTTGTGCCGTCACGACGGGCGGGCAGATTCATTGCTGGGGCGCCAACACCGTGTTCGGCGTGCTCGGCAACGGCAGCACAAACGCCAGCGGCGTGCCGGTGGCAGTGCGCGGTATCAGCAACGCGGTGGAGGTGCGCGCGGGTCTGTTTCACACCTGCGCGCGCCTGACCGATGGCAGCGCGCGCTGCTGGGGCAAAGGCAGCGACGGGGCGCTGACGCAAGGCAGCTTCGACAACAGTACCGTGCCGGTCACGGTCTGGGGGTTTGGTCCGTCTGGGCAGGCGCGGCAGCTGGGCGTGGGTCGGGACCACACCTGCATCCTGCACCAAAGCAAGCAACCGTTCTGCGCCGGTCGCAACGATTGGGGGCAAAGCGGCCTCGGCCCCAATCCATCGAATCAGCCGTGGTCAGTGCCGATTCTCAATGTCGACGAAATCGCCGTGGGCCACTACCACACCTGCGCCCGCGTGGGCGGCACGGTCTCCTGCTGGGGCCAGAACACCACCGGACAACTGGGTAACGGCAGCGCGGTGAGTTCCAGTGGGTTGCCCGTGACCGTCAGCGGCATCAGCACGGCGGTCGCGCTCTCCGCTGGCGCGCGGCACACTTGCGCGCTGCTCGCTCCGGGTGGCGTGCTGAGCTTGAGCAGTGTGGTGTGCTGGGGCGACAACGCCGACGGCCAGCTCGGCACCGGCAGCAACGGCGGATTCAGCAACACGCCCGTCGCGGTCGCCAACCTCGGCAGCAGCGGCAACACACCGGATGTCGTCGCTGCCGGAACGCAGCACACCTGCGCACGCCTGCTGGATGCGACGGTGCAGTGCTGGGGGCTTGCGTTGTACGGCGCCGTGGGCGACGGCGGTGACGGCTCAGTCGCCTATCGGTTGAGCCCCAGCGCCGTGGTCGGCCTCCGCCCCGCCGCGTCAGGCATCAACGCCGCAACCCAAGCGCTCGCGGCCGGCAACAACACCACCTGCGCCATCATGACCGACGGCGGTATCCGTTGCTGGGGCTACAACGAATTTGGACAGGGCGGTCACGGTCACGGCGGGATCTACGGCACCACACCGCAATACGTCGCGCCGCCCGGCTGTGCGCTCGATGCCGATGGCGATGGCGTCGCGCTGGCCACAACCGATGGCCTGCTCATCGCGCGAGCCCTGGCCGGTCGCAGTGGCGGCGCGGCGACCACCGCGGCCATCAGCCCCAACGCCACGCGGACCACCTGGGGCGCCGTGGGCGGACACCTGCAATCGCGCTGCGGGGTGCCGGTGACACCGTGACCGGCCGACAGCGCTACGGCCAGAAACGGCTATCGAGCGCGTCCGCACACCGTCATGTCGGCGCGAACTTTCTCGAGCTCGGGTTCAAGCGATGTCTTGTGAAACCCTTCCCAGCGTGGCTGATGTTTGATCACGACCTGGTAGGCGTCGCGCGCGGCGCGACAGGCCGCTGCCCTCAGGGCGGACGCCCTCGCGACAGCCGCGGCACGACCTTCGACGCGGGCCAGCGTCGCGTGCAAACCCATGTCCGCGGCGACCATATCGAAGGTCTCGCGTTGCGCAGGCGTGAGCGAGGCGAGCAAGCGCAACCCGCGCGACACGCTTTGGCGGGCGGCGGCACCGGCAGACGCCGCCGGCAACTCAGCCTGCACTTCAGCCAACGATGACAGCGCGTAGAGCAGCGACATCTGACGTCCGGCGTTGCCCGGGTCGGCATCGAACTGACGCTGGCGCAGCGCCACGGCGGCGACCCCATGCTCGGCGGCGAGCGGGAAGCGTTTGAGCTCCTGCGCTGCCGCCACCACATCAAGGTGCGCCGTGGCGACCGCATCCATGAAGTAGGCGTTGTCCGGCGCCTGCGCGCTGCGTGCTGCGGCAATGTCGAGCGAGCGCTGCGCCCAGTCGAGCACGCCGTCGAGCGCGACGCGACCGTCGTCCGTCTGGTGCGCGATGCGCGAGAGTGCACCCAGCAGGTAAACGCGGTATTCGTCGAGTTCGCTGCGCTCGGCCGTAGTCAGCGACTCGCCGGCCAGGGTGTCGAGCAGCGCAAACGCGCGTTGCGCATGGGCGCGGCGTTCGGCAATCGCGGTGGGCTGCGATTCGCGCGCATAGAACGCCAGGCTGGTCAGCGCGGCGGCGTGTTCCATGCGCAATTTGCGGGTTGCGCTGCCTGCCTCCACAAACGCTGTGGCGACAACGACCGCGCGGCGTAACCAGCGCGGCGCTTCGTCGCCCCGTGCGTGGGTTGCGAGGTAGATGCCGTACAGACGAAGTGCGCGCACCAACCCGGTCGCCAACGTCGTGTCGCCCGGACGTGTCACAAAATCGTTCGCCAGCAGCTCGATGGCACGCCGATAGCTGCCTGCGGCAAGCTCCACTTGCGCCGTGCTCGCGCTCGCGGTGGATCCCTGAATGATGGCGAGCCGCAACCAGCTCCGCCCCGCCTCCGTCGCCAGCGGCTGCCCCGGGAGATCGGATTCACGAGCCAGCGTCTCCAGCAGCGTCGCGCTGCGCGCGGCAACCTGCGCGCGAACTGCGGCCGTGCCGGGTACGTTGCGCAAGGCATCGTGCACGTCGAACAGGGTGTCGTTGGCGAGACCACGCACCCGTTCCATGTTGCGCACCGCACGAGCGCGCTCATCGTCCGCAACACGTCGCGCCGCATCGGCCTCGCGCGCCTGATGCAATGCGACGAGTGCCAGCGTGGCGAGCGCGATGACGCCAACGGTTCCCGCGCTGACGGCCCAACGGTGTCGTCGCAGGAACTTGCCGAAAACGTAGCGCCCGCTGTGGGGCCGCGCGCTAATCGGCTCACCCGCGAGAAAGCGCCGCAGGTCGGCGGCCAGCGCCGCGACGGTGGCGTAGCGATCAGCAGCCGGCTTGGCGAGGGCGCGGGCGATGACGGCGTCGAGATCACCACGCAGCGCGCGCGAGGAAATCGCGGGCGGCATGCCGTGTGCTCCCACCGTCGCACTGGCAACAGCGGGTGTGCCATCGAGAATTTCGCGTACGAGGGTGGCGCTGTCCGGCGCGACGACACGCGCGCTCGAATCGGTGACCGCGTGGGCACCGGCGTAGGGCAGGCGCGCCGTGAGCAGACGAAAAAGCAGCACACCGAGGGTGTAGACGTCACACGCGGCGCTGCCCGCCTCGCCCCGCAGTTGCTCCGGGCTGGCCCACATTGGCGTCATGGCGCTCGCGGTGCTGCGGGGGGTTGTCGCGTCTGCAACCTCGTCGCCCATGATCTGCGCGATGCCAAAATCAAGAAGTTTCACCCCACGGTCTGCCGTGACGAGGATATTGCCGGGCTTGAGGTCTCGATGCAGCACCAGCTGCTGGTGCGCAAACTGCACGGCGTCACAGACCTGAAGAAACACGCGCAATCGCGCGTCGAGCGGCGGACGTGTCTGATCGCACCAACGGTCAATCGGTACCCCATCGACCAGTTCCATCACCAGATACGGTGCGCCATCGGGGCGGGTACCGCCGTCGATGAGCCGTGCGATACCGGGGTGGTCAAGGCGGGCGAGGAGTTGTCGCTCCGTGGCCAGTCGTTCGGCGAGCGCGCCCGGATGCCGGCCGGGACGCAGCACCTTGATCGCCACCGTTTTGTCAAACGCACCGTCGCTGCGATGCGCACGATACACCGCCCCCATACCGCCTTCGGCAAGCAACGCGTCAATCGTCCACGTCCCCATCGTCGTGCCCGCAGCGAGCGGGGGCAGCACCGGCACCAGCGATGCGTCGGCGCGCGAAACCTCGTCGGCGAGCCAGTGCGTGGCCGGCAAAGCGACAGCGCCTCCATCGTCGCCCTGATCGGCGGCGAGCAACGAAAGCACTTCAGCACGCACCCGCGGGTCGTCGCTGCAGCGGGTGTCGACGAAGCGCAGGCGCGCTGCCGGGTCGGCGATGGCCAGTGCGTCATGCACCACGTCACCCACCCGCGCCCAGGTGCTGGCGTCAAGAATCGCGCGCGAAGGAGACGTGTTCATCGGAAGTGTGCGTAGCGTGGCGTTGAGGGTGGCCCGTCACCTGAACAAAGCGTGGTCGTCGGCAATCGGCTCACAGCGCGCCGTCGGAGTCGGATCGCGTCGCGCGCTCGGCGGCGAGTTCGCGCAGCAGAAACAGCCGCGCCACGGTCCACTCACGCTTCACGGTCGACACCGACACGCCGAGCGAACCGGCGATGGCCTCATGGCTCATGTCGGCGAAAAACTTCATCTCCACGATCTGCGCCTGCCGCGCGCTCTGCGCCTCCAGTGTCACCAGTGCCCGCTCGATGGCCTCCAGGTCAAGCTCGCGTGCTACCCGAGCGCCCACCTCGGTCGGGGTCGCCGAGGGATACAAACCCGTGGCACACACGGCGCTGAAGTGATGCAGTGTTTCATCGAGCGACAGATTGGGCACCGCGCCGCCGCGTTTCGCTGCATCGCGTGCACGGGCGTGGTCGACCAGCACATTGCGCATGACGCGCGCCGCGAGGCGGAGGAAATCGGGCTCCGACGGCAGCGTGCGTTCGGCCAGTCGCAGCCAGGCCTCGTGCATGACGGCCGTGCGCGACAGCGTGTGCCCTGCCGCCTCGCCGGCAAACACCGCCTGCGCTATGCGTCGCAGCTCGGCATACAGCACCGGCGAAATGCGCGACGGCACGGCGGGCGGCACCTCCGCGTGATCTGTGTCTGAGTCGGCATGGCGCGGCGTCGTCAAGCGCACGGTCTCCCGGACGGTGGATACCCAAGGAACCGTGACCATACTGAAAAACACCCGGGCGCGCAAAGGCGTGGTGCAAGCAGCTCCCGTTTCCTTGGCGCAGCACGCGACCCGCGCTGCGTCATGACGCAGCGAAGTGCTGATCAATTCAGTCGAATACAGCTTTTTGCGTTAATCGACAGCCAGTCGGTCGTTGCATCGCATTCCCGTCAAATGTCGACTTACGGACGGTATTTTGATGATGCGCCAAGCAGCGGCCGTTACAGCCCGGTTTACTGCAAAAGCTGTAGCAGCACGAGATCAGCCGTCACGCCGACCACGCGGAGGCGCTTGTGGCGGCTCAATTCGCCTGACAGCAGCGCGACGCGGTGTTTGGCCACGCCGCAGCGTTCGGCGATGAAAGCGATCACCGCAGCGTTGGCCTTGCCCTCGACGGGCGGTGCGTTGATGCGCAGTTTGAGTGCGCCGTCGTGCTCGCCAGCGACTTCAGTTTTCCTGGCACCCGGCTGCACATAAAGCGTGATCTCGGCGCCGCCATCTACCGCCCGCAGCCATGCCGGCGCTTGCGCAGCGCTCATCGCCCACTCACCGCGCGCTACGCACCATCGGCGAGCGCGCCCAACTCCGCGCCACGGTCGCGCGCCGCGCGCACTGCGTCCACATACGCTGCCTGCACGCCACGCGCGTCGATCACGGCGAGCGCGGCGGCCGTGGTGCCGCCCTTGGAGGTGACACGTTCACGTAGCACGGCGGGGGATTCGTCGGAGGCTTCCGCCAGCGCCGTCGCCCCTTTGAGGGTCGCGAGTACGAGCGTGCGGGCGTTGTCGGCATCGAAGCCCACCCCCTGTGCGGCGGCGAGCATCGATTCGATGAACTGGAAGACGTAAGCCGGGCCGCTGCCGGAGACTGCGGTCACGGCGTCGATCATCGCTTCGCTCTCGACGCGCACGACCGGGCCGGTGGACTGCATCAGCGCCGTGGCGGTCGCGACATCGCGTTCCGCGAGCGACGCTGGCGCGTACAGGCCGGTGATGCCCTGCCCGATCAGCGCCGGTGTATTCGGCATGGTGCGCACGATGCGCGTGTGGCCTCCGAGCCAGCGCGAAATCGTGCCTGCGCGGGTTCCGGCGGCAATGCTCACGATCAGTTCGCCCGCGAGATGCGGCAGTAATTGCGCGCATGCGTCCTTGAGCACCTGAGGCTTCACCGCAAGCACGACGGCATCCGCGCCGTCAATCGCGGCCCGTTCAGCGGTTGCGTACACGGTGACGCCCGTTGCGGCGAGCTTGTCGCGCGCCGGCGCGAAGGGCTCGATGATGTGGCAGACGAGCGCCGGATGGGCTTTGCGCAGCCCGGCGAGCATTGCACTCGCCATGTTGCCGCCACCCACAAAACAGATTTTTTTCATGTCAAGGCTTCCAAACACAGGGCGGTGAGGGACTGTGCGATCACGTGAGTGCAGACCGGCACGATGCGACCGCGAATACTGTCCTCACGCAACGGCGGGTCGCAGACCGAATAGCGCCGTCCCTACACGCACCATGGTGCTGCCGCAGGCAATGGCAAGTTCAAGATCGTCGGACATGCCCATGGACAGCGTGTCCATACCCGGCACCATCGTGCTCGCCTCGGCGTACAGCGCCGCGAGCAAGGCAAACTGCGCCCGGGTGGCCTCGGGCGCAAGACCCGGCGCCGGCATCCCCATCAGGCCACGCAGGCGCAGGTTGGGCAGTTTGCTCACTGCCACCGCCAGCGGCACCGCCTCGAGCGGCGCGCAACCACTCTTGGAGGCCTCATCGCTGATGTTGACCTGAATACACACATTGAGCGGCGGCAGGGAGGGCGGCCGTTGCGCCGAGAGGCGCTCCGCGATCTTCAGCCGATCCACCGAGTGCACCCAATGCAGCGTCTCGGCCACGGCGCGCGTCTTGTTCGACTGCAGCGGCCCGATCAGATGCCATTCGATGTCGTGGCAGTGCACATCACCGCTCAGCTCCGCATGTTTCGCCAGCGCTTCCTGCACATAGTTTTCGCCAAAGGCGCGGTGTCCGGCAGCGTGCAGCTCACGTATTTTCTGCGTCGGTTGCAGCTTACTGACCGCCAGCAGCGTCACCGATGATTCGGCACGGCGGGACGCGCGACAGGCGGCCGCAATGCGCTGGCGCACGGCCAGCAAGCGCGACGTGGCTTGCGAAGCCTCTGAGCTTGCGGTCATAATGCCAGATCAATCAATTGCAGTTTTTGGAGAGCGGTTTGCACGGCGCGCGCAGCAAGGGCTGGCGGGCAGCGCGGAGCGCAAGGAATTATAGGGATGGACATCGCCGAGCTTCTCGCGTTTTCGGTCAAGAATCAGGCCTCTGACCTGCACCTCTCGGCCGGGCTACCGCCCATGCTGCGCGTGCACGGCGACATTCGCCGCATCAATCTGCCGGCGATGGAACACAAAGACGTGCACAGCCTCGTCTACGACATCATGTCGGACGCGCAGCGCAAGGTCTACGAAGAAAATCTGGAGGTCGACTTTTCGTTCGAAATCCCGAATCTTGCGCGCTTCCGCGTCAATGCCTTCAATCAGGATCGCGGCGCGGCGGCGGTCTTCCGGACCATTCCGTCGCGCGTTCTGACGCTTGAGGATCTGGGCGCGCCGAAAATATTCGCCGAACTCGCGTTGAAGCCGCGCGGCCTGGTATTGGTAACCGGCCCCACCGGTTCCGGCAAGTCCACGACGCTCGCCGCGATGGTCAACCACGCGAACGAAAACATCATGGGTCACATCCTCACGGTGGAAGACCCGATCGAGTTTGTGCACGAAAGCAAGAAATGCCTGATCAACCAGCGAGAACTGGGCGAGCAGACCCTCTCGTTCGGCAACGCGCTGCGCTCGGCGTTACGCGAAGATCCGGACATCATCCTGATTGGCGAGATGCGCGATCTGGAAACCATTCGCCTCGCGCTCACCGCTGCGGAAACCGGCCACCTGGTGTTTGGCACGCTGCACACATCCTCGGCAGCCAAGACGATTGACCGCGTGGTCGACGTGTTCCCGGCGGCAGAAAAGGACATGACGCGTTCGATGCTCTCGGAATCGCTGGTGGCCGTCATTTCGCAATCACTGCTCAAGCGCAAGGACGGATCGGGACGGATCGCGGCGCATGAGATCATGATCGGCAACTCCGCGATCCGCAACCTGATCCGCGAAAACAAGATTGCGCAGATGTACTCGGTCATCCAGAGCAGCATCGGTCAGGGTATGCAGACGCTCGATCAATGTCTGCAGGACATGGTCGCCCGCAACCAGATTTCCGCTCTGGAGGCGCGCACCTACGCGCGGCAGGGCGAGATGTTCGCCTAAGCGAGCAGCCGGAGGACGACGCATGGAACGCGAACAAGCCACTTCGTTCATGAACTCGCTGCTGGGCATGATGGTCCAGCAAAAGGCGTCTGACCTTTTCTTGACCGCCGGCTTTCCGCCCGCGCTCAAGGTCGACGGCGAGATTCAGCCGGTGTCCAAAACCGCGCTCACCGCCGTGCATACGCTGACCCTTGCCCGCTCGATCATGAACGACAAGCAGGCCGCTGAGTTCGAACGCACGCAGGAGTGCAACTTCGCGATCAACCCGCCGGGAACAGGCCGCTTCCGCTGCAGCGCGTTCATGCAGCAGAATCAGGTTGGCATCGTGCTGCGGACCATCAACACCACGATCCCGCGGTTTGAAGAGCTCATGCTGCCGCCCATCCTTCGTGATGTGGTCATGGCCAAGCGCGGACTGGTGATTTTTGTCGGCGCGACCGGCAGCGGTAAATCCACGTCGATGGCGTCAATGCTGGATCATCGTAACCGGAACTCGCGCGGCCACATCATCACCATCGAAGACCCGATCGAGTTCGTGCACTCGCATGCCAACTGCATCGTGACGCAGCGCGAGATTGGCACCGATACCGAGAGCTGGGACGTCGCGTTGCGCAACAGCCTGCGCCAGGCGCCCGATGTCATCACCATCGGCGAAATTCGTGATCGCGATGCAATGGATCACGCCATCGCGTTTGCCGAGACCGGGCACTTGTGCCTGGCGACGCTGCACGCCAACAACACCAATCAGGCGCTCGACCGCATCATCAACTTCTTCCCCGAAGAGCGCCGCCAGCAGTTGCTGATGGATTTGTCGCTCAATCTGCGTTCGTTCATCTCCCAGCGCCTGATTCCCAAGCGCGACGGCAAGGGGCGGGTGCCAGCCGTGGAGATTTTGCTCAATTCCCCGCTCATCGCCGACCTGATCTTCAAAGGCGAAGTCTCCGAAATCAAGGAGATCATGAAGAAGTCCAACGAGCTTGGAATGCAAACATTCGACCAGTCGCTGTTCCAGTTGCACGAAGCCGGGCTGATCAGCTACGAAGATGCACTGCGCAACGCCGACAGCGTGAACGACCTGCGGCTGCGCATCAAGCTCGAGGGACATGAGTCACGTGGCCGCAACATGCTCTCTGGTCTGGAGCACCTTGATATCGTCAAGTAGGCGCGGCGCCATCCTCCTGAGTCGCTTGCCCGGCACAGCCCGCTCCCGTTGACTGCGCTGCCCATCGTTTCCTGGTTCGCGCTGGCTGCCGCGATGATGATCGTCGGCGCGTACGTGGGGTTCTCGCGCGTGCTGGTGGCTGCGTTCCCCGTGTTCCTGCTGGCGTGGCTGCGATTCGGCATCGCCGCCATCGCGATGGCGCACTGGTTGCCGGCAGACCCGGGCGCGCCGGCACTGGACCGGCGCACGCGCGGGCTGCTGTTCCTTGAATCCTTCCTGGGCAATTTTCTGTTTTCGATCTGCATGTTGTATGGCATGCGCGAGGCAACCGCCATCAGTGCGGGTGTGATCATGGCAGGCATTCCGGCGGCGGTTGCGATTTTGTCGCGGGTTTTTCTTGGCGAACGGCTGACGCCGCGCACGCTCGGCGCGATCCTGCTCGCCGTGGCCGGTGTTGCACTTCTCGCCCTGACTCGCGATGGCGATGCCAGCGGCGCGGCACCCACGTCGTTCGTAGGCGTGCTACTTCTCCTTGGCGCGGTGTTCTGCGAGGCGAGTTACGTCGTCATCGGCAAGCGCCTGGCTGCAAACGTCTCGCCGCGTCGCATCAGCGCCATCATCAACTTGTGGGGATTCGTGCTGGTGTTGCCCTTTGGGCTCTGGCAAGCGCTGTCGTTCTCGTTCGCGGGCGTCAGCACAAGCCTCTGGGCGGGTCTGGTTTTGTACGCACTGGCCGCGAGCATGTGGACGGTCTGGCTCTGGATGACGGGCCTCAAGAGCGTCCCCGCGTCACAAGCGGGCGTGTTCACCGTGTTCTTGCCGATCACTTCGGCACTGATCGGCGTGCTTTTTTTGGGGGAGCGCTTTGCACCGATGCATGCAGTCGCGTTTGCCTTCGCCCTCGCCGGCGTCGTGCTTGCGACCTGGCCGTCGCGAACCGCTCTGCGACAATAGCAGCTTGCTGTCTACGTAGCGGCACCCACGCGCCGCCCCAGTTTATGTCCGCCGCTTCCCCTGATGCCGACGCCGGCAGCCCCGTCCCGACCGAAATTACACTCGATCGCAAGCGTCACATCCTGGCGCTCGCCTACGCGGACGCCCGGTACGAGCTGCCATTCGAGTTTCTGCGCGTCTATTCACCGTCGGCCGAAGTGCGCGGACACGGTCCCGGGCAGGAAGTCCTGCAAGTCGGCAAGCGCAACGTGGACATCACGGAACTTGAGCCGGTAGGCATGTACGCGGTACGGCCAACGTTCAGCGACGGCCACAACACCGGCCTCTTTTCCTGGGACTACCTGCGCAAGCTCTGCGTCGAACGCGACGCGTTGTGGCAGAACTATTTGAATCGCCTTGACCGTGCCGGAGGCAGCCGTGACTGACCACGCCCATTCACCTTCCCACGCACCGGCTGGTGGTGACGGCACGACGCACTTTGGATACCGCACCGTCGGCGAGCAAGAAAAGCAGAAGCTCGTTCGCGGCGTGTTCGATTCCGTCGCCAACAAGTACGACATCATGAACGACGCGATGTCCGGCGGCCTGCACCGGCTCTGGAAGCGCTTCGCGGTTGCCCAACTGAACCTGCGCCCGGGTGAAAGGGTGCTCGATCTCGCCAGCGGCACGGGCGACCTGATCCGCCTGATGCTGCCGCAAGTGGGCCGCAACGGTCTTGTGCTGCACACCGACATCAACGCCGCGATGCTGGCCGAAGGTCGCGACAACCTGCTCAATCACGGCATCGTCACGCCGTCAACGCAGTGCAATGCGGAGTACCTGCCGTTTGCCAGCGCATCGTTCGACGCCGTCACCATTGCGTTCGGATTGCGTAACGTGACGCACAAGGACCGCGCACTGGCGGAAATGCACCGTGTTCTCAAGCCGGGCGGTCGCGCGCTCGTGCTTGAGTTTTCACGTCCCGCGCCGATGTTGCGCGGTCCGTACGACTGGTACTCGTTCAACGTGCTGCCTAAACTCGGCGCAATGATCGCCGGTGACGCCGAGAGCTATCAATACCTCGCCGAAAGCATCCGCATGCACCCCGCGCAGGACGAACTCAAGCGCATGTTCGAGACGGCGGGTTTTGCTCGCGTCGAGTATTTCAACTTGACCGGTGGCGTGGTCGCGGCTCATCGCGGCTATCGACTGGCGTGACGTCGCGGGAACCCATTCACGACGCCCGGGAAAACCCTTCCGCGCTCGCGGTTGAGATTTGCGACAGATACCCTAATATTCGCTGATATTGATCTGCCTTTAACTGTTGGAGGATGCATGATTAAGGCTATCTCTGCTGCTTTGATCGCGACGGCGATTGCGTTGGCAGCCAACACGGTCGACGCCAAGAAGTTTGGCGGCGGCAAGTCGGTGGGCGCGCAACGAAGCGCGCCGACTCAGGTACAACCCAGTGCTCCCGCAAACGCGTCTGCGGCCACGGCCGCGCCTGCTGCGGCCGCTGCGGGCGCCACCGGAGCTGCGGCTGCGGCGGCGAAGCCAAGCCTCATGTCGCGCATGGCCGGCCCGCTGGCCGGCATTGCGGCGGGCATCGGATTGGGGTACCTGTTCTCCAAACTCGGCGCGGGTGGCTTTCTCGGTTTGCTGCTGATCGCCGCCATCGGCATCGGCGTACTGATCTGGTTCGCCCGCAGCGCGGCGCGCCGGCAGCAACCGGCGACGGCAAACGGCCCAGCATCGTTTGATTCGCAGCCGTCTGCGCCGCAACCGATGCAATACGCGGGTTCCGCGGCGGGTGGTGCGGCCCCCGTCATGGCCGGCGGCCTGAGTGGCGGTTTTGGTATTCCTGCGGGCTTCGACAAGGCCGGATTCGAGGACAATGCCAAGAAGCAATTCATGAAACTGCAGGCGGCGAACGACAAGGGTGACCTTGACGGCGTACGCGATTTCGTCACCGATGAGCTGTACAACGAAATCGCCAAAGACGTGGTCGTCGGCAACAAGGATGCGACGCAGGTCGACGAACTCCAGGCGGAGTTGCTCGGTATCGAGACTGAGCGCGGCAATTACTGGGCCAGCGTCCGTTTCAGCGGCAAGATGCGTGAAGACGGCATGATGATGGCGTCACCGTTCCAGGAGACGTGGAATCTCGTGAAGCCGGTAGACGGCAGTAAGGGATGGTTGGTGGCAGGCATTCAGCAAGGCTGACGGCCCACCGCCCCGACAAAAAGCCGGCGCTACGCCGGCTTTTTTTTGCTCACTGGGAACAAACGCTTGCACCCGGCATTGCGACAACCGCGTCGGCGATAATTGCAACATGATCCCGAACACACTGATCGCCCGCGCGCTCTCCCGCCTGCTCTCGCACGACGACGCAGCACGCAGAGTGCTCGCGCCGCATGCCGGCGAGACACTCACGGTGCGCATGCCACCTTCGCCGTTCGCGACGTCACTGCGAGTGACGGAGGCGGGTGACTTCGCGGCAGGTGACGGGCTATCCGGTGAGGCGTCTGTCACGGTGGAATTCCCGCTGGCCGCATTGCCCCTACTCGCTCAGGGCAGAGAGGCGGCGCTGCGCAGCGCGCGGGTCAACGGCAACGCCGGTCTGTTGCAGGACATCAGCCGGGCGTTCACCAGCTTGCCGCTGGCGGCCGAGGCGGAACTCGAGCGGGTGCTTGGCCCGGTGCTCGGCAACGAGGCGGCCCGCTTCTTGCGCGCGCTGAAAGCCCTGGGCGAAAACGCGCAGAGCAGCTTGCATAGCGCTGGTCGGCGTTATCTGCACGATGAAGCGGGTCTGGTCGCCGAACGCGACGACGTTGCCAAGTTCGCCGCCGATCTGCAACGCCTGCGCATCGACGTGCAACGCTTGCAGGCGCGTTTGGCAAAACTCGCCTGAGATTTCAGGCGACCCCGGTCGGCATTTCGAACACGAGACATGTGGTTGACGCGTGCGCGTACAGCGTGCCATCAGCGCCGTACAGGCGACCCTCCGCAGTTGCAGTCTGGCGCCCCACATGCACGGTGTAGCCCTCGGCACGCACCAGCGGCACCTTCAGTGAGATGCCCTTGACGATGTTCAGCTTGAGCTCCAGTGTGGTGTAGGCTCGCCCGACCGGCATCGCCGTGTGCACCGCGCAGCCGACAGCGGAATCGAGCAGCGTGGCATACCAGCCGCCGTGCACCGTACCCATCGGGTTGAGCAACCGGGGCGACGGTTGGCCCTGAAAGATGGCACGACCATGCGCCACTTCGATCAGCGCGAAGTCCAGCGTTTCCGAGATCGGCGGCGCGGGTGCTTTGCCATCCAGCAACAACTGCATTTGCTGCAGGCCCGTCAATCCCGCCATCTGTTCCCGGGTCGCCACGCCGCGCCCGATGATGCGTGAACGCACGGCGGCTTCCTCGTCCTGCCAGCGCTTGAGCGTCTCGTCGGCGTTCTCGTTTGCTTTCATGCCTATTTCTTCCCGAATTCAATTGCAGCTACAATTATTGTATATACAACCACTAAGTTCGGACCAGACGCCATGGTGACACCCCAGCCGCGCGGTTGCACCAACTTCAAACTGCGGCAACTCCTGCGCCGTGTGTCGCTGGTATACGACCATGCGATGGCGGAATGCGGTTTGAAGATCACCCAGTATTCGCTGCTGACCCATGTGGATCGCCTCGGGCCGATCACGCAGGCCGACCTTGCGCGAGCCATGGCGATGGACTCATCAACGTTGTCGCGCAATCTGAAGCCGCTGCAGTCCGCTGGCTGGATCGCCGTGCGCGCCGGTGGGGACGCACGAAGCAATGCGCTCGCACTCACCGCCGCAGGGAGAAGTAAACGCGGCGAAGCCCAGGCGCTATGGAAAAAGGCGCAATTGCAATTGAACGAAACCGTGGGCGTGGACGATGTGATCGCCCTTCACGCGCTCATTGATCGCATGAGCGAGGCACTGGCGAACAATACCCATGACAACCGGAGCGCAGCATGAATCACACCGCATCACGTCACGCGGTCTGGTTGATCTTGCTCGCGGCGGCGGGCACGTTCGCGCTGACCATGGGCACCCGGCAGACGATGGGCCTATTCCTCGCCGACGTCAATACTGCCACTGGGCTCGGCATCGCCAACATCAGCCTGGCCTTCGCCTTTGGTCAACTTTGGTGGGGGCTGACGCAACCGTTCGCCGGCGCGTTCGCCGACCGCATTGGGGCGGGCCGGGTGTTGCTGATTGGCGTGAGCCTCGTCGCACTCGGCACCATCTTGACGCCGCTGATGACGAGCACGGCGGGGCTGATCTTCGCGATTGGCGTTCTGGCGGCAGGCGGCGCGGGTATGGCCGGGCCATCGGTGCTGATGGCAGCCACCACGCGCATGCTGCCGGCAGCGAAGCGCGGTATGGCGACCGGCATCGTGAACGCGGGCGGGTCGTTCGGCCAGTTTGTCATGGCGCCAGTCGCTGCCGGTCTGACCGCTGCGCTCGGCTGGATGACCGCGATGCAGGCGCTCGGGCTGATTGTGCTGCTCGCGCTGCCCGCCGCGTGGGTGCTGCGCGGAAATTCGTCGCAGTCGGCAGCGCCCGTCGCGGCACCCAATGGCACCGCAGCCCCCGCCCGCGAAGGGACGCGCGCCGCAATTGCGCGCGCCCTTGCCGACCCGAGCTATCGACTGCTGGCCTGCGGTTTCTTCGTCTGCGGTTTCCACGTTGCGTTTCTGGGCACGCACTTGCCGAATGTGGTCGCGATGTGCGGCCTGCCGCCGTCGGTCAGTGCATGGTCGCTTAGCCTGCTCGGGCTGTTCAACATTGTCGGCAGCCTGGCGATGGGCTGGGCCGTGGGCCGCTGGCGCATGAAGTCGCTGTTATCGCTGGATTACGCAGCGCGCGGCGTAGCAGTGCTAATTTTTCTCCTGTCGCCTAAGACGGCGACGACGATGCTGATTTTTGCTGCGGTGATGGGCGTCACGTTTCTCTCCACCGTGCCACCCACAGCGGGGCTGGTGGCGAAATTTTTCGGACCGGCGAACATGGCCACGCTGTTCGGCATCGTCATGTTGTCGCATCAAATCGGCGGCTTCCTCGGCGCCTGGCTCGGCGGCAAGGTGTTCACCTTGACCGGCAGCTACGACACCATCTGGATCCTCGACATCCTTCTCGCCTTCGGCGCGGCGCTGGCGCATTTACCGATCAGGGAGGCGGTGTTGCCGCCGACGGTGCAGGCGGCGTAGGTCCGTTCTCAACGGCATCCAGGTCGATCCCGCCGCAGCGTGTTCGGCGTTCCCCACCCGGGTTCGCAACACGAACCAAAGAAAAACCGCAAAGGTCACCGCCAATCGGCTATCAACGGATGGGGCGCTGCACGTCGCGTGTCATTCGCTGCTTTTCGCCATCGTCGACTCGTGCGGCTTCGCGACCACGCTGTCCGCCATTTCCTGCAGGTTCGCCAACGAACCGACCGGTATTGGCTTGATCGGCGCACGTATGCGGTAGGCCCCCACGGCATGCGGCGGCTTGGCAAGCTCCGCGGCGAGCAATTGCGTCACGATGTTGCCGCAAACCCGTCCCTGACACGGTCCCATGCCACACCGACTGAAAAACTTCGTCTGATTAGGCCCCTGGCAGCCCAATCGTGCCATCTCGCGTATGCGGCCAGCGCTCACCTCTTCGCAACGGCAGACGATGGTCTCATCGGCGGGGGCAAGAATGTAGGGCGGTGGTCGGTACAACGCATCCAGAAACGGGCGAACCGCGCATTCGCCGCGCAGCACCTTCTGATGCGGCGCAGCCAGACGATCGCGCTCGGTCGGTGATAGTCGTCCGATCGAGTGCGCCGCACCCAGCGCCGCCAGGGCTCCCCCAGCCTCGGCCGCGCGCGCGCCGGCGATAGCCACACCGTCGCCAGCGACGCGCAGCCCACTGAGCGACGTCTGCCCGAATTCATCGGCCACTACGTGCCAGGCCAGTTGCGAATTGCTCCACCGATGGTCGACCCGCAGCAGCCGCGAAAGCTGTGTGTTGGGGATCACGCCATGGTGCAGCAGCACTGTGTTCGCCGCGAGATGCAGGCGCCGACCTCCCACATCGAACGCGAGACCTGTAGCTCGGTCTGTGCCAGTCACTTCCAGCTCAGTGGCCCCGGTGTACCATGGCACACCCGCGCGGCGCAGCCGTACGATCATGCGCAAGCCCTTGGCGAAGTAGCTTGGCGCGTGCAACGCCGCAGGTAGGTGACGCAGCGCTGTGCGGCGGTTGGCGGCAGGTGCCGTCTCCACCAGCCCGGCGAGTTCTACGCCCGCCTCAAGCAGCTGGCAGGCCACTAGCAGCAGCAGCGGGCCGGCGCCGGTAACAACCACACGGCCTTCCGGCACCAACCCGCCGCTCTTCAGCGCAATCTGTGCAGCACCCGCATTGAGCACGCCGGGCAACGTCCAGCCGGGTAGCGGACTCGCCCGCTCCATCGCACCGGTGGCGACCACCAGTTGTGGCGCACGCACCTGGAAACTTTGGCCGCCACGCGATCCTGTGACAACGAGGTCGGGCGACACATCCCAAACCAGGGTGTCATGCCGCACCTCAGCACCTGTGACAACCACCGACTCGGCTAGCGACCCACCGCGCGAATAGTCCGCCCCCAGCAGACCGTGCAGTCGACGGGTTGCCACGGTCACGTTGCGGTATATCTGGCCACCGGCACGCGGTTGCTCGTCCAGCAGCAGGGTGCGCAATCCCAAATCCGCACCCGTTGCGGCGGCCGCGAGACCGGCGGGCCCGGCTCCGATGACGATCAGGTCATGCGTGAAGGTCATGCTCCCTCCGGGCGTCGCGCGCCGTGCTGCAGACAGATCTGCATCCCCTCAGCCACCGGCGTCATGCAGGCCTGCACGTTGGGACGGCCGTCCACTTCCACGAGGCAGTCGAAACACACGCCCATCATGCACAGTGGGGCGCGCGGGGCACCACTCACGGGCGTTTCGCGGAAGACCGCCACGCCAACGGCGAGCATCGCCGCAGCCACGGTATCGCCAGCGCGCGCCTGCACCGGTCGGCCCTCCACCACCAGACGTACAGGGACAGCGTCGGAGCCGTCTTCAATGCGTTGCCATGCCATCGAATCGCTCTGCCTTGAAATGTTGCAGGGGTTGCGGCTCGGTACCGCCCAGAATCCAATCAACCAGCGCGCCGGCATGCTGCGGTGCGAGCGTGATGCCCGAGTGGCAGGTGATAACGAAGGCGCCCGGGTGGCGCGTCGAAGCCTGATAGATCGGCAGTCCGTCCGGGCTCATGACCCGCAACGCGCCCCATGTGCGCACGATGTTCATGCGCTCCAGCAGAGGAAAGCACCGCACGGCACGGGCCGCGATGCGCGAGAGCTGCGCCAGCGTCGTGCCGTCATCAAAGCCCGCGTCTTCCTTCGAGTCGCCGATCTGCAGCACGCCTTCGCCGGTCTGGCGCACGTACAACGTCGGGTGCCGCAGGAAGGGCTGCACGCGCTCGGTGACGAGGATCTGGCCGCGGTTGGGCGCGACTGGCGCCGTGAGCCCGACCTGCGGTGCGAGCGTGCGATTGCCCAGGCCGGCGGCCAGCACAACTTTGGGCGCTGCGAAAGTGCCAAACGTCGTTCGCACGTGGAATCCACCAGCGCGCGGCGTGATCGCTTCCACGCGCGAACCGGCCGCGAGACGCCCGCCCAGCGAATCGTAGCCCTGCAACAGCGCGCGCAAGAGGCGCAGCGGGCTCGCATGGCCGTCCAACGGACACCACACGGCGCCCACCACATCAGGACCGGTCTGCGGGATCAGCTTTCGTACGGCCGCACCGTCCCACATCTCGACGGGATAGGCCTGCGCCAGATCGTGGCGCAAGCGCGTCAGCTGGGCGGCGCGCTCGGCCATTTCATCGTCGTGCAGGCACATCGTCAGGCCGCCGATTTGCGACAACTCGACGTCGACCCCGGTGCGCTCGCGCAGTTCGTCAGCGAAGGCAGGCCACGCAGCTGCCGACTGCATGGTCCACCGCGCGTAGGCCGGACAACCCAGCCCCTTGCCCTGCACCCACACCAGACCGAAGTTACCGCGTGCGGCGCGGTAGGCGTCGTCACCCTCGTCAAGCAGCAGCACGCGTTCGCCAGCCTTCTTCAGGCCGTAGGCGAGCGATAGGCCGACCACGCCGCCGCCGACGACAATGGTGTCGATATCGCCGAAGTCGTTGGCTGCGCCGCTCATGCCTTGCCCGAAAGCACACGATCGAGGCCGTAGAAGCGGTCCAGCACCAGCATCACTGCGAGCGTCAACACGATCAGCACGGTGGACACCGAGGCCAGCAACGGATCGATGGTGTGCGCGATGTGGTTGTACATCCTGACCGGCAGCGTCTGCGTGGCGGCGCTGGCCACGAAGATCGACATTGTCAGCTCGTCGAAGCTGTTAATGAAGGCGATCAGCCAGCCACCGGCCACGCCGGGCACGATGAGCGGCAGTTCGACACGGCGAAACACGGTCCACCCGGAAGCACCCAGCGACTGCGCGGCCTGGGCCACGCTGCGGTCGAATCCGGTGGCCGCCGCCACGACCAACCGCAGCACGTACGGCAGCACGATCACCGTGTGCGCTGCGGTCAGGCCCCACCACGACCCCGACGCGCCTATCTGCGTGAGAAAGCGAAGCAGCGCGATGCCCAGCACCACGTGCGGCACCATGAGCGGCGACAGCAAGAGGCCGAGCAGCGCGTCGCGTCCGGCAAAGCGGTGCCATGCGATGGCCATGCCGGCGGGCACCGCCAGTACCGTGGCTAGCGTGGCCGCCGCCGCGCCAAGCGCTAGGCTGCGCCAGAAGGCGTCGATGAAGTCGGGCGCAGCGAGGATCGCGCGATACCAGCGCCACGAGGCACCGTCGAAAGGCAACGCGATGTATCCCTTATCGGTGAATGACACCAGCACCACGACGAGTAGCGGCGCCAGCATGAACACCACGAACGCAGCGTGAAAGGCGCGCAACGGCCATCGGTTCCCGGAAAGCTTGTGATTCACTGGAACACCTGCTTCCAGCGCCGCTCGACGAATCGGTTGGCACCCAGCGACACGGCCAGCACGATCACGAGCAGCACCGCGGCCAGCGCGGCGCCAAGCGGCCAGTTCAGGTTGCCGAGGAACTCGTCGTAGATGGTCGTCGGTACCACCTTCAGGCGTCGGCCGCCGATGATAGCCGGCGTGGCGAAGGCACTGGCCGCCAGCGCGAAGACGATCAGCCCGCCCGACAGCACACCCGGAATGACCTGCGGGAACACGATGCGCGCCAGCACGGTGGGGGGCCCGGCCCCAAGCGAGGCGGCCGCTTGTTCAGTGGCGGCGTCGAGTTTCTGCAGACTTGCCCACACCGCCAGCACCATGAAGGGCACGAGCACGTGCACGAGCGCCACCACCACGCCGGTGAAGGTGAACATCATCTTGATCGGTTCGCTGATCAAACCCAGCGCCAGCAGTGCTTTGTTGATCACGCCCTCGTTGCCCAACAACAGCGCCCAGCCGAGTGTGCGCACCACCACGCTGATCAACAGCGGCCCCAACACCACGACCATAGACGCCGCGCGCCAGCGCGGGGACAGGCGGCTGAGCACGTAGGCTTCGGGCACACCGATCAAAACGCAGATTGCCGTCACCAGCAATGCCATGCCGAAGGTGCGCGCAAAAATGGTGTGAAAGTACTCATCGCGGGCGATGTCGAGGTAGTGCGTTGCGGTCAGTCCCTCGCCGACACCGGTGCCGGGCACGAAGGGATAGAGGCTCAGGCCAAGGGTCAGCACCAGCGGCAGCGCGACAAAGGCCAACATGGCCAGCGTGCCCGGCGCGCTCAGCCAGTAGGGCAACAGGTTGCGTTCGTCGTTCATGGCAGCAGCCGGTTCAGCGGGCCTCAGGCGCCGCGCGGCACCACGCGCACATGCTCGGCGCGCCAGGTCAGACCAACCTCATCGCCCTCGGCCACCGCAGGCAACCCGGCGTTGGCCTCGGTGAGCTGCATCGTACCGAGTGGCGTGGCCACCTGGAACAGCCAGTGATTGCCCAGGAACACGCGTGCCTCGACGCGGCCGCGCACCAGCGCCGAACCGTTCGCGAAGGCCAACTTCTCGGGCCGCACGATGTAGTCGATCGACCCGGCCGCAGCGCCGACCTCGCAGGGCAGAGGCAACTCGCCCACCCGCACGCCACCACCTTCGCACACCCCCTCGAACACGTTCGCCTTGCCCAGGAAGGTCGAGGAGAAGCGACCGTTGGGCTGCTCGTACATCTCGAACGGGCGCCCCAGTTGCTCGATGCGGCCCTTGTTCATCAGCACCACACGATCAGCCAGCGTCATCGCTTCGCCCTGGTCGTGCGTGACCATGATCGTGGTGATGCCCACGCGACGCTGCAGCGCGCGCAGCTCAATCTGCATGTCTTCGCGCAGCTTGGCGTCGAGTGCGCCCATCGGTTCGTCGAGCAACAGGACCGGCGGTTGGATGACGAGTGCGCGGGCTAGCGCAACGCGTTGCCGCTGCCCGCCCGAAAGCTCTTTCGGGTAGCGCGCCGCGAATGGAGCAAGGTGCACCAGTTCCAGCGTCTCGGCTACCTGTCGGCGGCGCTTGTCTGCCGGCACACCCTTCATCTCCAGACCAAAGGCGACGTTGTTTGCGACGGTCATGTGCGGGAACAGTGCGTAGCTCTGAAACACGATGCCCAAACCGCGCTGATTGGGCTTGACTGCGGTGATGTCGCGACCATCAAGCACGATGCGCCCCTGCGTCGGCGCAGTGAAGCCCGCCACCATCTGCAGCGTGGTCGTCTTGCCGCAGCCCGACGGCCCTAACAGGCAGACAAACTCGCCCTGGGCTACCGACAGACTGCACTCAGCGACGGCGGTGAAGTCACCGTAGCGTTTGACCAGTCCGTCGAGTTCGAGGAACGCCATAATGACCGCTGTCGTGCCGTTGGGGTCAGCCGTTTACTTCTCGACCGCGCGGTTCCAGCGCTGAGTCCACTCAGCGCGCCTGGCGTTGATGATCGCGTAGTCGGGTGCCACGAGCGACGCCACCTGTTGCGGACCGTAAACCACCTTCTTGGCTACGTCCGGCGCGATCTGCGCCTTCTTGCTCACCGGCCCCCATGCCAGCACCTGAGCCATCTGGGCCTGAACTTCAGCCGACACGATGTGTTGCAGGAACTGCTGGCCAAGCTTCGATTGCGGCGCGCCTTCGGTGACGCACGCCGCCACCATGATGACCGGCGCACCTTCGCGCGGGTAGACAAATTCCACCGGTGCGCCTTGGTCGGCCACCGACTGCACGCGGCCATTGCCCCACACCACCAGCGGCGCCTCACCGGTCTGCATCATCTGCGCCATCTTGCCGGGCGACGGCTCCCACGCCAGCACGTTGGGGGCCACCTTCTTGATCATGGTGTCGAAGCCCGGTTCGATGTTGGCCTCGCCACCGCCGTTCACACGCGCCTGCATCACCAGCGTGAGCAAGCCGTACCCGTTGGTGATCGGAGGGATGACGATCTTGCCCTTGTACTTCGGGTCCGCCAAGTCTTTCCATGAGGTGGGTGGGGCCCAACCGTTGCGCTTGAAAATGTCCTTGTTGTAACCAAGCCCGGTGGCGATAAAGGCGATGCCCACTGACTTGTCACCGACCATGCGGGCGTTGTCATAGAGATCGTTGATTGAACCCGCCTTCTCTACGGGTGCACACAGGCCTTGACCAACGGCTTGGTACATGGGGCCGTCGTCGATGATCGCCAGGGAAATTTCCTGTTTTCCCTTTTGGGCCTGAATCTTGGCCAGGATGTCGGTCGAGTTGCCCGGCACATAGACCACTTTGGAGCCGGTGCGCGCCTCGAAGGCAGGGATGATTTTTTCCTTCATCAGCGTTTCGGTGGCTCCGCCCGACCCGCCCACGTAGAGCGTGGTCTGCGCAAGCACAGAACCGGTTGACATCGCCAGGGCAACGCCCAGCGCAGCAGCAGCAAATGGTCGCATCTGATTTCTCCTTGTCGGTGGCAGCGCATGTTTGATGCGACCAATGTAGACCTTCTGAACTAGAAAGAAAATACAAGAATTAGGTGCTGTATATGCCAGAATGTTATTGATGAAGGTTCATTTTGATCTCCGGCACATCGAGGCATTCCGAGCCGTCATGATGGCGGGAAGCGTCGTGGGCGCAGCCAAACTCCTCAACGTCACGCAACCCGGCGTCAGCCGTACCATTGGATTGCTGGAGTTACGTTTGGGCTACTCCCTGTTCGAGCGGCGGGGCAGGCGACTCGTGCCCACTGCCGAGGCGGAAGCGCTTTACCGCGAGATCGAGCATGTCTACATTGGTATGGGTCGTGTGGCGCAAGTGGCGCAGGACATCCGGCTACAGCGCGCCGGCGCACTACGAGTAGCCACGCTGCCTGCGCTTGCACAGTGGCTGGTTCCCCAGGCCATCGCCAAGTTCCAGCAGAATCGCCCGCGTGTCGTGGTCTTCGTACAGAGCCTGCCCTCGCGACAGATCGCCGAACTTGTCTCGACGCGTCAGTTCGACGTGGGCGTCGTTGAGCTGCCGTTGCCCGTACCTGCCATTGACATTCACCCGCTCGAACCCGTGCCGACCATGGCAGTGCTGCCAGCCGGACACCGATTGGCCGGTCGAAAGCGGTTATCACTGAACGATTTCGATGGCGAGCGCATGGTCTTGCTGTCGGCCCACAGTTTCGTGCGCTACCAGATTGACGCAGCGTTCGCAGCGGCCAAGGTGGCACCACAGGTGGTGGCAGAGACGCCAAGCTCGTCGATCGCGTGCGCGATGGTTGCAGCCGGCGCTGGCATTACGTTGGTCTCGAAATGGACGGCTGAACCCTTCGCAGGTCCCGGCATCGTCGTGCTACCACTTAACGAGGCGCTGGTGTCGCAATACGCCATCATCTTTCCAGCGGATCGCGCTCGATCGCTGTTGGCGGAGGCCTTTGCAGTGGACCTGCGCAGCGCAATGAGCATCCATTCGAGTTCGAGCACCTGACACGTCAGGGCACCCAGGTATTGCCATCGGGGCGGCGCCGGTGCACATGCCGGTCAAGGAGCCGGTGCCGCCGACTGCAGGGTTAGTCGCCAAATTCTTCGGCCCGGCGAACATGGCCACGCTGTTCGGCATCGTCATGCTCTCGCGCCAGATCGGCGGCTTCCTAGGCGCCTGGCTCGGCGGCAAAGTGTTCACGATGACCGGCAGCTACGACACCATCTGGATCCTCGACATCCTTCTCGCCTTCGGCGCGGCGCTGGTGCATTTACCGATCAAGGAGGCGGTGTTGCCGCCCAGGGTACAAGCTGCTTAGTGATTCCCTTTCGTGCAGAACTGAAGCCGCGATGGAGCGCAGCGGAATCGAGGCATTTGTTCATCGAACCCACGGGAACCTCGATTCCGCTGAGCTGCATCGAGGCTACGCTCGCTAGAAATGACGGGGGCTCTTACCCCTAATCGAGGATCATGCGAAAGGGAATCTCAATTCGTAACGGGGTTTGCATCGCAGGAAACCGACACGGCGCCGTTGTTAGCGACTGTTGAAACAGCGCTTCAATTTCCGGTTTTATTCCCTCTGGGACAAGCACACCTACGTGAACGTCGCTAATCAAACCTGATGTTTGTACTACGGCTTCAATTACGCCATCGATCCGACTTACCTTTTCACGAGTCATTGCGCGAACGGGCGGCGCGTCGGGACCACAACTTCGCACGAAGCTGGACAACCGCGGCCTGAAAGGCTTTGAGCGGTCGGCCTCGGCGAGCGCACGAATGTCTTCTTCGGAGAATTTGGGGACCGGTCTGTCTGCCAGACGTTGCGCTACTGGACGCGGGTCGATGCGCGGAGATGCCGAGCAAGCGGCCAAAACCACAAGCACACCGACCGACATAAGCACATTCCCGGCACCGCAGCGAATACGGGGCACATTCATTCCATCTCCGCCTTAGCCGCTTCGATATCCAGACACTCCATCGCATCCTTCGGCTCGCACGCCGCGGCTTCGCCGTACAGCCGCTCGACGTCCTTCATCTTCTTGTCGCCGAACAGTTTGTACAGGCCGTCGGCCATTTCGGTGCGGGCGATGGCTGAATCCGGATTGAGCTTGAGCGCTTTCTCGTAGTTCTCGACCGCGGCTTCCTTGCTGACGCCGTAGGTCATCTTGCCGATCATGGTGCCGACTTTTTCGATGACTTCGGCGTTGAAGGTGCCCAGGGCGATGTGTGCGTCGGAATGTTTCGGGTCGAGCTTGATCGCGGTTTCGAGCGCGGTGCGCACCTTGCCGCCGATGCCCTGCGTGAGCGCCTTGGCGACTCCGATCAACTGGCCATAGCGACCCAGCGCGTAAGCCGCGAGGTAGTAGGCGTTGGCGTTCTTCTTCTGCGCGGCCTGCAGCTCCTCACAGCGGGCAGCGATCTCTTCGTAAGCCTTCTGCTTTTTGGCGTCGCTGGTTTCGAGATAGTTGTTGTAGATGCACGCGGCTTTGTTGGCGGCGTTGTAGCCGTCGAGCCCGGCGGCGAGGCCTGCCTCATACGCGCCCTGAAAGTCACCGGCGTGATACAGGCGCCACGCTTCTTCCACGGCCTTGTCAGTCGGGAACGGCTCCGCATCGCCCTTGTGCAGACGGGCCCAGTTTTTCTTCAGTGCGGCGCCGTCATAGACGAAGGCTGCGTTGTCGTGCGGGAATGCGGCCCAGCCGCTTTTCTTGGTTGCCATTTTGTTTTCCTTTGGAAAACAGGACGAAGGACGAAGGACGACGCGCCAGTGGGTCGCTAGGACGCAAAGCTATGCAAACAAAACGGCCAGTTCTTGGCAGCCACCGTTGCAATCCTTTGCGTCACTCGTCCTTCGTCATTCGTCCTGGGTTGTGGATCTTTCGTACTGCCGTTAAGTTATCGGTATTCGCCTGCGAGCTTTTCGAACAGCAAGCGCGCATCACCCTGCAGATAAGGCGCCAGCAGCACCATCACCTGAAACACGCCGTGCCCCATCGCTTCGGCTTCGTCCATCTTGCGCGGGTTCATCACGTAGGAATACGAATGCCAGTAGGTCGCAAGCATCACGAGGTTGGTAGCCACCGCGCGAATTTCGCCATCCGTCGCCTTCAGCTGATTGATCGAACGCATCTCGTTCATCAGCCGCTCGGTGTTCTTCTGGGCGTTCTGCAGGATGGTCTTGAAGTGCGTCTCAATGATGCGGTTTTTCGACAGCAGATCGTTGAGATCGCGGTAGATGAAGCGGTACTTCCAGATCTTCTCGAACAGCAGATGCAGCCAGAACCAGGTGTCTTCCACGTTCGCCGGGCGGTCCTTGCCCATCGCGAAGAGTTCGTCCAGTTCGCGCTCAAACTGCGCGAAGATCTTGGTGACGATCTCGTCCTTGCTGCGATAGTGGTAGTAAAGATTGCCTGGCGAGATGTTCATCTCGTCGGCGATGGCGTTAGTGGTGACGTTCGGCTCGCCGAACGAATTGAACATGCCGAGCGACACTTCGAGAATGCGCTCTTTGGTGCGGCGGGGGGCTTTGCGTTCCATCGCGATCATGCCTGTCGTGCGCCACGATGACGTGCGGCGGCGCGTAACGGGCAAACTCCTTTTCTCTGCGCTTGCGCCTGGGTGCGGGTCGGCGACTCCTCACAGTCAATTGTGGAGCAAGCGCGCGGGACAGGCAAGAATTTAGAGTGGTTCAATCAGCTTCTTGCTTCCAACGACTGCCCGGCGGTCGTTGTGGTCGCAAAAAGCTGGATATCGACTTTGCAAAACATCCGCCCGCAAGCAAGCTTCATAAGCCGTTCGGATTGAAAAGCTGTTATGCGCGTTCGACGAGTGCAATTTCGAGATCGTCAAGGGTGTGCGTCAGCCGCTTGAAGGCTGCGCCAGTGCTGCCGCGTGCCACGTACCGCGCGGTCGGCAACAGTTGCCGATGCGGATCGCTCAGGGCGTGGCGATTCAGGCGCACGCCGAACTTTGCAAACTCCGGTTCGAGTACATCGGCACGCGCCAGCAGTTGCGCGCGGGTGTGCTGATACGCGTGCTCGGCGAGCCGGCGACGGTTGCGATAGCTGAACAAATTGGAAAAGAAGAGATCGGCGTCGCCCTTGGAGGGTTCCAGCACGATGAGTTTGGCGTCCTTGTACTTTGACGCGTAGCTTTGCAGGCTCTTCTCCAGCCGCGAGTGAATGAGGGCGCGAAACGTCTGCGACAGCACCGTCGGCAGCCCCTTGTCCGCCAGGTGCGCCTGGGCGTGCCGCGCCATGGTGCTATCGAACGGCACCAGCGGGTTGACGCAAATTACCAGCTTGGCGCCGCTGTCGATGGCGCACGACGCTTGCAACGTCTTGTTCAGTGCTCCGTCAACATAGTGCCGCGCACCGATCTTCACTGGCGGATACAGCCCAGGCAGCGCCGCGCTCGCCTGCACCGCCTGCGAGATCGGCACGTGATTCATCTCGCGTGAGCCAAACTCAACGGTCTCGCCCGAATCAAGATCGGTCGCAATCACAAACAAGCGGGACTTCAACTGCCGAAAATCGTTGCTGCGCCCCGGCTTGCTGAGCAGCGTACGCACGGCGCGCTCCAGCGGCCGATTGTCGAGCAGGCCGGAGGGCACCACTGCAGCCAGCCGCTGCAATTCGGCCAGCATGCGCGAGGGCCGAAGGGCGCGGGCGGTGGCCCACACGGCTCCCCACAATGCGGCGGGCAGTGCGGCAAGGCGGTGTGCGTATTCGCCCAGCGCGGGCTGCATGAAGACCGACGGCGCCAGCACATCGCCGTCCTCGCCCTCGTTCTCAATGAAGAGTTGCACCAGTTCGCGCGGCGTGATGCCGTTGGCGAGCCCGGCTGTCACGAACGCCCCGGCACTGACGCCGACGTAGGCATGCAAACGCGTGAAATCGAGCGTCGGCAGTGCGTCGTGCAGCGCCGCCAGCGCGCCGACTTCGTACACCGCACCAAGCGGGCCACCGCCGGCAAGCGCCAGTGCAATCGGCGGCACACCGAGGTCGCCGTGATCGGCAGGGGAAGCGGAATCGGAAGCGTGTGTCATGGTCGGGTGGATAGCCAAGTCAGGGCTCAAGCGTATGAAAAACGGCCACCGAAGTGGCCGTCAGGTCTCAGGCGACGTGATACGCGCGAGAACGCGCGGCGCCAGCCTGAGAAATCAGCACGACAAAACGCCGGTCAAGCGGCCTTCTTTGCGGCCTTGCGCGCGGCCGGCTTCTTGGCGGCGGTGGCTTTGGTCGTGGTGGCTTTGGCGGCGGCGGGAGCAGCCTTGCCGCCGTTCAGTTTTTGCACTTGCTTGGTCAACTCCTCCACGCGCTCGGTGAGCTTCTGGATATCGGCCTTGGTCGGCACACCGAGGCGGCCCACGGCGCGGCCAACGCGCTCTTCGAACACGGTTTCCAGACGGTCCCATGCGCCCGCCGCCTTGCTGGTGGCTTCGGTGATCTTGCCGGAAACTTCGTTGGTCATGTCGTTCACCTGTGCGTCCGCGAAGCTGCGGAATTTCTTTTGCAAACCGGAGCCTTCTTTCACGAGCGCTTCAAACACTTTGCTACCTTCTTCCTGCGCCTTGGCAAAGGCACCGAGGCCGGCGAGCCAAATTTGGCTCGACGATTCCTTCACCGTACCGAGCAGGTTGTTATCGGCGGCGGCGCCGGTGGCAGCTTTGCTGAACTTCTTGACCATGGGGAGAACTCCTGAACATTGAAACGGAATTGCGATGTGCGAACTGTAGTCACGCGCCATAGAGCGCGCATCCTAGAAACACTCGATTTGGCTAGGAACTTGGCTCTAGAATGATTTGCGCGCATTCGCGCGCAGGACGAAGGACGGAGGACGACGGCCTTATGGCCCAGGACGCAAAGGTATGCAACGACGGCGACCAGAAATGGCGCAACTCGACTGCGTAGCTTTGCGTCCTAGCGACCAACGGGAGCGCCGTCATTCGTCCTTCGTCCTGCCGCGCAGCGGCTAAATCAAAAGGAGGCTTTCATGACTTACTTCGTTACCGGCGCATCAGGATTCATTGGCAAACGCCTCGTGCGCAAGTTGCTTGCGCGCAAGAACAGCACGATCTACTTCCTCATTCGCGCCGAGAGCAAGAAGAAAGTGGACACCTTGCTGAAGTTCTGGGGCGACGACGCCGCGAAGCGCTGTGTCCCGATCGTGGGTGATCTGGCGAAACCTTTCCTTGGTGTGCACCCGAATGATCGCGCGAAGCTCAAGGGCAAGATCAAGCATTTCTTCCACCTCGCTGCCGTGTACGACATGACCGCGAGCGCCGAAGACAATCACACCGCCAACGTGCTCGGCACGCAGCACGCCGTTGCGCTGGCCAACGACGTGAAAGCTGGCCTCTTCCACCACATGAGCTCCATTGCGGTCGCCGGCAACTACGAAGGCGTGTTCCGCGAGGACATGTTCGACGAGGCGAAGGACTACCTCGATCACCCCTACATGCAGACCAAGCATGAGAGTGAGCAGTACGTTCGCGAACATTGCTCCATGCCGTGGCGCGCCTACCGCCCGGCGATTGTGCTGGGTGACTCGAAAACGGGCGAGATCGACAAAATCGACGGGCCGTATTACTTCTTCAAACTCATCCAGCGCATGCGCTCGATGCTGCCGCCGTGGATGCCGACCATCGGCATCGAGGGCGGGCGCGTCAACATGGTCCCGGTGGATTTCGTGGTCGATGCCACCGACCACATCGCGCATAGCGCCGACAAAAGCCTCAACAAGCGCGCGTTCCACCTCACCGATCCGGCGCCGCACCGGATCGGCGATTCGCTCAACATTTTCGCCCGCGCGGCGCACGCCCCGCAGATGACGATGCGCATCAACGCGGCGCTGTTCGGGTTCATTCCGCAAAGCGTGCTCAAGGGCATGATGGCGCTGCCACCCGTGCGACGCATCAAGCATGCGGTGATGAAGGATCTCGGTATTCCCGATGATGTGCTGGGCTTCATCAACTATCCGGTGCGTTTCGACTGCCGTGATACGTTGAAGGCGCTCGAAGGCACCAAGATTGCCGTACCCGAGCTCGATACCTACGCGACCAAGCTCTGGGACTACTGGGAGCGCAACCTCGACCCCGACCTGTTCATCGATCGTACGCTGAAGGGGCAGGTGGCGGGCAAAGTGATCCTGATCACGGGCGGAACCTCCGGTATCGGTCAGGCCACCGCACTCAAGATTGCGGAGGCCGGGAGCGCCAAGGCAGTGATCGTGTGCGGCCGCGATCAGGAGAAGATCGACGAAACACTGAAGATCGCCAAGAAGCGCGGCGTCAAGGTGGTGGCCTACTCTGCCGACGTGTCCGACGAGGTGGGCTGCGCCGAGTTTGCGAAGAAGCTGCACGAGAACCACGGCGGCGTTGATATCCTCGTCAACAACGCCGGTCGCTCGATCCGCCGCGCGCTGGAAAACAGTTACGACCGCTTCCACGACTTCGAGCGCACCATGCAGGTCAACTACTTCGGTGCGCTGCGCATCACCATGGCGCTCTTGCCGCACATGAGCGCGCAGAAACGCGGTCACGTCATCAACATCAGCTCGATTGGCGTACTGACCAACGCGCCGCGATTCTCGGCATACGTGGCGTCGAAAGCGGCGCTCGATGCGTGGACCCGCTGCGCGTCGTCGGAGTACTCCGACCGCGGTATCAACTTCACGACCATCAACATGCCGCTCGTGAAGACGCCGATGATCGCGCCGACGAAGATTTACAACAACGTGCCGACGCTGGACCCGGACGAAGCCGCCGACATGATCATCCGCGCGATGGTCTACAAACCGGTCCGCATCGCCACCCGCCTCGGTGTATTCGGGCAGGTGCTGCACGCCTTTGCGCCGCGTATCGCGCAGATCGTCATGAACACCAGCTTCCGCATGTTTGGCGATAGCGAAGCAGCAAAGGGCAAGAAGAATGAAGTGGTCGGCCCGTCGGTGGATCAACTCGCACTGTCGAACCTGATGCGCGGTATTCACTTCTAGCCTCACCTGGAGTACCAATGAACGGGCACGCGCAGCACGCGGTGCCCGCTTTTTCTGTTTGCGTTGTGCCGCTGTCCGACAGCAACAGCTTTGTGTTCGCGCCCACAGCCCACGGTCGTTTGCGGCGGATTTGAGCGATAAGTCGACTTTCAGAAAAAACCGGCTGCAAGCCGCAATCTCTATCCGGAGCAGGCCAAAAAGCTGTCCATGGCAAAAAAGTGTTGCACCGAGGGGACGATTGCGCTGCAACACGCGAGAAGTCTGCGAAATTCGCTGGTCAGCGTGCGCGATTTGGTCTTAAATCCGCGATGAACTTTCCATCGCTCACGAGAGCGAACACCAACGCGAGTGATGGAGAAGCTCAACACATGTGTGCACTGTATTCAATCGATTGACCTGAGGAGACACTATGGCAGCAGCCAAGAAACCCGCCGCAAAGAAACCCGCCGCGAAAGCCGCCGCTAAGAAACCGGCCGCCAAGAAGCCCGCCGCAAAAGCCGCAGCCAAGAAACCGGCCGCCAAGAAGCCCGCAGCCAAACCGGCAGCAAAAAAGCCCGCAGCCAAGAAGCCCGCGAAGAAAGCGGCCGCCAAGAAGCCGGCCGCCAAGCGCAAGCCGAACGCTGCCTTCATGAAAGCGATGACGCCGTCGGCAACGCTCGCCGCGATCATCGGCGCCACGCCCATGCCGCGCACTGAAGTCACCAAGAAAATTTGGGACTACATCAAGAAGAACAAACTGCAAGACGCGATGAACAAGCGCATGATCAACGCCGACGCCAAGCTCAAGGAACTGTTCCAGAAGGCGCAGGTGTCGATGTTCGAAATGACCAAGCTGGTCTCGAACCACCTGAAGTAGTCACCGTCGTTTGGTGCAAAGACCGGCCTGCGGGCCGGTTTTTTATGGGCGCATCACATCAGGCCGGCGCTACGCGAGCGCGAACTGATCGCGAAACTCCGGGACAACACACCGCCAGCCCAGCCGCTGGCTGATGCGCTGACGCAGCGCGTCGGCGGCGCCCGGTTCGCCGTGCGTAATGAACACCTGGCGCGGCGGCCGCTTGAAGTGCGCGAGCCACGCCAGAATCTCTTCGTAGTCGGCATGGGCCGACATGGTTTCCAGGTTGACAACTTCGGCGCGCACCGGGACATAGTCGCCGTGAATCTTCACCGCATTCGCGCCGCCGACCAGCGTCGCGCCACGCGTGCCGCCGGACTGAAACCCGGTGAACAGGATGGTGTTGCGCGCATCGGGCGCCATCGTCTTGAGATGATGCAACACGCGACCACCGGTCGCCATTCCACTGGCCGAGATCACGATCATCGGCGTCGCCTGCGCGCAAAGTAGTTTCGACTCCTCCGGCGTCCGCACGAACTTTGCCATGCGGCACATCGCGGAGTAGTCGGCTTCGGACAGCCGATGCTCATCGGCGAAGTCGCGATAGATCGCGGTCGCGTCAATCGCCATCGGGCTGTTGATGAAGATCGGCATCGGTGGCAGCTCACCGCGCTGCCTCAGTTGAAAGAGGTAGTACAGCACCGTCTGCGCGCGCCCCACCGCAAACGCCGGAATGAGCACGCTACCGCCGCGCGCCGCTGTCCGCTGCACGACATCGCGCAGCCGGTCGAGTGTGCCATCCGCCGGATGACGCCGGTCGCCGTACGTGGACTCAAGCACCAGGTAATCGGCGTGCTCAACGGGTGCAGGTGGTTGCATGAGCGGGTCATTGCGACGACCGAGATCGCCGGAAAACACCACCGTCGTGCCGCTATGCGTCACCGCGATGCTGGCAGCGCCGAGAATGTGCCCGCTGGGTTGCCAGCGCGCCGTGCAATCTTTGCTCACAGCCACTGCGTGACCGAAGCCCACTGGATGCAGGTGTCGAATCGCCGCATGCGCATCGTCGGTCGTGAATAGCGGCAGTGCAGGTTGATGGCGGGAAAAACGATGCTTGTTGGCGAACGCCGCTTCTTCTTCCTGCAGCTTCGCCGCGTCGAGCAACATCAGCTCTGCCAGCGCACGGGTGCCATGCGTGCACCAGATGTGGCGGCGAAAGCCCTGTTTGCAAAGGGCCGGCAGATAGCCGCTGTGATCGATGTGTGCGTGCGTGAGCAGCACGCTGTCGAGTGACGAGGGTGAGAACGGTAGCGGCGCCCAGTTTTTCAGGCGAAGCTGCTTCCAGCCCTGAAACAGTCCGCAATCGACAAGCACGCGACTCTGCGCAGTGGAGAGCAGATAACGCGAACCGGTGACGGTGCCGGTTGCACCGAGAAACTCAATCTGCCACCCCTGCTTCACGTCGCACCTCGCTTTCGCGCGTCGCGCGCTTCATCGCGCCTCAATCACTGAGCGAAATACTACCGTCCGCCGCGCATCGGTGAACGTGACACAGGTCAAGCGGGTGACGAAACGGCGCCGTCCAGAAGCTGCAAGGCACACCGGAGATGCGCACGCATCGCGCGGCCGCTGGGCATGCTGACGTGACCAATGCCGCTCAGGACGATGTTTTGTGCGTCGGGCATCGCCGACGAATCCTGCGGCGAGATCACCGTATCGTGCACACTGTAGAGACTGACGAACGGCAGCGTGACGGGAACGGCGTTGAGCGCGGCGAGCCATGCGTTCCCCGGCCGCATTTGTGCGCCGTTTTCGCCGGCGGCGAGATAGGCATGGTGCGTGCCGTGGTGCGGCGAGCCGAGCGTGATGAGCTGCGCTACCGCCGCCCCGCCAAAACGCCGCAGATAGGCACGACAGATGAGTCCGCCCATGCTGTGCGCGACCAACGTGATTTGCTTCGCGCCGGTGCGTTGCCGCACGTCATCGACGCGCGCCGCCAACCTTTCTGCCATTACGTCAATCGAGGCAAACACCGGTTGATCGATGGTAAACACGCGATAGCCGCTGCGCTCCAGCGCGCGCGCCGTGAAAAACCACACCGCGCCACTGTTGACATAGCCATGCTGCAACAGCAACACCCGGCCGCCACCTCCCGCCTGTCCACGCTCACTCGCGGTACGAAAGAATCCGCGCAACGGCAACAGCAGCAGATTTTGCAAGCACAACTGAAAATATTCGGTCACGAAAAAGCGGACCCAGGCGAGCGCACCCAGTTGTTGCGCCGGCGTCAGCGCAACACCGCGCCAGCGCGACAGCCCGTAGCTGGCCAGCGCGATGATGACGCGCAGGGCGAAGGGCTCAAGCAGCCAAAGTACCACTGCCCATGCCCCGCCCAGGCGCGGCGCGACGAACCGATTGCACAGCCACGCCGACAGCGACAATTCCGCCACGTTGAGAAGGCTGACACACACCCATAGCGGAACCGGGAACACGCGTGACGTTTGCGTTTTCATGGCGAAAGGATATCCCCTCCGGTCCAGCCTCAGCGGCGGGCCAGTTCTCCCGCCAGCTTCGCGGCATTGCGCCACGCCAGTCCGTAGATCGACAGCTGCGGATTGGCGCCGATGGACGTTGGAAACACCGAGCCGTCGATCACACTCAGATTCTCGATCTGGTGGTGGCGCCCGTAGACGTTCACCACGCCATCCTTCTCGGCGGCGGCCATCGTGCAGCCGCCCATCACATGCGCGCTCGCCACCCGCGTGCTGTAGGGCCGCAGGTCAAGCGCGGCAAGTTCAGCCTTTGCCTCCGCCCAGCTGCGGTAGCCGTTCACGCGCTCATCGACCGGGAACACTTCTTTTGCGCCCGCAGCAAACTGGAGTTCCGCCATCGTCAGCAAGGCCCGCTTCGCCGCTTCAAAGAAGTACGCGTTGAGCGGGTAGTCCAGTTGCGAAAAACCGTCCGCGAGCAGCCTCACGGTGCCGCCTGCGCTTTCAGGGTGAAATCCGTCGCGGCAGAGCGCGATCATGACCTGCGAATTGGCCATGTTGGTAATGCGGGCACGGTGATGTTCGCTCATGCCGTTCACCGTGATGGCGTAGAGCACCGGGTGAATGGGCGCTGCTTCGAGTTTGTAGCCCATCGGACCGTCAATCGGGTGCGTCAACAGGAACTGATCGCTGTACACCGTTTGCGGCGCACCCGACCAGCCCTCGACCTTCGCGCCCATGTCCGCGCCGGATATCAGCGACGGATGCAGAAAGGTGCGCTTGCCCAGCCGACCGTATGGATCGGGCGCATGGGAGCGCAGCAAGAGCGCCGGTGAATTGATGGCGCCGCCCGAGACAACGAAGTGACGCGCGTTCACTTTCACCCTGACGCCGTTGTGCTCGTAGCCAGCTCCCCGCATGCCAACGCATTCCAGCGCCGTGACGCGCCCGCGCTCCAGCGTCAAGCGTTCGGCACGCGCACGGCTCACCAGCACGGCGCCGCGTGACAACGCCGCAGGAATCGTGGTCAGCAACATCGATTGCTTGGCGTTGGTCGGGCAACCCATGCCGCAGTAGCCCAGGTTGTAGCAGCCCTTGACGTTGCGCCGGATGCGCTCCATCTTCACAGCAATCTTCTCGCCGCCACGTTGCAGCGCCAGATTGTTTTCGTTCGGCGACATCGCCCAATCACTGATGCTGAGCAACTTTTCTGCGCGCTCAAACCAGCCCGCCATGTGCTCGTCGGTGAGTTCGCTCAAGCCGAACCGATCACGCCAGAACTTGAGCGTGGCCGATGGCGTGCGAAAACTGCTGGTCCAGTTCACGGTCGTCGATCCACCGACCGTGCGTCCTTGCAGAATGTTGATCGCCTTGTCGGCCGTTTTGCGTGAAGCCGACTCCTGATACAGCGTGGGGTAAGCCTCCGACTCCTGCATGCGGAAGTCGGTGGAGGTTTTGAGCATCCCCTCTTCCACCATCACGACCTTGAGCCCGGTGGCAGACAGCACATCGGCGGCAATGCCACCACCGGCGCCCGTACCGATGATGCAAACGTCAGCCTCCAGCGTGGCATCGCGGCCGAGCTGCGACGCATCAATGTGGAGCCAGCCCTTGTTGAGGCCTTCGCGAATCGGATCGGCGAACATGCGTGTTGTTCCTGTGGCGTGAATGTCGGGCGAAAGGATCAGGCGAATTTTGGCGGGCCGGGATACCCCGTTGCAGCCCAGGTCGACGCGTCGCTGTAGAAGCTGCCGAGCACCAGATCGTGCAGCGCGAAATACGCCTGTTGCTTCATCGCGATGCGGCTATCGCGCAGCGCAGTGAGCGCTTCGGCCACAGCCGCCGGCCCCGCGCCAGGCCAGTCGCCACTGAACCCCAACAACGAACGCGCTGGTGCCAGATCAAGCAACATGAACAGGTCGGCAATTTCCCGTCGCGTGGTCGCGGGCAAGTTGGTAATCAGGGTGCCAATCGCCTGGACGACGCGGGCGAGTTCTCTCGTCTGAGCCTCGGGCGCCGTCGGCAACGCCGGGGTCAGGAAACCACGCGCAATGGCGACCAGCATATCGCCATGCGCACCGACCAAGGCCTCGCCCTGAGGGGCGGACTGTGCATTGCGCCAGCGCGGCAGCAGGGCGACGGCACCCGCCGCCACGGCACCTGCCACACCGACAAAAATGATCCGACGACGCGACCACATCGAACGCTCCTCCCAATGAACTCGTCCGCCCGGCATCGTCACAACGACAGCCGGAGGCGCGAACGCAGCCGATTCTAGGCAGCGGCGTTAGAGCGCATCGACTAACCGGCACCATGCTGGATGCGGCGCAGCCAGATCGAGTGACGCGTCGTCGAAAATGACTGGCGCGCTGAAATCACTGCGACCAGACCGAAATCCTTTATGAGCAAGCACAATCAAGCCGCCAGCGCCCTGCGCGAGCATTTCGCAGCCGCACGACGCGAGCGCGAACAAGCCTCAGCCACGCACGTGCTCGCCGCCGACCGGCTTGCCGTGCGACGCTGGCAGCAAGCGCGTCTGGCCGTCACTCACGCCGACTTGCTCGCCGCCGATGAGTCTGGCCCGGCCGCACGATTCTTTCTTTCCGAGCTTTACTCAACGGACGATCTCACGCAGCGCGACGCGGATATCGAACGCGTCATTCGTGTGCTCGTGAAGTTTTTGCCCGACAGAGCGCTCGCCACGCTTGCCGCTGCGCTGGAGATGGACGCGCTGTCGGAGCTGCTGGATGCCCGGCTTGGCAGGACGCTGCGATCACGGGCAGGCACAGACGAGGCATTGGTCATCACCGCGAAGGACTATGCCTCTGCCTACCGCGAGATGGGTTGTGCCGATCTCCGCTTGCGCCAGATCGCGCTGACCGAGGAAATTGGGCTCGCGCTGAACAAACTGGCACGCATGCCGCTGCTGGCCGGCCTGCTTCGCATGATGCGCGCACCGGCCCACGCGAGCGGCGTCGGTGAACTGCATGAGTTCCTCGAACGGGGCTACGCCGCCTTCGCCCACATGCAGGATGGCCGGACGTTCATCCAAACGATCGTGAGTCGCGAGCGCAACGAGCACCAGCGACTCACCGGCGACCGGTGACGGAGAATCGATCTGGGAGCGCAGCTCAGGCGGGATTCAGTCCAGCCCGGGCAATGGGTTGAGCCGCGAATGGCGCGCCCGACAGGAGTCGAACCTGTGACCCTTGGCTTCGGAAACCAATACTCTATCCAGCTGAGCTACGGGCGCCTGTACCGCATTATAGGGGGCCGCTATAATTTCTTGTTTCCCGGGGATGGCGGACACGCCGATGACGCTGACTGATTCGTCGCGTGAGTGTCTGTCAGGGCGTTACCACATCATATTCACTTCAGCATTGCCACAGCCATGAGCGAAGAACACGGAACCTTGATCAAGACTCCCAAGCAACTGATCGTCGTCAGTGTGTTGGCACTGGTCGTGCCCGTCGCGGTCGCTTTGCTCGGTTCGCAACTCGTCACGGGCAGCAAGCGCATCGACGCGTCGGAAGATCGCAAAGCTGTCGAGCAACGCATCAAGCCGGTGGGCGAACTGGTCAAGATGGAAGGGGCGCCTTCGCCAGCGCCGGTTGCTGCGGCAGCAGCCGCGGCGCCGGCGAAAGCCAAGTCGGGTGAAGAGATTTACAACGCCGCGTGCGCCGCGTGCCACAGCACAGGGGCAGCCGGCGCGCCGAAAACGGGCGACAAAGCGGCATGGGCGCCGCGCATCGCACAAGGTGCTGCAACGCTGTACGACCACGCGATCAAGGGTTTCAAAGGAATGCCACCGAAGGGCGGATCGACCGCGTCGGACGACGAAATCAAGGCAGCGGTCGATTTCCAGGTCGCGAAATCCAAATAAGTGATGCGTCGCCAAGGGGCGATCCACAGTAAACGCGCCTCAGGGCGCGTTTTTTCTTTGCGTTCATGCGGCGCACAGAAGCAGGAGCGCAGGCGATGAGCACCTACGTGATCGGCGACGTTCAAGGCTGCGCTGACGAGCTCGATGCGCTTCTCGCGCTGGTTCGCTTCAACGCGGCCGTCGACCGCGTCTATTTCGTCGGCGATCTGGTCAATCGCGGGCCGGACTCGGCAGGCGTACTGCGCCGAGTGAAGGCGCTGGCAGATCAAGGCGCCGCCGACAGCGTCCTTGGCAATCACGACTTCTTCCTCGTGATGGCGCACGAAGGGTTCTCCCAACTCCATCCTGGCGACACCCTCGATCAGGTGTTGTCACAACCCGATGCGAGCGTGCTGATCGACTGGTTGCGGCGGCGTCCGCTGCTGATTGAGGACGGCGACACGTTGATGATTCACGCGGGTTTGCTGCCGGCCTGGTCTCGCGCTGATGCGCACACGCTGGCGCGGGAGATTGAGCACGCACTGCGTAGCCCGAAGTACCGTGATTTCTTGCAGTATTTGTTTGGTAACGAGCCGGCAACCTGGCACGACTCACTCGCCGGACTCGCGCGGCATCGGGTCATCGTCAACGCGTTCGCACGCCTGCGCTTCTGCACGGCATTCTCCGAGATCGAATTTCGCGAGAAACGCGACGCGAACTTCGCGCCATCCGGCTTTTCCCCGTGGTACGCGCTACCAGGCCGGCGCAGTGCGGGTTCGCATGTCGTCGCGGGCCATTGGTCGAGCGAAGGGCTGCGCCGTTACCCGGGGGTGACGCTGCTTGATTCAGGCTGCCTGTGGGGCGGCGCACTGACTGCGCTCCGGCTGGACGACGGCACGCTGTTTCAGGTGCCGAGCAGGCAGCCTCTGTCCCTCGCAACGGACTGACCCCTCCAGCGTCATTGCCCGCGCTTTGCCGCGGCCTTCCCAGGCGTCGCGCCGGGGTCGCGACAACTGCCCTCGGCCGGGCTTAGCAACGAGCCTACGGTTCGCAAACCACCGCGCGTATTGCTGCCTCGGCGCGCTGGGCAACGTCGCGGCGCGTGCGTCCCGCGCAATCAATCGCTTCGAGAAAACGCACTTCGGCGATCACCGGCTCGGCCGCGAAGATCGCGTGCAACGATTGCAGCATCGTCGTGTCACCGATGTAGGCCGCGGCCTGCGTGCGGCGTTCGGCGTGCACCTCGCGCGACGGTGCCGGGCAGAAATAGCGCACGGCGACGACCCAGACTTCGCCACCGGCCGCAACGACCGGCTCCAGCAGCGACGCGTGGAACTTGAGCACGTCCCGGCCATCGCTGGTCGTCCCTTCGGGAAAGACCGCCACGGTTTCGCCCTGCATCATGAGGCGAAGCACCACCTCCTTGAGCCGGTGTGTGTCCTTGCGATCACTGCGATTGATGAAGATGGTGCCCACGTTGGCGAGGATGCGGCCGACCACAGGCCAGCGCCGCAGTTCCTCTTTGGCGATGAAATGGCAGGCGCGTTGCGTGTTAAGCGCGAAGATGTCCGCCCACGAGATGTGGTTGGCCACCAGTGTCACCGGACGCTCAGTGTCGGCGGGAAAGCCCACCGCACGCACCTCGATGCCGGCAAGATGCAGCAGCTCTCGTGACCATGCGCGGGTGACGGCATGGCGGCGCACCTGATCGCCGCGCGAATAAGTGTGGATTGAAATCCAGAGCGCGCCCAGCATCTTGAGGGCCAGCCGCAGCACACGCCAGCCGAATCTCAGGCGGCTCAGCATGACAGCACGCCCTGAGCGCCGCGCGACACGTGACCGGACATTTCTCTATCATTACCGGCTAGCAGGACGACGTGGCCGGAAATTTCCGTGCAGCGGTTGGCACGATGGGCCGCTGGATTGCGTCCTATTAAAGACACTGACATTCTTTGAGGAGAGACGACATGTCACGAATTCTCGCACTGAGCCTCGTCGCCGCTGCGGTCGCGCTGGCGGGCTGTGAAGCCACGCAACCCAAAATTGGCTCCGACAGCGCCAAGACGGCTGCCACGGGCTCGGCCGGTGGCGCCGCCGCGCAAAACGTGAACGCCAAACTCGGCCGCTGCGACCGTCCGGCGGGCACGATCGCGCTGGTCGAAGACACCAGTCTCGATTGGTACCGCGCTTACATGGACAAGTACCGTCTGGGTTCGACCTCGCCCGTGTTGCGTCTGCTGATCCAGCAGTCGAACTGCTTTATCGTCGTGGAGCGTGGTCGCGCGATGGCGAACATGCAGCAGGAACGCGCGCTGCAACAAAGCGGCGAACTGCGCCAAAACTCCAATTTTGGCAAAGGCCAGATGGTCTCGGCGGATTACTCGCTGACCCCCGAAGTCCTGATGAGCGCGCGTGGCACCAGCGGTCTTGGCGCGGCGCTCGGCGGTTTTGGCGGTCGGCTTGGTGCACTGGGCGCGATTGCTGGTGGCATTCAAACCAATGAAGCGGCGGTGATGCTCACGTTGGTGGACAATCGTTCGGGCGTGCAAGTCGCGGCAGCGGAAGGTTCGTCATCGAACACCGACTTCAATCTCGGCGCCGTGCTCGTGGGTTCGTCGGGATTTGGTGGTGCCGGTGGTTACACCAATACGCCACAAGGCAAAGTGGTGACCGCCGCGTTCACTGACGCGTACAACAACATCATCAACGCCGTCAAAAACTACAGCCCGCAGTCGATGGGTGACCGCGGCATGGGCACCGGCGGCCGCCTGACGGTGGAAGGCTCGTCGCAACCGCAAGGCGCGCCGATCGCGCAAAGCCAGGCAGCAGGCGCCGCCAGCGCCAACGTCACAATGTCGGTGCGCGACGCGCAGCTCAAACTCAATCAACTCGGTTACAACGTCGGCGCTGCCGATGGTCTGCTCGGTCGTGGTACGGTCGCTCAGATTCGCGCATTCCAGCGCGATCGCCGCCTCACCGTCAACGGTCAGCTTGATCAGGCGACGATGAACGAGCTCGCGAAGTAGCTCAAGCTCGCACCCGCTGAAAAACCCGCTTCGGCGGGTTTTTCGTTTGTCCCGGACGTTGCCGCGCGCTCTGTCTACCAGGCTTCGCGCCACACCTCTGCGAAGCGTGCCCGGATGCCCTCCGCGTCGAGCGCATGATTCTGCCCACCACGTGAGGCGATCTTGATGCTCCCGAGCAGGCTCCCGAGGCGGCAGGCCTTCGCCAGCGACCAGTCATGCGCGATGCCGTACAGAAGCCCCGCGCGAAATGCGTCGCCACAGCCCGTTGGGTCGAGCATCTCGGCGGCGGGCACCACCGGCACGTCAATCGCTGTGCCGCCAGAGTACACGCGAGAACCTGCAGCGCCCAGCGTGACGACCGCGCCACGCAGGCCAGCCGCAAATGATTCGACCGTGCGGCCGGTTTTTTGCGCAATGAGCTCGGCCTCGTAGTCGTTCACCGCAAGGTAATCGGCCATGCCGATGAGTTCGGCGATCTCCGCCCCGGAAAACGCCGGCATCGCTTGCCCGGGATCGAAGATGAAGGGAATGCCTCGTGCCGCGAAGGCGCGCGCGTGTTTGAACATCCCGTCACGGCCGTCGGGCGCGACGATACCCAGCGCCACGTCGGGCACAGCCGAGATGTCGTTCTCATGCGAATGAAACATCGCACCCGCGTGAAAGCTGGTGATCTGGTTGTCGTCGAGATCGGTGGTGATGTGACAGTTCGCGGTGAAGGAGCCGGGCACCGTTTTCAGCGCGTCCAGTGCGATGCCAAAGCGCTGCATGCGTTGACGGTACTCTCCGGCGTCGTCGCCAACCGTCGCGCAGATCACGGGCTCGCCGCCAATGCCCTTGAGCGAGTAGGCGATATTGCCCGCGCAACCACCATATTCGCGCCGCAGATTGTCGACCAGAAACGACACGCTGATCTTGTGTGTCGCCCCCGGCACGATGTGCTCGGCGAACCGGCCCGGAAACACGCAGATCGTGTCAAAGGCCATCGAGCCACAGATGAGGACGCGGGGTTCGGCGGACATGGGGCGCTTTCGTACGGAGAAGCGGGCATTCTATGCAGCGCCATCCCGCTCACGACCCAGACCCCAGACCCCGGATGCAGGCGCACCCAGCGCACGGGCCTCGTCGCCAGCAACCGCTCAAGGACCGCGCCGACGCACGCGGGTCAGGTTGCGCAACCCGCGAAGCGCGCGCAGTGCAGATTGCGGCGGTGAGCCGCGTTGGTTGCCTTTCCCCACGCTGAAGCAGCAAAGTTGCGTGCGGGCCGTTGTGCGAGGCGAGCGCGCTCGCAGCGCAGAACCCGGTCTGCCAGCGACCGCATGGAACTCCGGTCAATCATCTTTTTGCGCTTATCGACGTGCGTACGGCCACTTCAGAGCGATTGGTCGACAAGTCGACATTGCAAAAAAACCCGCCACAACGACCGCCCAGCGGTCGATAGGGCACAAAAGCTGTAGACGACGAACGCGGGTGACGCGCGTCGCGTTACTCCCGCACCCGCTTCGCCAGCGCGCGCACCTGCGCGTGCTGGCGACGACTCACGGGGAGGCGTTCGGCGCGGCCACGCAGCGTCACGATCCATTGCGCCTCGCCGTCGGCGTCGTGGTCACGCTCGAAGCATTCGATCAGCTCGGCGCGTACCAGGCAGTTGCGATGGATCCGCAGCAGTCGTTCGCCAAACTCTTCGTCGATGCGCGTCAATGAGTCTTCGACCAGGTACTCGCGCGTGGCGGTCACCAGCGTGATGTATTTCTGCTCGGCGCGAAAGTAGATGATGTCGTCGCTTGGCACCAAAATCAGCCGGCCGCGTTCGCTGACGCTGAAGAAGCGGCGCGCGCCGCGTGGCAGCGCATCCACTACGGCGCTCTGCAATGGACGCGCCCGCTGCAGCGCGGCGAGCAGGCGCTCGCGACGCACCGGCTTGAGCAGGTAGTCCACCGCCTGCACGTCGAAGGCTTCAAGCGCGTGCTGATCGTAGGCGGTGACGAAGATTACGCGCGGCGCGTTTTCCATGCGCAGCAGGTGTCGCGCGGCTTCCAGCCCATCCATGCCTGGCATGTGAATGTCGAGCAGCAGAATGTCAGCGCCGAGTGCCGCCGCCGACACGGCCGCGTCGCCGGTTTCGGCTTCGGCGATGACGCTGTTTGGAAACGCCGGTTGCAGTTCATCAAGCAAATCGGCGAGGCGCCGCCGCGCAGGCGCCTCATCGTCGGCGATGATGATGCGTGCGAGCGGGGTCTTGCTGGGGGTGGGTGCGAAACTGGGTTCAGACATGCGGTGGGTTCACGTTGCCGACGCCTTGTCGCGCGCATGGCGTTGGTTGAGATACGGGATGATGATTTGCACCTGGTAGCGGCCTGCGCGCGGGCCGCTGGTCATTCGGGCTTCCGCGTCGAAATGCAGCGCGAGGCGTTCGCGAATGTTGCCCATGGCCATCTTGTTGCCTCCGTGATGGCGACCGGCAGCCTCGAGAAAGGGATTGGTCACGGTGATCGAAAGCTCGGAGCGGAGCCGCGCCACCTCAATGACGATCTCGCCCTGGGCCTGCGCGGGCTCGATACCGTGGTAGACGGCGTTCTCTGCAATCGGCTGCAGCAGGAGCGCCGGTACCAGCGCGTCACGCGGCATTTTGTCGAGCCGCCAGGTCACCTGCAGGCGTTCCCCGAGCCGCAGCTGCTCAATGGCGAGGTACTGCCGGGTCAGATCGATTTCGTCGCCGATCGGTTGCAAATCGCGGTTCTCGCGCATCAGCACACGAAACAGATCCGCCATGTCTTCCAGCGCGGTTTCCGCGCGACGGGGATCGCGGCGCACGACGCCCAACACCGCGTTGATGGCGTTGAACAGGAAATGCGGTCGGATGCGCGCGTGCAGCGCCTGCAAGCGCGCCTCGGTCACTGCAGGCGATCGGGCCCGGCCCAACGTATGAAAGTAAATCAGCAGCGCCGCCAGCGCGGCGACCGTGGCGAGCACGGCGTGCCAAACCGGAGTGAAGGTCCATTGCGTCAGCACCGCCGCGGCGACGGCGCTCGCCACAACCAGCAACGCCGCAGCCTGCCAGTATGCCATCTGGCGCAACCAGCCACTTCCGGCCGCCCACAGCGCAGCGACGACACCCGCGACCGGCAAGCTGGTGACGAACGCGCCCGAGAGATGCAGCGGCACGTCGCGAAGCTGTGCCGAGAGCAGCGCGGCAAAGACCAGCACCGCGCCCACATAGAAGACCAGCGCCCGGGCGAAGATGCCCATGTTGCGCAGGTCGGGAAACACCGCCTCGCGAGCGGCATCCTCGCCGCGGGCTAAAATTCGCTTGCCGATGGAAGGCGGTCGAGCCGACGCCGGTCGCGCCTCGGGCGTGCTTCGCGGCGCCGGGCCCGACGCGTCAGTCATTGCCGCTATCGGCGACCGCACGTCACTCTGGCCGCGATGGGCGGAGCCTTCGGTCGCCTGAGTCACTCCATTGTCCCCCGATTCAGCCATCGTGCAGTCTATTGTGCCCACGTCGGTGATTCGCCGCGCGATCCGGCCGCCACCAACACCGATTCTCGACAAGCCACCCGCAACATGCAAGCCAACTCATCGTCCGTAAGCCACCCTTCTTCTGCTTCATCGGGCTGGTCCGGCCGTTTTGACGAACCCGTGGCCGAGATCGTCAAGCGCTACACGGCGTCGATTCCGTTCGACTATCGTCTCGCCGAATTCGATATTGCGGGCTCGCTGGCGCACGCGCGCATGCTCGCCGCGTGCAGCGTGATCTCGGCGCAGGATTTGGCTGACATCGAGCGCGGCATGGCGACCATCAAGGACGAAATCGCCAATGGCCAGTTCGAGTGGTCGCTCGACCTCGAAGATGTGCACTTCAACATTGAAAAGCGTCTGACCGCGCTGGTCGGAGACGCCGGCAAACGCCTGCACACTGGCCGATCACGCAACGACCAGGTAGCGACCGATGTGCGCCTTTACACCCGTGCCGCCTGCGACAACGTCGCGATGCTGCTGGTGAAGCTGCAACAGGCGCTGGTGGCACTGGCAGAGCAGCATGCCGATACGATCCTCCCGGGCTTCACGCACTTGCAGGTGGCGATGCCGGTGACGCTCGGTCACCACCTGATGGCGTACGTGGAAATGTTCGCTCGCGACCATGAGCGCATGCTCGATTGCCGCAAGCGCGTGAACCGCTCACCGCTCGGTGCGGCGGCACTTGCGGGCACGACCTTCCCGATTGATCGCGAGATGACGGCGAAAGCGCTGGGCTTCGAGGCAGTCTGCCGCAACTCACTCGACGCCGTCAGTGACCGTGACTTCGCGATTGAATTCGTCAACGCCTGCACCCTCACGATGATGCATCTTTCGCGCATGAGTGAAGAGCTGATTCTCTGGATGAGCCCGCGCTTTGGCTTTATCGACATCGCCGACCGCTTCTGCACCGGCAGTTCGATCATGCCGCAGAAGAAGAACCCGGATGTGGCCGAACTGGTGCGCGGCAAAATGGCGCGCGTGCAGGGGCATCTGGTCGCACTGACCACGCTGATGAAGGGCCAGCCGCTCACCTACAACAAGGACAATCAGGAAGACAAGGAGCCGTTGTTCGACACGGTCGACACCATCACGCAGACGCTGATCATCTATGCCGACATGGTGGGCGGTATCCGCGTCAAGGCCGACCGCATGCGGGCAGCCGCGCGTGAAGGTTTTGCCACGGCGACCGACCTCGCCGACTACCTGGTGCGCAAGGGTGTGCCGTTCCGCGATTCGCATGAATGCGTGGCGCGAGCGGTGAAAGCGGCTGAAGTGAAGGGTGTTGATCTGGCCGATTTGTCGCTCGCCGAGTTGCAGGCGTTCTCGCCGGTGATCGCCGACGATGTGTTTGCTGCGCTCACGCTGGAAGGCTCCATCGCAGCGCGCAAGCACGTGGGTGGCACCGCGCCCGAGCGGGTGCGGGCGGAGATTGTCTTGGCCAGGGCGCGTCTGGCCCAAAGGTAGCGCGCCCTTCCTCACTGCGCGCGTGTTGCGGCGCGGCAAGCCGCTCGTAGCGGCGGGAACCTAAAGAATGAATCAGGAAACCATCGGCCTGCTCGCCGGCACGCTCACCACCGCGTCCTTCGTGCCGCAGGTGTGGAAAATCTGGACCACCAAGTCGGCGCGTGACCTCTCGTGGGGCATGGTGGGTGTGTTCTGTGCTGGCACGCTGCTCTGGTTGGTTTACGGCATCCTGCTCGGTGCGTTGTCAATCATCGTTGCCAACGCCATCACCTTTCTGCTTTCTCTCGCCATCTGCGTGATGAAGCTTCAGTACGACAAACCGGAAATTGGAGATCCGCGATGAAACTGGCATTCCTCGGCCTCGGTGTCATGGGCTTCCCGATGGCGGGCCATCTGCAGAAGGCTGGCCACAACGTTACCGTCTACAACCGCAACGCGGAAAAATCGGCGACGTGGGTCGCCGCGCACGGCGGCGCTTCGGCTGCCACACCGCGCGAGGCCGCAGCAGGCGCTGACATCGTGTTGATGTGCGTCGGTAACGACAATGACGTGCGCTCAGTCGTCTACGGCGATGCGGGTGCGCTCGCCGGCATGAAAGCCGGTGCGATTTTGATTGACCACACCACGGCGTCGGCTGAGCTCGCGCGCGAACTTGATGCAGCCGCGAAGGCCCAGGGCAAGCGCTTCATCGATGCCCCCGTGTCGGGTGGCCAGGCTGGCGCCGAGAACGGCAAGCTAGGCATCATGTGCGGCGGTGATCAAACCACCTTCGATGCCGCGAGCGACGTACTCAACGTGTACGCCAAGGCGCTTGTCCGCATTGGCGACGCGGGCGCGGGTCAGCTCACCAAGATGGTCAATCAGATTTGCATTGCCGGACTCGTACAGGCGCTGTCGGAGGCGCTGGCGTTTGCGCAAAAGTCGGGGATCGACGCGAAGTTGGTGCTCGAGGTGATCAGCAAGGGCGCAGCGCAAAGCTGGCAGATGGAAAACCGTGGCAACACCATGGTTGACGGCAAGTTTGATTTCGGTTTCGCAGTCGACTGGATGCGCAAGGACCTCGGTATCTGCCTCGAAGAAGCCAAGCGCAACGGTGCGCGCCTGCCGGTGACCGCGCTGGTCGACCAATTCTACGCCGACATCCAGCAGATGGGCGGCGGTCGACTGGACACCTCAAGCCTCATCAAGCGGCTGGCGTGACGCCGGATTCACCGGACGACGCGACCTTACGCGGCCTCGGCCCCAGGTCACGCCTGTTGCTGGCCAGCATCGGCATCACCTCAGGCGCGTCGCTACGCGCCCGGGATCCGTTTGCTGTGTACGCGGCGTTACGCGCTGCGGACGCGGCAGTGTCGCTCAACATGCTCTATGCGCTGATCGGCGCGATCGAAGATCGCGATTGGCGAGACGTGGCGCGCAATGACCGCACGCGCATCCTGCTCGCGTTGGATGCCCTCGGCATTGCGCCCGACTGAGCCGTGGTGTTGGGCGAGCGTACTTCGGCCTGATTGAACCGGCGAGGCGCTGCTCGTGGTGAGTCGGTCAAAGCATGAACGTGCTTCCAGCCTTTGCTCGCCAGATCAATCGTTGAGTAGCGACGGACAGTTCACCTCCGCAGCCCTTAGCCACCGCAACCGCCAGACGTCGAGTGACGTATCGGCGGACCAGATGCCCAGCAAGCGAATGGTCCCGCTCGCCGGATCGAAGCAGGCAAACTGCGTTGGGTTGGCGGGCGCGTCCGTGCGTCCCGCCCGTCGCGCAATCGCTGGCACGACGCTCTCTCGGGCCAGTTGGTGCCATTCGGCAATCTGCGGCGGTGTAAACAAGATCAGGCGCGACAGCGTAGGAACTGCCACCGAGGCCGACGAAGGGCGATCACGCGCCGCCTGCCGCGCATCGGCAAGCACGGGTAACGCCCCTTGCGCATTGCGACCGAATGGGACGTGTCCGCGCATGTCAGGAACCAGCAGCAGTGTGTAGTCGCCTGCTGTCTGCGCCGCGGCGGCGGCCGGCAAGGCGTGCAGGAGATGAGTCATCTCTCGGCCTGCGCGCGTCCACTCGCGAGCAACGGCGTTCTGCCAGATCGCCAACGAAAGCAGTAGCACCGCTGTGGCCACGATGACAGCCCAACGCGGCGCGACGATCAGCGCCGCCGCTACGGCGATCACAAGGCCCGGCGTTGCAAGGTAGTAGAGCCGATACCCTTCGCCCGTACCCGGTGCAAGTGGCAGATAAAGCGCCAACCCGAACAGGACACACCCCGCGAGCGCGGTCGCCGCAACTGCCGTCAAGGCCACGCCGCGTGGACGCGCCACGAACAACAGCACCAGCAGCCCAACGCTGACGACGGATGCGGCCAAGACCGCGCCGGACGCCAGACTGGCCAAGCCCACCGGAAACGCAAGGTGCGCCAGAAAAGCGTTCAGCAGTGCGGCTGCGTCAACCTGAAGGCCGTTGCCATAAACCGCCGTTGCCGCGCCTGAAAATAGATGCTTGCGCCAGAGTAGATAGGCGCTCGCGAGCACGAGGTGGGCCCCTAGCAGCATCCGGCCCCGATGCGCAGCGTAGCCGTCAGCCGAAATCGCGGCGGCACGGGCACTGGGTGCGAGTGGCGAGCGCTGCCGGCACGTCAGCCAATGGGTTGCGAACAGGATGAAAAGCCAGATGGGCAGCACAACGGCCGATTCCTTGCTTGCGTACGCAGCCGCAGCAGCGGCAATCGATGCGAGCGCCCACTCACTTCGACGTCGCGGGGGCGGCGTGGGGTCGATTGCTTGAACGAAGGCTACGGTCGCTAGCAACGCCGCCGAAGTCACCCAGCCGTCGAACCGGCCTACCAGCCAAAGCGTGACTTCCGGCGACCACGGTGCGAGCAGAAACATCGCCGCTGCAGCCATCGCCGCGAGGCGCTGCGAGGCGACGGTTGCCGCATCAGACGCCGCCGTGAACGCACGCAGCAACGATGCCGCAAGCCAGCCGGTCAGCGCGGCATTGATCAGATGCAGCACCACGTTGGTCACGTGCCATGCGCCGCCAGCCGAGCCCCACAGCGCGCCGTCCAGCGCGAAACTCGCGTAGGGCAACGGTCGCCACATGGTGCTTCCCGGCCACAGCGCGCCAGTCCAGCGAGCGCTTAGGTCGGCGCCCAGCGTGCCGTCCGCCACGCGCGCCGGCATCTCCGCCAATAGCCCAAGATCGTCGGCAAAACCGGGCAACGCAAACGTGTGGCGATGAGTCCACGCGAATAGCGCGAGGGCGCCGAGTAGAAGCGCCGTCGCGATCGGGTCGTGGCGTCCGCGTTCGACGCTAGATCGCACTGGAACCGCGAGCAGGCGGCTGCGGCGTGCCCGCCGCAGTGAGGCGACGAATGATCGCTGCCAGCCCTTTGAGGATGAAGCGGATGAGGAAGACCAGGACGACGATGAACAACAAGAGCGCGAACAGGAAGAGCAACGGGTTGGCGATCGCCAGCGCCAAGCCGCCGGCGACCATTGACTCCTCGGCGAGCGAAAGCCCGATGTTGGTGAACGGTTCGGGTGAGGTGTTCGCCGCCGCGCGCGTGCCGGCCTTGCCAAAGTGAGTGCCCGCTGTCAGTGTGCCGCCTATGATTGCTGCCGCCAGCGCCATGCCCTCGCCACTATCACCCAGCATGCCAGCCGCCAGCGCTGCGCCCGCAGGGATTCGGAGGAAGGTGTGGATGGCGTCCCAAACGCTGTCAAGCCACGGAATCTTGTCGGCAAAAAATTCGATGAAAGACATGAAGCCTGCGGCGCCAATCACCAGTGGATTGGTCAACAATTTGAGGGCTTCAGGTACGGGCACGTACCCGAATTTGCCCAGCAAACCCACAACGAACACGACAAGATAAAGCCGCAAGCCGGCGCCCCAGGCCATCGCGGCGGACATCGCCAGTTCAGGTAAGTGCTGCTGTAACCAATCCACCTCTGCGCTCCTTTTGCCGGGCACCGTGCCAGCGGCCTGTGAACGGTCCCTGATCTGCGGGGTTCCATCCGCGCACAAGGCCGATGTGTCGGGGTAAGGGGTCAATGCCGCCGATCCGTACACAGATTCTTGCACTCGCGCGTTGTGGTCCCGCGTGGCGACAACGCGGGATAACCCTCGTTGGTGTACAGTTCGCGTTGTCTCAACCGGAGGAGTATATGGACTACATCATATTGGCACTGGTCGGCCTTGTTGTCGGTGCGATCGCAAAATTTTTGGTGCCCGGCAAGCAGGGCGGGGGCATTATCGTGACCGCACTGCTCGGCGTCGTCGGTTCCCTGCTGGGCACCATCGGCGGACAGCAGTTGGGGATCGTATCGAAGACGGCCGGTACGCACTGGATCGCCTCGATTGTCGGCGCGGTGATCGTCGTATTCGTCTACGGGTTGATCACCAAGAAATCGGACGGTTCGTAGCCACGACTCACCAGCGGCTTTTCTGGGCCATTGACCGACCGGTGGTCGCTTGCGGCCAATTTTTCAACAAGTCGACTGCAGCCAATTCTGACCCGCATTGACCAGACAGCGGTCGTTTGACGCAAAAAGCTGCTTTGACGATGTGCGTAAAAAAGCCGGGCGTGCCCGGCTTTTTCCATGGAGGCGTTGCGGACGTTATTCCGCCTTCGCTTCCTCAGTCGACGCAGCCTCGGCAGGTGCCGGGCGATCCATCAGCTGCACGAGCGCCATCGGCGCGTTGTCGCCCTGACGGAACCCGTACTTGAGGATGCGCACGTAGCCGCCGTTGCGGTTGGCATAGCGCGGGCCGAGTTCGTTGAACACCTTGCCGACGATGTCGCGATCACGGATGCGATCGAACGCGAGGCGGCGGTTGGCCAACGTGGGCTTCTTGCCGAGTGTGATGAGCGGTTCGACAACGCGGCGCAGCTCCTTGGCTTTCGGCAGCGTGGTGCGAATCACCTCATAACGAAGCAATGCGGTAGAGAGGTTGCGAAGCATCGCTTGCCGATGCTCGCTGGTGCGATTGAGTTTGCGCAGTCCGTGACCGTGACGCATGATGGTTCTCCTGTCTCTCTCAATTAACCGCGCTCGAGACCGGCCGGCGGCCAGTTGTCGATCTTGGTGCCCAGCGCGAGGCCGCGCTGCGAGAGGACTTCCTTGATTTCGTTGAGCGATTTGCGGCCGAGGTTCGGAGTCTTGAGAAGCTCCGTTTCGCTGCGCTGCACGAGATCGCCGATGTAATGGATGTTTTCCGCTTTGAGGCAGTTTGCCGAGCGAACAGTGAGTTCGAGGTCGTCTACCGGCTTGAGCAGCACCGGATCGAACGACGCCGTAGCGCGCTCAAGCGCTGGCATGTCGGTACCCTTGAGGTCGGCAAACGCCGACAACTGGTCAACCAAAATGCTTGCTGCGTAGCGAACTGCGCCTTCCGGCTCAATTGCGCCATTGGTTTCGATGTCGAGCACGAGCTTGTCGAGGTCGGTGCGCTGTTCTACGCGGGCCGATTCGACCAGGTAGCTGACACGCTTGACCGGGCTGAACGATGCGTCAAGCAGGATCGAGCCGACTTTGCGGTTGCTGCTGGTGTGGCCGGCCGCCTGGCGCATGGTTGCGGGCACATAGCCGCGACCGCGCTCGACCTTGATCTCGAGCTCAAGTTTGCCACCCTGGGTCAGATTGGCAATTACGTGCTCCGGATTGACAATTTCGACTTCGTGTGATGACTCGATGTCGGCGGCCGTGACGGGGCCTGCGCCCTCTTTCTTGAGTGTGAGCACAGCGTTGTCGCGATTGTGCAGTTTGATCACCACGCCTTTGAGGTTCAACAGCAGGTCGACCACGTCTTCCTGCACGCCTTCCAACGCGGAGTATTCATGCACCACACCGGTAATCGAGACTTCAGTCGGGGCATAGCCTGGCATCGACGACAGCAACACGCGACGCAGCGCGTTGCCCAACGTGTGGCCGTAGCCACGCTCGAACGGCTCCATCACTACGCGAGCGGAGGATGGGCTGGTGGCTTGAACCTCAATGTTGCGCGGCTTCAGAAAAGCAGTACTTTGCATACGCGTCCTTTACAGTGAGGTATTGATTACTTCGAGTACAACTCGACGACCAGGCTCTCGTTGATGTCGGAGGCAAACTCGCTACGATCAGGCGCATGCTTGAACGTACCTTTCATCTCCTTGGTGTTGACATCGACCCAACCCGGGAAACCGATGCGCTCGGCGAGCGCGACGGCGTCAATGATGCGGGCCTGGCCCTTCGACTTCTCACACACGCTCACAACCGCGTTCGGCGAAACGATTGCCGAAGGAATGTTGCAAACCTTGCCGTCGACGAGAATCGCTTTGTGGCTCACGAGCTGACGGGCTTCCGCGCGCGTCGAGCCGAAGCCCATGCGATACACGACGTTGTCGAGACGCGACTCGAGCAGCTTGAGCAGGTTCTCGCCGGTTGAACCTTTGCGGCGGGCCGCTTCGGCGAACGTACGGCGGAACTGGCGCTCAAGCACGCCATAGATACGACGCAGCTTCTGCTTTTCACGCAGCTGCTGACCGTAGTTCGACAGGCGCTGGCCAGACTTCGCACCATGTTGACCCGGTGCGACGGCGAGCTTGCACTTGCTGTCGAGCGAGCGACGAGCGCTCTTCAGAAAAAGATCGGTGCCCTCACGACGGGAGAGCTTGCACTTGGGGCCGGTATAACGTGCCATGTGTTTTCTCCAGTGTGATTACATGCGACGACGCTTCGGCGGACGGCAGCCGTTGTGCGGCACCGGCGTCACGTCGGAAATGCTGGTGACCTTGATGCCCAGCGCGTTCAGAGCGCGCACGGCGCTTTCGCGGCCAGGGCCCGGGCCCTTAATCTGCACTTCAATGTTCTTCACACCACACTCCACCGCCACTTTGCCGGCCGCTTCGGCCGCGACCTGAGCGGCGAACGGCGTCGATTTGCGCGAGCCCTTGAAGCCAGCGCCACCCGACGTCGCCCACGACAAGGCATTGCCCTGGCGGTCGGTGATCGTGATGATCGTGTTGTTGAAAGAAGCGTGCACGTGGCAGATTGCCTCGGAGACGTTCTTTTTGACTTTCTTGCGGGCGCGGGCAGCGGCCGCATTCTTTGCTGATGCTTGTGCCATGTCTTAACCCTTAGCCTTTCTTGCCAGCGATCGCCTTGCGCGGACCTTTGCGCGTGCGGGCGTTGGTGCGTGTGCGCTGGCCGCGGGCTGGCAAGCCCTTGCGGTGACGCGTGCCGCGGTAGCAACCAAGGTCAATCAGGCGCTTGATGCTCATTGTGACTTCGCGACGCAAATCACCTTCCACGGTGAACTTGCCGATCTGCTCACGCAGTTTGTCGAGCTCGGCGTCGGTCAAGTCCTTGACCTTCTTGTTCTGCGGAACGCCCGCGTCGTCACACACCTTGCGGGCGCGTGTGTTGCCAATGCCGAAAATCGCGGTCATTGCGATCCAGGCGTGCTTGTGGTTGGGGATGTTGACCCCGGCGATACGTGCCATCGTTGGTCTCCTTCCCGATTAGCCCTGACGCTGCTTGTGACGCGGATCAGTACAGATCACGCGGACCACGCCTTTGCGGCGAATGATCTTGCAGTTACGGCAAATCTTCTTTACCGAAGCATTGACTTTCATGTGTCGTTCCTGTTTTGGTTATTTGGCGCGAAATGTGATCCGTGCCCGTGTCAAGTCGTACGGCGTCATATCGACCGTGACCTTGTCACCCGGCAATATCTTTATGTAGTTCATGCGCATCTTGCCGGAGATGTGCCCTAGGACAACGTGCCCGTTTTCCAGTTTGACCCGAAATGTTGCGTTCGGCAACATTTCGAGAATCTCGCCCTGCATCTGAATGGTGTCTTCTTTCGCCATAAGCCGATCTGGGTCGATTAGACCTTGAGACCACCCTTCAGATTGGCCTTTTTCAGCAGGCTGTCGTACTGCTGAGACATCATGTACGCCTGGACTTGCGTCATGAAATCCATCGTTACCACGGCAACAATCAACAACGATGTGCCGCCGAAGTAGAACTGCACGTTCCACGCGCTGATCAGGAATTCCGGAATCAGGCACACAATCGTGATGTAAATCGCACCAATCAGCGTAAGCCGCGTGGTGATCTTCTCAATGTATTTTGCAGTTTGATCGCCAGGACGATACCCCGGAATAAACGCGCCGCCCTTTTTTAGATTCTCAGCGGTTTCCTTCGGGTTGTACTGAATCGCCGTGTAAAAGAAACAAAAGAAAATGATCAACGCCGCATACACGATCATGTAAACCGGCTGCCCAGGGCTGAGCGCGTTCGCCAGATCTCGAAGCCAGCCCGGACCGGCGCCCGGCCCCATGAAACCAAGGATGGTTGGCACAAACAAAATCAGGCTGGATGCAAAGATTGGCGGGATGACGCCGGCCATATTCAGCTTGAGTGGCAGGTGCGAACTCTGGCCGCCGTAGACTTTGTTGCCGACCTGGCGCTTGGCGTAGTTCACCAACACCTTACGCAGCGCGCGCTCAAAGAACACCACTGCCGCAGTCACGACGACCACGAGCGCGATCAGGAACAACAACTTGAGAATGCTGAGATTGCCCGAGGATTGCAGTTCAAGGGTGTTTTTCACCGCTGCCGGCAGACCCGCCGCGATACCGGCAAAGATCAACAGCGAGATGCCGTTGCCCAGCCCGCGCTCGGTAATCTGCTCGCCGAGCCACATAAGAAACATCGTCCCAGTGACCAGAGTCACGGCGGTGATGAGGCGGAACGCTAGACCCGCTTCAAGCACGAGGCCCGGCTGACTTTCCAGAGCGATAGCGATGCCGACCGCCTGGAAGAACGCGAGTACCAGCGTGCCATAACGCGTGTACTGCGTGACCTTGCGGCGCCCCGCCTCGCCCTCTTTCTTCAACGCCTCCAGCGACGGCACAACGACCGAAGCAAGCTGCATGATGATGGAGGCTGAGATGTAAGGCGTGATACCCAACGCGAGAATCGAGAAGCGCTGCAGCGCGCCACCCGAAAACACGTTGAACAAACCAAGGATGCCGCTCTGCTGCGATTTGAACAGCTCCTCAAGCACGGTCGCATTGATCCCGGGCACGGGCACGTGAGTACCAATGCGGTAGACGATCAATGCACCGAGCAAGAAGAACAGGCGACGTTTGAGGTCGCCATACTTGTCACCGGACTTTTGTGCTGGATTCAGCGCCACGCGTACTTTCCTGAGGAATTCAGTCGAGCGTTATTACTTCGCGCCCTTGGGCTGAAGCTTGCCTTTCGGAGCCTCCGGCGCCGCAATCAACTTGCCGCCGGCCGCTTCAATCGCCTTACGGGCGTTTGCCGTCGCCGGCACGCCGTTGAGCGTCACGGCAGCCTTGATTTCGCCGCCGGCGATGACCTTGACAGCTTTTGCATCATTTGCAATCGCTTTGGCTGCTTTCAAGGCCAGCAAGTCAACCTCGGCCAAGCCCAGCTTGGCCAGTGTGCCCACCGTGATCTCGGCGCGAAAATCACGCATCAGCGAGGTGAAGCCGCGCTTAGGCAAGCGACGCTGCAGCGGCATCTGACCACCTTCAAAGCCGACCTTCTGAGCATAACCCGAGCGCGACTTTTGCCCGTTCATGCCGCGACCACCGGTCTTGCCGAGCCCGCTACCGATGCCACGCCCAACGCGACGGCGGTTTTTCTTTGAGCCCTCTGCGGGCTGAATCGTATTGAGTTGCATATCGATAAACCTCTGATCAGGCAACGGCAACAACGAGGTGGCGAACTGCGTTCACCATGCCGCGCGTCGACGGTGTGTCGACGAGTTCGCGGACCTGCCCCATGCGCTTCAGGCCGAGACCTTTGACGGTTGCGACGTGTTCGGCCTTGGCACCGATAGGCGACTTGACCAGCTTCACTTTGAACATTTTGGTTGCCACGGTCAGGCCTCCGTCAATTGCTCAACGCTGAGTCCGCGCTTGGCCGCCACTTCGGCTGGCGTCGACACGCGCTCAAGCGCATTCAGCGTGGCCCGAACAACGTTGTACGGGTTGGTCGGGCCGAAGCATTTGGCCAGCACGTTGGTAACGCCGACCACCTCAAACACCGCACGCATTGCGCCTCCGGCGATGACGCCCGTACCCTCCGATGCGGGCTGGATCAGGACCGTCGTTGCGCCATGCTTGCCAGTCACCGTGTGGTGTACCGTGCCGCCCTTGAGCGACACCTTGATCATCTGGCGACGCGCTTGCTCCATCGCCTTTTGAACACCGACCGGAACCTCCTTGGATTTACCTTTGCCCATGCCGACGCGGCCATCGCCATCGCCAACCACGGTCAGCGCTGCGAACGCCATGATGCGACCGCCCTTCACCACTTTGGTGACGCGGTTCACGCTGATCATCTTCTCGCGAAGACCATCACCGGGCTCTTCCGTTTTCTGTACTTGGGGGCGTGCCATCCGAGTACTCCTTTAGAACTTGAGGCCGCCGGCGCGCGCTGCTTCCGCAAGCGCCTTCACGCGACCGTGATATTGGTAACCCGAGCGATCGAACGCGACCACTTCGACACCGGCCGCCTTGGCCTTTTCTGCGATGCGCGTTCCAACCACTTCGGCGGCGGCCTTGTTGCCGCCGTTCTTGAGTTGTGCACGCACTTCCTTCTCCGCAGTCGAGGCACTGGCAAGCACCTTGCTGCCGTCGCCCGAGATGACCTGGGCGTAGATGTGCGTGTTCGTGCGAAACACTGCCAGACGCGTTGCGTTGAGTGCGGTCAAGCGCACGCGGGTCTGACGGGCGCGGCGAACGCGCGTAGCTTCTTTGCTTTTGTTCATGACGCTGCCCTGCCTTATTTCTTCTTGGTCTCTTTGAGCGTGACCGTCTCGTCGGCGTAGCGCACACCCTTGCCCTTGTAGGGCTCAGGCGGGCGATAGGCGCGAACCTCGGCCGCCACTTGACCGACCTGCTGGCGATCGGCACCCGAGATCAGAATCTCGGTTTGCGTCGGCGTCGCCACTTTGACGCCTGCCGGCATCTTGTGTGCAACCGGATGGGAGAAACCGAGCGACAGGTTGAGCGTGTCTCCGGCGGCCTGCGCGCGAAAACCCACGCCGACCAGTGTCAGCTTCTTGCTGAAACCCTCGGAAACGCCGCGCACCATGTTGTTCACCAACGCGCGGCAGGTACCGGACATCGCACGGCTATGCTGATCGCCATTGGCGGCGCTGAACAGAATCTGATTGTCCTTGCGTTCGATTTTCACCGAACCACCAAAGTCGCGCGACAGCGTGCCGAGCGGACCTTTGACGTCGATGCGGCCGCCGGCGAGCGTCACCTCAACCTTGGCAGGAATATCCACGGGATATTTGGCAATACGTGACATGTGGCCTCCCGTTAAGCGACCGTGCAGAGCACTTCGCCGCCCATACCAAGGCTGCGCGCTTTGCGATCCGTCATGACACCCTTCGGCGTCGATACGATGGCCACACCCAGCCCGTTCATCACGCTGGGTAGTTCGTCCTTGCCGCGATAAATGCGCAGACCAGGTTTGCTGACGCGCGCGATTGACTCGATCACCGGGCGCCCAGCATAGTATTTGAGACCGATTTCGAGTTCGGCCACTTTGGTGACATCGCCGGAGATCTTGAAATCCTCGACGTAACCTTCATCTTTCAACACGCGCGCAATTGCGACCTTGACCTTGGAAGCAGGCATCGACACCGACGACTTTTCCATGGCCTGCGCATTACGGATGCGCGTCAACATGTCTGCGATGGGATCGGACATACTCATTGCCGAATCTCCTTACCAGCTAGCTTTGGTGAGACCCGGGATCTCGCCTTTGAACGCAAGTTCGCGCACCTTGTGACGGGCGAGGCCAAACTTGCTGAACACGCCACGCGGGCGACCGGTCAACTGACAACGGTTACGCAAACGCGTGGGATTGGAGTTACGCGGGAGCGCTTGCAGTTTGGCGCGCGCGTCCGCTTGCGCCTCTTCGCCGGCCTTGTTGTCGGCGATGACTGCTTCGAGCGCGGCGCGCTTCTTGGCGAATTTGGCGACCAGGTCGCGGCGCTTCTGTTCGCGATTGATAGTGGCGAGTTTTGCCATTTTCTTTTCTCGCTTTGCTCAGGTTAGGCGCGGAACGGGAAACGGAACGCCATCAGCAGGGCCTTCGCTTCGTCGTCCGTTCTCGCCGTGGTCGCGAACGTGATGTTCATGCCACGCAGCGCATCAATCTTGTCGTACTCTATCTCGGGGAAAATGATCTGCTCTTTCACGCCGAGATTGAAGTTGCCGCGCCCATCGAAACCGCGCGGGGAAATGCCGCGGAAGTCACGCACGCGCGGTAGCGCAACGTTTACCAACCGGTCGAGGAACTCGTACATGTGTTCGTTGCGCAACGTCACCATCGTGCCGATGGGATAGCCTTCGCGAATCTTGTAGTTAGCGATCGCCTTGCGCGCTTTCGTAATCACGGGCTTTTGACCGACGATGGATGTCAGATCTTTGGTCGCGTGCTCAAGAATCTTCTTGTCGCCAACCGCCTCACCGACACCCATGTTTACCACGATCTTGGTCAGGCGCGGCACTTGCATCACCGACTTGTAGCCAAATTGCTTGACTAGCGCCGGCACGATTTCCTTGCGGTATTGCTCTTTAAGACGAGCCATATTCTTCTCCTCGCCTAGACCGCTTGACCGGTCGACTTGAAGACACGCTGCTTACGACCCCCGTCGGCAGCCTTGATGGCTACCGCGTCGGCCTTTTGCGTGCTCGCGTTGTAGATGGCAACGTTCGCGGCCGCGATCGGCGCTTCCTTCGTCACGATGCCGCCCACTTCATTTTTCATGGGGTTCGGACGCACGTTGCGTTTGACTTGATTGATGCCGGAGACCAACAGCGCACCGTCCAGCACACGCAGCACTTCACCACGCTTGCCTTTGTCGCGCCCCGTCGTCACAACGACCGTATCGCCCTTGCGAATCTTTTGCATGATGCCAACCTCGCCTAGAGCACTTCGGGCGCGAGCGACACGATCTTCATGAACTTCTCGGTACGCAATTCACGCGTAACCGGCCCGAAGATGCGCGTGCCGATTGGCTCGAGCTTCGCATTGAGAATAACAACAGCGTTGTTGTCGAACTTGATGAGCGAGCCATCGTTGCGGCGGATACCTTTTGCGGTACGCACGACAACGGCGTTGTAGACCTCGCCTTTCTTGACACGGCCGCGCGGCTGCGCGTCCTTGACGCTGACCTTGATAACGTCGCCAATGCTGGCATAACGTCGCTTCGACCCGCCCAGCACCTTGAAACACATCACGCGACGAGCGCCCGTGTTGTCGGCGACGTCGAGCATCGACTGCATTTGAATCATTTTTTCTTTCTCTCCAACTTACCTCAAAACCAGATTCATGGCGGTTTCGAGCAGTCTTGGGGCCCCGTCGGGGAACCGACGATAGGGCACTTGACCTGCAATCCCCATATCCGGAATTGCAGTTAGCTTTTGATTATCGCACAAACGGGATACTGCGTCAACTTACCTACGTTTCACGCCGAAGAAGCACGCCCGCTCGCCAACGCCGCCTCGCAAGGCGGGGCACCGACGGCGCCCCCTCCCCCGAAGCCTTTCGGCGATTACGCCTTTTCGAGGACTTTGGACACTGCCCAAGATTTAGTCTTGGAGAGCGGCCGGCATGCCTTGATTTCCACCAGGTCACCCATCTTGGCCGTGCTGGCTTCGTCGTGAGCGTGGTATTTCTGCGACTTGGTCACGACCTTGCCGTAGAGCGGGTGCTTTACGCGCCGCTCTACGAGGACGGTCACCGTCTTGGTCATCTTGTCGCTGACCACGCGGCCGGTTTCGGTTGCGATCAGCGGCTGCTTGGCAATGGTTGTGTCACTCATTTGCTGGCTGCCTTCTTCTGTGCGAGCACTGTTTTCACTCGCGCAATGTCTCGGCGCGTATTGCCCAGTTGGCTCGTATTGGTGAGCTGCTGGGTCGCCTTCTGCATGCGCAGACTGAAGTGCGTTTTATAAAGCTCGCCGAGCTCCTTGTTGAGGTCGGCTTCGGATTTTGCGGTAAGTTCTTTGGCGTTCATATTTTTTAGCCCACCAGGCGTTGCACGAACGTGGTCGCAATCGGAAGCTTGGCAGCTGCAAGCAGGAATGCTTCGCGTGCCAGCGTCTCTTCCACGCCGTCCATTTCGTACAGCACTTTGCCCGGCTGGATTTCCGCGACGTAATACTCCGGGTTACCTTTGCCGTTGCCCATACGAACCTCTGCAGGCTTCTTGGAGATCGGCTTGTCCGGGAAGATACGAATCCAGATTCGACCACCACGTTTGATGTGGCGGCTGATTGCACGACGAGCAGCCTCGATTTGCCGTGCCGTCAAACGGCCACGACTGGTGGCCTTAAGGCCAAATTCACCGAAACTCACCTTGTTGCCGCGAGTCGCCAGACCTTTGTTGCGACCCTTTTGTTCCTTACGGTATTTTCTTCTAGACGGTTGCAGCATTTCTCACTCCTGCGGGGCGACGCGGACGACGCGGCTGCGACGGCTCTTCTGCCGGCGCACCGGCTGAGCTATCTGCAGCGGCGAGGCCGAGGTTCTCACCCTTAAATACCCAAACTTTGATGCCAATGATGCCGTAACTCGTCTTCGCTTCGGAGAAGCCGTAGTCGATGTCGGCACGCAGCGTGTGAAGCGGTACGCGGCCTTCGCGGTACCACTCAGTACGCGCGATTTCCGCACCATTCAGCCGCCCCGAGCTCATGATTTTGATGCCCTGAGCGCCGAGACGCATGGCATTCTGCATCGCGCGCTTCATCGCGCGACGGAACATGATGCGCTTTTCGAGCTGCTGAGCGATGGAGTCGCCAATAAGTTGAGCATCGGTTTCCGGCTTGCGCACCTCTTCGATGTTGAGTGCGATTTCGCAGTTCATCATCTTGCGCAGCTGCGCACGCAGGGCTTCGATATCCTCACCCTTCTTACCGATCACCACGCCCGGGCGGGCGCTGTGGATCGTGATGCGTGCGTTTTTCGCCGGCCGCTCAATGGTTACCTTACTCACATTAGCGTTCTTCAGCTTCGCGAGCAAGAATGAACGCACCTTGTGATCTTCGTTGACTTTTGCCGCGAAGGTCTTGCTGTTGGCATACCACTTCGAGGTCCAGCCGCGAGATACCGCGAGGCGGAATCCGGTCGGATTGATTTTTTGACCCATACGAACCTCTAGTTCCCGACGGTCACATGAATGTGACAGGTTTGCTTGAGCAGACGAGCGCCGCGCCCTTTCGCGCGAGCAGCGAAGCGACGCATAACGACGGCTTTGTCGACATAGATTGACGTAACTTTCAGTTCGTCGATGTCGGCGCCGTCGTTGTGTTCCGCATTGGCAATGGCTGACTCGAGCACTTTCTTGATCAGTACCGCCGATTTCTTAGGGCTGAAGGCGAGCAGGTTGAGCGCCTTACCAACCGGCAGACCACGAACCTGGTCAGCGACCAGACGTGCCTTTTGATCAGATACCGGTGCGGCTTTCATGATGGCTACAGTTTGCATGACAGCCCCTTACTTCTTCGCGACTTTTTTGTCGGCCGGATGCCCTTTGAACACGCGGGTCAACGCGAATTCGCCAAGCTTGTGACCAACCATCTGGTCCGAAACGTAGACCGGAACATGCGCCTTGCCGTTGTGCACGGCGATTGTCAGGCCGACAAAATCCGGCGTAACGGTGGAGCGGCGCGACCAAGTCTTGATCGGCTTTTTGTCGTTTTTTGCGAGGGCCACTTCGACCTTCTTCGCCAGATGCCCGTCGACGAACGGGCCCTTCTTAACGGAACGTGCCATCGTGATTAACCCTTCTTGGCGGCATGACGCGTGCGTACGATCATGCTGTCAGTGCGCTTGTTGGTGCGGGTCTTGAGACCCTTTGCCTTTTGGCCCCACGGAGAAACCGGGTGGTGGCGACCACCACCACCGTTGGTGCGTCCGCCCATCGGGTGGTCTACCGGGTTCATCGAAATTGCGCGAACGGTCGGACGGATACCACGCCAACGATTCGCACCAGCTTTACCGATTACGCGCAACGAGTGCTCACCATTGCCAACTTCACCAATGGTTGCCCGGCAGTCTACGTGCACTTTGCGCACTTCACCCGAGCGCAAACGAAGCTGCGCGTAGATGCCTTCGCGGGCCATCAACTGGACAGACGCTCCGGCGGAACGCGCGATTTGCGCCCCTTTACCCGGCTGCAACTCCACCGCGTGGATTGTTGTGCCCACCGGTATGTTGCGGATCGGCAGCGCGTTGCCTACTTTAATTGCCGCTTCGGCACCGCTCTGGATTGCGTCCCCTGCGCTGAGACCCTTCGGGGCGAGCACGTAGCGCCGCTCGCCATCCGCGTACAACACCAGCGCAATAAAGGCACTGCGGTTGGGATCGTATTCCAGACGCTCCACCTTGGCGGGCACACCATCCTTGTTGCGACGGAAGTCGACGATACGGTAATGGTGCTTGTGTCCGCCACCCTTGTGACGCGTCGTGATGTGACCGTTGTTGTTGCGGCCTGAGCCCCGCTTCTGCGCTACTAGAAGCGGCGCGTATGGTTCGCCCTTGTGCAGATCGGGATTTACGACCTTGATCAGCGAGCGGCGGCCCGGTGACGTCGGCTTGACTTTTACGAGTGCCATGATCGATTAGGCCTCCCCACCGAAGTTGATCTCTTGACCAGGCTTCAGCGACACGTAGGCGCGGCGGCTGTCGGAGCGACGCCCCATCGTGCGACCGAAGCGCTTGACCTTGCCCGGACGGTTGAGCATTTGCACGCTCTCGACTTGGACCTTGAACAGCAGTTCAACGGCAGCCTTGACTTCTGGCTTGGTAGCGTCCGGCAGGACCTCAAAAACGACTTGTTCATTTTTCTCCGCAACGAAAGTGCTCTTTTCTGAGATCACTGGCGCGCGAAGGACAGTCATCAAACGATTTTGATTCATTTGTATGACTCCTCAATCTTGGCAATGGCCGCCTTGGTCAGCAACACACGATTGAAGGCCAGCAGGCTGACCGGATCAACGTTGTGCGCGGCAACAACCGCCAGATTCGGCAGGTTGCGCGAGGCGAGGAAGAGGTTGTTGTCAACCGAATCGGTCACGATGAGCGCATCGCTGACACCCATGCCCCTCAACGCGCCAGCGACCAGCTTGGTCTTGGGCGCTTCGACCGCGAACGACTCAACGACGTGGAGACGATCTTCACGCACAAGCTGCGAGAGGATCGCGGCCATGCCGGCGCGATACATCTTTCGGTTAACCTTGTGCGAGAAATTCTCATCCGGCTTGTTCGGAAACGCCCGACCACCACCGCGCCAAATAGGGCTGGAAGTCATACCAGCACGAGCATTACCCGTGCCCTTCTGCTTCCATGGCTTCTTGGTGGAGTGGCGTACTTCAGCGCGCGTCTTTTGCGCGCGATCAGCACTACGTCCATTGGCCTGATAGGCTACGACGAGCTGGTGAATCAGCGCTTCGTTGTACTCGCGCCCGAACACGGCGTCCGATGCCGACACCGTTGCGGCAGACTTGCCGTTCGCGTCAATGACTTGCAATTCCATGATTAGCTCCTCACCGTCGGTTTGACGATGACGTGGCCGCCCGCAGTTCCTGGCACCGCTCCCTTGATCATCAGCAGGCCGCGCGCAGCGTCTACTCGAACCACCGTCAAGGCTTGCACCGTGCGCTGCGCATTACCGTACTGGCCAGCCATCCGCTTACCCGGAAACACCCGGCCCGGATCCTGCGCCATACCGATCGAACCCGGAGCACGAGTGGTCACCGAGTTACCGTGCGAAGCGCGATTCGAACTGAAGTTGTGGCGACGAATCACACCGGAGAAGCCGCGACCTTTGGTCGTGCCGGTGACGTCCACTTCCTGCCCGACGGTAAAGGTGTCGGCACCGATAATCGAGCCAGCCTTCAGTTCGCCTGCATCGGCGCGGAACTCACGCGTAATGGCGCCAGCCTGGACGCCCGCTTTGCCGAAATGGCCCGCCTGTGCCTTGGTCACACGCGTGGCACGCTTGTCACCAAAGGTGACCTGCACGCCAGCGTAGCCATCGTGCTCAGTCGATTTGACCTGCGACACGCGGTTGTTGCTCACGTCGATCACGGTCACGGGAGTTGCCGTGCCGTCATCATTAAAGACGCGCGTCATGCCGACTTTGCGTCCGATGAGTCCCAGACTCATGGTTTACCTCTTCTTTCTTTCCGTGCTTCTCCGACTGTTGCCGGGGGGCTCGGTGCCGGTTTCAATTGACCGGCATCGCTTGGGTTTGGCTCAGCGCTTACTGAACCTTGATTTCGACGTCGACACCGGCCGGCAAATCCAGCTTCATCAGTTGATCAACCGTCTTGTCATTAGGTTCCACAATGTCCATCAGACGTTGATGGGTGCGGATTTCAAACTGGTCGCGCGACGTCTTGTTCACGTGTGGCGAACGCAATACGTCGAATCGCTCAATGCGAGTCGGCAGCGGCACCGGACCGCGGACGATCGCGCCCGAGCGCTTGGCGGTCTCAACGATTTCCGAAGCCGACTGATCGATCAGCTTGTAGTCGAAGGCCTTGAGGCGGATACGGATTTTCTGGTTTTGCACGGTGGGGTCCTAAACCAGTTACTTAATAATTTTCGACACGACGCCGGCGCCGACGGTACGGCCGCCTTCACGGATCGCGAAGCGCAGCTTCTCTTCCATCGCGATCGGCGCAATCAACGCCACCGTCATCTTTACGTTGTCGCCAGGCATCACCATCTCGGTGCCCGCCGGCAGCGTCACCGAACCCGTTACGTCCGTC
>JAEUPL010000031.1 GCA_016790165.1 Burkholderiales bacterium
GCCTTCGCTTCTCCGCCAAACTTGCGCGAGAGCACCGTGGTGATCGCCGCAGTCAACGTCGTCTTGCCGTGATCCACGTGTCCAATCGTGCCGACGTTCACGTGCGGCTTCGTACGCTCAAACTTGCCTTTTGCCATGATCTTGTTTCCTTAATTTACTGTTCAAAACGGCCACTACGATCGGTAGCCATCGGGTTACAAATTAGCCTGCTTTTGCCTTGGTTACAGCCTCAGCTACGTTTTTCGGAGCTTCGGAATAATGCTTGAACTCCATCGAGTAGGTTGCTCGCCCCTGGGTCGCCGAACGCAGCGTCGTGGAGTAGCCGAACATTTCGGACAGCGGAACCTCTGCCTTGATGATCTTGCCGCCCAGCACATCGTCCATACCCTGCACCATACCGCGGCGGGACGACAAGTCGCCCATTACGGTACCAGCGTAGTCTTCCGGCGTTTCGACTTCTACGGCCATCATCGGCTCGAGCAGGACGGGGTTTGCCTTGCGCATGCCGTCCTTGAACGCGATCGAAGCCGCCATCTTGAAGGCGTTCTCATTCGAGTCCACTTCGTGGTATGAACCGTCGAACAGCGTCACTTTGACGTCAACGACCGGAAAGCCAGCAACCACACCGCTCGTCAGCGTCTCCACGACCCCCTTGTTGACGGCCGGAATGTATTCACGAGGAACCACGCCGCCCTTGATCGCGTCGACGAACTCAAAGCCCTTACCGGCCTCATTCGGTTCCAGCTTGAGCCAGACGTGGCCATACTGCCCACGGCCACCCGATTGTTTGACAAACTTGCCTTCGATTTCCGAACCCTTGCGGATCGTTTCGCGATACGCCACTTGCGGCTTGCCGACACTGGCCTCGACACCGAACTCGCGCTTCATGCGGTCGACGATGATTTCCAGATGCAGCTCGCCCATACCGGCGATGATGGTCTGACCTGACTCTTCGTCAGTGCGAACACGGAACGATGGATCTTCCTGCGCCAGACGGCTGAGCGCAATACCCATCTTCTCCTGGTCGGCTTTGGTCTTCGGCTCTACCGCTTGAGAGATGACGGGTTCCGGGAACACCATGCGCTCAAGTGTGATGATCGAAGCCGGGTCGCAAAGCGTGTCACCTGTCGTAGCCTCTTTCAGGCCGACCGCAGCCGCGATGTCGCCAGCACGAACTTCCTTAATTTCTTCACGCTCGTTCGCGTGCATCTGCAACAAGCGTCCGATGCGCTCACGCTTGCCCTTGACCGGGTTATAGATCGTATCACCCGACTGCACGACACCCGAATACACGCGGAAGAAAATCAGCTGACCGACGTACGGATCCGTCATGATCTTGAACGCGAGCGCCGAGAACTTTTCGTCGTCGGAGGCCTTCCGCTCGGCAGGTTTTTCATCGTCGTCAGTGCCCGACACTGGCGGAATGTCCGTCGGCGCCGGCATGTACTCGATGACGGCATCAAGCATCGCCTGAACACCCTTGTTCTTGAAAGCGGAACCGCAGAACATCGGAACAATTTCACCGGCGATCGTGCGCAGGCGGATACCCTGCTTGATGTCCGCAGCGTCCAAGTCCCCGTTTTCGAGGTACTTGTTCATCAACTCTTCATTCGCTTCGGCCGCGCTTTCCACCATTTTCGAGCGCCACTCTTCAGACTTCGCTTGAAGCTCTGACGGAATGTCGCGCGCTTCATACTTCATCCCCTGCGAAGCTTCGTCCCAGAAGATCGCCTTCATCCGGACGAGATCGATCACGCCCTGGAAATTTTCTTCTGCACCAATCGGCACCTGCATCGGCACCGGATTGGCTTTCAGGCGAACCTTCATCTGGTCATAGACCTTGAAGAAGTCTGCACCGGTGCGATCCATCTTGTTCACGAACGCAAGGCGCGGCACTTTGTACTTGTTGGCCTGACGCCATACCGTTTCAGACTGCGGCTGCACACCACCCACAGCGCAGTACACCATGCAGGCGCCGTCTAGCACACGCATGGAACGCTCAACTTCAATCGTGAAGTCGACGTGTCCCGGCGTGTCGATAATGTTGATGCGGTGCTCAGGGAAGTTTTTGTCCATTCCCTTCCAGAAACAAGTCGTCGCAGCGGATGTGATGGTGATGCCGCGCTCACGCTCCTGCTCCATCCAGTCCATCGTCGCGGCGCCATCATGCACCTCGCCGATCTTGTGCGACACACCGGTGTAGAACAGGATACGTTCGGTGGTGGTAGTTTTGCCCGCGTCAATATGCGCGGAAATGCCGATATTGCGGTAGCGATCGATGGGTGTAGTACGTGCCATAACAGTCACCAGAAGTCAGGCCCCGCTTTTGGCAGCGCCGACAGAAAACATTAGAAACGGAAGTGCGAAAAGGCCTTATTTGCCTCGGCCATGCGATGTACTTCCTCGCGCTTTTTCACCGCCCCACCACGACCCTCGGCTGCCTCCAGCAATTCATTGGCAAGGCGCGCACCCATCGACTTTTCACCGCGCTTGCGTGCGGCGTCGCGAATCCAGCGCATCGACAGCGCGGAGCGGCGTGCCGGACGGACTTCGACGGGCACCTGAAAGTTGGCACCGCCCACGCGACGGCTTTTCACTTCGACCATTGGCTTGGCGTTGCCAAGCGCGGTAGAAAACACTTCGAGCGGATCTTTACCGCCCTTTTGGCTGATGATGTCCAAGGCGCCATATACGATACGCTCGGCGACCGCTTTCTTGCCTTGCGTCATGATGACGTTCATGAACTTGGAAATCTCGACATTGCCGAATTTGGGATCCGGCAGGATGTCGCGCTTGGGTACTTCACGACGGCGGGGCATTTAAACCATCCTCAAAATGATTGGGGCGCCACGTCGCACTGTGCATCAGTGCCGGGCGCCGAAGCCGGGTCACCCCGGCAAGAAAAACAAGCGTTGACTACGCTTTCTTCGGCGCCTTGGCGCCATACTTCGAGCGAGATTGCTTGCGATCCTTGACGCCTGCGGTGTCGAGCGAGCCGCGCACCATGTGGTAGCGCACACCCGGCAAGTCTTTCACGCGGCCGCCACGAATCAGCACGACCGAGTGCTCCTGAAGGTTGTGTCCTTCGCCGCCGATGTAAGAAATGACTTCAAAGCCGTTGGTGAGGCGCACTTTGGCGACCTTACGCAAAGCAGAGTTCGGCTTCTTCGGTGTCGTGGTGTAAACGCGGGTGCAAACGCCGCGCTTTTGCGGGCCTTTTTCGAGCGCCGGACTCTTGCTCTTGGCAACGACCGGTGTGCGCCCTTGGCGCACGAGCTGATTAATGGTTGGCATACTTGGCCTGATTTTTTAGTTGCACTTGGCTGCTACTGTTGGCAACCAAGTTTGGAAAAGACTGCGATTATAGGCCGCAGTCGCGTTTTTCGTCAAATGTTGATCGAGTTATCGCTCTAGACGCGTGTTTGCGGTCGCAAAATCGTAGTTGGACTGCAACCTCGCGCACCCAGAATCGGCGTATTACGCGGCATTCTCTTCAGCCGGCGCCTCCGCCTCTGGGGCGAGCGTCGACGTGTCAATGAGGTCGGCGGCCATGTTCTGCTTGCGCAGGCGATGATGGGCCAGACCCGTACCTGCCGGGATCAGGCGTCCGACGATGACGTTTTCCTTGAGGCCGCGCAGATCGTCGCGTTTGCCCATGATCGCAGCCTCGGTGAGCACGCGGGTTGTCTCCTGGAAGGATGCGGCCGAGATGAACGAGTCGGTCGACAACGAGGCCTTGGTGATGCCGAGGAGCATGTAGTCAAACTGCGCCGGGGCTTTCCCGTCCGCTTTGACGCGGTCATTTTCGGCCAACAGCTCGGCGCGCTCAACCTGCTCGCCCGTTATGAAGCGCGTGTCACCAGGATGCGTGATGCTGACGCGGCGAAGCATCTGGCGAACGATCACTTCAATGTGTTTGTCGTTGATCTTCACGCCTTGGAGGCGGTATACCTCCTGCACCTCGTCAATTACGTACTTGGTAAGCGCTTCCACACCGAGCAAGCGAAGAATGTCGTGCGGATCGGCCGGGCCGTCGACGATAGGTTCACCCTTGTTCACCACCTGACCGTCAATCGCCATCACCGCTTTTTCTTTCGGGATCAGGTATTCGTGTGAAACGCCATCCATGTCTTTGATGACGAGGCGCTGCTTGCCTTTGGTGTCCTTACCGAACGACACGGTACCGGTCACTTCGGCGAGCAAGCCCGCATCCTTCGGCGAGCGTGCTTCGAAAAGCTCAGCGACGCGCGGCAGACCACCGGTGATGTCGCGGGTCTTCGACGTTTCCATTGGCATGCGCGCCAACATGTCGCCCGGCGCCACTTCCTGGCCATCCTTAACGAGGATGATTGAGCCGATCTGGAACGTAATGGTCAACGGCGTATCTGAGCCGGCGGGCTTGATCTCGTTGCCCTTGTCATCGACGAGTTTCAGCTGCGGACGCACACCCTTCGCCTGTGAGCCAGCACGACGCTTGGCGTCAATGACGACCAGGGTAGAGATGCCGGTCACGTCGTCAGTCTGCTTGGCAACAGTCACGCCTTCCTGCACGTTCTCGAACTTTACGCGGCCCTGGAATTCCGTGAGGATCGGGCGCGAGGTCGCGTCCCACTCCGCCAGCACCTGACCCGCCTTGACGACCTTGCCGTCTTCGACCAACAGCTTTGCGCCGTAGGGCACTTTGTGGCGTTCACGCTCTCGATTGCCCTCGGTGATCACCACTTCCGCTGAACGCGCGATAACGATCTTGTCGCCACCAGCATTCTTCACGTAGCGCATGGCGCCCGCAAAATTCGCCGTACCAGCCGACTTGGTCTCGACCGTGCTCGCCGCCGCGGTACGCGACGCGGCGCCGCCGATGTGGAATGTGCGCATCGTGAGCTGGGTGCCCGGCTCGCCGATGGACTGCGCGGCGATCACGCCAACAGCTTCACCGGCGTTGACCAATTGGCCCCGACCCAGATCACGGCCGTAGCACTTGGCACAAAGGCCATAGCGAGTCGCACACGTCAACGGCGAACGGGTCTTCACCTCGTCGATGCCCAGGCTCTCAATAAGGTCGACATCGTCTTCGGTCAACAGTTCGCCTGAAGCAATTGCCACTTTGCCCGTTTCCGGGTGAAGCACGTCCGCCGCGGCAGTACGGCCGAGGATCCGATCACGCAACGCTTCGATCACTTCACCGCCGGACACGACGGCCTTCATGACCAAGCCTTCGCTGGTACCGCAATCCGGTTCCGTGACCACGAGGTCCTGTGTCACATCAACCAGGCGACGTGTCAAGTAGCCGGAGTTCGCCGTCTTCAGCGCGGTATCCGCGAGGCCCTTGCGCGCGCCGTGGGTCGAGATGAAGTACTGCAAGACGTTTAGACCCTCGCGGAAGTTCGCTGTGATCGGCGTTTCGATGATCGAGCCGTCGGGCTTCGCCATCAGGCCGCGCATTCCCGCAAGTTGCCGAATTTGCGCCGCGGAGCCGCGGGCGCCCGAGTCGGCCATCATGTAGATGGAGTTAAACGAATCCTGACGAACTTGCTTGCCCTCGCGATCAGTGACCATTTGCGAGCCAAGCTGCGCCATCATCGCTCGAGCAATTTCATCGCCGGCAGCGCCCCAGATGTCCACCACCTTGTTGTAGCGTTCGCCCGACGTGACGAGACCCGACGCGTACTGCTGCTGGATTTCTTTCACTTGCGCTTCGGCATTGGCGATGATGCCGTGCTTCTCCTTCGGCACGAGCATGTCGTCCGCAGCGAACGAGAAGCCAGCGCGTGTTGCCAGGCGGAAACCCGACTGCATCAGTTTGTCGGCAAACACCACCGTCGCACGCAGACCACAACGCCGGAAGCTCGCGTTGATGAGTTTGGAAATTTCCTTCTTCTTCAGCGGCTTGTTCAGTACGGAGAACGGCAACCCCTCCGGGAGGATGTCGGAGAGGAGTGCGCGACCCACGGTCGTTTCCTCGCGCTTGATCTGGTCAATCTTTTCTCCGTTCGGGCCGAACGTCACCTGCCGAATGCGCACCTTCACCTTGGCGTGCAATTCAACCATCCGCGTTTCGTATGCACGCGATACTTCGAGTACATCGGCAAACACCATGCCCTCGCCACGCGCGTTGATCTTCTCGCGGGTGGCGTAGTAAAGGCCGAGCACGATGTCTTGCGACGGCACGATACACGGGTCACCGTTGGACGGCAGCAACACGTTGTTCGACGCCAGCATCAACGTACGCGCCTCGGCTTGCGCTTCAAGCGACAATGGCACGTGAACCGCCATCTGGTCACCGTCGAAGTCGGCGTTAAAGGCTGTACAGACAAGCGGATGCAGCTGGATGGCTTTGCCTTCAATGAGCACCGGTTCGAACGCCTGGATACCGAGGCGGTGCAGCGTCGGAGCACGGTTCAACAGTACCGGGTGCTCCCGGATCACCTCTTCGAGCAGATCCCAAACCAACGGCTCTTCACTTTCAACGCGACGCTTGGCTTCCTTGATCGTCTTCGCTTCGCCCAGTTGTTCCAGGCGATTGAAGATGAACGGCTTGAATAGCTCAAGCGCCATTTTTTTGGGGAGACCGCACTGATGCAATTTGAGCTGCGGACCGACGACGATCACGGAGCGACCGGAGTAGTCCACGCGCTTGCCGAGCAGGTTCTGGCGGAATCGACCCGACTTGCCCTTAATCATGTCGGCAAGCGATTTGAGCGGGCGTTTGTTGGCACCCGTCATGGCCTTGCCGCGACGACCGTTGTCGAGCAACGAATCGACCGATTCTTGGAGCATGCGCTTTTCATTGCGAACGATGATGTCCGGCGCTTTGAGCTCGAGTAGGCGCTTGAGGCGGTTGTTTCGGTTGATGACGCGGCGGTAGAGATCGTTCAGGTCCGAAGTCGCAAAGCGGCCACCATCCAGGGGGACGAGCGGACGCAACTCCGGCGGCAGGACTGGCAATACTTCGAGCACCATCCAGTCGGGTTTGATCCCGGACTTCTGGAAGGCCTCAAGCACCTTGAGGCGCTTGGATATCTTCTTGATCTTGGCCTCCGACGACGTAGCGCCAAGCTCACCACGCAGGCGTTCGGCGTCTTCGGCGACATGAATCGATGACAGCAACTCGCGAATGGCTTCAGCGCCCATGAGCGCCTTGAAGTCATCGCCATACTCTTCCGTCTTGGCGATGTAATCGTCTTCGGTAAGCAGTTGCCCGCGCTGCAACGGGGTCAATCCGGGATCAACCACTACGAAGGCTTCAAAGTAGAGAACGCGCTCGATATCACGCAGCGTCATATCGAGCACCATGCCCAGCCGCGATGGCAGGGACTTCAGGAACCAAATGTGCGCCACCGGCGAAGCTAGTTCGATATGCCCCATGCGCTCGCGTCGGACTTTGGTCAACGTGACTTCAACGCCGCACTTTTCGCAGATGACACCGCGATGCTTAAGGCGTTTGTACTTTCCGCAAAGGCACTCGTAGTCCTTGATTGGTCCGAAAATCTTGGCGCAGAACAGGCCGTCGCGTTCCGGCTTGAACGTGCGGTAGTTGATCGTTTCCGGCTTCTTGACTTCGCCAAACGACCATGAGCGGATGCGCTCGGGCGAGGCGAGGCCGATCTTGATCGCGTCGAACTCTTCGTTCGGGGTCGTTTGCTTGAACAGGTCGAGCAATGCGTTCATGGTTTCCCTTTTGAATTCGTTGACGAGGACGCGTTACTTGCGCTCAAGGTCGACATCAATGCCGAGCGAGCGAATTTCCTTGACCAGCACGTTGAAGGATTCCGGCATGCCGGCCTCAATCTTGTGCTCGCCCTTCACGATGTTCTCGTAGACCTTGGTGCGCCCCGTCACGTCATCAGACTTGACCGTGAGCATTTCCTGCAGCGTGTAGGCTGCGCCATAGGCTTCCAGCGCCCAGACTTCCATCTCACCGAAGCGCTGGCCACCGAACTGCGCCTTACCGCCCAGTGGCTGCTGAGTCACAAGGCTGTACGGACCAGTCGAGCGGGCGTGCATCTTGTCATCAACCAGGTGGTGCAGTTTCAGCACGTGCATGTAGCCTACAGTGACCGGCCGATCAAAGGCTTCACCAGTTCGACCGTCGAACAGCGTAATTTGTCCGGACTCCGGCAACCCCGCGAGCTTGAGCATGCTCTTGATCTCGCTTTCGCTCGCGCCGTCAAAAACCGGCGTCGCGAACGGAACGCCAACACGCAAGTTTTGCGCGAGCTCGCCCACCTCCGCATCCGAGAGTGCGCCCACCTCCTGCTTCGTGCCAACATCGTGGTAGAGCGTCTCAACAAAGCCACGGATCTCCTTCACGTTGGCCTGCTGACGGAGCATCGCATCAATCTTGTTGCCGATCCCTTTGGCGGCCCAACCCAAGTGGACTTCGAGAATTTGGCCGACGTTCATCCGTGAAGGCACGCCCAGCGGATTGAGCACCACATCCACTGTTGTGCCGTCGGCCGTGTGTGGCATGTCTTCCACCGGAACGATCTTCGACACCACGCCCTTGTTGCCGTGACGGCCCGCCATCTTGTCACCTGGCTGCAGGCGACGCTTGACGGCTACGTAGACCTTGACCATCTTCAGCACGCCGGCCGGAAGTTCGTCACCCTGCGTGAGTTTGCGCTTCTTTTGTTCAAACGCGCCATCAAAGTTGTGGCGCGTCGCGGTCAGGCTGTCGCGGACGCTTTCCAGCTGCCGAGCAATGTCGTCATCGGCCATGCGCAAGTCAAACCAATCGTATCGGCCCAACGAGACCAGGTAGTCGTGATCGAGCTTGGTACCTTTGGCCAGTTTCTTTGGTCCGCCGCTAGCGACTTTGCCCACGAGCAGGCGCTCGAGGCGCTCGAAGGCGTCGTTTTCGACGATACGGAGCTGGTCAGCGAGGTCTTTCTTGTAGCCGCGCAATTCCTCGTCGATGATCAATTGTGCACGCTTGTCGCGCTCGATGCCTTCGCGAGTGAACACCTTAACGTCGATCACCGTACCAGCGATACCCGACGGCACGCGGAGCGACGTGTCTTTGACATCGCTTGCCTTCTCGCCGAAGATCGCGCGCAAGAGCTTTTCTTCCGGCGTCAGTGTGGTTTCGCCTTTCGGTGTCACCTTGCCAACAAGCACGTCCCCCGCTTCGACTTCAGCGCCGATGTAGACGATGCCGGATTCATCGAGGCGTGTCAGTTGGGCCTCGCCGAGACTCGAAATGTCGCGCGTAATTTCTTCTGCGCCAAGCTTGGTGTCACGCGCGACGACCGTGAGTTCCTCGATGTGAATCGAGGTGTAACGATCCTGGGCGACGACACGCTCGGAGATGAGGATAGAGTCTTCGTAGTTGTAGCCATTCCACGGCATGAAGGCGACGAGCATATTCTGGCCAAGTGCCAGTTCCCCTTTGTCGGTGGAGGCGCCGTCGGCAATCACGTCGCCCTTGCCAATCTTGTCGCCCACCCTCACCAGCGGACGCTGGTTGATATTGGTGTTCTGGTTGGAACGCATGTACTTGACGAGGTTGTAGATGTCGACACCCACATCCCCTGCTGCCGCTTCCGCATCGTTCACGCGGATGACCACACGCGACGCATCAACGTAATCAACTTTGCCGCCGCGACGTGCGGTGACCACTGTGCCGGAGTCAATTGCGGCCGTACGCTCCACGCCTGTGCCGACGAACGGCTTCTCCGGACGCAGGCAAGGCACCGCCTGACGTTGCATGTTCGAACCCATGAGCGCGCGGTTGGCGTCATCATGCTCGAGGAAGGGAATCAAGGACGCCGCAACCGAGACAATCTGCGAGGGTGCAACGTCCATGTACGTCACTTCCGATGGCGGCATCAGTGTCGACTCGCCCTTGATGCGACAAGCCACGAATTCGCCGGTCAGGTGGCCGGTCGCATCCAGTGGCGCGTTAGCCTGAGCGATGACATAGTTACTTTCTTCGATCGCCGAGAGGTACGCGATCTCCGACGTCACTTTACCGTCCGTCACCTTGCGATACGGCGTTTCAATGAACCCGTAGTCGTTCACGCGAGCAAACAGCGCCAGCGAGTTGATCAGGCCAATGTTCGGGCCTTCCGGCGTTTCAATCGGGCAGACGCGACCGTAGTGCGTCGGGTGCACGTCGCGCACCTCAAAACCCGCGCGCTCGCGGGTCAGACCACCTGGGCCCAGTGCCGAGACGCGACGCTTGTGCGTGATCTCTGACAACGGGTTGGTTTGATCCATGAACTGCGATAGTTGGCTGGAACCAAAGAACTCTTTGATCGCTGCCGAGATCGGCTTGGCGTTGATCAGATCATGCGGCATGAGGTTCTCGCTCTCGGCCTGGCCAAGACGCTCCTTAACCGCGCGTTCGACGCGCGCCAGACCGCTGCGGAACTGGTTCTCGGCCAGTTCGCCCACGCTTCGAACGCGACGATTGCCCAGATGATCGATGTCATCCACCTGACCCCGTCCGTTCCGCAGATCGCAGATGATCTTTACGGTATCGAGGATGTCGTCGTGCGTCAGGACCATCGGCCCTTCGATCGAGTCGCGGCCAACGCGGCGGTTGAACTTCATGCGACCGACGCGCGAAAGATCGTATGAGTCTTCGTTGAAGAACAAACGCTGGAATAGGGCCTCAACCGCCTCCGCAGTAGGCGGCTCACCGGGACGCATCATGCGATAAATCGCCACACGTGCGGTGGTACGGTCCGGCACGTCATCCGTGCGAAGCGTCATCGAAATCCACGGGCCCTCGTCCAATTCGTTGATATACAGCGTTTGAATGTGATCAACCCCGCCTTCGATGATCTTCTTGAGCGACTCGTCTGTCAGCTCTTCGTTGGCCTTGACGAGCACCTCGCCAGTCTCTTTGTCGATCACGTTCGTCGCGACGATTCGACCGAGTACTTCCTCGGTCGGCAGCGTCAGACGTTCCACCTTGGCGTTTTGCAGATCGCGGATGTGTTTCGCGGTAACGCGCTTGTCTTTCGCGACGACAACCGTGCCATTGGGCGCAGTGATGTCGAAACGCGCGACTTCACCTTTCACGCGCTCTGGCACAAACGCCAGTTCGTTGCCCTTGGGCGTGAAGTAAAGATTATCGAATTTGAAGTAGCGGGCAAGAATTTCTTCGTCGGTCAACCCGAGCGCCTTGAGCAGGATCGTCACCGGCATCTTGCGCCGACGATCGATACGGAAGTACAGGAAGTCCTTCGGGTCAAACTCAAAGTCAAGCCATGATCCACGATATGGAATGACGCGGGCAGAGAAAAGCAACTTGCCGGAGCTATGCGTCTTACCCTTGTCGTGCTCGAAAAACACGCCCGGCGAACGGTGAAGCTGCGAAACAATTACGCGCTCCGTGCCATTGATCACAAACGAGCCGTTTTCCGTCATGAGCGGAATTTCGCCCATGTAGACCTCTGACTCCTTGACTTCCTTGACCGTGTCTTTCGCAGCCTCACGATCGTAGATGATCAAGCGAACTTTGGCACGTACGGGCGCGGCGAACGTCAGGCCGCGCTGCTGACACTCGACGACGTCGAAGGGCGGCGTGCCCAGCGTGTAATGCACGTACTCAAGCTTGGCAAAGCCGTTGTGGCTCGAGATCGGGAAAATTGAAGTAAACGCCGACTCCAGGCCGATGCCCTTCCGGTCTTCCGTTTTGACCCCGACTTGCAGAAACTCGTTGTAGGACGCGAGTTGGGTTGCGAGCAGATAAGGCACCGGCAGCACCGGAGTGCGCGATCCAAAGCTCTTGCGGATGCGTTTCTTTTCGGCAAAGGCGTACGTCATGTGTTCCTCAACTGTGGAAGCGGGAAGCGCCGACAGGCGCGCTCGAAACAACCTGGCGAGCGCGGCGGCGGGAGCTGAGAGGGCTCTCAAATGCGCGCTCCGTTGTGGAAAAGCACATCATTGGAGAGGCCACTGTCATGTCTGGGCGTGGCCAGACACGAAGGAGACTAAAAACGGCGAAGGGCCGGAGAGGCTTTGCAGCCTCGCCAGCCCTTGGCACCGATCCGAAATTACTTGATTTCGGCTTTGGCGCCAGCGTCTTCCAGCTTCTTCTTGGCAGCTTCGGCATCGGCCTTCGGCATCGCTTCCTTGACGGTCTTCGGTGCGCCGTCGACGAGGTCTTTGGCTTCTTTGAGACCGAGGCCCGTGATTTCGCGAACCGCTTTGATCACGCCAACCTTGTTGGCGCCAGCTTCTTTCAGTACCACGTCGAACTCGGTCTTCTCTTCTGCAGCGGGAGCAGCCGCGCCACCAGCGCCGCCAGCAGCCGGTGCAGCCATCGCTGCAGCCGACACGCCGAATTTTTCTTCGATCGCTTTCACCAGATCGTTAAGGTCCATCACCGACATCGTGTCGAGTGCTGCGAGGAAGTCGTCTTTGTTGAATGCCATGGTTGGCTCCTGATTTTCTTGAGATTGAGGTATGGGTTAGGCAGCCGCAGCTTCGGCAGCCGGCGCTTCTTTCTTTTCTGCGACAGCAGCGAGCACGCGCGCGAAGCGGGCGACCGGCGAATTCAGCAAACCAGCCAGTTGTGCCAGCAATACCGGTTTGGCCGGGATTGACGCGAGCGAGGCAACGCCAGCCTTGTCAAGCAATTTGCCGTCGAATGCGCCAGCTTTGACGATCAATTTGTCGTTGGTCTTGGCAAATTCGCTGACCACCTTCGCAGCGGCAATTGCGTCTACGGAAAAGCCGTAAATCAGCGGCCCGGACATTTCGCCCGCTGCCACCTCAAACGGTGTACCAGCCACGGCCCGACGCGCGAGCGTGTTTTTCAACACGTGCAGGTACACGCCCTGCTCACGCGCGCTCTTGCGCAGCTTGGTCATTTCCGCAACCCTCGTGCCGCGATATTCGGCCAGAACGAGCGTCTGCGCATTGACAACCTGCGCCTTGACTTCGTCGATGACCGCGGCTTTTTCAGTGCGATTAAGACTCAAGTGATTCTCCTGTTGACCCGTGCCAGCGAGCCGGCATCGGGCGGGTTTCAGCGACCTTGCCGCATCAAAATCCCTGTATTGCTTCAATCTTTCGACCAATCCAACACACAAAATCTCGTACAGCGGGACCGCCATCTGCGTTGGCTAACGCGACCCAACCGGGTTGCGTCGATTAAGGGAGCGAGCGAGTTGCCGCCTCCCGCCAACGGTCTTGGATAGCCCAGCGACCGCAGGCTAACGCCTGTCGCTGACCCACCAATTCGTGCCGACTGATCCCGGATCAGGCGGCTGCCTGTGCCCCGGCCGCGAAGGCGCCGGTGTCAACGCGGACCCCGGAACCCATCGTGCTGGACACGCTAACTTTCTTCAGATAAACGCCTTTCGAAGACGCTGGCTTAGCCTTCTGCAGCGCATCCATCAGTGCGCGCAGGTTGGTTTCGAGCGCTGGCACATCAAAGGATGCTCGGCCAATCGTGGCATGCACGATACCTGCCTTGTCAGTGCGGTACTGCACCTGACCAGCCTTGGCGTTCTTGACCGCTCCCGCCACGTCGGCACTGACCGTACCCACTTTCGGGTTCGGCATCAGGCCGCGCGGACCGAGCACCTGGCCGAGCGTGCCGACCACGCGCATGGCGTCGGGCGACGCGATGACGACGTCGAAATCAAGGAAACCGCCCTTGACGCGTTCCGCGAGGTCGTCAAACCCGACCACGTCAGCGCCAGCTGCTTTCGCTTCGTCTGCTTTGGCGCCTTGTGCGAAGACGGCAACACGCACCGTCTTGCCCGTGCCGGCCGGCAACACCACCGAACCGCGAACCGTCTGGTCGGATTTTTTGGCGTCGATGCCAAGGTTGACCGCGACGTCGATTGATTCGTTGAACTTGGCGGTGGCGGTGGACTTGGCGAGCGCCAGCGCGTCGGCCACTGCGTAGAACTTGTTGCGGTCAACCTTGCCTTCGAGAGCCTTTTGCCGCTTGGAGAGTTTAGCCATGATTACTTTACTCCTTCCACGGTAATGCCCATTGAACGGGCGCTGCCAGCGATCGTACGCACGGCGGCGTCCATATCCGCGGCGGTGAGGTTCGGCATCTTGACCTTGGCGATGGCCTCGGCCTGAGCACGCGTCAGCTTGCCCACTTTGTCAGTATGCGGCTTCGGCGAACCCTTTTGAATCTTGGCTTCCTTCTTGATCAGGTACGTCGCTGGCGGCGTGCCCATGATGAAGGTGAAGCTCTTGTCTGCAAACGCGGTGATGGTGACCGGGATCGGCATGCCGGGCTCCATACCTTGCGTCTGAGCGTTGAACGCTTTGCAGAACTCCATAATATTGAGGCCGCGCTGCCCGAGCGCCGGACCGATCGGGGGCGACGGATTCGCCTTTCCCGCAGGGACTTGCAGCTTGATAAAGCCGACAATTTTCTTTGCCATGATGGCTCCTGGTTTTGGGTGCTGACGAGTGCCGATTGGTTACGTCACTCTCCCCGTTTGCAAAGACCTGCAGAAACGCCGCAGGTCACTCAAAAACTATGCTTTTTCAACTTGTCCGAAATCGAGCTCAACCGGCGTCGAGCGGCCGAAAATCATGACTGAAACGTGCAACTTGGATTTCTCGTAGTTGACGTCCTCAACGCTGCCCATGAAGTCATTGAACGGGCCGTCCTTTACGCGAACCGCCTCGCCCACCTCAAACAGAATCTTCGGCTTCGGCTTGTCGCCGCCCGTTTGCACCTGATTCAGGATGTTGTCGACTTCTTTCTGCGAAATCGGTGCCGGGCGCGTAGCCGTACCACCAATGAAGCCCGTCACCTTCGGCGTGCTCTTCACGAGATGCCACGTTTCGTCGGTCATCTCCATTTCTACGAGTACGTAGCCCGGAAAAAATTTGCGCTCCGATGTCGTCTTTTGCCCGTTTCTGATCTCCACGACCTCTTCCACCGGCACCAGAACTTGGCCGAATTGATCGGCAATGTCCGAGCGAGCGATACGATCAACCAGCGCGCGCTGCACGCTCTTCTCAAATCCGGAGAAAGCGTGCACCACGTACCAGCGCTTCGGCTTGCCAGCCGTGGATTCGGTTGCGACGTTTTCCATATTGAGGATCCTGAAGGCCTTCGGAGTTTTTGCCGTAGTTCGAGCGAGTCGCGCTTAACCGCGCTTCGTCAGCCACTGGATGAGGTAGCCAATCATGGTGTCAACAGCGAACAGGAAAATTGCCATGACCACGGCAAATGCGAAGACGATCAACGTCATCTGCACCGTTTCCTTGCGTGTTGGCCAGGCAACTTTCTTGCCTTCGTCTGTCGATTCTTTGGCGAAACGTACAAATTCCTTGCCTGGTGCCGACACGTACGCGACGCCGGCGCCTGCGAGCAACCCCGCAAGCACCATCAGGATGCGCAACGCCATCGCTGACTCGGCAAAACGATAGAACCCAAACACGCCAATGGCGACACATACGCCGGCAGCGAGAAAAATGGCCCAGTTTTTGGTGGTTTCGCTCATGTTTGCGGGTAATCAATTCGACGACGACCGCGTCGCGGCTATTGACTGGCAGTCACCTCGAAGCGGGGCAGCTACCAAACATTGGTGGCAGGGGCGGAGGGAATCGAACCCCCATCGACGGTTTTGGAAACCGTAGCTTTACCACTAAGCTACGCCCCTATAAACAGTGATGCGGCATCGAGTGCCGCGTTGGTGTTACTTAATAATTTTCGACACGACGCCGGCGCCGACGGTGCGGCCGCCTTCACGGATCGCGAAGCGCAGCTTCTCTTCCATCGCGATCGGCGCAATCAACGCCACCGTCATCTTTACGTTGTCGCCAGGCATCACCATCTCGGTGCCCGCCGGCAGCGTCACCGAACCCGTTACGTCCGTC
>JAEUPL010000025.1 GCA_016790165.1 Burkholderiales bacterium
CGTTTGCCCTTCGTAGCTCAGGAAGCTGAAGCCCTTGAGCCAGCTGCATTCCGTGTCGCTCGCGCTGTAGAAGTGGGTGTTTGGCCCACCGTTGTTGCCGCCGTAGAAGCGGCAGACGCTGACGTAGCCGCCGTGCTTGAAGCCTCGTCCGGTGCGTTTCCAGTTGGCGATGCCGTCGAGCAGGGTTCGATCTGCATCGGTGGCGGCGTAGAAGTATTGGCCGTCCGGCTGCTTGGGAAAGTCTGCCGTGTTGACGTATTCGGTGACCTCGCCTTCCACCCATGGCGGCGGGAGGGTGGTGAGCTTTATGTCCAGCTGCGCTGACGGGAAGACCGGCCAGTCCGCAGGCATGCTTCCCTTGTTTTTGTCGTGCCAACTGCTCTCCGTTTCAACCAATCCGAGCTTGTAACCCCAGTAGTAAGTCAGCCAGGGGTTACCGTTTCGCTCGGTCACCATTCGCGTGGCATCGAACTCCCCTCCGTCTAGAGCGCGGCGTCGCGTCGTTCCTCCGAAGATCGTGCGCTCGGGCAAAACCCACCGTATGGGACTAGGCTCGCCGACAAGGGGTGACAAATCCCCGCACAGCGACCGCCCGCTCTGATATCGCCACGACAAAGCCGGCTCCGTAATGGATACGCCTTCTACGATGTTTGATGGCAGCGCGACTGGTGTAGCCCGGCACGGTCGATCATCAATGAGCCAACCGCCATACCAAACAAAGTGACTCGTTGCATTTGCGTCGACGCCCCCGATGGGTGGCACGTCTGGTGCCAATTCAAAGACGTAGAACGAGGATACCGGATCATCAATCACACTTCCGAAATAGTGGCGGCCACGAACAATCGGCAGTGCCTCCGTTGTTACCGTGTGAGGCCCAGAGACTGCGCCGAATGTTGAGCCTCTTGGGCCACGTGTAAGTTTCAGGTAGTAGTTCTCCTCTGCATGTGAGATTTGGGACACGAGCCCCAAACACATCGCGAACAACTGTGAAGCCATCGCGAACGCCCTCGAGTGCAGTGCGCGCCAGATCGAGCGCTTAGATGTGGCCACACTTTCGAAGGCGGCAGGTAGTCGCCGGACCATGCCGTCGTCGCAGTTTCCGGGCGTGGGGTCGACGCGAGGAAGCCAAGGCGGCGCGACGACCAACGCGAGCCGACAAACGTGCGACAAAGACCGCAGCGAAATTTCCAAGCAAGATGCAAGCAGAGTTCAATCCCGTGAAGATATCAAGCGTATGCCCTGCGGGTTTGATGCCGAACAGGCTAGACGACGGGAGGTGTCGTCCAGAAGCATCGAATCAGACGGGGCCTGCCGCACGCTCCAACGCCGCCACGTCAATCTTCTGCATCTTCAGCATGGCCTGCATCGCGCGGCTTGCCCGGCCACCGTCGGGATCGCTGAGCAGACGGCCCAGCGCTTTTGGCACCACCTGCCATGACACGCCAAACTTGTCGGTGAGCCAGGCGCACTGGTCCGCGCGCCCGCCGTCGGCGGTGAGCGCCGTCCAGTAATGGTCTACCTCAGCCTGATCGTCGCAACTGATGAACAACGAGAATGCCGGCGTGAGCTTGTAGTGCGGGCCGGCATTCAGTGCGATGTAAGGGTGGCCGTCGAGTTCGAACGTCACACTCATCACCGAACCCACCGGAAACGGTGCGCCCTCGCGCCAGTAAGCTACATCTACGATGCGCGAATTGGGAATCAGTGCAACGTAGAACTTGGCAGCCGCTTCCGCCTTCGTGTCAAACCACAAAAACGGCGTAACTTTGCTCGTTGGCTGGATGTTCATGCGGTGCAGGCAACGGTTTGCGGTTGCAGCATGCTCAGGCGGTTGCCTTCGGTGTCGCTGAAAGCCACGTAGTGGCCGACGCCGGGAATCATCATCGGCTCGCCATACACCTCGCCCCCTGCGTCGCGCACCCTCGCGATGGCGTCACCGATGTTGTCGACGGCGACCACCACGGACGGATGCTGGCCCGGCCAGTCCGGTTTGCGCGGAAACAAACCGCCATTGATGGCGCCGGGCGTGCTGGGGCGGCCGTCGTCCGGGTTGGACGGTGTGGTGGTGGCGACGACGTAGTGATTCATTTCGGCGCCAAACGCCTGCATCTGCCAGCCAAAGGCTGTCGCGTAAAACGTGGCGGCGCGCTGGTTGTCGTCGTAGGGCATTTCGAAGTGAACAACCGGATTCATTTGCCTTCCTCGCTGGGTTGTGCGGTTTCGTGGTTCATCGGCCCGGCAGCGCGTCCCGCTCAGCCATCGCCTTGAGTTCGGCAAGGCCAGCGTCGAATTCACGCGCCATCATCTTGTCCATGTTGAGCACGGTGCTCATGAGCTTGGCCATGAATGGCGCTTCGCCTTCCATTGCCCACGTCACGCGCGTGCCATTGCCTTCAGGGACCAGTGTGAACTCAACGCGGTTGTCGACCTTGAATGGCGCGATCATCTGCAAGCGCATGCGCACGAACGCGTCCGCTTGACTGTGGGTGATTTCGACGTTTCCGCTGCCAACGTCCTTGTTGCCCACGAAAGCGTATTTCGCACCGGGTCCGGCACCGGGTCCGCTGAGGGTGCCTTTGAGATTGGGGTCTTTCTTGACGAACGGGTTCCAGGTGAGCGACGCCGCCATGTCGTTGATCAGTGGAAAGACCTTCGCTGCGGGCGCGTTGATCAGGGTGGAGCGCGCAAACGTTCCACGATCCGGCTTGCTGTTGACATACAACAGAAACGCAACCAGCAATACGATGAGCGCAACAATCCAGGGGGTCCACAGCATGGCGTTGCTCCTACAGCGTGGCCGCGAGCGCGGCGAGTTGATCGGTGGCGACGCCCCAGCCCTGATGGAAGCCCATTGCCTCGTGCGCTGCGCAATCGTCGGCGCTCCAGTGACGCGCCCGTGCGGTGTAGCGCGTCTTGCCGTCTTCTTCCTCAAAGGTCAGGATGCAGGTGAAGAACGGTTTGCCGGACGGCACCCAGGCGCTCGTGTAAGCGTCGGTAAACACCAGTTTGCGGTTGGGAATGACCTCAAGATACACACCGCGGTTGGGCATCTGGGTGCCGTCCGGGCCCTGCATCACGATCGTGCTCGCTCCGCCCGCTCGAACGTCGGTTTCCGCGTGCACGGTCTTCCACGGGGGTGGTGTGAACCACTGCACCATCAATGCGGGTTCGGTCCAGCAGCGGTAGAGTTTTTCGCGGGGCGCGTCGATCAGGCGCGTGAGTACGAGTTCACGTGGCTCGGTATCGCCCGTCGCGGAGGCAGGTGGGGCGTCGATGGTCATGCCAACTCCTTTACGATGCAATGCGTCACGATGGCAGCAGCGTTTCAATATGGGTGCGTAGCAAGTCAACGCAGGCGTGCGCGACCTGCGGACCACCCTGTGCCTTGGCGAGAATGAACGCCCCCTGCAACACGGCCTGCGTGTAGAGCGCAACGGTCATGGCTTCCCATGGTGCATCCGGGGCGTAACGCGCTTTGGCCAGCGCCAGATCGGTGGCCACCGTGGCCGCGTGGCCGCGAATGCCTCGCTCGCAGGCATCGCGCAGCACGGGATGCGTGGCAAACGTCTCCTGCACCATGGTGCCGAGCAGGCAGGTGAAGTCCTCCGGCGCGCCCTGCAACAACCGGGCACGAAAGTCGAGGTACGCGAGCACCCGTTCGCGCGGATCCTCTGGCGCGTGATACGGCGCCTGCGCAAACAGCGCACCGGTCATTTCGTTCCAGTAGTCAATCGCCGCCAGGGCCAGCGCTTCCTTGCTCTTGAAGTGGTGAAAGAAGCTGCCTTTGGTCACACCGGCTTCGGCGCACAGATCGTCCACCGTCGTGGCCGGGTAGCCCCTGCCGCGAATGACGCGCAGCGCCGCATCCAGCAGACGTGTTCGAGCGTCACGTTCGGCAGCGGGTGGGTTTGGCGTACCGACAGGCATCGGTGTGGTGGTGGTATCAAGCTCCGTTTTCGCCAACTGTACCAACCAGTTGGTATGTTCGTCAACGGCGGACTATTGCCGGTTCACGGTACAGCTTTGTGCCGTTATCGACGGCCGCACGGCCTATTCGCCTCAAAAATTCAGTAGGTTGACTTTGTGTCAAATGTGGCTGCAATGACCGCGCTGCTGTCGATGGCAATGAAAAGTTATTGACCAACGCTCGTCCGGACGTTTCATGACGTCGCTGCAAAAGCGGTTGCGCGCAGTTGTGGATGCGCGTTCGCCCATTCCCGCGTCGAATCCGCTGGACTCTCTGCAGCGTGCGCAGCGGCGAGGTGTGGGCGCATGTGACGGCGCCTCCCGTCCCCCTAACTCGATGCGGCTCCGACCGAGTGGATCTCCGCTTTCGCATGCCTCGGTCGCAGCTGATTTCCCACCCGCTCATGGCGTGGTCGGCAGCGCACCCCGTGCACGGAGCGACCTGCGGGCGAGGCGTTCCACCGGAGAGACCCGCATTGACAGGCGGGCGGCCCGCGCGCGGATAATGCGGCTTTCCCCCCTCGGAGCTCGCCATGCCAACACTCAATGTCAACGGCAAGTCGCTGGACTACGCGGCAGACGACGGCACCCCGCTGTTGTGGGTACTACGCGAACAATTGGGCCTGACCGGCACCAAATACGGCTGCGGCGTGGCTCAGTGCGGCGCCTGTACCGTGCACATTGACGGCGTGCCAACGCGCTCGTGTGCCGTTCCGGCGGCGAGCGTGAAGGCCGCGCAGAAGATCACCACCATCGAGGGGCTGTCAAAGGATGGCACGCACCCGGTGCAGCGCGCCTGGCAAGCGCTCGACGTGCCGCAGTGTGGTTTCTGCCAGTCCGGCATGATCATGGCGGCGACGGCACTCTTGAAAGACAAACCGACCCCGACCGACGCCGACATCGACGCCGCGATGACCAACATTTGCCGATGCGGGACGTACAACCGCGTCCGCGCCGCGATTCACGTCGCCGCCAAGGAGATGGCCGCGGCGAAGAGCGGCGGCAAGATGCACAGCAAGGCAGAGCTCGGCAAGTCTGCGCTCAACATTGAGCATGTGGAAGGAGCCAAGGCATGAGTTCCCCTAAAGCCGACACCGCACGTACCGATGCACCCGCACGCGTGAGCCGACGCAACTTCCTCAAACAAAGCGCCGGTGCCACCGGCGGCCTGGTGCTGGGCTTTCACTTGCCGCTCATGGGCCAGCAGGCGCTGGCGCAAGGCGCCGCCGCAGCGAACACGCCGCCTGAGATCAACGCCTGGGTCGTCATCCAGCCGGATGACCGCGTGGTCATCCGCATCGCCCGCTCCGAGATGGGCCAGGGCACGTTGACCGGCCTCGCCCAACTCGTCGCCGAGGAACTCGAATGCGACTGGGCAAAAGTTGCCACTGAGTACCCGACGCCGGGGCAGAACCTCAAACGCGAGCGCGTCTGGGGCGACTTCTCCACCGGCGGCAGCCGCGGCATTCGGCAATCGCAGGACTATGTGCGCAAGGGCGGCGCAGCCGCGCGTATCGCGCTCATTCAGGCGGCGGCAGACGGCTGGAAAGTTCCCGCCGGCGAGTGCACGGTCAGCAAAGGCGTGATCACGCACGCGGCCAGCAAGCGCAGCACTACGTACGGAAAAGTTGCCGTCGCCGCGTCCAAACTCGCGCCCGCGAAGGACATCACGCTGAAACCGGCGAAGGACTGGAAACTCGCCGGCAAGCGGCTAGCGCGCCTGGACACGGTGGACAAAACCACCGGAAAGCAGGTCTACGGCATGGACCTTAAGCTGCCGGGCATGCTGAATGCGGCCATGGTGGACTGCCCGATTTTTGGCGGCAAGGTGAAAAGCTTCGACGAAGCCGCCGCGATGAAGCGGCCGGGCGTCAAGAAAGTAGTTCGCCTCGGTGACAGTGGTGTGGCGGTGATCGCCGACACGTGGTGGCGCGCCAAAACGGCGCTCGACGCCATGAACGTGCAATGGGACGGCGGCAGCAACGCCAGCGCCAACAGCGCCGCGTTCGCACAGGTGCTCGCTGAAGCGCTGGAAAGCACCGACGCCGCAGTCGGTAACGACGTTGGCAACGCTGTCAGTGCGATCGACAACGCCGCGCGGCGGATTGAAGCGGTGTACAGCTACCCGCATCAAAACCACGCCTGCATGGAAACGATGAACGCTACGGTGAAGTGGACGTCCGAGCGCTGCGAAGTCTGGCTACCAACGCAAAACGGCGAGGCCGCGCTGGCCGCAGCGGCAGAGGCTGCCGGCCTCAAGCCGGCGCAGTGCGAGGTGTACAAAATACATCTCGGCGGTGGCTTTGGTCGTCGCGGCGCGACCGACTATGTGCGCAAGGCGGTGGCCATCGCCAAGGAAATGCCGGGCGTGCCGATCAAGATGATCTGGTCGCGTGAAGAAGACATGGCACAGGGCCGCTTCCACCCGGTCACCCAATGCAAGCTGGTCGCAGGCCTCGACGACAAGGGCGAAATCACCGGTTTGCACATGCGCATTGCGGGACAATCCATCCTCGCCACGGTGAACCCGCAGATGATCAAGGACGGCAAGGACCCGGTAGTGTTCCAGGGCCTGAACCCGCCGGGGCCGGAAGCCTCCATCGGCTACACCTTCCCGGCGATGCGCATTGACTACGCGATGCGCAATCCGCACGTCCCGGCCGGCTTCTGGCGCGGCGTGAACCTCAATCAGAACGCGATTTATCTCGAGTGTTTCATCGACGAGATCGCGCACGCCACCGGGCAAGACCCGCTCGCGCTACGTCGCAAGCTGATGAAGGCGCACCCCAAACACCTCGCCGTGCTCAACGCAGCGGCGGAGAGAGCGGGTTACGATAAGCCGGCACCCGCAGGTGTGTTCCGTGGTCTCGCACAAACGATGGGCTTTGGCTCCTACGTGGCCGCCTGCGCGGAGGTTTCGGTCAGCAAAGCGGGTGAACTGAAGATTCACCGCATCGTCGCCGCGACTAACTGCGGACATGCCGTGAACCCGCAGCAGATCGAGGCGCAGGTGGAGGGCTCGTTTGTCTATGGCCTCTCGGCGGCGCTGTTTCAGGAATGCACAGTCAAAGACGGTCGCATCGAGCAGAGCAATTTCCACGACTACCCGAGTCTCAAACTGGCGCAAATGCCCAAGGTGGAAACCGTGCTGGTGCCGACCGGAGACTTCTGGGGGGGCGTCGGTGAACCGACCATCGCCGTGGCGGCACCCGCCGTACTGAATGCGATCTTTGCCGCCACGGGCAAACGCATTCGCGAGTTGCCGCTCAGCAAGCACAAACTCGCGAACGATTGACAGGCGTTGACCGCGCAATGGCGCATCCACCGCCGCGTCTACGCCGGCCGTCGCGCTTTGGCGCGGCCGCGGTGGCGGGTCGGCTCGCGCTGTGCGCGGCTGCAGGCGCAAGCACAGTGGCGGCTACACCGGGCGATGGCATCGCCGAGCCGTTGACGACGACGGCGGCCAGCGCCGAACGCGGGCGAGCTCTCGTCGCCAACCGGCAGCAGAGCCTGTGCGTGCTCTGCCATCAGGTGCCGCTGCCCGAGGTGCGTTTTCAGGGCGACATCTCGACCAATCTGGCGGGCGCCGGCGCGCGTTGGTCGGCAGCGCAAATGCGGCTGCGACTGGTCAACCCGCGAGCGCTGAATCCCGACTCAATCATGCCTGCCTACTTCACGACCGCGCCGCGCTCGCGCGTCGGCGTGGCCTGGCGCGACAAACCGATTCTTGATGCGCAACAGATTGAGGACGTGATTGCATGGCTGCAAACACTGCGATAGCGCGTCGAACCGCGTTGCGCGCCGCCGCGGGCGCCGCCCTGATGTTTGCACTACGCCCCGTCAACGCGGCGATCGCCACGGCACCAATTCTCGGCGAACTCGCCTTTGCCTACGCTGGCCCCAAAGCGACACTGCGCGAAGCCCGCGTCAAGCTCGATATCACGCCACTGGTGGAAAACGGCAACAGCGTGCCGGTGACGATCAGCGTGGACAGCCCCATGACGGCGAACGAACACGTCGTCGGCATCGCGCTGTTCAGTGAGAAGAACCCGCAGAACGATGTGGCGCTCTTTGCGCTCACACCGCTGTCGGGGCGAGCGCAGGTGTCCACGCGGATTCGCCTCGCGACTTCGCAGCAGTTGATGGCGGTGGCGAAAATGAACGACGGCAGTTGCTGGTCGCACACGGTGGAGGTGGTCGTGACCACCGCATCGTGCGTGGAGGAGTAACGACGGTGGCGCGTGCGTTGATCACGATGCCAAAGTCTGCGCGTCTGGGCGAGATCATCGAGGTTCGCGCGCTGGTGCAGCATGCGATGGAAACCGGCTATCGGCGCGACAGCGACGGCTCGATGCTCCAGCGCGATTTGATTCGCCGTTTCAGTTGCAGTTTCGCCGAGGCCGTGCGGTCGGACGGCACGCGTGCCGCGCCGGGCACGCGCGTGGTGTTCGCCGCCACGCTCCATGCAGCCATCGCAGCGAATCCGTATTTCTCGTTTTACTTCCGCGCAGAGAAGAGCGGCACATTGATATTTCTATGGGAAGGGGACAACGGCTTCGCACATCGAGAGCAGGCAACCCTGATGGTAAATGCGTAGGCTCTGCACCGTGCTATTGCTGCTGGCGAGCGGCAGCATGTACGCCCAAAACTCACCCGAGATGCGGCGCTCGGGCATCACCTACACCAGCCCCGGCACGCAAGCGCTGCAAGCCGACGACAGCCAGAATCCCGGCATGCTCTGGGTGCGTGATGGTGCGCAGCGCTGGACCATACCCAGCGGAGATGCGCGCAAGTCCTGCGCCGATTGTCATGGCGCGATTGCAACGATGCGCGGAGTCGCCGCGCGTTACCCTGCGGCATCGCCATCATCCGGATCGGCTGCGTCGGCAGCAGGCCGCGTGATCACGTTAAGCCAGCAAATCAATCGCTGCCGCGTTGAGCAGCAAAGGGCTCCCGCGTGGCCGCCGGAGCATGCCGATCTGCTCGCGCTGGAAAGTGCGATCGCGTTCGAAAGTCGTGGCCTGCCGATGGCGCCGCCCGCCCAGCCCGCACTCAGCGCCGCCCAGACGCGCGGCGAGGCGCTCTACCGCCAGCGCATCGGACAAGTTGACCTCAGTTGCCACGACTGCCATGATCGACTCGCTGGCAAGAAGCTGGGCGGTAACACCATCCCGCAGGGGCACGTGACGGGCTATCCGATCTATCGCCTCGAGTGGCAAGCCGTGGGCAGCCTGCAACGGCGCATGCGCGGCTGCATGACAGCCGTGCGCGCGGAGCCGTATGCGTGGAATGCCCCCGAGCTCGTTGACCTGGAAGCCTGGCTCGCGAAACGCGCCGCCGGCATGCGGATCGAAAGCCCCGGCGTTCGGCCTTAGGCTCGGTCGTCAACCGGTGGCATACGCGCTGGCGCAGCATCGACGACATTTCAGATTTTCCCGATGTCCCGATCACGTCATCGAACCCGTCTAGAAATTCAGGACTGCGCGGCCAGGCTTCTTCCGCACCGATCTTGGATACCCGTGATGCCCCGTCGCCCCCGTTGCCGCTCGCCTCGCTTTGCTCTCCTCAGCGCGCTGCGCGTCGCGTTGATTGCCGCGGCCTTACCGCTGATCGCGCCGCTTGCGGCCGCGCTGGCACCGTCGAACCCACCCAAGACAACCAGCGCAGCCACCATCACGATTTCAGGCAACGAGCAGCTCGCCCACCCCGTCGTCAGCGGTCGACTTGGGCCGTGGCGGCGAGCCGAACTATGGCTGACCCAGTCGAACGACGTCGACGACGCGCCGTTTCGCGGCCGTGTCGTCATTGCGGGCACGCCGGCCACGATTCACACGCTACCGCCGCCGGATGAAACCGGGAGCAACTTCATGATGAAGGTGCGCGCCGTGATGTTTCGTCAGATCGGAACCTCCGCCGAGCGTGCGTTGATCGTGCTGTATTCGGCCACGCAAATTGGGCCGCAGCAGACACCGTATTACGGCGCCTGCGTTTACCGCTGGAATGGCAACGCGTTCGTGCGCGCTGACGCCGTGGAGAAGCAGCTCGCTGGCGCGCGCACTGCAGCCGAGGTCACGCGGCGACTCGCCTCTGGAGGATCCGCCAAGTGAGCTTCTCCGTCGTTGCGCTCTTCTCGGCAGTCGAAAACAGCAACTTTCCCGGTCTGTGGTCGCAATTCCAGCAGATGACCCAGGAGGAGATCGTCGCTGCAGGTACGGCCATTGGTCCTGACCGCTTGCGTGAGTTGCTCTATCGATTCGTCCGTCAATCGAGGATGCCCGCGCCGCCGTTTTCGCCGTTCAGCCCCGGCGCACCCCTGCCGATGAGCTCGCCAGCCGCCGCCGACCCGGCGCTGGTGATTCCGGCCGTGCTTTCGGTTGCATTCAAGGATCACTTGTTTCTTGGCCCGCAGAACAGCACACAGCAGCTAGCGGGCATTCGTCTGCTACTCAACGCTGTGCACGGCCGGCGTGCCGGGGCGCCTCAGGTTGTCCTGTTCCGGGACGTGACCCGTACCCTGCCATCGCCCAGCGCCTGCCCCGCGCCGCTCAGCGACGCCAACTACGCCGATGTCGCCACGCGGCAGAACATCACCGTCGCGGCGATCAAGGCGGTGGCCCAAGTTGAATCCGGTGGTCGCAGTGGATTTGATGAGCAATTCCGGCCCAAGATCCTGTTTGAAGCGCATCACTTCCGCAAGCACACCGGGCGGCTGTTCGATCTGTCGCATCCACACTTGTCGTGCAACCGAACGGCCGCCAAGAAGTATTACGGTTGGGACCAATACTCGCGGCTCTATGAGGCGATGGTGCTCAACCCCGTGGCAGCCATCAAGTCGGCCTCGTGGGGCAAGTTTCAGGTGCTCGGGTCAAATCACAACGGCTGGCCGGACCCGGTGTCGTTCGCGCGCGCCATGCAGGAATCCGAGAACAATCACCTCAAGTCGTTCGAAGCCTACTGCGTCACCAACGGCCTCATCGTGCATCTGCGCAGCAAGAACTGGGCACGTTTTGCCGAAGGCTATAACGGCGCCAATTACAAGGACTTCGACTACGACACCAAGATCGCCAACGCCTACAAAAAGTACGGCGGTACGTGACCCGGCATCGCCACGCGGCAACGCGCGAGTGGCTATTTGACGGGCGTACAAACGTCCGCCCGCCACCGGGTGAATGCCGCGCTAACGCGGCTTTCTGCGCAGCAGCGCCGCACCACCAAGCGCGGTGAGCAATCCCAAGCCAGCGAGCAGCGCACCGCCACCGACCGGAACCTGAGTGGGCGGCACCGGTAGCGCCGGCGTAGCAGTGACCGTGACCGTGAACTGGCAGGACGCTTCCGGCGGAATGCCTGCCGCGAACACGTTGGTGGTCACACCCACCGCGAACTGCCCGCCGGTGGGGATGCCGGCCGTTTGCGTGGCGCTGGTGGCGACACAACCATTCGGCACTGGGACGGTGTAATTCAGGGCCGCCGATACCTGTTGCCCGGGCAAACTCGGCACGGTGATGTTGGCCGGGCAGACCAGCGTACACATGCTCTGCGCCGACACGACTGCCGACAATGCGGTAGCGAGAGCCGCCGCAACGACAGTGCGGCGAGACACGAAACCCAACATACAACCTCCAATGATTTTGATGTGGCACCCGCGATGGCGGCACGGCGCCTCGCGGCATCGCGCAGACATACACAAGCGTTTGTCACATCGTGCCCTGAGGCCGCTCGCGCAATACTGACAGTCGTCAACGTCGGCGCCAATTTGACGGTGGGCTCTACTGCGTGCGCACCAGTTCCGGCCCGAGCTTCGCGCCCAGCGCCTGCAACCCGGCGTGCAGTAGCGCATAGGCCGCATCCACGGCGTCGGGCGCGCCCTTCACGCCGAGGTCAATGTGCCGCCCGTACTGCGGGTGATCCACGCTCGGCAGACTGAACACCTTCACGCCCGGATGATCGCGCTCCACGGCCTCCATCAGCGGCGTCAACGTCGCCTCCATCGCGCCGAAGACGATCACCGACTTCTCCACATAGGCATCGCGGCGATGCAGGTGCGCGTACTTCGTATCGAGCAGCCCCTCGATCATCGGCCACGCCATCACCGGAAATCCGGGTACGAAATGCACGTCACCCACCGAGAAGCCCGGAATCTTGTTGTACGGGTTCGCGATGATCGTGGCGCCCTCGGGGAACACACCCATGTTGAGGCGATGCACGTTGTCGGCGCGGTCGGGCTCGTAGGGCATGCCCTGCTCGCGCGCCACATCCTGCATGCGCTCGCGAATCAACGCCTCCGCCTCGGGGTGCAGCGCCAGCGGGACGCCAAGCGCCGCAGCCGCGCATTGCCGCGTGTGGTCATCCGGCGTCGCACCAATGCCGCCGGTGGAGAAAACAATTTCGCCCGCCTCACGCGAGCGCGCAAACGCACGCCGCAGCGCCGCCTCAATCCGCGGCCGGTCATCGCCCACATACTCCGCTGAAGCCAGCGCCAGCCCGCGCGCTGCGAGCAGCTCGATCACTTTCGCCAAATGCTTGTCCTGGCGTTTACCGGAAAGGATTTCGTCGCCGACGATGATGAGGGAGAAGTTGGGCTCAGCGCTACTGTTCATGGCGGCAAGGATAGCGCCTGCCAGGCGAACACCGGCGTGACCTGCTTTCGTGGGCACACGATGACATCACCACTTCCAACGCTGGACCAATTCCGTATGGAGATGCTCGCCGCTGGCTACGACGAAGTGCTCGAACGCCCGTGGGCGCCGGATACCGTGGTGGGCACCCACGCACCGGTTCGAAGCCAACGCCATCTTTGTGTACGGGGAAATGTGACAGGCTGTGGACGATGGCATTGCACAACGATTGCTACCCGGCGACCGCTTTCACCTGCAGGCCAATGAGCCACACAGCGAGCGCTACGGACCGGAGGGTGCGACGTACTGAGTGACGCGGAAAGCCCTAACGCAACACGGCAGTAGCGCGGCTGCTTGCCGCCGGGAAGTGTGGCCGGGAAACCGCCGACGCGACCCCGGTTGCGAGCATCCGGGCTACCAGTTGTACGAACCAGGCGTGCTCCCTGGCACATCGCTCGCCGTGCGGGCAATTTTCACGATACCTGGCATGGCTTCGTTGCTGAGGCCGTAGACGATTTTTGGCATGGGTGGCGCTTGGTCTGGTGGGCCCTGGCTGCGCATTTCGCCTGTGCGGCGCGGGGGTTCGACGGATGGCGTTGACCCACGTGCGCTAGGACAGGTTCGAGAGATTCAGCCCGGGTTGCGACTTCTTTCACGACCTGGAGATTGCCGCAGTCGTCGATTCGTAATGTTCAAAGCGATTTTCGTCGTGCGAGACGAGGCGCATTAACTTCGGATGAACAAACAGCTTGTCGCGACCGTATCGCCGCTCCTGCAACACGCCAATTTCCACGAGGGCTTTCAGGTAGCGGGACGCTGCCTGCCGTTGCACGATGCCGCTGTCGGACAAATTCTGGATGCGCGAGTATGGCGACACAAAGATCAAATCGACCAATTCGCGCGAGTAGATTTTGGGCGCGCGTTCCTTGACGTACGCCGCGGTGTGTTCCTGCAACTGCCGAATCGCGCTGATCTTGGCGGTGGTCCACAGCGCCGTCTCTTCCACACCTTTCAGAATGTAGAGCAGCCACGGCTCCCACGCCTGCTCACGCGTCACCGCCAGCAGCAGGCGATAGTAGTCCGGCTTGTTGCGGAGGATGTAGCGGCTCAGATAGAAGATCGGCAGCGTCAGCAGTCCCTCTTGAATCAGGAACAGGCTATTGAGCACACGCCCCGTGCGACCGTTGCCATCGGTGAACGGGTGAATGGCCTCAAATTGGTAATGTCCGGCCGCCATGCGCACCAGCGGATCAAACTGTACCGCCTCGTGCATGAAGCGCTCCCAGTTGGCCAGCTTGCTGCGAATCACATCCTCGCCAGCGGGTGGCGTGTAGATCACCTCGCCCGTGCGGTCGTTTGCCAGCGTGGTGCCAGGCACGCGGCGCACGCTCATCTCCACGCCCTTGATGCGCGTGCAGATTTGCTCCGCCGTGCGGGTGGTCAGCGGGCGGTCCGCCAGCGCGCGGTAGCCCTCCATCAGTGCCTGGCGATAACGCAACGCCTCGCGCGTTGCCGGGTCGGCCTGCGCTTCCGCCTCCTGATGGCGAAACAGGCTATCCGTCGTGGTGACGATGTTCTCGATCTCGGAGCTTGCCTGCGCCTCCAGCATCGGGAGCGTGTTGATCAGCATGGCCTGGTTGGGGATCAGTTCGGCCGCCTGCTTCAGCTCCGACAACCGCGAACGTGACTCAACGCATTGTTTTAGAACGGCTTTGGTCTCCAGCTCCTGTACTGGCGGCAGCGGCGGCAGCTCGTTATAGGGTGCGTTCGCGCGCCACGGCGGCGACGGCACGTTAAGGGTCATGTCTGAATTTTCAATTTCTTGCGACATATCTATGAGTGTATGTCGCAGCCAGCGACGCGTCAACGAAATATGTCGCCGTTTTGTATTTTTTGCGACATGACGAAGCGCTCGTGTCGTTCACGGCGACGTGTCGCCGCGGCGGGCATCCGTGTGCGTGTCCTCCGATGTGAAAAAGCCAGCGGCAGCCGGGCATCATGCGCGCCGGTCGGCTTGCGAGTGGGTCGGTGCCCCGCACAGCGCCTGCCTGCGGCGCGCCAACGCTCGCCCGCGTGCGCACGGAGCGGCCCCACCGTCAGCGCCGCTGGGTTTTCACGTCACGGCGGGGGATGTGGGGTACGACGCGGCTCGGATCAGCGAATGGCTATTCGCTGCCAATGACCGCCGGACGGAGCTCACTGGGCGATTTTTCCGCTAGTCGACTTGCTGAGTTTTCAGCGCGAAAGCACCGCCGGCTGGTCGCTAACGCCAAAAAGTTGTTTGGCGCAAACCGATCTGCGGTTTTGACGCAACCCACAGCGCGCCGCCCCCGCTCTCTCCGGTCACGGCCACCCCCCGGTGAAATCAATCACGTGCCCGGTGGTGAAGGCGCTCTTTCCGGACACGAGAAACGCGATGAGTTCGCCAACTGCGCGACCACGTTGGCCTGAATGCCCTGCGCCGCCGCGCCGCGGGCGAGCGCCAGCGCGAAAGGGGTGGCGCCGGGCGCGCGGGCATCGTCGGCGCAACGCGTCAACCGAGACGGCCATCGACGCGGCGCCCGAGCACGGCTTTCGCTACATTCACGACATGAATACTCGCTTCAACTTCTCGGGCAAGGTGGCGCTGGTCACCGGTGGCGTATCGGGCATTGGTGCGGCGGTGTCGCGCGCGTTCGCAGGCGCCGGCGCCCACGTGATCGCCTGCGGTGTGACAGACGCAGAACTGGCCGCCGCGCAGGCCAACACGGACTTTGCCGCGATGCGCATCGAGCGGCTGGATGTGCGCGACGATGCCGCCGTGCGCGCGCTAGTCGGCGGCCTCGCGCAGCTTGACTATGTGGTGAACTGCGCGGGCATCATCCGCCGTGCGCAGGAGCACGAACCCGCTGCATTCGCCGAGGTGATTGATGTGAACCTCACCGGCGGCATGCGGGTCGCCACCGCCGCGCGCCCGCTCCTCGCGCAATCGAAGGGGGCGGTGGTGTTCATCGGCTCGGTGATGAGCTACTTCGGCGGCCCCGTGCAACCGGCGTATTCGGCGTCGAAGGGTGGCGTGAAAAACCTCGTCATGTCGCTCGCGGCAGCCTACGCGGCGGATGGCATTCGCGTCAACGGCGTGGCACCGGGCTGGGTGATCACCGAGCTCTCGCGCGGCGCCCGCGAAAACCCCGAGCGCAACGCGCAGATCATGAGCCGCATCCCGATGGGGCGGTGGGCCGACCCGGCAGAGATCGCCGATCCGATCCTCTTTCTCTGCTCCGATGCCGCGCGCTACGTCACGGGCAGCCTGCTGCCGGTGGATGGCGGGTATATCAGCGTGGGGTAGCGGCGATGCGGTGAAACGGAATCGAGGCATTCGTGGGTCGCTCCGGCTCGCCCTCGATTCCACGTCGTTGCACCGAGGCTACGGCGGGAGATTGCTTGAAGCGTCGGCGGGGGGAGCGCTCAGGAGAATGCGCCCTCCAGCTTAGACCCGCAGGGGATTGAACGGCGCTGTCACCGTTGCCAGCGCTGACGCGAGCTGCGGCTCCTGCTCGCGAAACCGTGCGAGTGGCTTCGCGTAGATGCGGCGGAACAGATCGTTCACGCTCTCCTGCCCCGCGTGGGTTCGGTCGTCAAACGACCGGGCATCGTGCATGCGATGCGACTCGCGAATGCGGTGACGCCCAGTGGACGAGCGATAGATGTTCTCCACGAGAATCGCCGAGAATTCCTCGATGTTGTGGAAGTGCGTGCCGATGCCACGGCCATCTTCGTGACCACTGAGCGCGCGAAGCGAGTGAACCATCTCGTGCACCAGTGCGCTGTCCTCCGCGTAAACCGAGGCCTGAGCGCTGGTCAGGCGCGCACCGGGCGAAAACGCGATGATTGAGGCACGGGCGCCGCGTCCCGTGCCGACCAACCCCGTATTCGTTTCGCCATGCTCGCCTTCGCGGCCTGTCACGCCCGCCGCAAATCGATTTGCCCCACGATCAAAGCTGACGGCGGCGGGCGTTTGCGCTATCCGCTGGTGCAAATTCACGCGGGGAACGATGCGCAGCGGCCGTCCGATGGCGGTCAGGCGGTTGACAACGAGGGCTCCCACGCGGCTCGATGCGATTTGATTCAACACGCGAACCACGTGTCGCTCATACGCTTCAGACGGGGTGGCGCGAACCAGACGGTCTGCACCGCTCACGCCGTGCGTGCCAGCGGCGAGCAGCCCATGCGAACTGTCGATGCGGACGTGCTGACGCCAGACAATCATGCACCTTACATCCCCAACTTGCGCTTGATCGCGCGAAGCTCCGCTTCCATCGCGTCCACGCGCGCCGCTTTCTGGCGCAGCTGATCGAGATCAGCCGTCTTGCGGCGCAACGCCTCAATCTCTGCGTCCTTTTCCTTAACCATCGCATGCAGCCCCTGAATCGCAGCGAGCGCCACGCCCTGCGCGTCGATCGTAGCGATGGTCTTGTCGTCTTGCCCGATGTTGAACAGGCGCTTGAAGTCCTGCGCCATCGGCCCGAGGTGGCGAGTCTTCACGGCGTCACGACGATAGTTCCACGCCGAGACCGGCAGCGCAACGAGCTTTGCGAGCACCGTCTTTGGGTCAATGCGGGTGATGTTTTCTTTCAGCGCACGGTCGCTGCTTTGCAGCACGACGCCATTGACGAGCAACGAATTGGCCGTCAGGCGCATGTTCTCGGTGCCACCCGCGCCCGGGCAATTCTGCGTATCGCAGTGCGTACCACCAATAAACCACGAGAACGTCGAATAGCTGCGCTGATACAGCGTGTTGGTCTGCACACCGATGCCGAATTCTGTGCCCCAAAGATTGAGCATCTGCCGTGTTTGGGTGCCGAAGAATTGGCTTGTCCCGTTGCTAAGACGAACACCACCGACCGCGCGGATGGCGAACTGATTGGGTGCCGTCGAAGCATAGGGGATAAACGGCTCTGACGAATCGGTCCACACGAAAGTCCCATAGTGGGCTGCGTCGGAATAGCTACCGGCCGCAAGGCTATGATCGCCAGTGGCCTTATTCCCCAGACCCCCGACCGTGGTCGAAGTGCTGCCCAGCGCCTGATTGTCGATACCGCCAAGCGCTGCCGCTCCGTTCGCAGTCGGCGCACCCGCGGTGTTCCTCATACCACCCACCACACTGGAGGCGCCGCTCAGCGCACGATTCCGCAGGCCGCCGGAAACAACCGATGAGCTGCCCGAGGCAACATTGCTCTGTCCGCCAGCCACAACGGCATCCGTGATCGACAACGCTTGACCTGCTGTTCCCGCTACATTGCCGCGGCCACCGCCGATGACAGAAAAACTGCCGTGCGCCGTATTGCTGCACGAGGAAGATGTTCCGCCGAGCACCGGATCGGCACAGACCCCGAGCCCCATGCCCCCGCCTGCAATCGTGGCTCCGCCCACGCTGGCAGTCGCGCTGTTCATGACCGAGCCACCCACTGTGTTGACTTCAGCCAGGCCGCTGTAAGAAACCCGCAGGCCACCTTGAAGTGTCACCATGAGCGAGGCCAAATTGTCGCTCGACACACTCACCGGCTGTCCGTCGGTCGTCCCCAGCACCGCCGGCGCGCCAAACGCGTTGCCGCCCTGCACAAATGCGTTGATCGCGCCGCCCACCGCACAGCCGTTGGTCAGAAAGCTGGCCACCAGCGTTGTGGTGTTGCGCGTGCCCGCGCCGAGCGCGAGACCATTGGTCAACGACGCGCCCTGAAACCCGGCGAGATGGCGCGCGATGATCGTAGTGTCAACGGTGTCGACTTGCCCATCACCGTTGATATCCAACGCGCACCCCACACACTCGATGTTGGCCTTCACCTGCAACGGGTCAAGGCTCGCGTAGCGGGTGCTCGCCACCAGCGGCGTACCCGTGATGCCCAGTGCGTAGCGCGTGAGCACGACGCCGTCGTTCACGGCATCCGAACCGCCGGTGTCGAACGGGCAGGTGGAAGCCTGCGCAGAGGTGAGGCAAACCAAGGTAGCGACCAGCGAGGCCCCGACGCGTCGTGTTGGAGTGTCAAAGTTTTTCATCACGGCGCCACCGGCATGTTGCATTCGTTGAAGAGATAGTCACGCACTTGTGTCCACGTGGTTCGCGTGGCACCTGGGGCAATCGCCCCGGCAAGCGCAGCGCTGCCTTTGAGCCCGAGTGAGATGCGCGCCAGCAGCAACCCGTCGGTGGTGGGGTTCACCACGCCGTCGCCGTCGATGTCCATGGTGCAGACTTTGGCGGTGTTGGGGCCGCCGAGGTAGCGGCGCACGCAGGGGCGAGTTGTGCCATCCCAGCACGACCCGCCCACCAGCACATGGCCATCGGCCGTCTCTTCGATCACGGAGAGTTCTGCGGGAAAGATGAAGGCCGGTGCAAACGGCGTTGCTTGTGCGGTCTCGTAGCGCCCGCTGACGCCGTAGGTCGCGTCGAGCAGTCCGTTCGCGGTAAAGCGCGCCGTGCACAAGGCGGCGCCGTTGTTGCAATCGCCGTGAAAGAAGATACTGCCATCGCGCAGAATTTTTGCAGCGGTGGCGTGGCCCGGGTGGGAGAAGTCGATGCTGACATTGCCGGCCATCCCAGTCGCCGGATAGATGCCGCCAAACGTCGGGTCGCTAGCGGCGCTCGCCCAGGTGTAGCGCGACGCGTGCATCAAACCGGAGTCCGAATCCACGCCAGCGATCGTTACTTTGCCGGCGCGCTCCCGAACGTCGTGCACACGTTCCGACAGGTTGCTCCCCCAGTTGCTGGCTACGGACGATACATACGCCCCGTTTGCCGTATAGCGCAGGTTACAAATCACACTCGGCGACAGGCCGCAGCCGCCGGTGAGGTAGAAGCCGCCATCACTCAGCAACGTCAGTTTGTGCGCATCGTCACCCGGCCCCGGGATCGTCGTCAGCCAATTGCCAACCCCGAAAGTCGAATCAAACGCGCCATTCGCGGTGAGCCGTGTGGCGCAAAACGACGCGTTGGAGGCCGGGCCGGCGCTGATGGCGCAGGTACCTGCAATCAACAGCTTCCCGTCCGGTTGCAGCGCAATGTCGCGGATCCGCATGACGCCGTACCCGGACGGTCGGGGGACAACGGACACACCGCCACTGCCGTAGCTGGTATCGAACCCGATGCCGTTGGCGTTCACCATGGCCGTACACCAATCACCACCGGTCTCCTGCGCGCAGAGCGCCACCACCCAGATGCGTCCGTCCTTTCGGCGCACGATCTTTGCGCCGGTTGCGTTCGCCATCACATAGCTCACGCCATTGATGCCGAACGTTGGATCAGGCAAATTGTTGTAGTCCGACGCTCGCCAACGATAGAGGCAAGCCCAGTAAACGGTGTAATCCGGCGGGAATTTGCAAGAGCCACCCGCCAGCACGCCGCCGTCGGGCAACGCCACGAGGCTTGCAATGGAGCCGCGCACGTCGGCGGTGTCCGCACCGCTGAATGTCGCAAAGCCATAGGCGAAGCCAAAACCACTGTCGTCGGAAGCCCCGATCGGTTGCGCCTGCACCGAACGCCAGGGCAGCGAGGCCGCAGTGAGCCCAACGAAAACCACGAGCAACACCCGCAACGCGCGGGCGAGAACGGCATTTGTGCGCATCGGAATGACCTTGCAGATGAAAATTTGTCTCGTGTGCAGCGTCACTCGCCAGACACCGCCCCCCAGGGCAGCGAGCGGCAGCGCGGCAACGGATAAGGATTTAGCATTCGCCAATCTGGCACAAGATAACGTCGGTTAGCGTCCGTCAAGCCGGCGCAACTCACCGGGGGATGGAGCGTGATCGCCGACACGGAAAAATCCGAGCGCACCGAGGGAGAAAAGCCACGCACAACCCGTGACGAGGCGGCGTGGCTGACGCAGATCGAACTCCTCGCTAACCTGCCCTATGCGGCGACCGCATTGATTCCGGCGGTAGTGGCGGCGATTCGCGACGGCATTGATGCCGATTTCGGCGCGTTTGGCTGGGTGGAGGGCGAGCATTTGCGGCCCGTGGCATTCTGGTCTGAGCGAATGACTGAACCCGTGTTTCGGTCGTTTACGTCGCACCTTGATGTGTTCTTCGACGAATTTCCACTGCGTATTCAGCTCGACAGCGATGGTGAAGCCATTCGCGGGTTTCAGGACATCCCCGACTATGAGTCGCACTGGCACCTGACTGAAATCATCGCGCCCTTGGGCGCGCGTTGGGCCACCGGCGTACCCGTGCGCAACCAGCGCGGCGAGTGCAGCGGATTTCTATATCTCTATCGGCGCGCCGACGCCGGGCGTTTCACTGACGACGAGCAAGCCACCTTGCGGCGGGCGCGCGACCGCTTGACGGGTTTGCATACCGCAGCCGATCAGGCGCGTACCGTGCCGCTGTGCCTCGCCGCGACGGCAACGCTGCAATTCGACGCCCTCGGCACGATGGTGGCACGCGGTGCACGGGCCATCGAACTGCTCTACCTGTGTCAGGACGTGCGGCTCGGCGTCCTCGACTGGGCGCAGCAGAACGTCCGCGCGCTTCCCGGGGCGCCGCGTGCGCTGATTGAGCAGCAGTTGGTCAATGACGGTACAAGCCGCTTGGCGCATTGCTCCCTGGAGGTGGCGGCAGGCCGCTTCGATTTTCGTATCGAACGGCTGGAGCGACTCGACACCACTGCGCCACAGATCACCGTGACCATTCAGCATTGGCAGCCCGCCGATATCGCTGTCGCGAAGCAACTGGCCGGCTGGCCACTTTCGGCGCAGGAGAAACGGCTCATCGTCGCCACGGCGCGCGAGATGGACCACAAGGAGATCGCCGATGCCCTCGGCGTTACGGTCGGGACGCTCAAAGCATATGTGAATCGACTCAACGCCAAGCTCGGCGTTGAGTCCCGAAAGGCCTTCGTGCAGCAGTTGCTCACGCGCGCTGCGGCCGCGCATTGAAGGTATCCATCGACTGCGGCTTACCCCATTGAGGCTTCTGCAGCCACGTCAACGGCTAACGCCGCCGCCCAAGACTCCGCGCCCCTGGCCGTGACGTTTGCGGCGCCTTGTAGGCGTAATTGCCGCTGCCGTAGCGCGGTCCGTTGGCCGTGGGTGCCTGCGGCCCGTAGGCACTGCCCGGTTGCGACGCCGGCGGCGGCGTCACGCTGCTCTTCGCGGCACCGGGCGCGTTGAACTGCGCCGTCTTGCCGTCGACGCCGGCCGCTTTGGTGGCGCCGGTGTTGTAGTTGCCCGCCGCTTGGGCGTAGGCGCTAGTGCGCCTGGCGTCGCCTGTCATCGCGCCCGCCGCGCCACCCATCGCCGGGTTTTGCGGCGCGCTGATGCTGGGTCGGTTCTTCAGCCAGTCCGTTGGCGGCACATAGGCGCCTTTCGGTGTGAGATTTTTCGAGAGCAGATAACCACCGAGCGCGCCGAGCGCCGCACCAGCCACTAGTGGCAGGAACACGCTACCGGTGCCGCTCGCCGTCGGCACTGGGTTCTTACCGCACTGGCCGACACCGTACTTCGCCTCACATTCGGCGAAGGTGGCCGCGCCCTGCGGTGGACGGCCGGCCATCATGTCGTGATACACCTGCGCGCAGGTGGCTTCCGACAAGCCATTCGCCATGCAGGCCTTGATTGCCTCGGTACCGGTTTGCATCGTCGGTGCCAGTGGGCTGGCGGCTGCGCCGCTGGACGATGCCGGCGCGTACGCTGCGTGCGGCATGCCCGGCATTGCGCGTGACGGCGTCGTCAGGTCGCAGCCAGCCAGCGCGAGCATCGCTGCGCCCACGGCGGGCGCACCCGCTTTGGTGTTGAACAGAAAATTCATCAATGGCCTCCGCCCATCACACGCACGACACTGTGCGCCGACGAATGTGCAGGCCAGCAGGCGGCAACTCAATGCCGCTGGCGACCAGTTGCGGGCAGATGCGCAGACTTGCGGGTGAACGCAACGGGCGAGCGACCAGACTGCGAGATGACCGCGAATGAGCCTGCCACGAGTCGGCATGCGTCAGTGCAACTCGAGTACAGCTCGACCTCGAGGCACTGGGTGAACCGTAGCCTCGATGCGACGAAGTGGAATCGAGGGCCACCGTGCTCGATGAACAAATGCCTCGATTCCGCTGCGCTGCATCGCAGCTACGCCGTCACGACGTGCTCGTGGCAGCGCCGGTTGCGCGTCTGCGCTACAGCGCCGGGTAGTCGGTGTACCCCTCGGCGCCACGCGAGTAGAACAGCGCGGGGCGCGGCGGGTTGAGCGGCGCGTCGCGGCGCAGGCGCTCCGGCAGGTCCGGGTTAGCGAGGAAGGGCACGCCAAAGGCGATGGCGTCCGCCGCGCCGTGCGCCATCGTGTGCATAGCAAGGATGCGGTCGTATTTGTTGTTGGCAACGTAGGTGACGCCGGCAGCGGTGAGCGTCTTCTTCGCCCACACGAAGTCGAAGCCCGTCAGGTCCCGCGCACCGCCGGTGTTTCCTTCGACAAAGTGTACGAACGCGATCTTGCGCGCCGCCAGCGTCTCGACCAGTGCGCCGTAGGTGGCCTGAGTGTGGCTGTCCGGCTTGGCGTTGTTGGCCAGCGTCACCGGTGACAGGCGAATGCCGGTGCGATCGGCGCCGAACACGCTGGCGACGGCGTCAACGATCTCGACGGCAAAACGGATGCGGTTTTCGATGCTGCCACCGTATTCATCCGTGCGCTGGTTGGAGCTGTCGCGGGTGAACTGCTCGATCAGGTAGCCATTGGCGCCGTGAATTTCGGCGCCGTCAAAGCCGGCGCGTTTGGCGACTTCAGCAGCGTGTTTGAACGCGGCGACCATGTTCTTCACTTCCGCTGTCGTGAGGCCGCGGGCAGCGACGCGTTCGACCTTGCCGTTTTGCGTGTAGGTAGTACCGCCGGGGTTAAAGCCATCGCTCGCGGTGACCGGCAGCGCGCCGCCGGGCTGCATATCGGGGTGCGAAATGGCGCCGACGTGCCAGAGCTGGGCGACGATCTTGCCGCCTTTGGCGTGCACGGCGTCGGTGACGAGGCGCCAGCCGGCCTCCTGCTCGGGGCTGTAGATGCCCGGCGTGCCCATGTAGCCCTTGCCAGACGGCAGAATCTGCGTGCCCTCGGTGACGATCAGGCCGGCGCTGGCCCGCTGCGCGTAGTACTCGGCGATCAGCGCGTTGGCGGCATCCGTCCCCGGCGTGGCGCGGCAGCGCGTGAGCGGCGCCATAAAGACGCGATTGGCGCATTCGATGGCACCCACGCGAACGGGTGAAAACAGCGTGGTCGGGTCAGCGGACATGGAGGTCATCGGAAACAGTTCTGGAAGCAAAGGATTTTCTAAACTTGGGGCAAATCCCGCTTATTCCAGATCAAAAGTGGAGGGAACATTGCAGTCGTTTGCGCGAGGGCGCGCAGGAGGATCGTTCCAATGGTTCGTTGTCCTTCAGGATAATGTTCATCGTGGCTGTCGTCTCCATCTGCGTTCGCACGGGTCAGCGTCGCGCCTGCGGCAAACTCAAGGGCGTTTGTTGACTCCACGTGGAACATGCTGCAGCACGAGGCATCGCTCCATGCCACGCTGAAAGACCCGCAGCAGTACGAAGCCTGAGTCTGTGGCCTGCGTTTCCCGTCGTCAGGGCGACGACGGCAACGCCTCATCGCGTCGCAAACGGGCGCGCGCCGCGCGATCCGCCGCCTGCAGCGCGGCTTCACGCAACCACGCGGACTCGATCGCCACGCCTGCTGCGGTCGTCGCACTGTAACGCGGTGGCACTGATTTCAACGTGCCTTCTGCCAGGTTGGCAAACACGATATCCGTGCGGTTGTTCGGGTCGCCCGTCACCTTGGCATACAGCGCACCAAAGCTGGTGCCGTGCCCGATCAGCCCGTGATAGTCACCGACGAACCAGCCGTTGGCAAACGGCGCCTGCGTGATGTCGAACGCCGACTCGATGCCGCTTTCGCGCCAGTATTTGCCGTCGCTGGACGTCGCCAGCTGATAGGTGGTGGTCAGTGCGCCGACAGCGCTCGCAGCGCGCAGGTCAAAGTAACTTACACCGATGGTGCCATCGGGCCGAATCGCGATCGTCGGCCCGAACGCAGCGACGTCGCCGCGTGCGTTGACGCGCACGGGTTCGCTCCAGGTGGCGCCACCATCTTTCGACGACGACAGCGCGATACCGTCATGAGCGCCCTGCGAAAAGCGCGCGTCCTGCCACACCACAAACACTTCACCCGTCGGACTAACTGCCGCCGAGGGCAACCCTCGACTGTCGCGAACGCGCCCGGCGACTGGGTCACTCACGCCCACCCCGAGGTCGAGCGCGATGGTGAGCGGCGTGCTCCAGCTCTGCCCGCGGTCGTTCGAGCGGATCACTCGCAGGTACGAGCCGCGTGCGCTGGCGGGTGTCGCCGTCCGGATGATGTCGGTGAAAAAATTGAGCAGGCTGCCGTCACTCAACACGATGATCTGGTTGCCGAACGTCTGGTTGGTACTGCCGGGGTCGTAGATGCTGCGCGCTGCCTCCCAGCTGGCACCGGCATTGGTGGTGCGGGCAAAGTACGCCGGGCCACCGCCGTTGGTGAGCAGTCGTCCCCACACGGCATAGACGTAGCGCGCATCCTGCGGATCGGCCACCATCATGTTCTTGTCGTTGAAGAAGGTGGCACCGGCATCACGGATCAGCGTCGTCGGCGCCCCCCAGGTGACGCCGCCATCGGCGCTACGCGCCACCAGCATGGCGCTGATTGAGCTGGGCGTCGATTCCTGCCCGCTGAAGCCCAACGCCATCTGGTAGGCCACACCGCCGGGGGCGATAGTCACCCAGGGGTCGGTCGCGCGCTCGTACTCGCCACCACCACACTGCGAGAACGCCGCGCGGCTGGACGCCCAGCTACTCCCCCCGTCGAACGACACTGCCGACGCCGTCCCGCGGGCGCCACCGTTGGCCCAGCGGTCCTGCTGCCACGCTGCGAGCAGGTGCTGGGAGTTGGACGGGTTCAGGGCGAGGTAGGGTTCGACCTCAGCGCCGATGTAGTTGGTACCACTCTGCGCGATGCTGCACGTCGACGAGAAGGGTGACACATTCGGCGCGGCCCCGGTCAGCACACGCTGAAAGCCCTGCTCCGGCGCTTGCGCAACGTCACTGGCCGTGGTTACACAAAAGGCGACGCCTTCCCCCGACCAGCCAGTGGCGAGCATCGCCTCATAGGTGGCACTGCTTGTGACATACCGATGATTGCTGGTGCGTCCGTTGGCATTCGATCGAAACAAGCGGTAGACGCGAACAGGAGCGCGGTCCGGACACGCGGAGGGGAAGGCTGTCGGGCTTGTTGTGAGCAGGTTGGCGACGGTGAAATCAAAACCCTCGTAGGTGAAGCTCGAAGGCAGTTGCGCCAACAACGCCTCGCAGTCGATACCCTCGCGCCCGTAGAAGTGCGAACTGGTGAACGCGCTCGCCGGACCAGGCACGCTGACGTAGAAGCGGCAGATGCGAACGTCGCCCGCGGTCGCGAACGCACCCGACGCGGCCACACCCGAAAACTGCATCCCGGTGCGACGAAAGTCTCGCGGCACCGCATCCAGAGCTGCCTGCTCAGGCAACCGGCCAGTCATGACGTAGGCGTCAAGCGTCGCGTTGTAGTACTCGACCACCGTGACCGGGGCCGCACCCTGCGCCGCTGTAGTGGACACGACGATGATCGAGGCGGCTGCGACAAGCGCGCTCGCTTCGCGAGCGACGCGTCGACCGCACCGATCGATGGTCGATGTCAGGCGGCTACGGCAACGAGCCGTCGGCGAGATTGGCAACGCGCACACTCGTCACCTCGCTGGAACCCGACGGATTGGTCCGCACATACAACGCCATGAAAGCGCTGCCGTTGGCGACCAAACCTTGATATTCGCCCAGGTAGAAAGACGCCGGCTTGGGAGGAACCGTACTGAGCGGCGCCAGCGCGACGTCGAACGCAGACTCGACCGTCGCGTCCCACCATGTAGAGCCATCCCCGGAGCGTGCAAGTCGCAATACAGCGGGTAACGGATCCGCCGTGGTGCCAGGCGACACCGCCTGAAATTCGTAATAGGTGACGCCGATGACGCCGTCTGTCCGTACTGCGACCGTCGGCGAGAACGCCGGGACGGTTTCGCGCGCATTGACGCGCACCGCCTGCGACCAGGTCTGTCCGCCGTCGCCACTGCGACTCAACACGATGCCATCAAACAATCCACCGCCCACGCGCGAATCCTGCCAAGCGACGTACAGGCGGTTGCCCGGCCCCGCAGTCGCCGAGAACGTGCCGGCGCTGTCACGCAAACGGCGGCTGCCATCCGGCGCGCGGGTCCCTGTCGATTTGGCTTGCGAGACGGTGACCGGTGCGCTCCACGTCGAGCCACCGTCGGTGGAACGAATCACGCGCAGCCACGGCCCGAGTAGCGCTGGATTCGGCGATACATCAACCACTTCCTGGAACACGTAGGCAAGGACACCGCTCGGCAACGACACCAGGCGCCCCGCAGTGAGGTGTGCGCCCAATGGCACGGAATAGATCGTGGCTGCGTTCTGCCAGTTGTTTCCAGCGTCCACCGTCCTGGCGAATTGCACATTCGTCCGGTAGGTCAGTTGGTCTGTTCTCCACCACGCGGCGTACGCTGCGCGCGGCGCAATGGCGTCGGCGACGATCGCCGGATGGTCCACACTGAATGCCGTGGTCGGTTCCACGCTCAGGATCCCAGTCTCGTCCCAAGTGCGCCCGCCGTCACTGCTTCGCCCCAGCAGCAGAGAACTGCGAGCGTAGGTGGTTGCGAAATCACCACTCGACACGCTGGCCAGTTGAAACAGAGTGCCGCTGCCTGTCACGGCGGTGACGATCTCGTGCATACGTGCATAGTCACCCCCGTTTGCCGCCGTACCACCACTGCAACGCGTAAACGCGCCCCCGATCCTTTGCCAGGATAGACCGCCGTCAAAGCTGGCCATGCCCCCACCCCCGCGTGAGGCACCGTTCAGACCGGAGTCTTGCAGCCACACCGCGGACAAATGCTTCCGATTGGTCGGGTTAACTGCCAGTTGTGGCGAGGCTTGCGACCCCACGCGGGCGCTTCCGGTGGGCCAGTCGGCGGCACAGTTACCCGTGAGCACATAGCCGTTCGACAGGGGCGTTCGGTTCGACGATGTGGGGGCAATGGCACCGGCGTTGCCAGAGAACGCACAAAACGCAACACCTTCACCTGACCAGCCGGCGGCCGTCATGCCGGCGTAGTCAGTTGCCGACACGGTGTAGCGGTGATTCGGGGTGCGGCCATCTTTCCCCGCGCGGAAACTGCGGTAGACCGGCACAGCATAGGGCGCCGAACAGCTGCCGTTGACTGGCTTGCCGGCTGCGAACTCGCGGCCCTCGTCCACAAAACCGGAGGGAACATTGTTGCGTAGCGCAGCGCAATCGGTGTCCTCGCGACCGTAAAAGTGCGTGCGGACAAACGGCGTGGCCTGGGACACAAAGAACCGACACAGCGAAATTTCGTCGGTGCCGGCGGCGGCTGAGGAATTGGCAATGAAGCTCGCGCCCGTGCGCACAAAATCTCCACCGAGGCTGTCGAGCGAAATCTGCTCTATTTGCCGTCCAGTGATGAAGTACGCATCCAGCGCGACGTTGTAGTACTCAATTACGTTGAGCGACTGCGCACGGGCCGGGATGGACACCAAAGCGACCACGCTGATGCAACCAGCCGCAACCACTTGTGCAATCCGCCCGCAAGACTTTTTGATACGCATAGGATTCGGTAGAGTTGACGCGCGCCACGCGTGTGCCGCGCCGCGAAGACACAAACGGGCGCAAAGCACAGCGCCGTCACCAGCCTCAGACAGATGCGGTCCGGGCAGACGGTGGGGACTCACTAGACTTTATGAATTTACACTGTTCAGTCTATTTTCGCCAGCCTGAGCGCTGCCTGAACACTCGTGGACACCCCTACCCTGCTCTGGATTGCTGCCATTGTGCTCATCATCGTTGGTGTTGCGGGCACTGTACTCCCCGCGTTGCCGGGGACGATTCTGGTGCTGGCCGGCATTGTCCTTGGCGCATGGATTGACGGTTTCTCGCGCGTACCTGGCTGGATCGTCGCGCTCATTGCCGTGCTTGCGGTGTTGGCCTGGGCCACCGACTACGTGGCGACGGTGCTGGGCGCGAAACGAGTCGGCGCCAGTACGCTCGCCATCGTTGGCGCCGCGCTGGGCACGCTCGCCGGGATTTTCATGGGGCTGGTCGGCGTCGTGTTCATGCCATTCGTCGGTGCCATGGCCGGTGAATACCTCGCACAACGAAACGCGCCGCGTGCGGCAAAGGTAGGGCTCGCCACCTGGCTCGGGTTGCTGATCGGCACGGTCGTCAAACTCGTGCTCGTCTTCATGATGATCGGAATATTTGTCGCGTCACTGCTGTTGACCCGTTAGGCCGAATCTGGCCCCACTTGTCGCTGCAGGCGCAGGTCGCTAGCGGACGCGAATCCCAGCTGCCCGCATCATTGCTTTAGCTTCGCCCACCGTGTGCTCGCCGTAGTGAAAGATGCTCGCTGCGAGCACGGCATCGGCCCCTCCGCCCAGCACGCCGTCCACCAAATGCTGTAGATTGCCCACCCCGCCCGAGGCGATCACGGGGATGCTCACGGCGTCGGCGATCGCTCGGGTGAGTTCGAGGTCGAACCCAATTTTTGCGCCGTCGCGGTCCATGCTGGTGAGCAGGATTTCCCCGGCACCGCGATCCGCCACCTCGCGCGCCCATGCGACGGCGTCCTTGCCCGTCGCCGTGCGCCCGCCGTGCACGAAAACTTCCCAGCCGTTGCCGTCGGTGCGCTTCTTGGCATCGATCGCGGCGACCACGCATTGGGCGCCGTAGAAATGGCTGGCCTCGTTGAATATCTGCGGGTTGTTGACGCCCGCCGTGTTGATGCTCACCTTGTCGGCACCCGCATTCAGCAGGGGGCGCAGGTCTTCAGCAGTCTTTACGCCACCGCCGACGGTGAGCGGGATGAATACTTGTGAGGCGACGCGTTCGATCAGGTCGTAAAGCAGGCCGCGCGCTTCAACGCTGGCGGTGATATCCAGAAAACAGAGCTCGTCAGCGCCCTGATCGTTGTAGCGCTTCGCCACCTCGACCGGATCACCGGCATCGCGTAGGCCGACGAAGTTGACGCCCTTGACGACGCGGCCGTCCTTGATGTCGAGACAGGGGATGATTCGCTTGCAGAGCATGGGCGGCAGCTACGCGGCAGGAGCACCGACAGTCGCATTGTGCTTCTCAATCAACGAGAGCCGGAGCCGTATCAACATGCGCAAAATTTGCAGCAACTCAGCAATCGGCGCTGCGGACTCATCAACGAGACCCGAACGAATCGCCACCTCCAGATTCGCCTCCACCTCAGTGGTCGAGGCGATCGCCTGATTTACGAAGCCGATGAAGTCGGTCGGCGTTGCCACCGCCGCACCGGCCGCGACGTTCGCCGCAATGGCGGTTGATGCACGACGCAACTCGGCGGCAATCCCCCACTGCTCTTGCGCCGGGAATTGCGCTACCAGTCGGTGCAGGTGATGCGCGAACTCCACACTTCGTTGCCACACCACCAAATCGCGGTGTGAACGAAATTCGCTGGTCATGACGATCAGACTCCTGTGCAAAAAATGGGCGGCTAGCGCAGCGCGGCAACGGCGGCCGCGAAATCGAGCGTGCCCTCATAGAGCGCCCGCCCGCAAACCACGCCGGCAATGCCGTCAGCTTCATGCGGCTTCAGCAGCTTGATGTGCTCGACATTGTGGATGCCGCCCGAGGCGTACACCGGCACTCGCAGCGGCTGGGCAAGGCGAACCGTGGCCTCGATGTTGATGCCGGTGCCCATGCCGTCGCGACCGATGTCGGTGTAAATGATGCCTTCGATACCGTAGTCCTCGAAACGCTTGCCGAGGTCCAGCGCGTCGTGACCAGTGAGCTTGCTCCAGCCGTCGGTGGCGACCTTGCCGTCCTTGGCGTCGAGGCCGACAATGACGGTGCTCGGGAAGGCGTTGCAGGCGTCGTGCAGGAAGCCGGGATTCTTCACCGCGGCGGTACCGATGATGACGTAGTTGATGCCGTCGTCGAGATAGCGCTCGATGGTGTCGAGATCGCGAATGCCGCCGCCGAGCTGCACGTCAATGTCTTCACCCACTTCGGCGAGGATTGCCTTGATCGCGCCCTCGTTCACCGGCTTGCCGGCGAAGGCACCGTTCAAGTCGACGAGGTGCAGCCGGGTCGCGCCTTGATCGACCCAGTGTCGCGCCATCGCAGCGGGGTCTTCCGAGAACACGGTGACGTTGTCCATATCGCCCTGACGCAGGCGGACACAACGACCATCTTTGAGATCAATCGCGGGGATGACAAGCATGGGATTGAGTGAGAAAGACGCAGCGCAGAAAGCGCAGTTTCGGAAAGTGGGGGATGACCTTAGGCCGTTCCGTTCCAGGTGGAGAAGTTCTTGAGCACCCGCAAACCGGCGTCGGCGCTCTTTTCAGGGTGGAACTGTACCGCAAATAGGTTGGCCCGTGCTGCGGCAACGCAAACCGGATCGGGGTAGTTTGCGGTGGCCGCCACCAGCGCGTTCTGCGTGGGGACAGCGTAGAAACTGTGCGCGAAGTAGAACGCGCTGCCTTCGGAGACGCCCGCCCAGCAGGGATGCTCGCGCGCGTGCGCCGGAAAGCTGACCGGATTCCAGCCCATGTGGGGCACCTTGAGCGCGCCACCGTCGTGGTCGCGATGCTGCCGCGGAAACCGCACGCAGCGGCCGGGCAGATAACCGAGCGCCAGAATATCGCCCTCCTCGGTGCTCTCGAACAGCATTTGCAGGCCGAGGCAGACGCCGAAAAACGGACGGTCTTTCGACGCGGCCCACAGCACATCGCGCAGGCCGGACGCATTGAGTGCGGCCATGCTCTCCGGCATCGCCGCCTGACCGGGCAATACCACGCGATCGGCGGCGGCGATCTCTTCCGCGTTACTGGTGATCATCACCCGCTGGTCCGGTGCGACGTGCGCGAACGCCTTGGCCACCGAGCGCAGATTGCCCATGCCGTAGTCGACGATGGCGATGGTTTGCATACGCCCGGCCTACAGCACGCCCTTGGTAGACACCACCACACCGGCTGCGCGCGCATCGCGCTCACAGGCGACGCGCAGCGCGCGTGCGAATGCCTTGAACACTGTCTCACACTGATGGTGAGCGTTATCGCCACGCAGGTTGTCGATGTGCAGCGTCACGAGGGCATGGTTCACGAAGCCCTGAAAAAACTCGTGGGTGAGATCAACATCGAAGGTGCCGATCATCGCCCGGGTGAAGGGCACATGAAACTCAAGCCCCGGACGACCGGACAGATCAACCACCACGCGCGACAGCGCTTCATCCAGCGGCACATACGAGTGCCCGTAGCGGTTAATACCGGCCTTGTCGCCCACCGCCTGCCTGAACGCTTGACCCAGGGTGATGCCGATGTCTTCCACCGTGTGGTGAGCATCGATATGCAAGTCACCCTTGGCGTGCACCGTCACGTCCATCATGCCGTGCCGCGCCAGCTGGTCCAGCATGTGGTCGAGAAATGGCACCCCGGTTTGCAGATCCGCTTTGCCAGTGCCATCCAGATTGATGGCGACGGCGATCTGCGTTTCCTTGGTATTGCGCTCGACGGTCGCGGCGCGGGCGGCAGAGGTATTCATGGGTTCTATTGTAGGAGCGGCTCCTACAGGATTTCCTTCAGGGCGTTGATGAGCGCATCCATCTCGGCAGGAATGCCGACCGAGATCCGCAGCGTGTTGGCCATCAGCGGGTGCATGGCGGAAAGGTTGCGCACCAGAATGCCGCGCGCCTTGAGCGCCTCGAACACGGCCGCGGAATCGGCGAACCGCGCCAGCACAAAGTTGGCCTTCGACGGGAACGGGGTGACGCCGGGCAACTTCTGCAATTCAACGAACAGGCGCTCGCGCTCCGCCACCATCAGCGCGGCGTGGCGCTTGAGCTCGTCGTAATGATCGAGGATCACCGTCGCGGCGACCTGCTGCAATACGCTCACATTGAACGGCGCGCGTACCTTGTCGATCTGATTGATCCACTCCGGCGCGCCGAACAGGTAGCCCAGGCGAACACCGGCAAGGCCGATCTTTGAGAGCGTGCGCATAACAAGCACATTCGGGAATTCGTTCAGTCGCGACGCCCACGAGCGACCCGCAAACGGCTCATACGCTTCGTCGATGATGACCAGCCCTGGCGCTGCGCGCACGATCGCTTCGATCTGCTCGTCGCCGTAGCTGTTGCCCGTCGGGTTATTCGGGTAGACCAGCCAGATGAGCTTTGGCTGCTCCCGCGCAATCGCCGCGAGCGTTGCGTCGAGGTTGAGCGAAAAATCGGCGTTGAGCGAAACACCGACGTAACGGCCCGCGCAGGCCACTGCGGCATTGCGGAACACCGCGAACGAAGGCTCCAGCGACAGCACGGTGCCGCCGCCCGCGACCGCCGCCTGCGACACCATCGCGATCACTTCGTCCGACCCCGAACCGAGCAGCAGGCCATGCTCCGGCGCGATATCCAGCTTCTCGCGCAGTTTGGCTTTCAACGCCGGGGCGGCAGGATCGGGATAGCGATTGAACGCGGCATCGGCGACCGCGTGCGCCACGGCCTCGCGCATCGCCGCCGAGGTGGCGGTGTTGTTGGCGACGTCGAGGTGGTTGTCCTCCATCAGCTCGATCTTGATCCCGGTCCACGGCGGCGTCACGGGGTAGGCCTTAACGGCCTGCACTTCGGGGCGAATGGTCTTGGTAATGAATTCGGCAGTATTCATGGGGACTCCGGTCGTTCCGCACGTCCGTCGGGCGGACGCAAGTGGGCAGACTACTCGTTGCGCAACTCAGCCGCCCGCGCATGCGCCGGCAAGCCTTCGGCGTAGGCCAGCGTTGCAGCGGCTTTGCCGAGCGTGGCAGCCCCCTGCGCGGACGCGAAAATCAGGCTGGTGCGCTTCTGGAAGTCATACACGCCAAGCGGTGACGAGAAGCGCGCCGAGCGCGACGTGGGCAGCACGTGATTGGTGCCGGCCACGTAATCGCCCAGCGACTCGCTGCTGCCATAGCCCATGAAGATCGCGCCGGCGTGACGCAGGTGCGGCAGCAGCGCCTCCGGATCGGCGACGGACAGTTCGAGGTGCTCCGGCGCGATGCGATTGCTGATGTCACACGCCTCTTCGAGCGAACGCGTTTTGACCATCGCCCCACGGCCCGCGAGCGAGGCCGCGATGATGTCCTTTCGCGGCATGGTCGGTAGCAGTCTTTCGATGCTCGCCTGTACGGCGGCAAGGAGCGCTTCGCTCGGGGTGAGCAGGATCGACTGCGCCACTTCGTCGTGCTCCGCCTGCGAAAACAGATCCATCGCCACCCAGTCCGGATTCGCGCCGTCGTCGGCGATGACGAGAATTTCCGACGGCCCGGCAATCATGTCGATGCCCACGATGCCGAACACGCGGCGCTTGGCGGCCGCGACGTAAGCGTTGCCGGGACCGACGATCTTGTCCACGGCGGGCACCGTGGCGGTGCCGAAGGCCAGCGCCCCCACCGCTTGCGCGCCGCCGATGGTGAAGGCGCGGTCCACGCCGGCCAGATGCGCGGCGGCGAGCACGGTCGGGTTCTTCACACCGTCCGGCGTCGGCACCACCATGACCACTTCCCGCACGCCGGCCACTTTGGCGGGCACCGCGTTCATCAGCAGCGATGACGGATACGCCGCCTTGCCACCGGGCACGTACAGGCCCACGCGGTCCAGCGGCGTCACTTTCACGCCGAGCTGCGTGCCATCGGCCTCGTTGTAGCGCCAGCTCTCCGCGATCTGGCGGCGGTGATAGGCCTCGATGCGGTCGCGCGCCAGCGTCAGCGCGGCTTTCAGTTCGTCGTCCAGCGCGTCAAACGCCGCCTTCATTTCGGACTTCGAAAGCTCCAGCGCCGCCACCGACGGCGCCTGTGCATCGCTCAGGCGGTCGAACTTGCGCGTGTACGCCAGCACCGCCGCGTCGCCCCGCGTGCGCACGTCCGCGAGGATGTCCGCCACCGCACGATCTACGCCCTCGTCCAGCGCACCCGCGTGATGCGTCAGCGCATCCAGCGAGGCGAGGAAATCGGGGGCAGAGGAATCGAGTAGCTTCATTGGGAGTCGGTTAACGGCTTTTTGTTGAAAGCCACATTCGGTAGCCGTTTCGCGCCACTTGCAACGCAATGTCGACATACCGCAAAAACAAGCTGCAGCGCTCACGCAGACGCCGAATGTGGTCAAAAGCTGATGACGGCAGCCGGGTCTAACTTCGGGAAACGCGTCGTGAAGGCACCAAGCGCTGGCCCCAGGGAATTTTACGGTGCGGCGCAACATGCCGCGAAGAAATCCGCATACGAGTCACCGCGAACGAAGCCAAGAACCGGTTTGGGAGCCTCTGCGCCCAGGCGAAGCGAGAACGGGTGTTTGTCGAAAAGTCCGGGCAGCTCGACACGGTGACTCTGTCGGCCGAGCACTACCTCGCGTTGCAGGCTGTGGGTGACAAGGCCAGCCGCGCCGCGCGCAAGCGCGCCTTCGAGGCCGAGTTCGGCGAGTGGATTGCAGCGCAGAACACCCGCGATGAGGCCGACGGCATCCCCGGCGCCGACCTTCGCCCTTGCTAATTGCGCGAGGGCACAGTACGACATGTTTGCCAACCCGCGCCAAAGCGCGGCGGAGGGCATCCCCTACGGGGTCGTCATTCAGAACGACTTGCTCGACGCCCTGGCCACCGGCATGACCCTCCCGCTGGTGTCGGCAAGGGATGCGGTGCTGGCGGGGTTTTGACCGAGTGCCCGCAAGCGGCGGCTTGGGGATAATGCAGGGCATGTCCACCCCCGCCCCTTCGCTGCTGGCGCAGCTCGAACATCTCGACGCCACTCAACTCCGCCGACTTCTCGTCGACCAGTTGACGCGGCAAAAGATTGGCCTCTACTGGGAACATGACGCGATTGAGCGTGACCGTGCGCTTAACGAGCATGTGGTGCTGCCGCGGGTGGTGCCCGCGCTCTGCCATCGGGATGCCAGCGGGGCGGCGTCCGGCGCGGGCGCGCCGTTTACCAACCTGATCATCGAGGGTGACAACTTCGATTCGCTTCGCCTGCTGCGTGCCACGCATAGCGGCAAGATTCGCGTCATCTACATTGACCCACCCTATAACACCGGCAACAAGGATTGGGTCTACAACGATCACTACGTGGGCGCCAACGACCGCTGGCGCCACTCCATGTGGCTGGAGTTTCTGTATCAACGCCTGACCCTCGCCCGTGACCTGCTGGCGCCGGATGGGGTGATCCTCGTTTCGATCAATGACGAGAACCGGTCGCGCCTGGAATTGTTGATGGATGAGGTGTTTCCGGGGCGACGGGTGGGGAGCTTCGTTTGGCGTTGCCGGACGGGTGGCAACGACACGAGAGGCGCGTTCTTCTCCGACAATCATGAGCACGTTTTGGTCTACGCCAATCCAGCGTTTCGCTTTTCGGGTGATGAAAAGTCGTACTCGATGTACAAGTTCCAAGAGGGTGATCGGATCTTCCGGTTAAGCGACTTGACAAAAGCACACGATCTTCACGAGCGACCGAATACTTATTACCCCATTCACGACCCGGCGACGGATACCTACTACCCATGTAATCCGCAGCGTGTCTGGGCATACGCATCAGAAAGTCGGGTAAAGGACGGCCAGAAAATCCGCGGCGAAACGATTGAGGCACTGATTTCAAAAAAACTCGTTTGGTTCCCTCCAGTTCAGCGGATCGAAATTTTTGAATCGCGCGCGCAGCTTCTGGAGGCAATCGCGCGCAGAGACGTTCCCATGAGCGGAGCGACGCCGCTGCTTTTTGACAACATGCCCGACCTAGAGTTTTGGGTAGGGAAGCGCATTGGCTATGGCAGGCCATCATTTAAGCGCTTCAAGGAGGGCTTGAAAAACGAAAATCAACCAATTTCTTCTTGGCTCACTCCAAGGCAAGAACAGGACACGCTGCTTGATGGGGTAAATCAGCCAGTCGTGGGCACAACGGAAGAAGGATCGAAAGAGCTCAAGGCCGTCATGATCGAGAAGGCATTTCCGTACCCGAAGCCCCCCTCGTTGATCAAGGCGCTACTAGCACAGTCCTGTGGCGACGACGACATCGTCCTCGACTTTTTCGCTGGCTCCGGCACGACGGGTCAAGCTGTACTGGAACTCAACGCCGAAGACGGGGGCAACCGACGTTTCATTCTCTGTTCAAGCACAGAAGCCACCGAAAAGGAGTCCCAACGCAACGTCTGCCGCGACGTGTGCGCCGAGCGCATGCGGCGGGTGATGCAGGGGTACGGCGACGTGGCGGGACTGGGGGGCAGTTTCGCGTACCTGCAAGTAGACAAACTGGAACCACCGGATGTTGCGTTTGATGCCAGCAGTGAGCATGCTCGCGCACTACTGGCAATGCGCCTGACCCATTCCGCGCTGCCGCCGAGCGATGCGGGCATGCAACTGATCGCGCGCGATGCAGCGAACGGCATCGACACGGTACTCGTGAACGAAGTGAACGACGTGACGCTCGACGCCTTGCTGCACTGGCCGAGCCCGCGTCTGGCGGTGTATTCGAACCGCCCGGATAGCGTGCGCGAATTGCTGCAAGCGCGCGGCCGAACCGTGAATTCGTACAGTCTGGTGGACGCGCTGCTGCGTGGGCAAGCCCGACAGCGGGCCGCCTTCGCACACGACGGGACACGGGGGGATGCAGTGCCGGGAGGTGCGCAATGACTGCCGTCATGCAGCCCGACATCATTGCGGCACAGAGCACGGCCATTGAGCCTGAAGATTTTCAGGCCACGCTGATTCGCAACCTGACAGCGGCGCTGCTGCGCAACCCGTCGCCGCCGTGCCTGCTGCGCGCGCCCACAGGGTCGGGCAAAACCTTCGTCATCAGCCGGGTGCTCGCGGGCGTCTGCGCCGAGCGCGACGTGCTCTGGTTCTGGTTTGTGCCGTTCGTCAATCTGGTGCAGCAGACCGAAGATCAGCTGACCAGCAATTGCCCCGGTGAGCTGGCCCCGGTGATGCTTGCCAGTGGCCGCAATCAGGAGCCCGCCGCCAGCGCCGTGCTGCTTTCCACCGCGCAGGCGGTGGCGAAAGCGACGAACCGCACCAAGGGCTACGATGCCGACCAGGACGACGACACGCGCAGCCTCGCCGCGCTGGTCGCGCGCGCCAGAAACCGCGGCTTGCAGATCGGCCTGGTGGTAGACGAGGCCCATATCGGGCTCGCATCCGGCACCGAATTCGGCCGCTTCGCCGCGTGGCTCAAGCCCGACTATTTCATCGCGGCCACCGCGACACCAAAAGACCAGGCGCTTAACGATTTTGTGGGGCAAGCTGGATTGAGCGCGGTCGAAACATTCGCTGTCAGTCGGCTTGACGTGGTTGAGGCGCGACTGAACAAGCGCTACATCCAGGCGGTGGTGTATCAGTCGCCAACGGGCATTCAGTCAGTCACCGATTCCAAACGCACCGTCTTGCGCCAGGCGTGGCGGCGCAATCTGGCTCTGCGCAAATCCCTTCTGGATGCGGGTGTGAACGTGGAGCCGTTGCTTCTGGTGCAGGTGGGCAACGGTGATGACGCGGTGAACGAAGCGCGCGACAGCCTAATGACGCTTTGCAAGGTGCCCGCCGACACCATCGGCATGCATTCGGCGGCGGAGCCCGACCCGGCATTGATGTCGCGCATTGCGAACGATCCGACGATTCGGGTGCTGATCTTCAAACAGTCGGCGGGAACGGGTTTTGATGCGCCGCGAGCATTCGTGCTGGCATCAACCAAACCGGTGAACGATCCGGACTTTGCGACGCAGTTCATTGGACGCGTGATGCGTGTGTTGTCGCCGATTCGTGCGCGTTTCCCAAAAGGTACGCCGATCCCGGCCGATCTTGACACTGCCTACATTTACCTCGCCAATGCCGAGGCACAAACGGGCTTTCAGCAATCGGTCGCGGCCAACGCAAAGGTCATCAGCGAATTGCAGGGGCAAACGGAAAGGCTGGTCACGCGCGAGACGATGAGTGGCGCGCTGATGATCACCAATCGACCAACGCCACAAGGTCAGGCGTTCTACGACGCGCCATTGCCCGCGACTGAATTGCAGGCTGTAGACCCAAGTCCCAATAGCCAAGAGCCGCCCGTACCGCCGCAAGCGGCGATGCCGTTGGCGCCTATCGGCACGCAAACGGGCCTTGACCTGTCGCCACCTGACCAAGCCAGCGACGACGAGCACGTCGAACTCGACGAAATGAAACCCGATGCCGTGGCGGAGAGCCAATCACGGACGGCACTGAGTACGGTAGACGAAGTCACGACCTCGATTCGGAACTGTGGTTTTCAGGTTTATCGACTGCGGCAAAGCCTGCCCGCGTTACCGCGCGCACTGCTGCGTGAGCTACGTCCGACCCTGCTCAACATGAGCGCCATCTCGAAGGCCATCGCAACGCGCGTGGACCTGCCGGAATCCGTGCGCAATATGGCGGTCGCCGTCGCGCTCAGTCGCGCCAAGGGGATTGAGCGGTCGACCGAATTGACCACCGGCGAACTTACGCAGAGGGAAATCGCCATTGTCACTGACCGCGTTCACCTTGCTGCGGATGCGCGCGAGGTGCTCCGCGCACTGCCGCAGACCGAGGAAGCCGACCACCGCATCATCGTGGATGTATTGGCGCAGCGGCTTGAGCCCGCATTGCAGGAAAAATTTGACGAAGCAAGCGACGCAGAGCAACCGGACGCGAAGGTCTTACGTCAGTTCGCGCGCGACGCGGCCTTCTGGGTCGTCATCCGGCAAAAGGATTTGCTTGCAGAGCAGTTGCAGGAAGAAATTGCCCGCCAGTCGCAGACCGTTCAGTCCGGGCCGCTACCCGACGCGATGCTTTTTTCCGATGGCTGTGCACTCGATTCATCGACCAAGAATATTTACGGTGTTTTGCCACCTACGAAGAGTCAAATCGACGAAGCCAGATTTGATCTGTTCATCGACAGCGGTGTCTGGCTCAAGGAGCGGTCAATTCCACTAGCCGATGGCACTGCATTTCTCACCAGTCCGTATGATGAGTCAAGCAAACTCAATGGTTTCGAACGCCGCTTTGCCGAAGCGCTGGATCGAGCACCGTTTGTCCGCTGGTGGCACCGCAATGCAGATCGCAAGAGCTTCGGCGTCGCGATCGTACGCGCGGATCACAGGCACTATTTCTACCCGGACTTTGTTGTCTGCATGCAGCATGCAACCGGCGATGATGCACTGCTACGTCTGATCGAGACCAAGGACAACACAAAGGACGCTGCACGTAAGGCGCGGCACGTTCCGCAAGCCTATGGCAGCGTGATGTTCATCACCCAGGACGGCGAGCGCATCAAGATCATCAACAAAGATGGAAGTCTTGGCGACATGGTTGACACTGACGACCTTGTGACTGTGCAAGACTGGTTGCGAAAGTCGAGGCCAACGATCTGACGGCCGGAGATGTCTGCAAGCCTTTCGACGGCCTTCAAGCGGTTGAACTTGAGTGTGGAACCGCGGCTAACGACGTCGACGATGGTCCGGCCATGCCGACCAGCGGGGCGAGCTCCCCCGGGCCGTAGAGCTTGGTCGGTTGTAGGGTAGACATCCTCAGTCCACCCAAGGCGATTCGACATCGAATTGGCTCGTAGATCACTCTTGGCAATTTTCGTCCAGTTTGGTATCAAAATTGCAACCACGCTGGTGATCGAGATAAAATGACTACATGTATCGAATTGTGGTCGACACCAATGTGTTTGTTGGCGCCTGCATGGGAACCGGTGCGTCAAATGCTGTTGTGGCCCACTGTCTGACGGGGCACTTCAGGCCGTTGATGGCCAACGCGCTTTTTGTCGAGTATGAAGACGTTTTGGCCCGGTCGGCACTTTTTGCCAAGTGCAAGCTCCGCAGCGACGAGCGCAACGAGTTGTTCGACATCTTCACTGCGAGTTGCGAGTGGATTCGGGTTTACTACCAGTGGCGCCCCAACCTGCGCGATGAGTCAGACAATCATCTGATGGAGCTTGCGGTCGCGGGAAACGCTCAATGCATCGTCACGCGCAATCTGCGTGATTTGTCCGGCGGTGAGCTTGCATTTCCGCATGTTCGAGTGTTGACACCGGAACAAATTTTGAAGGAGTATCCAGCATGAGCGCTTTGACCGTACGCCTGCCTGACGACAAGCACGAGCGCCTGCGCGCGCTGGCACAAAGCCGTGGCACCACGCTAAATCGCCTGATCGACGAAATGACCACCATGATGCTCGTGGAACACGATGCTGAAGTGCGATTTCGCCTGCGGGCGGCCAAGGCTGCCGGAAAGTCTGCGCGTGGTCTGGCGTTGTTGAAGAAGGCGATGGCTTAGGCAATCCAACAGCCGTCAGTCGCCGCTTCTAGCCGCGCCCTTCGACCGACTTGGCGAAGCTCTCCACAATCGGCATCAGTGCGTCGCGCTTGGTTTTGAGGGCGGCCTGATTGACGATCAGGCGCGCCGAGATATCGGCGATTTTCTCGACGGCCTTGAGGTGGTTCGCTTTCAGCGTGGCGCCGCTGCTGACGACATCGACAATCGCGTCGGCCATGCCGACCAGCGGGGCAAGCTCCATGGAGCCGTAGAGCTTGATCAAGTCCACGTGCACGCCCTTTTTCGCGAAGTGGGCACGTGCCGTGTGGATGTACTTGGTGGCGACGCGCAGGCGGCGACCGCGCTGCACGAGGGCGTCGTAGTCGGTTTCGTCACGCACGGCGACCATCAGACGGCATTTGGCGATGTTGAGGTCGAGTGGCTCGTAAAGGCCTGCCGTGTCCTGCTCCATCAGCACATCCTTGCCGGAGATGCCGATATCGGCGCCGCCCTGCTGCACATACGTGGGCACGTCGCTCGCGCGCACCAGCACCACGCGCACGTCGTCGCGCTGCGTGGGCAGGATCAGCTTGCGCGAGGATTCCGGGTCTTCCAGGACGTCGATCCCGGCCGTGCGCAACAGCGGGCGGGTGTCGTCGAGGATGCGGCCCTTGGAGAGCGCGAACGTAATCATGACGACACGCGTTCAATCGTGGCGCCGAGGCCGATCAGCTTGTCCTCAATGTGCTCATAGCCACGGTCGAGGTGGTAGATGCGGTCGATCATCGTGGTGCCGCTTGCACACAGGCCGGCAATGACCAGGCTGGCTGAGGCGCGCAGGTCGGTCGCCATGACGTTCGCGCCCTTGAGCTGGCCCACACCATGAACGACTGCGGTGTTGCCGGTGATGTCGATCTTCGCACCGAGGCGGCACAACTCCGACACGTGCATCATGCGGTTTTCGAAGATGTTCTCGGTCATCACGGCGGTGCCTTCGGCAACCACATTCATGGCCATCAACTGCGCCTGCATGTCCGTCGGAAAGGCCGGATATGGTGCTGTTTTCACGCTCACCGCCTTGAGCGCGCCTTTGCGCGATACGGTGACATTGCTGCCATTGACGGCGATGCTGCAACCGGCGTCGCGTAGCTTGTCGAAGATGGCATCCATCGCGTTCACCGGTGCGTCGAGCAGCGTGACTTCGCCGCCAACTGCTGCCACCGCACAGGCAAAGGTGCCCGCTTCGATGCGGTCGGGCATCACACGATACGTGGTGCCGTGCAAGTCGTCGACGCCAGTGATGGTGATGGTGTCGGTACCGGCGCCCGTGATGTTGGCGCCCATCGCGATCAGGCAATTGGCGAGATCGACAACCTCCGGTTCACGCGCCGCGTTCTCGATCACGCTCACGCCATCGGCGAGCGTCGCGGCCATCATCACGTTCTCGGTGCCAGTCACGGTCACCATGTCCATCACGATGCGGGCGCCTTTGAGGCGTCCGCCCGGCGCGGTCGCGTTGATGTAGCCGCCGTCGAGCGTCACCTCGGCGCCCATCGCCTCCAGCCCCTTCAGGTGCTGATCGACCGGGCGCTGGCCGATGGCGCAACCACCCGGCAGCGAGACACGGGCCTCGCCCCAGCGCGCGACCAGCGGGCCGAGCACCAGCACCGAGGCGCGCATCGTCTTCACCAGGTCGTACTCGGCCACCGGCTTGGTCAGCGTGCTGGCATCAATCTCCACGCGATGCGTCTCGGTGCGCGCCGCGGTGACGCCCATCTGATTGAGCAGGCGCACGGTGGTGCGTGTGTCGTTCAGCTGCGGCACATTGATGAATGTGACCGGCGCCTTCACCAGCAGCGAGGAGCAGAGGATTGGCAGTGCGGCGTTCTTGGCGCCGGAGATGCGCACGGCGCCACGCAGCGGGCCGTTACCAGTAACGCGCAGCTTATCCATTGTTGACGAGGTCCCCGCCGCTGAGCTCTGCCCATTTCTCGGGCGTGTAGGTCTTCATCGAAAGCGCGTGCACCTCGGCCTTCATGCGGTCGCCCATCGCAGCGTAAACACATTGATGCTGCTTGATCATCGTGAGGCCGCGAAATTCGTCACTGACGATGGTGGCGAAGAAGTGCTGTCCATCGCCTTCTACTTCGAGGTGCGTGCAGGATAGACCGGCTGCGATGTAGTTCTTGACGTCGTCTGGAGTAACCATTACTGCCTCAATTTGTAGCCCGTCGCAAGCATCCGGAGCGCGATGGCCGAGAGCGCGACGACAAAAAAACCGACCACGGCGAGACTGCGCCACGGGCTCACGTCAGCAATGCCGAAGAAACCATAGCGGAAGCCGTCGATCATGTAGAAGAACGGGTTGAAATGCGAGAGCCCCTGCCAGAAGGCCGGCAGTGAGTGAATGGAGTAGAAGACACCGCTCAGAAACGTGAGCGGCATGATGATGAAATTCTGGAACACCGCGAGGTGATCAAACTTCTCTGACCAAATGCCCGCGATGAGCCCCAGCGTGCCGAGGATGGCGCTACCGCCGGCAGCGAAGCCGATCACCCACAACGGATGCTGCGGCACGGCGGCAGCGGCACCGACAAACGGGAAGGTGATGAGCCAGACGCCCAAGCCCACCGCGAGGCCACGCACCATCGCGCCAAACACATAGGCGCAGAAAAGCTCGAATGACGTGATCGGCGGCAGCAGCACAAAGATGATGCTGCGCATCATCTTCGACTGGATCAACGATGACGAACTGTTGGCGAAAGCGTTTTGCAGCACCGCCATCATGACCAGGCCGGGAATCAGGAACGCGGTGTAGGCGACGCGGCCGTCATACACCTTGACGTTCGATTCGAGCACGTGCGAGAAGATGAGCAGGTAGAGCAGCGTGGTCACCACCGGTGCGACGATGGTCTGGAATGCGACTTTCCAGAAGCGCAGGCATTCCTTGTAGAAGAGCGCCTTGAAGCCGGGACCAAGTGCGAAGGACGAACCGCCGACACTGACGCGGCCACCCGCACGTTGCGCGACATTGGATTCAATGGCATCGCTCATGCGGCCTCCGCTGCGCTGGATTCACGCGAGGTCAGTTTCAGGAACGCCTGCTCGAGGTCGGCCTCACCCAGCTTCATTTCACGCACAACAATATTGGCCTCCCGATAGGCGGACAGCAGCGTCTCCAACTCCGGATAACCAGACAACGTAAAGCCGAACGCGCCCGACGCCTGCACACTACCGCGCGCCTGCCACCTTGGCGGCACGGCGTCCGCCGACACCTGCACCGTGATGCCCGACATGCCGCGCAGCAAATTCGCGGTGGTGTCGAGCGCCACAATCCTGCCGCCCTTGAGCATGGCGACGCGATTGCACAGCGCCTCAGCTTCTTCGAGGTAGTGCGTGGTCAGGATGATGGTGTGACCCTCGCCATTGAGCCGTTTGATGAAGGTCCACAAGTTTTGCCGCAACTCAACGTCAACGCCCGCTGTCGGTTCATCGAGCACGATCACCGGCGGCTTGTGCACCAGCGCCTGCCCGACCAGTACGCGGCGCTTCATGCCGCCCGAGAGGGCCCGCATGTTGGTGTTCGCCTTGCCAGTGAGATCAAGGTGATGCAGGATTTCATCAATCCACGCGTCAGCGCCAACAACGCCGTAGTACTTGGCCTGCAGCGCGAGTGTCTCGCGAACGGTAAAGAAGGGGTCGAACACCAGCTCCTGCGGCACCACGCCGAGGTTGCTGCGCGCTTCGCGATACCGGCTGACCGTATCGAAACCCATGATCTTCGCGCTACCGCTGTCGGCACGTGTCAGGCCGGCGAGGATGCTGATCAGCGTGGTCTTGCCAGCGCCGTTGGGGCCGAGCAGCGCGAAGAATTCGCCCTGCTCTACACGGAGTGAAACGTGATCAAGCGCGCGAACTTTCGGGAATGATTTACAGACGTCGACGACTTCGACGGCGGTGTCACGGGAGCGATTGGAGTTCACAACGAGGCTTTCGAGCAACCTCACATTTTATCCGCCCAGACTATGGCGTTCCCCGTCTGCGGGTATACGGCCAACGTTTCCCTAGAACAAGGACTCGATGTCGTAAGCCGCCGCCAGCGCCGCCAGTTTGGATGTCAGGCCGACCACGCGACACTGCGGGCCGGCTCGGCGCTTCAACGCGGTGATCAACGCCAGGCCGGCAGAGTCCACGGTGGTGACTGCCGAAACGTCGATGGTTGTCTTGCCACGCGCGCTGGGCGAGTGGCTCTCCCACAGTGTGTGGGCGTTTCCAAATGTGAGCTCACCTGACAGTTGCATCGGTGCCGTGCCTACCTGTTCTTGGCCTGGAGCTGCTTGATCAGCGCGTCGACGCCCTGGTCGCGCACAACGCTGTTGAACTCCTCACGATAGTTGGTCACCAAACTGACGCCGGCCACCACTACGTCGTAGGCCTTCCAACTGCCGTCGGCCACCTTTTCCATGGAGTAGTCGATGGGGATGCCCTGGCCGTTCGCCTGATTGACGACGGTCTTGACCGTGACGTCTGTATCTGTCGTCTGCATGCGCAGCGGACGGTAGTCAATGGTGTTGTTGCGGAAGTTCGCCAGGGCGCCAGAGTAAGTGCGCACCAACAACGTCTGAAACTCACGCGTCAGTGCGGTTTGTTGGTCCGGCGACGCCTTGCCCCAATTGCGACCCATCGCCAGCTGTGTCATGTGCTGAAAGTTGAAATTGGGGATCAGACGCGTCTCGATGAGATCACGCAGTTTCGCCGCATTGCTGAGAATGGCCGGGTCGTTCTTGAGGACGGTCGTCACTTCGCTGGCGAGGGATTTGACCAGCGCATCCGGAGCGGGCTGGGCCGCGGCAACGTTTGAGAGCACCGACGCGGCAACCACGCCGGCGAGCGCACCAGAAACCCACTTCAAAATCTTCATACGACGCTTTGTTTCCTTACTCCGCGGTGATCCGCTGCGTTACTCGTCTTTGGGTCGCTTGCCGTCGAGCACCAGGCTCTGGCGGCGCTGAAGGTAAGCCGACCGCAGAAACGTGTACTGGTCGAGCGCCGCCTGAGCCATCAGCGCTTCCGCCGGGAACAGGCTGACGCGCGTATCCACCACACGCAGCGCCATCAACGAGTTGCGCACCGGGACGGATGACAGGTTGCTGATGGGATCAATCTTGCCATCGGCGTAGCGCCCTACGACGTCACGCGCCGACGACGGGCCAAGGAAGGGCAGCACAAGGTACGGCCCGGAGCCGATACCCCAATAGCCGAGCGTCTGGCCAAAATCTTCATTGCCGCGTTCGATGCCCATCGGCGTGGCGACATCAAAGATGCCGCCGATACCGACCGTGCTGTTGATGATCACGCGACCGAAGTCATCGGCGAATTTCTGCCCCTTGAGTTGCAAGGCGTCGTTCACCACCGACTGCACATCGGACGCGTTCTGGAACACATTGCTGACGCCACGCTTGACGGGATTGGGCACCGCAGCGTCGTAGCCCTTGGCGATCGGCTTGAACAAATAGTGATCGAAGGTGCTGTTGAAGGAGTGCACACCACGGTTGACAGGCTCCAGCGGGTCGCCGGGGGCAGCGTTTCGAAACGAAGCGCAACCGGTGAGCAGGCTGGCGGTGAGCGCCGTCGCGGCACAAAGGAGGCGGATCTTCATGGTTTGGCTCCGGGGGTAACGGCGGGCGGCGCTGCGGGCGAGGCGGCGCTCGGGGCGGGCGTGGGGACGGCGCCTGGCGCACTGGCCGGTGTCTCCTGCGCCTTGCTGAACATGAATTGCGAGATCAGTTTTTCCAGTTGCACCGCTGACTGAGTCTTGCGGATGCGGTCTTCGTCCTTCAGCATGACGCTGTCACCACCGGCCTCGAGGCCGACAAACTGCTCACCGAGCAAGCCCGAGGTGAAAATCGCAGCGATGGTGTCGCGTGGAAACTGGTGGTGCGAGTAGATGTGCAGCCGGGCGACACCTTCATACGTCTTGTCGTCGAGGCCGATGCTTTCCACACGCCCCACGACCACCCCGGCGCTCTTGACCGGGGCGCGGGGCTTGAGGTTGCCGATATTGTCGAAGCGCGCTTCGAGCTGATAACCCGTGCGCTGTTCGCTGGTGGTCAGCAGATTGCCCACCTTGAGCGCAAGAAACACGAGCGCCGCGAGCCCGATGGCAACAAAGATTCCAACCCAGAGATCAATGATTTTTCGGTTCATAAGCCAATGCAGCCGCCGCGCTCAGTGCGGCCCGCCGCGGAACATGAAGACGGTGAGAACGAAATCGAGCGCCAGAATGGCCAGCGCCGAGGTGACAACCGTGCGGGTCGTGGCGGCCGACACGCCTTCGGCGGTCGGCTTCGCATCATACCCTTCGAACACGGCGATCAGGCTGACGGCGAAGGCGAAGACGATGCTCTTGATCACGCCGTTGAGCACGTCGTAGCGCCAGTCGACTGCCGCCTGCATCTGGCCCCAGAAAGCACCCACATCAATTCCGATCAGCCGCACACCGACCAGATAGCCGCCGTAAATGCCCAGCGTCGAAAACAGAGCGGCCAGCAACGGCAGCGAGATGACGCCACCCCAAAAGCGTGGCGCGACGACCCGCGCGATCGGATCCACCGCCATCACTTCCATCGCGGCGAGCTGCTCGGTCGTTTTCATGAGCCCAATCTCCGCGGTCATCGCCGAGCCCGCGCGGCTGGCGAACAGCAGCCCCGCCACCACCGGACCCAACTCGCGCACCAGCGACAGCGCGACCAGTACGCCCATCGATTCGGTCGCTCCGAAGCGCACCAGCGTTTCGTAGCCCTGAAGCGCGAGCACCATGCCGACGAACAGTCCACTCATCAACACGATGATCAGTGAGAGCACGCCCGCCTGATAGATCTCGCGGGCGATCAGTTGCGGGCGCGAAAACGCGGTACCGCTTTGCTTGACCATGGCAATGAAGAACCGCGTGGCGAAGCCGAGCCGCGCGATGGCGTCAAGCGTGGCCGCGCCCAGACGCGAGAGCACGCGCGCGATGATCGGCTCAGGCGCGCTCAAGAGAACGCCTCGGCGAGCGCTGGCGCGGGATAGTGAAAATGCACCGGCCCATCGGGTTCGCCATCGACAAACTGGCGAACGAACGGGTCGGTGCTGGCGCGGATTCCGGCAACATCCCCCTGAGCGACGACACGGCCTTCAGAGATGAAGTAGATGTAGTCGACGATCTTGAGCGATTCCGCGATGTCGTGGGTGACGAGGATGGAGGTCATGCCCAGCGCGTCATTCAGCCTGCGGATCAACTGTCCAACGACCGACAGTGAAATTGGGTCGAGGCCGGCAAACGGCTCGTCGTAAAGCACAATTTGCGGATCCAGTGCGATGGTGCGTGCCAGCGCCACGCGACGCGCCATGCCGCCGGAGAGTTCGCTCGGCTTCAGCTCCGCCGTGCCGCGCAAGCCGACCGCGTTGAGTTTCATGAGCACCAGATCGCGGATGATGTCTTCCGGCAGATCGGTATGCTCATGCATCGGAAATGCGATGTTGTCGAACACCGTCATATCTGTGAACAGCGCGCCGAACTGGAACAACATGCCCAGACGCCGACGGTGCGCATACATCTGCTCGCGATTCATCGCGGCGACCGATTCGCCCGCCACCAGCACCTCGCCTGAACTGGCGCGAATCTGTCCACAGAGCAGGCGCAGGATCGTGGTTTTTCCGCAGCCGGACCCGCCCATGACCGCCACCAGCTTACCGCGTGGAACGGTCAGATTGACGCCCGAGAGGATCTGCCGTTCGCGCGTGTAGCCAAAGCTCACATCACGAAGCGTGACCAGCGCATCGCCAGACGCGGCCGGGGCGATCGAGGCGGAGGAGGACGGGCCGTCAACGGCGGTACTTGGACTCATTACCATGGCATTGTATCGGCGCGATTCCGGTGGACGGTCTGGCAATGGCTTTTTGCCTGATTTGACTGATCAGCAGTCATTACAAGGCAAAAAACATGAAAGTCGACATTGAGAAAAATTTCCGAGAATCCTTTACGCAATGGCCGATAGGCCCGGAAAGCTGTATACGCAGCGCCCGGGTCACCTCACCGGACAGCTGTTTTGAGCGATTCGGCCAGCGTGTAGAGCGTGTCGCGGTCTCCGCCGGTCACTTTCGCTGCCACCTTGGCGGCTTTCGCGGGTGGCAATTCGGCCAGCAATGCCTTGAGCAGCGCCCGCGCGTCGATCAGCGCGCCCTGAGCGGCCGGCGCGGCCGGTGCGCCAGCAACGACGATGACAAACTCGCCGCGCAGGCGATCGGCAGTCGCCGACAACCACGCGGGCAGCGCTCCCGCGCTGAGCGCGGTCACCGTCTCGAATTTCTTGGTCAATTCACGCGCCACGACCACGCGGCGGTCGGCGGGCAAGGCCGCGGCCGCGGCCATGAGGGTCTTTTCCACGCGATGTGGCGACTCGAAGAACACGGTCGTCTCGACCCGCGACGCCGCGGTCTCAAAAAAAGCGACCAGATCGGTTTTGCCCGTCGGCGCGAAACCAGCAAAGGTGAACGCCGTCGACTCCAGTCCAGCGACCGACAACGCCGCGGTCACGGCACTCACGCCGGGGACCGGAATAATCGGAAAACCGGCGGCGCGAACGGCCGCCACCAGCCTGGCCCCGGGGTCGCTGATCGCCGGGGTGCCCGCATCGCTCGCATACGCCACCGCCGCGCCGCTGGCAATGCGCCCGACAATCTGTTCTGCCGCCTGTCGCTCGTTGTGCTCACGGACTGAGGTCAACCGCGGTGTGGCGATATCGAGCAGGTGCAGCAACTCGCGCGTGACGCGCGTATCCTCACAGGCAATGGTGTCGACGCTGGCGAGAACTGACCGCGCGCGCGCAGTGATGTCGCCCAGATTCCCCAACGGCGTCGCCACTACATACAATCCTGCCTGCAATTCCGTCGCGTCTTTCATGCCTGTTTATCCTGTTTTTGCTACTGCGGCTGCGGTCGCGCTGTGCGCGCTGCTCGGCGCCAGCGGTGGGCCTGCGTGGGCGCAGCCGGTCGGCACCCCAACGCCCGCTGAACCGCCTCGCACTGTAGCGCAAGCGGCGGCGGAGCAAACGACGACGGGCGTGAGTGCCGACGCCGCACCGGCGCCTCTGCGCGTGGTGCTGCTGCTGCCGCTGGAACAGCCGCTGCTCAAGCGTGCCGCGAACGTCGTGCGCGACGGCGCGGCTGCGGTATTCGCCTCGCGCAAAGGCGAGGTCAGCGTCAGCGAATGCGCCTACGCCACGGATGCAGTGCTCGCGGCCTATGAGCGCTGTGTCGACAAAAACACGCACTGGGTGATTGGGCCGTTGAGCCGCGCCGACGTGGCAGCGCTCGCTGCCGCGAAACCGGCCATCGTTCGCCCGACATTGATGTTGTCGCCCCTCGGCACCACACCGCCGGTGCCGATGGCCGTGCTCTCGCCCGATCTGGAATCGGAAGCAGAGGCCATTGCGCAGCAGGCGGGTGAAGATGCCTGTCGCAAACCGTTGGTGGTGGAGGCGAGCAGCGCGATCGCCGCGCGGGTCGCCAGTGCGTATGTCTCGGGCTGGCGGGAGCGCAATGCCATCGCACTCGCACGGGCGTCACTCGCGTCGCGCGAGCGTTGGCGCCGGGACACCGACGGCTGGCGCCAGAGTGGCATCGATTGCGTGCTGTTTGCGGGCGGTAGCGCCACGTTACAGGAACTGCGACCGTATTTGCGCAACATGGCCGTTTACATCACGAGCGCCAGCTTCGAGTCGGCGCTGGAGCGCACGTTGGACTGGACGGGAGTGCGTATCGCGGATTCTCCGTGGGTGGTCGATCCCGACCGCGCAGAGTTCGCGCGGTACGCCGCCGGTACGACGACCGACGGCGCGGACGGCCTTTCACCGACGTTGGCACGGCTCTACGCCCTGGGCGTGGATGCAGCACGCCTGGTGCTGGCTGCCGGACGCGACAGTCTGCCTGCGTATTTCGATGGTGCAATTGGCCACCTCAAGTTGCGCGATGCGCAATATCGCCGCACGCCGGCGGTGGGTGAGTTCCGCGAGCGTTCGCTGGTCAGGATCTCGCCTTGATTGGGTTGACACGCGGCGCGCGCTCAGTACGCCCGCCACGCGCAGACGGCGACGAGTTCGAACGCGCAGCCGAGGCGTTGCTGACGCAAGCGGGCCTGACCGTCGTGGCGCGCAATTGGACTTGCCGGCGCGGCGAGATTGACCTGATCATGAGTGAGGGCGCAACACTGGTGTTTGTCGAAGTGCGCAAGCGCTCCGGCAGCCGATTCGGTGGTGCCGCCGAGAGCATTGGCCGCCAAAAGCGCGAGCGCCTGCGAGCGGCGATTTCGCTCTACCTCTCGGGTCTGACGCAGGAGCCAATGTGCCGCGTCGATGCCGTGCTGTTTGAACCCGGCAAGCCCACGCAATGGCTCAAGAACATCGTCGAGGCCACATGAGCGCCGCAACACTCTACGCTGCCGTAGAGCAGCATTTTGCCGAGGCCATGCAAACCCTCGCCGCGGTCGACGCGCGACAGTACAGCGCCCTTGCTGACGCGGCCGAAACCATCGTGCAAGCCCTGCTTGGAAATCATCGCGTATTCACCTGCGGCAACGGCGGCTCGGCGTCCGATGCCGAGCATCTGGTCGCCGAGCTGGTCGGGCGCCTCGAAGCCGAGCGCCCGGGCCTGCCCGCGCTGGCCCTCACGGCCAACAGCAGCGTGTTGACTGCGCTGGGCAACGATTACGGCTATGACGAGGTCTTTGCGCGGCAGGTCCAGACCTACGGCGGTGCAGGTGACGTGCTGGTCGCATTCTCGACCAGCGGCAACTCGCGCAATGTGCTTGCCGCCGTGCGCGCCGCTCAGGAACGAGACATGCCGGTCGTGGCCTTCACTGGAGCGCCGGGCGGGGCGCTGCGGGAACAACTTGGCCCGGAAGATCGTCTGATCGCCATGCCTGCGACGCGCATAATGCGGGCGCAGGAACTGCATCGCATCGGCATTCACGCTTTGTGCGATGCCATTGACCGAATTTTGCTGGGAGGCCACGCATGACATCACGCACTTCGCTCACACTGATTTTGTCGTTCGCGGCAGCCGGAGCGCTGCTCTCCGGCTGTGCGCCGCTGATTGTTGGCGGGGCCGCCGTCACTGCCGTTGCAGTCACGGAGGATCGACGCAGCACGGGCGTCTTCGTCGACGACGAAAACATCGAGAACCGGGCGCTGCTGAAGGTGAAGACGCGCTTCGGCGGGCAGGTGCACGTCAATATCACCAGCTACAACCGGCAGGTGCTGGTGACGGGCGAGGCCGCCAGCGAGGTGGTACGCAAGGGCGTCGAGGAAGAAGTCAATGCAGTACCCGGCATCAAGCGTGTGTTCAACGAAATGACGGTTGGCCCGCAGGCAGGAGTGTTGGCGATCAGCAATGACACGCGTCTGACGACCGTGGTGAAGACGCGCTTTCTCGAAGCCAACCGCTTTCAATCCAACCACGTGAAAGTCGTCACCGAGGCCGGGGTCGTCTACCTGCTGGGCATCGTGAAGCGTGCTGAAGCCGACGCCGCAGCACAGCTCGCCAGCACGACCTCGGGCGTGTCACGGGTGGTTCGACTGTTCGAATACCTCGACTAAAATCGTTGACGGATTGTGGCGCGGAGGGCGCCATAACTGCTCTACTATCGGCGCGATCGCGCCTCAGGACAAGTCATGTCAGAAACCATTGATCGCGAAGTTGACGCCCGGGGCTTGAATTGTCCGTTGCCGATCCTTCGTACAAAGAAAGCGCTGAACGACATGACCAGCGGCCAGGTGCTCAAGGTGACCGCCACTGACCCGGCGTCGCAACGTGACTTCCAGGCGTTCGCGCGGCAAACCGGCAACACGCTGATTGATCAAGTTAGTGCCAACGGCGAATTCGTGTACCTGCTCAGACGCAAGTAGTGCCGCATGTCCGGCCTGCGACGGGAAAGGATCTCGCCGCTAGGGTCGCAGAATCTTCAGGATCGCCTCATCGATCTGAGGATCGTTCGGCTCTAGTCTGAGCGCTTGCCGAAGCGCTGGCAGTGCAGCACGTCCTGCGCCGTTCTGATACTGCGACAGGCCCAGGCAACGCCAGGCTTCCGCGTTGCCGGGTTGTTCATCCGTCCAGCGCTGGCAGACTGACTGCAGCCCGCCGTAGGCACCGCTGCGTCGAGCTGCCTCGACCTGACGGGCGTACCCCTCGATCCGCTGCCGCCGTTGCTGCGCGGCAGTAATCCGTTTTTCTGTTTCCGGATCCAGCTCCGTGGTGGCCGTCGCCTCCGCCTTCGCCGAAGCTGCAGGTGCGGCTGCAGGCGCAGGCTCAACCGGACGCGTTGACGTCGTCGCGACGGCGGTCACGGCGTCTGCCGCACCCGCCACTTTCGCGCGCGCGGCGTCCAGCCCATCACGTACGCCAGCTTGCAGCGCAGACCACGGACCCATCAGACGACGGGCATCCTGCACCCAGACGTTGCCAAGCAGCATTGCGACCGTCGTAATCGCAAAGAGAGCAGCCGCCACCGTTTGCACCGTCAACGGTCGCGCCATCATCACCGAATCACCGGCGGCGTCCCATTCCGTTTCGCGCTCCTGGGCTGCGCGCCAATGGCGGCGGACGCGCCATAGGGCGATCGGCCACAGGCCAAACATCATGCCTCCCGTCGCGCACGCCTTGGCCCTCGACAGCGCCAGATCGTGATCGTCGGGTAACGGGTGGTCGGCGGGGCGTGTGGTGCCCAACACCACTACCAGCCCAAACAGCCACTTTCCCGGCGTCGTGCGCCAGCGACCCAGCATGGCGGCCTCTACGGGGATGCTGGTCAACACCACAATGACGGGCAAGACCAGCGGCGAGCGGAGTACTGCGAACAGGGCGTTTAGCCCCGGCGCCATCGACTCGAACGCGGCCAGCACGGCCAGCGCAAACAGCGTTCCGAGCGCATAGTCGGTGAGGCGCGCGAAAAACCGTCGCGCGACACCGGTTGCTGTGATGAATCCTGCGGCACTACGCGTGAGTTCCATCAGACGAAATTTGAAAATCCATGCAGTGTCCTGCTGTGGCGGCGGCAGCCCAATGAAGATCGAACTCTCGCGGCGCCACTTGATGACCGCGAGGCGCGACAAGCTCACCGGGCCATCGGTCGTGTCGCGGGCGCGCGAGAACCACATCGCGAGACCGAGCAGTAAACAGCCCGCGGTAACGGCCAGCACCATCAGCGCGTTGCGGTCGCGCCCCACAGTGTCGGGTAACAACACCCAGAGGACCGCAGCAAAGGCGGTCATCGCGAGCACGAGCCAGAGCCAGGACCACCACGACGACCAGCCAGCGCCCTCCGGCAGGGGATTGGCCAGCGCGTCGACGCCCGGCAGCGGTTGGCTGGGTGTGGCGCTCACTGACAGATGCGACAGTTCCGTGGAGTTGGGTGCCTCCTCACGCGCCGATGAGCCGTCGCCCGTCGTGTCGCGGCCGCCACCCACGGCGACGCGCCATGGCCCGGCGCCGACACCCGGCTGCAATGCGGCGTCGTAGTTCTGCCGCCGGGCGGGATCCATAAGCGTGGATGCGGCGAGAGCCGCGAATCGGACGGCCTCTTCGGAGTCACCCGACGCATCCCTCGGCACGGCCCAAAACCGGCGCACAATGGCCCGCAGCGCGCTCTGCACCATCTCGGGCGAACTCGTCTGCCCAATCTCCAGTGCGTCGTAAATGCTGCTGCGCATGCCTATGTCATTGATTTCCGAACCGCGATAATAGCCGCACCGCTGATGTCGGGCCAATTTGCAAGGCGTGCAAAACAAAAACGGCCCCGAAGGGCCGTCTTGTCAACAACTGCGTTGCGTCAGCGCGGTCGCTACTGAGCGGCAGCCTTGTTCTCGAGCTTTTCGCGAATGCGGGCCGACTTGCCCGAACGGTCACGCAGGTAATACAGCTTGGCGCGGCGAACTGCACCGCGGCGCTTGAGCTCAATCGACGCGATCAGCGGCGAGTAGGTTTGGAACGTACGCTCCACACCTTCGCCGTTGGAAATCTTGCGGACGATGAATGAGCTGTTGACGCCCTTGTTGCGCTTGGCGATGACGACGCCTTCGTAGGCCTGGACGCGCTTGCGTTCGCCTTCAACGACGTTGACGTTGACGATTACCGTGTCGCCGGGTGCGAAGGCTGGAACGGTCTTGTTCAGGCGGGCGATCTCTTCCTGTTCGAGCGTTGCGATCAGGGACTTGGTGGCGCCGCCACGTGCGGTTTTCGACATGATTTTTCCTGTTGGTGTTTTCAGAGTCTGAGCGGTGTGCGGCGGGGTATCCCTGCCTGCATGCTCTGGCAGCATGCTGAACACACATCAGCTTCCGTGCGCCGCGCTCGCGGTTGCCCGACAAACGATCCGACGCGCTGGAAATTAGCGCACGATTCCCGCGCTAAGCTTTTGATTCTAGCGCAATTTCGTCGATCAATGCACGCTCCACGAGCGACAAATTTGCCCGTGCCAGCAGGTCAGGACGGCGGCGCCATGTTCGCGCCAATGCCTGTTTCAGCCGCCAGCGCTGGATGACCGCATGATCGCCACCAGTCAACCCTGGCGGCAGAGCCATGTCACAGCAAGTGAGCGCATACTGCGGCCAATCAAGACGGCCGCCCTGACTATCAGCAAATGACTCGAACGCGGTGGATTCTTTGTCGCCAAGCGCACCCGGCAGCAAACGCACACAGGCGTCCACCACGACGGCCGCAGCCAACTCACCGCCGGAAAGCACGTAGTCGCCGAGCGACACGACGGCATCGACATTCGCGTCAATCCAGCGCTGATCGATGCCTTCGTAACGCCCGGCCACGAGGCATACGTGTGAGCATTGCGCCAAGTCGCGCACCCGGGCCTGGGTCAACGGCGCGCCGTCAGGGCTCAGAAAAACAACCGTCGGTACTTCACCGTGCCAGACTGTCGCCGCCGCCAGCGCACGGTCGAGCGGTCCCGGCATCAGCACCATGCCCGGACCGCCAGCGGCCGGCCGCGCGTCGATCGACTTGCGAGCGTCGCTGGCGAATTCGTGCAAACCCAACCCACGCCAGCGCCAGAGCCCCCGTTCGCGGGCGCGACCGGTGACCCCGTAGTCAAGCGCGTGTTCGACGAGCTCGGGAAAGGTTGCCAGCATCGAGACCGAGAGCATGTGCGTGTTCGATCTCCGTAACCACTAATCCAGTCCAGCCCAGTCCACATCGACCCGACGCGCGACCAGATCGACTGAACGGACAATCGCGTCGACAAAGGGGATGAGCTCGTCTTCACCCGCACGGGCCTCGGGCGCCGCCAGACGAACCCGAAGGATCGGGTGCGCACCTGCTTCGAAAATTTCGGTGACTTCGCCGAATACGCGGGCGCCGTTGGTACAGGTCAGGCCGATCAAGTCGATCCAGTAGTACTCGCCATCGGGCAGCGGCGCGAAGGCCGCTCGGTCGGTGAACACTTCCCTGTTGGTGAGCTTGGCGGCAGCCTCGGGTGAATCGACGCCGACCAGCTGGGCAACAATGCTCTCGCCGTGCCGTCGTGACCGCGTGACCGCGTATTCGGCACTGCCAATGGTCAAGTTTCTGGCCTTGAGCAGCGTCTGTGCGTCAGCGGAATACGGGTACAAATGCACCGCTCCGGTCAGGCCGTAAGGTCGTCCGACTTTAGCAAGTGCAACAAGCTGGGATCGCTGTGGCGCGCGGGCGGCACCTTCACTGGACCCCGAGCCTCGGGCGGCCTCAGGACGGGTCGTTCGACTCGCTTTCGCCGAGGCGGCGGGATCGGTGGTGTCGCTCATACCCACGCAGGCGGGGTGGCAGGCACCACCGGAGAATGCAGTTACGCTGCGGCGGGAACCGGCGCAGCCTTCGCTGCCACCTTGACCAGACGGGCTACGGTGTCGGACATCTGCGCGCCCTTGCCCACCCAGTGCGTCAGGCGGTCAGCGGCGACGCGGAAGTTCTCGGCGCCTTCCTTGCCGACCGGGTTGTAGAAACCCAGACGCTCAATAAAGCGGCCATCACGACGATTGCGCGAATCACTGACGACGATGTTGTAGAACGGGGCGCCTTTGGAACCACCGCGGGAAAGACGGATAACAACCATGAGTATTCTCGGTTAGCGTCCCAGGTAAACGGTTGAACTGGGACGGGATAGAAATTTGGTTAGCCTTAGATTGTAGCTCGGCGGGCGCGCTTTGCCTAGTCCCGACGCTCCAGCAGCCGATTCCCCACACGGCGGACTAACAGCTTTTTACGCCTAATGGCACGCTGCTCTAGGTTTCCAAGAAAAAAGATAGCTTGTCGACTTTGGTAATTTTTTGGCTGCAAGCCCAATGTAGCAGTCGTTTCAATAAAAAAGCTGTTATCGCATCCGGGCGGCACGTGCGGGGCCCTTCGCCTCCGGTCACGCCGCGACGACAGCGCTCGCGACCATCGTGCGCAACTCCGGCAAGCACGAACCGCAGTTGCTGCCGCATCGCTTCGCCGCCTGCAACGATGCGAGCCGGGTGGCCGCGTCACCCTGCGCTGTTGCGCTGAATTCCGCAATCTCGCTCTCGGTCACGTTGAAACAGTTGCACACCACCCGTCCGCGCGGCTTGAAACCGAGCGGCGCAGCGGCACTCCCGGCCAGGAGCCGCTGCCGCAGCTCGATCACCGATGCGCCTGAGAGAAAGAAGTCGCGCATCCACGCTTCTGCCGCCAGGTCGCCCGCCAGCCGCACGCCCACCAGCCTCCCATCGTCGACATGGACCCTGCGGCTCAGATGTCGGCGCGCATCGTCGTAGGCAAGCGTGGCGCTGCCCGCTAGCCCGAGGATGCGGTCGATCTGTTCCAGACGGCTGCGCTCCGGGGCACGCTGGGCTGACAGCCGCAGCACCACGCCGGGACGTTCGTTGCCGATCAGCGTGGTGCTGGCAAAGAGCTGCTGGGAGTGCGCCAGGGTCGTACTCGCCCGATCGCCCGCATCGCCGTCGCCCAGCGAACGCATCACCTCGCGCAACGCATCGCGGATGGCCACCGGATCACGCGGACCGACGTAGGCAAAGGCCACCAGCGACCAGCTGAGGTTGGCGCGCTCAATGCGAACCGCCGTGTGCTTGAGCTCAGGCTGCTTCGACACCGGATCGAACGCCGGGACAGTCAGCGCGTTGATACCATGCGACCCGCCTGCGGCCAGAGTCAGTGTGCCCCAATGCATCGGTACATAGCACTGCCCCGAACGGACATCGTCGCTGGCGGCAAGCCGAATCAGCAGCTCGCCACGGCGTGAATTGACCCGCACGACCTCGCCGGCCACGAGACCACGACGTGCGATGTCGGCCCCGTTCATGCTGAGCATCGGCTCGGGTTCGTGACCAAAGAGCTGAGGCACTCGCCCGGTGCGACTCATTCCGTGCCACTGGTCGCGCAATCGTCCGGTGGTCAGCGCAAACGGGTAGCGCGCATCCACGGGTTCGACAACGGCGCGATACGGCGTCAGTCGAAACCGCGCGCGGCCAGACTCGGTGGGAAATGCGCCGTCGACGTAGAGCCGTGCAGCGCCGGTTGAATCCCCTTCGCGCAGCGGCCATTGCTGCGGCCCCGACGCGTCGAGAAGAGCATAGTCGAGGCCGGTGATGTCAAGATCGCGGCCACGCGTCGTCTCGCGATGCTCCATGAAGATGGCCTCCGGCCCTTCGTACGGAAACAGCGTCACGCGGTCGGGACGCGCGCGGCCGAGCCGCCGCTCAAGGCGCCGCGCAAAATCGACAACGATGTCCCAGTCGTGCCGTGCCTCGCCGGGTGGTGGCAGCACGGCGTTGACGTGAGTGATGCGGCGCTCGGAATTGGTCACGGTGCCGTGTTTTTCACCCCAGGTCGTTGCGGGCAACAGCACGTCGGCAAGGCGGGCCGACTCCGTGGTGCGAAACGCTTCCTGCACGATCACGCAGTCGGCGTTGGCGAAGGCAGACGCAACGGCGCGCAAATCTGGCAACGACTGCGCGGGATTGGTGCAGGCAATCCAGAGCAGCTTGATTTCGCGCCGCCGTACCGCGTCGAACAGTTCGATGGCAGACTTGCCGGGAACCGATGGCAGACTGTCGACGCCCCACAGACGAGCGACTTCCGCACGGTGTACTGCATTGACGACCTCGCGGTGACCAGGCAACAGGTTCGCCAGTCCACCGACTTCACGACCGCCCATCGCGTTGGGCTGCCCCGTCAGCGAGAAGGGGCCGGCGCCCGGCTTGCCGATCTGCGCGGTCGCCAGGTGCAGGTTGATCAGGGCTGCGTTCTTTTCGGTGCCGCTCGCGGATTGGTTGAGTCCCTGACAGTACAGCGAAAGCGTGGCTTTCGACTGCTTCCAGAGCCCCGCGAATGCGATGATCTGTGATTCGTCGACGCCGCAAACGCGAGCCGCCCACGCCGGGCTGCAGTCACGCACGAGCAACTTGAGTTCTGCAAAGCCCTCCGTGTGCCTTGCAATGTAGTGCCCGTCAACGGCATCTTCCCACAATAACCAATGCAATACCGCGTTAAACAGCGCGACGTCAGTGCCGGGAAGGATCGGCAGGTGCATGTCTGCGGCTCGGGCTGTCTCAGTACGTCGCGGATCGATGCACACCACGCGCAGCAACGGATTCTTCGCCCTCGCGTCTTCGAGACGCCGATACAGCACCGGATGCGCCCACGCCATGTTGCTGCCGGCGATCAAGACGAGTTCGGCATGATCGAGATCGTCGTAGCAGGCGGGCGGTGCGTCGGCGCCCAGCGTCGCCTTGTAACCGGCCACGGCGGAGGACATGCAGAGCCGCGAGTTGGTATCGACGTTATTGGTGCCTATCAGGCCCTTGGCGAGCTTGTTGAACACGTAGTAGTCCTCGGTCAGCAACTGCCCCGACAGGTAGAAGCCGACGCTATCGGGCCCATGTGCAGCAATCGTGGTTGCAAAGCGATCCACCAGCGCGTCAAGCACTTCATCCCACGAGCTGCGGCGGCGTGGCACGCTGCGGTCACGCCCGTCCCGCAGCTCCGGGGAGAGCGCACGACCATACGGCGTGGTGGTCAGGTGAAGCGTGCTCCCTTTGGTGCAGAGGCGCCCGCGGTTCGCGGGATGGTCGGGGTCACCGCGCACGGCGGTGATCCGCTCACCGTCGGTGGTGGCCAGCACACCGCAGCCGACGCCGCAGTACGGGCAGGTGGTCCGGACTTCATGCATCGCGGGCAACCCGGTCATCCCAGATTGATGAACACCTCACCGGCGTCAACCTTCACCGGAAAGCGCTGCGCACACCCCTGATCAGGGGCGACGGCCTCGCCGGATTTCAACTCGATCGTCCAGTTGTGAAGTGGGCACGCGACGCGTTCGCCGAAGATGATGCCCTGCGACAGCGGGCCGCCCTTGTGCGGACATTTATCCAGCAGCGCGAACACGGCGTCCTGATCGTTACGGAACACGGCCACATTGCCGCCCGCCTCCCTGCTGCGCTCGATCACGCGGGCGCCGAGTACCGGCAGCTCATCCAGTTTGCACACATAGCGCCAGCGCATAGCGGTTTCGATTGCACTCATCGTCATGCCATTCACGCGGTGACAGCCGTCTCAGCGGCCGGTTTGATCGGGATGAACTGGCGCGTGTCAACCCGCGCCTTGTCGAATTCGACCCACGGGTCGGGCTCGCCGTCCAGAGCAAACTGCAGGCGCTCCCACAAGGCCTGACGGTTCGCCGCATCGTCGAGCACCTTCTTCTTCACGTAGTCGAGACCGACACGGGAAACGTAGTGCACGGTGCGCTCGAGATACCAGCCTTCTTCTCGGTAAAGCTGCATGAAGGCACCGGTGTACTCCAGCACTTCGGCGGCGGTCTTCACTTTCACCAGAAATTGCGCGACTTCGGTCTTGATGCCGCCGTTGCCGGCAACGTAAAGCTCCCAGCCGGAATCGACACCAATCACACCCACGTCCTTGATACCGGCCTCGGCGCAGTTGCGCGGACAGCCGCTCACCGCAAACTTGACCTTGTGCGGTGCGTACATGCGCCACATCGCGCGCTCGAGGTCCTTGCCCATCTGCGTGCTGTCCTGCGTGCCAAAGCGACACCATTCAGAACCCACACAGGTCTTCACCGTGCGCAGCGCCTTGGCGTAAGCGTGTCCGGATGGCATGCCGATGTCTTTCCAGACGGCGGGCAAGTCTTCCTTCCTCACGCCGAGCAGATCGATTCGTTGCCCGCCGGTCACCTTGACGGTCGGAATCTTGTATTTGTCCACCGCGTTGGCGATGCGGCGCAGCTCATCGGCCGTGGTCTCGCCCCCCCACATGCGGGGGATCACACTGAAGGTGCCGTCCTTCTGAATGTTGGCGTGCGCCCGCTCGTTGATAAAGCGCGACTGCGGATCGTCGATGGCCTCTTTCGGCCACGTCGAAATCACGTAGTAGTTGATCGCTGGCCGGCACGACGCGCAGCCGTTGGGTGTGCGCCACTGCAGCGACTGCATCACCGACGGCACCGAGAGCAGCCTGGCGTCGCGAATTGCGTCCCGCACTTCCTGATGGGTGTGGTCAGTGCAACCGCACATCGGCTTCATTTTCGGCGTCGCGCTGTAGTCGCCACCCGCCGTGAACATCAGGATCTGCTCGACCAGCCCGGTGCAGGAGCCACAGCTCGAGGACGCTTTGGTGTGCTTGCGCACTTCGTCCAGCGTAAAGAGCCCCTTGTCCTTGATTACCTTGGTGATAGTGCCCTTGCACACGCCGTTGCAACCGCAGACCTCGTCGCTATCCTTCATCTGCGCGGAGCGGGTATTACCTTCGTGACCCACGTCGCCGATGTTGGACTCGCCAAACATCAGGTGATCGCGAATCTCGGTGATGGTCTTGCCCTCCCGCAGCAGCTTGAAGTACCACGAGCCATCCACCGTGTCGCCGTAGAGGCAGGCGCCCACCAGTCTTTCATCCTTGATCACGAGCCGCTTGTAGACGCCACCCATGGGGTCGGACAGAACAATGTCCTCCGTTCCCTCGCCGCCCTGAAAGTTGCCCGCGCTGAACAGATCAATACCAGTCACCTTGAGTTTGGTCGACGTGACGGAACCGACGTAGCGCCCGATCCCGTATTCCGCGAGGTGGTTCGCACACACCTTCGCCATTTCGAACAACGGGGCGACCAGGCCGTACGTCTTACCACGATGATTGACACATTCACCCACGGAATAGATGCGCGGATCGGTCAGCGTTTGCAGGGTGTCCGTGACCAGAATGCCGCCGGGACACTGGCTCACGGCGAGGCCAGCTTTTGCTGCAAGCTCGGTGTTGGGCCGGATACCGACAGCCATCACCACCAGATCGGCCGCGATCTGTTCACCGCCTTTGAAACGCAACGCTGCGACACGTCCTGATTCACCAGCGACCAACGCCTCAGTCTGCGCCTGCATGCGGAATTCGATGCCCTTTGCCTCCAGTGATGCCTGCAACAGCTTGCCGGCGCGCTCATCCAACTGGCGCTCCATGAGCCAGGGCATCACGTGGACGACCGTCACGTCCATGCCGCGCAGCTTGAGGCCGTTCGCCGCTTCGAGTCCGAGCAGGCCACCACCGATGACCACGGTTTTCCGGTAGCGCTTCGCAGCGTCAATCATCGCCTCGGTATCGGCGATATCGCGGTACGAAATCACGCCACGAAGCTGATTGCCGTCGATGGGCAGGATGAAAGGGTTCGAGCCCGTGGCGATCAGCAAGCGGTCGTAGGGGTGCTTGCTGCCGTCGTCCGCCGTCAGCTCCCGACGCGTGCGATGGATATCAACGATCTTTTTGCCGGTGATGAGATGGATGCCGTTGTCACGGTACCAGTCCCAGTCGTTGAGCACGATGTCCTTGATCGTCTGCTCGCCCGCCAACACCGGCGATAGCAGGATGCGGTTGTAATTCGGATGCGGTTCCGCTCCGAACACCGTGATTTCGTACTTGTCCGGGGCGATCTTGAGCAACTCTTCGATCGTGCGAATGCCAGCCATGCCGTTGCCGATCACCGCCAGTTTCTGCTTTGCGCTCATGGCGACTCCTACGCGGCCTTTTTCTGTTTGGCGTACAGGAACTCGACCACGGCCTTGCGGTAGTGGTGGTAGTCGGTGTCTTCCGCCAGCGCCAGACGATCGCGTGGTCGTGGCAGATTGACCTCGAGGATCTCGCCGATCGTCGCCGCCGGGCCATTGGTCATCATCACAATCTTGTCAGAGAGAAGTACCGCTTCGTCAACGTCATGCGTCACCATCACCACGGTGGATTTGGTCTCGGCAACAATGCGCATCAGCTCGTCCTGCAGGTGCGCGCGGGTCAACGCGTCCAGCGCCCCGAACGGCTCGTCGAGCAGGAGCACCGCCGGCTCGATGGCCAGCGCCCGGGCGATGCCGACGCGCTGCTTCATGCCGCCGGAGATTTCGTTCGGGTGCTTGTGCATCGCATGCGCAAGACCCACCATCTTCAGCGCCGCTTCGGTGCGTGCCTTGAGTTGCGCATTACCCTCTTTGCCACTGAACACCCGCTCGACCGCAAGGTACACATTGTCGAAACAGGTCAGCCAGGGCAGCAGCGAATGATTCTGAAACACCACGCCGCGGTCTGGCCCCGGCCCGGCAATCTCGCGGCCAGCGCAAACGAGCACACCGCTGCTGGCAGTGCTCAACCCGGCGATCAGGTTGAGCAGCGTGGATTTGCCACAACCGGAGTGCCCGATCAGCGCGACAAATTCGCCGCGCTGAACTCGCAGGTTGATGTCGCGGATGGCGATGAATTCGCCTTGTTTGGTGTTGAAGCGCTTGTCGACGTTGTCAACGACGAGATGAAAACCTTGTGTCATGGCAGCCTCCGCTTATTCGAACTGGAATCGACGGGCGATCCAGATCAGTGCCTGTTCAAGAATCAGGCCGACGATGCCGATGGTGAAGATGGCGATGATGATGTGCTCCATCACCAGGTTGTTCCACTCATCCCACAGCCAGAAGCCAATGCCGACGCCGCCAGTGAGCATTTCAGCCGCCACGATCACCAGCCACGCGACACCGATCGAGAGCTTCACACCGGTCAGCATGTAGGGCAGTACGGCAGGGAACAGTATCTTCGTAAAGACTTTCCATTCGGACAGGTTGAGCACCCGCGCCACGTTGAGGTAGTCCTGCGGGATGCGCTGCACACCCACTGCCGTGTTGATGATCATCGGCCAGATCGAGCAGATGAAGATCACCCAGATGGCGGCAGGATTGGCCGCCTTGAACACCATCAACCCGATGGGCAGCCAGGCGAGTGGCGACACCGGACGCAGGATGGAAATGATCGGCGCTGTCATGCGGTCCATCGTGGCGAAGCGGCCAATCAGAAAGCCCAGCGGAATGCCCACCAGCGCCGCGAGGCCAAAGCCGATGCCGACCCGCTTCAGCGACGAAATGATGTTCCAGCCGATGCCTTGGTCATTGGGACCCTTCTGGTAGAACGGGTCGCTGAAAAGCTTCACTGCGCTGTCCCACACTTTGGCCGGGCCGGGGAAGTTGCCCACCCATTGCGCAACGCCCTGCCACAGTAGAAGAAACAGCAGAATGCCGACAATGCCGGGCACGACACGTTGGACGAACACTGCAAGCCGCTCACGGCGCCGGCGTGCAGCGGCCTCTGTACTGGCGACGCGCTCGGCGGCCAGCCGCACCTGCTCTGGCGTCGGGCCTGGAACGACTGTTTGTGGCTCGGGTGCGGACGTCGCGTAGGGCGCGGGCGTGGTGGCCGTATTGACGACGGATGACGTCATGGTCTGATTGACGGTGAGCGAGGCACTCATTGCTTATTCCTTCCGGCGCGACGGCACTCAGACCTTGATCTTGAAGCCATCGGCGTAGGCTTTCGGGTTGCTGCCATCCCACACGACCCCGTCGATGAGCCTTGAAGAACGGACGTCACTTTTGGGCACGTTCACCTTGGCTGCAGCGGCTGCCTTTTTGTAGATATCCGTTTTGTTGACCGCCTTGGCAACGGCCAGATAGTCAGGGTGCTCCTTGAGCAGGCCCCAGCGTTTGTGCTGGGTCAGGAACCACATGCCATCGGACAGATACGGATAGTTGGTGGCACCGTCCTTGTGGAATTTCATCGCGTTGGCATCGGTCCACTTCTTGCCGATACCGTTGTCGTACTTGCCTTCCCAGCGATCTTCGATGACTTCCATCGTCGTGTTGACGTAGGCCTTGTCAGCCAGGATCGTGGCAGTCTTTTTCTTGTCGACTTCCTGATCAATAAAGCGAGACGCTTCCAGAATCGCGGCCGTCATCGCGCGCGCCGTGTTTGGATACTTTTTGGTGAATTCGTCGGTCGTGCCAAGCACCTTTTCCGGGTGGTCCGTCCAGATGTCCTGTGAGGTCACGGCCGTGAAGCCGATCCTGTCGAAGATGGCGCGTGCGTTCCAGGGCTCACCCACGCAAAAGCCGTCCATGTTGCCGACGCGCATGTTGGCCACCATCTGCGGCGGCGGCACGGTGATCACCTTGGCGTCCGCCATTGGATTGATGCCATTTGCCGCGAGCCAGTAGTACAGCCACATCGCGTGAGTGCCGGTCGGGAACGTCTGGGCAAACGTGTACTCGCGTTTTTCTTTCTTCATCAGCGCGGCAAGCGAGGCACCGTCAGTCACTCCCTTGTCCTTCAGCTGGTTGCTGAGCGAGATTGCCTGGCCGTTGTTGTTCAGCGTCATCAGCACAGCCATGTCCTTTTTCGGACCACCGATGCCGAGGTGGACGCCGTAGACCAGGCCATAGAGCACGTGGGCGGCATCAAGCTCGCCATTGACCAGTTTGTCCCGCACGGCAGCCCAGCTTGCTTCTTTGGACGGGATGATCTTGATGCCGTACTTCTCGTCGAGCTTCAACACGGACGCCATCACGACACTGGCGCAATCGGTCAGTGGAATAAAACCAATCCGCACTTCCTTCTTTTCAGGCGCGTCGGAGCCCTGCGCCCAAGCCCCGTGACGAACCGAGGGGGACACCAGAGACATCAGCCCCGCAGCGCCTGCGGTCTTCACCAGTTTGCGGCGTGCGGCCGATTGCGGCGTCGCCGCGACCGCACTGCTCGGGTCGTTGATCAGGGACGGGGCTGGTTTACGCGCTGCGCTCATGAAAACTCCGCAAAAAAGAAAAGGGGCGCGCGACCTTGCGGTCACGAGCCCCTGTGCTCAAGGAAAAGCGAATTGTTCGGACTGGAGAGACTGTTGCGATCGCCATTGATCGCCACAATTTGCTTAAGCGAGAGTCGTGCCAGTCACTTCTGTGATGCCACCGAACCGATGTCGATATGAGTGTCCGGTGCTCGCTCGATCGATTTGCTTAAACACGAATGGGGAGCGCCCCATCAACCATGCGCTCGGCGACCTGGGCCACGGTGACACGTTGTCGCATTGCTTCGCGCCGTAGCCACGCGTACGCCTCCGGCTCGCTCAGCCCACGCCGCCGCAACAGCGACTTTGCGCGCACCAGCGCCGCCTCGCTTGATTCACTGCGCTGCTTGGCGCGCTCCGCCTCGCGCAGCGCCGCGATCTGCGCCTGATCGTGCTGAAATCGCTCCAGCGCCACGTCAATCACCGATGACAAGCGCTCCGGGCTCAAACCTGCCACCACATAGGCGGCAACGCGGGCGCGGATCGCCATGCGTATGGCCTCAGGGTCGTCATCCTCTGTGAACACCACAATGGGGCGCGCACCAAATTGGGTCGTTACGCACACCTGCTCGAGCACGTCACGCGCCGCATCGTCCGACGCGATCAGGATCAGGTCGGGATTCCAGCTGGAAATCTCATCGTGCAACGTGAGCGCGTTCACGGCCATGCTGCGCACCACATCGCCCCGAGCGTGCAGCGCGGACTCGACCGCGGGCAGGTCGTGGTGCGTTTCGTGGAGCAGAAGGATTCTGAGTGGCACCGGGTAACGCTCGCAGATTTTCCCCACCAAGTGCATCACCACACACCCGGCGTAAATGGGTAATGCTGCACCACAGCAAAAAGCATGCGACTCGCGGTCGGAGGCGAGGCCGTACGATTGGCTTTTTTGACCTATCCACGGCAGACTGGTCGTTGGAGGCGCGTTTCGCCTTCAGTCGACTTACCACGTTTTCATAGTGAGAAGCGCAATGGAAAGCCGCTTGGCAAAAAAAGCTGTACCGCGTCGTTGTCCCATGTCGCAATTCAGCGACGGTGTTGTGACGCTACTGCAACATCCGCCGCAAGGCCGATTTTTGGGCGACACCGGGCTTTTTTTGCTGAAAATGCTGTGGCTATAATCGTCTGGTCAAATCAGGGGTTATGACGTGCGAGAGACCCTCGCTCGGTATAGTTTCTGGGGTGACTTAGTTAGAATCAACAGCAATTTGAGGCCGGGGCAACACCCCGGCTTTTTTTTGCTTGACGAAGATAAACACATTAAAAATCAATGCGTTGGCAAGACAGGCACGCCGCACCGGACACGCCTCCGCACCGTCCTACCGCGCCGTAAACAGCGCGATCGACTCCACATGCGCGGTGTGCGGGAACATGTTGGCCACCCCGGCGCCGCGCAAACGGTAGCCCTTCTCGTGAACCAGGATCGCTGCGTCGCGCGCCAGCGTTGACGGGCTGCAGCTCACATAAACAATCCGCTCCAGCCGCCCCGTCGTGGCCGCTGGCAGCGCCTTCACCACCGCCAACGCGCCGTCACGCGGCGGGTCAATCAGCAGTTTGTTGAGTTTCGGTAGATGATCGAACCAATCATCGGCGATCTCGAACAGGTTGGCGACGGCAAAGTCGGTGCGGGCCGCCAGCCCATTCGCCGCCGCGTTCTCGCGGGCACGTGTGATCAACCCCGCCGATCCCTCGATGCCAAAAGTCAGTGCCGCGCGCTGCGCAATCGGCAAGGTGAAATTGCCAAGGCCGCAGAACAGGTCCCCCACGCGGTCCTGCGGCGTTAGCGCCAGCAGCCGCACCGCGCGGCGCACCAGCATGGCATTGATGTGCGGATTCACCTGGGTGAATTCGGTCGGCTGGAAGGCGAAGCGGAGCCCGAACTCGTCAAGGCGGTAGGCGAGTGTGTGCGTTTCACCTGGCAGTGGTTGTGCGGTTTCCGGGCCCTTGGGTTGCAGATACCACTGGACATTGTGCTGCGCTGCGAACGCACGCAAGCGATCAAGATCGGCGTCCGTCGGTGGTTCCAGATTACGCAGCACGAGCTTCGGATTGGCGTCGCCCTGGGCGTATTCGATCTGTGGAGCGCGATCGCGAATGGAAAGCCCCGCGACCAGATCGCGCAGCGGGTTGAGCAGCGCCGATACCGCCGGCGGCAGCACACGGCACTCGCGCATGTCCGCCACGTAGCTGGACCGTTTCTCATGAAATCCAACCAGCACGCCGCCTTTCTTTTCGACGTGCCGCACCGACAACCGGGCGCGATGACGATAGCCCCAGTGGGGGCCCTCAATCGGCGGGAAAATTTGTTCAGCCTGCGTGTTGCCGATATGCGCGAGGTTGTCCTCCAGTACGCGTTGCTTCGCGGCAAGCTGCGCCCGGGCGTCCAGGTGCTGCATGCCGCATCCACCGCAGACACCAAAGTGCGGGCAAGCCGGCGATACCCGGGCCGCACTGGCTTTGAGCACCTGCTCGACCGTGGCTTTGTCATAACTCGGTTTTGAGCGCGTCGTGCGCGCGGCAACGATTTCACCCGCCAGGCCGCCCTCCACAAACACGGTCTTGCCGTCGCGACGCGCAATGCCCTGCCCCTCGTGATCGATGGACTCAATGGCGAGGGTCAGCAGCGGCGCAGCAGAGGCCTTGGGGGGGGCAGTATTTTTCAAGTGACGACGCCGGGCGCGGCAAGAATCGAAGGAGTCGAATTTTATGAGGCGACGCAGAGCGGCGGGCCGGGCGGGGCAAGCAGGGCGGGTCCACACACGCCCCGCTTGCCCTCGCAGGCAACACGGTGCCCACTCTCGCGCCCCATAAAATCTCCGCATGGCTTGCCTTCTCGCGATCGAAACCTCTGCCCACGTGGGTGCCGTTGCGCTCGTTGACGACGCATCAGGAGTGGTTGCCCTCGTCGGCGAGGCCGTCGTTCGTGATGACTACAAGCTGTCGTCGTGGCTCCTGCCCGCAATCCACCGTGTGCTGCGCAACGCGGGCCGCGATGGCGCCACGCTCGATGGCATCGCCTTCGGCGCGGGACCGGGGTCATTCACGGGCGTACGCACCGCCTGCGCCACCGCGCAAACACTGGCATGGGCGTGGCAGAAACCGCTCCTGACGGTGGACTCACTCGAAGCGCTCGCCCACGCCGCTGTCGCCGCAGGGTTGGCCGATGGGGTACTGACCGTGGCACTGGACGCGCGCATGGGGGAACTCTACGTCGCGTCCTTTCAGTGCGCGGGCAATGCGGCGACCCGCATCACCGACACCCGCCTGCTACCGCTCGCGCAGGCCGTGACCCACGTCGCTGCCACGCACCGCGATTCGCCGCGCGTGCTCGGTTCCGGCGCCGTGTTGCTTGATCCGCAGTGGGCATTGTCCAAAATCACGCTGGACGGCGCCGAATCCTCGTGGGCGCATGGCGTGGCGCGTGTCGGACTCGATTTGCTGGCAACCGGACGCGTGACCGAGCCTACGCTGGCCGAGCCGCTTTACGTGCGAAATCAGGTCGCGCAAACCGAAGCCGAGCGACGCGAAGCGCGTTCAGCGACGACCGTGAGCACCGCTCGGCGGTCAGCGACCGCCGCATGACTGCAATCGCTGCCGCCCGCGTTGCCCTGCGCATTGACGCGCTCGCGAAAGACGACATCGCCGCGGTGCTGGACGTCGAACGGCGCAGCAACTCGCACCCGTGGAGCGAACGCAATTTTCTCGATGCGCTGGCTTCAGGCTACCTGTGTCTCGCCGCCCGTATCCAGGGCAACGTGTCGGGCTTCGCCATTGCCCGCCTGCTGCCCGAAGAGGCGGAATTGCTGCTGATCGCCGTGGCGCCGGAGGCCCGTCGTCAGGGCGTTGCCACCGCCTTGTGGCAGGCGCTGGTTGAGCGCTTGCGCATCGCTGGCGCGCGCGTCATGCACCTCGAAGTGCGGACGTCCAACATTAGCGCGCAGGCGTTCTATGCCGAGCTCGGCCTTGTCGTCAGCGGCCAACGCCCCCGGTATTACCCGAGCGGGGCGCATGGCGAACGCGAAGACGCGCTACTAATGCAAGGCCCGCTATGACCCAGCGCGATGTGATTCTGCGTGAAATGGGGTTGACGCCACTCTGGCATGACCGTACAGCAACGACGCCACCAGCTTCGCCCCCAGCGACCGCCACGCGCCAGACGTTGACAGCCACCGCAGTCACTGCGCGGCCCGCTGATCCATCGCCGGCAAGCGCGCTGCCGGATACGTCCCGCGAAACAAACCGGGACGCGCGCATCAACGCGCTGGATTGGGAGGGTCTGGTTGCGGATATCGCCCGGTGCACGGCCTGCCGTCTCAGCAAGACGCGCACCCACACGGTTCCGGGTGCAGGTGATCGAACCCCCGCCTGGATGGTGGTCGGCGAGGCACCCGGCGAAAACGAAGACAAGCGCGGCGAGCCGTTTGTTGGCAAAGCCGGGCAACTACTCGACGCAATGCTCGCCGCTGTCGGCAAACGCCGCGGCGATGGGGTGTACATCGCCAACGTCATCAAGTGCCGGCCGCCCGGCAATCGCAACCCCGAGCCCGATGAAATCGCCGCCTGTGCGCCCTACCTGCACCGGCAAATCGCCCTGGCGCAGCCGAAACTCCTGCTCGCTGCAGGCAAGTTTTCGGGGCAAACCCTGCTCGGCCGGGAGGACACGGTGGGTGCGATGCGTGCGACGGGCGGACAATTTCAGGGAATTCCGGTGGTAGTGACCTATCACCCGTCGTACCTGCTGCGAAGCCCGCTGGAAAAGGCCAAGGCGTGGGATGACCTGATGAAAGCGCGGGCCTTGGTGCCGTGACGGTGCCCGGCTTGGCGTCGGCCAGCTTGAAAAAGCACACGCCCGCGGGCATATTGCGGGCATCGTTAACCACGCGCTCATTCCATCATGCTGCGAGCGCCAGCGGAGGCTCTTCCATGAAACGAATTTTTCTCGCGTTTGCCGCCCTCGTTACGTCGCTCGGTCTCACTGGCTGCGGCTACAACGACATGGCGCAGGGCGATCAGTCCATCAAGGCGGCGTGGGCGGAAGTGCTGAACCAGTACCAGCGCCGCTCAGACCTGATCCCGAACCTGGTGCAGACGGTCAAGGGCTACGCCGCACAAGAGCAGGACACGCTCACCAAGGTGGTGGAAGCGCGCGCCAAAGCCACCGGCATCCAGGCCACCCCGGAACTGGTAAACGACCCGGAGGCGTTCAAGAAATTCATCGCCGCGCAGAACCAGTTGCAGGGCGCACTCAGCCGATTGATGGTAGTCGCCGAAAACTACCCGAACCTGAAAAGCGATCAGGCATTCCGCGACCTGCAGGCGCAGCTCGAAGGCACCGAGAACCGCATCACGGTCGCGCGCAACCGTTACATCAAGGCGATTCAGGGCTACAACAACGCCGTCGTGTCGTTCCCAACCAATCTGACGGCGATGCTGTTCAGCTTCAAGGAGAAGCCGCAGTTCACGGTGGAGAACGAAGCCGAAATCAAGTCCGCACCGAAGGTTGATTTCAGCAAACCGGCAGCACCCGCCAAGCCGTAAACCTGAGCCACACAGGACCTCGTTGACGCGGGCCCCGCGGGAGCAGTACCGCCCCCGCGTCCAGCCGTCTTCCTGGGCTGCGATGCACCGCACTATGGCCGTTTTATCCCGATTTACCCGCGCGCTGGTGGCGGCGTGGTGCGTCGCCTGTCTCTACGTCGGCACGGTCGTCCCGTCGTGGGCGCAAGCTCCGGCCCCGGTTCCCGCCCTCTCATCGCGCCTGACCGACGCCGCCGGCGTGCTGGGCGTGTCTGCCCGACAGGAGCTTGAAGGCAAACTGGCGGCATTCGAAACCGCAACCGGCGGTCAGCTTGCCGTGCTGTTGGTGAAAACCGCCGAACCCGAGACCATTGAACAGTACGCGCTGCGTGTCGCCGAGGCGTGGAAGATTGGCAAGAAGGGCAAGGACAACGGTGCGCTGCTGGTGATTGCGATGAAGGAGAAAAAGCTCCGCATCGAGGTGGGCTACGGTTGGGAAGGCGCGCTGCCAGACGTCGAAGCCAAACGCATCATCCGCGAGGTCATCACCCCGTTCTTCAAGCAGTCGCAGTTCGCACAGGGCATCGCCGCAGGCATCGACAAAATCCAGCTGGCCGTCGCGAAAGAAAATCAGGCAGCCAGCAGCACGGTCAATGATCGCGGAGTGTGGGAGCAAAGCCACAACGCGACGGTGGCCGACAGCACGGTCGAATCGCTCGCGAGCATGGCGCCGGTGCTGCTTGGGATTCTCGCGGTACTCTCTTTCGTCTTGCCATCATTGATCGTTGGCGGCATTGCCGGTGTGGGTACGATGTTGTTTACCGGTTCCATGCCAGCGGCGGCGGCAGCCGGCTTCGCCGGATTTGTGATCGCCAGCATTCTGCGTGGCCTGTTTGGCGCGTTTCGTCGCGCGCCGCTCGGCGGTAACCGCGTTTACCGCAATAGCGACGGCTGGGGCGGTGGCGGCTGGACGTCCGGGGGCGGCTGGTCATCAGGCGGCGGTGGCGGTGGCAGTTGGGGCGGCGGCGGCGGCAGCTTTGGGGGCGGCGGCGCGTCCGGTGGCTGGGGTGACGGTGACAGTGGTGGTGGCGGTGACGGTGGAGGGAGTGAGTGATGGCCTCGCGCAATCGCAGTCTTGCCCACGCCATGTCATCGCGCCGCGCCGTTCGCCGCGCATTGCCGGACGCCAGCATGGCAGCGCTCGAACGCGCCATTGGCATGGCCGAACGCGGCTCCAGCGGTCAGGTTCGCCTCGTGGTTGAAGCGAACTGGCCGCTCCTTCACGTGAACCGCCACACACCCCGCTCACGGGCCCTGGAATGGTTCTCGCAACTGCACGTGTGGGACACCGAACACAACAACGGCGTACTGATTTATCTGCTGTTCGCCGAACGCAAAGTTGAAATCGTGGCCGATCGCGGGTTCAACACCTGCGTCACGGCAGCGCAGTGGCAGACTATTTGCCACGCGATGGAGCAGCGATTCGCGCACGCGGAATTTGAAGCCGGCCTGATGGAAGGCATCTCCGCCATCGGCGCGTTGCAGCGCGAGCACTTCGCCGCCGACATGGGCGCCAACGAGCAACCGGACCGACCGGTGCTCGTTTAGCGCCCCACCCGTTCGCATGCGAATCGCGCTCGTCCATGCGCTCGCGCACTCGGTCGCGCCGATCAATGCCGCATTCGCCACGCAATGGCCGGACGCGGTGCTGGTGAACCTGCTCGACGATTCGCTCTCGGCTGATCTCGCACGCAACCGCGGAGTACTTGATGCCGCGATGCATGCGCGGTTCACCGCGTTGACCGACTACGCGGTGAACACTGGTGCCGACGCCGTACTCTTCACCTGCTCCGCCTTCGGGCCGTGCATCGAAGGTGCGGCGGCGCGACACCCCGCCATACCGGTGTTGAAACCGAATGAAGCGATGATCGCAGACGCTGTCGATGCCGCGCGGGCCGCCGGTGGAGATGGTGCGCGCATCGGCCTCATCGCATCGTTCGCCCCGACCTTGCAGTCCATGCCGCCAGAGTTTCCCGGCGGTACTCCGCTCGACTGTGAGCTGGTTGAGGACGCCATGGCGGCCCTCAATCGTGGCGAGCCAGCGGTGCACGACGCGGCGGTCGCAGCCGCCGCGCAGCGGCTGCAGACGCGTGGCGCCGCAGTGATCGCGCTGGCGCAGTTCAGCATGGCGCGTGCCGCGAGCGTGGTCGCCAGCGCCACGGGATTGCCCGTATTCACTACGCCAGATAGCGCGATACGCTTGCTCAAGGAACGGCTCGCGCGCTGATGGCGGCCGCGAGACACTAAAGCCCAAACAAGCTCGGTGCGCAACGAACGCACGCTTCCCCGAAGGAGAAATGTCATGAATCGAATTCGCCCGGCGCGGCTGTTTCGCCTCGCCCGCGTGTCCGCGCTGCTTGCGACCGCAGCAAGCCTGCTCGTATCGGCCGGCATATCCCATGCGCAGGCATGGCCGGGTAAGCAGCCCGTCAAACTCGTCGCCGTGTTTCCGCCGGGTGGCTCGGTCGATCAGGTGGCCCGCATCCTCGCCCAGCCGTTGCAGGCGCAGCTCGGGCAAACCGTGATCGTCGAGAACAAGGGCGGCGCGTCTGGCTCCATTGGCGCCGCGGCGGTCGCCCAGGCGCCGGCGGATGGGTACACCTTTGCAGTGGTCTTCGATTCACATGCAGTCAATCCGGCGCTGATCCCCAACTTGCCGTTTGACACACGGAAGGACCTTGCAGCCGTGTCACTCATCGGCACCGCCGCCATGACCATCGCTACGCCAGCAAACTCGGAGTACAAGACGTTTGCCGACGTCGCCACTACCCTCAAAGCCGGCAAGCCCGTTAACTACGGAACGATTGGCAACGGCAGCCTCGGCCATCTGGCAATGACGCTGCTCGGCAAGCAGAACAACCTCAACTGGCAGCACGTCCCGTACAAGGGCGGTGGCCCGATGATGCAGGATGCTGTCGGCGGTCACGTGCCACTGGTCATCGGTTCGGTGTTCGTGGTGAAACCACATGTTGACAGCGGTCGCGTGCGAGCACTGGCAGTGACCACGGCCAAGCGCAGCCCGGAGCTGCCCAGTGTGCCGGCGCTCGCCGAAATTGGTTACGGCCAGTTCGAGGCACCGGCATGGTGGGCCGTGCTGGCGCCTGCGAAGACACCGCCGGAGATCATCGCGCGCATGAGCGCCGAGATCAGCAAGGCGCTGCAAAACCCGGACACGGCGAAGAAGCTCGAAGCCCAAGGCATCAATTTGATTGGCGGAACGCCCGAGACCGCGCGTGTGTTTATCGAGAAGCAGATCGATATCTGGGGCAAGGTCGTGAAAGACTACAGCATCAAAGCCGACTGACGCTTCGCACTAGGGCGTGTTAACACTATTTTCACGAGTGCGGCGGTCGTATTTTCGATGCCTGGTTAGGCGCGAAGGCCGCCGTGGTGCGGGCACCACAAGGCGTTCGCAACAACACCGGGCGCGAAAATACGACACGCCCCGCAGGGT
>JAEUPL010000006.1 GCA_016790165.1 Burkholderiales bacterium
GCGCGAAAATACGACACGCCCCGCAGGGTTGCAGCGAGACGGCGTGTCTGCGGCGTTGCGATGCTTGAACGTGGAACCACCACGTTCTTCGCCTCGCGCCTTGCAGCCAACGCCGTCTCGCTGCAACGCATCTCGCGAAAATAGTGTTAACACGCCCTTGTTGGGCGGGCGGGAACGACGCACCGAGCGGCGCGGGGGTGAAGATCATGTCAACAGCTTTTCGCTGGTATCGACTCGCCTTTGGTGTTTGCAGGCTGATTTCGATTAATGTCGACTTGATGAAAAAAAGGGGCGCAAGCGCCTAGTGGAAGCCATCAGAGCGGAAAAGCTGAATCAGGCCCGGATCGCTGCGGCGGAACCGGACGTTCGCCTGGCGCGGGATCTCGCCCTGCGCGCGGGGGCGCTGCTGCTTGATCTCCGCGCACGCGCCTGCGGCGACGACCGGCTGACGGGGCGCGAACTGGGCGACGCCGGGGACGCGCAGGCCAACGCGCTGCTCCTGGCGGCGCTGGCGGCGGAGCGACCGGACGACCGGGTGCTCTCGGAAGAGTCGACCGATGACCTGCGCCGACTGCGTGCATCGCGCGTGTGGATCATCGACCCGCTCGACGGCACCCGTGAATTCCGCGAAGGCCGCGACGACTGGGCGGTGCACGTCGCGCTGGTTGCGGGCGGGCAAGTCATCGCTGCCGCCGTATCTCAGCCAGCGCGTGGCGACGTGTTTGATTCGATGCCGCCGATGGGCGGCGCGGACGCGGGGGCTGCGGGCGCTGCGGGTGCGCGTCGCATCGTCATCAGCCGCTCACGCCCGCCGCGCTTCGCGCAGGCCGTCGCCGATGCGGTAGACGCCACGCTCTGGCCAGTGGGCTCCGCTGGCGCCAAGGCACTCACCGTGGTGCGGGGTGAGGCGCTCGCCTACGTGCACGACGGCGGCATGAACGAGTGGGATGCCGCCGCGCCGGTTGGGGTTGCCCTGGCGCGGGGGCTGCACGTGAGCGATTTGCGCGGTGAGCCCATCGCGTTCAATCAGCGCGACGTTGTGCTGCATCAGGGGCTGGTGATCTGCCGGCCAGAACTCGCGCGCACCGTCCTGCAGATCACGTCTGCAGCAAGTCGTAGCGGTTAGCCGCCAACTGGCTGAATCGCGTCAGACGAAAGCGGCCCCGCGACGAGCCGCTGCCATCGCGGGCAGTGGGTTTCCCTAAATCCGCAACCGCTCCACGACGCGCCCATTCTGCAGGTGCTCGCTGATGATCTCGTCGACATCTGCCTCGGTTTCGTAGTGGTACCAGACTTCTTCCGGGTAGATCACCATCGTCGGGCCTTCGTCGCAACGGTCGAGGCAGCCGGCGTTGTTCACGCGCACGCGGCCCTTGCCAGCGAGGCCAAGACCTTTCACCTTCTTCTTCGCGTAGTCGCGCAGATCGCCGGCGCAGCGCTCACCGCACGACGGCCGACCGTCGTCGCGCTCATTGGTGCAGAAGAAAACGTGGTGCTGGTAGTAACTCATAATTGCAAATCGAACGTTCAACGCATCTGCATCAATTATGTCTGGCCCGCTCTCGCACCTCCGCGTTCTCGATCTCACCCGCGTGCTCGCCGGGCCGTGGTGCACGCAAACGCTGGGTGATCTCGGCGCCGACGTCATCAAGGTTGAGCGACCCGACACCGGCGACGACACCCGCGCGTGGGGCCCGGCATGGCTCACCGATAGCGAAGGCGAGCCGACGACGGATTCAGCCTACTTCTCCAGCTGCAACCGCAACAAGCGCTCCATCACCGTCGATATCTCCAAGCCCGAAGGGCAAGCGCTGCTGCGCGAATTGGCCGCGAAATGCGACATCCTCGTCGAGAACTACAAGCTGGGTGACCTCAAACGCTACGGGCTCGATTACGCGTCCCTGTCGCAGGTGAACCCGAAGCTGGTGTACTGCTCAATCACCGCCTACGGACAGGATGGCCCCTACGCGCAACGACCGGGTTACGACCTGCTGTGTCAGGCCGAGGGCGGCCTGATGGCGATCAACGGTCACGCCGACATTGAGGACGGCGGCCCCGGCGGTGGCCCGGTGAAGGTGGTCATCGCCGTCACCGACGTACTCTCGGGACTGAACGCGACCATCGGCATTCTGGCGGCGGTGGAAGCGCGGCATCGCACCGGGCGCGGCCAGCAGATCGACATCGCGCTGCTTGATTCCATCGTACAGTTCGGCGCCAACCAGATCGCCACCTACTTCATCACCGGCAAGCAGCCCAAGCGCGTTGGCAACGCACACGTCAATCTGGCACCGTACCAGTCATTCAAAACGGCCGATGGCTACATGATCGTTGGCGCCGGCAACGACGGTCAGTGGCGCAAGCTCTGCGAGGCGATGGGCGTGGCGGACATGGCATTCCGCCCCGAGTATCTTGAAATGAAGGACCGCAACGCCAATCGCCCGCAACTGGTGCGCGACATGGAGGCGATCCTCACGCGGCACCCGACCCAGCACTGGCTCGATACCTTTGCAAGCCTCGGCATTCCGCACGCCCCGATCAATACCTATGACCAGGTCTTCGCGCACCCACAGGTGCAGCATCGCGAGCTTCGGCTGGACATGCAGCGCCCGCCGCAGCAGGGCGGCGGCAAGGTCGCCATGGTGACCAGCCCAATCCGTCTGAGCGACACGCCCGTCACCTATCGTCACGCGCCCCCAGCCCGAGGCGCGAGCACCGACGACGTGCTGCGTGAGGTGCTGGGCAAAGACGCGGGCGAAATCGCCGTATTGCGCCACCGCGGCATTCTGTAGGCGCCGTCGATAGCGCTTAGTTTGTCGCCCTGCCCCGGCACGCCAGGTCACGCCGTCTGCTTGCGTTCGTCGCGTCGTGGTGGCGTCGCTCGCCGGGGTTCGACGTACTGGATAGGGCAATCGCGCCGAATCGACCACCCCGTGGTCGTTTCACGCTGTTCATGGTCGTCGACATCCTCATGGATTGGCGGCTTTGGAGCACTGGCTGGACATCGGCGCAACAAAACTGATGCGAAGAGTCGAACTTCGGCCTGATAATTCCCGTTTGGCCCGTTCTTGACGCGTCCCGTCGATTGTTTTCGTCCTTCAAGGCGCGGCCAGCTTTCGCCGTCTGTGGCACCACACTTCACACGCCAAGGGGTTGCACGATGTTCTCCGCTGTTGAAACGTCACCACCGTTCGCCAGCGTCGGCGCCTACGCTCTGGGCTGCGCGCGCGCACTGCTCATCGCGTTTGCCGCCGTCTTGGCGACGATCTTCGCGGCATCGAGTCTCGCCATTCCGGGGCAACCCGGCACACTGGACGCCACCTGGGCCACCACCAGTCCGCTTGGTGCAGGCAAGTTGATATCTCCCATCGGCACCGGCCACGACTATGCCTTCGCCCTCGCCCTACAGCCCGATGGCAAGGTCCTGGTGGCGGGGTATTGCGACAACGGTGGCAACGCCGACTTCTGCCTCGCGCGCTACAGCGCCGGCGGCGCGCTCGACACGAGCTTTAACGGCACCGGCAAAGTCATCACTGCCATCGGCCTGGGCAGTGACATCGCCCGCGCCCTCGCCATTCAACCTGACGGCAAGATCGTCGTGGCCGGGTATTGCCTCGGTGCCGCCACTACCGATTTCTGCCTTGCCCGATACACCGCCAGCGGCGCGCTCGACACGAGCTTTAACGGCACCGGCAAAGTCATCACCGCCATCGGCCTAGGCAGTGACGTCATCCGCGCCCTCGCCATTCAACCCGATGGCAAGATCGTCGCGGCAGGGTATTGCGACAACGGTGCCAACGCCGAATTCTGTCTCGCGCGCTACACGGCCGGCGGCGCGCTCGACACAAGCTTTAACGGCACCGGCACAGTCGTCACCGCCGTCGGTACCGGTAATGACTACGCCTTTGCCCTCGCCCTGCAACATGACGGCAAGATATTGTTGGCAGGCTATTGCTCCAACGGTACCAACAGCGACGTCTGCCTCGCTCGCTATAGCATCGGTGGCACACTCGACTTGAGCTTCAACAGCACCGGCAAAGTGATCACCCCCGTCGGCTCAGGCGAAGATAGAGCCTACGCTATCGCCGTGCAACCCGATGGCAAGATCGTGGTGGCGGGGTATAGCGACAATGGCGGCAACGCCGAGGTCGCCGTCGTCCGCTATAGCGCCAATGGCGCGCTCGACACAAGCTTTGGCGGTACCGGCAAGGTCCTCACCGCCATCGGTACCGGCACTGACATCGCCTCTGCTCTCGCCCTGCAGCCCGATGGCAAAGTGGTTGTGGCAGGGATATGTTTGGGCGCCTTCTATGACGACTTCTGCCTCGCCCGCTATGGTGCCAACGGCACGCTCGACGCGAGCTTCAACAGCAGCGGCAAAGTGATCACGCCCATCGGCTCAACGCAAGATCGAGCCTACGCTCTCGCTTTGCAACCCGATGGCAAGATCGTGGTCGCAGGGTATTGCGACAACGCCGGCAGCTTCGATTTCTGCGTTGCCCGATACGATGGTGGGCCATTCGATGCACAGAACTGCAAGCTCGATCTGGATGGTGACGGCGTGGTCCTCGCCACCACCGACATGCTGATCGGCGCCCGCGTCGCGCTCGGCCTGACTGGCAACGCCGTGATTGGCGGGATCACGTTTGCTCCCCACGCCAGCCGCCAAACCTGGGCCGACATCCGGACTTATCTTGTCACGCAGTGCGGCCTGTCCATCGCGCCATGACACATCGCGGCGAGCAGACGCAGGCTCGGCCGCGCTTTCTTTACCCAGGCGCCAGCACAACGCAGCGACGTCAAACCGTCGCCTACACCCAGCGAATTTTTCGGAAAAATGCCCACAGCGCGGCACTGCCCACGACCATGAGCGTGACTGCGGCCGGGTAGCCCCAGGTCCATTCAAGCTCCGGCATGTGTTTGAAGTTCATGCCGTAGATGGTGCCAACAATGCTCGGCACCATGAGGATGGCGCCCCAGCCAGCGAGTTTTTTGGTGACTTCGCTCTCCGCCAGCGTGATCAGCGAAAGGTTCGTCTGGGTGGCGCTGTTTTCCATGTCGCGCAGATTGTCGAGCGATTCGTCGATGCGCGTGACGTGGTCGAGCACGTCGCGGAAGTAGGGCCGCAGCGGCTCCTGAAACACCGAATGCTTGTGCGTGAGAAGACGCCCGCAGACCTCCACCAGGGGCGTCACGGCGCGGCGCACGCACATGGTGTCGCGCTTGAGATCGTACAGCGCCTCGGCCGCTCGCCTACGATCGGTGCGGGCGTCGAAAATCGTTTCTTCGATGGTGTCGAGCCGGTCCTCCAGCGCATCGGCTTCCGGAAACAGACGGTCCACCACGGTGTCGATCAGGCCGTGCAACGCGGCACCTGGCCCGTGCGCGAGGAACTCCGGTTCGCGCTCGAGTTCTGACCGCACGGCCGCAAATCCCACCTCGGCGCGATGACGGACGGTGAGCAGAAAGTGTTCGCCGACGTAGATGTGCAACTCTCCGTCCACCAGTGTGCCCTGCTGCCGCTCGATGGTATGCAACACCACGAACAGTGTGCTGCCGTATTCCTCCAGCTTGGGGCGCTGCGATCCCCGATTGGTGTCCTCGATGGCGAGTTCGTGCAGGTTGAATTCCTCCTGCATCTTGGCGAGCAGCGAGGGCACCGGTTCAAACAGCGCCACCCAGACAAACGCGCCGGGTGGCTGCGGCTGAGCCAGAAAGTCGCTGATGGCCTCGATGTCCATCGGCGATTGGCGGATTCCGTTGACGTAGGCGGCGCAGTCAATCAACATGCAGAAGGCGTGACCGGAATCGTCCGGCTCGTATCGTAGTGGTGCTGTGATTATCCGCCGCAATGCAGCAACACGGCAGCAACACGGCCGAAAGGCGGCTGTAGCAAAATAGGTTGATGCTTGCCGCCAAACCCAAGTCTTCCAACGCCCGAGCCGATACCGACGCCCCGGGCGCCGCGCAGCCGGATCGCCCCTTGACGCTGGATGCCGTGCTGCGCGAGCTGGCGGCTGATGAGTTGGTAGCGCCGGAATTGATCGATGGCTTGCGCGCCACCGCCAAATTTCGCAGCTACGATCATCCGCTGATTCTGATTGCGGAGCAGAAGTGGCGAAGCGCCAAACCTCCGCGTCGCGTGCTCACGCTGGAGTTGCTTTCCGAATGGCTGGCGGCGCGGCTCAAGGTGCCTTACCTGCACATCGATCCGCTCAAGGTGGACTTTGCGGCTGTGGGCTCGGTGATGAGTTCGAGCTACGCCAACCGCTACCGAATCCTCCCGGTGGCCGTGACGCCGGACACCGTGACGGTCGCCACCAGCGAGCCCTTTGTACGCTCGTGGATACCGGAACTCTCCAATCTGTTGCGCCGCCGCGTGGAACTGGTGTTCGCCAATCCGCTCGACGTCAAGCGCTACGTCGCGGAATTTTTCGCGCTCGCGCAATCGGTGCGCCGTGCGCAGGAAAAGGCGCAGGACGAGCGTTCGTCCATCTCGTCGTTCGAGCAACTGGTACAGGTCGAATCGCAGTCGGGCACGACACCCGACGCCAACGACCGGCACATCGTGCGCATCGTCGACTGGCTCTGGCAGTACGCCTTCGAGCAGCGCGCCAGCGACATTCACATTGAGCCGCGTCGTGATGTGGGCGTCGTGCGTTTTCGCATCGACGGCGTGTTGCATCAGGTCTACCAGATCCCGCAGGCGGTGTTTACGGCGATGGTGAGTCGCGTGAAACTGCTCGCACGCATGGAGATTGTTGAAAAGCGACGGCCGCAGGATGGGCGCATCAAGACCGTGTCGCCGGAAGGGCAGGAGATCGAACTGCGTGTGGCCAGCATGCCCACCGCGTTCGGCGAAAAAGTCGTCATGCGCATCTTCGACCCGGAAGTGCTGGCGCGCGATTTCCGCGATCTGGGCTTCAGTGATGATGACCTCGCGCGCTGGGAGCAAATGATTGCGCGGCCGCACGGCATCATTCTGGTGACGGGGCCGACGGGTTCGGGCAAAACGACCACGCTGTATTCCACGCTGAAAACGCTGGCGACACCCGAGGTGAACGTATGCACGGTGGAAGACCCGATCGAAATGGTCGAACCGTCGTTCAACCAGATGCAGGTACAGCCGCAAATCGGCGTCGACTTTGAAAACGGCGTGCGCACCTTGATGCGGCAGGACCCCGACATCATCATGGTCGGTGAAATTCGCGACCTCGCAACCGCTGAAATGGCGGTGCAGGCGGCGCTGACAGGCCACCTTGTCCTCTCAACGCTGCACACCAACGACGCGCCCACGGCGGTGACCCGCCTGATTGATCTGGGTATTCCGCCGTATCTTGTGAATTCAACGATCATCGGCGTGATGGCGCAGCGGCTGATTCGCACGCTGTGCAGCAAGTGCCGCACGCCCGTGGACACGCTCGCCGACGACGAATGGGCGGCGCTGACCAAACCCTATCGCGCCAGCAAGCCCGCGCTGACCTATCAGGCGGTGGGTTGCCTCGATTGCCGCATGACCGGGTATCGTGGTCGCGCCGGCCTCTACGAGGTGATGCTGATGACGCCGGAGTTGCGCAAACTCATCAGCAGCGGTGCCGACATTGATGCCCTGCGCGAACAGGCGTTCCGCGACGGCATGAAACCGCTGCGCGCATCGGGGGCGCACAAGATTGCCAGTGGTCTCACCACGGCGGATGAAGTGGAGCGCGTCGCGCCGCCCGTTTGAGCGACGACGTCACGCCGTGCCGCAACCGCGCGGCCAACAAGGAGGAACTCACGCATGCAAATCGTACTCATCGGCCTGGGCCGCATGGGGGCCAACATGGCGCGGCGCTGGGCGCGCGGTGGCATTCAGGTCATCGCCTGGGACCAAAGCGCGGAAGCCCGGGCCGCCGTGGCCGAAGCGGGCGTTCAGGCGATGCCCACGCTCGCCGATGCGCTGGCCGCCGGTGCCACGGAAGGGAACGTGCCCTCACCCCGGATTGTCTGGATGATGTTGCCGGCCGGCACGGTCACCGAAACGACAATTGATGCCTTGTTGCCGCAACTTCAAGCGGGTGATTTGCTGGTCGACGGCGGCAACGCGAACTACAAGGACACGCAGCGCCGCGCTGCGCGCGTCAATGCGGCGGGCTTCGGTTATGCCGATGTGGGTGTGTCGGGCGGCGTGTGGGGGCTGGCCAATGGCTACTGCGTGATGGCCGGTGCGACCGCGACGGACTATGCGCGACTCAAGCCGTTTCTCGAGGTGCTCGCACCGTCGCCCACGCGGGGCATCGTCCATGCCGGTGCGGTGGGGGCCGGGCACTACGCGAAGATGGTGCACAACGGCATTGAGTACGGCATGATGCAGGCGCTGGCCGAGGGCTTTGCGCTGATCGAAGCGAAGCGCGAGTTCGCCATGCCGATTGCCGATATCGCGGAGGCATGGCGCGACGGTTCGGTGGTCCGCTCGTGGCTGCTCGATCTCACTGCCGATGCCCTGAAAAAGCCCGACGAAATTGCCGCCATCGCACCCTTTGTGTCGGACTCTGGCGAAGGGCGCTGGGCGGTCGAAGCAATGATTGATCTGGGTGTGCCGGCGCCGGTGACCGCGCTCGCGCTCACCACCCGCTTTGCCACGCAGGGCAAAGGCGACTACGCCGCCAAGTTGCTCGCGCAAATGCGGGCAGGGTTTGGTGGTCACGCGGTAAAAAAAGCTTAGGGCCTTCCGTCGCGATCACGTGAGAAATGATGGCGTGTCGATAGTTTGCCGAAAGTGGCTGTGGTATCGTCCCGCAGGCTAGGTCGGGCCGTTGCCTGCTGGCCAATTCTTTGGAGGAACATTTATGAATCTGAGCGAGAGCCAAGTTAAAGGGGGACTTGAACGGGTGACCGACGAGCTCATCGTCGTGATCCCGGAGGATCAGCTGGACCAGATCGGTGGCGGAATACAGAACCCGCTCCACCGAGGCTAGTAGCGCCACGATCAACACTGCAAGGCAATCAGGCTGCGCCGCGGGCGTGGCCTCGTTGGCGGTGCGCCAGCGCACCGGCCTTTGATGCGATCGTCCCGCGCGACGATCGGGGGTTAGAAAATTGAAGGAGCGCTTGCCGACGTGCAGCGTAATACCGATCTAATTTGCGCCCCGATCATCGTCATGGGCGTATCCGGCTCAGGCAAAAGCACGCTGGGCCGCGCTCTCGCTGACGCGTTGCACGGCACCTTTCTCGACGCCGACGATTTTCATCCGCCGGAGAATGTCGAGAAAATGCGCTGCGGCGTCGCGCTCAACGATTCGGATCGCGCGCCTTGGCTGAACCGGCTCAACGGCGAGCTGCGCGCTCGACAGACAGCGGGCGAATGCGCCGTGCTCGCCTGTTCTGCGCTTAAGGCGCGCTATCGCGACACGCTTGCCGCGGGGCTGCCGGCGGTGGATTGGGTGTTTCTCGACGGCGATGCGGAGGTGATCGCAGCACGGCTGCGTGAACGCCGCGACCACTACATGCCGCCCTCGCTGTTACAGAGCCAACTTGACGCGCTTGAACGCCCCGCAGACGCGGTGGTGGTGCCGATCACCCTGCCGACGGCGGCGCAGGTCAGTCGCGTCCTGACGGCGCTCTACGGTGGCGTGACGATCCCGGACGATTTCGCGGCCCAGATGGAGGCGGCTGAAGTCTCGCCGCAGCAGCACGCGCAACGCTTTGCGCGAGATCGGGACGAAGCAACCGAGACGCTGCACGCGGTGGCGGTTGCCGCCGACCCTGCGGCACGCTTCTATGCAGTCACCCGCGCGGCGCTGGCCGCCTGCTGTCTCGAGCGATACACCGACGCTGCGGCGTTTGCGCAAACCGCGCTGGAGCTCGCACCCGAATTCGCCGGGGAATGGAATTACGGCAACGCGATCCACGATGCACACACCGCGCTCGGCTTGACCGCGCTGCATCGCGGCGATCTCGCGGCAGCCACGCGCGAACTCGCCGCGGCCGGTGCAACGCCCGGCTCGCCGCAGCTGGATACGTTTGGTCCGACCATGCAGCTCGCTCACGCACTGCTGGCTGTGGGCGAGCGGGATGCGGTGCTTCAGTACTTCACGCAGTGCCGGAAGTTCTGGCGGATGGACTACGGATTTCTCGATCTCTGGACGGCGATGGTGTTACGCGGCGACGTGCCGCGGTTTCCGCTGCATCTACGTTGGTAGCCCGCGTCGCTGAACACTAACCCAATCGCCGGCGCGCACGCGGTTTTGGTGTCGCGGCGCTGGTGCCGCCGCGCGAAAAGCCACGTGGCTTGCCGGTCAGGTTGTCGCGGTTGCTCCAGCCGCCTCCGCCCGCGGCACCGCGCGGCGCACGACCCGCACCGCCCGCGCTGGCGTCACCGTCGCGGTCACGACGGCGGCTGTCAAAGCCACCACCTGACGCGTTGCCGTCGCGGCGGTCGCCCCAACGGCTGCCCGAGGCCGGCGCGGCACGACGGCCACCGCCGCCACCTGCATTGCGATCCGTGCGATCAAAGCCGCCACTGCTACGCGCGCGCGGCGGGCGCGCAGCGCCGTCGTCGGCAATTCCGCGCCCCCCACGCGGTGGCCCGTTGCGACCACCGCTGGCGTAGCCATCCCGACCGTCGCCACCCTCGCCGTCGTCGCCGCCGAATCGCGCGGCACCGCGGCGGTTGCGCGGCGCCCAGCCTTCGCGCTGGGGTGGTGGTGCGACCGGTTCACCGTAGCGATAGCGTTCGCCCTCGGCGCGACCGCGTGGCGCACCGCGTCCGCCCGTCGACGAACTGCGCGCCTTCGGCGCAGCACCGTCTCCGCCCCGCGCTGGCGCGCGTCCGCTGCGACCCGCGACTTTGCTGGGTGGCAATTTGGCGCGCGGGCCGCGACCGGATTTGCTGGCGCCAGAGGCGCTCGTCAGATCGTCATCCACCGCGCCACTGTCTGCCGCGTTGCGCCACAACACCAGCAATTTGCCAAGGTGCTGCACGTTTTCGCAACCCAGTTTCTGGCAGATTTCGGCGAGAAAGGCCTCGCGGGTTTCGCGCTCATCGGACTGCACGCGCACTTTGATCAGAGCGTGCGCGGTCAGCGCGAGGTCGATTTCGTGCAGCACCGGCGGGGTGAGCCCGTGCTGGCCAATCATGACGACCGGATCGAGGTGGTGCGCCGCCGCGCGCAAGGCTCGTCGTGCGCTGGAGGACAGGGTAGAGGAGGGCGTCATGGCGTCGCTTTCCATATTCTTGTTCTGATGAATTGGCGGCGATTATCTCGCGGATGGCCCCGACCGCCCGCGCGTACCCATCGGTGCGGCCGTGAAGCGGCGGAGCGTTCCGGCGCAAACACCGATAATTGCGCCCGCGTCACCCCTCCTTCGTCATTCGTCCTCGTGCCTTGTTCTCGTCACCATGCTCAACCCGTCCGGCAAACGTCACAAATCCAAGAAAGACTGGCTCACCGAGCACGTGAATGACGCCTATGTCCAGAAGGCGAAACAGGAGGGCTATCGCTCACGTGCGGCGTACAAGCTGATCGAGATCGACCAGAAGGATCGCTTGCTGCGCGGCGGGCAGGTGGTGGTGGATCTCGGCTCGGCGCCCGGAAGCTGGTGTCAGGTGGTGATGAAAAAACTCGGCGGCAACGGCAAGATCGTCGCCATCGACTTGCTGGAGATGCAGGGGCTGAACCACGTTGAGTTCATTCAGGGCGACTTTAGCGAGGAAGGCCCGCTGAAGCAGGTGGAGGCCGCGCTCGGCGGTGCCAAGGTGGATGTGGTGCTGAGCGACATGCTGCCCAACATGACCGGTGTGCCGGCGATTGATTCGCCGCGTGCGATTTATCTGTGCGAGCTGGCCGCTGAGTTTGCGCTCGCTCACCTGAAGCCGGACGGCAAGTTTCTTACCAAGGCCTATCAGGGGCCAGGCTATCAGGAGTTCTTTCAGCAACTCAAGCAGCAGTTCAAGACGGTGGTCAGCCGCAAGCCCGATGCGTCGCGCAACCGCAGCGCGGAAATCTATCTGCTGGCGACGGGGTTGAAGGCGTAGTCTCGGACGGTGCCGTCCCTGTCCGACGATGATCAGTTGTCGCAACTTGTCAACCGGTCCCGTCTATCTCCATACTGGGCGTTGATCGCGCTGCTTGCGGGCACTGAGACGAACACGAAGGGAGACTCCAATGACCGACTGGCTGTTTCGTTGCATCCATGTGGGCCTGTGCTCCGCGCTGCTGGGGTTGGCGGCGCCCGCAGTATCTGCACCGGGCGACCTGGACACCACGTTCAACACGACGGGGTATGTGCTGACCCAGATTGACGTCGCCAATCAGGATTTCGGCTGGGCGATGGCCATCCAGCCCGATCAAAAAATTGTGGTCGCCGGTCAGTGCATGGTGCAAGGCGACATCGACTTTTGCCTTGCCCGGTACTTGCCCAACGGCAGCCTCGACACCAGTTTCAGCACCGACGGCCTGGTGACGGCGACCCTGTCCAGCACCGGCACGATGCATGATCGTGCCCGCGCGATGGCGATTCAGCCCGATGGCAAGATCATCGTGGGCGGTAGCTGCGACTCCACCACGGTCAGTGATTTTTGCCTCGCGCGGTTTACCACTGCGGGCGCGCTGGATACCACGTTTGGCACCAATGGCCGCGTGTTTACCGATTTTCAGGGGGGTGTCGACCGCATCAACGCCATCGCCATTGCGCCCGACGGAAAAATTGTGGCCGGTGGGGAATGCGCGACCAGTACGGCGACGGTCACGGATTCCTGTACGGCACGCTACCTTAGCAACGGCGCCCTCGACATCTCGTTTGGACCGTTTCTTGATGGCAAGTACATTTTGGCTGGCGGTGCCGGCAACTACAGTGTGAATGCGGTCGCTGTACAGGCGGACGGCCGCACGTTTCTCGGGCACACCCTCTTCTCGACGGATGGACTAACTTCGGTGCGCATCCTACGTCGGCTTTCGCCCTCGGGGGTTGTTGAGGTGACATTCTTCCCTTCGACCGTCGACTTTACGCCATTCGATAGCGTGAACAGCCTCGTGCAGCAGCCGGACGGCGCGATCGTCATGGGGGGGCTCTGTGAGTACGCAGCCGGGACATTTGGTATTTGCGTCTTGCGCAACAAGTCGAGCCTTGCCGCCGATGCGTCGTTCGCCAACAATGCGGTCGGCTACTCGAATGGCACGGTGTCGGGCGCCTACGCCGCGCTACAGCCCGACGGCAAAGTGCTGGTCGTCAGCCTCTGCCGCGGTATGGCGGTCTTCCGCGATCAAATCTGTCTCGACCGCTTTCATTCTGACGGAAAATTTGACAGTAGCTTTGGCAGTGGCGGCCAGGCCTACGCCGACTTTGGCTTCGACCTCCGATTCAAGCGGATGCGGGCAGTTGCGGTGCAAAACGACGGCAACATTGTGGTGGCGGGCGCTTGCGAGGCGTCGACCAATGGGCCTGTGCGCTTTTGCGTTGCGCGCTTTCAGGGTGGGCCGCTGGGCTATCGTGCGTGCAGCATGGATATTGACGGCGACAATGCGGTGCGCTCCACCACAGACGCCCTGATCCTCGCGCGTGTATCGCTCGGACTGACGGGTAACGCCGTGGTCGGTGGCATCACCTTCCCGGCCACCGCAACGCGCACGACCTGGTCGGCGATTCGTGCTTACCTCGTGAGTCAATGTGGCATGAGCCTGGCGCAGTAGAGCGGCGGGTTGTAACAGCTTTTTTCCGCTAACGAGCCACCCGCGGTCTTTGTAGCCATTTTTTGGGAACTATCGACTTGCCCATAAAACAGCCTAAAGCGACCATTTGGAAGTCGCTTGAGTCAAAAAGCCGTAACCGCGTCAATCGGCTGACGCGATCAGTTCAGCAAACGATGCGATGTACCCAAGGATCGCGCTCGCTGCAACGGTCGGTGGGCTGGCGAGCCAGACGCCGCCGGGTCCGCCGCGGCCGGGGAAATTGCGGTTGATCGCGCTGATCGTGACTTGCGCGGCGTCGGTAGAGGTGCCCGGCCCGCAGTTGGCGCATGCTCCGCACGCGGGCTGCAAGAGCGTTGCGCCAACCGCCTCGAACGCTGCCAAGTATCCGCGCTCAATGCAGTAGTCACGCACATCCACCGTGCCGAATTGCAAGAAGAGCTTCACATGCTCATGCACGCGCAAGCCGCGCGCCGCCGCCCACGCGAGCACGGCGTGGTAGTGATCGAAATCTTCGCGCTTGCCCGCCGTGCACGAGCCGCCATAGGCGATGTCGATACGTGTTCTCGCACCGAGCCATGACAGCGGCACACCATTGCCGGGGTCGCCCGGCATGGCGATCATGGGTGTAACTGCGCTGCAATCGAGCGTGAGGGTCTCAACGTACGTTGCGCCTTCGTCGCTCGTCATCCAATCTTCGAGCGCGAATTCGATGCCACGTCGTTCGCGCAAAAAGCGCACGGTTTCGTCGTCTGGCGCAAAGAGCCCCGAAAAGCCGCCGAGCTCAGCGCACATGTTGGTGATCGTAGCGCGCTCGTCGGTGCTTAACTGCGACGCAGCGCTTCCTGTGAATTCAAACACCTTGCCCATACCCGCGCCCGCGTGAATCGCAGGCAGCGCCAGCAGATGCAACACGAGGTCTTTCGCCGTCACGCCCAACGGCACGGTGCCGTCAAGCACGATGCGCAGCGACTGCGGCACGGTCACACGAACAACGCCAGTCATCATGGCGTTGGCCATGTCCGTGGTGCCCACGCCGAACGCAAGGCAGCCCAGCGCGCCGCTGTGTGGCGTGTGCGAGTCGGTACCGACCACGATCTGGCCCGGAAGACTGTAACGCTCAGCCATCAGCGCGTGTGAAATGCCCTGTGAACCGCCATCGTATTGGCTGCGCGGCAGGTAGCCGTGATCGTGCAAGCCATAGTCGCGCACAAAGTCACGATGTCCTGTCGAGAGCGCCTGCACGGTAGGCAGTAGTCCGTTGTTCACGTGCATCGCGCTTTGGTGCACGTAAGAGTAGTGATCTTCAAACGTGAGAATCGTTTCGGGCTCATGGAGTGCAAGCGGGCGACCGAACGTTTCGTGCAACATGTTCGACGCCATCGCTGTGTAGATGTCGTGAATGAAGCGCCAATCAGCGCGCACAAAAATGCCGCTGCCTGCGCGCAAATCGGTATTGGTGTTCGCCGTTGCGAGCACGTGGCGAGCGAGAATTTTCTCCGTGAACGTTTGCGGCGCTAAGAGGCCCGGGTACTTTTTGGGAGCGGCCTGAGCCGCGATGGGTGGTGGTGCACATTCAATGGCTGCCAAGGTCGCTGGCACAGCGATATTGGTTGGGCGCGTGCGCAAATGCACCGCACCGAAACGCAGCAAACCGCCTGCGCGCAACACGGCGTCGGTCAATGCATCACGTCCCGCGACGAGATCATCCACCGAGATCGTTTCGCCACGTTCGATACGTTCAATGAGTCCGAAATCGGTGGACGTGAATAACCCCAAGTTATCTGCGTTTTGCCGATAGATGCGCTCGAAACTTTTGGCAATCACCAAGCGAATTCCGGCGCGCAACTCTGCGGCGGGCGAGTGCTCGCGCGATGAGCCCTTGCCATAGCGATGGCCGGCGACGGTTACACAAAAGCCGCCGCCGCGCACAGCGTCGACGCCCAATGGCAAACGGTCACCACACTTCACGCCGGTATAGGGATAACGCCCCAAGCGCTGATCGAAATACACAACGGTGGAAAGCGGCGTGATTTCGTCGGTGGACACGTCATCGCGCAATTCACCGGCCTGCGCGAGCGTGAGCTGACGTCCCGCCAGCTGCGACTCAACGCGCGCGGGATCCTTCGTCAGAAAAAGAATTCGGCCAGTGAATTGCATGACGACGTGAATATTCCCGTTCGCCCTGTGCGAAGCGAAGGGTTTGAATTGGTCGCTATCAAACCCTTCGCTAAGCTCAGGGCGAACGGGTCATGCACCACGCCAATGCGCGCCCAACTCAATCAAGCTTGACGCCCGCCTTCTTCACGAGCTTTGCGTACTTCTCCAATTCCGATTTGAAGAATTCTGCCGATTGTTCCGGCGATTGAATGGTGATTGAGTTGCCTTGTTTGCCCATCGCCTCTTTGACCTCGGATGACGCAAACGCAGTCGTGAACGCGGCGTTCACGCGTTTGACCTCGGCGGCGGGCAATCCTCTCGGCGCGATCACCGCGAACCAGCCCTCAACGATGTAGCCCGGCAATCCTTGTTCTGCGAAGGTAGCGATCTCCGGTGCGGCGGCGAGGCGTGCTTTCGACGAGGTGCCAATTGCACGCAACGCGCCGCTCTTGAGGTGCGCTTGAATCGACGGCAATGCGAGGACGCCAAAATCCACCTGCCCACCGAGCAAATCCGTCACCATCGGGCCCACGCCTTTGTACGGAATATGTTTGGCCTTCACGTTCGCTTCGTCGAGAAACATTTCTGCGGCCAAATGAAGAATTGTGCCGTTGCCGGACGACGCATAGTTCAAGCCATCGGGCTTCGCTTTGAGCAACGCAACGAGTTCTTTCGCGTCCTTCGCCGCAACCTTCGGATTGACCACCAAGACGAGTGGCGTGGTGCCCATCACGGCAATCGGCGTGATGTCTTTGATCGGATCAAACGGCAACGACTTGTAGACACTTGGGTAGATCACATGGTTGTTCGACACCACGGAAAGTGTTGCGCCATCGGGCGCAGACTTCACCAACGCTTGCGTGCCGACGATACCGCCTGCGCCGGGCTGGTTTTCAATCACGACCGCCGTTCCGAGCGCGGTGGCGAGCGCTTTGCTGCTGGCGCGTGTGATGGTGTCGACGCCTGAGCCGGCAGCCACCGGCAGGATGAGTTTTGTGACTTTGTCCGTCTGCGCGTGCGCAGCGGCTGCGCCGAGAAGCGCAGCGCAGGCGAGCGCTGCGAGCGCCGCGTTGCGGGCCTGTTGGGTGAGCGAATAACTCATTGGGGACTCCTTTTTGATGTGTCTACTCATGTCATTGTTTGCGGTTGCGATGCGGGACCGGCTTTGGCCGCGATTTCCGGGTGCCGCGCGACACATCGCCGCCAAGGCCGCTCCCACAGAAAAGAGATCATCAGGCCACCGCCTTCGCGGCAAGTAGTTCGTTCACCATCGTCTCATCGAAGCCGAGCGTGCCGAGCAGCTCGCGCGTCTGTGCGCCGCAGGCGGGTGGCTGCAGGCGCACACCGAGGCGCTCACCGTTCATGGTGAATGGCAAAAGCGTCGTGCGTGCCGTCTCGCCCGCGCGCGCGCCGTCGGGCAGCGTGATGTCGGCGAGCGCGCCGGTGGCGTTGAGGTGTTCATCGTCAAACAGTTCTTCCGGCTTGCGGATGGGCGCGAACGGCAAACCAGCGCGCTCGAAGATGGCCGCGAGCTCAGTCGCGCGACGCGTGGCAAGCCGCGCACGCAGCTCGGGCAGCAGCACGCTACGCAGTTCAACGCGTGCGTTGTTGTTGGCGTAGCGCGGATCGGCCTTCAGATCAGCGAAGCCCAGAACATCGCAGAACGTGGCCCATTGCGCATCACTCACGGCGGCGAGGAAAATTTGCTCGTCACCTTTCACGGTGAACACGTCATACACCGCCCAAGCCGAAATGCGCTCGGGCATCGGCGCGGCGGCCTTGCCCGTGATCGCGTATTGCAGCATGTGCTGACCGACCAGAAACACATTGTTTTCAAACAGGGCCGAGGTGATTTCCTGTCCCTTGCCTGTGATGCCGCGCTGCACCATCGCACCGAGTGCGCCAATCGCGCCGAACATGCCGCCCATGATGTCATTCACGCTGGTGCCCGCGCGCAGCGGATCCCCCGGCCGCCCGGTCATGTACGCGAGGCCGCCCATCATCTGCACCACTTCGTCGAGCGCCGTGCGATGCTCGTACGGACCCGGCAGGAAGCCCTTGCAGGTGACGTAAATCAGCCGTTCATTGACTTTGCTTAACGCGGCGTAGTCGAGCCCGTATTTCGCCATGGTGCCGGGCTTGAAATTTTCAGCGACCACATCGGCGCTGGCTGCGAGCTTGCGAGCCACCTCGGCACCTTGCGGGTGGTGCAGATCAATAGCAATGCTCTTTTTATTGCGATTGAACATCGGGAAGAAACCGGCACCCGCGCCCAGCAAATGCCGCGTTCGGTCGCCGTCAATCGGCTCCACTTTGATGACCTCTGCCCCCATGTCGGCCAGCACCATGCCGCAGGTCGGGCCCATCACCATGTGGGTGAATTCGACGACACGGAGACCTGCCAGCGGCAGGGCTTTGTTGCCGTTCCCAGGCGCAGCGACAGTGGTAGTCGGGTGTGTGAGCGGCGCGCTGGATTTCGATTCGGTGCCGTGAGTAGTCATGCGGTTGATTTCTCTGGCGTCATGCTCGCCGTAGGCGGGCATCCAGACATTTTGACTATGAGATTGGTAGTTATTACTGGATTCCCGCCTACGGCGAGAATGACGGCATCGAAGGATCTACGCGAGCGCCTGCGCTCGGTACACCCGCCCGCCAGATCGCGCCGCCGAGCTGCTCGCCGGTGAGCCATTCTGCGATTTGTTTGCGCAGCGCGAGTAGTGCGTCGAGGTTGATCCCCGTGTCGTAGCCCATGCGGGTGAGCATGAATACCACGTCCTCGGTCGCCGCATTGCCGCTGGCACCGGGTGCGTGCGGGCAGCCGCCGATGCCGGCCGTGGAGGCATCGAAGCGGCGGATGCCTAGGTCGAGCGCGATGAGCGTGTTGGCCAGCGCCAGCCCGCGCGTGTCGTGAAAGTGCGCGCAGGTCAGGCGTTCCCCCACCGCGCGCAGCGCGCGCTCAAACAGGCGCCGCACCTGGCCAGGATCGGCATAGCCCACGGTGTCGGCGAGACTGACGCACTCTGCGCCCGCGTCCAGTGCGCCTTGCAGGAAGGCGATCACATCGGCCTCGGGCACGTCGCCCTGGAGCGTACAGCCGAAGGCCGTGCTCATGCCGACTTCGATGCGCGTTTTCGAGCCCACGGCGTCACGCGCGGCGCGAATGGCGGCGATGGTCGCGAGCATTTCTTCGGGCGTTTTCCGCACATTGGCGGCGCTGTGCGCGCGGCTTGCCGACATCGGAATCAGTATCGAATGGGCGCCAACTTCGATGGCGCGTTCCGCCCCTTTGAGGTTCGGCACCAGCACCGAGGCGATGAGTCCCGGTAGCGTTTTTGCGTGCGCGACGAGGGCCGCTGTGTCGGCTAGTTGCGGCAGCAATTTCGCGGGCACGAACGAGCCCACCTCAATCTCGCGCTGACCTGCGGCGTAGGCGGCGTTGATCCATTCAATCTTCAGTGCGGTGGGCAGAACGGTCGCGATGCTTTGCAGACCATCGCGCAGGCCGACTTCGCGAACGACAACGGAGGTGTTCATGGTGGCGGGATGAATGAGGCGTTGCGTGATTTTAGGATTGCACAAAATGTCGCGTGACGATAAAAAATAAACTTAAATATTCCCTTTGGGAAAGTCTTAAACAATGCGTGACCTTGATCTGACGTCGCTTCGCCTCTTCATCGCGGTCTGCGAGACGCGCAACATGGCTCGCGCGGCGCAGACGGCGAATCTGGTCGGCTCAGCGGTGAGCAAACGGCTAGCGCAACTTGAAGCGCAGATGGGCGTGCCCTTGTTGCAGCGCCGACGGCATGGCGTGGAGCCCACCGCCGCCGGGTTCACACTGCTGGAGCAGGCGCGCGACATGCTCGCCACCGCAAACCGCATCGAACAAGCGATGTCGGGCTACGCCGCTGGTGTGCGTGGCGAAGTGCGCGTGCTGGCGTCTGCTTCGGTAATGGCCGAATCGCTCGCGGATGATGTCGCGGCGTTTCTCTCGCAACCGCCGCATCGCGACATTCGTGTGACGATGGAAGAAATGATTAGCCCGGACATCGTGCGCCGCGTGCGCGAGGGCGCCGCCTCGCTCGGTATCTGCTGGGACGCTGCGGACACCACGGGCCTGACGACCGCGCCGTACCGCAGCGATACGCTGATGGTTGCCGTCCATCCTGCCCACCCATTGGCCGCGCGCCCGAGCCTGCGTTTCACCGACACGCTCGACTTCGAGCAAGTGAGCATGCCAGTGTCGAGTGCGGTGCAGGTGCTGCTCGCGCGCGCAGCGGCTGCGGCGGGCAAGCGCGTGCTGCATCGCGTCGTCGTCACCAATTTCGAGGCGGCGCTGCGCGTGGTGCGCGCCAACCTCGCCATCAGCGTCGTCCCGCGCGAAGTGGCCGCGCCGTATCTCGATGTGTACGGCCTGCGCTGTATCCCACTTGAGGAATCTTGGGCCGAGCGCCGTTTCACGATGTGCTATCGCGACGGCGACACGCTTTCGGCGGCCGCGCGACTGTTGATCGGGCAGTTGCGGCGCGATGATCCGGTGTCGGCAGTTCAGCGTCGCTAACAGCTTTTTAGCTCTAGCGACGGCCACATGGCGAATACAGGTCCAAAAGCGACAAAGTCGACAAATCGATTTTCCGGTATGCAAGGTCTACAGCGCCTTCGCTTACTGCAAAAAGCCGTATCCGTCACTTTTTTGGGTAACCAAAGCGCCACGCGGCGAGTTTGATGGCGAATTTTCGTCTTTATGGTGTGCGGCGAACATTTACCGCTGCGCCGCGCGCGCTTTCTTTGGATTTCGTTTTATCCACACTACAGGCTTCCGATGTTTGCTTCCCGGCCTCTTGCTCAAATATTCCACCACATTGCTGCCCGCCTCCTGTTGGGCGCAGCGATGCTTTGCGTCACGGCGTTGGCGCACGCCATCCCCGGCCAGCCGGGCACGCTTGACACCACGTGGGCGCTAGCTAATCCCTACGGTGACGGCAAACGGGTGACGTCGATTGGCACGGACGACGCAGCCTATGGCGTTGCCGTGCAGCCTGACGGAAAAGTGGTGGTCGCGGGGACCTGCCGACTCGGCAACAAGAACGAGTTTTGTCTCGCGCGCTACAGTTCGAGCGGCACGCTGGATAACACGTTTGGCACCGGAGGCATCGTCCATACCGACGTCGGTGTGAGCGGCAGCAACGCTGCGGGCCTTCGCTTGCAGCCGGACGGCAAGATCGTCGTCGCGGGCGTTTGCTATGCCGCAAGCGGGCTCGCCGATGTCTGTCTTGCGCGCTACACCACCGTGGGCGCGCTCGATACGTCGTTCGGCAGCGGTGGCAAGGTGCTGACGTCGCTCGTTTCAAGCCATGACATCGCCAACGCACTGGCGCTGCAAATCGACGGCAAAATCGTGCTGGCGGGCACCTGTTCCAGCAGTGTCCCCGATGATGTTTGCCTCGTGCGCTACCTCAGCGATGGGGCGCTCGACGCAACCTTCGGCAGCGCTGGCAAAGTCATCACGCCAATTGGCAGTCACCACGACCGCGCCTGGGCCGTAGCGCTTCTGGGCGACAACAAGATTGTGGTGGCCGGCGGCTGTCTGGTCGTAGGCTCGCAATTCTGCCTCGCCCGCTTCGATACCAATGGCGCACTCGACAGCGCATTCGGCAGTGGTGGCAAGGTGATAGTCGCGATCGGCAGCGAGCAGGACGAGGTTCGCGCCATTGCGGTGCAACCCGACGGCAACGTCGTCGTCGCGGGCCAGTGCGTTGTCAGCGGCGTTTTCCACTTCTGCCTCGCACGCTTCAATCCGAGCGGCGCACTCGACACCACCTTTGGAACCGGCGGCAGCGTCATCGCGGATCTCAGCAGCACGGGTGACGACTACGCCTACGCACTGGCGCTGCAGCCCGACGGCAAGATGGTGGTGGCCGGCGGTTGCTGGAACGGCAACACGAACGAATTTTGTCTGGCGCGCTATCTCCCCGGCGGACTGCTTGACGCGACCTTCGGTAGCTCAGGCCGTGTGGCGACGACGGTCGGCGGCAGCGCGACGGCAAATGCCCTCGCGTTGCAGACCGACGGCAAGATTGTGGTGGCGGGCCAGTGCTGGGGTGACAGCGACAACGATGTCTGTGTCGCCCGGTATGACGGCGACGCGCCGCTGAACTGCCCGCCGGACTTTGACGGTGACGGCGTGGTCGACGCCACCAACGATGCGCTGATACTCGCGCGCATGAGTCTTGGCCTGACCGGCAACGCGGTAGTGGCCGGCCTCAGCTTCGCGCCACAAGCGACGCGCAAGACTTGGCCGTTGATCCGTGACTACTACGCGACGCAGTGCGCGCCGGTGCAGACGCAGCGCTGCCGCCCCGATTTTGACGGCGACGGCCTCGTGCTCGCTACGACCGATGCGCTGATCCTCGCCCGCGCCCGGCTCGGACTGACCGGCCCGGCGGTGATGAACGGCATTACCACCAACGGCGTGCGCAACACGTGGCCGCTGGTCTTTGACTACCTCCTCAACCAGTGCGGGGTGACGTTTCCACCGTGACCCACTGCGCGGCGCGATGATCGGTTGGCAACGGGCCGTCGTTGCCCGTTCTTTATGCCCGCGACGATCCCGACAGGGCGCGTGGACCCATGCTACGGCGGTGGGTGGGACGCGAAGGCCGTTAGCCGCTCAACCCCTCGCGGCGTCGCTGCACGCGTGTTCGCACCAGATCAATGTCGTCGCGGATGCCGAACTGGTCGTTGCTGTAGCCATTGGGGATTGCCATTTGTCCGACTGCGGCGTCAAGCGCGTCCAGCTCGCGCTCGGCGTTGTCGAGGGCCTCGTGCGTACTGGCGTCGCGGACGCGCTGGTCGATGCGCTTCATTTCTTTGTAATGCGAGAACAGGCGTGACTTGACGCGCATGCCGTAGAGTTTGGGCAACCAGTCGGTCAGCGGCAGCAAGAGTGCGATCAACGGCAGCAGGAACACGACGGCGCGGCTGACGAAGTTCGCGACCTTGAATGGCAGATAGCGATACAAAAACGGCACCCCCTCCTTCGCAAATCGCTCCGCCTCGGGCGCGACTGGAAAATCCTGCTGCAACGCGAGACTTGGAAACTCGTTGTTTTTTGACAGCGCGCCGCCCGGGTTGTGCAATTTCTTCGCAGCGCGCATCAGCAAAAAGATCACCGCAGGGTGCAGGTCATCGCGGATGATGAGGCTGGAGGCGGCCGCCACGGTGCGCACGGGCGCCGCGGGGATCATCGCGGGCAAATCAATCACGCCTGCCGGCAGCGTCACCATCGATAGCGCGGGCTTCAGGCGCGCGTAGGTCTCGGCCAGCGCCAGGTCCGCAACGCGCAGCGTTGCATCGCGAAAGGCCGATTGCACCAGCGGGGCGCTGACCGCACCGACAAGGAAGACGGCGTCAACCGCGCCCGCGCGTAGCTGGTCGAGACTGGCCTGCGCGCCGAGTTCGGCCAAGGTCGCGTTTTGAGTGGTGATGGCGTGCAGCGCGAGCACATCGCCGACCAGCACGCGGGTGCCGCTCCCCTGCGCACCGACCGCGATGCGCTTGCCCGCCAGTTGCGCGAGCGAGCTCACGGGTTGGGCGAAGGAAGCGGGCCGATAGAACACCCACAGCGGCTCGAAAAACATGCTGCCGAGCGACACCAGAGCACTGACTTCCATTTTCTCGCGATCGGCGATTCCGCTCTGAATCAGCGCCACGTCCACGCCGGATCTCTCGTCGCTGAGACGGGCGAGGTTTTCGACCGCTCCGTTGGACGGCTTAAGCGTCAGGGTGACACCCTCCTCAGCGAGCGCGGCTGCATACTTTTTGCCAAACGCTTCGTACGCGCCACCGCTGCCGCCGGTGGACATGATGACTTCGGCGGGCAGCGCGGGCCGCGCAAATTTGTAGGCGATCGCCATCAGCGCGATGATCAGCGCCGCGGCGCCCAGCACCCACCAGCGTCGTTCCTTGTCCAAGGCAATGCCCATACGTCCCCCCGCCAACTTTTCTGTGAATGCGTTGCGCCGAAGCGCAGCAGAAAAAAGGCCGACACATCGGTCGGCCTCATCAGCGCTGCGAGAACGACGCTGCGTTACTCGACGCTCAACTCCACACGGCGCGCTTCGGCATTATCGCCGGAGCCGGTCGTTTCCTGCGGCTTGCGCATTTCGATTCGCGCCTCGTCGATGCCTGCCGCACGCAACACCTCGCGCACGCTCTTGGCGCGGTCTTTCGCCAGTTGCTCGTTCTTCGCCTTGTCGCCTCGCGGATCGTGGAAGCCCGAAAGTACCGCCTTGGCGCCCGCGTTCGCCTTGAGATACCCAAGCACGCTCGCGATGGCGTCGCGGTCTTTTGCGTCGATGTCCACCTTGCCCGTTTCGAAATAAATCTTGACGGTGGGTGGCTTGGCGGCGGCGCCCGCGTCTGGCGCCTTCACTTGCAGCTGATTGTCGATCGCCACGCCCGGGCCATACAGCGATGCGGCCCAGTCGCCGCGCGCTCTCTTCTCGGCCTCGGTGGCAACGGTTCCGCTGAGCACGACTTTGCTCGCCGCATTGGCGTTCACGGTGAGTTGATCAAGCACATTACCGGCGCCATAACGCGCGGTCGCGGCGTCGATGATCGCCTTCCTCGTCGCTTCGTCCTTGACGTTGCCGGTCAACGTCACTTTGCCATCCGCACCCCAGGCGAGGCCGCCGACCGCGGCAGCCGCGCTGGCGGTCGTAGCGGCCGGGGTCGAGGCGGCCGTGCCAGCCGCTGACGGCACCGCGCAACAGCCCGCCGCATTCGGGCCACGACCCATCATCCACAGGACGATGAGCAGCAGTGCCAGCAGCAGCGCGATCCAGCCGCTGGCGCTGTCAAAGGCCCGCCAGTTGGCGGGCGAGCGTTCGTTCAATCGAGACATGATGGGCTCCTGCGCTTAGGCGTTGTCGTCTTTGAGCGCAACACCCGCCACCAACTCATCCTGCAGCTTCTTCAGGGTCTCCCACGAACCGCTGGCGCAGAGCGCGGCTTGCTGTGCCCAACTCTGCGGGTTGGCGAGCTTGAAGTTCGGTCCGGCGGCGTCGAGGATTTTGGAGATGGAGGCGACGTCCATCGCCGCCAGTTGCGAGAACGTGTGAACGCTGGCCGCATGCAGGACGCCGTTGATCTTTGGACCAATGCCTTCGATGATTTCGAAGTTGTCATAGCCGTTCGCGCTCTTCAATCTGCCAAAACCAAAGCCCGCAGCGCTCGCGATGGCAGCGGCGGAAAGCCCGGTCGATGGCGTTGCCGGCGCAGGCGCGTCAGCTGGTGTTGCCGTGAACGCAGCGGGTGTTGCGTGTGTTCCACCGTGGTCGCCGTTCGAGCCGCCGCGACGGAAGAATTTGTCGAACAACCAATGCAGGAGCCAACCCAATAACAGCCCGAGCAGAAACCACCACACACAGCACATCAAACCGGACATGAATGTCTCCCCAAAATCGGTTGAAGTTCTCATCGGCTCAGGTCGTCTGCGCACCCACACCGCGCAATGTTCTGCCCTGATGCGCGTGCAATATCGCGCGGTGCAACACGTGCGTCAAGCAAAAATCGCCGGCTCTCGCAGCAGACGAGAATGTTCTGACCGCAACGCGCCGCGTGCAGCACGCGGCCAGCGCTCTAGCGCGACGTACGCGGTTACAGCTTTCTAGTGCTAATGACAGGCTGGCGGTCGTTCGCAGCTATTTCATGGCAAAGTCGACAGGATCACTTTTCGAGCCCAATGCGCCGTCGACAGGCCGGTCGTAGCGAAAAGCCGTATTGGATGGAGCGCGAACCAGTCACTCGGCACACCCGTGTCTGGCCGCCGCGGCGGCAGATGCTTCGGTGCAGCGCAGCGCGGATGCGGCCGAGCCGGTGTCAGCGAGCGTCGGCGCGCAGCCTGCTAGAACGGAATATCGTCGTCGAAGTCGTCGAGCTTCGCCTTTTTTGGCGCGTTCGAAGCGCTGCCCGCGCCACCGCCCTGGAACGGCTGGCCGGACTGGCGCGGCGTGCTGCCGCCCTTGTCTTCTTCGTAGGGCGCATCGGAGCTGCCACCGCCGCCGCGGCCGCCCAGCATCTGCATGCGGTCGCCGCGAATCTTGGTCATCGTCTTTTCGACGCCTTCCTTGTCAGTCCACTTGTCGTACTGGATGCGACCTTCGATGTAGACCGGCGCGCCCTTTTTCAGGTATTCGCCGCAGACCTCGGCGGTGCGGCCGATGAATTCAATGCGGTGCCAGTCGGTGCGTTCCTGCTTGTTGCCCTGCTTGTCTTTCCACTGCTCGGTGGTTGCGATGGAGAACGTGGCAACGGCTTCGCCGCTGGGCAGGTAACGCATTTCGGGGTCGCGCCCGAGGTTGCCGATAAGGGTGACACGGTTGACGGATGCCATGATCAGATCTCCTTCTTTCTTGCCGGTGGCGGTTGCATCGAGAATGCCGCCACGAACCAGATCGCCGCGAGGGCGGCGCACGCGTAAAAAACCGCATTATGGCCAAAGTGCTTGGCCACGGAACCGCCGACCACGCCGCCCACGAAGAAGCCCGCAGCCCGCGTCGTGCCAAAAACGCCCAGTGCGAAACCCTTGACCGATGGTGGTGCGAGCCGCGACACCAGGGAAGGCTGCATCGATTCGAGCAGATTGAAGGCAAAGAAAAACAGGAACAACAGCGTCGCCAGCAATGCCAGCGAAGTGCCGCCCGTGACGGCGCCGAACAGCAATGCGGCCACCAGCATCGCGATGCCAAACAGGAACACCTCACGCATGCGCCCGCGCTTCTCTGCGATCACCATCGGCAACAGCATCAGCAGGAACGAGCCAACCACCACTGGCAGATACACCTTCCACTGCTCGGGCGAGGGCAGGCCGCCGTTTTCCACCAGCAGGGTCGGCACAACGACGAACATGGCCGTCTGACAGGCGTGCAAGGCGAAGGCACCGAGATTCAGCCGCCACAAATTGGGGTCGAACAACACATCGCCGTGCCGGATCGTCGCGGGCGGATCGTCGCGCAGGGGGGCATTCGGAATGGCCAGATAGAGTACGGCGAGCGCTGCCACGCCGAGCAGGGCATTCATCCAGAAAATACCGGACAAGCCGACGTGCCCAGCCACGATGGGCGAGACGACCATCGCGGTGACGAAGGCCAGCCCGATCGACACGCCGATCATCGCCATCGCTTTGGTACGAACTTCATCGCGCGTGGAATCTGCCGTAAACGCGGACACCGCCGACGAAATCGCTGCCAGCCCCTGCAGCACGCGCCCGACCAGCACGCCGTAGATGGAGTCTGAAAGCGCCGCGACGACACTGCCGCTGATGAACAGTAGCAGGCCAAAGGCGATCACGGGTTTGCGGCCAAAGCGGTCCGAGGCGGCACCGAAGGCAATCTGCATCAACGCTTCGCCAATGCCGTAAATCGCCAGCGTGAGCGCCATGATGTACACGGAATCGCCGCCGCGCAAGTCTTTGGCGTAAATCGCAAAGATCGGCAACAACGAAAACAGGCCGAACATGCGCAGGGCGAAGATGGAAGCGAGCCAGCCGCTGGCGCGGCGCTCGGTCGGGGTCATGGCGTTGGGATTCAAGGCGGGCGTGAACGGTCGGGGCAGCGCGATTGCGCCTGCGGGATGGTGCGAAACGGTGGCAGTTATTTTGGCAGTTAGTGCGACATAGGGTTAGCGTTCACGTTGCCGTCCAGTTCTAATTCTTGTCGCGCGGCGGCAAGCCGCGCTTGAACTCGTCGAGTTCGTTGTTCGCCGGCGGCTCCACCATGTCGAGCGCCAAATCCCACTTTGGCGTGCCGTCCGCGTCGTTGGCGCCGCGGGACTCCCAATCGACCGAATCCAGCGGGTTCGGTTCGCTCGCCAGTGTGTCATGCAGCTGCAGGAGCAGCAGAATGTCGCGGTAGGCCGCGAGGCTGAACCCCAGGCGCGAGCCGCCGCGATTGTCGTACAGCAGGTCTTCGAGGAACTTGCGTGCGTCCGGTGTGCCCCAGGTGCGCTCGAGTCGCGCGACGAGGTGCGGGAAGGCTTCCAGGCCATCGTCGAGCGCGAGCTCGTGACCGTAAGTTTCCCAATCCGGCATACGCCCGTTGAAACGTTTGCGGAATAGTGGCGCCAACTGGTCGTAACCGGAGCGGTTATTGGTGCGGCGGTACAGGTCGAAAATCATCAACCATGGCGCGGGTGAGGTGCGATCGCCGGTTTGCGCATCGATGTGCGCGCGCAAAATTTCGATCGCCTGCTCATTGCGACCGAGGTCGGCGTACACCTGCGCCTCGTCGGTGGCTTGCGACAGCTCACTGACGTCCACGTGCGACGCGGTATCGCTCGGCTGGAACAAGGGGCTGTTCAGCCGCTCCGACGCTTCAGACAGCGCTTTCGCCGTGCGCTCCGCCTCGGTATTCGTCTGCGTATGCGTGATCGGGAAGGGCGCCGTCTGCGTTAGCGTCTGCGGCGCCGTGGACGGGAACCGTGTTGACGTCTGCGCGAACTGCGGATCCGTGACGGTGCGCGTTGCCGTGGCACCCGTTGCCAGGCCCGTGAACCGGGTGTCGGCTGCGGTCGTCTGCACAATGGTAATCGGCGGCTCGGCGGCGAAGCGCTTCTGTTCGCGTTGCACGCGGCGCTGCCGCAGCAGGAACGCCAGCAGTCCCGCCACCAGTGCGACGGCAGGCACCCAGATCCATTCCTGCCAGTCCCAGCCGCTGTCGGCGGCGGGGGCGGGGGCGGCCGGAGGCGCGGCTTTCTTTGCGGTCTCCGCCGACGATGGCGCAGCCGCCGCGGCGGGCGCACTGGCGGCCGGCGGCGTTGCCCCTGCGGCCGTGAGCTGGGCCTGCATTTCGGCGAGGCGCCGACGCGCGACCACCAGGTCGGCTTCCAGTCTTGGGGCGAGGTCTTCTTCGATGGGCGCAGCGAGCAGCCGGGCGCGCCGATCCTTGGCAATCGCGGCGCCGAGTTCATCCGCGGGCGCTGTGGTTCCGACTGCGCCTGCCGCACCTGGTTGCGGCGAGGTCAAGTCGCTGGAAATGCGAAGCCGCGGAATGGCCAAGGCGGCGAGCGATGCGTCCGCGATCGGCGAGCCACTCGCGTCCGCCGCTGCTTGCACGCGCAAGCGGTCTCCTGCCGGCGTGGGCTGCACTTTCGCCACCGGCGGCGCAGGGCGCTGCCCGGCGCTCCCCCGGCTTACGGGTGGCTTTGGGGGCGGGGCGCGTTTGGGTGCGACCGATGTCGCCGCGCCCGCACTGCCGCGATCTCGTGCGGCGCCGCTGCCACGCGCGCTGGCGGTCGCGGCGTCGTTGCCAACGGGTGCGCGCGCGCTGCTGGTGCCGTCTGCGACGGCGGCCGTGGCTGCAGGTGGCGCGCTGGGTGCTGGCGATGATGAGCTCGCCGCACTAACGGGCGGCGTGACAGACGCTGCGCGGACCGGCGGCGGGTCGAGCAGGACGGTGTATTCACGCCGGATCGGCGTGTCACAGACAGATTCCAGCGCAAAGCTCAGCACCGGGTCGTCGACTGGGCGAAGCGAGCGGACAATCAGCTGCGGTGCACGCGATGAGGTCTGCAGCTCAACGCGACCATTGAGCAGGCTCCCGATGCCGTCGTTGCGCTGCGAGTGAGAGAGGCGGAAACAACGCGCTTCCAGGGCGTCGCCCGACGAGCCGAGCAACGGGATGGTCGCCACGAATGGCTGACCCAGGTAGGAGCTGACCTGCTCCGTGCCAAACGACAGGGCGCCAACGGGCGTGGCGCTACCAGCAAGCGCGGCCGCGACGGCGATGGGCAACCCACGGAGCGGCGCGACGGGCGACCGTGCCGGGGACGCTGCCATCTGGCACCGTTCTGCGGTGGGCTTGTTTTTCTTCATTGATCTAAAGGAGTGTAACCAAGTCACCCCGAGTCGACATCGGCTTGCATGCAGAAAACGCGGCCACGATATGCTGAGGTCATAAATGCTTGCAAACGGTGCGTTCCGACGGGCCGGCTGTGTCAATCCGACGTGGACACATTGAAAAATTCGCGCTCACCGCGCATCTTTTGCACGTGCTGCCAGAGCCAGTCGAGATGCTCTGCGTTATCGACAAAATTCAGCCCGTCGGTGTTGACGAACAGCACCGGCGCGGCGTCATAGCGATGAAACAGGCGGGTGTAGGCGTCGGTGAGTCGAGCGAGGTATTCGGCCGCGATCGGTTGCTCATAGCGGATCGCGCGCTGCCGGACGCGCGCCAGCAGGGTGTCGGTGGACGCTTGCAGCGCAATCACCAGATCGGGACGGGGCGCTTGCGGTTGCAAGTGTGCATACAGCCGGCGATATAGCGAGAGTTCGTCCTCGGCCAGATTCAGTTCGGCAAAGAGTGGATCCTTGTCGAGCATGAAATCGGCGACGACCGTGCGCGAAAACAGGTTGAGCTGCGCCAATGCACGGACCTGGTCGGCACGTTGAAACAGAAAGTTGAGTTGCGTCGGTAACGCAAAGCGCGCTGGCTCGGCGTAAAAGCGGGCGAGAAACGGGTTTTCCGCCGGCGCTTCCAGCAGCAGTTCTGCGCCCAGCTTCCCGGCCAACCGTCGCGCTAGACTGGTTTTGCCGACGCCGATCGGGCCTTCGACAACGACGTAGCGAAGCTGCTGGGTGTCCATGTCAATGATTTTCGCTGGAAACGGGGCGGTCGTGCCGACCGAATTTTCGTACGCCAGCGATTTCAGCGGGGGAGAGCGCCGCCAGCAGGTCAGCGACCCGACCGCGACCAGGCACGCTCAGCGTGGGCGCGATTTCAACCAGCGGCAACAGCACAAAGGCGCGCTCATGCAGGCGGGGGTGCGGCAGCGTCAGCGCGGCCGTGTCGATTTGCCGGTCTCCGTGCAGCAGCAGATCAATGTCGAGCGTGCGCGCGGCGTAGCGTTCGCCGGCACGGACCCGGCCTCGTGCCCGCTCGATGTGGTGCAAGGCATCCAGCAGTGCCTGCGGCCCGAGCGTGGTCTCGATCGCAACGACCGCATTCAGGTAGTCTGGCTGCGCTGTGCTCGTGCCCCAGGCTGCGCTCTCATAAAGCGATGATTGACTCAGCAGACGCGTGTGGGGCAATTCGGCGATGGCCTGTATCGCCGCCGCAATTTGCTGCTCAGGATGGCCCAGGTTGCTACCCAGCCCGAGCCAGGCGACCGCCGCTCCCACCACGCGCGGCAGCGGCTATTCGCCCAGGCCCGGAGCGCCGGACGGTTCGCCGTCCGCGCCGCCCGATGCCCGGCGCCGCCCTCGTCCGCCGCGTGATCGGCGGCGGCGGCCGCTGCCTTCCGCAGGCGCGGTGCTGTGCCTGGCCTGTGCCCGCTGGCGCTGGTTAATAAGCTCCTGGCGGATGTCGGGGTCAGACTCGATGAAATGGGTCCACCAGTCGGTCAGCTCCTGCTCCACTTCACCGGCTGCAGTCCGCAGCAGCAGGAAGTCGTAGGCCGCGCGAAATCGGGGTTGCTCCACCATGCGCAGGGCGGCCTTGCTGTTGCGTTGCTCGAAGCGCGGCTGCATCAGCCAGATTTCGCGTGTGATGCCAGCAAATCGCTGCGGCAAGGTGATGGTCTCGCGCTGCTCGTCAATCACTTGTTCCATCGCCAGCATCAGCGCAGGTACATGGTGTTCGCCGGCCGCTTCGATTTCGCCCCAGCGCTTGACCACTTGATGCCAGAGCAGGCTCGCGAACAGAAACGCTGGCGATACCGGCTTGTCCTCACGCACGCGGCGATCCGTATTGTCGAGCGCGAGTTCGATGAACTTCTGTCCACCGGGCTGTTGGTAGATGAGATCCAGCAGCGGCAACAGGCCTTCGGCGAGTCCGTGCTTGCGCAGTTCAGCCAGCGTGGCATTGGCGTAGCCGGAGAGCAGTAGCTTCTGGATCTCATCGAACAGTCGCGCGGGCGGCACGTTCTTGATCAGTTCCGAGTGCTGCCGGATCGGTGTCGCGGTCGCTTTCGCGATGCTGCAGTTGAGCTTCACCGCGAGGCGCACGGCACGAAGCATGCGCACAGGGTCTTCACGGTAGCGCGTCTCGGCGGCGCCGATCAGGCGCAGCGTTCGCTTTTCGACGTCCTTGAGGCCGCCCATGAAATCGACGACGACGTCTTTGCCCGGATCGTAATAGAGCGCATTGATGGTGAAGTCACGGCGGGCGGCATCTTCTGCCTGCGTGCCATAGACGTTGTCTGACGTGATGCGGCCCGTGGCGTCGGATTCGACCTCGCCGCCGCGATTGCTGCGGAAGGTGGACACTTCGATCGTCTCGTCGCCGAACGTGACGTGCACGAGCTTGAAGCGACGGCCAATGATGAAGGCGCGGCGGAACTCATGGCGTACTTGTTCTGGCGTCGCGTTGGTGGCGACGTCGAAGTCCTTTGGGATCACGCCGAGCAGCGCGTCACGCACGGCGCCGCCAACGATGTAGGCCTCGAACCCGGCGCGCTGCAGTTTGTCGCAGACGTAGACTGCGTTCTTGCTCATATGCTCGCTGTGGATGCCGAGCGCTTTGCCGGAGTGCTCAACGCGAACCGCCTTTTTGCGGGGCAGAACACGTTCGATGAATGCTTTGATCATGCGACGAAAGCCTATGCAACAGTCGCGGCCACAGCCGCGAGGTGCGCGTCCCAAGGCGTCGTCATTGCGCTGGCTGGTCGTCGCGCGGTGGCGGACCGGGCAGTGAAATGACCCCGTGGGACGGCGGTGGAAAGTGCGCGAAGTATAGCCAGCGTGGTTTCGCGGGCCGCTTGCCCGCCCGCCCGATGGGTCGCTGCTAGCCAGCCGGACGCATGATCGCTAGCCAGCCGGACGCATGATCGCTAGCCAGCTTTGTGTCAGGTCACGTCACTACAATGTTGCGACGCAACAATCCCGTTTTCGCGAGACATTCATGGCATTCGATCAACTTTCCCCCGGCCGCGACGTTCCGAACGACATCAACGTGGTCATCGAAATTCCGATGAACGGCGAGCCGATCAAGTATGAAGTCGACAAGGCCAGCGGCGCGATCTTTGTCGATCGCTTCATGTCGACCGCCATGCACTACCCCTGCAACTACGGCTACATCCCGAAAACACTGTCAGGCGACGGCGATCCGGCCGATGTGCTGGTCCTCTCGCCCGTGCCGCTGATGCCGGGCGTTGTGGTGCGCTGCCGCCCGATCGGCATGCTCAAGATGCAGGATGAAGCCGGCAGCGACGAAAAGCTGCTCGCGGTGCCGGTCGACAAACTCACGAGCATTTACCGCAACATTCAAAGCCCGCGCGATCTGCCGCCCATTGAGATTGATCGCATCACGCACTTCTTTGAGCATTACAAAGACCTCGAGCCGGGCAAGTTTGTCAAGGTCATCGGCTGGTCCGAGGCGGCGGATGCACGCGCGGAAATCGTCGAGGCCATGGCTCGCTTCAACAAGGCGGACGGCAAGAAATAATCGCAACGTGACGTCGGCGCGCCGCGCGTAGCGTTCTGCTACGCCCTGCGTACCGAACGCAGCTCACCGTTCGCGCCGGCCTTCGACCGCTGGCGCTCCCTGCCGGGAAATTGTCGCAGCGCTGCCGCACGCATCGGCGCTGTGCCATGATTCATGCACCGACCGCACCAGGGCGACGCGCCCGCGTGGGTCCAGCCTCGATTGACGCATGAATCCACGCCTCGCCACCCGACTCAAACCGGGCACCGACTACCACCCGCTTCAGGTGATTGCCTTCTTTCGCCGCTGGCCACCCTCGGCGCTGCGCAATCTGCTGTTCACCGCGATCGTCTGCGCGGTGGTGATTGCGGTCATTACCCTGGTCGGGTTCGGCATGGGGCACCGCATCACCTGGCGCGGCCTGTACGAAATCGCCGTCTTCACCGTGATGATCGGCTACATGCAGCACTTGCTGTACAAGTTGATGATTACCTGGGCCCGCCGCAGCGAACGCATGGCCCCGATCATCATGCATCCGGTGTCACTCGGGTTCGTCGTGCCGGTGGCCGCCATTTACGTGGGCTACACGCTGGCGCGCTCGCTGCTTGCGGGCGCCCTCTGGTTCAACTTGAGCGATAACTGGCGCGGCTTCGTATTTGCCAGCAGCATTAGCGTGGGCATAGGTTGGGCGGTGTGGGAGGGCGTCGAAGCGTCGCGCCGCCGCGAAGTGGAACGCCGCGAACGCGCTGAGCTCGAAGCGGCCGTCGAGCGCGCCGACAAAGAGCGCGCTACGGCCGAACTGAAGACGCTGCGCGCACAGGTCGAGCCCCACTTCCTGTACAACACGCTGTCCAACGTGGTCAGCCTGATTGAGCGCGAGCCGCGTACAGCAAAGCACATGACCGAGCGGCTGATCGGATACCTGCGGCACACCCTGGATGCGTCACGTCGTGAGCGCGCCACCGTCGGTGATGAACTCGCGATCATCGCCGACTACCTGGAAATCTTGCGCCTGCGCATGGGGGACCGGCTGAGTTATGCCATTGCGGCTGATGACGAGGTGCGCGCGCAACCGTTGCCGCCAATGCTGCTGCAACCGCTGGTGGAGAACGCCATCAAGCACGGCCTGGAGCCCAAAATCGAAGGCGGGGCGGTGCGCGTCACCGTGACGCAGCGCGCCGACCCGGCCACGGCGACGCCGACGCTGGACATTGTGATCGAGGACAGCGGACTCGGGTTCGGCGCGTCACCGCAGACGGCCGGTGCCGGCAGCGGCCTGGATAACGTTCGGGCGCGCTTGCGTGCCTTGTATGGCGACGGCGCGAAGCTTGCGATCGAGCAGCCAGGCGTTGGCACGCGCATCCGCGTCAGCGTTCCGGGCGGGGCGCATGCCGGACAGGTCGAATGAGTCCCGCTGCGGCGTGCGCGTTTTGTTCACGGTTTTCGGCAGGTACAGCTTCAACCTGCAGACGGCTAGCCGGCGGTCGTTTGCATAGATTTTTTCTGTAAGTCGACTATGAACAAAATGCGCTGCCAACGACCGATGGCTGGTCATTAGACCAAAAAAGCTGAATCGACTCCGAATCATATCTGGACTGACATTCCCCATGACTAAACCCGTCGCCCTGATTGCTGAAGATGAGCCCAATCTCGCGCTCGCGTTGAAGGACGCGCTGGCTCGTGTCTGGCCCGAGCTCAAGATCGCCGACGTCGTCGGCAACGGCCCCGCCGCGCTCCACGCCGTCGACGCGCATTCACCCGAGGTGCTGTTTCTCGACATCCGGATGCCAGGCCTCACGGGCTTGCAGGTCGCCGAACGCCTCGCCAACTCGGCGGCGGGCGACGGGCCGCTGGTCGTGTTTGTCACGGCCTACAACGAATACGCGGTGCAGGCGTTCGAGCGCGAAGCGGTGGACTATCTGGTGAAGCCCGTCGACGACGAGCGTCTGGCCGAAACCGTGGCCCGCGTCAAAAAGCGCCTCGCAGCGCGCGAGGGTGCCGCCGGCACCGTCGCGGCGCCGGAGATCGCGCCGGGCGAGCTCGCGCGCGCCTTGGCGCTGATCCAGCGGCTGGCCGGCGGCGGCAGTGGTGCCGGGCTTGCTTCGGGGGGCATGACCGCCGCTCCGGGGGCGCGGTACCTGAAATTCCTGCGTGCGGGCATCGGCGATACGGTGCGCATCATCCCCGTGGACGACGTGATCTACCTGCAGGCGCAGGACAAATATGTCTCCATCTACACCGCCGATGGCGAAGACCTGATCCGCATTTCGCTCAAGGAACTCGCCGAGCAGCTCGACCCCGGTCTGTTCGTGCAGGTGCACCGCTCAACGATCGTCAACCTGCGTGCCGTGCTGACCGCCGACCGCGACTTCACCGGGCGTGTACTGCTCACGTTACGCGGCGTGCGCGACAAAGTGCAAGTGTCACGACAGAACGCGCATCTGTTTGCGCGGATGTAGGGCGGGGCGCCTACACCAGCACGTCACGCGCAATGCGTGGCGCATCGACGACGGCGACCTCGGCCGGCACCAGCTCGCGATAGGCATGCCAGGTGGCATGCCCGAGCCACGGGCCCACCACAATCAGGCCGATGAACGCGGGCAGCATCGCCAGCAGCGTCAAGAGCGCGATGGTCAGGCCCCACAGCGCCAGTGTGATGGGCGATGCCAGGCAGACCCGCACGCTGGTCAGGGCCGCGGTGATCGCATCGGTATTGCGATTGAGCATGAGTGGAATCGCGACCACGCTGGCCACAAACACCAGCGTCGCGAAGATCGCACCGACGACGAGGTAGGCGATCACAAACGGCACATTGTCGAGCGTGAGGAACGCGCGCATGATGTCACCGGTTTCCGGCAATCCACCCTGGTAGAACAGCGCGAACACCACCAGCGACGCGCGACCCCAGAGCAACTCCAGCACGCCGAGCACGGCGGCGAAGATGGCGATGTTTTTGGCGTTGTTGCGAAAGGCCAGCGCGGCGCGCTTGATCTCCGGCTGTTTGCCACGCTCGAGCGCATACGATATCGCGTAGCAGCCCACGCAGATGAACGGGCCGATCAGCAGGAAGCCGGAGATCAGCGCCATGAGTGACGCTGGCGCGTGCTTGAAGGCCAGCGCGAGCAAGGTGCCCATCGCCACGAAGCACACGCCGAACCACACGCCTGTGAGGTAGGAGCGCATCAGGTCGCGCCAGCCGCGCGACAGCCACCGGCCAATCGCAGCGAGCGGCACGTCGCGAGCGATGGGGATCAGGAACGAAGCGGGCGGCGGCGCTGCCTGTGCCTCACTGGCGTCTGGCGCGTCAACGGCGGGTGACTTCTCGGGTGGCATCGTCATAGGCATCTATTAATGAGAAGACTGCTGCGCCGGAGCGTGGGGCGAGCAAGGCAACGCTGCCGCGACCGCACCTCACCCTCCCCTGTCGTCTGCACGGCAACTGTACCGCAACTGAGTGGCAGCGGCCGGCCTGCAGCGCACGGTGCGGCTACTTGTACAGCACCTCCGGCAACCAAAGTCCGATGGCGGGGAACAGGTACAGCAGCAACAGCGCGATGACCTGGATCACCATGAACGGCATCATGCCGGCGAAGATCTGGTTCAACGTGACGTTCGGCGGCGCGACGCCCTTGAGGTAGAACGCAGCCATCGCGACTGGCGGCGAGAGGAAGGCGGTTTGCAGATTCAACGCGACGAGCAGGCCGAAGAACAGCGGGTCGACGTTGAATTTCGCCAGCAGCGGAATGAAGATTGGCATGAAGATGACGATGATCTCGGTCCATTCCAGCGGCCAGCCGAGAATGAAAATAATGAACTGCGACAGCACCAGGAACTGCGTCGTGGTCAGGCCGAGCGACAGCACCCATTTTTCGATGACCTCCTGCCCGCCGAGCAGTGCGAAGGCGGCCGAGAAGATGGACGAGCCGACAAACAGCCAGCACACCATCGCCGAGGTTTTGGCGGTGAGGAACACCGATTCGCTCAGCACGCCCTGCAAGCGCACCTGAACGGTCGCCAGTGCGCACCACACCGCAAACGCCGTCATCGACAACCATCCGAGCCACAGTGGCACCGGTGAGCGAATGAACTCGGACTTGAGCAGGATGAACCAGACCACCGCAGCGAGCGTGAGCGCCCAAAGCGGCGCCCAGGTGCGCAGAATGCGCTGACGCTCGGCGGCTGGTCGCGCGATGACCAGATACGCCGCAGCGAGCACGAAGCCGCCGATGGAGCCGACCGCGGCCGCCTCAGTTGGCGTGGCGAGGCCGAAAACAATGGTGCCGAGCACGGCAAGGATCAGGAACGCCAGCGGAAAAAAGCTCGCGAGCAGCAGCTTGTACACCTCGTAGCGCTGCCAGTTCATGATGCCGTACATCAGCAGGAGTGCGGCGCCGCTGCCGCCGAGCAGCCACCAGAACCAGCCCGGCGCCGGGACGTGTCGCGTGCTTTCTGTCGTGCCCGATGACGTGGCGGCACTTGCGGCTGCCGCTGTCGTCGCGTTCGACGCTTTGCTGTCGGGCGCGGCGAGGGTCGCTGAACCGGGCGGCTCCTGTACTCCGCCGGCGGCCGGGGGTTCTTTCAACTCCGTGCCCGGTGGCTCCTTGAGTTCACCGATCGCCGCTGCCGCCTTGGCGCCCTCGGTGGGAGGCTCCTGTAAATCACCACCGGTCGCCGGAGCCGCCTGCGCAGTGGGCGCGCGCTCGGCGACGCTCCCCATCTCCTGCAATCCGGTGGTTTCCTGCGCCACCACCTCGGTCGTCACGGCGCGGTGAATGGCCAGCAGCAGAAGCGCCGCGAGAATGGCGGGTAGCAGCGCAACCACGGCCTCGCGCACGACCGCTTTGCGCGGCGCGTCAACGCGTTGTGCGCCAAGCGCGGCGCGCACTAACGCCGGGACGGCGAGTTGTGCGCCACCCCGGCTGACTGTCGCGGGGACGGCAGAGAGCGGCACAATACGCTCGGTGGCCGGCAAGGGCGGCGCCAGTGCCGGATTCAGTTTGGCGCGCACCATCACGTAGACGATGTAGAGCAGAGCCAGCATGATGCCGGGGAAAAATGCCCCGGCGTAGAGCTTGACGACCGACACGCCCGCCGTGGCGCCGTAGACGATCAGCATGACCGACGGCGGGATCAAGATGCCGAGGCAGCCGCCCGCAGTGATCGCACCTGCGGAGAGCTTCATGTCGTAGCCGGCGCGCGTCATCGCCGGTAGCGCGAGCAGTCCCATCAGCGTCACCACGGCCCCGACGATGCCGGTGGCTGTGGCGAAAATCGCGCAAGTCACGAGTGTGGCGACTGCGAGCGACCCCGGCACGCGGGCGAGCGCGAGATGCAATGAGCGGAACAATTTCTCAATCAGGTTCGCTCGTTCGACCAAGTAGCCCATGAACACGAACAGCGGAATCGAGATCAGCACTTCGTTGGTCATCACGCCATACGTGCGCTGCACCATCAGGTCCAGCGTGTGCTTGACGGCGGCGCCTGAGTCGCCGCCCTTTTGCGCGTAGTACGCAATGAAAGCGAAGATCACTCCCATGCCCATCAGCGTGAACGCCGTGGGAAAGCCGAGCATGATGGCCACCACCACCAGCGCCAGCATCATCAGGCCATAGTGCCCGAGCGTCATCGCGCCCCAGGGCATCATCACCAGCGTGGGCAGCACAATGGCGGCCATGATGATCAGGCCGAACCAGAGTTCCCTCTTGAGCACTGGGGTTTTCATTACTTCGCCTCCGCCGTGTGCGAGCTCACCATGGCCTTGAGCTTCTCGACGTCGACTTCCTCCACGTCGTCATCCCGCGACGGCCACTCGCCTCCTTTCAGGCAGATCACACAGCGAATGATCTCGACGGCGCCCTGCGCCAGCAAGAGCGCGCCGGCCAGCGGAATCACGGCCTTGAAGGGGTAGATCGGTGGGCCGTCTGCAGCGATGGACGAGCGCTCGTTCTGCGCGAGCGACGTCATGAAGAAATCCCAACCGGCGTAGACCAGCGCAACGACGCCACCGACGAAGAACAGCACGTAGAGCACCAGATCGAAAAACGCCTGCGTGCGCGGCTCGAAAAAGCCGTACAAGACGTCACCGCGGACGTGTCCGTTCTTTGAGAGCGTGTAGGCCCCCGCGAGCATGAACAATGCGCCGTACAGCATGTTGCTGGCGTCCATCACCCAGGGATGCGGGTTCGATAGCACGTAACGGGAAAACACCTCCCAGCCGATCAGGAGTGTGAGCGCGACGATGGACCACGCGGAAATCTGGCCGATTGAGGTGGAGATTCGATCAACCAGACGAAGCCACTTTTGCATCTAGGGCACTCCTGAGTGCGGTGGAAGGGCGCACGACGTGGCGCCAGAACGGGCGCGCGCATCCACTGCGGCCTGCGCCCTTGGAGAATATTTCGCCGACCGGAGCGAGTACGTCCGGCAGCGGGTGACACAGAGCGCGACGAGCACCGTCTTGGCGAGCACACACCGCGCAAGCCGCGCGGCGGCACTCGCGACGGGAGCGCCGTGCGAGTGTTGCCGGACTAGGCCTTCTTGCTGGTTGCGTGGCGGAACGCCATGCGGTAGTCGACGTTGGTGTCGTTTTGCCAGCGACAGGCGCGCATGGCAAATTTCTCCATTGATTCGAGCACCTTCTTGAACAGCGGGTTCTCTGCCGACTTCTTCCTGGTGATGTCGTCCCAGGCCTTGAGCTGGGCCTGCAGGATTGCGTCCGGTGTTTTGTAGAACTTGACACCGCCCTTCTGCAGTTCGATGTAATCCTGCGAGTAGCGATCAATCGCTTTCCAGCTCATTTCAGCCGATGCAGCCTGGACCGCGTTGCCAATCACTGCCTTGAGGTCGGCCGGCAGCGCGTTGTACTTGCCCTTGTTGAACAGGATTTCGAACTGCTCCGAGCACTGATGGAAGGATTGCAGCATGCATACCTTGGACACATCGGGGAAGCCGAGCAGCTTGTCGGAGGTCGCGTTGTTGAACTCGGCCGCATCGAGCAGGCCACGATCCATCGCAGCGACGATTTCGCCGCCGGGCAGCGCGTTCACGGCGGCGCCCATCGCCGTGAAAATATCGATCGAGAGACCGACCGTGCGGTACTTGAGCCCTTTAAAGTCCTCCACTTTCGTGATTGGCTTCTTGAACCAGCCGAGCGGCTGCGTCGGCATCGGGCCGTAGAGGAACGACACGACATCAAGATTCAGGCCTTTGTAGATTTCGTCAAGCAGCGCCTTGCCTCCGCCGAATTCGTGCCACGCAAGCACCATATTCGGGTCCATGCCAAACGACGGGCCGGAGCCCCACAGCGCCATCGCCGAATTCTTGCCGTACCAGTACGCCAGCACGCCGTGCCCGCCGTCCAGGGTGCCTTTCGAAACCGCATCGATGAGGTCGAACGCCTTGACCACGGCGCCGGAAGGCAGCACTTCGATCTTCAGCCGACCGCCCGACATATCGTTGACTTTCTTGGCGAAATCGAGCGCGTACTCGTGGAAGATGTCCTTAGCCGGCCAGGTCGACTGCCAGCGGAATGAGATCGGCGTCTGCGCGACGCTCACCATCGGCGCCGCACCAACGACGACGCCACCGGCGACGGTGGCAGCTTTCAAAAATGTGCGTCGTTGTGCCGACGGTTGCTCGGCAGCAACGTCGCGAGTGCATTGAACGGATGAGTCCGTGCCAGTCTGCGTAGTCATGATGTAGCCTCCTTGTGGCGTTTCAGAGTCGCTTGTTTATCTTGCGTAACACCCGGTGAAATCGTTCGCACGATGCGGTGAGACCATTCTGAAAGCTGCAGCGACATGGGCTGAGAGGGCTAACCCGCGGGTGCCGGTTCACGGGTTTCAGTTTCTGCGAATTGCATGCTGCGGTGCAGCGCAGCGGCCCGTGCGGTTTCGGGCGACGGGCTAGTCGCCCAACGACTCGAGCGCGAGCAGTTCCGGCATTGTCTGCCGCCGCCGGATCAACCGTGCGGCGTCGCCATCCACCAGCACCTCGGCCGCATAGGGGCGGGAGTTGTAGTTCGATGACATGGACGCGCCGTAGGCGCCCGCGTCGTGAAACACCAGCAGATCACCCACACGCGCCTGGGGCAGATCGCGCGTCAGCACCACGCCGCCCTCGGCCTGGGTGAAAACGTCGCCCGATTCACACAGCGGCCCGGCGACGACGGTTGCTTGCGATGCGCGCGGGGTGTCGTCGGCGGCGAGCACGCTGATCTCGTGATAACTGCCATACATCGATGGGCGGACGAGTTCGTTGAAGCCGGCGTCCACCAGCACGAAGTGATTTTGGCCCATGCGCTTGACGGCTCGCACCTCGGCCAGCAGTACGCCAGATTCGGCCACCAGAAAGCGGCCCGGTTCGATTTCCAATTGCACCGGCGCGCCGTGGCGTTGAGCGATCTCGCGCCGCGCGGCGTCCCAGAGACTGAAGTAATGCGCGGTATCGACACTAGGTTCCCCCGTGCGGTACGGAACCGACAGGCCGCCACCGGTAGAAATGGCCTCGATGGGCCGATCCAGCTGACTCACCAGGTCGACCATCGCGCCGCAGACGTTTTGCAGATGAAGGTAGTCGACCCCGGATCCGATGTGCATGTGCAAGCCGACCAGGTGAAGACCATAGCGTCGAACGGCCGCCAGGGCTTCGGGCAAGTCGTCGTGCCAGATGCCGTGCTTGCTGTGCTCACCGCCGGTATTGGTCTTGTTGGAGTGCCCATGGCCAAAGCCCGGATTGATTCGCAACCAGACACGATGACCCGGTGAGTGCGCCCCGAGCTGGTGCAGCATGTCGATGGAGCCTGCGTTGACGGCGACGCCATGCTCGGCCACCTTGGCGAGCGTGGCGCGGTCCAGCACGTCAGCGGTGAACACCAGTTCGTCACTACCGGGGCCAATGGGGTAACCAGCAGCGATGGCGCGCTCGATTTCGCCGAGCGACACGGCATCGACGAGAACGCCCTCTGCGCGCATCAGGCGCAAGAGGTGGGTGTTGGAATTGGCCTTCTGCGCGTAGCGAATACGGTCGAACGCGCGCAACGCCGCGATGCGTGCGCGAATGGTGGCGGCGTCATAGACCCAAAGGGGCGTGCCGTGTTGTTGCGCCAGGGCGCGCAAGGTGGTCGGGGCGAAGGGATTCATGGGGCCAAGTTTATCGGGCGGTGGCTGTGAGCCGCTGCGATTGGCGGTCGCAGCGAGCGGCGAAGCCGTTCGACGCCGCAGCGCCCGCGGCTCGTCCCCAGCGTTTCTCTGCGGCGCGAGACTTGTTCAGCGTTTCCCCAAGGCTGAGTCATCCTCCCGTGCTTGCGTGAAACACGCTGAAGTCTGCCGCATCATCCTGCCAGCAGCGCGGCGCAACGAAACCCGCTTCGCGCAGGACGGCGCTGAATTCCTCGGGCGCGTACTTGTAGGAGTTTTCGGTGTGGATGCGTTCACCCGCGGCGAAATGTCGCCGGTGCCCGCGAATGCGCACCTGGGTGGCGCGCCGCGCCTCGAGGTGCATCTCGATGCGGCCGAGCGCGGGGTGGTAGAAACCGCGGTGCTGCCAGTCGCGCACGTCGAAATCGGTGCCCAGCAAGGTGTTGATGTGGCGCAACACATTGAGGTTGAATGCCGCGGTCACGCCCAGCGCGTCGTCGTATGCGGCGTTGAGTCGCGCCGGGTCTTTCTTGGTATCGACGCCGATGAGCAGGCCGCAGTGCGGCGTGCTGCAGTGGGCGCGAATCTGCTTGAGGAACCAAAGCGCCTCATCGGGCATGAAGTTGCCGATCGACGAGCCAGGATAGAAGAATAGCGTCGGCCCGGGTCGCAGCACGGGCGAGACGTCCAGCACGCGCGAGAAATCGGTAATCAGGCCGGCCAGTTCCGGCGCGTCGGGGTTGCCGACCAGCCGCAGCAGGGCGTCGTTCAAGGCGGCGCTGGAAATGTCGACCGCGACATAGCGCGACGGGCGCAGCGCGGCGAACCAATGCTCGGCCTTCACCGAGTCGCCGGAGCCCAGGTCGACGAACTGTTTGCCGGGGCCGATGTATCCGGCAATCTCGCTGCGATAGCGCGCGAAGATGGCCGCCTCGGTGCGCGTCGGGTAATACTCGGGTGTCAGAACGATCGCGTTGTACAGCGTTGAACCCAGCGCGTCGTAGAAAAATTTCGGCGCGATGCTCGCTGCGGGCGCGAGCAGGCCGCGCTCAAGCGCATCCAGTTCGGCCTGCGCGTCGAGTTTCAAGGTGTTGGTGATGGTGAAACTCACGGCGTTGGCATTCGCGGGGGCGGGGTGAGTGGTGATCAGGTGTTTGCGTGGCATGGCGCGGCACTCCAATGGCTGGTGCGGTGGCTCACAGCGACTTCGCCAGCCGTAGTCCGCTGAACTGCCAGCGCTTTTCCGGCTGGAAGAAGTTGCGGTAAGTTCGCCGCGCATGCCCCGCCGGCGTCGCCACCGAGGAGCCGCGCAGCACGAACTGATTGCACATGAATTTGCCGTTGTATTCCCCCACCGCGCCTTCGGCGGTGACAAATCCGGGGTAGCCCAGGTAGGCCGACGCCGTCCATTGCCACACGGCGCCGAACATCTGGGTCAGTCCCACGCGGTCAGGTGCCGTCGGGTGCAACGCGCCCTCATTGGCCTGCAGGGCGACGCCAGCGGCGGCGTGTTCCCACTCCGCCTCCGTGGGCAGGCGCGCTTCGGCCCACCGCGCATATGCGTCGGCCTCAAAGAAACTCAGATGGCAGGCCGCGGCATCGAGATCGAGCGGGACGAGTCCGCGTAGCGTGAACTCGCGCCACGCGCCGTCGCTGCCGCTCGCGCCCTTGGCTTCGTCGTCACGCCGCCAGTAAAACGGCGCCTGCCAGCCCTCACGCACTACGCGGTCCCAGCCGTCGGACAGCCATAACTCGTGCCGACGGTAACCCCCGTCGGCGATGAAGGCGAGGTAATCGCGATTGCTGACGAGTCGGTCTGCCAATTGGTAGGGTCGCAGAAACACCTGATGGCGCGGCGATTCATTGTCGAACGCGAACGCGGTGGACTCGCTGGCGTCATGTCCAATTTCGACCAGTCCGCCCGTGAAGCGGGTCCATCCGGCCGTTGGCGTCGGCGTTGCGGTGGCGCGGGCTGGCGCCTCACCGATGGGCGCGTAGGCGGGGTACAGCGGATTCACCGACAGCATGTGTTTGACGTCGGTAAGCAGCAGTTCCTGATGTTGCTGCTCGTGATGCAAGCCCAGTTCCAGTAGCGCGCGAAGGGAGGGCGCGATCGCGGCCTGCGTTGTGCCGGCCAGCACCGCCCGCATCGCTGCGTCCACGTGGGCGCGGTAGGCAAGCACGCGGTCGAGCGACGGTCGCGAGAGCAGGCCGCGCTCGGGGCGCGGGTGCTTGTCGCCGACCGTGTTGTAGTAGCTGTTGTAGATGACACGGAACGCCGGGTCGAAGGGCACGTAGCCTCGCGCGTGGGGCGTCAGGATGAACGTCTCGAAGAACCAGGTGGTATGTCCAAGGTGCCACTTCACGGGGCTGGCATCGGGCATCGACTGCACCTGGCAATCCTCGGCGGAGAGGGGCGCCGCAAGTGCTCTGGAATGCTCGCGGACACGGCAATAGGTCTCGGCCGGATCGGCGCTGAGCGTTCCTGACGCGCCGACTTGCGCTACCGCCGCCTCGGTTCCTGACATGATCTTCTCCTTCGTCTGCCGCATGCTACGCCGTCTGCCCAGCAGCGGTTTTCCAGCGTACCTCGTCGCCATGCCGGAGCAGTCGCAGTGCCGTGCGCTGTCCTTACAGACCTCACACGGGGCATTGCGTTCGAGGCGTCAACAGCTTTTTCCGTGAAGCCACCGCCCAACAGTCGATGTGACCCAATTTGCGATAGAGTCGACTTTAACAAAAATAGGGTCAAAACCGCCATTGGCTGGTCTACTGAGCTGAAAAGCCGTATCCGGAGACGGGTCACTTTACAACTGACCGTCAGTCATTTACAGTTCACGCCTAAATGACTTCTGGTCATTAACAAGGCGCCCGGATAAAAACGATGACCCTGTTCAAGAATTTTCGCTGTCCCGCTGCCGCCTTGCGTGAGGCGGCCGCAGGGGGACGCACCCGCCAGCGCGCGATGGATGGCGACGACAAGGAAGCGCGTCGCCAGGCGATTCTCGATGCGGCAGAACGCCTCTTTGCGGATCGCCACGAACTGGTCAACGTGGCCGACGTCGCCGAGGCGGCTGGTCTCGCCAAGGGAACGGTCTACCTGTATTTCCAGACCAAGGAAGAGATTTACCTCGCCCTTCACCTGCGTCACGTCGAGCGTTTCTTCACCACGCTCATTCATTTGCTCGAGAGCGGGCAGCCCTTTGCGTTCGAGCAACTGCATCGCCTCACCGACGAGCACATGGTGCGTGCACCGATCTACATGCCGCTGGGCGCCTGCTGCATCGGGTTCGCGCCAGACGCGGTGCCGATCGAGGCTGCGGGCCACTTTCAGGCGCAATTGACGCACTGGCTCATCCGCGCGGGCCGCGGCCTGGAGCACCACTTTCCCAAGCTGCCGGCCGGCGAGGGCGCGCGCCTGCTCAAGCACAGCTACGCGATGATGATCGGCATGTACAGCCTGATGCGGGGCACTGAGGCAGGCGATCCGAAATGCCCCGTAATACCTGGCATGGGCAGTTACGAAGACGAAGTGGCGCTGGCGCTGACCCGCTACTGGGCTCACGTTGCAGGGATAGCCGACGGCAGTGCTGACGCGCTTGGTCGCATCCAGCGATAGTGCCGTATCCACGCAACCACACACCATTCTCCCGACCCGAGAGAGACAACACGATGTTCAAAAAGAAGGCGACTCTCCTCCTCACCCTCGCCGCGGCTGCCGTCAGCACATTGACGCTCACGCAGATTGCCGGCTGCGGCAGTAAAGACCATGCCGCTACCGACGGCAAACCCGCTGCCGCGGTCAGCAAGGCCGAACCGCCGCGCCCGGTGCGCTTCATGCAAGTCGGATTGTCGGCGCTCGCCGACCTGAGCTATCTGCCGTCGGAAGTGCGCCCGCGCTACGAGCAGCGCTATGGCTTCCGCGTGCCCGGCAAGATTGCACGACGCCTCGTCGACGTTGGGCAAGCAGTGACGGCAGGACAGGTTCTCGCCGTGCTCGATTCCGCTGATGTGCTGCCGAACATTCAGGCGCAAGCGGCGCAGGTGGAAGTGGCACGCACCGATCTGAAACTGCAACAAAGCGAGCTCAAGCGGCAGCAGGAATTGCGTGACAAGGGCTTCGTGTCTGGCGCCGCGCTGGAACGGCAAGCCGCGACCACCGACGCAGCCGAGGCACGACTCAAGGCAGCGCAGTCGCAACTGGCCAGCGTGCAGAACGGCCTCAATTTCCAGACCCTGCGCGCCGACAAGGCGGGGGTCGTGGTCGGCATTGACGCGGAGGCCGGCAGTGTGGTCGCCGCCGGACAAAGTGTGGTGCGGGTAGCGCAACTGGGCGAAAAGGAATTGGTGGTGAATGTGCCGGAGCGCCTGGTCGCACAGATGCAGCGAGCCAAAGGCTTCGCAGCGAAGATCGACGCCGTGCCCGACAAACTCTACGCGGCAAAACTGCGCGAACTCTCACCTGCCGCCGATGCCGCGAGCCGCACGTACACGGCGCGGCTCACCGTGCTCAACGCCGACGACGCGCTCAAGCTCGGCATGAGCGCCACGGTGCGTGCAGACCTTGGCGCGGCACCGGCCATTGTGGTGCCGGACACGGCGCTGTACACACGTGACAACACCCCCCGCGTGTGGCTGATCGATCGTGCCAGCGAGACGGTACAACCGCAGGCGGTTAAGCTCGGCGAGGCAACCGATGACGGGGTGACCGTTACCTCCGGCCTCAAGCCGGGAGATCTCGTCGTCACTGCCGGCGCGAACTTGCTGCTGGCGGGGCAGAAAGTGCGGCTGATCGATGCACCCGCCGCCGCAACTGCGACCGCCCCCAGCGCAGCGCCTGCGGCCAAAGAAAGCGCCAAACCATGATCGGCGGCCAAAACGCCGGCGGCGACAAATTCAATGTCTCTGCTGCCGCGATCAAACACAAGCAGCTCACGATCTTCTTCATCCTCGCGATCGCCATTGCCGGACTGGCCGCTTACTTCAAGCTCGGCCAGCGCGAGGACCCGGACTTTACGTTCCGCGCCGTCACCGTACGCACCTTGTGGCCCGGCGCCACCACCTCGCAGGTCGACAGCCAGATCACCGACCGGCTGGAGAAAAAGCTCCAGGAGATGCCCTACTTCAAGCGGACGCAGAGCTACTCCAAGCCCGGCGAGTCGATGATCATTCTCGAGCTGGTCGACACCGCGCCGCGCAAGGAGATCCAGCAGCTCTGGTATCAGGTACGCAAGAAAGTGCAGGACATCCGCCACACGCTGCCACCCGAGGTGCTGGGGCCGTTCTTCAACGACGAATTCGGCGATGTGTTCGGCTCAATCTACGCATTTACTGGCGACGGGTTCAGCCTGACCGAATTGCGTGATCGGGTGGAAGACGTGCGGCAGGAGTTGCTGCGCATCCCCGATGTGTCGAAGATTGAACTGGTCGGTGTGGTCGACGACAAGATCTACGTCGAAATCGCGAATGCAAAGATCGCCGCACTCGGCATTGACGCCAACGCCATCGCCGCCCAGTTGCAGGCGCAGAATGCGATCACACCATCCGGCGTGGTGCAGACGAAAGACAACGCCGTCGCACTCCGCGTTTCGGGTACCTTCGCCTCGGTCAAGGCGGTGCGTGAACTGGAACTCGCGGTCAACGGTCGCACCGTTCGTCTCGGCGACATCGCCACGGTCACTCGCGGCTATGCCGACCCGCCAGTGCAAACCATCCGCTTCGGCGGCAAACCCGCCATCGCGCTGGCCGTGTCGATGAAGAGCGACGGCGACGTGCTGCAACTCGGCAAGCAGCTCGAAGGCGAGATGGCGCGGATCAAGAACGATCTGCCCGTAGGTATCGAGTTCCATCAGGTGAGCGACCAGCCGAAGATTGTGAAGGGCTCGGTCGGAACTTTCATGCGTTCACTGCTGGAAGCGGTTGCCATCGTGCTTGCCGTCAGTTTTCTCTCGCTGGGCTGGCGTGCTGGCGCCGTGGTTGCATTGACGATCCCGTTTGTGCTGCTGGCAACGTTTCTCGCGATGCAGTGGTTCAAGATCGACCTGCATCGCATCTCGACCGGTGCGCTGATCATCGCACTCGGACTGCTGGTCGACGATGCGATGATCGTGGTTGAAATGATGGTGCGCAAACTCGAGGAAGGTCTCGACAAATTTGCGTCGGCAACCTTCGCGTACGCCAGCACCGCGTGGCCCATGCTTTCCGGCACGCTGGTCACGGCGGCGGGCTTCCTGCCCATTGCAACCGCCAAATCGAGTACTGGCGAGTACACGTTTGACATGTTCAGCGTGACGACCATTGCGCTGGTTATTTCCTGGTTCGCCGCGATCATCGCCACCCCACTCTTTGGTTACTGGATTCTGCGGCGACCCAGGAACGCGACAGCGGAAGGGGAAGCGCATGAACACTTCGACACGCCGTTCTACACGCGGCTGCGTGCAGCCATCGAGTGGTGCATCAGCCATCGCTGGATCACGATTGCCATCACGCTCGCCGGTCTCGTGCTCGGCTTCGTCGGGATGGGGCTCACCGAGAAGCAGTTCTTCCCCACCAGTGACCGCACCGAGGTGATGGTGGAGATGTGGCTCCCCGAAGGATCGAGCTTCAAGGCGACCGAGACGCAGGTCGCGCGGATGGAAGGGTTGATTCGAGCGCAGGCTGGCGTGCAGACCTTCGTCACCAGCGTGGGCATGTCGTTGCCGCGCTTCTACCTCTCGCTGAATCAGGAGCTGTTTCGTCCGAACTTTGCCCACATGCTGATCTTGACCCAGGACGTCGCGACGCGCGACAAGGTCGCCGCGACATTGCAGCGGGAGCTGGACAGCAACTTCCCGGGCGTGCGCGGTCGTGCCATGAAAACCCCGCTCGGTCCGCCGGTGGCTTATCCGATCATTTTCCGGGTGAGCGGGCCCGACATTGCCAGGCTCAAGCAGATCGGCGAGGATGTGGCGGCGGTGATGCGCAAGCATCCATCGACGGTTGAAGTCAACACCGACTGGGGCGATCGAACGCTTGCGATCGAAATCGACGTCGATCAGGACCGCGCACGTGCGCTGGGGGCGACGTCGCTCGGGGTGGCTCGCACGCTGGGCGCGGCGGTATCGGGTGCCACGATTGGCCAATATCGCGAACGCGACAAGTTGATCGACGTGGTGATTCGCGGGCCCGCCAACGAGCGCGCCGCGATCTCGCAGATTCAGGATTTGCAGATTCCAACAGCGACCGGTCGTACCGTGCCGCTGTCGCAGGTCGCCACCGTGCGGCAGGTGATGGAGGAGCCCATCATCCGGCGTTACTCGCGCATTCCGACGCTCTCGGTGCGCTCCGATATCGTCGACGGCGTGCAGGCGCCCGATGTGTCGGCGCAGATCAGCCCCCAGCTCGACGCGATTCGCGCCAAACTGCCGCCCGGATACCGCATTGAAACTGGCGGTGCGTTTGAGGAGAACACCAAGGCGCAAAGCTCAATCGGCGCTGGTGTGCCGATGATGATCTTCGTCTGGCTCATGCTTCTGATGTTGCAATTGCAGAGCTTCTCCCTCGCCGGGATGGTGCTGCTCACGGCCCCGTTCGGCATCGCCGGTGTGGCGCTGGGCTTGCTGACGTTCCGCATGCCGTTCGGGTTTGTTGCGATGCTGGGCGTGATTGCGTTGATGGGTATCATCATGCGCAACACGATTATCCTGATCGATCAGATCAAGCAGGACATGGCCACCGGCACGCATGCGTGGGTTGCGGCGCGCGAGGCTGCGGTTCGTCGCTTTCGGCCGATTTCGTTGACCGCTGCCGCCGCCGTTCTCGCCATGATCCCGTTGACGCGCAGCGTGCTGTGGGGTCCGATGGCCGTGGCCATCATGGCCGGTCTTGTCATCGCCACCGTGCTGACCATTCTCGCGGTGCCGGCCATTTACGCCGCGTGGTATCGCGTGAAGCGGCCATGAGGACCGAACGGAGGGGATCGCCCGTCCTGTCCGGCGCGGCTTGCCGCTAACCGCAAAGGCATCGTAGCCGCCGGCACGCAGGCCGTGCCCGCGATGGCCGACCCGGCTACACCGCGATGCAGGACGCATACGAAGGCGGACACCCGCCGACGCTGTGCATTGGCAACGCCGCCCGCGGCGTCATTCGCACCGGAAGCCCTCGCTATTTCGCGCCGGCAGCTTCGAGCAGACGGATGACCTCGGTCTGATTGCTTTCCCGTGCAATCTGTAGTGGCGTGCGACCCTGGTCATCGCGTGCGTTGACGTTGGCACCGCGCACGATGGCGTTGCGTACCGCGTCCACTTGCCCCGCGCGCAGGGCAGAGAACAGTGCGACGTTCGCCATGCCCTGTTGCATCGGCGGTGTCATGTCGCCGATCCGCGCAGGTGGCGCCGACGCAGAAGCCACGGCCGCCGCTTTGGCGCGCATCTCCGTGTTGGGCGCAGTGCGCTCAGCGCGCAGGAGTGCACCCGCGGCCCCGACGTCGCGATTGACCGAGTCGGACGCTGGCGCGGGTTGTTCTGCTTTCGCCACGCGGGTTGCAGTGCGTTTCGCCATCTCTGCCATGGCCACGGTTTCATCAGCGGGGGGCGCCGCCATCGCACCGGCCGGTGCGGCAGGCAAGGGCTGCGGCGAGCGCGCGGCGAGAACCGCGGCGGGTGGGGGCGGCGCGGCGGGGGCGGCGGGCGGAGTGACCGCCAGCGTAGCCGCCGGGCTTGCCGTTGCGACCGCGGCTGCACCGGTGCTCTCGGTGGTCATGCCCACCGCCGATGGTGCGTACACGGCGACCGGTGGCACGTCAGGCACCGGCGACGTGGGCGCGGCGGTACTGCCGCTGCCGGGCATGCGGTCAATCGATCCCGTTTTCACGTTCCCGCCTGATTGCGCCTTTTGCCCTGCAGCCCCTGTACCACGCGATTCCGTTCGCGCCGAAGGCGCAGCTGCGGTTGGCAAGGCGGCGTCGGCGACCGGGCTGGCACTGGCGACCTGCGGCGGCGTTGTGGCACTGTCGCGCGTCGTGTCGGCGGCGTTCGCCCCTGCCGCGACGGGCGCGGCTGGGCTTGCAACCACAGGCGCGGACGCCACCGTCGCCGCTTCGCCGCCGAGCGTGGCAACCCGATAACCCCAAACCCCGAGTACTCCGATCACCAGACCAGCAGCGACGCGCCAGTACCAGGCGGCGTCATTGGCGGCCGCGCGCGACACGGTGGCTCCGGGCATGGTTCGAGTGGAATGCAACGCCGTCGTGTCGGCGCGGTGGGTTGACTCGTCCGGTTGCTGCGATGCGGCGCGTGCGTGCGCCAGCACCGCGTCTCGGACGCTCGGCGACGGGCGACGCCCTTCATGCGCACTCGCTTGCCGATAGGCGTCGAGCAATGGGTCGGGACGATCCCCGACGCCGCTCCGCGCGGGCGTGGGTCGTTCGCTCATGCGCGCACCTCCGCGAAATCAGCCAGCAGTTCCTTCAGTTTGTTACGCGCGTAGCGCAGCCGGCTCTTGGCCGTCTCGAAGCTGACGCCGGTGGCCGCTGCGATCTCGTCCACGCTCATGTCGCCCTCGGCTTGCAACAGAAACGCCTCGCGTTGATCGGCCGGCAATTGCTCAATGGCATCGAGCAGCGCCCGGGCTTGTTCGCGCGAGGTGACTTGCCGCAGCGGACCAAGGCGCGAATCTGCGGCCAGCTCCGAGAACATCGGTTCACCCTCGTCGTCTTCGGCGTCGACGCTGACGTGCTGCTTCGCGGTACGCGTGTAGTCGATCACCCGGTTGCGTGCCATGGTGAACAGCCAGGTCCTGAATTTGGCCGTTGGCTGGTAACTCGCCGCCGAACGCGTGACGGCGAACCAGAGCTCCTGCACCAGATCGTCGGTGACAGCCTCGTTCTGCACGCTGCGGTACACGAAGCGCCAGACGCCCATCTCGTGCCGATCGTATAGCTGTTCAAACGCGTTCATATTGCCTCGCGCAAACGCCAGCATCAGGGCTTCATCGCTGTCATCAAGCGGATTGGAAGGTGGCGCGGCCATGCACGGAATTATCCATGCACGGCCGCCCGATGCGCCAGACAGGGCCTCGAACGCTCGGCCTATCGCCAATGGCGCGGCGGATCGGGCACGAAGCCCAGACTGTCCGGGAACGGGTTCGGTTGCCGCGGGCCGTGCGGGAACGGGTAGCGCTCGCGGATCACGCCCATCGCAATGAGGTTTTCGCGACTGTCGTAGCGGATGCGAATCGTCTCGTTCGGCGTGGTTTGTGCGCGCTCAAAGGCGGTGTGCTGCACGTCGGAACGCTCACGCTCGCCATGCCCCGTGCCGAGTTTTTCGCGCAGTACCTCCTGCCGGGCAGACGGGCTGCTTTCAGCGCGCTTGGCCAGCTCGGGCATCGGGGACGACGGTGCGGGCGACGCCGCCGCGGACGGAGGCGCAGCCGGATGGGGGGTCGCGGCCGATCCGACGGTGTCAGCGGCGCCCGAATCAGCGGCACCGAACTTGCGCCGTCCCCCCCACGACTGAGGCTCGTGGTAGATCACGGCGGGCGGCGTGTAACGTTCCTTGAACAGCGCAACCCCAATCACGCCCACATTCGCCGGGCGGCCAGTGCGCTCGGCGTAGGACGCCGGTGAGGCAACAAATTCGAACGCGGCGACTTCGTGGTTGCTCTTGCGCCAGCCGGTCACTTCGTAGCGTTGGTAGCCGTTGAACACGTAGCCGGACTGATCCACGCTCGCCGTTTGCCCGTTGAGCACATTGACGCCGTCCACCGACATCACCGCCAGCACGCGACCTCCGGAGGCGTTGGCCACCGAGACCGCGTACTTGGCGCCGGGGGTGCCAGCTACCCAGTACTCACCCCGGTAGTAGTGAACGGGCAAAGTCTGGCCCGTTGCGCGATCAATGACGGCCACGTCTGCCAGTTGGCCGACGGCATGTGCATTGCCAGCCGTGAGTGCCATCGCGGCGAGCAGAGCGGACGGCAGTGAGCGACGGAAGCGGGGGAGCGACGACATGGCAGAGTCCTTTCGATCAGTCTGTGGACGCCAAAACGATGGCGCGTGTTGTCTGAAACGAATGAACCTGACCGATGGGGTTGCGCGTCAGCAGAAATTTTTCGTCACCGCCCAGTGAGCAATTTCGGGCTGACCAGCTCGCGCTGCATCGCGTCAACGCTACATTCGCCGCACTACATCAATGTCAGGGAGCAGAGTTATGTCGAATGCCCGATGGATCGGCCGTTGTGCGCAGTGGGGTGCAGCGTTGGCGCTCGCGATGGCGGGCGGCGCGGCGCTGGCGCAACCGGCCAGCGGGTTCCCTGACAAGCCGGTGCGCATCGTAGTGACGTTCACGACGGGCGGCGCCCCGGATCTGCTGGCCCGCGTGCTTTCGGAAAAGCTCTCCAGCAGCTGGGGGCAACCGGTGGTGGTGGACAACAAGCCCGGCGCCGGCGGCAATCCCGGCGCCGACTTCGTGGCCAAGGCGCCCGCCGACGGCTACACCATCGTGGTGGGCACCGTCGGCACGCACTCCATCAACGGCGCGCTGTATGCAAAGATGCCCTACGACATGGTGAAGGACTTCGCGCCGATCACGCTGCTTGCGACGACGCCCAACATGCTGGTGGTCAGCCCGACGGTTCCCGCAAAGAACCTGACTGAATTCATCGCCCTGGGCAAAAAGGAAGGCAAGATGACCTTTGCCTCCAGTGGCTCCGGCACCTCCATTCACGTGGCGGGCGAGCTGTTCAAGTCGATGACCGGCATTGATATGGTGCACATCCCCTACAAGGGCCGCGCCACCGCGATCCCCGATGTGCTCGGTGGTCGCGTCACGATGATGTTTGACAACATGCCGTCGAGCCTTGCGCTGGTGCGCGAGGGCAAACTGCGCGCCCTCGGTGTGACCAGCGCGCAGCGCTCTGCGGCGGCGCCGGAGATTCCCACCCTCGCCGAGCAGGGGCTGAGTGGTTTCGACGCGGTGAGCTGGTTTGCCCTATTTGCACCGGCCAACACCCCCAAACCGATCATCGACAAATGGTCCGCCGAGGTGCGTCGCGTGCTCAAGCTGCCGGACGTCGCGAAGAAGCTCGCCGACAACGGCCTCGACGGCGTTGGCTCGACGCCGGAGGAACTGGCCGCCTATCAAAAGACCGAAATCGCGAAATGGGCGAAGGTGGTCAAAGACTCCGGCGCCAAAGCGGAGTAGCGCGCCGCACGCCGCGCTGTGCTGCGCGGGCGTCACGTCACCGGACGCCGACTGGACGATGCGTAGAGCGATCACTCCAGCGCATTGGCGCCGCGCTTGCGCCGCATCAATGCCTAGCCACTGATCGCGGCACACCATCAATGCGAGGCGATACGGGACGGCCCGACAGCTCGACCGCCCGAAGTCGCAGCGCAGGAGGTGACTCGTGGCAATCCGGACAACGCTTGCAACGTGCCTGGCGTCGGCCATGGCGTGTGTTGTGCTACCCGTGTGTGCGACGTGCCTGCCACCGCCTTCGGGGTTGACCCACTGGTGGCGCGCCGATGGTCACGGTGCAGATATCGTCGGTGCGCGCAACGGAGCTCGAATGCTGGGCGCCGGTTATGCCAGCGGCGTCATCGGGCAGGCGTTCAACTTCGACGGGGTCGATGACTACGTCCATGTGGGTGTGCGGGACGACATTGGAGTCAACGAAGACGGTCCTTTCACGGTGTCGGCCTGGGTCAATCCGCTCGACCTGGCGCGCACCGCGCCGCAAGTCGTCGTGAGCAACTACATGGGCGAACGCGGCGGTACGGGCGACTACTCGACGCACATGTTCTACGTGGGAACCCAGCTTTACTTTGGCGTGGGTCAGCGGCAGATCGCTGGCATCAACGTACTTGCCACGCTCACACCCGGCTGGCACCTCTTGACAGGCACCTATGACGGCAGCACGCTGACGCTATATGTGGACGGCGTTCAGGCCGACACCGGTGCGCGCAATTTTTCGGGGGCAACGCCGAACACACGGGGCTGGAATTTCGGTGATTTCTCGCCGGAAACCAACTGGTCGCACCTCAATCTGGGTGGTGCCGACCGCAATGGAGCGCTGACCGGGCAGCTTGATGAGATTCAGTTCTTTAACCGCGCGCTCTCGGGCGCCGAGGTTGCCAGTCTGTTCCAGGCCGCAGGCGAGGTTTGTGCGCCACCCCATCCGACGCTCGATGTGGACGCCAACACCGTCGGCAATAGATACGCCGCAACGACCGACGGGCTGCTCGTGTTGCGGTATCTGCTGGGCTTGAACGGGACGGCGCTGAGCACGCATGCCCTTGCCGACGGCGCCGCACGGGATGATGCTGCCGTGCTCGCGTACCTCGATGCGATGCGTTGGGCGATCGATGTCGACGACAACGGCGTGGTCGAACCCGCGACCGACGGCGTGATGATCTTGCGCTATCTGCTTGGCATTCGCGGCGCGGCGCTGATTGCCGATGCACTCGGCGCCAACGCCAGCCGTGCCGACGCCGATGCCGTCGCCCAGTGGCTGGGGAGCCTCACGCCCTGAACGGCGAATCGCCGGATCGCCGAAAAGTTCAGGCGACCGGCGTTACTTGTTGATGATCCAGGTGATCACCTGCTTCGCGATGAATCCGGTCATGCCGAACCCCAGCGCGAGAAACAGCACGAAGGTGCCCATCTTGCCGGCTTTGCTCTCCCACGCCAGTTGCGCGATGATGAACACCATGTAGAGCATGAACGCCGCCACGCCAAAGGTGAGGCCGAACCAGGAAATCTGCTCCTCTGTCAGCCCGAAAATCATTGTGCCGCCCCGGCAGGGTTGGATGCGGTGCCGCCCGGTGCGACGCGCTCGGGCACGTCGGACACGTCCAGCAGATCGCGATAGGCGTGCCAGCTGGCGTGGCCCAGAATCGGCACGATCGCCACCATGGCAAGCAGCGCGGTGACAAAGCCGCAGAACGTGAACATCATCAGCATCGCCGCCCACAGCGCCATCGGCATCGGGTTGGCGAGCACCACGCGCCAGCTCGCGAGCACCGCCTGCAGCGCATTGACGTGACGATCCAGCAAGAGCGGCATCGCGATCACGCTTGAGGCGAATACCGGCGCCGCAAGCAGCCCGCCCATCGCGAGCCAGGCTTCGAACACAAAGTGGTCCGGCGCAATCACGACGTGGCGGATGAAATCCTCGGGGCGCACAATGGGCACCGGCGCAAAGACGGTGATGAACGCCGCCGACGTCAGCACCCAACCCGTGCCCGCCAGTGCGAGCAGCAGGCCAAAGCGCACGAGGCACCAGTAGCTGCCCGGGTCGCTGCGGCGGTGCGTGCCCCAGTGCGTCCAGGTGCGTAGCAAGAGCGCCATGTCGGCCGGCTCGCCGCGCTCCAGCGCGCGGCTCAGCGCGTAGAGGCCCGTGGCAAACACTGGCGCCACCACCAGAAACCCGGAGAACGCACCCGCCAGCAGCCAAAACCGGTCATGCGCCAGCCAGAACAGCAGCGCGCCAAACACCGCGACCGCCACGCCGTGCGCGGCGCTCACCCAGCGGCAGGCGATGAAATCGCGCCCGCCGCGCGCCATCCACGAAATTGGGCGCCAAAGATCAACGTTGCGCACCTGCCCAACGGCGGCAGTGCGTGGTGTCGCGGAAGGGGCGGGCGGGGGGCTGGCGGTCGGGGAGGGGGTGGGCGATTCATTCACGCGCCGGAGTTTATCGGCCCGATCACGTCATGCCGTTGATGCCGATCAAGCGGTGTTGCTCACGAATGCGTTAACGCGATCGTCGCGAAACCCCATCGCCCGCCAGTAGGAGCGTGGATGAGGGTGAGGGGAACAGACCGTGCGTTGGCGACGCCGCATTGGCCAGCTGCCCCGGCGGCAGGACACACCACGTGCATCCAGCACCTTGTCATTCCCGCGAAGGCGGGAATCCAGCGTCTTTGGGTTCACGAGGGCGATCCGTAGCGCGAAAAGTCGCCGGGCCCCTGCCTTCGCAGGGGCGGCGTATCGAGCAGACCAATTCAGCGTTGCCCCAAGTCACGCGCGGATGACCGATGCCAGCGCCCGGCGCGGCGCGGCGGGCGTGGGCTCGGTGGTGTAGCCGATGCGGCACAGCATCTGCACTGTGGCGTCGCTCTCGCTGCGTGGCGCGTCGCGATTGAGCACGGCGCGGTGCACGGCGGTGTAGTGCGCCGCCATTTCCGGGTATTCCTGCAGCGCCTGGCTCATCGGATGCACGCCGATGCCGAGTTCGGTCGCCTTGAGTTGCAGGCGCACGAAGGCGCGCCCCGCCTCGACTTGCTGGTCGCGCCGGTTGCCAGCCGTGGTCAGCCAGATCCAGCCCATCGTCTCCTGCGTGGTGGTGACGTACATCTCGGTCATCTGCTTGTCGGCCGGACTGCCGGGCGCGGGCACCGCCTTGCGGTCCAGCATGCCGAAGGTGTCGGCGAAGCGGGCGAGGAAATTGGTGAGCGCCACGCCGTCGCGGTGCGCCATGATCTCGGCGGAACCGATGCGCAGTTTGCCCAGCGTTTCGATGACGACGCGCGGTACCTTCTTGTCGAGCAGCCCCGCTTCGCGTGCAATGTCACGCAGGCGCTGCACCTGCGCCGCCTCGACCGTGCCACCGGCGGCCACGGCGTTGCTCTGCGCGGTGCTGCTGAGCGTGCGTAGCACGTCGGCGCTGATCGGCTTGCTCATGTCGTAGCCCCAGCGCGCCGTGCGCCGAGCCAGCACGTGAGCGAACAGCGGGTCGCGCTGGCCTTGCCCGGCCAGCTCCACGCGCGCGACCGGGCGCTGATCCCACTGCGCCAACGGCTGCGGCAGGGCACCCTGGGGCCACAGCGTCACCCGGGCGCCGATGCCTTGGTCGCCGAGCGCCTGCACCAGCAGTTCGAGAAAGCAGCCGTGGCCGACCAGAATCTGCCGACCAAACGGATCGGAATCGGCGAGCAGGCGATCGCGGTCGCAGTAGAGCGTGATCGCGTTGGCCTCGCGCAAGTCCACGATCCACGGCTGCATGTTGTGCGGGTTCGGCGCGGTGATCGCATACGCCACGGCACGCCGCCGCGGGTCGCGCTCGGCGCTGCCGGGGCCGCTCCACGCCTCGACGGCCTCGGCGGGAAACGCGGTGAAACTGGCGCAGCCGCCGAGCGAGCCGACACCCGCAGCGACGAGCACGCCGCCACCGGCCAGACGAATGAAATTGCGACGATCCATACGAGCTCCAACGAAGTGTGTGATGACGCGGTGGATTCTCGGAAGCGTTACGCAGCTGCACAATTCCCCACGGCTGCATAGGAGCTATGCGCGAGCGACCCACGGTCGCAACAGCAATTGAGATGTATCGACGGCTGGACGGTATATGCAGGGCGATTTTTTGCCAAGTCGACTTGCATAAAAAAGTGCCCGAATACACCGTACGGCGGTCGCTGAAGCGGAAAAGATGTATGAGCAACGTCGTTGCACGGTGCCCTCAGGCGACGCGGGGGCGTGTACGTAAATTACATAAATTGTGTAAGATAGGCAAAGACCGCCATCGCCCCGCACTCACAAAGGAGCCGCCATGTCCGTCGCCGTTGATGCCCTGCCCAAAGTCACTGCCAGCGCGCTCGTGACGGGCATGCAGCAGGTCAGCAACACCGTGCTCACGCAGGGTGCGGTGGTCATCACCAAGCACGACCAGCCCGCGATGGTGCTGCTCTCGGTGGAGCGCTACCGCGAGCTGGCGCAGGCCAGCGCGCCCGATCTCGACGCCCTCGCACGCGATTTCGACGCGCTGTACGCGCGCATGCAAGCCCCCGACGCGCGCACGCGCATGCACGACGCCTTCGCGGCGGCCCCCGCCGACATGGGGGCCGCCGCGCTCGCCGCGGCACAGCCCACGCGGCCGAAGGCCGAGACCGCCGCCCCCGCCTGACCGATGCCCGCCTGTATCTTTGTGCTCGCCGGCGTGAACGGCGCGGGCAAATCGAGCATTGGCGGCGCGCTGTTCGCGGCCCACGCCGTGGACTACTTCAACCCCGACCTCGCCGCCCGCGCGCTCATCGACGCGCGCCCGACGCTCACGCAAACCGAGGCCAACGCGCAGGCCTGGGCGCTCGGGCAGCGCGGCCTCGCGCGTGCGCTCGAAACGGGCGGCACCTACGCCTTTGAAACCACGCTCGGCGCCAGCACCATCCCCAATCAACTGCTCAAAGGCGCACAACAGGGCGCCGGGATTCACGTCTGGTTTGCCGGGCTCGCCAGCGCGGAGCTTCACCTGCAGCGCGTCCGCGAACGCGTCGCCGCGGGCGGGCACGACATCCCCGAGCAAAGGATTCGCGAGCGCTACACCAGCAGCCGGCAAAACCTCATCCGCCTCGTGCCGCACCTCGCCTCGCTACGCGTTTACGACAACAGCCAGGACAACGATCCCAAACTCGGCCGCGCCCCCACGCCGCTGCCCGTGCTGCACATGGAAAACCGACGCCTGCGTTACCTCACCGCCAACGTGCCGCCCTGGGCCAAAGCCATCGCCATGGCGGCCATCCACTGCGACGTGGCCGCGCGCGGCGAGTAGGTGGTGCGCTGGCTCACCGCGCAGGCGAGGCGCGCCCGAGGGAGGCGATGAGGTCATTCTCGTTGCGCCAGGCAGGCGCGCGACGCCGTACACCGCTGCCTTGGTCCCGTCCCGAAACAAGCAACAATACTGACCGATTCGAGCGCGCCGTGTCATTTCGCCGACGCTTGAATAACACCAAAATCCAGGTGCTATTTGTGTGTGGTTGGCGCGGACAAGACAGGGCAACCATCGCAGTGAAGGTCCGTCGAACATCCGAGGAAAAAACGGCGCTGAGCGACGCGAAGGATGGGCGCAATACCGTCGCCGAATCCCGTAGCAAGAGCCGTGCGGCCATGGCAAAGCGGAAGGCGGGCGCGAAACGTGACTGCGGCGAGCCGATGCCGTGGTCACTCTCAAGCTGGCGGGCTCCGCTGAGGAAATTGGAGCAGAGGTGAGTCGGGCGGGTCGGCGTTCTTGGCGCAAGATCCCCGCCGCACCTCTCGCCGAGTACGTGGATCGGACGCTCGAAACGCGCACCGCGAAGCAGATAAACTCAGGTTCGAAGACGAGGCCGCTCCTGACGAACGCAAAGAAGATCGTTCGGCCGCGTCGATCGGTCTACCAGCGGCCTTGGCACGGGGCAGCGATGGCTAACAGGTCGGTCGACTCGGACACGCGTCGGCCAACGGCCGCGTAGTGCCGTTGGAACTCGTGCACCGCGCAGGCTCTTGCCGCGACGTGCCGATCAGCTTCACGTCAGGATGCTTGGAAGGCGAAGACTTTGGCGACCGTTTATCGTTCAAAAACTGATGCATGGCTGCTTGCGGTTCTGGCGATCGCAATGGCTGCCTCGATCTTTGGCGCGTTCATGACTTTCGCGGCGGGCTCACCGGCAGCTTGGGCGATCAGCTTGTTCACGCTACTCCTCGGCGTTGGTCTACCACTCTGGTTGGTGCTCTCTACGCGCTACACACTAGGGCACGGCCAGCTTCTGGTTCAAAGCGGACCGTTTAGGTGGCGCGTCCCGATCGCAGATATCACAAGCATCACGCCTACCTCCAACGCACTGTCCAGCCCGGCCCTTTCGCTTGATCGCCTGCGCATCGACTACGGGCATGCAAAGTCGCTCATGATCTCTCCACGGAACAGGGAGCAGTTCATCCGTGACATTGAGGTCGCCCGTCGTAGTGCGTAGCCAGGGTTTCAAATCCAGCCCGAACGAACGCCTGCAACGTGCCAGGTTTGAAACCCAGCCTACGACGCTGCTCGTCGAAGGCGCCCGCCAGATCGACATTCCCACCCGCGACACCGCGCCGTGGCGTGCGGCGTTGAACGACTTGAAAGCAATCCGCCACACGCCGCGCGGCGTCTGCGCGATAGCCTGAGCTCGCCTCTGAGCGACACAACGCACGTTCGCGACACGCATCGCTGATCGGCGCCTGCTTTGCTCATGTCGGGTACGGCGGTTGCCCAGGCGCGCCCCCACGCTGCACCGGCGAGCGCGTGTGGTCACCCAACCGTCATCTTTTGTAGTAACGTGGCAACACAGCGTCCGGGCCGTTCCGGCGGCGTCATGCCGGGGCCCGCAGCAGTGAGCGCTGAACGGCGCGGGGGGAAATCAGATGCGTTTTGTTGTCACGCTGACAATTTTGGTGATCAGTTTGCTGCTCGCTGCGGCGAACCCATCATCGGCCGCCACCAAAACCTGGACCGGGGGTGGCGGCAATGCCAACTGGTCAACCGCTGCCAACTGGAGCCCCCCGGGCGCGCCGGTGGCGGGCGACCTTGTTCAATTCAACACCCCCGCCACTTCGAACGCCAACCTCGGCGCGGTGGCGATTATCGGCATCATCTTGGGCCCCAACTCCGGCGGCACCGTCATCAACGGCGCGGTCACCATCAACGCCTCCATTCTCACGATCAACATTGACGACCAGAGCACCAGCGCCACCGCCAGCCAGATTAACGCCACAGTCGCGATCACCGGCGCCGGGCTCTACATCAAGTCCGGCAACGCCGCGCACACGCTCTCCATGGGCGCAGCCATCAGCGGCGCCCACGCGGTGCGCATCATTGGCCCCGGCGCGGTGGAATTTGCGAGCGCGTCCAACAACACCTACACCGGCGCCACCACCGTCGCCTCGGCCGGCAGCAACGGCGGCGCAGGCGTGCTGCGGCTCAGCGGATTTGCCACGCAACTGGTGCCGGGCGATTTGCTTATCGGCGAAGGCGTCGGCGCAGCCAACTCCGCCAAAGTGCAGTTGGTCGCGACCTTCCCGCAACTGATCAAAGACACTTCCATCGTCAACGTCGCCTCCGACGGAGTGCTGGAGATGGGCCAGTTGTCCGAAACCATCGCCCGGCTCACCGGCACCGGCGCGGTGACGAGTACGGACGCCAACGCGCTCTTGATCGTCGGTGACAGCGGCGACTTCACCTGGGGCGGCGTGATCTCCGGGCCGGGCCGAATCAACAAGGTCGGCACCGGAACCATGACCTACACCGCCGTCAACACCTACACCGGCACCACCACCGTGAGCGGCGGCACGCTGGTGCTGGGCGCGCCGTCCAGAACCATCTTCGGCCCGCTCAACATCGGCCTGGGCGTCGGCACAACGACCACCGCTACCGTGCGTCTTGCAAACTTCTACCAAAACGATAACTCGTTCCTGCCAATCACCATCAATGCCGACGGGAAATTGGACATTGATGCGTTCTTGGACGATCTTGGCGCTGTCACCATGAACGGTGGCCACTTTACAAACGCCGACGGGGCTCGCATCGATGGTGGCCTGACCATGAATGGCGGCACTATCACCGCCGCGACCAGCGACCCGTTAACGATGGGATCCAATGTGGTCGCGACGTCGACCGGGCCGTTCGGCGCGGCGTCCATCAACGCGAACGTTCTGCTCCGAAACAGGCCCACAACTTTTACGGTCAACAGCGGCAGCGCACAGCCGGAATTGACCATTAACGGCATGTTAACGATCGGTGCCGGTTTGCCCAGCAGCCTCATCAAAACCGGTGCCGGCACCCTGCGCCTCGCGGGCACCGCCGCCAACGACTACGGCGGCAGAACGACGATTGCGCAAGGTACGCTGGAGCTCGCCAAACCCGACAACGTGGGTGCCATCACCGGCCCCATCGAGATTGGCAACGACACCGATCCCGCAGGCTCGGCCACGCTCAAAAATATGGCCAGCAATCAACTCATCGGCAAACCCGATGTCACGATCTACGCGTCCGGCGTGTATCAGGTTGCCGACGCCTCGACGCCGCGCACCGAAACCATCGGCAAACTGAACGGCAGCGGAAAGCTCTTTCTGCCGTTCCGCCCCGAGCTCACCATCGACTTCCCCGCAGGCGCCAGCACATTCTCCGGTGTGATAGACCACCCCGCCCCCAACGCCTCAGGCAACAAACGCATTAACAAGCGCGGCGGCGGCGAACAAATTTTTGCCTTAAACACCAGCTACGACGGGTTGTTGGTGGTGTACGAAGGGGCTTTGTGGGTGGACGGGCAAATGGCTCAGGCACCCGTGTCCATTCAAGGTGGCACGTTAAGCGGCAAGGGACGGGTCGGGGATGTCGAAGTCGGCAGCAACGTCGCCGCGATGTCCACGCTTTGGCCGGGCGGCGCCTTCGGCCCATTGACAACGGGGGCGGCGGCGTTTTCGTTCGGGCCCAGCGCCCGGCTCCGCATCGACCTGCCCAGCGCCACACCCGGCACCCACGGCAGGCTTTCGGTGACCGGCGCATTCCGGCCGGGTGACAACGGCGGCGGTTCGCTCTACGTCAACCCAATCGACAACCCAACGCCCGCCAACGGCACCGTCTTCGAGATCGTCTCCAAAGTCAGCGCGGGTGCCGTCACCGGCACCTTCCCAGGACTGCCCGAAGGCCGCTCGGTCTACATGGGCGCAAGAAACGGCAAGATTTCCTACGTCGGCGGCGACGGCAACGACGTCACCCTGACCGTTGCCCCGACGCTCGACATCGACGGCGACAGCCGGTACTTGCCCGAGACCGACGGGCTGTTGATCACGCGCTACATCAACGGCGTCAGAGGCCCCGCCTTGATCGCCAACGCGGTCGCGGCCGGGGCGCGACGAACGACCGACGCCGACATCAGCGACTACCTCGCCACCAACCTCAGCCAATTCAACGTCGACCAACAAGCCGGCGCGGATAGCTTTGACGCCCTGCTCATCACACGTTGGTTGTTTGGCTTTAGGGGTGCACCCTTGGTCGCCAACGTGCCCCGGCCAGCAAACGTAACCGCGGAGCAGTTTGCCGACAGCGTGCGAAACCTGATGGAGCAGATCGCGCCGGGGTTGTAGCTGAATTGGGGTCAGGTCCGCAGAATTGGGGTCTTGCAAAGTAGCACTCCGAACTCGCTCGCTCACCCACGGTAACCGGGCGAAATTCTCAGTTAACAGCTTTTTAGCGTTAACGACCGTCGGACGGTCGTTGCAGCCTGATTTGTCACCATGTTGACATGGGTAATTTTGGCGCTATACGCGCCGTGTAGCCGTCGTTACAGTGAAAAAGCTGTACTTGGTCGTGGGCAGCGTATCCTGGGAGACTGGCGTCGTGAGCGCATGCGTGGGGTCGCATGCGTATGCGATGCGCGACGAGACCGCCAGCGACTACGCTGCTCGCCTCAGAGAGTTCAGAACTAACGGAGGCGTCCTATGCCACTGCCGAAGCGTCTTCGCATGCTGGCCGTGTTTCTCGCGGGTGCGCTGCTCGCCGCACACGCCTCGGCCCAGGCGGTCACCGTCGTCGAGTATTACAACCGCGTGCTCGACGCCTACTTCATCACCTCCCGCACCGCCGAGATCAACGCGCTGGACCTCGGCGTCGATTTCGAGCGCACCGGCGCGAGCTTTAGCGCCACAGCGGGCAGCCAAGCCAACGCCGCCAACAGCATCTGCCGCTACTACATCTCGCTGACCTCGCCCTACACCAGCTCGCACTTCTACGGCCTGCAAGCCACCGACTGCCAGTTGGTCGCGCAGACCAACCCGGCAGGCTTCACCTACGAAGGCATCGACTTCGTCGTCGGCCAAAAGGTCGGCGCGATCTGTCCGCTGGCCACGCCGGTCGCCGTGTACCGCAGCTTCCGTCCCGCTGCGGGCGGGCGCACGCCGAACCATCGCTACACCGTTTCGCAGGCAAGCTACGACAAGATGGCCGCTGCGGGCTGGACGCAGGAAGGCATCGCGTTTTGCGTCTCCGCCGCGACCGACGCCGCCGCCGTGTGGCCGCCGGCAACGACGGGGCTTTACGCCGGCACCACCAAATACGCCGTCGGCATGCTCGACGGTTACACGGTGCGCGACGTGCCCCATGCGCGCGACATTCCGGTGCTGATTCAATATCCGCTCAACGCTGGCCGGAGCAAGCGCCCGGTCATCGTCTATTCGCACGGCGGCGATAAGAACGCCGACGGAAAATACATCGGCAACGACTGGGGCGCGGCGCTCGCCGAGGTCGGCTACATCGTCGTGCAGATGAGCCACCCGCCGCGAACGTCCGCTGAACAATCGGCGTTGCTGGCGGAATTTGGCTACCCGCCGCTGACCGAGGATCAGGCGAAAATGACCGAAGCCAATCTCGACCGCCCGCGCGACACCATCGCGGTGCTCAACGCACTGCCGACCATCGAGGCCGCGTACCCACAGGCGCAGGGGCTCTTTGACTACGACCGCGTGGGTCTCGCTGCCCACTCGCGCGGCACCTACAGCGTCCGTGCGGCGCTCTGCGCCCGCGTCGACCTTGGCATCGACCCCGACTACAGCTTTCGCGCTGTGAGCCGATTCAACACGCCGCTGGCTATCGTGCCCAAAGCGTTGATGGCCGCGTCGCCGCAGGGCACCGATCGGCCGTGGTTCAAGCTCGACACCTGGCGCGAATGCACCACGCCCGACCTCACGCTCACCGGCGTCAACGACTTCTCAGAGACGACCGTACCTGCCAATCGCGTGCAGGGCTATCAACTCATGCCGCCGGGCAACAAATACCTCTTGTATATCGACCACGTCGGCGCGATCCACAACACGTTCAATCTCAAAGAGAACTCCCCCGTGTTCGACCCGATCTTGATTGCGGGTGGCCGCGCGTTCTTCGACGCCCACCTTCGCAACTCGTTGATCGGCAAAGCGTATCTCTCGTCCGGGCGCACCGAAGCGCACAGCAGCGGCGTCGCCACGATCAGCCAGCGTTAGCCCGCAACGTCCCGACCCCGCAACCTCAACATCACGCGCAAGGAGCCCTCATGCCAATCTCTCGTATCGCCACGGTGCGCACGTCGATAGTCGCCGCGACGTTCTCCCTCGCCACACTCACCACGTCCGCGAGCTTCGCCGCAGACGCCCCCGCGCGGCCTGCCAACGCTAACGCCAACGCCGCCGCCAAAAAGCCCGGCACCGCAAAACCCATCGTCGGCGACATGATCGACGGCACCAACATTCGCAAGAAGCCTTCCACCCCGAAACCCGTCATCGGCGACATTCTGGAAGGAACCAACATCCGCAAGCAACCCGGCGCGGGCGGCCCCAAAGCAAAGGCAAACCCCAAGCCGGGCAACGGCCAACGCCGTGTCGACTCGCCACGCGACTCGCAGTCTGGACTCGCCACAGGCAAGTGATGGCGCGGATGTCCGCCCGCAGCGGATTCACTTGACCCGCGGCCGAGCGGTTCGTGGTTCGATCGGCTTGCCGATCACCTGTCTGGCAACGATCCGTCGTTTGCCGTCTACGGCGCGGGCCATGATCGCGCCCCGCAAGGTTGGCGGCGATGTGCGCAACCGCGCGCCTGCCCGCCCCTCCGTCACGCCAACACGATTGATCAGTCGCTTGTGCGGGCAATCAACCGATCAACGGGGCGCCCGTTGATCGACGCGGCGGCGCCGGAACCGCTCGTTACGGCCGTGCTCTTTCGGGCGAGGCGTAGCACGCAAAGACGCAATCACGATCGTGTGCGAGGCAAGCTCCCAGTGATAGATTGCCCGAGCTGAGGTCGATTGGGAAAATCGTTGTTCGATGCTGCTTTCACGCAGATAATGGCATCGGTTGGGGAAACGCTGAAACACTGAAACAATCTGCGTGCTACGTCGCGTGTCGGATGGGGATGCGCTGGGGGCCGGAAATTTCGTGTCGTCGCGGGGCGATGGCGCGAATGGCTTGGCTCGCAGATCGCCCAAGCCCGACGATGCGACGCGCGCGGGGGGGGCTTGTTCAGCGCTTCCTTCGGCATCACAGAAACCACGTTCGGGGCACCACCTTGATTGAAGCACATTGGCTCCTCTTCCTCGCCGCGTCCACGGTTGTCATCGCAACGCCAGGCCAAGACATGATTCTGGTCATGTCAAGGTCGCTGTCTCAGGGTACGGCGGCGGGTGTGACAACGGCGGCCGGTGTGAGTGTTGGGCTCGTCGGCCACACGCTCCTTGCCACGCTTGGCCTGGGCGCGTTGCTGCGCACTTCCGAGTGGCTGTTCGTCGGTCTCAAGTTCATTGGCGCTGCTTACCTGCTCTACCTCGGCGTGCAGCTGCTATTGACCAGAGCCGCCGAATTCAACGCCGCATCAAACGCTGCGCAGTCACCGAAAAAACTGTTCCTGACCGGCGCCCTCTCCAACATCAGCAACCCAAAGATCGCCATCTTTTACTTCGCGTTCCTGCCTCAGTTTGTTGCTCCGGGCGCTGCCCGCCCTGCGCTGACGATTCTCGTCCTCGGCCTTGTTTTTGCCGCCCTTACGTTCCTGATCAAAGGGCCGGTCGCTGTTTTCGCGGGCAGCCTGTCTTCATGGTTCAAGTCTCGCCCCGGCGCGCTGCTGTGGCTGTATCGCTGCAGCGGCCTCGTTATGCTCGGGCTTGCGGTACGTCTTGCGCTTTCCCGTCGCACTGATGCCTAACCCGCAGTTCAAGGCGACCCGCGGCGGCTTGCCGCCAGCTTGACTGCGACGTTGGGGCTGTGCCTATGCCTACGCACTTGCGCCACGCCACCGCTGCCGACATCCCCGGCATTTGGCAGGTGCGCTACTCGGTGACCGAGAATACCTTGACCCCGGGTCGCATCTCGGATGAAGCGATCAGGGCGTCGATTGAAGACATTGGCCGCGGCTGGGTCATCGAGGATGCCGGAAGGATTCTGGCCTTCGCCATCGGCATCGCGAGGACGGGGAACGTCTGGGCGCTGTTTGTCAGACCAGAAGCACAAGGCCGAAACCATGGAACCCGGCTGCATGTCGCGATGATCGAGTGGTTCCGGACGCAACCCATCGACAGGCTCTGGCTATCCACCGGCACCACGACGAAGGCGCGGGCGTTCTACGAGAAGAACGGCTGGCAATGCGTCGGCCCTTACGGGCGCGACGAGGTCAGGTATGAACGGCCGAATGCAGCCAGGTGTCCTGAGTTGGAAATTCGCTGATGAAATCGACGTGCCATCGAAACGCCACGCCAATTCGCGAAAAGTCGCGCGGCGCCTCGGCCACGGATGCCGAGGCCCGAAACGCGGTCGTCGCCCCGCGACGACGAGGCTTTGCCCCGGAGCCAGCCGCCCGAGTCCGCCCGTGCGCGGCGGGCGTGGCGCTGGTTCTGCGTTTGCCTGAATCGGCACACCGCAGGGGCGATCAACGGGCGCGCCACGGGCTGACCACCTTGCCCGCGAGGCGCCGCCTGCGTAGGCTGCGCTTTGCGAATGAGGCGTCCGTGCGCTGTCGCCGCGTTGACACGGCGTCGGGCCCCGCAGCATGCGGTTCCGATTCACTTCCGGCAAAGGAGACACCATGTCCGACCTCGCTTCTGTTTACGCCGACTTGCACAAGATCATGGCTCCGTATGCAGCCAAACTTGACGTCAAGCGAGACGACGGACAGGAAATCTACGTCGATACACGGCACATCCAGAAGAACAGGAAACCACTGTTCTTCGGCTCGGTTCAAGTGAGGAAATCATACGTCGCGTTTCACTTGATGCCGGTCTACGTCAAGCCGGACTTGCTGACGTCGCTCACACCCGAGCTCAGAGCCAGAATGCAGGGCAAGTCTTGCTTCAACTTCAAGTCGTCTGAGCCGGCTCTGCTCAAGGAGCTCACTGCGCTCACTAAGGCTGCGTTCGCGAGCTACAAGGCGCAGGGGTTTGTCTAGCGCGCGTGCAGCGCGGCCCAACCCGTCGTGCGCGGACTCGCGTCAAGGGACCAGCGGCCGATCGATGATGGTGGCGTAAGGGAAGTGCGCTCAATCGCCTATCCGGCAGGTCCAAGTTCAGGCCCACCGTATTGACGCGAGGCGACAAAACCCGCAATGTCCGCCGTCAGATCGGGATGTCCGGCGAAGTGCTCCACCACAAAGTCCACAAACGCCCGCACGCGAGCGGGCAGCTGCTTGCGGCTGGGGTAGTGGATGTAGAGCTGGATGTTGTCAGCGATGCTCTCCGGTAGAAGCACCTGCAGCCGCGCACTTTTGAGCAGCGGCAACGCCAGCGGTTGCGGCAGCTGCGCGATGCCGAGACCGTCGCTGCACGCCTGCGACAGCGCGCGAAAATCATTGCACACAAAGCTCGCGGGCATTTGCAGAAACTGCATGCTGCGACCGCCGTCCTTGCGGGTCTGCACGATCAGCGGCGTGGCGTGATCTGCGCCAGTCATTTGCAGCATCAGCAGGCGATGCGCTGCCAAATCATCCAGGCTCTGCGGTACGCCGTGGGCGGCGAGATAGCCCGGCGCGGCGCACAGCGGCAGGCGCAGCGGGCCGAGTGGCCGCGCCACGAACGCTGCATCGTTGAGCACCCCGACGCGGATGCCGACATCAAACCGCCTGCTGATGAGTGGGCTCGTGTCTTCACTGAGTTCAAGCTCGAGCCGGATGCCGGGATAGCGACGCTGAAATTCAGGCAGCAACGGGATCAGGTAGAGATACGCCACCGGCGACACCACCGTCGCGCGCAGCGTGCCGCTGGCCGTGCGGGCATCGCTCGCCGCTTCCCTGCACGCCGCATCGAGCTGCGCCAGCGGCTGGCGGCATTGGTCGAGAAACGCCTGGCCTTCGGGTGTGAGCTGCACGGCGCGGGTGCTGCGCGCGAGCAGCCGCACGCCTAAAGCGCGTTCCAGGCGGCTGATGTTCTGACTCACCGCCACTGGTGAAACACCCAGCGCTTTGGCGGCCCGGGCAAAGCTGCCCAGCTCGGCGGTTCGGGCGAAGTTCAGGATGCCTCGTAGTGTCTGCATTCGCCAGATTTTGGCGCACGCACGCTAAATTACAAAGTTTTTATTTGGTATTTATGAAGTAATACGCCAATTGAACGGCACTCTAGCTGCGCTTACAGTTCATCCAAGCTCAATCCCGAGCTGTTTTTAGAGGTGACTGCCATGAAATACCTGCTCCTGTGCCAAACCCAGCCCGCCGCTTTTGCCCTTGTGCCCGAGTCGGCGAGGCAGCAGATCATGCAATCGATGATGAGCTACAACCAGCAGCTCATACAGGCGGGCGTGCTGCTCGCGGCGGGCCAGCTCAGCCCGCCCGAGACGGCGCAGCGCGTGTATGCCGAGAACGGCCGCATCAAGACGCGGGAGGGCTGTGCGTTTGAGGGCGACACGCAAATTGGCGGCTACTACCTGATTGACGTGCCCGGCGAACCCGAGGCGACCGGCTGGGCGGCCAAATGCCCGGTCGTGCAATTCGGTGCGCTGGAAGTGCGCCAGGTGGCGTTTTCGCCGGTGTAGGAAGCAACTCGCCCAAGGAGACTGCCCCCGTGAATGTCGCCCCGACGCCCAGCCTCACGCATGAGCTGGCATTGATCGCTTTGGCCGCGGCGGTGCTCGCCGCCTTGGCCGGCATGCTCAGGCTGGGGGCGTTACATCGCTACCGGCCCGGCGCCGTGCGCAACGTGCTCGGGCTGCTCATGCTCTGGCAGGCGATGATGGTCGCGCTTGCGCTGGCCGGATACTTCGCGGTGTTCAGCGAGCCGTGGCGGGCGCTGCCCACCGTTGCCCTGAGCATCGCGGGCGCTGCCTGGTTGGCCACACGAACCACCGCATTGCATGCCCTGCAGGGCATCCCCGCCTGGACGTGGCCCGCGCTGCAAAGCTTTCGCCTGCCACTGGAGCTGCTGCTGTACCACATGTACGCGCAGGGCGTGATTGGCAAACCGATGACGTTTTCCGGCTACAACTTCGACATCCTGGTCGGCGTCTCGGCACCGCTGATGGCGATATGGCTCTGGGCACAACCGGATAGCAGTCGCGTGCAAAGGTTGAGTGTCTTGTGGAATCTGGCGGGCCTTGCGCTGCTCTTGAACATTCTGACGATTGCGTTTCTGTCCATTCCTTTTCCGTTTCAGGCGTTGGTGCAAGAGCCTGCAAACCGCATGGTCGCAGCGTTTCCGTTCATCTGGCTAGCTACGTTGTTTGTCCCGCTCGCGCTGTTTGCGCACCTCATCGCCCTGCGCTCTGCACGGCAAGAGCGTACTGAACGCAAGACCGCGTCGAAAAGAGGAGTCCATCCATGAATTCCGTTTCCGTGTCGTTGCTGTTTGCGGCGTGCTGCGGCCTGCTGCAATGTGTGCTCACCGCGCTGGTCATCATTCGCCGGGCGCAAACCGGCGTCGATTTCCTGGACGGTGGCGATCTTCAGCTGCTGCGCCGCATGCGGGCGCACGGCAATTTGTCAGAAACCGCGCCCATGGCTTTGCTGCTGATGGCCCTGCTTGAACTCGGCGGGCTCGGCCGCGCGTGGTTGACCGGCTTTGGCATTGCGCTGTTGCTCGGTCGCCTGTTGCATGCACACAGCCTGCTCACCAACAATGCTGCATGGAGCCGACGCGGCGGCATGACGCTGACGCTCGCGGTCATCAGTATCGAAGCGGTCTGCGCCATTGGGTTGTTTTTGCGCGGAGCTTGACCGGGCCCGCGCGTCGCGGCCGGTGAGCGCGGGTGCGCCGCGTGACGGATCGCCCCAGCCAGCGCGACGCGGTTTGCCGCGGAGCGAAGGACGCGATGTCGTTCGCCGGAGCGCGCATCGCCGTAAACTGCGAATGGGCAACATTCAAATCGGGCCGAAACCAGAGAGGCACGCCGATCCTTGCCGGCGAGAGCGTCAGTTCCCCGTGGCGTGAATGCCACCGATGCGTGCCCAGACTCCTAGACATTGCCAGCCATGCTTCGCACCGCGCTACGTTTCATTTCACCGGCGCTCGCCGTGCTGTTCGCACTGGACTGGCTGCTCGCCCCATCGGCACTGACGATCGAGGCCGCCGAGCGTCTGGAGGTTTCGGCGCAGCTGGTCACGCTGAGACGGGCGCGGCCCTACGTTTATCTCGTCGCAGCGAGTGGCAGGGAAGCCCGGATTGGCTGCGACAAGACGGCGAGGCTGTGCGAGAGTTTTGAGCCGAATTCGCGCAAGCAGCTGACGGTGTGGATCACGGAGCCAGGATGGTTCTACGGCACGTGGCTGGTCGCGGCCACCGAGCGGTCAGCCGAGGTGGTTTCCGTCGAGCTGCAGAACCGCATCTACCGCGGTGCCCGGGGCATTGGCGCCGCGGCGACCGTGGTCGCGACGGTTCTCGCGCTCCTCCTCTGGCGGCGTCGCTGGCTCCCCAAACTCAGGCGGCTCACGGCGACTTGACTGCTCCGTGCTTCGCCGCGGCTGCGGCAAGGCAAGCCGCACCGTGCGTGCTGCTTAGCCAATCGAGGATTTGCGCGGCACTTCGCGTTGCAGCCGGACTCAGGGCGGCGTGAGTCAGCGACTGCCCGCTTTGCGCCGAGAGCGCACGATAGATCAGCAGACCGTCGGTGGCCGCAGACAGCGAGTTACCGGGGCTGCCGTCGGCGTTCAAATCGAGCGTGGCGAGGTAAGCGGCAATTTGCGGTGCGTTGCGCGGCGCGCCCTGCCCAATCGCGCCGTCGGTCAGCGCATCGTCACGAAAGCCGAGGAGATAGCGAATGATGAGCACGCCGTCGCTGACTGCGCTCGTGATGCCGTCGCCATCGGCGTCCAGTGCGCAACCCGCCGCCGCGAACGGTGAATCCAGCGACCAGGCGGGCTGACTGCCGGCGGTGTTGAACCGGACTTCGGCGTGACTGTTGCCGGCGGCATCGGCCACGATTGAGCCACTGCCTTCGGTGAAGTGCCACAGTGAGGCCGTGCCGGCATCGGCCTGAAAGCGCGTGAGGCCTGGCGTAAATACATCCGCATTCAGCGACGTGGCAGCGCCGTAGCGCAACACCGTTGAAAAGCGGATTTCGGTCAGCCAGCCGTTGAAATTTGGCCAGTCAAAGTCGCCCAGTTTTTCTGCGCCGAATACGGTGAACGGATCGCTGTTCGGTCGGCTGGTGGCGAACCCCGAGCCGTAGCTCGCATCGCCCGGTGCGCCGAGCGCAGTCGCGCGCAGAACGCCGTCGACAAAAATCCACAGCCTGCCGTCGCTAACGCGCCGTTGAAAGGCGAGGTGATGCCATGCATTGTTGAGCACGGGCACGTTGGCGCAGAGCGTGGTGCCTTCGACCGTGCGCCCGCGCAGACCGTAGGCGATGTAGCCCGGCGCAACGCTGATGCCCCAGTCGGCATGCATCGCGCCGTTGGCACCCGCGATGTCCTGATCGATCACGATATGGCCCGGAATCCATTGATCCGGTGGGCCAAAGGTGATGCCGCGAAACACGGCGGTCGGACAGGCGCTTGCGCCGTCACTGTTGCTGGCTGCGTCCGCCTTCAACCAGAACTCGACGGTGGTATCCGTGGCACCGATGTTGGCGCTGCGCGCGGGGGTCGCATCAATCAGCACGCGCACCCGATCCCGCGCGTCGGCCGCACTGGCATAGTTCGACGTGCCGAAAAAGCGCATTGACGCCGCAGGGGCGTGGCCGGCCAGCAGCGCCGCTGCCAGCAGCGTGAGCATCAAGCGCAATGGTCGGGCGTTGTGCATGTTGGCGTGGTAGGTGCCGCTGCGCTGCGGGGCGTTGTCGCGTTGCCGACACTTTGACACGGGCGGGCGTCGCTGGCAAGCCGGGCTTTCACGCCACGTCCGCGCACTTTGCTCGAGGCGCAACGTACCATTTGGATTCACGCGATGGACTGCCTGACGATGCCCTAAACTTGATTTTCCACCGGTGAACAGACGCAGGCCACGTGGCGCCGGACATCGCGATTCGGGACTCACGCGGTTTGGTGCGCGAACCTGCCGCAGTCGCCTATCTCAGGACTCAACCATGACGAATTCAACACCGGAGCGCAGCGATCTCGGCTTTACTTATCGGCGCCGAAAGAACGGGGACGTCGAGGTGCTGCATCACGGCCGCGTCGCCTCCACGCTCCGCGGCACGGACGCGGTGGACTTCATGCTCGAGGTCGAAGCGGCCGACGAGAGCGACGCCCAGCACGTGATGGCCCGAATCACGGGCAACTACAAACGGGGCAATGAGCGTCTTGCCAGCCAACACCCGCGAAATCGCCGCTAGCAGCCGCAAGAGTTCGCGGGCAGGCCGCTGCTACATCCCCAACCGCTTCTTGATTGCCGCCATCTCGCGCTGCATCACCGCGTTGGCTTTTTCGAGCGCGGCGATCTTCGCGTCTTTTGCCTTCACGATCTGGTTCAAACCCTGAATCGCTGCGAGCGCCACGCCGTCGGCGTCCTGCATGCCGATCATCTTGTCGTCGTCGCCCACACCAAAGGCTTTCATGAAATCCTGCGCCATCGGGCCGACGTGCTTGATGTGGGCGTTCTGACCCTTGGGTTGCCACTGATACACCGGCATCGCCGCGAGTTTGGCCAGGATTTTCTTGCCGTCCAGCTTCTTGAGTCCCTGCTTCAAGTTGCGGTCTGACGAACACGACCACCCCGCGCCCGCAAAAGCAGCGCACGACCACGTCGTCGCGCCCGTTCCATCGATTTCGGTCACGAAACGCACGCCGCCCGTGGCACGCACGCGAAACGCGTTGACAGTTGATGAACTGAAGTCAAAGTTGCTTGAGTCCGCGAACTGAAATGAGCCGTTGCCAAGGGTTTTGACGCGACGACCCATCGCGACGCTGTAGTCGCCGTCGGCGGTGTTGTTTGCGCCGCCGCTGACGGTTGAATACTGGCCGCTGGCGGTGTTCTCGGTGCCACCGCTGGCCGTCGAACCCTCAGCGGACGCGCGGTTGAGGTAGCCACCGCCTACGACCGCGTTTCCAGCCGTAGCGCGGTTGAGGTAACCACCGCCTACGAACGAGTATCCAGCCGAAGCGACGTTCAAGGAGCCTCCGCCGATAGTCGCGCCGCTCGCCGAAGCTTGGTTGGCCGCGCCGCCGCCGATTGCAGAGGAATAGCCCAAAGCTGCGTTACCAAGGCCGCCCGTGACGCTCGCGTACTCTCCGTCAGCGAAGTTATTGCGCCCCCCACTCACTACCCCTGCTGTGCCAAACGCGGAGTTTTGTAGGCCACCGCCGACTGTTCCGAAATGGCCACCGACGTGGTTGGTGTGCGCTGGCGGGCCGGTGAAATCCAGAAATCCGCCGCCGCCAATCGTGGCCCCAACGATATTCGCTTCAACGCGGTTTGCCGGGGAGCCGTTCACGGTGTTGATGAATGTCGTCAGCGGATGAACGCCGATACCGAATGTTGAGCCGACTGTCGTGCTGGTGTTCTCCGTAATACGTAGCCCGTTGTTACCGGCGGTGAGCAGGCTCAGGGTGGCACCACCACTCTTGACCGTCAGCGGCTGCGCATCCGTCGTTCCAATCACCCCCGGCGCGCCAAACGCGTTGCCGCCCTGCACCCACGCCGTGCCGGGGCAGCCCGCGAGCAGGAAGTTTTGCACCGCAGTGGGCGTGTTGCGCGGCCCGCTGAGCGCGAGGCCGTTGGTCAACGCGGCGCCGCTGAACCCTGCAATCTTTCGAGAGATGATGGTCGCGTCGTTGGGGGTCAACACCGGCGCGCCGTTCACGTCGGTGTTGCCCGTGATGTTGAGGCCCCACGCGGGTGAGTTGATCGAATCCTCAACCGTCTGCGCACTTGCAGCTGGAATGCCCGTATTCGCCACCAGCGGCGCACCGGTGATGCCCAGCGCGTAACGCGAGAGGATCAACCCTTCCTTGGCCAGTGACGCGTCGCCGCCGTCGAAGGGGCAGGAGGTTTGGGCATGCGTCGCCGTCGCGCTGAGCAGGGCGGCCAGCGCGAGCGCACGACTAAGGCATGTGGTGCGTTGCGCTTGACGCACGATGTGGGTGAAACTGGGCTGGGCGATCATGAGCGGTTCTCGGGTGCGGCAAATCGTCGGGCGAAAGGGCGAATTCGTCACGTATTCGCACTAGCCGAAAGGACGTCGTGGCCCATGAAACCGTGCCAGGCGGCTGGCCACTCGGGCACAGCCCGCGTTCTTTGCCGCACCGCTCGGGCGAGATGTCATCATTAACAGCTTTTTAGCTGAGATGACTAGCTAGCCGTCCTTACAGCCTGATTTTCGCAATTGTCGACTATTAAGAAAAAACGCCGCTGAATACCGTACGACAGTCGTTAGCGTGGAAAAGCTGCTACCGCACATTGGCTGGCGCGCCGGATTACGCCGACTGATCTGGCAGCAACCGGAGCGAAGCACGTTCATGGTTCGACAGCCTCACCACGAACGAAGGGATGTCCTAGATCACCGGCTCCTGCAAACCCTCGCGCGCCACCACGCGCTGCACGGCGGGGCGTGCGAGCATGCGGTGCATGAACGGGCCGAGGTGTGGCCAGGCGTCGCGGTTGCTGGCTTTCTGCGCGGCGGGTGGGTCGCCCTGCCAGACGCGCGTCCAGCGTCCGAGCATGAAGGCGTAGATGTCGAGCACGCTGAACTGCTCGCCTAGCATCCACGGCCCGCCGCTGTGCGCGAGGTGGTCGTCGAGCTGCTTGAGCATGGCGCCCATGCGCTCCTGCGTTTTCGCCTTGATCGCGGCCACCGACGCGGCGTCGGTCGCACTGGTGTAGCGGTCGGTGTAGAAGTACATGATGACCGCCGGCTGCAGCGTGTTGGTCATCCACATCAACCACTTGTAGAAGTGAGCGCGTGCTACCGTCCCAACCGCCGGTGCGAGGCCGCATTGCGGGTGGCTGTCGGTCAGGTAGAGGCAGATGGCCGCGGTCTCGTAGAGCACCAGATCGCCGTCCACCAGCACCGGAATCAGGCCGTTCGGATTGAGCTTGAGATAGTCGGCCGACTTGTGCGCGTTGTTGCCGCGATCGACCAGCTTGAGTTCGAAGGGCAGACCCATCTCCTCAAGCAGGATGTGCGGCGTGATCGATGCGTTCGACGGCGCGTAGTAAAGCTGGAGCACGGGGCAGCGCCGTCGGCTAGAACGCGGCTTCGGCCAGCGCCAGCGTACCTTCCGAGCCGTCCACGATGACTTCCGCCGCCGCGACGGCTTCGGGGATCATGGTGTCGACGAAGTAGCGCAGCGTGGCGATCTTGGCTTCGAGGAAATCGCGATCGGCGTCACCCGCAACGAGTCGACGATGGGCCTCGGCGGCGGCGCGCGCGAGCTGCCAGCCGCCGCACACAATGCCGAACAGCTTCACCATCGGCACGCTGCCGGCGAAGCAGGCGCGCACGTTCTGGTTGAAGTGGGCGAGGTTGAAGTCCACGGCGCGCTCCATCGCGTCAACGCCGCGCGCGAGCTTGTTCGCGGCCACCTGCAAGTGCGCGTTGTCTGATTTCGCCAGCTCGGCGTTGAACGCGCGCAGCGTGCCGATCAGCGCACGTGCCGACACGCCACCTTCGCGCGCCATCTTGCGCCCCACGAGGTCATTGGCCTGAATGGCCGTGGTGCCTTCGTAAATGGTCGTGATGCGGGCGTCACGGTAGTGCTGTGCGGCACCGGTTTCTTCGACGAAGCCCATGCCGCCGTGCACCTGAATGCCCTGATAGGTCACGTCCTGCGCCATCTCGGTGGCCCAGCCCTTGTGCACCGGAATCATCAGGTCGACAAACGCCTTGTTGGCCTTGCGGACGTCGGCGTCGGGGTGCGCCTCGGCGAGGTCAAAGGCATAGCCCGTCGCCACGGCGAGCGCGCGTGCCGCCTCAATTTGCGAGCGCATGCGCAGCAGCATGCGCCGCACGTCGGGGTGGCGAATGATCGGCACCGACGGGTTTTTCGGGGCCCCCACGTCGCGCGACTGCACACGCTCTCGCGCAAACGCCACGGCGCGCTGGTAGGCACGCTCCGCAATGCCGATGCCCTGCAACCCCACGCCGAAGCGCGCGAGGTTCATCATCACGAACATGTACTCCAGGCCGCGATTGACTTCGCCCACCACGTAGCCCGTGGCGCCGCCGTCGTCGCCGAACTGCATGACACAGGTGGGCGAGCCGTGAATGCCGAGTTTGTGTTCGATCGACACGCACTTGGCATCGTTGCGCGCGCCGAGTGAACCGTCCTTGTTGACGAGAAACTTCGGCACGATGAACAGTGAAATGCCCTTGACGCCCTCGGGCGCATCCGGCAGCCGCGCGAGCACCAGATGGATGATGTTGTCGGTGAAATCGTGCTCGCCGAACGTGATGAAAATCTTGGTGCCGAAAATCTTGAACGTGCCATCGGGCTGCGGCTCGGCGCGGGTTTTGACCAGCGCCAGATCCGAGCCGGCCTGCGGCTCGGTGAGGTTCATGGTGCCGGTCCACTCGCCGCTCACCATCTTTTCGAGGTACGTCGCTTTGAGCTCGTCCGACCCGGCCAGCAGCAGCGCCTCGATCGCACCTTGCGTCAGCATCGGCAGCAGGCCAAAACTCATGTTCGACGAGTGCACCATCTCATCGGTGAGTGTGATGAGGCTGCGCGGCATGCCGAGCCCGCCAAATTCCTCGGGCATCGGCAGCGCCGCACCACCCATGGCGCAGTAGGCGTCGTAGGCGGCCTTGAAGCCCTTCGGCGTGCTGACGCTGCAATCCGCAGGGTTGTGTTTCGCGCCTTCCTGATCGCCCGACCAATTCAGCGGATCGAGCACTTCGTTGGCGAATTTGGCCGATTCATCGATGATCGCGAACACCGTGTCCGGCGTCGCCTCGGCGAAATGCGGCAGCGCCGCCAGGTCTTTCAGCGGCGCCAGGGTTTCCAGCAGAAATTTGAATTCTTTGGTAGGGGCGTGATAGCTGCTCATAAGGGCGATCCGTAAGGGCGATCAAAATTCAGACGGAAAACAAAAAAGCGGGCTCACGCCCGCTTTCTTGCGAATCAAAGTTTGGAGGTCAATTCGGGCACGGCTTCAAAGAGATCGGCCACCAGCCCAAAGTCGGCCACGCTGAAAATCGGCGCGTCCGGATCCTTGTTGATGGCGACGATGACTTTGCTGTCCTTCATGCCCGCCAGATGCTGGATGGCGCCGCTAATACCCACCGCGACGTACAGCTCGGGTGCCACGATCTTGCCGGTTTGGCCGACCTGATAGTCGTTCGGCACAAAGCCCGCGTCGACGGCGGCGCGCGAGGCCCCCATGGCGGCGTTCAGCTTGTCGGCGAGCGGTGTGAGCACCTCGCGGTATTTTTCGCCGGAACCCAGGCCGCGACCGCCGGACACGATGATCTTCGCGGCGGTGAGTTCGGGGCGTTCACTCTTGGTGATTTCCGCCGAAACAAAGCCGGCCACACCGCTGTCGGCGACGGCCGCCACGTTTTCCACGGCGGCACTGCCACCCGAGGCCGCCGCGGCGAACGCCGTGCCGCGCACGGTGATGATCTTCACGCTGTCGGCCGACTTCACGGTCGCGTACGCGTTACCGGCGTAGATCGGACGCACGAAGGTGTCGCCGTCGATGACTTTGATGATGTCGCTGATCTGCGCCTTGTCGAGCAGGGCCGCCACGCGCGGCGCCACGCTCTTGCCGTATGCGGTTGCCGGCGCGAGGATGTGGCTGTAGCCTGCGGCCACGGCCACCACTTGGGCTGCGGCGTTTTCGCTGAGCAGGTGGGCGTGTGCCGGACCATCGGCCAGCAACACTTTACTGACCCCGGCGACTTGCGCTGCCGCTGCGGCGGCTGCGTTGGCATTGTGACCCGCGACCAGCACGTGCACGTCGCCGCCGATGGCTGCCGCCGCCGAGATGACATTGAGTGTGGCGGCCTTCAGCGAGCCGTGATCGTGTTCTGCAATAACGAGATTGGCCATGATCAGATCACCTTCGCTTCATTCTTGAGTTTGTCGATCAGCGCGGCCACGTCGGCGACCTTGACGCCACCCTGGCGCTTGGGCGGCTCTTCCACTTTCAGAGTGGTCAGGCGCGGCGTGACATCCACACCAAGGTCGGCGGGCTTGACGTTGTCGAGCTGCTTCTTCTTCGCCTTCATGATGTTCGGCAGCGTCGCGTACCGCGGCTCATTGAGGCGCAGGTCCGTGGTGATGATGGCGGGCAGCTTGAGCGATACGGTTTCGAGGCCGCCGTCGACTTCACGCGTTACGGTCGCGGTGTCGCCCGCGACTTCAACTTTCGAGGCAAACGTGGCCTGACCCCAGCCGAGCAGCGCGGCCAGCATCTGGCCGGTCTGGTTGGCGTCGTCGTCGATGGCCTGCTTGCCCAGCACCACGAGTTTCGGCTGTTCCTTGTCGACCACCGCCTTGAGCAGTTTGGCGACGGCGAGCGGCTGCAGTTCAACGTCCGTCTCGATCAGGATGCCACGGTCGGCGCCGATGGCCATGGCGTTGCGCAGCGTCTCCTGGCATTGCGCAACACCCGCTGACACGGCAACGATTTCGGTCGCGACGCCCTTTTCCTTGAGGCGAACAGCCTCTTCAACTGCGATCTCGCAGAACGGGTTCATCGACATCTTGACGTTGGCGATATCCACGCCCGAGTTGTCGGGTTTGACGCGCACTTTCACGTTGTAGTCCACAACGCGCTTGACCGGGACGAGTATCTTCACAACTTCTCCTGGAGGGCGACCGCACGGGGCGACGGTGCCTGCTTGACGTTAACGTTAACCTGCAATTATAGAAAGCATCTCAATCGCCGTAGTGGTCGAAATTGTGCAGCGTCTGGCGGCTGTCCGGCGCGGAGCGCGCGCTCTAAACGACGGCGAGCCGTAGCCACGGCCACCTGCGGCTGCCGATTGCGCTACGCTCGCCAGCAATGGAAACCCGTTTCATTCGATTCGCTACTGCCCGGGCGGGGCGCGCACCTGCCGCAACGATGCCGGTGCTCGGCGCCGTCGCCGTGCTGGTCGCGTCGCTTGCCTATGTGATTGCGGCGGCCCATGGCGTGGTGACCATCGACATCGCGCGCGATCTGGCGTGGGCGCGGGCAATTGCGGCGGGTGAGGCGTGGCCGCTGGCGGGGCCACCGATTGGCTCAATGAGTGTTCTCGCGGCGTGGTGGTACTACCTCGGCGCCCTGGTGTTGACCTTGACGCAGTCGCTCACCGGCTATTTTTCGCTGCTGGCGCTGGTTGCGGCGGCCAAGTTCTGGCTGGTTTACCGCGTCGGCTGCGCCTGGGTAGATCAGTCGTTTGCCATCGCCTTGGTGGCTGCGACTGCGCTGCCCGGCGTGGCCAGTTATCAACTGCTCGGGGTGGGACACCCACAGATGCTCGAGGCCGCGGTGTGGGCGAGCGCCCTGTTTGCGCTTCGCGCGCATCGTGCCGTAAGCGGCATTGATCGCCGGGGAACCACGAGGTGGGCGCTCGCGCTGGGCGTCGCCGCCGGGCTTGCGCTCCATGCGCATCCGACGGTGGTGTTTCTCGCGCCCTGGTGGGCCATCTGGGTGTGGCGGCTGGCGCCGGATCGGCGATGGCCCGCAGCCGCCTGGTCGGTTGCAGGCGGGGCGCTGGTATTTTTGCCGCGTGTTGTCGCGGCGTTCACGAGCACGCCAGCGGCAACGGGTCTCCACGCGAACGCCGTTGCGGGCTTCGGTGGTTCCCTTGCGGGCGTCTGGCCCGTCGTGGTGAACCTGTGCTGGCAGCAGGCGCAGTACGTGGCAGACACGCTGCTGGCCCCGTGGTCCGCCGTGCGTGAGCTGTGGCGCGTGATGTGGGCCGTGCTGCTGATCGTTACGTTGCTGGGCGCGGTACTCGCAATGGCAGATCACCGGCTGCGTCACCGGCTACTCGCCGGAGTCGGTACCCTCGCTGCGGTGCTTGCCGCCATAGCGCTGCTGCGTGATCACACGCCGTTCTATATGGCCTACGTGGCGCTGCCTCCGCTGGCTGTGGTGGTTGCCACCGCATGGTGCGGCTGGTGCCGCGTGCGCGGCGGGGCGGCCGTCAGTGCCGCGCTGGCGGCGGCGGTGCTGCTGGCTCACGTCACGCTGGCCGCCGGCGCGGTGACGACGGCGCGGAGCGGTTGGGTGTCGTCGCGACTGCCGTTGCATTCGAATTTGCAGGAGACGGCGACAACGACCCACGCCGAGTCACTCCTTCCGGCGCCAACGCGCGACGCGCTCGCTGCCGCCTGGTGGTGTGCTGGTGCAGTCGGGCCGCGGGTGGTCAGTGTGCACGGCGATCTGGCGATGGGACTGGACTATGGCTTGCAACACGAGGTGGGCTTGCGTTGCCCAACGCGACCCGCACTGCAGTTGGGCGGCCGGGAGGCGCCGTGGCTGGGGCTACCGCTGCACGCCTGGCAGGCGATGCAGTGGCGCCCGGAACGCGTGCTGAAAGGCTGGGGTTTGACGCCGGTCGCGCCTGCTGCCGTTCTCGCCCCGCCGTCGCCGTTGCCGCCGGCCGACCCACGCGCGTACCCGCCCCGCTTCGATGCGATGCTCGCGGCAGCCCAGGCCGCGCCGTGGACGCACGCGTTTTCCTCGGATGACGAGTGGGTCATCGTGAGCGGTCTGCTGCCAACGAGCCCCCGCTTTTCTTCGTTGGCCAGCGCCGACGGAGCGACCGTCGAGCCGCGCTTGCGCTTTGCAAACACGGCGCTGTTTCGACGGCCCGCCTGCGAGCCATGTGCTGTGGGCGGCGCGCGCGCTGCGACGCGCTGGACAATCGCGGTGGCTGGGGCGGGACGGGAGTCGACGTCGATTGTGACGTTGCCGGCCACGCCGCGGCCGGTGGCTGCTACGCTCCCGCCATGACTGCACCTTCCAACCCATCGGATGGCTCGCCATCCGGCCCGACCGACGCAACGTCCGCCTCGGCGCGCAGCACGGCGGCGCGAGAAACCGCGGGCCAGGCGGGACGCTACCTGATCGGGGCGTTTCTGGCGTTGGCGCTGGATGCAACCACCGTGTCGCTTTCGATGGGGTGGCAGGCGCCGGTGATCGTCTCGCGTGTCGCCGGGCTTCTGGTGGGCGTCACGACCACCTACTTTTTCAACCGTCGATTCACGTTTGATGCGCGGCACCCACCGTCACTGAGGGATTGGGGCCAGTACGTCGTCGCACAGTCGCTGGGCACCGCGATCAACTTCGGTGTGTCGACCGGCTTGCTGTTCTTGCTGCGTGGTGGCGCGGCCGTGACGCTACCGCTGTGGCAGGTGTGGGGCGCCGTTCTCGCGGGCGCCGCCGCCGGCTTTTGCGTGAATTTCTTTACCGCGCGGCGACTGTTGCACCGACGCGGAGAGCCCGGCGACGAGCGTCGATGATCAACTACGACGGCGGGGGCGCAGACCGATTGCCGCTTCGAATGTCGACCGCGGTGGTCGGGTCGAGACTGGCGGGTGTGATCGGCGGCACCTGGGCGGCGGCGCGATTCATGCGGCGCATGTAACCGAGGGCGGTGACGGGCACACCAAACGCCCACAACCCGAGCACCAGTTTGACCGAACGCAGCGAGGGTTCGGCGTAGAGCAAGGCCACGGCGGCCAATCCGATGATGACCGAGGTGAACGGCAACATGACCCGCAGACTGGCGAGGTAGCGGTGCCACCCCGACTGTTGCGACCATTCCCGCAGCGCGTCCCACGCTTCCACGGGCGGCGGTGCATCGCGACGCAGCAAACTCATGCCTGTGTTTCCTCCATGGTGGGGGCGACGTGCGCGTCCGGATCGGCGACACCTTCGGTTGCGCATCGGCGCTGCCAGACTGGCAACGGCTGCCGCGCGAGAAAGGCGTCGATGCCACGCTGTGCATCCTGCCCGATCATGTCCCGAGCCATATTCGCGGCGGCAAGCGCGTAGGCGTCGTCAGCGTGGCCCGGTTCGCCGTGGTGAAGTCGCCGCAGCTGTCGGAGCAGCGCCTTGCCCGACATCAGCGCATGGGGCGACTTGCCGGCCAGCTGCGCCGCGAGGCCGGCGACCGCCTCGTCCAGCGCATCGTCATCGACAACCCGGTTGACCAGGCCCATCGCGAGCGCGCGATTCGCGTCGATGAAGTCGCCCGTGAAGAGCATCTCGGCAGCGTGTTTGGCGGCGAGGGTTTGCGTCAACGCGACGGCTGGCGTGGAGCAGAACAGCCCCAGATTGACGCCGCTGGTGGCGAAGCGCGCTGACTGCGTCGCGATCGCCAGGTCGCAGGTCGCGACGAGCTGGCAACCGGCAGCGGTGGCGATGCCGTGTACCGCGGCGATCACCGGTTGCGGCAGCGACTCCAGCGTCATCATCACGCGCGAACAGCGATCAAAGAGCGCGCGTTGCCACGCCTGTGCCGGATGCGCGCGCATCTCGCGCAGGTCGTGACCAGCGCAGAACGCTCGGCCCGCGCCGCGCAGCACCACCACCAGAATGTCGCGGTCGACGGCCACGGCGTCGAGTGCGCTCTGCAGCGCAACCAGCACCGCTTCCGACAATGCATTGAACTGCGCCGGGCGATTCAGGGTGATCGTCGCCGTGGCGCCGTCGCGGCTCACGAGCACCGGCGGCGGCAGTGGGTCTCGGTTCGTTTCCATGGCAGGAGAGGATGGCGCACCCGGAGAAGACATGGCGCGCATTATCCGTTCTTCTAAACTACGAGGCCCAATTCTTTCCGCTCCCGGTTTCAATCCCGCGACAACCATGGGCCATCGCCTCTCGAAAATCACGACCAAGACCGGCGACGGCGGCACGACTGGCCTCGGCGACGGGTCGCGTGTGCCGAAGACGCACCCGCGCATCGTCGCCATCGGCGAGGTGGACGAGTTGAACTGCGTGGTCGGCCTGATGCTGACCGAACCGCTGCCGAGCGCGCTGCGCGAGGCAATGCTTGACGTGCAGCATGACCTGTTCGATCTCGGCGGCGAGTTGTCGATCCCGGGCTACAGCGCCATCACCGAGGCGCACGTCGCTCGGCTGGAGAGTCTGTCGGCGTCGCTGAACGAGACCCTGCCGATGCTGAAGGATTTCATTCTGCCGGGCGGATCGCGCGCCGCCGCCTATGCTCATCTGGTGCGGACCGTCGGGCGTCGTGCGGAGCGCGCGGTGCTTGTGCTCGCCGCGACGGACGCGGTGTCCGACGCCGTGCGCATTTACCTTAACCGTCTGAGCGATCTCGCGTTTGTGCTTGCACGCACACTCAACCGAGACGCCGGGCAACCCGACGTTCTTTGGCGCAAGGACCGGCGCGGCGCCCTGCCGTAGCCGCGCCGGACGGCAAACGACATTGACCCCTCTGTCACTGACCACCCCGCGGGCCACGCGCCGATCATCCCCCCGGCACAGCGCAACCCGCCAGTCCATCGCCTACCCGGCGTTTTCATCGAAAGTAGCAAGCCATGCACAACCCGCTTCTCGCCCCCTGGAACGCACCCTACGGTCTGCCGCCGTTTGCCGCAACGCAGCCCGAGCACTTCGCACCTGCGTTCGAAGCGGCGTTCGCCGAGCATCGCGCCGAACTCGATGCCATTGCCCGCAATCCTGAGCCGGCCACGTTTGCCAACACGATTGCAGCGTTCGACCGGGCTGGCTGGAAGTTCGTGCGCATCAACGAGATGTTCGGCAATCTCGCTGCGGCGCACACCAGCCCGGCGCTGGAAGCCGCCGAGCGCGACCTGGCTCCGAAAATTGCGACGCACCAAAGTGCGGTGTACATGAATCAAGCGTTGTTTGCCCGCATTGACCGCGTGCTGAATTCGATTGAAGGTGCGTCGCTTTCTGCGGAAGATCGCCGCCTCGCTGAACGCATTCATCTCGACTTTGTACGTCAGGGGGCGCGGATCGCCACCGATCAACGTGAGCGCTATGCGGCCATCGTCGGCGAGCTGGCATCGCTCTCCACGCAGTTCTCGCAAAACGTGCTGAAAGACGAGACTGACTGGGTGCTCTGGCTCGACGACGAATCGTCACGGGCAGGCTTGCCCGCTGATGTGCTCAACGCGGCGCGCGCTGCCGCCGCCGAACGCGGCCGCGCCGATGGCTATGCGATCACGCTGTCGCGCAGCTCGGTGGTTCCGTTTCTTACGTTTTCAACGCGGCGCGACTTGCGCAAGATTGCGTTTGATGCCTGGGTCTCACGCGGCGCCCACGACGGCCCGACCGACAATCGCCAACTGATTGTCGCCATTCTCAAACTGCGCCAGGAGCAGGCGGCGTTGCATGGTTATGCCACCTTTGCCGACTTTCAGCTCGTTGACCGCATGGCGAAGACGCCCGAGGCAGCGCGCGCGCTCATGCTGCAAGCCTGGGAGCCGGCCAAGGCGACGCTCGGTCGCGAAGCTGCGCTGCTCAATGCGAGCCGGATCGCGCACGATCAGCGCGAAGCGCTTGAGCCCTGGGATTGGCGTTTCTACGAGGAAAAGGTGCGCCAGTCGCACTTCAAGCTGGACGATGCAGCCGTCAAGCCGTACTTCGAGCTTGATCGCATGATCGCCGCCATGTTTGGCGTCGCCGGGCGGTTGTTTGGTCTGAGCTTCAAGGAGGTCACCCAGGCGCCGGGTATTCAGCTGTACCACCCCGACGTGCGGCTGTTCGAGGTGCACCGCGAGGGCCAGCTCAAGGCGCTGTTCATCTCGGATAACTTCGCGCGATCATCGAAGCGAGGCGGTGCCTGGATGTCCAGCTACCGCGTGCAGGGCCGCAACAGCGTGCACGGCGAGGTGATCCCCATTGTCGGCAACCACAACAACTTCGCCAAGGCACCGGCGGGACAGCCCAACCTGATTTCGTTCGACGATGTGCGCACGCTGTTTCACGAATTCGGGCACGGCCTGCATGGCATGCTCTCCAACGTCCGCTACGAGCGACTGGCCGGCACCAACGTGTATCAGGACTACGTGGAGCTGCCGTCGCAGCTGATGGAACACTGGGCAACGACCACCGAGGTGCTCACCGAGTACGCTCGCCACTATCAGACCGGCGAGCCGATCCCGGCGGCGCTGGTTGAGCGCATTCAGGCGGCATCCCGCTTCGGCAGCGGGTTTGAAAATGTCCAGTACATCGCGTCCACGCTGACCGACCTGGCGCTGCACTCGCGCAGCCGTTTCGACGGTCTCGACGTTATGGCCTTCGAGCAGGACGCGCTGGCGAGCATCGGCATGCCGCGCGAAGCGCATCCCATGCACCGATTCACCGGTTTTCGGCATCTCTTTTCGGATGCGTCGTATGCGGCAGGCTATTACGTCTACATGTGGGCGGCCGTGCTCGACAACGACGCCTTCGAAGCATTCGAAGAAGCGGGCGACGCGTTCGATGTCGCCACCGCGAAGCGGCTGCACGACTATATCTACTCCGCAGGCAGCTCCATTGAATCGGCCGACGCCTACAGAGCCTTCCGCGGTCGTGACGCGAACGTTGAGGCGATGTTGCGCAAGCGGGGGCTCGTCGCGACAGTGTGAACCTTCCGCGACGCCATCCGCGTCGCGGCCGGTCTCTGCCGTTCGTAGTGCGCCTGTGACCCGCGATATTCCTTGCGTGTGAGAATGGTGTGACATCGCCTCGAACGCGTTCCTAATCCACGCGAGGTCCTGCCGGCGTCGGCGCGGCCTGTGTGGCGCAGCGTTGCACCTGAGGGAATGCCGATGGAAGTCGTCGGCGGGAATCTCTACACGAGCGAACGGCGCACCACGACGAATCCATCGTCCTGCTCCCTGACAATCGCGAAACCGGACGACAGGTAGAGCGAGAGCGGGCCGAAGTGGTTCTCGGCATCCGAGTGTGCGTCGCGCACCGGGTTGGCCTCCGCTACGAGCAGACCCTGATCCCGGAGCATCGCACACGCTGCGTTGAGGAGTGCCCGGGCGACGCCAGTGCGCCGGTGATCGCGGGCAACGACAAAGCACGTAATTTGTCCGATCTGCTCGGCGTTGGGGACGGGCTCGTCGGCGAACGATTCGAGCAGGGTTCGTGGCGCCGCATTGCACCAGCCGACCACCTCATCGCCACGGTAGGCCAGAAGCCCTTGCATGCGGTGACAGGCGATTCGGTCACAGGCCGCGGCCCGATTTTCGTCGGCGGTACGACTCTGCCAATTCACCACGCGATGATCAACGTAGAGAAACTGGCAGAAGCACGACTGCCATTTCGGGTTGTCGGCAAACGCCGCGCCTTGGAAGTAATTCAGGAAATCGTCCTTCAGTTCGGGCACCAGATGTCGAATGGTGAGATCGTTGCCGGTCATGCGATGCTGTCCTTTGGCGCGGGGCGGGTGTTGGGGCGTGTCAACCCGCACTGGTGAATCGTAGTCAGTGGCAGTGTGCCTTCACGCGCAGCTCGGGGCCGGCATCGCTGGCTGCGTCGGCACCCTGACCCCGTCGTGCTTCGCAGCCGCCGGACGCTACGCTTGCCTGGATTCGATCAGTTCGATCTTGTAGCCATCGGGGTCCTGAACGAAGGCGATGACGGTGCTGCCGCCTTTGACCGGGCCGGCTTCGCGGGTGACGTTGCCGCCGGCCGCGCGCACGGCGTCGCAGGCGGCCGCCGCATTGGGCACGGCGATGGCGATGTGGCCGAAGCCTGCGCCCAGATCGTAGCTCGGCACGCCGTAGTTGTAGGTTAATTCGATGACGGCGCCGCTCGCTTCGTCACCGTAGCCAACGAACGCGAGGGAATACTTTTGCTCGGGCCGATCGGTGGTGCGCAAGAGCTGCATGCCCATCACGCGGGTATAGAAATCAACCGAGCGCTGCAAATCGCCAACGCGGAGCATGGTGTGAAGAATGCGCATGGATGCCTTTCAGCTTTTTGGCGGTAACGACCACCCAGCGGTCGTTACCGGAGAAAAAATGAGTAAGTCGACTTGAGTAATTTCGTGCCGATATTGAACGCCGGCTGGCGCATGCAGGCAAAAAGCCGTTGCGAAGCAAGCGGGGTAGTGATTATGCGAGATGCTCCGCAAGCACGCGGATGGCGTGCTTCGCTTCGCGCGCCGCGCCGTCGTGAATCTGGTGGCGGCAACTGGTGCCGTCGGCGACGATGATCGCGTCGGGCGCCTTGCGAACGGCGGGCAGCAGCGAGAGCTCCGCCATCTGCATCGACACGTCGTAGTGCTTCGCTTCGTAGCCGAACACACCGGCCATGCCGCAGCACGAGCTTTCGATCAGCGCCGGCTTGGCATCGGGAATCAGGCTGAGCACCGAGAGCGTGGGCGACATTTCGCCGAACGCTTTCTGATGGCAATGGCCGTGCACGAGGATCGGTGCCGTGGCGGGCTTGAGCTGGCGGCGCAGCGCGTCGAGGTGGTCGGCCTTTGCCTCGCGTTCAAGAAAGGTCTCGATCAAGAGAGCGTGCTTTGCCACGGTGTCGGCTTCCTCACCCAGTTTCATCGACGGAATTTCATCGCGCAGCGTGAACAGGCAACTCGGCTCCAGCCCGACGATGTCGATACCCGCTTCGGCGAACTCGAGCAGCGCCGAGAGCAGGTAGTGTGCCTGCTGCTTGGCGGCTTCCACCATGCCGACGGCGAGGAACGTACGGCCGCAGCACAGGTTGCGCTCGTCGCGATTGCCCTGCGGTGCCCAGCGCGGAATGTGCACCTTGTAGCCCGCCGCGCTGAGCACGGCGATGGCGGCGTCGACGTTTTCGCGCTCGAAGGCACCGTTGAACGTATCGACGAACAGCACCACCGTTCGCTCGCCCGCCGCATGTGCATCCAGCAGAGCGCGGCCGCCGACGAGCCCCACACCAGTGGCTGACTGCGGGTGCTTCGGGATCGTCGCCCATACGGTGTCGCTACGCCACTCGGGCAACGACCGTTTGGCCGAGAAGCCGAACAGCCGTTCGCCCAGTTTCGCGAGCCACGGCATGCGGTTGCGCGCGTTGAACCAGCCCGGATGTTTTGATGCGAACGGCGCCGTCACAGGCAGCCGCGCAATCAGGTTGTCGCGAATTGAGTAACCATGCTTGCGCTTGTAGTGATGCAGGTGCTCCACCTTCATCTTCGCCATGTCGACGCCGGTCGGGCAATCGCGCTTGCAGCCCTTGCAGCTGACACAGAGTTCGAGCGCTTCATGCACCTCATCGCTGGCAATGCCATCCTTACCCAGCTGGCCGGAGAGCGCGAGGCGCAGCGTGTTGGCGCGGCCCCGCGTGAGATGCTGCTCGTCGCGCGTCACGCGGTAGCTCGGGCACATCGTGCCGGCGTCGAACTTGCGGCAGTGCCCGTTGTTGTTACACATCTCCACGGCCTTGGCGAAGCCTTCGGCAGGGTCGCCACCGGTGCCCGGCGCGGTGGTCGCTTCGGTCACCGGGTCGTTCTGCACATTCCACGCGCTCCAGTCAAGCGTGGTTTGAATGGGAATCACGCGGTAGTCGGGCTTGAAGCGGAACAGGCTCGCATCGTCCATCTTCGGCGGATCGACGATCTTGCCGGGGTTGAACAGGTTCTCCGGGTCGAACGCGTGCTTGATCTCGCGGAAGGCCGAGGTGATCGCCGGGCCGTACTGCCACTCGATCCATTCGCCGCGGCAGAGGCCATCACCGTGTTCGCCGCTGTACGCGCCCTTGTAGCGGCGCACCAGCGCGCTGGCCTCTTCGGCGATCGCACGCATTTTGGCGGCGCCGCCGTGTTCACCGCTGTATCGCATGTCGAGAATTGGGCGCACATGCAGCGTGCCTACGCTCGCGTGCGCGTACCAGGTGCCGCGGGTGCCGTGTCGCGCGAACACTTCGGTCAATTGCGCGGTGTAGTCGGCGAGATGTTCCAGCGGCACCGCGCAGTCTTCGATGAAACTCACCGGTTTGCCGTCGCCCTTGAGGCTCATCATGATGTTGAGGCCGGCCTTGCGCACTTCCCACAGGTTTTTTTGCGGCGCGTCGTCAGTCATCTGCACCACGGCGTTTGGCATGCCGAGGCTTGCGATCAAATCAACAAGGTCTGCGAGCTTGCGCGTGAGCGCGGCTTTGTCGTCGCCGGAAAATTCAACGAGCAAAATCGCGTCGGGTTGGCCCACCAAAGCTGTGCGTACCGTGGGCGCAAACGCCGGATTCGCCAGCGACAGATCGATCATCGTACGATCGACCAATTCGACTGCCGTTGGGCCCAACTTCACGATGTGCTGCGCTGAGTCCATCGCTTGATGGAAGGTCGGGAAGTTCACCACGCCGAGCACTTTGGTTTTCGGCAGCGGCGAAAGGGCGAGCGTGAGTGACTTAGTGAATGCCAGCGTGCCCTCGGAACCCACGAGCAAGTGCGCGAGGTTCACGCTGCCGTCTTGCGTATAAGGGCGTTCGCTTTGATTGCAAAAAATATCAAGGTTGTAGCCACCCACGCGGCGCATCACGGTCGGCCACACGCGCTCAATCTCGCTTCGATGCGTTGCTGCGAGTGCTTGTGCGACGTCGCCGATTTTCTTTGCGACTCCGGTTGCGGCGGCAAGCGGGCCGAACGATGCCACGCTGCCATCAGCGAGCCATGCGTCAGCACCCAACACGTTATGCACCATGTTGCCGTACGCGATCGAGCGCGAGCCGCAGGAATTGTTGCCTGCCATGCCGCCTAGCGTGGCCTGCGCGCTGGTGGACACATCGACCGGGAACCAGAGCCCATGCGGTTTGAGATACGCGTTCAGATGATCGAGCACCATCCCCGGCTCCACCATCACGGTGCGGGCGTCGGCCTCAAAAGCCAGCACGTTGCGCAGGTACTTGCTGTTGTCGATGACGAGCGCCACGCCGGTCGTCTGCCCGCATTGGCTGGTGCCACCACCGCGCGCAAGGACTGGCACTTTCATGTCGCGCGCGATGTCGATGGCGTTCGCCACGTCGTCCGCCGTGCGTGGCACCAGCACGCCCACGGGCATCTGCTGGTAGATCGATGCATCGGTGGCGTAGCGTGCGCGATCGGCGTCGGTGAACAGCACTTCGCCTTGGGTGTGTTGGCGCAGTCGTTGGGCGAGTTGGGCGGCGGAATCGGTCATGAGTTGTTATGGGACGATGGGCTGGTGAGTGTTCGGCAGTTTTGTAGCCTCAATGTAACGAAGTGGAATCGAGGGTCACATGGGTTCGCTTGACAAAAGCCTCGATTCCGCTGCGCTGCATCGCGGCTACGGGCCGACACGGAAACGATCGAGTTGGCCGTTGCGCATGAGATCAAGCACCGCATCGCGCTTGTGATTGAGGTGTTCGATGAGGACGTCGCGCATCGCCGCACCGTCGCGGCGGGCGAGGGCGTCGATCATGCGCTCGTGCTCGTCGACCGCGCGTTGCCATTTTTGTCCGTCCTGATTGGAGCGGAAGCGCAGCGCCTGTAGCCGTGCGTTCAGCTGCGCATACGTGCGCGACAGCACCGGATTCTTCGCCGCTGCGTTGATGCAGGCGTGGATTTGGGCGTTGAGCGTGTAGTAGCGCGGCAGATCGCGTCGTGTGTAGGCGGCAAGCATTTCGAAATGCAGCGCGCGGATTTCCGCCAGCTCGTCGTCGTTGACACGTGCGGCCGCCAGCTCACCGGACTGTGCCTCCAGATTCGCCATCACCTCGAAGGTGTCGATCACGTCCTGTTCGCTGAGCGAGAGTGCGACCGCGCCGCGGTTGGGCAAGAGCTCGACCAAGCCCTCGGTAGCGAGCATTTTGATCGCTTCGCGCAGCGGCGTTCGCGAAATCTTGAGCTGTTCGCTGAGTTCACGCTCGTTGAGCTTCGCGCCGGGCGCAATCACGCCTTCGATCAACATGCTGCGCAACCGTTGTGCCGCTTGCTGCGGCAACGCCACTCGGGACATTTCAATAATTTCTGCCATGCGGCATTTTTGCATACAAAAATGCATGGGCGCAATCCAGAAATCAGCTTGCACGCAGAAATGCCAGTTGACATTTGCATTTTGTATGCAAAAATGCCGCTGTCACTCCAACGACCCTCATCATGCTTCAACTGAACTTCCATCCCGCCGGACGCCACCAATTGTCGATCCCAGGTCCGTCGCCGGTGCCGGATCGCATCCTGCGCGCGATGAGCATGCCGACCATCGATCATCGGGGGCCCGAGTTCGCGACGCTCGGACTCAAGGTGCTCACGGACCTAAAAAAAATCTTCAAGACCGAACATCCGGTCATCATCTACCCGGCGTCCGGCACTGGCGCGTGGGAAGCGGCGCTGACCAACGTGCTCTCGCCGGGCGATCAGGTGGTGATGTACGAGACGGGTCAGTTCGCCACGCTGTGGAAGAAGATGGCGGACCGCTTGGGGGTGAAGACGGAATTCATCGGACTGCCCGGCGCGGAAGGTTGGCGCCGTGGCGTTCAGGCCGACTTGATCGAAGCGCGGCTGAAGGCCGACGCGGGCCACGCCATCAAAGCGGTCTGCGTGGTGCACAACGAAACCTCCACCGGCGTCACCAGCAACATCGCGGCCGTCCGTGCAGCGATTGACGCCGCGAAGCATCCCGCGCTGCTGATGGTGGACACCATCTCCGGTCTCGCCAGCGCCGACTACCGGCACGATGAGTGGGGTGTTGACGTCACCGTCTCGGGTTCGCAGAAGGGCCTGATGCTGCCGCCCGGCATCTCGTTCAATGCGCTATCGCCCAAAGCCATCGCTGCGAGCAAACTGGCCACGTTGCCCAAAGCCTTCTGGGCGTGGGACGAGATGCTGGAATTCAACAAGACCGGCTATTTCCCGTACACACCGAGCACCAATCTGCTCTTCGGCCTGCACGAAGCGCTGGACATGATTCTCGGCGAGGGGCTCGACAACGTGTTCGCCCGACACCAGCGACTCGCACGTGCCTGTCGTGCTGCGGTGAACGCCTGGGGCCTGGAAATTCAATGCGCAGACCCGTCGGTGTATTCACCCGTTCTCACTGGTGTCATGATGCCCGAGGGCGTCGATGCCGATGCGGTGCGCAAGATCATCTACGACCGATTCGATACCTCACTCGGCACCGGCCTGGGCAAGGTGAAAGGCAAGATGTTCCGCATCGGTCATCTCGGCGAATGCAACGATGTGTCACTGATGGGCACACTGTGCGCAGTGGAAATGGGGCTGGCGATAGCGGGCGTCTCGCTCGAGGGCAGTGGCGTGGTTGCTGCAATGGTTGAACTGCAGAAATGAACTCGTAGAAGCGGCGTGCCGCGCCCGATGCCCGCGACACCCGATCGTCGCGGCAAACCGCGCCCACCGCGCACTGAATTAACAACGAAAGACGCATCATGAACCTCAACACTACCCGCCGACAACTGATCAAAGCCCTTGCCGCCGCGCCGCTGGTCGGGAGTGGTGCGCCGTGGGCGCAGAGCACCTGGCCTCAGGGGCCGGTAAGGCTCGTCGTTGGCTTCCCGCCGGGTGGTGGCACCGATGCGCTCGCCCGGGTGCTCGCGCCGAAGCTCACCACCATGTGGGGGCAACAGGTCATTGTGGAGAACCGTGCCGGCGTCGCCGGCGTGCTGGCGGCCGATGTGGTGGCCAAGTCCACCGACGGTCTGACGCTGCTGATGGGCCACATCAATTCGCACGGGATTGGTCCCGCATTGAATCCCAAGATGCCCTACAACGCGGAGACCGACTTTTCGCCGCTGGCGCTGGTCGGGGTGACACCCAACGTGTTGATTTGCCATCCGAATGCACCGGCGAAGACGCTAAAGGACATCGTCGCCCTGGCGAAAGCAAAGCCCGGCACGCTGTCGTTCGGCTCGGCCGGCAGCGGCAGCGCGCAACATCTGGCGCTCGAATTGTTCAAGGTCGCGGCAGGTGTGGATGTGTTGCACGTGCCGTACAAAGGTAGCGCACCGCTACTCACTGACCTGATGGGCGGACAGATCAACTATTCGTTTGACACCATGGCGGCCGTGACGCCGCACGTAAAGGGCGGCAAAGTGCATGCGGTGGCGCAGACGCGCACCAAGCGCTCCGCCTCTTACGCCGATCTGCCCACCGTCGCCGAGAGCGGATATCCCGGATTCGAAGCCACCACCTGGTACGGCATGATCGGCCCGGCGCGCATGGCGCCAGAGCTGGTGCAGCGGATCAATCGCGACCTGAACACCGCGATGGCGATGCCAGACGTCAAAGAGCGTCTGAATGCAGTCGGAGCGGAGGATGGCGGTGGTTCGGCCCAGCAGTTCGCCGATTTCATGCGCGCCGAGCGTGTAAAGTGGGCGCGCGTGGTGAAAGAGGCGAACGTCAAGGTGGATGCCTGAGCCGTTGCGCGGTCGGGTGCGTCGTGCCGCACAGGCATTGATCACGCGGCGCCGTGGTCGCGCCTTCCGCCCCGGCGCCCATCGACGCCTGACGACTGTTCCGCTTGGTGACCCAGCGTTGAGGCGACCGATTGCGCTACGATGTCGCATCGCCATTACTGCGCGTGGCCACCCATGGTGGGCGTATGCGCATGTGGGCGGAGGAGGTGACGTCTGTGTTTCGGAAAGCTGCTCTGTGGGCTGTGCTGGCGCTAGCGTCCGCGTTGCCTGGCTTGGCGATCGGCCAGGACGATGCGATTGCCGCTTACCAGCGCGGAGACGATTCGCTCGCCCGCTCGCTGGCCGAACCCAGGGCGCTGGGCGGCGATCATACGGCACAGACGCTCCTCGGCCTGCTTTATTGGCGCGGCCGTGGCGTCGCGCGAGACGACCGTCTCGCGTTCGAGTGGATGAGCAAAGCGGCCGCGCAATCGAACGCGGAGGCGCTGACCCACCTCGGCCGCATGCTTGAGGAGGGCGAGGGCGCACCGAAGGATGAGGCCAAAGCCTACGACGCCTATTTGCGCGCGGCCGAGCTCGGACATGCCGATGCCCAGTTTCGTGTGGGGCAGGCTTACCATTACGGTCGCGGCGTGCGCAGAGATGGCATCCGCGCGCGCTACTGGTACGAGAGGGCAGACCGGGCGCAGTGGAACGCCGAGGGCGGCGATCGCGTTGCGCAGCAGGCGAGCCTCGAGCCGAAGGCCAAGCTGCCGGACGCCTGTGTGCCGCGTCGGCCTCCAATCGCGACGATGAACCGGCTGGGCGCGACGCGAGCGAGCGGCACATTGACGTTTGCGCTGGATCGTCAAGGCCGGGTGCGCGGCGTGGTGGAACAAACGCTGTCCGAACCTGAACTGCGCTTCGACGTCGTTGCTTACTTCAGCGAATCGTTACGCTCGCAGGACTGCGTGTGGGATGAACGATTGCGCGGGCGCTGGTATGTTGTCCCATTCACGCTTGAGGTGACGCGATGACGGCGTGTCCGCCGCTACGGGTGCGGTTTGCTGCGATGAACGCCTCGCAGGCCACCGTGACCGGCTGACCGGACGCGATACCGGTGCGCGCGGCGGGCGCGTTGTACGCGCTGATGCAACCGGTGGTCTTCGTCGATTCAGCCTCGCCGATCCGCGCGGTCAGATGCGACACTGCGCACGCTGCAACTCCGGCGGTTTCAAGAATCGCGAGTCCGGCCACGCCGGCGTCGTCGAGGCCCCTGCCGGCGTCGTTAAAGACCACCAGCGCAGGTGGATGCGCGAGCGCCAGATGGGCGGCACTCACGCCACCGTGCGACCCCGTTACCACAATGTGCCCGGCCATCTCGGCAGTGATGGCGCTGATGCTGTCGATGAGGAAGGTGTTCACGATACCGTCGCTGACGGTGCGGCGATGTGCTTTTCGTAGAACATCAGCGTGGACAACGGCTGAAAGCCCAGCCGCGCGAGGATTGGCCGGCTTTCCGCGCTGGCCTCCACCGCGAGGTAGCGCGCGCCTCGCGTCGCTGCGGCCTGCGCGCGCACGCTGAGCATGAGGGTGTAGGCATGCTGCTGTCGCCAGGCCACTTTGGTGCCGCCACCGCAGAGCAGCGCAAACGGATCGCCCGGATGATGAAACATGTAGCCGCTGGTCACGCCCTCTCCGGTCGGGGTGAACCCGGCAAAGAACACCACGCCGGGATCGCCCTGCTCGATGCGGCTCTTGTAGTCGTTCACGTAGCGTGCATTGGGTGCCCCCGGCCAAATGTCGTCCCAGATCGCCTGATACGCATCGAGGTCACGCACGGTCGTTAGTTGCCGGGCGGTCAGCGGGCCACCGGCTGCAACAGGTAGTGCCGCGCGGACGGTGTCAACGGCAGCAGCCATCAGGGTGCTCGGGTCGTTTTCGTCAAATCCGCGTGCCAGCAACGCTTCACGAAGCGCGTCGTGCGAGCGGTCGTGCGCGTAGAGCTTCCACATGAGGACGCTCGCGTGTCCCCGCACGGCGGTCATCTCGGCGTCAACACAATGTTCGGCGTCGCGGTCGTCGAAGCCGTGCCACATGATGAAACGCTGGCTTCCGCTTGACGTGGTGTAGCGCGAGAGGTGCGGCAAGCGCTCGGTCACCATGCCCGCGGGATGCGCGTGGCGACGCATGGTGTCGTCGTAGAGCGCGAGCAGCGCCTGAGGATCGGGCGTCGTCACATCACGCTGTACACCGGACCACCACCGCCTTCCGGCGTGACCCAGTGAATGTTCTGCAGCGGGTCCTTGATGTCGCAGGTCTTGCAGTGCACGCAGTTCTGCGCGTTGATCTGGAGTCGCTTGCCACCGTCGTCACCGTCGACGAATTCGTACACACCGGCCGGGCAGTAACGACCTTCGGGGCCGGCGTACTTGGCGAGATTGACCTTCACAGGAATCGAGGCGTCGCGCAATTGCAGGTGCACCGGCTGGTCTTCCTCGTGGTTGGTGTTGGACAGGAACACCGACGTCAGCTTGTCGAAACTGATCACGCCATCCGGTTTCGGGTAATCGATCTTCGGCATCTGGTCAGCAGGCTTAAGGTATTCGTTGTCGGGCTTGCCGTGGCGCAGCGTCCAGCCGACCAGTTTGCCCAAGCCCAGGTCGTTCATCCACATGTGGATGCCCCCGTGCAGTGTGCCGAGTGTCATCCCCCACTTCAGACCGGGCTTGACGTTGCGCACCTTGTAGAGATCGCCCCACACCCAACTTTTCTTCCAGCCGTCGTTGTAGGCGTGAAGCTCGTCGTGTTGGCGTTCGGCCTTCAGTGCGTCAAACGCCGCCTCCGCGGCGAGCATGCCGGTCTTCATCGCGTTGTGACTGCCCTTGATGCGCGGCAGGTTCACAAAGCCGGCGCTGCAGCCGATCAGTGCGCCGCCAGGGAACGAGAGTTTCGGCACACTCTGCAGTCCGCCCTCGTTGATGGCGCGCGCACCGTACGCCAGTCGCTTGCCGCCTTCAAACAACGGCTTGATGTGCGGATGCGTCTTGAAGCGCTGGAACTCATCGAACGGCGACAGCCAGGGATTCTCGTAATTCAGATGGATCACGAAGCCCACGGCGACCAGCGCGTCCTTGTTCTCGTTGGTCAGGTGATACAGGAACGAACCGCCACCGGTCTTCGAATCCAGCGGCCAGCCCTGCGAGTGCGTGACCAGTCCGGGCTTGTGCCTGGCCGGGTCGATCTGCCACAGTTCCTTGATGCCGATGCCGTATTTCTGCGGATCAACGCCGTCGCGCAGATTGAACTTTTTCATCAACTCCTGCGACAGCGATCCCCGCACGCCTTCGGCAAACAGCGTGTACCTGGCGTGCAGCTCCATGCCCGGCTGAAATTCACCTTTCTTCTCGCCGTCCCGGGCAATGCCCATATCGCCAGTAGCGACGCCGATCACCGCACCCGCCTCGTTGAACAGCACTTCGGCCGCCGCGAAGCCGGGATAGATCTCCACGCCCATCGCCTCGGCCTGCTCGCCCAGCCACTTGCAGACGCGGCCGAGGCTCACGATGTAGTTGCCGTGGTTGTTCATCAACTTCGGCAGAGTCCAGTTCGGAATCTTCGTTGCGCCGGTTTCGGTCAGTGTCCAGAACTGGTCGTCGGTGACCGGTGTGTGGATGGGCGCGCCCTTGTCCTTCCAGTCGGGGATCAGTTCGTTGAGGGCCGTGGGGTCAATCACGGCACCGGAAAGAATGTGGGCGCCGATTTCGCCGCCTTTCTCGAGGACACACACCGAGATTTCGCGATCATTCTCGGCGGCGAGTTGTTTCAGACGGATCGCCGCAGACAATCCGGATGGGCCGCCGCCCACGATGACTACGTCGTATTCCATCGCCTCGCGGTCGGCTCGGATGCTGGTCATAAAAGCTATCTCACTCAGTTCGATGACTCGGGAACAGGGCCGCGAACGGCGCGGTCATGCAGGGGTTTATACATGCGGAACTTGTCGTCCTCGATGCAGATGTTTTCGAAGCCGAACCGTGCGTACAGTCGCACCGCAGGGTTGTCGACAAAGACGTTGAGCGATACAAACTGGCACCCGTCAGCGAGCGCAGCGGTGAGGATCGCATTGAGCAACGCCGTGCCTCCGCCGCGCTGACGTGCCGCGCCGAGCAACTGCAAATCACCAATATGCAGCGAGGGACGGGCATAGCGATCCCGCTGCGTCGTGGCAAAGCCAGCGAACTTGCCGTGCTCGGTAAGCAGCCAGAATTGCCGCTGCGCCGTGCGCTCGTCCCAGGCGGCGGCGTCCCAGATCAGGGAACGCGCGGCAAGGTAGGGGCCCATGTTGGCTCGGGCGAGCTCGTGGCAGATGCGGTGGATGCGTCGTGGCACCGCTGCCGGGCAGTCGATCGACCACATCGCAGACGGAGCCGCGGCGCGCGCCCGCATTGGGCTGGCGACGGCAGGCATCAACGGACGAGGCTCCAGCGTCTCTAACATCAGCCGATTATAGTTAGCGTTCAGACGCATTTTTGCTCGGCTGGAAGGTCGTTTTTTCGATGGATCACTCCAAACAGTTGGTCGCCGTCGCCGCGTTGCGCGACGTCGTGATGCACGAAGTGCTCTTGCCAGTGCGCTGGGGCGATATGGACGCTTACCAGCACGTCAACAACACGGTCTACTTCCGCTACATGGAACAGTGCCGGCTGGAGTGGTTTGCCAAGCTGGGATTCGAAACCGTCGGCGTGGATATCGTGCCGATTCTGGTGGAGGCGAACTGCCGCTTCATCCGCGCCGTCACGCATCCGGCCACGGTTCGTGTGACGATTCGTGTGACGGACATCGGCCCCAAGATTGTCGAGACCACGCACGATCTGTTCGTCGGCGACGATCTCTACGCCACGGGCATCTGCAAATTGCTGTGGATGAGTCGCAGCGCCAACAAGGGAGTCGCGTTGCCTGACGCGGTGCGTACGCGCCTCCTGGCGGTGAAGCCGTGATCGTGAAGCGCTGCGACCGGACGTCACCGTGAGCGCGCCGCTGTGGACACCGTCACCCGAGCGGGTCGCCAGCACGCGCATGGCCGCGTTTACCCAGCGCTTGCGTGACCAATACGGACAGCGCTTCCCCGACTATTGGAACCTCTGGCGCTGGTCGATCGCCAACAAGGAATACTTCTGGCGCGAGCTCTGGGATTTCTGCGGCGTTGTCGGCGAGCAAGGCGAGCGCACGCTGATTGACGGCCATTTGATGCCAGGCGCGGCGTGGTTCCCCGACGCAAGACTCAACTTCGCCGAGAACCTGCTCAGGAAGCGTGGCACTGAGGATGCGCTGGTGTTCTGGAACGAGCAGGGAGAGCGGCGCCGCTGCTCGTTCGACGCGCTGCGCCACGAAGTCGCGCGTGCGCAGCGCGCGCTGCGTGAAGCCGGTGTGCAGGCGGGTGACCGGGTGGCGAGCATGCTGCCCAACATTCCCGAGGCCGCCATCGCCATGCTCGGTGCGACGAGCCTTGGCGCCACGTGGTCGTCATCCTCGCCGGACTTTGGCGTGCAAGGCGTGCTCGACCGCTTTGCGCAAATTGCGCCGAAAGTGCTGTTCGCCGTGAACGGCTACTTCTACAACGGCAAGTTCATCGACACCCGCGACAAAGGGCGTGAAATCGCTGCACGTCTGCCGAGCGTGGAGCGCGTGGTCTGGGTGGAGTACATCGCCGATCACCCGGTCGATGGCGGTGCGGGAAACCAGCCGTGGACCCAGTTTGTTGCCAACGACGCGGTCGAACCTACCTTCGAGCGCTTCCCGTTTGATCATCCGCTGGTGATTGTTTACTCCAGCGGCACCACGGGCCTGCCCAAGTGCATGGTGCACGGCGCCGGTGGCACGCTACTTCAACATGTCAAGGAGCACGCGCTGCACAGCGATGTGCGCGACGGTGACCGCGTGTTTTACTTTTCCACCACCGGCTGGGTGATGTGGAATTGGCTCATCTCGGGGCTGGCAACGGGCGCGACGTGCATGCTCTACGACGGCTCGCCGTTCGCCAACGGGGGCCGCGTGCTGTGGGACTACGCCGAGAGCGAACGTTTCACGCTGTTCGGCACCAGCGCCAAGTACATCGATGCGATCAAAAAGGCCGGCGTCGTGCCGCGCCGTTCTCACGCGTTGCCGGCGTTGCGCGCCGTGCTGTCGACCGGTTCACCGCTGTTGCCGGAGAGCTTCGACTACGTCTACCAATGCGTGAAGCCCGACGTGCACCTGGCGTCGATTTCCGGCGGCACCGACATCATGGCCTGCTTCGCGGCGGGCAACCCGATGCTGCCCGTGTACCGCGGCGAGCTGCAATGCCGGGGCCTCGGTATGGCCACCGATGTGTTCGACGACGGCGGGCATTCCCGGGTAGGCGAAATGGGTGAACTGGTTTGTACCCAGACCTTTCCTTCGATGCCGCTCTACTTCATGAACGACCCGGATGGCGCGCGTTACCGGGCGTCGTACTTTGAGCGCTTCCCGGGGCTATGGTGTCACGGCGACTGGTGTCAGATCACCGAGCACGACGGCATGGTCATCGTTGGCCGTTCGGATGCGACGCTGAATCCCGGCGGCGTGCGCATCGGCACGGCCGAGATTTACCGACAGGTCGAAACGCTGCCCGAGGTTGTGGAATCCATCGTCATCGGGCAAATCTTTCACGGCGACACGCGCGTGGTGCTGTTCGTCAAACTCGCCGAGGGCCTCAGGCTCGATGCGGCGCTGATCGCAAAAATCAAGGAGCGGATCCGCGACAACACCACGCCACGCCACGTACCGGCCAGGGTGGTGCAGGTGCCCGACATTCCGCGCACCAAAAGCAACAAGATCGTTGAACTCGCCGTGCGCGATGTGGTGCATGGACGCAACGTCAAAAACGTTGACGCCTTGGCCAACCCCGAAGCGCTGGAGCACTTTCGCAACCGGGTGGAGCTTGCGTCGTGACTCATCCCCGCTGGCAGTACAGCTTTTGTGCTGTACCGACCAGCGGGCGGTCGCTAGCTCCGAATTTAATGAAAAGTCGACTTGTGGACTTTGTCCGCCCTAACGACCACCTGACAGTGATTTTGCCGAAAAAGCTGTTGCATGATCTTTCTCCGGGCAACCGGATTTTTTGTGCGCCGCATCAAAGTGCCGGCGCAAACCCCTAAAATCGGCTCGTCAACCACATCGCTCCCCAGGCGGGGGTTCGGAGCACAGCGTGAACAAGGTATTCCCGAGCGCCGACGCGGCGCTCACCGACATTATCAAGGACGGCCAGACGCTTGGCGTGGGCGGCTTCGGCCTCTGCGGCATCCCCGAGGCGCTGATCGACGCGCTGGTGCGCACCGGCAAGAGCGGCCTGACGGCGGTGTCGAACAACGCCGGTGTCGACGGCTTTGGCTTGGGCAAACTACTGGCGACGCGGCAGATCAAGAAGATGATCTCGAGCTACGTGGGTGAAAACAAGGAGTTCGAGCGGCAGTACTTGTCCGGCGAACTCGAACTCGAATTCACGCCGCAGGGCACGCTGGCCGAGAAGCTGCGCGCGGGCGGCGCTGGCATTCCGGCGTTCTTCACCAAGACCGGCGTCGGCACCATCGTCGCCGACGGCAAGGAAATCCGGGAGTTTGATGGCGTGAAGTACGTGATGGAGCGATCGATCACTCCGGACGTGTCGCTGGTCAAGGCCTACATCGCCGACAAATCCGGCAACCTCGTGTTCCGCAAGACGGCGCGCAACTTCAACCCGAACGTAGCGATGGCGGGCAAGATCACGGTGGTCGAAGTCGAAAAAATCGTCGAGACTGGCGCGCTCGATCCCGATCAGGTGCACTTGCCGGGCATCTTCGTCCACCGCATCGTGCTCAACGCGACGCCCGAGAAGCGCATTGAGCAACGAACAGTTCGCGCTTAGCGAACCGTTCGAGGACGACACGCCGCGGCGCTATGACGACGCTTCGCTATGACGACGCGCTTCGCGCTAGGACGCAAGGTTACGTTGACTGATTTCTTGTTTCTATCTCTTTGATCCCCTAAAGTTTTGACTCGCAGTCACAGCATGAATAGCACGAAACCGATGGCCAAGCTTTGCGTCATAGACGCCTCGCGTCGTCGTCCTTCGTCCTTCGTCCTGCGACGAGCGTAGCGAGGAGCCCTCCCCATGCCCTGGAATCGTGACGAAATGGCGGCGCGTGCCGCGAAAGAGCTGCAAGACGGCTTTTATGTGAATCTCGGCATCGGCTTGCCGACGCTGGTGGCGAACCACGTGCCGCCAGGCATGGAGGTGTGGCTGCAAAGCGAGAATGGCTTGCTCGGCATCGGCCCGTTCCCGACGGAAGATCAGGTCGATGCTGACCTGATCAACGCTGGCAAGCAGACGGTCACCACGCTCCCCGGTTCGTCGATTTTCTCGTCGGCCGACAGCTTCGGCATGATTCGTGGTGGCAAGATCAATCTCGCCATTCTCGGCGCCATGCAAGTGAGCGAGAAGGGCGATCTGGCCAACTGGATGATTCCGGGCAAGATGGTCAAAGGCATGGGCGGTGCGATGGATCTCGTCGCCGGCGTGGGCCGCGTCGTCGTGCTCATGGAGCACGTGGCGAAGAAGAAGGATGGCACGACGGACATGAAAATCCTGCCGGCCTGCAATCTCCCGTTGACTGGCGTTGGCGTTGTCAATCTCATCATCACCGATCTTGGCGTAATGGAAGTGACGGCCGGCGGACTCAAGCTGGTTGAACTGGCGCCCGGCGTCACGCGCGAGGACATCGTCGCCGCAACCGGTTGCCCGCTGCACTAGCGCTCGCAGCCGACTGGCAATTTGCACTTGATTCGCGTTTCGCGCACCGCAGCGAGTCGCATTGCCGCGGCGCTCGCGGCTCTGGCGCTGGCGTTGGCGGCGTCGGTGCGCGCCGCCGAGACGGCGTCATTGCCGCCGCCGTCCGCGGCCGGGCAGCGCCTGTTCGATAGCGCGCGCGACAAGCTGGTGCAACTGCGTGTCCTCACGCGCGCGGGTAGTTCGCAATCCACCGTCGGCTCGGGGTTTTTGATCCGTACCGATGGCACCGCACTGACCAACTATCACGTCGTCTCGCTGCTGGTGATGGAGCCGCAGCGCTATCGCGCTGAATATGTGCGGGTGGATGGCAAGCGCGGCGCTGTCAAATTGCTCGGTTTTGACGTGGTGCACGATCTGGCGCTGGTGCAACTCGAGGGCGTCACGCAAGCCGCGCACTTCAATCTGCGCCCCGAGGCTGAGCCACTGCGGCAGGGCGAAAAGATCTATTCGCTCGGTAACCCGCTCGATCTCGGCTTTGCCATTTCCGAGGGCACCTACAACGGCATCGTTGAGCGCCGCCTGTACGACACTATTCACTTCACGGGCGCGCTGAATCCGGGAATGAGCGGCGGCCCCGGGCTCGATGAAGCCGGGCGCGTGATCGGTGTGAACGTCGCCGGCACTGGCGGTGAATTGGCGAATCTGCTCGTGCCGCTGGCGTATGTGCGTGCGCTGCTGGCCGCTCCGCCCCCCGTGTCACCCGACAAAACGGCCGTGACGCCGCAGCTGCTGCAGCATCAGGACGCGATGATGCGGGCGTTGATGGGGGCGCCGTTTCCCACCCAGTCACTGGGCCCAGCGACGGTGCCCGTGGGCAACGAAAAACTGATGCGCTGCTGGGGTCAGTCGAATGCCAAACCCGACAAGCCGTGGCGGACCGAGTCGATCAGTTGTAACCTGCAGAGCAGCCTCTACATCGAGCAGTCGTTCAACACCGGCTCGGTGCGCTGGACGCACACCTACCGCCGTGGCGAAAAACTCGGCGCACTCAAGTTCTCCGCGTGGCACGCACGCAGCATGGGCGGCACGGCAGCGGGAGGCGAGAAACCGTCGCGTTTTCTGACGCGCAGCCACTGCAATGAAGATTTCGTCACGATGGCGGCGACGGGCAAGCGCAGCAAGACGGTGGCTCGCGTGAGCACCTGCGTGCGCGCGCATCGTGAGTTCGAAGGGCTGTTCGACATGTCGCTCAATGTCACCTCGGTGGATCGCGACATTGAGGGGCTGACAAGCACGCTCGAATTGCGCGGCGTGTCGTTCGCCAATGGCATGCGCCTGCAACAGGCGTTTGTTGAGGCCAGCGGATGGACGCCATGAGCGACCAATCAGCTCCCGTCGGCCCTGGCGCCGTGCCGCTCGATCCTGCGGACGCTCACGTCGCGACGGCATCGGCGTCGGACGCAAACTGGGTGTTTGTGGAAACCCTCGACAAGCACGATGGCCTGCGCGAACGCCATCGTTTCCTGTCGCTTCCGATTGGCATTGGTACCGCCTACCGTAACGACCTGATCCTCGACGGCGACGATCATCGCGACGGTCTGCATTCGGCCGCCCGTATTGTGCGCGGCGACGACGGTGGGCTGTGGGTTGAAGCGCTGGACGGCGCGCCCGACTTGTGGGCACCGGGTGGCAAAACACGGCGCTGGCGCGTGGACGGCAACGCCAGCTTTATCGTGGGTGGTCAGCGGCTCCGGGTGCGCACCGCGGATTTTGTGCCCGCCCCGGCACCGCGCGTGCCGGTGTTGCGCGGGGTCGGCTCGAAGGCCTGGCTCTGGGCGCTGCCGCTAGCCCTTGTCACCCTGTTGTTCGAGGTATGGATTGGCGACCTTGATGGTGAGCGTCAGTCGGTCTACCTGACCACAGTGTTTAGCGCGGCGATGGTGCTGGCGCTCTGGGCGGGGGCTTGGGCACTCGTGTCGCGACTGACCGGGCGCGTGAGCCACTTTCTCACCCATCTCGCCCTGGCTGCCATGGCAGTCGTCGCGCTGTTCGTGCTCGATTACGCGTTCGACACCCTCGCGTTTTCATTCAATCTCGCGATCATCCAGAAATATGACTATGCCCTGGTTGGCCTCGTTATCGGCGCGCTGGTGTGGTGTCACGCCTTCCTTGTGGTACGCACGCACGCACGGACGGCGGCGGTTGCTGCCGTTCTGGTGGGCGGCGCACTGTTTGCATTCCAGGCGTTGGGCGCCTACAACCAGCGCGGCAGCCTGGCCAGCAGCTCGACGCTGAGCGTGTTGCGTCCGCCGTCGCTTCGTGTCGCGACGGGGCACTCATCGGCAGAGTTTTTCTCCGACACCGCCACACTGAAATTGCGACAACGCGCGGAGTCTTCGCGACCGGAAAAGCCGGAAGGCAACGACTACTCGTTTGACGAATAGGTGCTTCGGCGGCGCGTCGGCCGGCGCCGACGCGGCTTGTTGCACTCACCGTGGCACAGCCGCTATGCTCGGCAGGTCATTTCTCTGGATGCTTGCGACGCGCCAAGCCCCCCGCTCCCATGAGTCTGTCCCACGATTCCAACGCAGGTGTGGCGCCCGTGCCTCCGGTGACGCGCCGCGAGGTTTGGGCATGGGCGATGTATGACTTTGCCAACTCGGGCTACACCACCGTCGTCATCACTGCCATTTTCAACGCCTTCTTCGTAAGCGTGCTGGCCAATGGCGCCGACTGGGGGACCTTGCTCTGGACGGTCGTGGTGGCGGCGTCTTACCTGATCGTAATGATTGTCGGGCCAGTGCTTGGCGCATGGGCGGATCGCCGCGCTGCCAAGAAGCGGGTGCTGGCGCTAGTCACGGCGGGCTGCGTGCTCACCACACTCGCGCTGGCACCGGTCTCCATGCGTGGCACCGACGGGCTGTGGCTCGCATGTGCCGTCTTCATCGCCAGCAACGTGTTCTACTCGCTGGGCGAGAACTTTACGGCGGCGTTTCTGCCCGAGCTGGCGGAAAGCAGGCACATCGCCAAGGTATCCGCCTGGGGCTGGAGCCTGGGCTATGTTGGCGGGTTGCTGACGCTCGGCATTTGCCTCGCCTGGGTGATGTCGCAACAGGCCGCCGGCGCAAAGGCGATTGACTACGTGCCGTGGACACTGGTGATCACGGCGGCGATTTATGCCTTGGCCAGCGTGCCCACGTTCCTCTATGTGCGCGAGCGGGCGCTGCCGCGACACGATGTGGATGCCAGTCATGTGTTGGCGCAGCTCACCCGATCGCTCGCGATGTTGCGCAAGTACCCCGACCTGCGCCGCTTTTTTTGGGCCGGGCTGGCGTATCAAGCCGGACTGGCGGTCGTCATTACGCTGGCGTCGGTGTATGCCGAACAGGCGCTCGGTTTCAAGATGGCGGATACCATCAAACTGCTTCTGGTGGTCAACGTTTCGGCGGCGATTGGCGCATTCGTGTTTGGCTACGTGCAGGACCGCCTCGGCCACAAGACTACGCTGGCGATCACGCTCTGGATTTGGATTGCGACCGTCATTGTCGCGTATGCCTGGCACACGCAGACCGGCTTCTGGATTGCCGCCAATCTGGCGGGTCTTTGTCTTGGCGCGTCGCAGTCTGGCGGTCGCGCGCTGGTCGGCGTCATGAGTCCCCGCAGCCAGATCGCCGAGTTCTATGGCCTGTGGGGACTCGTGGTGCGCCTTGCTGGCGTGATCGGGCCGCTGCTCTACGGGTTGGTGACGTGGGCCACGGCCGGCAATCACCGCCTCGCGCTGCTGGTGACGGGCGTCATGTTTGTCATTGGCTTGCTCCTGCTGCTCCGAGTGGATGTCGCGGCGGGCGAGGCGCGGGCGACGACCGAGTAGCTGGTGTGGAATGTGGCAGGCCGGCTGGTCCGCATGGCTGGAGCCGCTGGCGGCAAATCGCTACCGGCTATAATTACATGCTTCGGGGCGTAGCGCAGCCCGGTAGCGCGCTTGCTTTGGGAGCAAGATGTCGAAGGTTCGAATCCTTTCGCCCCGACCAAAGCATGCACGCAACTGTGCTTGACCTGTGTTCCGATGTGACGACGTGTCCTGGCGGTGCCTGTTTAGGGCAGTCACTTGAGGCGCCCGTAGCTCATCTGGATAGAGCATCAGCCTTCTAAGCTGAGGGTAACAGGTTCGAGTCCTGTCGGGCGTGCCAGAGCGTTTGATGAGCAGTGCAGTACCGATTTCAATGGCGGCCGTAGCTCAGCGGTAGAGTCCCGGATTGTGATTCCGGTTGTCGTGGGTTCGAACCCCATCGGCCGCCCCACCTCCCAATAAAGGCCCCGCGATGCGGGGCTTTTTCTTTGCCGCCGGGGCGGATGCAGCGTGCCTCAGCGCGGTGTCACTGCGGGCGTTTACGCTGGCAAGACGGTAACCAGCGGCCATCGTTCCGTGTAGTTCTTCTGACGAACCCGCTCGTGGTACGTCTCAACGCTGACGCGCGTCGGGTTGCGGCGAACAACCATCGCGAAGAGATCCTCCAATCCGTGCGGGGCGATGACGTCGATCTGATCATCGTCGCGCAACGTTAACGCAACCGCCGTAGCGTATTCGGGCCAGGTGGCAACGGCGTGCTGCAGTGACGACAACGGTTCGACGGGATGACCAAAGTGGCGCTCGAACCACAGATGCACTGCCGCCCGGTTGGTGACTTCCCAGGGTAAGTCGGGAGCGAACGAACACAGGCGCGCTTGCAGCGTGCGGTCTTGATCTGCCGCGAGATTCGTCGCGTCGTAGTACACCACATCGATGTCCGCAAGCTTCGACGGTGTGATGTACTAGTGCAGGTGATCCCACACCATGTTGCGGACGGCGCCGGCACCGATGCACGCATCACGCAGCCCAAGCTTACGTCTCGCACGCAGCGCGCGCATAAACCATGGCGTGTCCGCGGCGATTTCGCGCAGCCGATGGTGAAGGGACCGTTGAGTTTCCACCGCGGTTGTGCGCAGCGCGATGGCTTGCGACGTATTCACGCGTCCGACTGAAGCGGCTCAGCGCTTCGCCAGCTTTGTCATGTCGATGTCCATGAATTCCCAGGCATCGTGCCCAATCGGATGTTGCTTGTAGCCAAGCACCCAAGGGTGCTCCAGGTAGTACTGCACGTCGTGCCAGGGGGCGATCCACGGCGCGTAGAACTTCACGATGTCTTCCATCGTTCCAATCAAACGCTGGCGAGTCGGACCGTCGCGCATGGCATGTACTTTGTCGTAGCGCTCGTCCATGTCCTTGAGCTGAAAGCGCGCGTAGTTCTCGCCGCCCGGCCGAGCAGTCGCACTGATCAGCATCTGAAAGAAATTTTCAGCATCCGGGTAGTCAGCATTCCAGCCCTCGCGCGTCATCTTGCCCTGGCCGAGTCGCGCGGCCTTGCGCATGTCGGGCGTCTTCATTGTCTCTACTGCCAACCGGATGCCGATGGCGTCCATTGACTTCTTCCAGAGTTCGGCGAGTTGCCGTTCGATGCCGGACGTGCGGGCGACGTAGGGAATCGTGAGCTGTGACCCATCGGGCAATTCGCGATAGCCGTCCCCATTGCGATCCTTGTAGCCGAAACGATCAAGCAGCGCTTTTGCCAGCACCGGGTCATATTCATGCGCCCGCTTGCGCATCGGGTCGTGGCCGACGACTCCGGGCGGCGTGATGCCCTTGCCGGGGATGCCGTCGCCCTGAAACACCACGCGGATCATTTCGTCGAGCGGAAAGCCGAGCGATATAGCGCGGCGCAGCGCAATCTTCTCCGGCGTGTAGCCGCCCGTGACGGGGTCGGTCATGTTGAACATGGTGTACCAGACGTTCGGCTTCATGCGCGGAAACAGCCGAATGCCCTGTTGGGCATATGCCGGCTTGAGCTTGCCATCGACCTTTGCCACGTTTGACACCGACGCCGGAAGAATGGGCAGATAGTCGTGCTGGCCTGAGAGGAACGCGAGCCACGCCGCCTGTCCTTCCTCAATCGGATAGATTTCAACGCGGTCGATGGCTGGTACCGTCTTGCCTTGCATGGCTTTGATCAGCGTCTGGTCTTCAGGGGCGCCGGACGTCCAATCCCAAGTCCGTTTGCGATAGGTTGGGTTGCGCACCAGCACCGTCTTGCTGCCGCGTTTGTATTCACTCTGCAGCAACTGGAACGGACCGGTTCCCACGGGATGGCTGCCACTGTCGAGCCCATAGGCCGCAATGACCTCGTGGGCCGACGCTCCCGTGCTTGGCATCGCCAGCAGGTAAGCGAAGTTGTAGTCCGCCGACTTGAGCCGGATGCGTAGCGTGTAGCGATCCACCACCTCGAGCCCCGGCATGGCCGCGTCGTAGTCAAATTTGCCAGTCTTGATCGCCAGTGCACGCGCCTCGTCGCCCCCGATGAGCTTGCCTTCCATCAGAAACAGCCAGGGCGACTTGACGGCCGGGTCAAGCAACCGCTTCAGCGCGTAGGCGTAGTCAGCCGCAGTGAGTTCGCGCGGCTTGCCTTTGAACGCCGCATCGTCGGTGAAGAAGATGCCCTTTTGTACCTTGCACACAAACGTCGCACCATTGTCGGTGATCGTCGGCAGGGCCTCCAGCGTGCGAGCAACCAGTTTCGCCGGCCGCGCCAGGTAGTCGTATTCGAGCATGGGTTCGTTGATGCGCTCGGTGACGGTCTGCGATGTCTCGTCGGAGGCAAAGGCGTTGTCATAGCTGGTTTCCGCCATTGTCGTGGACAGGCGCAACACCTTGGCTGGCGCAGCGCCACCCGGCTGCGCGGCGCCCGGTGCCGCCCAAAGCAGACCGGCCGAAGCGCAACACAGCAAGGCTGCGGCAGCGCTACGCAGCCCGCCGTTCGACAGGGTGCCACCGTCAACTGGCCGGGTTCGCACGGTTTGTTGGGCCCCTGGATATTTCATTAACCAGATTGTGACGCAATCGGGAGCCCAGCGTGCTCTCCGAGCGCTGGTAGACTGCTCCCATGACGACGAGCGCCGACTTTCCGCGTGACCCACTGCCGGCGACCGATGCCGCCGGCACCGCTTTGCTGGCGGATATCCGCTTTGATGCGGCGGGCCTCGTTCCGGCGATCGCCCAGGATGCGGTGACACGCGAAATACTCATGGTGGCCTGGATGGATCGCGAGGCCTTCCTGCGCACGCTGGCTACGGGCAGGGCGTGCTATTACTCGCGCTCGCGAAAAGCGGCCTGGATGAAGGGCGAGAGCTCGGGGCATCTGCAAATTGTGCGCGACATCCGGCTGGACTGCGACGGTGATGTGCTCTTGCTGAGCGTTGATCAACTTGGCGGAATCGCGTGCCACACCGGGCGCCGCCACTGTTTCTTCCGCAAGGCTGAAGACGGGCAATGGGTGGCAGAATTTGCGCCACTGAAATCCGAAGCTGAAATCTACGGAAGCAAATTGTGAGCGAATCCTCACTTGCGCTGGCGGGCCATTCCGGGCATGCCGCCGACGCCAACGACACCCTTCGGCGCCTCGCCCAAACGATTGCCGCACGCCGGGGCGCCGATCCCGCCTCGTCCTACGTCGCAAAGCTCCTTTCGCGCGCGCCTGACGCGGCGTTGAAGAAGGTGGGTGAAGAGGCGGCTGAATTCATCATGGCCTGCAAGGACGCGGAGCTCGACGACAGCGCCGAGGACCGTGCGCGTGTCGTCGCGGAGGCGGCGGATGTCTGGTTTCACATGCTGGTGGCGATGTCGCGCTATCAGTTGAGCGGCAGCGACGTGCTCGCCGAACTGGCCCGACGCGAGGGGCTGTCCGGCATTGCCGAGAAAGCCGCCCGCCCGGACGCCTCGCCCGAAGTCGGCGATTGAACGGTAACGTATTGCATCATGAGCAACGACAAAGACTGCATTTTCTGCAAGATCATTCGCGGCGAAATCCCGTCTTCGAAGGTCTATGAGGACGACGCGTTGCTGGGCTTTAAGGACATTCACCCGTCTGCGCCAGTGCATGTGCTGCTCATCCCGAAGAAACACATCGCACGGCTATCTGAGGCTTCTGCCGACGATCAGGCCGTGCTCGGTAGAATGATGCTGGTCGCTCCGCAGATCGCTCGTGAGCAAGGGTCGGTCGACGGCCTGCGCACGATCATCAACGACGGGCGTGTAGGTCGGCAGGATGTGTTTCATCTGCACATGCATGTGCTGGGCGGGCCTGGTCCGCTGGGGCGCATGATTGCGCGGGACGAGTAGGCGGGGCGCCCAGCGATGGCGTCGCGGTTCTCGATCTGGCAGTGGCTAGCAGTGTTGCTCATCGTGCTGGGGATGAGCGGTGGATTGGTCGCTAAGCGGCGTAGATTGCAACTGCGACGTGAGTCGATCTGGCCGGTGACGGCCGGCATCACAGGATTGTTGTTAGCTTGGCTGATCTTTGCTCAGCTGGGCGAATGAAGAGGAGTAGGTCATGGGTTCGTTTTCGATTTGGCACTGGCTGATCGTGCTGTTGATTGTGGTGATGGTGTTCGGCACCAAGAAGTTGCGCAATGTTGGGAAAGACCTCGGCGGTGCGGTGAAGGACTTCAAAGAAGGCGTCAAGGGCGGTGAAGAGGCCGCTAAGGGCAACGTGGAACACGGCGCGCAGCCGACACCCAACGTCATTGAAGGCGAAGTGAAACGGGATAAGGTGTAGCGCCTGTCGGCGCAGGACGAATGACCGATGACGAATGACGAAATCGGCTTGATTGGGGCGCAGGCGGTGACCTGCTTTTCGTCCTTCGTCCTTCGTCTTACGTCCTCGCGCAGAGCGCGCCATGTTTGAACTGTCCTTCGGCAAGATGATGATCATCGCGGTGGTCGCGCTGATCGTGCTCGGGCCGGAAAAATTGCCACGCGTCGCGCGAACTTTGGGTCACCTGCTCGGCCGCGCGCGCAGCTACGCCAATCAGGTCAAGCAGGACATTGACCGCGAAATGCAAATGGAAGAATTGCGCAAGCTACAGCAGCAGGCGCAGGAGGCGGCGCGCAGTTTCGAATCTGCCGTCAACGACGCGGGACGTAGCGTGGAAGCAGAAGCGGCCAAACTGCAAAGCGGTGTGAGTCAATCGGCGGCGGACGTCGAAGCGGTTGTCGCATCGGCCGAGCACAGCATCGCGGCCCCCGTGACGAACGCTGCAAGCAGCGTTCAAGATGAACTTAAGGCGCTTGAGACGTCGATTGCCGAGCAGGCACAACAGGCCAATGCGGCGGTCTCCGGCTCGCATCCGGCCGTCGCGCATGAGCAGACGAGCGCGTCGAATGGGGCTGACGCCGCTGTGCCGCCACCACCCGCAGCTGCGCCCGTTGCGAAAACGGCGGCGGCCTAGCAGCTGCGTCGATGCGACTGATTGCAATAACCCGCTTGACCCACTGATCGCCGTATGTCCGACGATTCACCTCAGGAAACGTTCATCTCGCATCTGATTGAGCTTCGCGAGCGGCTCGTGAAAGCCGTTGTGGCGGTGCTGGTGGTGACCTTTGGTCTCATGGCGTGGCCGGGGATGAAGGAACTCTACTCGCTCGTTGCAGCGCCGATGATGCATGCGCTGCCGGAAGGAGCGCGCATGATCGCGACGGATGTCACTGGCACGTTCTTTATCCCGCTCAAGGTCACTTTGATGGCCGGGTTCCTTATCTCCCTGCCGATCGTGCTCTACCAGATGTGGGCGTTTGTCGCCCCCGGCCTGTATGCGCACGAGAAGAAAATGGCGCTGCCGATCATCGTGTCCTCCACGCTGCTGTTTCTCGCAGGGATGGCGTTCGCGTATTTCGTTGTTTTTCCGTCGATTTTCAAGACGTTTGTGAGCTTTACACCGGTTGGCGTGCAGATGGCGACCGATATCGACAAATACTGGAGCTTCGCGCTCACCATGTTCATCGCGTTTGGTATCACGTTCGAGACGCCGGTGGTGCTCGCGGTATTGACTCGAGCCGGTATCGTCACCGTGGCGCAACTCGCGGAGTTTCGCGGCTACTTCATCGTCGCGGCGTTCGTTATCGCCGCCGTCGTCACACCGCCGGATGTGCTGTCGCAACTCTTTCTGGCCATTCCTCTGGTCGTACTCTACGAAGTCGGCATTGTCGTGAGCCGCTTTATTACGCCGCGTCCGCGGCAGGCCGGCGCTTGAACGCGATACAACCCAACTTCTAGCGCGCACGCCGCACAGGCGGTCGTCTGCCAAGCGTAACCCGTAGATCAACAACGCTGCCGTCGCGTACGACCTTGAGCGGAATGGTCTGCTCCGGCGCAGTCATCGCGATTGAATTGATCGCGTCCGTCCAGTCAGCGGTTGCTTTGCCATTGATTTCCACGATGACGTCGTTCACCCGCAGTCCGGCGCGCGCACCGGGCGCTCCATCCAGCACTGCGGCGACGAACGCGCCGCGCAGCTCTTTCAGCGCGAGCTTCGCTGCGATTTCAGCCGTGACGGCGCCGAGATTTACACCGAGGTAACCACGCTTAACCTCGCCTTGGGCGATCAGTTGCTCCATGATCGGGCGCGCCAAAGCCATCGGGATAGCGAAGCCGATTCCGGAGAAGTCGCCCGTTCGCGAGAAAATGCTTGAGTTGATGCCCACCAACTCACCCTGCGTATTGACCAGTGCCCCGCCCGAGTTACCTTGGTTAATGGCGGCGTCGGTCTGGATGAACGTCTCGAACGGGTTGCCATCGGAAATCTGGGTGCGACCCAAGGCGCTGACGATCCCCATCGTGACAGTGTTGCCAAACACGCCGAACGGATTGCCAATGGCGAGCACAATGTCGGCCACCTGGAGGGCCTGCGAGTCTCCAATGGTGACCGCTGGGAAGCCGGTACCCTCAACCTTGATCACTGCAAGGTCGGTGTCCGGATCTGTACCTACCAACCGCGCAGGAAGCAGGCGCTTGTCGGCCAACTCAACTTGAATTTGCTGTGCTCCCTCCACCACGTGATTGTTGGTCAGGATATAGCCATCGGCGCGCACGAGCACTCCGGAGCCTTCGCCCAGCAATTGTTGTGGGTTGTTGTCGCGACCGAAAAACTGGCGGAATGTTGGATCGTCGAGGAAGGGGTTGCGACTCCGCCGCTGCGCGCTGGTGGCGATCTTGACCACACCGGGGAGGGCCCGACTTGCCGCATCGGTGAGGGCCATCGTTTGGGATTGAGCGAGTGCGTGACTTGTCGCTCGCGGCCCGGTGGGCACGGCAACCGATGGCGGCGTAGTCGCTGCCGGCCCTGGCATTCCCGACCCTGCAGGTGCAGTGCTCCGGCTCAGCCATTCAGGCCGCAGCGTGCCGACAGTAAACAAAATCGCGACACAAATGGTGCAAACTTGGGCAAAAACCAGCCATAATCTTTTCAGCATGTTCCGCTTGGGGTCTTGAAGAGTGGCAGTAGCGAGGCAAAGACAATGCAACGAGGATAGGTCGCCGCGGGCACGCGCCGCCCAATCACATGGGCCCACATGTGGTTCGCCTCCATTGGAGAACTGAATGCGGTCGCTTGACCTGCCCGATTCTATTCAAGAGAAAGACTTCGCCCTGATGCCAAGGGCGAGGACCTGTACGCGGGCCGAACTCACGCACTACCTCAAAGACTGGCTCGATGTCCCGCGCTTCAAGGACGCGTCCTACAACGGTCTGCAGGTCGCCGGCCGCGAAACCATCGCCTCGGTGGTGACGGGGGTGACCGCGAACAAAGCGCTCATTGACGCTGCGATTGAGCAACGCGCAGACGCGATCATCGTGCATCATGGGCTGTTCTGGAAGGGCGACGATCCGCGGATTGTCGGCTTCCATCGCGAGCGCGTCCGTGCTTTGCTCGAAGCGAACATCAACTTGTACGCCTACCACCTGCCGCTCGACGCGCATCCAGAGGCGGGAAACAACGCTTGCCTCGGGCGCCGGATGGGCTTTAACGCGTTCGGCAGCACGGGCGAGAGTGGTTTGGTGATGTTGGGGCGGCTCGGTTGTGGAGTCGCGGTACGATCACAGGTGTTTGCTGCGTACTGTGCACGGCATTTCGGTCGCCGCGTCACCTTGTTCGCCAGCTCGCCGCGCCTCATCCGCACGGTGGCGTGGTGCACCGGCGCCGGTGGCTCATTGCTTCGAGACGCGATTGACGCTGATGCTGACGCTTTCGTTACAGGAGAAATTGCCGAGCACCACATTCACCTCGCCCGCGAATCGGGCGTGACACTGATCACTGCAGGCCACCACGCGACGGAGCGCGACGGCGTCAACGCGGTGGGAGAGCAGTTGGCGACCCACTTCGGGCTGCAGCATCAGTTCATTGACGTGGACTCGCCGCTGTAGAGTCGTCCTTTCTTTCAGTGGCGCGCCGCTGCCGCACAACGACGGTCGACGGCGGCGCGGCAGCATTGATGCCTTTGGCGCTGACTGCCAACTTTTTCCTCAGGACAAAAGACGCGATGAGATCACGCTTGCGCGTTGCGTAGTCCTGTGGTCGGCGATACCTCCGATCTTTGCTGCGCGTGCCCGCGAAAGTGCGTCAGGCTGCCCCCTGGGCAAGCAGCACAGCACATCCTTCGCTTGCGTCCTGCGCGGATACCACGCGTTTACGCAATATCGCCCTGAATAATCCGCAGCATGCGGCGCAGCGGTTCTGCAGCGCCCCAGAGGAGTTGGTCACCGATGGTGAACGCGCCCAAGTATTCCGGCCCCATCGCGAGCTTGCGTACGCGGCCGACCGGGATGTTCATGGTACCGGCGACGTTTTTTGCGGTGAGTTGCGTCTCGGTGGCGACGCGCTCGTTGGGCACGAACTTCGCCCACCGGTTGTCGTTCTTGATCATGTCCTCGATCTCGGCGAGGGGCACGTCCTTCTTCAGCTTGATGGTGAGCGATTGCGAGTGGCAGCGCATCGAGCCGATGCGCACGCAGGTGGAGTCAATCGGGATCTCCGGCGTGCCGAACATCTTGCCGAGGCCCATGATCTTGTTGGTTTCGGCGCCGCCCTTCCATTCCTCGAGGCTAGTGCCATCGCCGCGGTCGGCGTCGATCCACGGGATCAAATTGCCGCCGAGCGGGATACCGCGGAAGTTGGCGGTTTCCTCCGGGGTGAAGGCGCGCTGCTTGGCCGTGACCTTGCGGTCGATTTCAAGGATAGCGCTGGCCGGATCGGCGAGCAGGTCTTTCACCTCGGCGTAGAGGGCGCCGTACTGCGTCAAGAGCTCGCGCATGTTCGGCGCGCCCCCGCCGGATGCCGCCTGATAGGTGGACGTCTGCATCCATTCAACGAGACCAGCTTTGTACAGCGCGCCGACGCCCATCAACATGCAGCTCACGGTGCAGTTGCCGCCAATCCAGTTGCTGATGCCCTTGCTGAGCGCCGTCTTGATGACGGGCATGTTGATCGGATCCAGGATGATGATGGCGTCGTCGTCCATGCGCAGAATTTTCGACGCATCAATCCAGTGACCCTTCCAGCCCGCTTCGCGAAGCGGCTTGTAAACGGCCTTGGTGTAGTCACCACCCTGACAGGTGATGATGATGTCCATGGTTTTGAGTGCGTTGACGTCATTGCCGTCCCGGAGAATCGGGTCGAATACCTTGCAGCCGGTAATCTTCGGTGCCGGTTTCCCAGCGGTGGAAGTGCTGAAAAAGGTGGTTTCAATGGCGTCAAAGTCGCGCTCTTCGCTCATGCGTTGCATGAGGACGGAGCCGACCATTCCTCGCCAACCAACGAGACCGACGCGCGGCACGGGTTGCAGGGCAGGCTGGGACATGATTTCCTCTACGGGTTCAAGTTGAAAAATGCTGCGGCGCAGCGAACCCGGAAGGATAGCGCATCACGTCAGTTTTGCCCAGTTTTCGGGCAACTTTGCGGCCTTACGCGCGGAAGCCGGACCGTCGTCGGCGCCGCAGACACTCCCGCAGTGCAAAAACGGCGACGGAGTTCAGATAAAATCTCGTGGTTTTCCCTGACTTGGTCACGCCGCCAACTCATGGCGGGGGCGGCGATGAGGTCGGGAATGCGAAAAAAGCAAGAAATCGCGCAGGTTCCGGTTCGCCCGGCTGCGTGCCTCCGTCACCCGAAGCAGCTTTTAGCTAGTCAAGCCAATGAGCGAACCAGTCAACACATCCAGACGCCGCACGCTGATCGCGGCGACCGCCGTGCCGAGCGTCGTCACCGGAGCGGCCGTGGTCACCCCGTTCGTCGCGTCTCTGGCCCCGTCAGAGCGTGCCAAAGCCGCCGGTGCCCCGGTCACGGTCGATCTCTCCAAGTTGAAGCCGGGTGAAAAGGCCGCGGTCGAGTGGCGCGGCAAGGTCGTCTGGGTGCTGAAGCGGACTCCAGAGCAGGTGGCCGCCCTGGAAAAGATCCCCGCCTCGCAACTGCAGGATCCGGAATCGAAGAAGGCATCGCAGCCTGATTATGTGAAGGGCGCCACGCGCTCAATCACGCCCGACCTTGTGGTCATGGAAGGCGTTTGCACGCATTTGGGTTGCTCGCCAACCGAGAAGGGCACGCCGGGCGAGCTCGGTAGCGACTGGCCGGGCGGCTTTTACTGCCCCTGTCACGGCTCCAAGTTCGACTTCGCGGGCCGCGTGTTCACCGGCTCACCGGCGCCGGCCAATCTGGTGATTCCACCGCACAAGATTGACGGCGTGGTGTTGACCATCGGCGTTGGCCAAGACGGTAAGGAGGCCTGATCATGGCTGGCACCCCGAGCAACCATCCTTCGATGTTCAAAAGCCCGTTGATGAATTGGGTCAACGATCGCTTTCCCCTCACCGCACTGATCAAAACCTCGGCCTCCGAGTACTACGCGCCGAAGAACTTCAACTTCTGGTACTACTTCGGCTCGCTCGCGCTGGTCGTGCTGGTGATCCAGATCGCGACCGGTATTTTCCTGACCATGAACTACAAGCCGGATGCGGCTTATGCGTTCGGCTCGGTCGAGTACATCATGCGCGATGTCGACTACGGTTGGCTGATTCGCTACATGCACTCCACGGGCGCATCGGCGTTCTTCATCGTGGTGTATCTGCACATGTGCCGCGGTCTGATGTACGGCAGCTATCGCAAACCGCGCGAGCTGACATGGATTTTCGGCATGCTGATTTACCTCGCGCTGATGGCCGAGGCCTTCTTCGGCTACCTGCTGCCCTGGGGCCAGATGTCGTTCTGGGGCGCTCAGGTCATCGTCAACATCTTCTCCGCCATCCCGTTCATCGGGCCCGATCTGGCGGTGTGGATTCGCGGCGACTACGCGATCGGTGATGCGACGCTGAACCGCTTCTTTGCCTTCCACGTGATCGCCCTGCCGCTGGTGCTGCTGGGCCTAGTTGTGGCCCACCTGATCGCGCTGCACGAAACCGGGTCGAACAATCCCGACGGTGTGGAAATCAATCAGGGCCCGAAAGGCAACCGCTGGTCGAAGGATGCGCCCGCTGACGGCATCCCGTTCCATCCGTACTACACGGTCAAGGACATCCTTGGCGTCGTCGTGTTCCTCATGGTGTTCACGGCGATCGTGTTCTTCATGCCGGAGATGGGCGGCTACTTCCTTGAGTACAACAACTTCATCCCGGCCGATCCGCTGAAGACGCCTGCGCACATCGCGCCGGTGTGGTACTTCACGCCTTATTACTCGATTTTGCGTGCTGTGCCGCCGCTGTTTGGTTCGCAGTTCCCCGGCGTGATCGCGATGGGCCTGTCGGTCGTCATTTTCTTCGCATTGCCGTGGCTCGATCGTGGTGCGGTGAAGTCGATCCGCTATCGTGGCACGCTTTACAAGAGCTTCTTTGCGATGTTCCTCGTGTGCTTTGTGGTTCTCGGTTACCTCGGCGTGAACTCGACCGACGTGTGGGGCCAATTCGGCGACTGGTCGAATTTCCTCGACACCAAAGACCGCGCCACGTGGGTGGCCCGCCTGTGCACTGTGGGCTACTTCGCGTTCTTCTTCCTGATGCCCTGGTACACGGCAAAAGACAAGACGAAGCCGGAACCGGCTCGCGTCACGATGCACTAGGCAAGGGGTGACACGACAATGAAAATGAAATCTATCCTCGCCGTTCTCGCAACCGCCATGACCGCCGCCGTCTCGGTCACGGCGTTTGCCTCGGGTGGCCCCGAGATCAAGTATGCGGGTGCAACCGCGAGCCGCACCGATCTCGAGTCGCTGCAGCGGGGGGCGCGGCTGTTCGTCAATCACTGCCTGAACTGCCACAGCGCTCAGTACGTTCGATACAAGACACTGATGGACCTCAATCTGACTGAGGATCAGGTCAAGCAGAACCTCATGTTCGGCGCCGAAAAAATTGGCGAGACGATGAAAACATCGATCAGACCGGCGGATGCCAAAGAGTGGTTTGGAGCGGTGCCGCCGGATCTCTCGGTGATGGCGCGTAGCTACACGACCGAGAAACTCGCGGGCTATCTGCGCAGTTTCTATCAGGACGAATCGCGTCCGACCGGATGGAACAATCTGGTGTCGCCGAACATCGGTATGCCTCACGCTCTGGCGGAGCTTTCTGGCCCGACGAAACTGGTGACGAAATCGTTCACGGTCGACGGCAAAGAGCTCAAGACCGACCACGACGCTGAGGGCAAGGCCAAAGGCGAGTTCATCGCCGCTGGCACCATGGCGTCGTTCGAGCATCACAGCAAGAAAGTGGACGGCAAGACGATCAATACTTATGTGGTGAACACCATTGCCAATGCCGGTCCCGGCGCGATGACGCCGCAGCAGTATGACCACGCCGTCGCTGACCTCGTGAACTTTATGGACTTCATCGGGGAGCCGCACAAGGCGAAACGCGTGCAGATCGGCATTCTGATGATGTTCCTGCTGGCATTCCTGCTGGTGGCTGCCTACGCGCTCAAGAAAGAGTACTGGCGCGACGTTCACTAATCCCGTCAACCCATAGCAATTCCGGGCAACCGACGCAGCGTATCGCTGCGATGCGGAACGCCCCGGAAAAAGCGAGGCAGGCCAGTGCGCCTGCCTTCTGTCTTTTCAGGAACTTGGAATTCGGACCGTGCGGAACTCGTGCGTTCCGGTATGTAAAGGAAACCCCCCGCCATGATGACCTTGTATTCCGGCACGACCGATCCGTTCAGCCACCAGTGCCGCATCGTCCTGCACGAAAAGGGCATGGACTTCCAGATCATCGACGTCGACCTCGACCACAAACCCGAGGATCTCGCCGTAATGAATCCGTACAACACGGTGCCGGTGCTGGTTGAGCGCGACTTGATCCTGCACGAATCGAATATCATCAACGAGTACATCGACGAGCGCTTTCCGCACCCGCAGCTGATGCCAGCCGATCCGGCAACTCGAGGCCGGGCACGCCTTTTCCTGCACCGTTTTCACCGTGAAATCTTCGTGCACGTTGAAGAGCTCGAAAAGAAAGCGCCGAAAAACGCCGACAAGGCACGAGCATCGATTCGTGACCGCCTGACTGAAATTTCGGTGGTCTTCAACAAGCAAAAGCACATGCTGGGTGACGATTATTCGATGCTCGACGTGGCGCTCGCTCCGTTGCTCTGGCGCCTGTCGCACTACGAAATCGAGTTGCCGAAGACCGCGGCGCCGGTGCTCAAGTATGCCGAGCGCCTGTTCAGCCGTCAGGGCTTCATCGACGCGCTCACTCCGGCGGAGCGTGGCATGCGTCGCTAGCCACGGCGTGCCGCTGGAAGACCGCGTCGACTGAATGAGCGAACAATCCGCCAAGCCGTATCTGGTCCGCGCGCTGTATGAATGGTGCGTCGATCAGGGCTACACGCCTTACCTTGCGGTTCGCGTGAACGGCAAGACGCGCGTGCCCGCAGCGTTCGTGAAGAACGGTGAGATCGTGCTCAATGTTGGCCCGCTGGCGACGCATCAGTTGACGATGGACAACGACTGGGTGCTGTTCAACGCGCGCTTCAACGGCGTGTCGCAGGAGGTGGCCGTTCCGTTTTCCGCCGTCATCGGTATTTTCGCGAAGGAAACCGGTTATGGGATGGGTTTCCAGCCGATGCTGGATGCAGCCGGAACCGAGGCGACCGACGCGAGCCCGGAGCCCGCGGAGGACGCTGGCCCCACAGCGGGCGCGCCCGACCATGCCCCCGGGGGTGGCGTGTCGTCTCCGGGCAAGGGCAAAGTCAGTCATCTCAAAGTCGTCAAGTAAAATTTCAGCAGCAGTTTTCTGCGCGCCGATTTAGCTCAGTGGTAGAGCAACCGCCTTGTAAGCGGTAGGTCGTCAGTTCAATCCCGACAATCGGCACCATTTCCCTTTCGTCCGCCGCGCGCCTGACCCAACCGGTCTGGGTGCCACCGCAGACGAGCCTCACAGGCCAGCGCACGGCCTTCGATGTGCGCAGGGGCGTCGACGTCAAGGTCACGGCCCCGCAGCACCGACTCGTGTCCCGCACGAGCCCGTTTGTTTCAGGAATTCTCATGTCGCAAAACTCCAGCCGTGGCAACGCGCCGCGTCATCCACGTTCGCCTTTGCCCAAACACGGCGGCCACCAGAACGCGCCGCACAGCGGCCAGCAACGTCAACCGCTGCAAAACACCCGGCCGCCGCGCGGCGGGTCGTCGGCACTGTTCACTACCCCGCCGAAGAAAGTCAGCAACTGGCTTGACGATTCCGTTGCTGTTGCGGCGCCACCTGCGGCGCGACCGAGCGTGGCCCAGCCGCGCCCGGCCGCCGCAATGGCGACTGCCGCGCCGGTCGCGATGCCGGTCACCGAACAACTGAAGCCCGTCGCAGCCGCGATCGCCGTTGAGCGCGCGCCCGCGACCGGTGATCAGGGCTTCGCCGCGCTCGGTCTGCGCGATGAACTGGTGCGGGCTGTGCTCGCGCATGGCTACAGCACACCGACGCCGATTCAAAAGCAGGCGATTCCCGCCGTGCTGCAAGGCGGCGACCTGCTGGGCGGCGCGCAGACGGGGACGGGCAAGACGGCGGGCTTCGTGCTGCCGATGTTGCAACGTCTCATGAATTCGATGCCGGCGCAGGGCGCACGCGGCAAGCGCCTGCCGCGTGCGCTTATCCTCACGCCCACGCGCGAGCTCGCAGCGCAGGTCGAAGAAAGCGTGCGTGTCTACGGCAAATTCCTGCCGCTGACGTCGACGTGCATCTTCGGTGGCGTGGGTATCAATCCGCAGATCGACGCCATTCGCCGTGGCGTGGACATCATCGTTGCGACGCCTGGTCGTCTGCTCGACATCTACGGGCAGAAGTCGGTCGATTTTTCCGGCATTGAAATTCTGGTGCTCGACGAAGCTGATCGCATGCTCGACATGGGCTTCATCCACGACATCAAGAAGGTGCTCGCGGCACTGCCGCCGAAGCGTCAGAACCTGCTCTTCAGTGCGACCTTCAGCGACGACATCAAGGCGCTGGCGGACCGGCTGTTGAATAACCCGCAGGCGATCGAAGTCGCGCGGCGCAACACCACGGTGGAGGTCGTTGAGCAGTCGGTCGTGCAGGTCGAGAAGGCGCACAAGGCGAAACTTCTCATCCACCTCGTGAAGGAGCGTAACTGGCAGCAGACGCTCGTCTTCACACGCACCAAGCACGGCGCCAACCGCCTCGCGGAGCAGCTGGAGAAATCGGGAATCGTCGCCATGGCGATTCACGGCAACAAGAGCCAGGGCGCGCGCACCAAGGCGCTTGCGGGCTTCAAGGACGGCAGCGTACGCGTGCTGGTTGCCACCGACATCGCGGCGCGTGGCATCGACATCGACCAGTTGCCGCAGGTGGTCAACTACGAACTGCCGAATGTGCCCGAGGACTACGTGCATCGCATTGGCAGAACGGGGCGTGCGGGAGCGAGTGGTCAGGCGATGTCGTTGGTGACGCAGGAGGAATTGCCGCTGCTCAAGGACATCGAAAAGTTCTCGAAGCAATCGATTCCGCGGGTCAGGATCGAGAGTTTCAACCCCGCCGCGATTCCGGAACCGGTGGCAAGCACGGCGGACGCTCGGGACGCCGAATGGCAGGCGCGCGGCGGCCGTCCGGCGCCCCGACGCGCGAAACCCGAGGGCCATCGGGCGGATGCCGCACACGCGCCGCGCAACGTCCGATCGCCCGCAACGAATGCCCAGAGCCGCCCGGCACAAACACGTCCCGGTGGGAGCGCGTCGAAGCCACGGACGGGTCGCGAATTTGCCCGCTAACGGGCTCGCCCCGCCCGAACTGTGCGGGCGCAACTCGTCGCGTCGATTCCACTGATCGCGACGCAGTAACAGCTTTCAGTGTATATCGGCAGTCATACGGCGATAGCGCCACATTTTTCTGCCAAGTCGACTTGGTTAATAATCGGGTCCGAACGTCCATTTGACGGTCGATGTACTCAAAAAGCTGTTGCGAAACGTCGGACTCACCTCGTCAAGACACGAAGCTGGAACACATTGCCCTCGGGATCGTAGCCGTCGCAGTGGAGGAACCCGGCCTGCGACCACGCGCGGGCGTCCGGGAAGACCGCGCCGCCCAGCCGGTCTGCAGCGTCGCGCGCGAGCGTCAGGCTGCGCGCGGGGAGCACGAGCTTGATCGGTGTGTCTTCGCGGATATCCGGCGGGGTCGCAATGTGGATGCTCGCGGCGATGTGCGCCGGGATGCCGTGCACGACCAACTCAAAATCGGCCGATGGACTGCGCAGCCTTACCCATGAGGTGTCGGCCTCCGCGACGTGCAAATCGGCCACGGCCTCGTAAAACGAAGCAACGCGCGCCACATTGTTCGCATAGAGCACTGCGCCGAAGCTGTTCGTCACTGGAGACTCCGCGTGCACGACGGCAACTACCGATCAGAGTGGCCGAGCGTAGACATCCGGACGGTGCAACTCCATGTACCGATCCGGTTTGGCGATCGACTGAAACCCATACTTGTTGTACAGACCCTGTGCGTCCCGTGTCACCAGCAGCATGCGGCGCAGCCCTTGGAGGTCTGGATGCTGCATCACGTGATCCATCAGCATCGTTGAGAGTCCGCGTCCACGATGCGCTTCGAGCACGTAGACATCCGCCAGGTACGCGAACGTGGCGCGATCGGTCACCATACGTGCAAAACCAACCTGCGCGCCGTCGCACAGCACAGCGAAGCAGAGGGAATGCTGGATCGCACGCTCGATCACGCTGCGCGGCACGCCCGGTGACCAGTAGCTCGTCGACAAAAAAGCATGAATGGCACCGATATCGAAGCGCGATGAATCGGTGGTGACTTCGTAGATCGGCATGCTGCTTCTACCTCAAAGCGTTAACCACACGCTGCGTGGTCGATACCGATCCACACATTTGTGCGACCCATTGCAGTGCCATTCGCTGCTCGGCCTCGCTGTAGTCGCCGAGTGCGTCGGCCACCATCGTCATCTGATAGTTTCGCATGTAGCCATCCATGCAGCTCACCATCACGCCATGGTGGGCAAACACCCCACAGATCACCACCTGATCGCGGTGCATCTTGCGCAGCGTGGGTTCCAGTTCCGTATCAAAAAAGGCACTGTGACGCGGCTTGTGAACGATGTACTCGTCCGCACGCGGGGCGAGAGTGGCGACGATCTGGCAATCATGATCGCTGACATGTGCGGCATTCAGCCCGTCCCCCCACACCGTCAAACCAAGTCCCCGCTCGAAGCGCGACCGGGCGCGTTCGCCTCGGCAGAACACCACGGGCAATCGGGCATCGCGAAACGCGCCCACCAGCGTTTCGACATTGCGCAGCAGAGGCGAGGCATCCACGAAAAGGTCGACCCAGTAGTTCTGCATGTCGTGCACAAGCAGGATTACGCGGTCACGATTGAGTTGCCAGTGAATTTTGTTGTATGCAATGCATTCCTCACCAGGCAATGCGTAGGGCGGGATCGGATTGCGGGCGAGGGTGCGTTGCGAGTTGATGCTGGTTGCGGTCATGATGCGCTGCGGTTTGATGCGAGAGTAACGTATCCTTGCCGATGCTGCAGCGCGCGTGGCGTGCTGCGGCGCCATCAAGAGAAACGAAAGGCCAACGCATGAATGACTCTTCGCGGTCGCTCGCGGGACGCATCGCGCTGATCACTGGCGGCAACAGTGGCATCGGTTTAGTCACCGCCCGCGAACTGGCGCAACAGGGCGCACAGGTGTTCGTCGCCTGTCGCTCGAAAGACAAAGGTCAGGCTGCCGTCAACGACATACAGCGCGCGACGCGCAACGAGGCGGTGGAATTTCTGGCGCTTGATCTCGGTGATTTTGCCTCGGTGCGACGTTGCGCAAAGGACTTTCTCGCCAGAGACGTACCGCTGCATCTGTTGATCAACAACGCCGGGCTGGCGGGCGCAAAGGGGTTAACCGCGTCGGGCTTCGAGCTGGCGTTCGGCACCAATCATCTCGGACACTTTCTACTGACACAGCTCCTGCTTGACCGCATCAAGGCGTCAGCGCCGGCGCGCATCGTCACGGTGGCGAGCCGTGCCCACACCCGCGTGTCCGGCTTGAAGCTTGATAACGTGAAGGAATCGACCTCGGGCAAAGCCGGGTTGCCGGAATACGCGCGCTCAAAGCTCGCCAACGTGCTGTTCAGTGCCGAATTGGGGCGACGCCTCGCCGGTACCGGGGTTACGACTTACTCGCTGCATCCCGGCGTCGTGGCGACGGACGTTTGGCGGGAATTACCCGGCTTTCTGCAGCCCGTGGTCAAGCTGATGATGATTTCATCGGAGGAGGGGGCGAAGACGACGCTCTACTGCGCCACGGCGCCTGCGGCTGCGAATGAAACCGGGCTTTACTACGACAAGTGCAGGGCGATTGCGCCTAGTCGTGCCGGCGGCGATGCCGAACTCGCGGCAGAGCTTTGGCGCCGCAGCGAAACGTGGGTGGCATAGCGACGGCGCTACACACCAATCAGTGCGTGCAACCGATCCTGTTGCGCGGAGATTTCAGCCGAGGTTCCGGTCATCACAACCCGACCTTTTTCGAGACCCGTGTGGTGATCGGCGAGCGGCAGCAAGGCGCGCAGATCCTTGTCAATCACCAGCATCGCGAGTTTTTCGCTCTTGAGTTTGCCGAGCGCGCGCCAGATGTCCATCCGCACCAGTGGGGCGAGCCCTTCGGTCGCTTCATCCAGAATTAGCAGGCGCGGATTGGTCATCAGCGCGCGGCCGATCGCCAGCATCTGCTGTTCGCCACCGGAAAGCGTGCCGGCCATCTGAGTCATGCGTTCGCCGAGGCGCGGGAAGAACGCGACCACGCGATCTATGGTCCACGCTGCAGCAACTGCATCTTGCGGCGGCCTTGCCGTTGCGACCAGATTTTCTCGAATGGTGAGTGTGGGAAACACCTGGCGTCCCTCTGGCACCAACCCGAGCCCCAACTTGCCGATGACGTGCGCTGGCGCACCGGCGACGGCCTTGCCGTTGAATTCGATCTGGCCAGAGGTGGGTTTGAGCCAGCCACACAGGCATTTCACCAGTGTGCTCTTGCCCATGCCGTTGCGACCGAGCAGGGTCGCGACTTCGCCCTCGCGAATCGCGAGATTGACGTCGAAGAGCACGTTGCTCGCGCCGTAGCCAGCGCATAGCCGGTCCACTTTCAGCAACGCGCTCATACCGTTTCTCCCAGATACGCCGCCCGAACTTCCGCGTTGTTGCGTATGCCCGCTGGCGTGTCGGTCGCGATGATGCGGCCGTAAACCAGCACGCTCACACGATCGGCCAACGCAAACACGGCCTCCATGTCGTGCTCGACCAGCAGCATCGGGTAGCGCCCCCGCAGTGACTGCAGTAGCGCAATGATCGCAGTGGACTCGCCCTGGCTCATGCCGGCCAGCGGTTCGTCGAGAAGCAACAGCTTCGGCTCGGTCGCCAGCGCCATCGCGATTTCCAGTTGCCGTTGTTCGCCGTGCGCCATGGTGCCGACCGTCGCGTGATGCATTGCACCGAGGCCGACCGTGACCAGCGCCGCTGTCGCCTTGGTCATCGCCGTCGCGTCATCGTGCGCGTTGCGCCAGAAACGGAAGTTGTGCCGCTGGCGGGCGTTGACAGCCAGCAGCACGTTGTCGAGTGCGGTGAATTCTTTCGCGAGCTGGGTGACCTGATAAGTGCGCGCGAGCCCTAGCTGCGCGCGTTGATGGGTGCGCACCGCGGTCACGTCTTGATCAAACATCAGGACCTGACCTTCGTCAGACGCAATCTCGCCTGCGAGCTGGCCAATGAGCGTGCTCTTGCCGGCGCCATTCGGACCGATGATCGCGTGGATTTCACCGGGTTCGACGGTCAATGAGACGTGATCGGTTGCCAGCACCCCGCCAAAGCGCTTGACCAGCGACCGGGTCACCAGCGCGCTCATCGTGAATCTCCACGACCGGCGCGCAACGAGCCGAACACGCCACGCTTGAGCGCCAGCGCAACGACAAAGATGAACAATCCCAGCAGCAGCATCCAGTTCGCCTTGTAGTCAGGCATCGCTATTTCAACGAGACTGGGCAGCAATTCCTCAAGCGCCAGCAGGATGATGGCACCGACCACCGGGCCGAACACCGTCCCGATGCCTCCAAGAATCACGATGACGATGAGTTCACCCGACAGCGTCCACGCACCATAAGACGGCGAGGCGAACTTCGTCAGGTTGGCCAGCAACACGCCGGCGACGGCGCAGATGACCGCCGAGACAACGTAGGCCGTCAACTGATAGCGGAACACCGGGTGTCCGAGTGCCGTGGCGCGCCGTGCATTTGCCTTGGTCGCACGTAACACCAGGCCGAATGGGCTGAGCACCGTCCGCCACGAGAGGTAGAGCGTAAGCACGAGGGTGACGAGCGCGACGTAGTACAGCGTCGTCGGGTTGGACAAGTCGTAGAGCCCGGCAACGCTGCGCTCGGCCACCGTCAGTCCGTCGTCACCGCCGTAGTCCTTTAGCCCCACCGCGCCGAAGTAAAGCATCTGCGCGAACGCGAGTGTGATCATGATGAACGCGATGCCACTGGTGCGCAATGCGACCGCACCGACGCCTGCCGCGAGGACCGCAGCAGTCGCTGCCGCAATCGCAAGGTGCGTCCAACCTGAGGTCACGCCGTGCGACGCCGGGATGGCCACCGCATAGGCGCCAAGCATCACGTACATCGCGTGGCCCAGGCTCACCATTCCGCCAAAGCCAAGGATGAAGTTGAGGCCGACCGCCGCCAGCGCGTAGATCAGTACGCGCGTTCCGAAACTCACGTAGTAGTCGGAGCCCAGCATACCGGTGATCGCCGGGAGCAGAGCGAGGGCAGCCAGAACAACCAGCGCGACCAGCGTGCGCGGGGCTGTCCAGTGAATGGGCTCCGGGAACCACAGGTTACCGTTCATCGCGTGGCCCCCGCATTGGCAGGAAAGAGCCCCTGCGGTTTCAACGCCAGAACGACCGCCATGAACAGGTAGATCAACATGGAGGCGAGCGCCGGACCCGCCGCATCCGCCGTGTTGCGTTCAAACAGGGTGCGCATGACAGTCGGCATGAAGGCCCGTCCCAGCGTGTCCACAACGCCAACGATCAGCGCCGCATAGAACGCGCCGCGGATCGAGCCGAGGCCGCCGATGATGATCACCACCAGCGTGAGGATGAGCACCGGTTCGCCCATGCCCGGCTGCACGGACACGATCGGGCCGGCCATGACGCCCGCGAGACCGGCGAGCGCGGCGCCCAGCGCGAACACCAGCGTGTTAAGCCACTTGATGTTGACGCCGAGGGCGGCCACCATGTTCGAGTTCGTCGCTCCAGCGCGGATGAGCATGCCCACGCGCGTTTTCTGGATCAACAGGTAAAGCCCCGCCGCGACGGCAATGCCCGCGGCGATGATGGCGAGCCGATACGCGGGGTACGTGATGCCTCCGATACTCACCGTGTCCGCCAGCGCGGCGGGCACCTGCATGAACACCGAGGACGGTCCCCAAAGGATGCGGATCAGTTCGTTGAAGAACAGGATCAAACCGAAGGTCGCCAGTACCTGATCCAGGTGATCGCGCTCGTAGAGTTTGGTTAACGCGAAGCGATCAAGCATCAACCCGACCACGCCCGCGCCGACGACTGCGGCAAGGAGCCCGAGCAGGAATGAATCGGTGCGCGCAAACACCGCTGCGCCGAAATACGCCCCCAACATATAGAGCGACCCGTGAGCGAGATTGACAAAGCTCATGATGCCGAACACCAGCGTGAGGCCTGCCGCAAGCAAGAACAGCAGTACGCCCAGCTGGACGCCATTGAGCAACTGGGAGAAAAGCAGCTGCGAGGTCACAACTTCACGCACACGGTACGGGTTTCCGAATAGAAATCGAGCGAATGTTCGCCGCCTTCGCGACCAATCCCCGACAGGCCACTGCCGCCAAACGGCGTGCGCAGATCGCGCAGCCACCAGCTGTTGATCCAGACCAGGCCGACGTCAATGCGCTCAGCAACGCGGTGAGCGCGCGCCAGATTTTGTGTCCATACGGTCGTTGACAGACCGTAACGCGTGTCGTTGGCGCGGCGGATCACTTCGTCCTCGCTATCGAATGGCGCGATGTTGCAGCACGGGCCGAAAATTTCTTCGCGCATTACGCTCGCGCTGTCGTCGAGCCCTGTCCAGATCGTGGGTTGCACCCAGGCGCCGTTCGCGAGCGTGGTCGGCATGGCGGGGACACCGCCACCGGTGACCACAGTGGCGCCCTCGTCGACGGCTCTGCGGAAGTAGGCAAGCACCTTGTCGCGATGTTCCTGCGAGATCAATGGACCGAAGGTCGTCCCCGGGTCCATCGGGTCACCGATCACCAGCGCCTGCGCTCGCTCCTTCATCGCAGCGACGAAGCGATCAAAGACCGGACGTTCGACGTACACACGCTCAGTGCCGAGACAAACCTGTCCGCTGTTGAGAAACGCGGAGCGCATGATGCCGTCAACGGCGGCGTCAAAGTCACAGTCGGCGAACACGATGCCGGCGTTCTTGCCTCCGAGCTCAAACGAAACCGGCCGCGTGCCCTCGGCCGCCGCCTTCATGATGGCAGTGCCGGTCCGCGTCTCTCCCGTGAAGGTGATTGCCGCGACTTCCGGGTGCCGCGTCAAAAATTCGCCTGCGGAGTTGGGCCCAAAGCCGTGCACCACGTTGATCACACCATCGGGGATGCCGGCCTCCTTCGCGATCTGGGCCAGCATCGTTGCCGTCGTCGGCGTTTCTTCGGACGGTTTGACCACTACGGTGTTGCCACAGGCGAGCGCCGGGCCGAGCTTCCAGGTCACATTCAAAAACGGCAAGTTCCAGGGGCAGATCACGGCGATTACCCCCTTCGGTCGGCGCAGCGTGTAATTCAGCGCGCCCCGTCCGTCCGGCGTCGACGTCCGATACGAGGCTTCGTGCGCCGCTTTCACCATGTCGATGAAGACGCGGAAATTGGCTGCGCCGCGTGGAATGTCTAGGCCCTGTGCCAGCGCGACCGGCTTACCCGTATCGGCGATTTCGGCGCGCAGCAATTGATCCGTTTTGCTATCGAGCGCGTCGGCAAGCTTGTGGAGCAAGTTCGCACGCGCAGCGATGTCCATCGTGCCCCAGGGGCCGCGCAGCGCATGCCTGGCTGCTGCAACCGCGGCGGCGACCTCTGCCTCGCCCGCTTCGCTGACGCGCTGGACCAGCGTGCCGTCGGCGGAGGAGAGGCGATCAAAGGTCCGTCCGGACGCGGCCGTGACGGCGTGGCCGTTGATGAAGTTGAGAAGCGTTGGTTGCATCAAACGGTACCCTATCGCGTTCGAGCTACAGCGGTTGCGCAGAGCGTGCCGCAGGCCGCGCGCAGTCAGTCCGTACCCACGGCGCTGGTTGGAGGCGCCGCTGCTGCGGGCAGCGTGCGCTGCCCGGTCTGTTGTGTTGCGACAGGTAAATCGTCAGAGGGCTTTCATGTTGCACTGCGCAGCGTACGCATCGACGTGATTCACCAGCGGCTTGGCGACCGTGCGCAGGCTCACGCGGCCCTTGCTGTCCTTGGCGACGTCAAACATGTACATGTCCTGTATCGGAAACTGATTGTTACCAAACTTGAAATTGCCGCGGATCGACTTGAAGTCGGCCGCCTTCAGCGCTGCGTGGAAGGCCTTCTTGTCCTCAACCTTGCCCTTGACCTTGCGGATGGCACTGTCCAGCAGCTGGGCAGCGTCATAACTCTGGGCGGCGTACTGCGACGGAATGCGGTTGTACTTCTTCTCGAACGCGGCGACGAATTTTTGGTTCGCCTCGTTCGGGAAGTCAGGGCCCCAGAACGTACCCGAGAGCATGCCAATGGCGGCGTCACGCAGCGCGGGCAGCGTGCTGCCGTCAACCGTTGACGTGCTCATGACGGTCATGCTCTTGTTGAGGCCCGCCTGCTGGAACTGCTTGACGAAGTTGACACCCAGTCCGCCCGGATAGAACACGTAGAGCGCATCAGGTTTCTTGCTCGCCACCTGTGCCAGTTCGGCCGAGAAGTCCTGCTGGTTCAACGGTGTGTAGATTTCGTCAGTGATCGTGCCACCCTTGAACGAGCGCTTGAATCCGGCAACGAAGTCCTTGCCGGCCTGGTAGTTGGGCGCCATGGCAATCACGTTCTTGTAGCCCTTGTCGCTCGCGTACTTGCCGACGACCTCGGCCTGGTTGTCGTTCTGCCAGGAAGTGCTGAAGAAATACGGCGAACACTGTGCACCAGCGACGGGAGACGGGCCGGCGTTGGAGCCAATCAGGAACACGCCTTTATCGGTAATCTTTTTGTGCACCGCCATCATGATGTTCGAGAACGTGACGCCGGTGATGATTGGCACCCTGTCCTTTTCGAGCAGCTTGTCGACGACCTGATTGGCGACGTCGGGCTTGAGCTGCGAGTCTTCCTTGATGACCTGTACGGGCACGCCCCCGAGTTTGCCGCCGTTCTGCTCGATCAGAAGCATCAGCGCGTCGTACTGGTCTTGCCCCAACGGGGCCTGGGGCCCGGAGAGCTCAGCCACGAATCCAATTTTGAGCGGTGTGGACTGCGCGAACGCCGCCCCCGAGACGATGCCGGCAGCCAGCAGCGCGACGACCAGTTTATGCATGATATTTCCTCCGTTTTGCGATCCGTGGCCTACGGCCCGGCAATTTCAACAACAAATCTAGTTCATTCGGGCAAAAAATGCAACATAGTGCATTTTTTTGCCCAATGGGTGTACTCGAAGTATCCGTCGGCTCGTCGCTGCGTGGTCACACGACATCAAAGCCGAAAAAACGCAGTCGCATTGTCCCTCAAAATGGCTGCCCGGTCTGCGGGGGAAACCTCCCGCTGATTTCGCACCAGGTTGCCAATGTGCGCCTCACCCAGCGGGAACGGCGCATCGCTACCCACCATGATGTGCTTGGCGCCCATCGTGTCGATCAGGAGACGCAACGCGCGTGGGTCGAACACCGCGCTGTCGACACTGAAACGGTTCAGGTAGTGGCTGGGTGGATGTTTCGATTCGCCACGCACGATGTCGCGGCGGTGCCACGCATTTTCCAGACGCCCGAGCAGGTAGGGAAAGCCACCTCCGCCGTGCGCGAAGCAGATGCGCAGGTCGGGTGGCAGCCGGTCAAACGCGCCGCCAAGGATCATCGCCATGATGCCGAACTGCGTCTCGGCCGGCATCGCCACCGTCCACGCGCTCATCCACCGCTTGAGGCGCTCGCCACCCATCATGTCCCACGGATGCACCAGCACCGCTGCGCCCTCGGCGGCGCAATGGGCGAGAAACCGGACAATGCCTGGATCGTCCATCTCGCGTGGCCCGACGTGATTGCCAATCTGCACACCAACGCAACCCGCGCGCATCGCACGCGTGAGCTCGGTGCACGCGAGATCGGTGTCCTGCAACGGCACCTGCGCGAGCGCACGGATGCGACCACCTGAGGAGGCGCAGAACTCAAGGGCGAGGTCGTTGTAGGCACGGGCAACATACGCTGCCTGCTCGGCCGGTGCGTCGTAGGCGAACATCACAGGCGTGGCGCAAATGATTTGCGTCTCGACATGGCTGGCGTCCATTTCGGCGAGTCGCGCCGCAGTATCCCAGAGCGCAGAATGCACGGGTCGGAACGGCTTGTCACCGAGCATCATCATGCCGTGGCCAGCACCGTCTTCTCGAAGCGTGACCCAAGGCCCGGAGTCAGCGCCAAACTTCTGCGCGAAGTCCGGCGCAGCGCGCGGGAAGAAATGGCTATGGATGTCGATGCACCACGCTGGCGTGACTGGATTCGCGGGCGATGGCATCGACATCAGGCAAGAGCCCCTTTGCCAGGGTGCACATGGCCACAATGCGGGCAGGTGCGGAGCGTTTCACTGGCGTAGAACGCCTCGTAAAGTGGCGGAAGATCGTCGACGATGCTCTGCAACTGCACCTCGATTCGATAGACCAGCCCATCGCACTTCGGGCAATACCACTCGAAGCCATCGAGCAAACCAGCGGGCCGCGCGCGTTCGATCACAAGGCAATACGACTCCGGCTCCGGGCGCTGAGGTGAGTGACGCAAATGGGGCGGCATCAGGTACATGGTGCCTTCCTTGAGCTCGATACGGTCACGCTTGCCGCGATCCATGATGTTCAGAAAGGCGTTGCCCTTGAACTGCCAGAAGTACTCTTCCAGCGGGTCATCGTGAAAATCCGTGCGCTGGTTCGGGCCACCAACGATCGTCACGATGAAATCTGTGCCCGGCCAGATTTGCTGGTTACCGACCGGCGGTTTCAGCAAATGCGCGTTGCTGGCCAGCCAGGCCGGAAAATCAATCGGTGTGTAGGCTCGTGTCATCGTTGCTCCTCCTTGCGTGACTTGTAGGCGACGGCCTTCATTTCTATGCGCAGATGCGGGTGCGGCAGTTGATGCACGGCAACGGTCGTGCGCGTCGGTCCGTTTTCGTCAAAGTACTCCGCCCACACTTCGTTGTAGCCTGCAAAGTCGTTCATGTCGACCAGGTAGCTGGTAATCTCGACGCAGTTGGCCAGCGTGGCGCCTTCGGCGGCAAGGATGTCACGGATGTTCTCAATCACCGCGCGGGTCTGCACCCGAATATCGAGTTTTGTGGCACCCATCGCGTCCACCTCCACGCCAGCGAAACTGTTGTCCTTGCGCCGGGAGCTCGTACCGGAAACAAACAGAAAATCGCCGGCGCGGCGGAGATGCGGAAAGCGCCCGCGCGGTGTAGCCTTCTCGCTGAGGGTCGTTGCAGTCATGGAGCTTGCGGTGGTGGCGTCGATGGGAAATGCAGTGTTCAAGTCTAGCTTTGGCTCCAGCCTGTCCACGGCTTTCCTGCTCGCTTTTTTTCTGACTGGATGCTCAACGCCGCCGCGCAGCGTCGATGCGTCCGGCGCGGTGCGGCGGACTGTGGCCGAGTTGGGAGCGTTACGCCCGAGCTCAATTGCGCACGGCCTGACATCGGCTAGCGGCGAGCGTGCGGTCTACGAGACTGAAATCGCCACCATGCGCTCGACGTTTGCGCTGCCGCCGGGCGCAGAAGCGGACGAAAAGCTGCCATCGGCGCTGAACACCGCGCTGCACTTCAACACCGACCTCGATACCGCCCGTGAGCGCGTACTGGCAGCGTTGCCGCGCGCGGCCGCGCAGCCGCCAGCGTGGCAACGCGCGGTGCTGAGCGCTGCACATGCCCAGTTTCCGCGGGAGGCGGCCCCTTTGATTCCACCCCTGTTGCCGCTGATCCGCACGCCGCGCGAGTTCGCCATCGCGGCGTACACACTGTTACGTGCTGCGGATACGCCTGGCGCCCGGAGCCAGATCACTGACGCGCTTCGCAACAACTTTCCGGCCGCCGAGGAGGAGCCCCGCCTGCGCGCCCTGATGCAGCGCTTGCAGTCTCCAGCGGGGGTGGCGAGGCCGCCGCTAGCCGATCTGCTGGCCTCACCGCCACGCCCTCGCTATCCGGTGGTTTACAGCTTTCAGCGCAAGGACCGCGCGCGCGCCGGACTCGCGGTGGTACGCGGAGCGGACGGGCGCTTCGTTCGCAACGCCGACGGCAGCCTGTTCAGCATCGCGCAGTACGCATTGGCGCGAACCCACTTGCCCGGGACCATTACCAACGGCAACACGCCGCAGGGTGTCTTCGTCATCAAGGGGACGGGCAGCGCAACCAATCGCTGGATCGGGCCAACACCCTATCTCGAATCGATGCTGCCAGTGGAAGCGCCGCTCGCGCTGTTCGACAACCCGCAAGCGCGCGACACCCTGCCCAAGCTGAGCGACGAGGACAACCGGCGGCTGTGGACTGAGGCGGCGTATCTTGCACTGCTGCCGGCGGCTTGGCGCGGCTGGGGGCCGATGTCGGAAGCGCTTCTCGCCGGTCAAGCCGGGCGCGACGAAATTCTGGCCCACGGCAACGCCATCAATACGGCGTACTATCGCAACGAGGCATGGTATCCGACCGCGCCATCTGCAGGCTGCCTCGTTGCGGCGGAATACTGGTCGCGCGACGACGGTACCCTGGTGCATAGCGACCAGCTCGCATTAGTGAAAGCCTTTGTCGCCAGCGGCATGGACGTTGGCTACCTGATCGTGGTGGAGCTTGATGACGCACCCCGCCCGGTGGTGGTGGCCGACATCATCGCCGACGTGTTTGCGGCAGAGAGGCGTAGCGCGTTAGGGGAACGCTGACCCAGGGTCAGGCGCGCGTCGCATCGTCGGGCTTGGGCGACCTGCCGGTCAGAAATTTCTCGCCATAGCCAGGCCATGACTCCAAATTTTGGGCGCCCAGGTCGTCCCATCCGGCGTGCGACGTATCGTGCAGACGGATTCAGCGTTTCCCAAGGCTGCCGCGTAGGGTCGGAACCCCCAATGCGCACCATCGGGGTCGGGTTCGGTTCCACGATGCGGTGGACAGCGACTACCCACCCTACGGCGCGCACGCTTCAATTCGGGGGCACCCGCCCGTGCGCCGTCGGATCGCCACTCACCCCATGCACTTAACGCGTACCACGACACGATTCAGCTTTTCCCCGCAACGACCGCCAAGCGATCGCTCCAGCCCGATTTGTGCCTTGGGTCGACTTTCAGAAAAAACAGGTGCTATCGACCGCTGGGCGGTCGATAGTGCGGGAAAGCTGTTGCGCTCTGAAAGAGGTTGACACTGCGGTGGCGGCCGCGACGTTCACGCCGGTGACCGGGGGTGGCGGGCGGCGCGGTGTCGATGATTGCGGTGGATCGCAATGCGGCCGGTGCAACCAGTACAAAGGTCGTACCGTGACGTGCAGCGCACCACGCTGCAACGCCCGCAGAGCCTGCGCTGCGTGAGCGGTGCCGCCGCTGAGTGCTACTTGAAGCCGACGCGATCAAGCATCTGCTGAACGCGCACCTGATTTTTCCCGACCGCGGAAATCGGAATCAGCTCGCTCTTGAAGCTGCCTCCGGTCATGGCCTTGAGTGCTGGGTTGTCCAGCGTCACGCCCTTGGCGACAGGCCACTCGTTGTTGCCATTGGCGAAGTGATTTTGCGCGGCGGGGCTGGCGAGATACTCCAGAAACTTCACTGCGCTCTCGTGGTGCCTTGCGTAGCGAGCCACGGCACCCCCAGCGACGTTGACATGCGTGCCCCAGGTTGACTGGTTGGGGAATACGATTCCCAGCCGCTCCGTGGCTGCACGGTCCGCTGCGTTACTCGACCGCATCATGCGCGCGAGGTAGTAGGTGTTGGTGACAGCGACGCCGCATTCTCCTGAAGCGACGCCTTTGATCTGGTCGGTGTCGCCGCCCTTCGGCGCCCGGGCCATGTTGGCGACCAGTCCTTTCAACCAGGCTTCCGTTGCATCGGCGCCGAGGTGCTCCGTCATAGCACCGAAAAGGCTCAGGTTGTAAGGGTGGGAGCCGGAGCGGATGCAAAGCTGCCCCTTGAACTTCGGGTCGGCCAGTTTTTCGTAGCTGTCGAGATCGCTTCTCTGAAACTTTGACTTGTCATACACGACGATGCGCGCCCGCGTAGACAGGCCCACCCAGGTGACGCCGCCGCCTGCCGCCGTCGCGCGCAAATTCGCGGGGATGCTCTCTTCGAGCAGCCTGGACTGTATCGGCTGAAACAGGCCATCGGACTCGGCGCGCCACAACCGCGCGGCGTCGACGAGCAGAATGACATCGGCTGGCGAGGCAGCGCCCTCCGCTTTCAGGCGGGCAACGATACCCGCGTCGTCGGAATCGACGCGATTGATCCGGATGCCCGTCGCCTTGGTGAAATCGCCGTAGAGCGACTCATCGGTGGGGTAATGCCGCGCAGAATAAATGTTCAGGACTTTGTCTTGAGCCATGACCGGCAAGCCGAGGGTTGCCGCCATGAAGGCGACTGCGAGGGCGGCCGGGCGCCGACGCGTGGAGCGGGTTACGTTGTTCATCGTTTGTTCGGCTGGCGTGCCGGGGAGAAATCATCACGATGACAATATTATACGAAATGCGAATAATTCGCATTGGCGATTGTTGATCTGCGTCAACGGACGTGCGGGTGCGAGCAGCGAATCAGCCCCGGCGCAGGGTGCGCGCGAGCAACAACACCGGGATCAGGCCCACCACCACCAACGCCAGCGACGGCACAGCCGCTTCGCCGAGCCGCTCGTCGCGCGCGAGCTGGTAGGCCATCACGGCGAGCGTGTCCATGTTGAATGGTCGCAACATCAACGTCGCCGGCAATTCCTTCATCACGTCCACAAACACCAATAGCAGGGCGACCAGAATGGAGCGCGACAACAACGGCGCATGCACGCGGCGGACGAGATTCAGCCCAGTCACCCCCAGCAGGCGGGCGGACTCATCGAGCTGCGCCGGGATGCGGGTGTAGCCGCTCTGCAGCGTCTGCAGCGCAACGGCAGTGAAGCGGACGACGTACGCCCAGACGACACCAAGCACGGTTGCCGTCAACCAATATCCCGCACCGGCGCCGGGCCAACGCTGCTGTATCGCACCGACTGGAAGCAGCAAACCCACGACGATGACAACGCCCGGGACGGCGTAGCCGAGTCCGGTCAGGCGGACCGCTTGCGTGGTCAACCAGGGCGGGCGACCACGCAGGGCCGCCGCGAGCGGCAGGGCGAGCGCAACCACGAGCACTGCGGTGATGCCGCCCAGCTGCAGACTGTTGAGTACCCACGCGCCGAACCGCGGCCACACCAGTGCGATGTCGGCGCGCGCCTGAAACAGCGCATTCGCCAACAGCGCGAGCGGCAGCACGAAGCCGAGCAACAACGGCATGCCGCACAGCCCAAACGCCAGCCAGCCGCGCACACCACTCACGCGGAGCGGCTGGCTGTCGGCAACACTGGCTGCACTGCGCCGTGTCGCAAAGCGAAGTCGTGATTGCGCCGCGTGCTCAAGCAAGAGCACCGGGATGACGACCGCGAGTAGGCAACTGGCCAACTGCGCGGCCGCGACGTGATCGTCCAGCACGAGCCAGGCTTTGTAGACGCCGGTGGCGAAGGTTTGAACGCCAAAGTAGCCCGTGACACCGACGTCGGCAAGCGTTTCCATCAGCGCCAATAGCGTTCCTGCGGCAATCGCGGGGCGCGCCAATGGGAGTGACACGCGCACGATGCGCCGCGGCAGCGACGCGCCGAGTAACCGGGCGGCTTCCATCAGGCGCGGGGCGCGGTCGACGAGGGCAGCGCGCGTCAGCAGGTAGACGTAGGGGTAGAGGCAAACGCTCAACACCAGCGCCGCACCCCACACGCTTCGCACATCCGGCCAAAGCGCTCCCCGCCAGCCAAACGCGTCGCGCAATGACGTTTGCAGCGGACCACTGAATTGCAGAAAGTCGGTGTACGCGTACGCCACGACGTACGCCGGCATCGCCATCGGCAGCAACAGCGCCCATTCGAGCCACCGCCGACCGGGAAAGTCGAACGCCGTCACCAGCAGTGCAGAGACGCTGCCCATGCTGATGACGCCCAGCGCCACCGGTACACACAAAAGCACGCTTGTCCAGGCGTATTCGGGCAGCACGGTGTGCGCCATCGAAGCGAGGGTCGCCGACGCCTCTGGACTCCAGCCGAACCACGACGCCACGACCGCCAGAATCGGCAGCGCGATGATGAGCGCGATCAAAAGGAGCGGAATCTGGCGAAGCGGCATGATGCAGGCGCTGGTTCTCGCCACGCGGAGGTGTATTGATGGATAGTGCTGTTGATTCTAGGGAAACGCTGAACACGTCCCCATCACGCCCGGCATCCACGCGTCGCCGCTGTGCCCTGGCTACATCGCTGCAGGCAGGCATGGCGAATCGCACGCGTCATGTGCGAGGCCAATACAATGCCCGGATGGCTGTCGAGGTGCAACACGTATCCGTCCGTTATCCCGGTGCGTCGCGCGTCGCCCTGGATGATGTCAGCTTCAAGCTGGAGAGCGGCGACATCGGTGTGCTGATCGGCCCATCGGGCTGCGGAAAGACGACGCTGCTGCGTGCGATCGCCGGGCTGGAGCCTGTGATCGGGGGAGTGATCGCCATTCAGGGGCGGGCGGTGAGCGGTGGCAGCGCGCACGTGCCCCCCGAATCGCGTCGTGTCGGGATGGTGTTTCAGGATTACGCACTGTTCCCGCATCTCTCAGTGGCGGCGAATGTCGCGTTCGGCCTGCACCAATGGGACGCTACGGCGCGCAGGCAGCGCGTCGGGGATGTGCTCGATCTGGTGGACCTCTCACACGTCGCGAATCGCTTCCCGCATGCGCTTTCCGGCGGGCAGCAGCAGCGCGTTGCCTTGGCGCGGGCACTGGCGCCGAAGCCCGAGCTGCTATTGCTGGATGAGCCGTTTTCGAATCTGGACGTCAACTTGCGTGGGCATCTCGCGCAGGAAGTGCGCGCGATCCTCAAGCGCGCCCGGGCCACGGCTTTGTTGGTGACGCATGATCAGCTGGAAGCATTTGCCGTCGGTGACTACATCGGTGTTCTATTCGACGGGCATTTGCACCAGTGGGCGACGCCGTACACGCTCTACCATCGGCCGGCAACGCGTGAGGTGGCGAGCTTCGTCGGGCACGGCGTATTCGCGCCAGCGCGCGTCGAGACGCGCGATAGTGACGCGGGCGCCCCCGGTGTGGCGGTCAGCACCCCGGTCGGTGAATACACCGAACGCGGCGGTGATCCGGATGCCACACACACGTTGCCAACACCGGGCACCTACGACGTTCTCCTGCGTGCTGATGACGTGGTGCACGACGACGCGTCGCCAGTGAAGGCGGAAATCATCAACAAGGTCTTTCGCGGCTCTGAGTTTTTGTATTCACTCCGTCTGCACAGCGGTGAGACCGTACTGGCGCACGTGCCCAGTCATCATGATCACAGTGTGGGTGAGTGGATCGGCATTCGTGCCGAACTTGATCACGTCGTGCTGTTTGACCGGAAACCGGACGACACGCGGTAGCCACGCCGGGTTACCTCCCGCGCAGCATCGCCGGCACCCGGAGAGCGCGCAGCCTGTTAACCCGGATACCCGCATCCGCGCTGGCTTGCAGCCATGTTTTCCTGCGACCCCATGAAATATCGGGGCTAAGGCCTCACCACGATCTTGCCCATCGCCTGACGTGACGCCATCCGCGAGAGCGCATCCTTCGCGCCGTCGAGGCCGACAGTTTCCGTGATGCTCGGCGCGAGCCTGCCAGCGGCGAACCATTCACCCAGTTCACGCATGTTGGCGAGGTGCCCCTTTGGGTTTGCCGCCACGCTGTCGCCCCAGTACACACCGAGAATCTGACGCTCCTTCAGGAGTGCAAGGTTAAGCGGAATCCTCGGGATGTCTCCCGCGGCGAAACCGACCACGAGGTAGCGCCCGCGCCACCCAAGTGAGCGCAACGCCGGTTCGGCATAGGTGCCGCCCACCGCGTCGTAAACGACATCCACGCCCTTCTTGCCAACGATCGCGCCGACCTGCTCTCGCCAGTCGTCGTGACTGTAGTTAACGAGGTGATCCGCGCCCAGCGCCTTGCATAGCGCGAGTTTGTCGTCGCTAGACGCCGCCGCGACCACCGTCGCCCCCGTGATCTTGGCCAACTGGATAGCGCTGGTGCCTACGCCACCCGAGGCGCCGAGGATCAGCAGTGTCTCGCCCGCTTGCAGTCTGGCCACGTCTTTCAGCGCGTGATGACTGGTAGCGTAGGTCAACACGAAAGAGGCGCCCTGTTCGAAACTCATCGTGGGCGGCATCGGCGTGACGCGCAGGGCGTCGGCGATGGCCCTCTCGGCGAAGCCACCCCAACCCGTGAACGCCATGACACGATCACCGACTTTGACGTGGGTCACCCCATCGCCAACGGCCGCGACGACGCCGGCATACTCGGCACCGGGCACAAACGGCGTCGGCGGTTTGATCTGATACAGCCCCTGCACCATCAACGCGTCGGGAAAGTTGAGCGACGCCGCCTTCACGTCGATCAGCACTTTGCCGGCAGCAAGCGCTGGCACCGGAACCTCAGTCACCGAAAGATCCGCGATCGGGCCGAATTGTTGGCAGTACAGTGCTTTCATGGGGTCGGCAGAAGTCATTCGAACGCGAAGAATATCGTGCTGCCGCGACGACGCGCCAATCGGTTCCGTCAAGACCGCTGGAGCTGCCGCTTGCCAACGACCACCGGATAGTCTGGTCGCCCAGTCTTGGCCCAGGTCACCAGATTGCGTGCTGCCTTGGTGCGCAGTTCCACTTCACTTTCGACGGAGTAGAACGCCGAGTGCGGAGTCAGCACGACCCTCGGATGGTCGGTGATTCGTTCGCCAGGGCGTGCAGGCTCGCTGGGCAGGACATCGAGGCCCGCCGAGTCGAGTTGCCCGTTGTCGAGTGCGTCGAGCAAGTCATGAATGTTGATCACGGCGCCGCGCGACGTGTTGACGATGTAGCTGCCCGGCTTGAAGGCGCGGAAGCAGCCAGCATTGATCATGCCGCGCGTTTCCTCATTGAGTGGCACGTGCGGCGAGACCAAGTCTGCCTGCCGGAATAGTGCGTGCAGCGTCGGTGCGCGCTCGACGAACGCGGGAAAGTCGCCGTCGATCAGGTACGGGTCGTAGGCGATGACGCGTTTGAACAGGTTGCGCGAGACATGGGCCATGCGCTTGCCAATGCGCCCCAGGCCGACGATGCCGAGCGTCATCTCGGTGGCGCGTCGCCTTTTGCCGCTGGATTCGTAGTGCCACTTGCCAGCGCGGATGTCTGCGGTGTGAAAGGTCACGCCGCGAACGATATCAAGCGCCAGAGCGAGCGCATGCGTGGCAACTTCACCGACGCCATAGTCGGGCGAATTGGCGACCCAGACGCCATGTCGCTCGCACGCCGCCGTATCAATCGTGTCAAAGCCTGCACCGATGCGGGAGCAGATGCCAACGCGGGGTAGCGCGGCCAGCACGCTTTCGGTGATCGGCGCATATTGAATCAGCAGCCCGTCGGCCTGACACGCGAGCGCGGCGTCGATGACCTCCCGTTCCGTTTTGGCTTGCGCGGTGATGAAGCGCATTCCGGCGTCAGCGAAGAGGTTTTGTTCTAGTGCGAAGTTGGGCGCGTCAAAATCGGTCAGTAGAAACGTCGGCATACATGGGGCTACAGAAAAATCCTGCCGCAAGTGTGCCGCGTCCGGCTGTCACTCAGGTCGTCGGCGTTTCAGTCCATGCACGACCGAGTGGAGAGGCACGGCCAGCGCGATCGGCGGCCGTTGCATCGACGATTACTTTTCGTACTTCTTCACCAGCGCCTGCGCCTTCGCCAAAAGCGCCTTGCCATCGTTGGCCTTGGCGGTCACGTCGGCAACCCACTCATCGTAGAGGCTGGCGGACGCATTGCGCCAGTTCGCGAGTTCTGCGGCGGGAACGGTGTAGAAGCCGTTCTTGCGCTCCTCGGCGGACTTGCGGCCCGCCGTTGCCGAATCGTCCCACGTCCTGCCGGTTTGCTTGACCAGCGCCGCGCCGCTGTTGCTGTCGATCACCTTTTTCAGATCGGCAGGCAGGCTGTCGTACTTGGCAGGATTCATTGCCATCAGGAACACCGCGCTATAGAGTGCACGCTCCTTCGCGTCAGTCTCGCTGTGGAACTTGGTGAGTTCGTGCAGCTTGAGGCTGGGGATCACTTCCCACGGCAGCAGATAGCCGTCAATCACGCCCTTGGACAGCGCCTCGGGCACCTGCGGCAACGGCATCGCGACCGGCGTCGCGCCGAGCTTGGCGAGCAGCTTGTTGGTCTGCCGTGTTGGCGCGCGCATCTTGAGTCCCTTGAAATCGGCCAACGACTTGATCTGCTTCTCTTTCGTATGCACGTACCCCTCGTCGTGGGTGTGCATCATCAGCGGTTTGACGCCGGCAAACTCCTTCTGCACGGCGGGTGTGGTGAGGTAGTACTCCCAGACCGCTTGCGACGATGCCTCGGCGTTGAGATTCATGAACGGCAGCTCAAACACTTCTGCCAGCGGGAAGCGGCCGGCGGTGTAGCCCGGCAGCGTATAGACGATGTCGGCGACGCCATCTCGCGCCTGATCAAACAGCTGGGCGGGCGTACCACCCAACTGCATGGCCGGGTAGATCTGGCACTTCAGTTTGCCGCCGGAGTCCTTGTTGATCTTGTCGCACCACGGTTGGATGACTTTGGTCGGCGCCATCGCGCCAGGGGCCCAGAAGTGCGCAACCTTCAGCGTGATTTCCTGTGCTGCCAACGGCAGGCTCAGGGACAGTGCAACGCCAGTGGCGACCGCAAATCGCGCAGCGTGGTGTGTGTATTTCATCGTTTCCTCCTCAATTTCAGCAAGTATCGCAGCGGGACGGGCGGCTGCATTCCGGGTTGCCACCCATGCCATCTGTGCGCCCGGGTCAGGCCAGCGCCGGCTGTATCGTTCCTTCGCAGGTGCCGAAACCCATGCGCGGTCGTCCGGCGGCTGCGCAGTGGGCGCTCAGCGTCACGCTGTCGCCGTCTTCGAGAAAGCTGCGCGCTTCGCCGCTCGGCAACGAAACTGGCAGTTTCCCGCCCGCGGTGAGCTCGACCAGTGCGCCGGCTTCGGCCGGGGTGGGGCCGGAGAGCGTGCCGGTTCCCAGCAGATCGCCCGGCTGCAGGTTGCATCCGCCCACCGTGTGGTGCGTGATGAGTTGCGCAAGCGTCCAGTAGGCGTGGCGATAGCTTGTACGGCAGAGGGTGTGCGGCGCGATGTTCTGAGCGCGCATCCTGGTGCTGCTGAGCGTAACGACGAGCTGGATGTCGATGGCTCCGCAATCCCGGAGATCGGCCGAATCGAGATAGGGCAGCGGTTGCGGGTCTTCGGCCGGGCGCGACCACGCGGTGCGGTAGGGCGCCAAGGCTTCCAGCGTGACGATCCACGGCGACACTGTGCTGCCAAAGTTCTTCGAAAGAAACGGGCCGAGCGGCTGGTACTCCCATCCCTGGATGTCGCGTGCAGACCAATCGTTCAGCAGGCAGAGCCCGAACACATGCGCCTCGGCGTTTGCCATCGAGATTCGCTCGCCCAGCGCGTTGCCTGAGCCAACATAGATGCCCATTTCGAGCTCGTAGTCGAGGCGCTTGCATGGACCAAAGGAAGGTTGCGTGGCACCGGGTGGCAGGCTCTGGCCGACGGGACGACGCAGCGGATGTCCCGAGATGACCAGCGACGACGCGCGGCCGTGATACCCAATCGGCACCCACTTGTAGTTGGGCAGCAGCGGATTGTCCGGACGGAACTGCTTGCCGATGTTGGTCGCGTGATACACCGACGTGTAGAAGTCGGTGTAGTCGCCGACGCGGGCGGGGACGGCGTACTCGGCGTCCGACTGTGACACCAGGCACCGGCGAAGCGCTGCTTCATGGATCGAACCGCGGCCAAGCGCGTCGCACAGCGCTGCACGCAGCGACGACCACGCTGTTTGCCCCATCGCCATGAAGGTGTTCAACGTGCTGGCACTCGCCGCATGGGCCGCGTCTCTGGCCGCCCCAGAGAAGACGTTGGCGGTGGCTGCCGCGCCGAGATCGACAATCTGGTCTCCAATCGCCACGCCGCCGCGGAAGGGCTCATTGCTTCCGGCGCGGCGAAACACGCCGAACGGCAGGTTCTGAATCGGAAAATCGGTCACGCCATCGTTGGCGCTGGCAACCCAGCTGGTGCGGGCGGGGTCGTGCGTGTGGTTCAGTGCGGGCATGCGATGGAATGCGCGTTACTGGGTTGTCTCGCCGGCCATGCTGCCGTCGTGCATCCAGCGCGCATGCTGCGGCGCGCGTTTAGTTCGTGTCCACTCGTCCAGCATGTCCCACTTCACTTCGTCGAGCATCTTCGCCATCTTCGGCGTGCCGGTATCAGCGGCCAGTTCGAGCCGGTGGCCATTCGGGTCAAAAAAGTAAATCGACTTGAAAATGGTGTGATCCGTCGGGCCGATCACTTCGATTCCCGCCGCTTCGAGTTTGGCCTTGGTCTTAATGAGCGTATCGACGGAGTCCACTTTCATGGCGAGATGCTGCACCCAGGCGGGAGTGTTGTTGTCACGGCCCATCGTCGGGCTGTTCGGCAGTTCGAAGAAGGCGAGCACGTTGCCCTGGCCCATGTCGAGAAAGATGTGCATGTAAGGATCCGGCGCGCCGGTGGATGGCACCTGATCTTCGGCAATGGCGAGGACAAAGTCCATGTCGAGGTGCTTTTTGTACCACTCGACGGTCTGTTTGGCGTCGAGGCAGCGGTAGGCGACGTGATGAAGGCGTTGTACCAGCATGAGCTTCTCCTTGTTGCGGCCTGTGACCGCGCTAGGGCGTGTTAACACTATTTTCACGAGATGCGTTGCAGCGAGACGGCGCTGGCTGCAAGGCGCGATGCGAAGAACGTGGTGATTCCACATTCAAGCATCGCAACGCCGCAGGCACGCCGTCTCGCTGCAACCCTGCGGGGCGTGCCGTATTTTCGCGCCCGGTGTTGTTGCGAAGTCCTTGCGACACACTTGTCGCTGCGCTCCGTGCTCGCACCACGGCGGCCTTCGCGCCTAACCAGGCATCGAAAATACCACCGCCGCACTCGTGAAAATAGTGTTAACACGCCCTAGATGTCTTCGCGCGCCAGCTGCATGGCTTCACGCACGATGGTGAGATCACCGATGTGATTGGCAAGCAGCAGCACCAGTTTGGCGTTGACGAGAGCGCTTTGCTCGTCGGTCAAATCGCGGTGGGTGTCGATCAGCAGTTGATAAAAGTCGTCGCCCGGTGAGAAGTCGCGATGGTAGCGATGGTCGGGCTGATGAAAATTGGCGTTGAGTTGCAGCGGCATGTCCGTGTCCTTCGTCAGGCCTTGGCTAAGGTGCAGGTCGCACGTTGGACGGCGGCCTGGATGAGCTTGCTGTCAAATGTCCGCCAGCGCGCGGCCACGTGTTGATCGGGGCGTGCCAGATACACCGTACCGTCCGCCGCGTCATAGCGCTGTGCGAACCGGCCCCGTAGATCGTGCAGCGTCCTGATGCCAGGAACCGCGTCGCTGCCAGACGTTACGATGACCGGCTCCACGCCGATGGTAGCTTGACGCAAGCCGGAAAGCGCTGCGCTGTCGATTCGTGACAGGTCTTTGGCGTACACGATGAGCTGAAAGCGATTGCCGATGTGATCGAGCAACCAGCTATCGACCGGGTCGTGGCCATTCACGCGCACCGGCGCGTCGTCCATCGGCGCACCCGGCTCCATCATCCCGGTGAACGCGTCAATATCGGGTGTATTGAGTTGCGACCGTGTGTAAAACGCCGGGACCGACAAGCGACCTGAATTCACCAGTTTGCGAGCGAAGGCGTGCTTCTGTGCAAGCTGCAGCACGGCGGTCCGGAACTGCTTGCTGACGTTGCTCTTTGGGGTGATGAAATCGGTGGAGCGAGTGGAATTGAGGATGTTCTCGTCCGCCGCCCAGCAACGCTCGTCGGAGTAGGTGTCGAGCAGCGCGGCGGGCGCTTTGCCGTCGATGACCAGTTTCAGCTTCCAGATCAGGTTGTCGGTGTCCTGCACGCCGCTGTTGGCCCCGCGCGCACCAAAAGGCGACACCTGGTGCGCTGCATCGCCAGCGAACATCACGCGTCCGTGGTTGAAGCGGTTCATGCGACGGCACTGGAAGGTGTACACGCTCACCCACTCCAGCTCGAACTCACGGTCCTTGCCGAGCATGGCCTGAATGCGGGGAATGACACGCTCCGGCTGTTTCTCGGCCTGTGGGTCAGCATCCCAGCCAAGCTGGAAGTCGATACGCCAGACGTTGTCGGCTTCGCGGTGCAGCAGCACCGACTGGTTGCGGTGAAACGGTGGGTCGAACCAAAACCAGCGCTCGGCCGGGAAATCCGCCTTCATCACCACGTCGGCGATGAGAAAGCGATCCATGAAAATCCTGCCGTCAATGTCGAGGCCCATCATCGAGCGGATGGGGCTGCGCGCACCATCGCAGACGATCAACCAGTCGCATTCGATGCCGTATACCCCGTCGGCCGTTTCCACCTGCAGGCTCGCGTGGTCGTCTGCCTGCGCGACGGAGACCACCTTGTTCTTCCAGCGAATCTCAATGCCGACCTCGTTGCAACGATTGACGAGATACTCTTCAAGGTAATACTGTTGCAGGTTGATCATGCCGGGCCGCTTGTGATCCGGCTCGGGCAGAAGATTGAAGTGATACACCTCTTTCTCGCCGAAGAACGTACGGCCGACGTTCCATTCGACCCCTTTGTCGACCACGGCCTGCCCGACGCCGACGCGATCCAGCACCTCGAGCGCGCGCTTGGCGTAGCAGAGGCCTCGTGAGCCGACCGACACCGTGTCGTCGTCATCGATCACGATGGCAGGGATGCCGTGCAAGTGGCAATCAAGCGCGGCGGTCAGCCCCACCGGACCCGCGCCAACGATCACTACGGGGTAGCGTCTCGATACGGCACCTGAGAGCTCCGGTGGCCGGTGATAGACGTACTTCGGATAGGAATAAGTCTTGAGCACTCTGCCTCCTCGCAGCGTCGTTTACGCCACCATCGTCGGGGACTAGCCTTCCAGCGCCTTCCACATCTCGATGTCGCGCTCGGCCGTCCAGATGCGCGGGTCTTTGTGCCCGGTGGCGAGGTCGTAAGCGCGCGTCACATCGAATGGCATGCAATGGTCAAAGATCACCCAATGCCCGTACTTCGGCTTCAGTCGGTCGAAGGTTTCGCGATACACGGCCTTGAGGTCCTTGCCCGCCTGCGCACCGGCCTTGACCGAGGCGTAGAGCTCACTCACGAATTCACGCGTCCCCTTGAGGCCAGCGGCGACCTGTTCAGACGTCTGCAGCGCCGCGCCACGGCCAGGCACCAGCTTCTCGGGCTTCAGCGCGGCAATCGCGTCGAGCGTGGCGGGCCAGTCCTCGTAGTAGGCGTCTCCGGCGTAGGGCGTGGCATCAAATTCGACCAGATCGCCCGAAAACAGCACTTTCTGCGAGGGTATCCAGGCGATGGTGTCGCCTTTGGTGTGGCCGCGACCGACCTGCATCAGCTTCACTTCGAGTTTGCCGAGCCAGAGCGTCATCTCGCCCTTGAAGGTCATGGTGGGCCAGGTCATGCCGGGCGGTACCGATTCAACCGCCTGAAAGAGGCGCGGGAAGCGGCCGATCTCGCTCGCCTTGTCCTGCTCGCCGCGCTCGACGATCAGGTCATAGGTGTCCTGGCTGGCGATGACGTGCTCGGCGCCTTCCGTCTTGTAACCACTGGCACCCAGCACCCGCACGGCGTGGTAGTGCGACAGCACGACGTACTTGATCGGCTTGTCGGTCACCGTGCGGATGTGGCGGATCACGTCTTGCGCCATGACCGGCGTGGCCTGGGTGTCAATCACCATCACCGCGTCATCGCCGATGATGATGCCGGTGTTCGGGTCGCCCTCCGCTGTGTAGGCGTAGGCATTGTCGGAAAGTTTGTCGAAGCTGACCTTCTTGATTTCAAGATCGGCGTGCGAGGCGAATTTCTTTTGCGTGGTCATGTTCAAACTGCGACGGCTGAATTGTTTGCATGCTAGATCAGAATTCGCTAAAAGTAAATCAATTCGTTATTATCAAATTCGTTGCTCTCACGGTAAACGTTCATGGCAAAGCAACAACGGGGAATCCAGTCCATCGACGTCGGCGGCAGGCTGCTGCAGGCACTCACCCGCAGCGATGGCGCGATGATGCTCAAGGACATTGCCGAAGCCGCTGACATGCCACCAGCGAAGGCGCACGCGTACCTGGTCAGCTTCTGCAAACTGGGGCTCATGGAGCAGGATGCGGTGACCGGTCGTTACGATCTCGGCCCCCTCGCGCTGGAGTTGGGGCTGGTGAGTCTCAACCGCCTCGATGCTGTGAAGATCGCCAGCGCAGAAATGTCGGCGCTGGCCAGTCGCACTGGGCAATCCACCGCGATCGCGGTGTGGGGCAACTACGGCCCGACGATTGTCCGCTTCGAGCAGTCGGTGCGACCGATCCACGTCAACATGCGCACCGGCACGGTGATGCAACTGCACCAAACGGCGACCGGCAAGGTGTTTGCCGCCTATGCCACCCGTGGACAAATCGACGCCGCGATTGCGGCGACCTCACCGGATGCGAAGCAGCGGGTCGAGGCACGACAGGCGCTGGCAGTGATCGCGCCCGAGCTGGCGGGCATCCGCGAGCGCGCGCTGGCGCGCGCGCAGGGCAACCCGGTGCCCGGTGTGAACGCATTCAGCGCGCCGGTCTTCGATTACACCGGCGAAGTGGTGCTGGCGATCACTGCCCTGGGCCCCGCGGCGGAATTCGACACGACCTGGTCAAGCCCGATCGCGCGGGACGTGCAGTTCACGGCACAGCGCATTTCGGCGCGGCTCGGGCATCGTCCCACGGAACAGAGCCTCGTTGAATAACTTTTCAGCCGTGTCCACTACCTGGCTGTGGATACAGGCTGAAATTCGAAGAAGTCGACATTACGGAAAATCGGGCTGCAGGCACCGTCCGCTCGTCGATATTGGCGAAGAGCCGTTGCTGCGCTGCCCCGGCAGCCTGCCAGGGACATCAACGCGAGCATCGGCGTCCGTATCGACACGCTCGCCGCGGCCTGGCACGACAGGCAGGAGGCGACCCTCGTGCCGATTTGCACGGCCACCGGTACTGCGGCGCTGCTGGCGCAGCACCTTTGCTCGCTCGGTCGCCTTGCACCGAGTCTCACGGTCGACGCGGCTGCCGTGGCTGATGTCACGGTCACGCTGGCGGCGGTCGCATCATTGACCCCTTTGCGGCAAAACAATTCACTCATTGCATTTGCGCACAGCCGGGTGCCACCGCCAACGGTGTCACGGGTGGCGGCTGGGAGACGGTGGCATCGCTCGGCAAAACGCCTGCGCGATTGGCACAACAGACTACTCCGGCGGAATTGGCTGGGTCGCGACCGCCGCAACTCAAATTGCCGCGCAAATCGCGGCTGGCACTACGGTGGTTGGTTCAATCGCCGGCACTGGCAGCAACGGGTCGTCGGTGGGTGGCACGGCGGGTGCCCCCGTCCGCTTTACCCAACCAGCCGATCGTGGACGGTGACGCAACGAGGCGAAAACACGACGCTCGGCGTCGGCGCGCTGTGACCTCTCGAAGGCCGCGCCTGACTCGACGTGTCGTCAGCACACGTTCAATGTTAATGTTGGCATCCCGATTAACAAGCGACTGGCACTCCGTCTTCTCGCACGGCTGGAAATCGGCAAAATTTCCGACTGGCACTACGCGGGCGTCGCCGCGTACCCGGTGCCTGCGGCCAATCAGCAGACCTATCTGGACGCTGGACCGCAGAACGATCGCGTGAGTTTTGGAGGAGTGCTGCTGAAATATGACTTTTAGGTTGTTGCCACGCCGTCACTGGCAGATTGTTGTTGTCACCGCTGCGGTGACCTGCTTTCCGGTCAGCCCCGGCGCGGCGCAACCCGCCGCTCCCGAGGTCGTCAAGACGCTCTGCGCGGGTTGCCATGGCGCAGACGGTAACAGCGTGGCGCCGACCTTTCCGAAGCTTGCCGGGCAAAGCGCCGCGTATCTCGAAAAACAACTGCTCGACTACCTCGCCGGCAGGCGCCGTGGCGAAATCATGGCCAGCATCCTGCCGCAACTGAACAAATCCGACGTGCCGGGCATCGCCGCGTTCTACGCGGCGCAGCCGATTCAACCGGCACCGACGGAGAATGCGAAGGCAGCGGCAGCCGGGAAGAAAATTTACGACGACGGCAACGTGGACAGCGGCGTGCCCGCCTGCGGCGGCTGCCACGGCGACAAGGGCGAAGGCAACGACCGCTACCCGCGGGTCGGGGGCCAGTTTCCTGCATATACCTTGATCCAGATGCAGGAGTTCAAGTCCGGCAAGCGCAACAATGACAAGGGGAAGGTCATGCGCGCGGTCGCTGAACGCATGACCGACGCCGAAATGCAAGCCGTTTCGGAGTACCTTGCTGCCCTGAAATAGGCCGCGCTCGCGCGTCCTGATCCGCAACTGCCGTTTTTCGCCTCACATGCCTACTCACGCTCTCACCCGCCGCTTTCCCTGTCACGTCGCCATGGCGTGCTTCGCGTTCGCTGCCGCCGTATCGCTACCTTCGCAGGCCGCCGACTCCATGCCGGGATACATCTGGAACGAGATGTATCCCGAAAAACTGCAAGCGCTGCGTGCCCAGGGCGATGCCAAACGCGGCGCGGTCGCTTTCGAGGGTTGTCAGGGATGTCACCGTGCCGGCGCGCTGGGTCGCGTCGATGGTAGTTACCCGCGGCTCGCCGGGCAACACGACACCGTATTGATCAAGCAGATGACGGACGTCCGGGCAGGCATTCGCGAGAATCCAAAGATGCTTCCGTTCGCCGACAAGGAGGCGCTCAGCGTGCAGGAAATAGCCGATATCGCGGCGTACTTGCGTTCGTTGCCCCCATCGACAGACAACGGGGTCGGCCCAGGCGATCGGCTCGCGCGGGGTGCCGATCTCTACACGCGCGACTGTCGGTCCTGCCACGGGGCCAACGGCGAGGGCGACGCGTCGCGCTTCTACCCGCGCGTTGCGGGACAACATTTCAAGTACCTCTTCCGCGAGGTGGTGCAGATTCGCGATGGCGGGCGCCGCAACAGCGATCCGCGCATGCTTAACGCCGTGCGCGGCTACTCGAACGACGATGTGTCCGCCGTGGCTGACCACATGGCACGGCTACGCGCGCCGATCAGCGCCGTCGGCAAGTAGGGCGGCTGACCGCGGGCTGCGTCCTCAACCCAAGGTGCGCAGCGCACCGCGCGTGGCTTGGGTTCGGCACAGTGCAATCCGGTGTCGGTGCGAACGCCGACAGTGCACCGGCATGCGAGGGCATGTCGCCGCCACAGCGGCGGGGCCGCTGGCCGGATCCGACGTCCCCGTGGTCAAATCCCGTCGCGCAGGCGATGCAACACGCGGTGCAAGTATTGTCCGGGCGCCGCGACGACGACGAAACGCCGCAGGCGCATCGCTCCTTTCGCCATCAGCCTCCTAGTGGACAAACTGCCCGTTGGCCTTGACGATGACCGTGTCGACGTAGGTGAGTCCAGTGCGGTCACCAGGGCCATACGACAATGACAGACCACCAAGATCGATGTTGTGCAGCGATTCCATCGCGGCGACGAGTGACTCCCGGGTGACGCGCGGCCCGGCACGTTGCAGCGCCAGGGTAAGCACGCGGGCGTTGATATAGCCCTCCAGCGAGCTGAAGCTGGGCTCGGCCTTGGGCGCGACTTTTTCTAGCGCGATGCGGTAGTCACGCACGATGGCCGGTGCACGCCCCCAGGGAAACGGCACGACTTGGGTGAAGACCAGGCCGCGCGCGTCGTCACCCAGCAGGCGGACCATCTGCTGCGCGCCCGAATTGACCGCCATGAATCGTGTCTGTCGATCCAGTTTTCGGTCTGCCTTGAAGATCTCGGCGATGGTGCTGTAGCTGCCGTGATTGAAGACCACATCCACACGCGCATCGAAAATTTTCTTCGCCAAGTCACTTGCGCTCGTCTTGCCGTCTAGCGGCAGCGCCAGGGCGAGTTGTTCTCCGCGCGCGGCGAGCAGTTTGCGAACGTTGGCCAGGTGCTTTTCGCCCGTCGCGTTGGGCGCATGCAAAAAACCGATACGACGCTCACCGAGCTGCAGTGCCGTCGAAATCAATCGTTCGAACTCCGACAGGTGCGCTGCCCGGACAGGGAACACGTAGCGCTGTGCCGGGTCGCGCAACTCGGGAGAACCGGCCGCGCAACCAATCTGGGGGATACGCAGGTCTGTCGCGACCTGAATGGTGGCAACGCAGGGGCCGCCCTCTGCGCCTGAAAACAGGGCAAGCACTTCGGGCGCCGTCGCCAGCGTTCGCGCGTTGGCCGTCGCTTTGGCGCTATCACCTGCATCGTCCAGTGTGCGCAACTCGATGTGGCGCCCGCCGACGCCGCCATCCCGATTTACCGCTTCAAAATGAGCCAGCGCGCCAAGCACGATGCCACGCCCGTGCTCTGCCAGCCCACCCGACGTGGCGATTGTCTGCCCGATCACAATCGGCGGCGGGGCCTGCGCGCAGATCGCTGAGGTCGACGCGATGGCTGCGCCCAGGCATAACCTGCCCAGCCAACGCGTCCAGGCAGGCATTCCAGTCGTGGCGTGCAATCGGCTCATTCCCGCTCCCTGCGTCGTTGCTTTCGATGCATGCATACTATGCACCGCTTTCGTCAACAGAGCTGTGACTTCTGTCACAGATACACGGCATGTTTACTTCCCCCCCGGCCCGCATTCTTCCCCGCCGTCCCCCAACCTCGCGTCAGACCCTGAGTGCGACGTGCGTGGCACTGTCGGGCAGCGTGGACGCGGCGCGGCTCGCGGCGGGTTGTGTCGGGCTCGGCGCGCTTGGCATCGCGCTCGAGACGCCGCCCGCCGCGACCGCGCAATGGCGCTACTTTGCAGGCACTGATGCGGAGCGACTCGCCGCCCTCGACGCCGCGCTGGCGAGCAACGCCGAGCTGGTGCTCTTCGGTCGTGGCGGGTACGGTCTCTCAAGGCTCCTGCATCGCATCGACTGGCGGCGTGTGGCCGCGTCGCGCAAAGTGTTCTGCGGCTACAGTGACGTCACCGCGTTTTCGCTCGCCGCATTGGCAACCTCTGGATTGATCACGCTCGCAGGCCCGGTGGCGGCCGGCGAGTTCGCGCAGACGGACGACAGGGCGGCGCGCACATTTTGTGAAACTCACTTCCTCGGCCTGCTGGCGGGTGACACGTATCACTATCCGCCCTGCGAGAATGACACGCCGCTTGGCGCGGAGACCGTCGAGGGCACGTTGTGGGGCACCAACCTCGCGATGGTGACGCATCTGATCGGCACCCCTTTTTTGCCGCACTTTGATGACGGCATTCTGCTTCTGGAAGATATTGGCGAGAGCCCGTACCGCGTAGAGCGCATGTTCTGGCAGTTGAAGCACGCGGGCGTGCTTGATCACCAGCGCGCCATCGTGCTGGGCGCCTTCACCGACTGCACACCGGCGCAGGGGATGCGCTATCCCTACAGCATGGCCGAAGCCATTGAGACACTGCGCGAGATCGCGCCCTGTCCGGTGCTGACGGGTTTTCCGTTCGGGCACATTCCGGGCAAGGTGACGCTGCCGATTGGCGCGCGCGCGACCCTGCGAATTTCTGGCGCGAACTACTCGCTCTCGGTGTCTGACTACCTGACTGACTGAAGCGCAGTGGGCGGTGGGTCAAGCGAGATTCGATAGCGATAACCAGGCTTCTCTCCGAACGCCGCTGGCTTGGTAAACGCTTCGACAAACACCCCGCCGTTCGCCAGGATGACGCGCTGCGAGGGGACGTTGTCCGGGTCCGTCGTGATGTCAACGTGCGGCAGGCCGAGATCGCGAATTTCCACCAGCAGCTGCGCCAGCGCCTCAGTGGCATAGCCCCGGCGACGTTTCCACGGCACGACGGAATAACCGATATGGCCGAGCACGTGCGGCGGCAGCGTCACGCTGCCCGGCTGCCAGCGCACGCTGATGGCGCCGCAGAACGGCGCGGCAGGATCATCGTCCCACATCCAGCGGTGAAAACCGGGAATTCGCTTCACCTGGCTGCGATCCGGTAGCGTCACGAGTGGGCCTCTTGCCTCGCGATCCTCCATGCTCTCGATGAAGCGCTGCGCGTCGGCGTCGATGCGGGCGAGAATTTCTTGCGCCGCGATGGCCCCACGCACGTTGTCCGGTGAGTATCCATCGCGTAGCGCGGCGGCATAGGCGGGCAAGCGATCGATTGTGGGTGGAACAATTTGCATCGGCGTCTCCGGATAGGGCTCAGGTCAGTCCGGCCTCGTGGCGAGCGCGACGAGTGCGTCGCCGGTGGTGCGCACAATTTTCCAGTCGGGCAGGATCTTTGCGCCCATCGCTTCATAGAAGTCGATCGACGGTTGGTTCCAGTCGAGCACGCTCCACTCGAAGCGCCCGCAATTGCGCTCCACGGCGATTTGCGCGAGCCGCACCAGCAGTGCCTTGCCATAGCCCTTGCCACGGCAATCGGGCCGCACGAACAGATCTTCCAGATACAGCCCACGGCGACCGAGGAAGGTGGAGAAGTTGTGAAAGAAGAGCGCGAAGCCGACCGCACGGCCGTCTTCCTTGGCCATGATGCACTCGATCACAGACTTCGACCCGAACAGCTCACGCTCAAAGTCCGCCGGCGTGCTGACCATCAGGTGCTCGAGCTTTTCGTAGACCGCGAGCTCACGGACCAGCGCTTCGATATCGTGAACATCGTCCCGCGTGGCGGGGGTGATGGCAAATGTAGTCATACACAAATGATACCCAAACTGGCCCGGATAGGTCATGAGGGAGGGGATGCAGTGGCGCCGAAACGTCGTGCAAGTTGCGGCGGTCGGCCGGCGCAACGATGGCGCGTGCTCCTGACCAAGAGCGGCGTCGCAAGCTGCATTGAAGCCCAACGCCACTGCCTCGTCGCTTTAATACGAGAGTGGATCGCGCCTGAAGCCGCAGCAACCAGCAATCAGCCAAGCATCCAGCCGACTTTTCAGACGACCTTATGAAACTGCAGGGCCGGTGCATCCAGTGACACGCCTTGAGGCTCGGTGCGGATCGCAAAATTGGATGTCACTGGCAAGCGTAAAACCCAACGTCAATGAGGGTGCGTCAAGGAATCGACCTGGGCAAACATCGTAGACCGGGTCACAACCCAACGCATCACTCGTCGAGGAGAGCGCTCGGTTTGCAACCGAGCGTGCGGCCTGCTATCCATAACTCAAATCGTTCCGCATTGCCGCCCGCGAAGCCGGTACGCGACATGCGTTCGCATGTGCCGTCGTCACGCACGCACTCGGCCCACCTGCGCCTTACCAAGCCGCTGCAACTCCTCCGCCCCAATCTCAAACATCGCATGCGGCGTGCCGCCCGCGGGGAAGACGGAGGCGAAGCGGAACAGGTCTTCGTCCATGAGCACGGTGCCGGGTTTGGCGTGAGCGATGGGCGGGACGCCGCCGATGGCGTAGCCGGTTTGTTCGCGGACGAAATTGGCGTCCGCTTTGGCGAGCGTGATACCCGTGAGGGCGGTGATTTTTTTCTCGTCGACGCGGTTGGCACCGCTGGTGATCACGAGCACCGAGGTGCCGTCGGCGGCGTTACGGAAAATGATGCTCTTGGCGATCTGCGCGACATCGCATTTGAGCAGTGCGGCGGCTTCGGCGGCGGTGCGGCCGGGGTGTTCGAGTTCGATGACTAGCGCCGCACTGCCGTTCGCGGCGAGCCAGTCCTGAACTTTTTGCGCGGAGGGGGAGAGGGTGGGCATCGCAGAAACGGTGTCATTGATTCAGCCAAAGCTAGCCCCTTTCGTCATTCCCGCGAAGGCGGGAATCCAGATCGCTTCGCGTCTGCGGTCGCCGATGCTGCGACGATCCGGTCTGGGGCCTCGCGTTCGCGGGGACGACGGCGTCTTTAGCCTTCGACCGCCTCGGCGGTTGGTGCGAGTGCAGGTGCGGGCGCTGCCACCGGCACATGCCGCACCGGTGCCTTGAGCAGGACGCAGATCTCGCGTGTCGTACGACGACCGAGCGCGTTGTTGCGGCCGCCGCGTGCGCCGCGTGCGTTGCTGGTGCTGACGGGTTGATCCGGATTCAGGTCGTAGTGCGACTTGTCGCGCGGGCCGCGGTCGCCGTTGGGGCGCGGCTCGGTCATTGAGCGGCGCACTTCGCCGCCCTCGCGTGGCTCGCGACGCGGGCCGTAGCGGTCGCCGTAGCGAGAAAGATCAGGCATCGGCTGCTCGTCGAGCTTGCGCTTGATGAGCTTTTCGATTTCGGCGAGCAGCTTGGTGTCGTCGGGCGACACGAAAGAAATCGCGGTGCCCGACGCGCCCGCGCGCCCGGTGCGGCCGATGCGGTGCACGTAGTCCTCAGCGACGAACGGCAGCTCGTAGTTCACCACGGTGGGCAGCTGGTCGATATCGAGGCCGCGGGCGGCGACGTCGGTAGCGACGAGAATGCGTGTGCTGCCGTTCTTGAAGCCGTCGAGGGCCTTGATGCGCTCTTCCTGCGACTTGTCGCCGTGAATGGCGTCGGTGGCGAAACCATCACGCGCCAGCTCGCGGGCGAGGCGGGCCGTTTGCAGCTTGGAGCGCGAAAACACCAGCACCTGCGTGAGATTCTGCGAGTTCACCAGATGGCCAAGCAGTCGGCGCTTGTCGTCACCATGCACGCGGAACATTTGCTGCGCCACGTTGGCGGCAGATTCATTGCGGCGCGCGACTTCGATCAACGTTGGCGCTTTGAGCATGCGGTCGGCCAGCTTCTTGATCTCGTCGGAGAAGGTGGCCGAGAACAAGAGGCTTTGCCGCTTCTCAGGCAGCATGCCGATGATGCGCACGATGTCGGGGATGAAGCCCATGTCAAGCATGCGGTCGGCTTCGTCGAGCACGAGCACTTCAACCTGATTGAGCGCGAGGTTCTTCTGCTCGATGTGATCAAGCAAACGGCCCGGCGTGGCGACGAGGATTTCGACGCCAGCGCGCACGGCGGCTTTCTGCTCTTTGATGTCGACGCCGCCGAACACGACGGTGGAGCGCAAGCCCGTGTGTTTGGCGTAAGTCTCGACCGATTCCTCAATCTGGATCGCGAGTTCGCGCGTGGGCGCCAGCATCAGTGCGCGCACCGGGTGGCGCGCGGGCGACGGCGAGCTGTTGGCGTGCTTGAGCATGCGGTTCAAGATGGGCAGCGTGAACGCGGCGGTCTTGCCGGTGCCGGTTTGCGCGCCGCCCATCACATCAAGCCCGGCCAGCACGACCGGGATGGCCTGCGCCTGGATCGGCGTCGGCTTCACATAGCCTGCTTCGGTGACCGCGCGCAAGATGGGCTCGGCGAGGTTCAGCTTGGCGAAGGTGACGGTGCCGGCGTCGACCGTGGGCTCGGCGCTCGCCGCGGCGTCAGCATGCACCGTGGTGGCGGCGTCAGCGGTCAAGGTGGGCGCGGCGGAGTCGGAAACCAGAGGCTGTGGCGCCGTGGAATCGGCGCTGGACGCGGCGGGCATCGCGGCGTCGCTGGATGAAGTGTCGATGGTCATTGCTCAAATTTTACGCGATTCTTGCGCTGCAACACCGTGTTTTTTCCCGCGCAAAGCCGCATCCAGTCGTGCGTCACGGGTTAACGGCTTTGTGTGCCAAGCGACCGATCAGCGGTCATTGCAGCGCGAAACGGTCGTAAGTCGACTTATCGCCAAATTGACCAGAAATCACCGTTTGGCAGTCGATTGTGCGAAGAAGCCATTAACGCACCGCTGTCGCAGCACCGAGCCTCATCGTCGCTGGCAACGCCTCGGCCAAAAAATCGAAGACGACGCGAATGCGCGGGCTGCCGTGCAACTCGCGGTGCGTGGTCAGCCATACCGGTAGCGGCGGAATGCCGAGCTCCGGTAGGAGCCGCACCAACGCCGGGTCGCGTTCGGCGAGCCAGGTGGCGGTGAATCCGATGCCCAAGCCGGCGCGGAGCGCTTCCCAATGCAGGATGTGGTCATCGCTGCGCAGGACAAAGTGCTCGCGTGTCACCTCGGCACCGAGGCGGCGAAAACCAAGCAGCATCGTCTCGTCGCTGTCAAAGCCGATCAGCGGATGCGCCAGCAGATCGGTCGGCTGCGTGGGCGTGCCCGCCCGCTTGAGATAGCGCTTGTGGGCAAACGCGCCAACGTGCGCCTCGCCGAGCTTGCGCGCGATCAGGCTGCCCTGCGTCGGCTGCACCATGCGGATGGCAATGTCGGCTTCGCGGCGAAGCAGGTTCTTTACTTCGTTGCTGGTGCTCACTTCGATCTGAATGTCCGGCGCCTCCTCACGCAACTGCAGCAGCAGCGCCGGCAATGCGAACGCCGCGACCACCTGGCTCGCCGTGAGCCGCACGCTGCCGCGCGCCACCTGCTCGGCGCCGGACAGCGTGTGCGAAAGCGCATCGGCGCTCGCCTGCATGCCACGCGCGTGCTCGGCAATCGCGCGCGCCTGCGCGGTCGGCACCAGGCCGCGGCCGGTCCGCTCGAACAGGCTCACGCCGAGTTGCTGCTCCAGCGCATCGATGTGGCGGCCCAGCGTGGGTTGCGCCTGTTTCAGCACGCGCGCCGCGCCGAGCAGGCTGCCGTGTTCGATCACCGCCAGAAACGAGGGTAACAACGACCAGTCGAAGGCAGGGGATGCGGTTTTCATCGTGTTGGGGTGGCCACGCAGTCGGACGAAAATATGCAACACTGCATAGCAAAGATGCAAGTCTATGTAATTGTTTTATAGCTCAAACCGCAGAACAATTCCTCGCCAGAACGACCAAGTGGATTCGAAGAAAGGGTGTGCGATGAAGGGCAAGGCAGTCATTCTCGGCAGCAACGGCCGACTGGGCCGCGAGCTGGTGGCGGCATTTTCCGCGGCGGGATGGACGACCGTCGCCGTCGCGCGCAAGGCGCCGCTGCGAGCCGCGTCGCGTGCGGCGGGCGGCGCCGCGCCAGTGCGGGACCTGCGGGCCGACGTGACGGATAGCGAGGCCATCATCCGCGCCGTCGGCCGTGCCGACGTGCTCGTGCTTGCCGCCAACGCGCCGTACACACGCTGGACGCAGGACGCCATGCCCATCGCGCAGGCCGCGATCACGCTGGCGCAGCGCCTAGGCGCGACGCTCCTGTTTCCCGGCAATGTCTACAACTTTGGCGAGGCGATGCCGGCCCAGCTGACAGTGGATATGCCGCAGCAGCCGACCACGCGCAAAGGCCGCGTGCGCGTCGAGATCGAACAAACCCTGGCGCGGGCGACGCTTGACGGCTTGCGAGCCGTGGTCATCCGCGCGGGTGACTTCATCGGCGGCGGCAAGGGGAACTGGTTCGACGGCACCATCGCCAGCGCGGTGGGTAAAGGCAAAGTCACCTATCCAGGTCGCCTCGACGTGGCGCACGCCTGGGCCTATCTGCCCGATCTGGCGCGCGTGTTCGAGCGGGTCGCGGCGCGGCGCGCGACGCTTCCGCCCTTCACTCGCCTGCACTTTCCGGGCTACACACTCACAGGCGAGGCGCTCTGTGCTGCGCTCGAGCAGGTTGCAGGACGAACGCTGCAACGGCGAAGCATGCCGTGGCCGCTACTGCGGGCGTTGTCGCCGATGGTGCCGATCCTGCGTGAAATCTGCGAAATACGCTACCTCTGGAACGTGCCGCACGCACTGGACGGGCAAGCGCTCGAGGCGGTGATTGGTGAGATCTCGTCGACGCCGCTGCACGATGCGCTGGCGACCGCGCTGCACGAACTTGGCGTGCTTCCAAGGCGATAGGATCACTCCTCAAGGCCGTGTAATCGACAAAAGCGATCAAATTAACAAAAAACATTCGTTGAAAACGATTAATCGGCTGGGCATACTCCTTCCCGTGCCCGATGCGATTTGCCTCACCCCGGTGAACAGCGAACTGCGGCGGGCCATCCTTGGATCAAACAGGAGTGCACTCATGAACCTCAAAGGTACGAAGACCCATCAGAACCTTAAAGACGCGTTCGCCGGCGAAAGCCAGGCTAACCGCCGCTACCTCTACTTCGCAAACAAGGCAGACGTAGAAGGCCAAAACGACGTGGCAGCGCTGTTCCGCTCCACCGCCGAAGGCGAGACCGGCCACGCGCACGGCCATCTCGACTATCTGGCGATGGTCGGCGATCCGGCGACTGATATGCCGATCGGCGCGACACGCGACAACCTGAAATCCGCGGTCGCTGGCGAAACGCACGAGTACACCGACATGTACCCGGGCATGGCCAAATCGGCGCGCGAAGAAGGCTTCGACGAAATCGCCGACTGGTTTGAGACGCTTGCCAAGGCCGAGCGCTCGCACGCCAATCGCTACCAGAAGGCGCTGGAAGCGCTGCAAGACTAAGCGCTGCTGCGGCAGCGCAGGACGACGCGCTTCGCGCTAGGACGACGGCCTCGCGCCATACGGCGCGGCCTAGTACGTCGGCGCGTTGCGCCTAGGACGCGAGCAGACGATGAGCATCCCACTTGAGTCGACGGAGTGCGTTACGCAATCAGTTGATTGGCGAGATGGGCCTCCAAACCTCGCGTCCTAGCGAGCGAATGCGAGCGTCGTCCTGGGCGGCGCGAAGCGCACGCCGACGTCTTAGCGCGCACAGCGCGCGACGTCCTTCTCACTACGGAGAGCACAACCCATGTCACGCGAAGGCAATCTCGAAGCCCCCACCCGTCACCCGATTGACTGGAAGAACCCGGATTTCTGGAACGAGGACAAACTCAATCACGAGCTTGAGCGCGTCTACGACATCTGCCATGGCTGCAGACGGTGCGTGAGCCTGTGCAACGCGTTCCCGACGCTGTTCGATCTGATCGACGAATCGTCGACCATGGAAGTGGATGGCGTGGCCAAGGCCGACTACATGAAGGTGGTCGACCAGTGCTATCTGTGCGACGTCTGCTACATGACCAAGTGCCCCTACACCCCGCCGCATGAGTGGAACGTGGACTTTCCGCATCTGATGCTGCGGGCCAAGGCGGTGAAGTACAAAAAGGGCGAGGTGACGCGCGCGGAGAAGTTTCTCGCATCGACCGATATGCAGGGCAAATTCGCCGGTATCCCGATCGTCGTGCAAACGGCCAATGCCATCAACGAAACACAGTTCGCGCGCGGCGTGATGGAAAGCCAGCTGGGCGTCGACAAGGACGCCTGGATTCCGTCGCTGGCGACGAAGAAATTCCGCTCGCAGGCCAAGACGGCACCGAAGTCGAACGCGCCCGCCAGAAGCGGTGAACGCACGCCCGGCAAAGTGGCGATTTTTTCGACGTGCTACGTGAACTACAACGAACCCGGCATCGGCATGGATCTGCTCGCGATCCTGGTGCACAACGACATCCCGTACGAAGTCGTCAACAAGGAAAAGTGCTGCGGCATGCCGAAGCTGGAGCTCGGTGATCTTGACGGCGTCGCGGAACTCGCGTCGTTCAATCTGCCTGTGCTCGCGAAGTATGCCCGCGACGGCTACGCCATCCTCACCGCCATTCCGTCGTGCACGCTGATGTTCAAGCAGGAAATTCCGCTTCTGATGCCTGACAACGCGGATGCGAAGGCCGTACAGGACGCGATGTGGGACCCGTTTGAATACCTCGTCGCGCGCCAGAAAGACGGCCTATTGAAGACTGATTTCAAGACCGAACTGGGCGCGGTGAGCTATCACATCCCCTGCCACAGTCGCGTGCAAAACGTCGGCAAGAAAACTGAGGAAATGCTGAAGCTGGTGCCCGGCACCTCGGTGAACACGGTCGAACGTTGCTCGGGCCATGCCGGCACCTACGGCGTGAAGAAAGCGCATCACAAAACGGCGATGAAGATCGGCAAGCCGGTCTTCCGCGCGATGATGCAGAACGCACCAAAGTACATCTCATCCGATTGCCAGTTGTCCGGCCATCACATCGAGCAGGGCATTCGCGAATCCGGCGTTGCGCCAGACGCTGCGCCACAACTCGCTCATCCGATCAGCCTGATTGCGAAGGCCTACGGTCTGTCGCAGTGAACCACCCACGGGAAGCAAGCTCATGACTGCATTGACTCACTCTGACCTGATGACCCTGGAGGCGTACAGCAAGTACCTCAAGGAAAACAAACCGAAGCTCGTCGCGCACCGCCGCGCTCGCACAGTGCACCTGGGCGAGCACATCACGCTGCAGTTTGAAGATCGCCAGACAATCCAGTATCAGATTCAGGAGATGCTGCGCGTTGAGAAGATCTTTGAAGAGGAGGGTATCCAGAGCGAACTCGACGCGTATAACCCGCTCATCCCGGACGGCACGAACTGGAAAGCGACGATGCTGATCGAGTATGCCGACATCAACGAGCGTCGTCGCGAACTCGCCCGACTCATCGACGTCGAGGACCGCATGTTTGTCGAGGTCGAAGGTCAGCCACGCGTCTACGCGATTGCCGACGAAGACCTCGACCGCGAGACCGCCGAGAAAACGTCAGCCGTGCACTTCCTGCGCTTCGAGTTCACGGCACCCATGCGTGCGGCACTGCTGGCCGGCGCCGGGGTAAAACTGGGCTGCGACCACACCAACTATCCGCAGCATTGCGAAATTGCGCCGGAACAACTCGCCAGATTGATCAAGGACATTGTCGCCTGACGCGCCGGGGCACTTCAAAGCGCGATGGTGCTGGGGTGCCTTACTCGACACTGCGTTGTGACGCGCGAGCCGAGAGTGCGAGCGCCCCGAGAAGCACGACGGCGCCCGTCACCGGCAACCACGTAAAGCTGCGGGTGGCGATCACGGCACCGCCGATGGTCGTGCCGACGGCCTGACCGAGATAAATCATGCTGGTGTTGAGTGCGATGCTCGCGCCCGCCAGGGCAGGCGCCGCCGCCACCAACCGCGCCTGCTGTGATGAATTGTTGGCGAACACGCCACCGCCCCAGGCAAGCGCGCCGACCACGAAGCCAATCCACCACTGCCCGACCACCGCGAGGATCAGCATCCCCGCGACCATCGAAGCCAGCGAAAGCGTCACGTTGGACGTTGCACCCGCCGCGCCGATCCGCCGCGTCGCCCACACGTTGCCCACCACACCCGCAAGTCCGAACAGCAGCAGCGCGAACGACAGCGTGTTCGGTGACGCATCGAGCGTGTGCGCAACGAACGGCGCGATGTAGGCGAACGTGATGAATTGCCCAGACGCGGACGCCGCGGTGACCAGCAGGATGGCCAGCAGTGCAGGATGGGCCGCCACTTGCCGCCAGGCGTCGCGCGAGAGCGACGTGCCGTGTAGTCCGGCCGGCACCACGCGCAACACCCAGCCTACGGCGACCACGCAGAGCACAGCAAACAGCGCGAACGTTTGCCGCCAGCCGATATGCGCGCCGAGCCAGGCCGCCATGGGGCTACCCACCACGGAGGCGATGGACCAGCCGAGAAAGATCGCTGTGATAGCCGCAGCGCGTCGTTCGGGGGCGATTACCATGCCGAGTGTCGCGGCAGCTTGCGGCGTGAAGACGGCCGCTCCGAGCAGGGTGAGGGTGCGCACCGCGATCAGGATGGGCAAGCTGGGTGCGAGTGCGCAAGCCGCGTGCCCCAACGCATACAGGACCAACGATCCGGCAAGCACGCTGCGCCGGTCGATCCGGGACGTGACCGTGGCGAGAAGCGGCGAACCAACACACATCGCCACCGCCGCGACGGTGATGAGCAGTGCCGTTTGCGGCAACGCGGTGCCGAGATCCTGCGACAGCACCAGCAATAGGCCCGGCGCCAGCATGACGCCGGTGCCGATGACGAAATTGCCGAAGGTGAAGGCCAGTACGAATCGCCGTTCGCGTGCCTCCGCCGATGGCGTCTTCGTCTGCATGCGACGAGAGTCAGTGGTGCCGGACGCGCGTGACGCGACCGATTGCCAGGCCTACCAGCATGGCAACCAGCATCGCGATCGCGGCACCGAAAAAGATCGAGCGGGGCAGGTCGTGATCCATCAACCACCCGAAAATCGGCGCCGACACGGCGAGGCCCGCATCGAGCCCGGAATACACCGTGCCATACACCCGTCCGGTGGCACCGCTGGGCGTGGCGCGTTTGATCAGCAAGTCGCGTGAGGGCCCGGCAACGCCCGTGCCGAGACCAGCGAGCATGACCAGCAGCAGCGTGATGGTGGGACCCGTCGCGCCGGTCGCAGCCAATGCAAGCAGGCTGGCCGAGCCACTGAGCGCGACGGCGATGATGCGCTCCGGGTCGGCCCATTGCCTGCTGATCGCAAAGCCGCCTGCCAGTTGCCCGATGGCGCTGCACACGAGGTAGCCGGTCAGCGCGGTGGCCGCCACGGTGAGTTTCAGGCCTGCGATGGCCTGCAGGGCAGGCGTCGAAAAATTCTGGATCGCCGAGTTGCTGAACGTGATCACGAAGAAGAACGCGAAACAGAGCCACACCACCGGCAGACGCAAGAACTCGAAGCGGGAAGTCGCGGTGCCCGTCTGCGTCGCATTTTCTGCGTGCGCGGGCGCGGCCGCTCGCTGCAACAGATGCCGTGTGTCAATGACATCGCGAAAGGTGACCGCCACCGCCAGCACGACCAGCGCGAAGAACGCAGCCACCCCGAGTGCCGCCCGCCATCCGAATCCCTGCGCCAGCATGACCATGACAAACGTAGCGGACGCGTAGCCGAGCGTGCCCGACAGCCCGTGCGCGCTGTACGCATGGCCGATTCGCGCGCTTGAAATACGCTGGTTGATGATGCTGAAGTCCACCGGATGAAACGGTGAATTGCCGATCCCCAGCAGCACCGCGGCAACCACCAGCAGCGCATAGCCATCCGCCATCGCCGCGGTGAGTGCGGCAACGGCGAACAACGTCAGCCCACCAAACATCACCACGCGGGCCCCAAACCGGTCGACCACGAAGCCCGCCGCCGCTTGCCCGAACGCCGAGACCAGATAGAACAGACTCGCCAGCGCGCCCAGCTGAGCGAACGACAGCGAAAACTCGGTCGCCAGCCACGGAAACAGCGGCGGCAACACGAGCTGAAAGAAATGGGAGGTGCCGTGGGCGAGACTGACCACGCTGATGGTTGTGGCCTCAGCCCGAAATGTCGCCTCGGGCGCGGCGCTGGAACTGCTCATTTGGTTAAGCTTATACGCATGACGACTGTAAACCTCTCCTCTCGTTCCGGCGGACATCTCATCGCCGATGCATTGATCACGCACGGCGTTGACACCGCGTTCGGTGTGCCCGGCGAAAGCTACCTTGAAGTGCTCGACGGTCTCTATCGGCACAAGGAAGATTTTCGCTTCGTGATCTGCCGTCAGGAGGGGGGCGCTGCATACATGGCCGAGAGCTACGCCAAGCTCACTGGCCAACCGGGCGTCTGCATGGTTACCCGCGGCCCGGGGGCGACCAACGCGGCGATCGGCGTGCACACTGCGTTTCAGGATTCATCGCCGATGATCCTGCTGGTCGGGCAGGTCGGCAACGATTTCGTTGAGCGCGAAGCGTTTCAGGAGCTGGACTACCGCCGCATGTTCGGGCCGATGGCGAAATGGGTTGCGCAGATTGACGACGCGGCGCGGGTGCCGGAGTACATGGCGCATGCCTTTCAGGTCGCCACCAGCGGGCGCGCTGGCCCGGTGGTGTTGGCCCTGCCGGAGGACATGCTCAGCGCCAGCGCAAGCGTGGCGGAGGCCAGGCGGTATCGCGCCGTGCAGTCGCACGCCAGTGGTGCCGACCTGGCGCGTGCGCGCGAGCTGCTGGCCGCTGCCGAGCGGCCGTTTGTGATCGTTGGCGGCCACGGCTGGTCGCGTGCGGCAGCGAAACAACTGCGTGAGTTCGCCGAGGCGAACGACCTGCCGGTCGGCTGCGCGTTCCGCTTTCAGGACACGCTCGACAACAGCCATCCGAACTTCGCCGGCGATGTTGGCATCGGCATCAATCCCAAATTGTTTGCGCGCATCAAGAACGCGGATGTCGTGCTCTGCATCGGCGCGCGGCTCGGCGAGATGACGACGTCCGGTTACACGCTGTTCGAGGTGCCAGCGCCGAAGCAAACGTTGATCCACGTTCACGGCGACCCCAATGAGCTGGGCCGCGTGTATCAAGCCGACGTGATGATCGCCGCTGGTGTTTCCGAATTTGCCGCCGCCCTTGCTGGCACCAAACTGGGTGAGGCCAAGGCCGCGTCGCGCCAAGCCGCGCTTGCCGAAACGCGGGCCGATCTCGCTGCATGGCGTGGCGTGCCACCGCTCTACAGGAACCGAGCGACGCCAGCCCGACTCAATCTCTGGGAAGTCGTGCAGACGATGAAGCGGCTCGCACCGAAGGACAGCATCGTCACCAACGGTGCAGGCAACTTCGCCACGTGGGCACATCGTTTCTGGCCGTATGCGGGCATCGAGCACTGCGACAAATCGCAGCTTGCTCCGACCAGCGGCGCCATGGGTTACGGCGTGCCGGCGGCGGTGATGGCGTCGATTGTTGCGCCCGAGCGGACCGTGATCAACGTGGCTGGCGACGGCGACTTCATGATGACCTCGCAGGAACTGGCGACCGCCGTGCAGTATGGCGGCGCCCCCATCTGCATCGTTTTCAACAACGGCATGTACGGCACCATCCGCATGCATCAGGAACGGGAGCACCCGTCGCGCGTGTACGGCACGCAACTCATGAACCCCGATTTCGCCAAATACGGCGAGAGTTTCGGCGGCAAGGGCTTCACGGTGACGACCGATGCCGAATTCGACGCTGCGTTTGCCGAGGCGCTTGCCTTCACCCGCAGCGCGCGCAAGCCGGTGGTCATCGAACTCAAGGTGGATCCACAGGATCTCACGCCGGGCGCCAGTCTGGACACGATCAGCGAAAACGCGCGCAAAGCGAAAGCGCGATGATTGCAGCGCCCGGCGCGAAGGCGGGCCTGCAACCCGCCTTCGCGTTCATCTTCGTCGTCGTATTGCTGGATGTGATCGCCATTGGCGTGATCATCCCGGTGTTGCCGCGCTTGCTGGAGGGCTTCACGGGCAGCATGGCCCGAGCCTCTGAAATCAACGGCATCTTCACGGCGAGTTGGGCGCTAATGCAGTTGCTGTTCTCGCCCGTGCTGGGGGCGCTGTCGGATCGGTTTGGCCGGCGTCCGGTCATCCTGCTGTCGTGTCTGGGGCTTGCGATTGATTTCTTCCTGGTTGCACTGGCGCCGTCGCTGGCCTGGTTGTTTGTGGCGCGGCTGATTGGCGGCATCACCATGGCGAACATGTCCACCGCCAGCGCCTATATCGCCGATGTGACGCCCGTGGAGCAGCGCGCCGCACGCTTCGGCATGCTGGGGGCCGCATGGGGCCTCGGATTTGTGCTCGGGCCGTTGCTCGGCGGCTGGCTGGGTGCGAGCGATGTGCGCCTGCCGTTCTGGGTCGCCGGCGGCATCGGGCTCGCCAACGCGCTGTACGGGTTTTTCGTGCTGCCGGAGTCGCTGCCACCCGAGCAGCGCAGCCCGTTTCGGCTGAAGGCGGCGCATCCGATCGGCGCGCTCAAGCTGCTCGGGCGCACGCCCCTGCTGCAACGGCTCTCGGTGATCAACGGGCTCTACCTGTTCGCGCATCAGGTGTTTCCCACCGTGTTCGTGCTGCACGCGGCGTACCGCTTTCAGTGGGGGCCGGAGCAGGTGGGCATCACGCTGGCGATCGTCGGCATCGCTGGCACCGTCGTGCAGGCCGCGCTGGTAGGGCGCATCGTCGCGCGCATCGGTGAACGAAGTGCGATGCTCGCGGGCCTCGGATGTGGCGTGATCGCGCTATCGTTCTATGGCCTCGCGCCAACCGGTGAGTGGTTTTGGGTCGGCATTGTGTTTGGCGCGTTCATGGGGCTGTATGGGCCTGCATCGCAAACGCTGATGACGGCACAAATCCCACCCGACGAGCAGGGCCAGCTGCAAGGCGCGAACGCGAGCATCATGGGCTTGACCGGTTTGCTGGCGCCGCTGGTGTTTGCCTTCGCGTTTTCCTGGGCAATTGGCAGCGGCAAGGACTGGGGCGTCCCCGGCACGCCGTATCTGCTGGCCGCCGCGCTGCTCGCGGTGGCGGCGCTGCTCGCCTGGTCGGTGCGCGCCGTGCGGACCAGCACAGCCGTGTGATCGAGTCAATGGCTTTTCAGCGCCAACGACCAGCCAGCGGTCGTTAACGGCCGGTTTTTCCATTAGTCGACTTCATCGCCATATAGCCTGAACCGAGCGATGGGTGGCCGCTACGCGCAAAAAGCCGTTACCCCGGCGTGAACTGCCCCGGCCAGAGCCACAGCCCACCTGCGGTCATCACCACATAGCGCAGAAATTTGCCCAGTGCACCCCAGAAGAAGCACGGCCAGAACGGCAATTTGAGCCAGCCAGCGACCGTTGCGAGCGGGTCGCCAATCACGGGCAGAAAGGCAAAGAAGCAGGCTTTCGGGCCGAGTCGTTCCAGCCAGACGAGCGCCTTGGCATGCACCGACGAATGCTTGTAGTGCTCGTAGGCGCGCTTGGCGCCGTAGCCCATCCACCAGTTCACGCCGCCGCCCAGCGCGTTGCCAACGGTCGCCACGGCAACGGCTGGCCAGAACAGATGCGGGCTAAGTTTGACCAGGCCAAACACCGCAGGCTCCGAGCCCAGCGGAATCAAGGTCGCCGACACCAGACTCACGACGAATACGGTGGACAAGCCGAATTCCGGCAGGGCCAGCGTGCGCAGCAGTTGGTTAAACCAGACGTCCATGCGAGGCATTTTGCCGCAGCGTGGCTGTTTTCAAGCGCACGGCAGGGGCACTCAGGCACTCACGCGCGGTGTTAAAACATCAACAGCAAATGACTCGTCCATTCCATCCCAAGGAGACTTCCCCATGATGCTTCGCAAACTGGCGACCGCGGGCGCGCTGGCGCTGCTCGCGATGGCTGGCACCGTCACGCAGGCGCAACCTCAGGGTGGCGCCGCGTTCGCGCTCTTGACCGAGAAAAAAGTGTTCTCGATGCCCGCCTACCAGACCTTCGGCGGACAGACCATCAAGGACGTCCGCGTTGGCTACGAGACCTACGGCAAGCTGAATGCCGCGGGCGACAACGCCATCTTCATCGCCCACTTCTACTCGGGCAACTCGCACGCGGCGGGCAAATACAAGCCGGGCGATGCGGCGGCCGGCTATTGGGATTCGATCATCGGCCCCGGCAAACCGATCGACACGGACAAGTTCTTCGTCATCAGTGCCGATACCCTGTCGAACCTGAATACCAAAGACCCGAACGTCACCACCACCGGCCCGTCGTCCATCAACCCGGACACCGGCAAGCCGTACGGCATGAGCTTCCCGGTCGTCGCGATGCGCGACTCGGTGCGCGTGCACAAGGCGCTGGTCGATTCGCTGGGCGTCAAGAAGCTCTACGCGGTTGCCGGTGCGTCGGGCGGTAGCGTGCAGGCGGTGGAATGGTCTGTGCTGTATCCGGATTTCGTCGACCGCGCGATTCCGGTGATCTCGCCGGGCCTGTCGATCTCGCCGTGGGTCGTGGCGCTGCTTGACCTCTGGGTCGCGCCGATCAAGGCGGACCCGAAGTGGAACAACGGCGATTACTACGGCAAGGCCGAGCCGCTCGACGGCATCGCGCTGGCGCTGAAAACGGTCACGATCACGACACGCCACTGGACCTGGGTCGAAAAGGCCTTCGGCTACAAGCCCGCCGATGCAACCAAGCCGCCCGCCGCCGACATCAACAATCGCTTCGCCAGTGAAGACGCGCTGACCAAGGCCGGCATCGCCCGCGCGGTGACGACCGACGCCAACAACAAGATCTACATGGCCAAGGCGAACCAGTTGTTCAACGTGGAGGACGAAGCAGCAAAGGTGAAGGCCAAGTTCCTGTTCATCCCGGCCAAGACCGACCTCGTCTTCCCGCCCGAGATGTCGCAGGCTGCGGCGGCCAAGCTGCGCGGCCTCGGCAAGTCGGCTGAAGTCGTGGTGATCGATGCCGGCGGCGGCCACCTCGACGGTGTGCTGGCGATTGCGCAGGCGGCCGACGCAATACGAGCATTCCTCGCGAAGTGACGATGAGGGCCGCTGCGGGTGCAATGCAGTCGTATTACGCCGCTCGCGCGACATACTACGACGCGGTGTACGAGCGGGTCGAACGCGCAGCGGACATCGCCTTCCTGCGCGAACACCTACCCGCCCGGCTAGCCGCGCGAGACGTACTGGAGGTCGCTTGCGGTACCGGATACTGGTCACAGCATCTGGTGCGGCGTGTCCGTCGCCTTGTCCTGACCGACGCGGTGGCCGAGCCATTGGCGCTCGCCGCAACACGGCCCGGCATCGACGCCGCCAATTGCCACATCGCCGATGCCTATGCACCCCCGGAATCGCTCGGCAAATTCAATGGCCTGTTCGCGGGGCTCTGGTTCTCGCACGTCGCGAGGGCGCGGCGGGCGGCGTTCTTCACCGGCATCCATGCGCGCTTGACTCCTGGCGCACGCGTGCTTCTGATCGACAACAACGAAGCGCAGCGGCGCGACTTTCCAAACGAAGAAGTCGACGCACAGGGCGACACCTATCAACTGCGCACGCTACGCGATGGCAGTATTCACCGCGTGCTCAAGAATTTCCCGTCCAGGGACGAACTGCAGGCGCATGTGCAGGCTGCGGGCGGTCGCGTTACCGACTACCGCAACCTCGACAATTTTTGGTTGCTGGAGTATGAGTTGGGGTAGTGACGTAGCCCGGATTAGGCGCGCCAGACTATCGTCGATACTGAGCTCGGTTGAGCGCATTGGCCGTACTCCGGGATTGGTGCGTTTGCACGATGGTTGACTTTGCCAGCCGACTCGACAAAAGTGCCTCGATTACGCGCTTTGCGCTAATCGCGGCTACGGTTCACGGTTTCGTCCAATCGACGATACGCAAACCGGCGGCACTTCGAAATTCCTTGGTGTGGTTGGTCACGAGCTGTGGTAGGGCGGGCATCGCCCGCCGTGTGATGACCAGCGAAGCATCAAACTCACGGCGTTCACGGGATGTTTACGTGGCGGGCAATGGCCCGCCCTACGACTACGCCGCCGCCGATGCTCGAAACGCTAAACGCTGGTCATCGCCACGGTCTTGGTGTTGAGGTAGGCCTCCAGCGCCTCCGGGCCGCCTTCGCTGCCGTAGCCCGAGTCCTTGATACCGCCGAAGGGCAGCTCGGCCCACGGCGCGGCGGGCTGGTTGATCCACAGCATGCCGGTCTGCACCTGAGCACTGAGCTGATGCGCGTTCTTGATGCTGCTGGTGAAGGCATAGGCCGAGAGGCCGAACGGCAGGCGGTTGGCCTCGGCGATGGCTTCGTCGAGGTTTTTCACAGAGCGAACTGCCGCCATCGGGCCGAACGGTTCGTTGTTGAACACCGAGCTGTCAAGCGGCGGGTCGAGCAGCACCGTGGGCTGGAAGAAGTTACCGCTGGTGCCGATGCGCTCGCCGCCGGTCGCGAGCGTGGCGCCGCGCTTGACGGCGTCTTCGGTGATTTCCTGCATCGCGGTGACGCGGCGCGGATTGGCCAGCGGGCCCATCTGGATGCCGGCTTCGAGGCCGGAGCCCACCTTCAAGCCTTGCGAATACTTCACCAGGCCCGCGACGAATTCTTCGCGCGCCGCTTCTTCCACGAGGAAGCGCGTGGGCGAGATGCACACTTGTCCCGCGTTGCGGAATTTGGCGCCAGCGATCACTTTGACGGCATGCGCGATGTTGGCGTCGGCGGCCACGATCACCGGCGCATGCCCGCCGAGCTCCATGGTCAGGCGCTTCATGTGCTTGCCCGCGAGCGAGGCGAGCATCTTGCCCACCGGCGTCGAGCCGGTGAAGGTGATCTTGCGGATGACCGGATGCGGGATCAGGTAGTTGCTGATCTCGGCCGGGTCGCCGTAGACCAGCCCGACGACGCCTGCGGGCAGGCCGGCATCGACAAAGGCGCGGATCAGCTCGGCGGGCGACGCCGGCGTTTCTTCGGCCGCCTTGACGATCATCGAGCAGCCGGTCGCCAGCGCGGCAGAGAGCTTGCGCACCACCTGGTTGATCGGGAAGTTCCACGGCGTGAACGCGGCGACGGGGCCGACCGGCTCCTTGAGCACCATCTGCTGTTGCACCAGAGAGCGCGGCGACACGATGCGGCCATAGACGCGGCGGCTTTCCTCGGCGAACCATTCGATGATGTCGCAGGACATGCCAATCTCAACCTTCGCTTCGGCGAGCGGTTTGCCTTGTTCCATCGTCATCAGGGTCGCGATGGCGTCGGCGCGCTCGCGCAGGAGTGCGGCGGCGGCGCGCATGACCTTGGCCCGTTCGACGGCGGGCGTGTTCTTCCAGACGTCAAAGCCCTTGGCTGCCGCGGCCAGCGCGTCCTCAAGGTCGGCAGTGCTGGCCTTGGCGACGGTGCCGATGGTGCTGCCGTCGGCGGGGTTGTAGACCGGCAGGGTCGCGTTGCCACGGGCGGCACGCCATTCGTTGTTGATCAGGAGCTGAACGTTGGGGTAGGTCATATGCAATGTGATGGGTCGCTGTGAAAGGTTGGATTCGGTGTGCTGCTGTCTGCTGCACCGATGTGGCGCCCGAGTGTAAGCGTCGATTGGCGGAGTGTCATCCGATCTGCATTTGCGCGATACAGCGGCTGGATTCGGTGCTCCGCGTAATTCATCATGGAGTCGATGGCCGGGACCACCACGCGACGGGCACGATGCTTGTCCCTGACTGCGCTACCGCTTGAGGAAGCCAATCGCACTTTCCTGCTCGGTTTCGACGTACCACCGCACCATCGCGTGCGGCACGTTGAGCGAAAGCTTACCTCCGTGTTCGCCGTCGACACCGGTGTCGATGACCATCGTGAAGAAAGGCCCGCTGACGTCAACTTCGTCGCAGCGGAAGTAATACCCGACGGTGTTTTTCTTCGCGTAAGCGAGAAACGGCTGTAGTTGGCGGGCACCGTCGTCGGTGAGTTGTACTGCGATGGCTGGTTTCATGGGGTCTCCTGCCGGCACTAGCCGCCGATGTAGCTCATTTCGACTTTGCGCGAACGCGCCGTCGCGTCACTGCGAATTTCGCTGTAGCGGTCGGCACGCGCTTGCCACACACCGGCGAGACGCGCGGCGATGTCCTCGTCGCTCGCGTCGCCCCGCAGCAGCGCGCGAAAATCAACGCCATCATCGGCAAACAGACAGGTGTAGATCTTTCCATCGGTCGACAGCCGCGCGCGCGTGCAACTGCTGCAAAACGCCTGTGTCACGCTGGAAATGACGCCAATTTCACCGCCACCGTCGGCGTAGCGCCAGCGTTCGGCCACCTCGCCAGCATACTGGGCGTCGACCGCTACCAGCGGATGCGCCGCATGAATGGCGGCGATCACATCGCGGCTCGGCACCACATCGTCCATGCGCCAGCCGTTGGTGGCGCCGACATCCATGAATTCGATGAATCGAACGACCACGCCACTGCCACGAAAGTGCTGCGCCATCGCAACGATGCCATCGTCGTTGACGCCTCGCTTGACCACCATATTGACCTTCACTGGCGCGAGGCCCGCGGCGAGGGCGGCATCGATCCCCGAGAGGACATCACGTACCGGGAACTCAACGTCGTTCATCGCGCGAAAGGTCGCGTCGTCCAGTGAATCGAGTGACACCGTAATGCGCTGCAGGCCCGCCGCCTTCAACGCATTTGCCTGTTTGACGAGCGTGGAGCCGTTGGTAGTAAGCGTGAGATCAAGCGCGGCACCGTCCGGCGTGCGCAGCGCTGAAAGCATCTCGATCAGGCGCGGCAAATGCCGACGCAACGTGGGTTCGCCGCCCGTGAGCCGGATTTTTTCGACGCCGAGTTGCGTGGCGACTCGCGCGAACCGTGTGATTTCCTCGAACGACAGCAGCGCGTCTTGCGGAAGGAAGCGATACCCCGGGCCGAACACATCCTTCGGCATGCAATAGGTGCAGCGAAAGTTGCAACGATCCGTGACCGAAATGCGCAAGTCATGCAGCGGACGATCACGGCGATCGGCCACGCGGCGCATGGCGCGCAGATCCGCCAGATCAGCACCGTTGACTGCGTCGACGGTGCTCGTCCGACCCGCGGTGAGCGGCGCGATCGGAATGACGACGCCGGGAACATGCGAGCGTTCACCCATGGGGTCAGAGAGAGCGATTGCCACTGAGTTGCCGAAGCGGCGTATTGTGCTCGATTTGTGCTCGGCACGGCGCAAGCGACGCGGGAAATCACGCAGTCAACGGGCGTTGTCGAGCACGGCGGCGGTGTCCTGCCGCACCACGACGCAAGGCGGAAATACATTCAACCCCGAACCTGATTCGCTATAATCAACAGTCTCGGAGAGGTGGCAGAGTGGTTGAATGTACCTGACTCGAAATCAGGCGTACCGCAAGGTATCGGGGGTTCGAATCCCCCCCTCTCCGCCAAGACACTAAAAAAACGGGCCGATCAGGCCCGTTTTCATTTCCTGCCCTCAAGCGTTCCCCCAACGGCGCGTGCGACAACGTGCGTCGTGATGCGGAGACGCAGATGTCCCGCTACCAGCCAAACTCGGTTACGCTCCGGCATGGGAGGCGACAGGGAAGGGGGACGACGTGCAATTGTTGGAGCGGCATCGCGCGTATTGGCGCAGCAATCTGCGGTTGACGGCAGGCCTGCTGGCGGTGTGGTTTGCGGCAGGCTTTGTTGCTGCATTTTTCGCACGCGATCTGCAGTCTTTCAACTTTTTCGGCTGGCCTTTCTCATTCTGGATGGCGGCGCAGGGCTCGCTCATTGTGTTCGTCCTCATTGTGTGGGCGTATGACCGGGCAATGAATCTGCTCGATCGACGATACGGCGTTGAGGAAGCCGATGAATGAACGCTGCTGTGCTGCAGATCGTCGGTTCGCTGATGCGAAAGGTGCTGCGTTTGATCGCCGCGCGCCCGTCATGAGCCGCGAATGATGTCGAAGCCCCCTTTAGCCGACTCCACCGGCACATTGCCGGGTTCTGCACCTCCCCGCTTGTCTCGCCCACCGCAACAGGCCTTCAACGCCTACCTCAAGCGCGTGTACATCTGGTACACACTGGGATTTCTGTTCTTCGTCGGCGCCGTCGCCGTGCTTGAGCGCCTGCGCATGCCCCGCGTCTGGATTGGCTACATCTTTCTGCTGGCGACGGTCGTGATGTATGCCGTGATCGGTGTGATGAGTCGAACGTCAGATGCCGCCGAATACTACGTGGCAGGTCGGCGCGTGCCAGCGGTGTTCAATGGCATGGCAACCGGGGCGGACTGGATGTCCGCGGCTTCGTTTATCGGGCTGGCTGGCACGCTCTACCTGCAGGGCTTCTCGGGGCTGGCCTTTGTGCTCGGCTGGACGGGCGGCTACGTGCTGGTGGCGCTGTGCCTCGCGCCGTATCTGCGCAAGTTCGGGCAGTACACCATCCCCGACTTTCTTGGGGCGCGCTACGGTGGGCAGGTAGCACGGGGCGTGGGCGCAGCGATTGCCGTACTGTGCTCATTCGTCTACATCGTGGCGCAGATCTATGGTGTCGGCGTCATTACTGCGCGGCTGACCAACCTGGCCTATGAAGTCGGCGTGTTCGTTGGTCTCGCCGGCATCCTGGTGTGTTCATTTCTCGGCGGCATGCGAGCGGTGACCTGGACGCAGGTGGCGCAATACATCATCCTCATCATCGCGTACATGATCCCGGTGGTGTGGCTGTCGATGAAGCACACCGGCAATCCTGTCCCGCAACTTGCCTACGGCGCTGTGCTGGAAAAGGTGACGGAGCGCGAGACGGCATTGCTCAATGATCCAAAAGAGGTCGAGGTCCGAGCGCTCTTTGCACTGCGAGGTACGGCGGCCGAGGAGAAGTTGAACGGGTTGCCGGCATCCTTTGAGCGCGGCCGGGGCGAGTTGCAGCGCGCGCTTGAAGCTGCCAAAGCCCTGGGCAGCCCAGCCGAGGTGATCGAATCGGCGCAGAAGGCGGTAGACACATATCCGAAAGACGCCAAGGCCGCCGAGCAGGCCTGGCGCAAGCAGGCCGCCGTGAAAAGCCGCAGCACTGCACCGGCGCCGCACGGTGAACCCTACCCGGGCAAGGACGAGGAAGCCCGCAATGCCGCGCGCCGTAACTTTCTGGCGCTGGTGTTTTGCCTGATGGTTGGCACGGCAGGGTTGCCGCACATTTTGATGCGCTACTACACCACACCCAGCGTGCGGGAGGCGCGGCGGTCTGTGTTCTGGTCGCTGTTTTTCATCTTCCTGCTCTACTTCACCGCTCCGGCGTTGGCGGTGCTGGTCAAGTACGATCTTTACACGCTCCTCGTTGGCAGTGATTTCTCAAAGCTGCCGGCGTGGGTCAATTCGTGGGCGCGGGTAGATCCGTCGCTGTTGTCGATAACCGACGTCAATCGCGATGGCATCGTGCAGCTCGCGGAAATCTTCATTGGACCCGACATCGTGATGCTGGCGACACCCGAGATCGCTGGCTTGCCGTATGTCATTTCCGGGCTGGTAGCGGCAGGGGGACTCGCCGCGGCGTTGTCCACTGCGGACGGCTTGCTGCTAACCATCTCCAATGCGCTTTCGCACGATGTCTATCACAAGATGGTCAATCCGAACGCATCCACGACGCTGCGCATTGGCGTCTCCAAGGCGGTGTTGTTGGTCGTGGCGATGATGGCGGCTTATGTCGCCGCACAAAAGCCGGCTGATATTTTGTTTCTGGTGTCAGCCGCGTTTTCGATGGCGGCGGCCGGCTTCTTTCCGGCGCTGGTACTTGGCATTTTCTGGAAACGTGCGACCGGCCTGGCTGCGGTCGCAGGCATGCTCGCCGGCTTGGGAACCACGTTCTATTACATGGCGACGACGCACCCGTGGCTGCGTCAGCTATTCGGCGTGCGTGCAAGCATTGCGGAATGCACGTGGTGGGATATTTCGCCCATCTCGGCAGGCGTGTTCGGCGTGCCGGTTGGCTTCGCCGTGATCGTGCTGCTGTCGCTCGTCAGCCGGCGGCCAAATCGAGATACCGATCAATTTGTGGATCAGGTGCGTTACCCGAATTTGCGTTGATGCGCAGCGAGCTGCCGCCGCGAGTGCTCAGGCGGCGGTCGGGTCGGTCGCCTTGAATGACGGCCGAGCGGCCAGCTTGCGATAGAGGCGTGCGAGGTTGGGATGTGTCACCTCCCAGGTGATGTCCGGGAAGCGAAATTTCAGGTAACCCAGAGCGCAGCCGGTGGCGATGTCCGCCAGCGTCAGCGCGTTGCCGACGCAGTATTCCCGCTCGCCCAGTTCACGGGCCATCTCGTCGAGGCAGGCGATGACTTTGCTGCGCTGCCGGTCAATCTGCTTGGCGCTCGACGCGTTCTGATCGGGACGATTGCCCTCAAGACGAGCCAGGATCGCCGCATCACAGAGGCCATCGGCAATCGCCTCCCAGCGCTTGCTGGCGATGCGGTCCCGAGATCCGTCGGGGATCAGCCGATGCACGGGTGACAGGCCGTCGAGGTATTCCACGATCACGCGGGAATCGAACAGGCTCTGCCCGTCGTCCATGATCAGTGCTGGCACCTTACCCAACGGGTTGGTACGGGCAATGGTCGCGTCTGCGGACCAGGGATCAACCGGCTCCAGATCGAGGTCGAGTTTCTTCTCCGCCGCAACGATGCGAACTTTTCGTGCGTAGGGGCTGGTGGCCGAGTGGAGGAGTTTCATGGAACGGCAGGCTGTATTTTTGTGGCGACAACGAATCTAGCACGAGCGAAGAGGCCAGCAAAGTAACAACGGCTATGCCGCAGCCACGCTTCGACCGGCGGTTGTTCGCTGCCGCCGTTGCAAGCCGTTGCCGGCAGAAAAACTGGAAGTCAGCCGACATCGGATAATTGCAGATTGGCATTTCCGTTTCAACGATTTGCGGTGCGTGAGACGTGTTCGGCGTTTCCCCAGCACTGCATCCGTCGCATCCTCTCTCCTCGTCATGGCCACGATCGATACTCTGACTGCTCTCTCGCCGCTCGACGGCCGTTATCAACGCAAGGTCGCCGCGCTCGGCGACGCATTCAGCGAGTTCGCGCTCACGCGTGAACGCGTTCGCGTTGAATTTGCCTGGCTGAAAACGCTCGCCAGCCAACCGGGCATCACTGAGTTGCCCGGATTATCCGACGCGGCGCTGCGCTATCTGGACGATCTCGTCGCGCAGTTTTCAGTGGCCGACGCCGCGGCGGTAAAGGCGATCGAGGCAACCACAAACCACGACGTCAAGGCCGTTGAGTACTGGATCAAGGACAAGTTCAAGGCGCTGCCCGAGCTGGCGCCGCACGGTGAGTTCGTGCACTTCGCCTGCACGTCCGAAGACATCAACAACGTGTCGCACGCCCTGATGCTGCGACAAGGCGTGCTGCACGTGTGGTTGCCAGCGCTGGATGACGTCATTGCCGCACTGGCGCGGCTCGCGGTGGGCACGGCCGAATTGCCGATGCTCTCGCGGACGCACGGGCAGGCGGCGACACCGACTACGATGGGCAAGGAAATCGCATTGTTTGTTGATCGTCTGCGCCGCGCGCGCGGCCATGTGGCAGCGGTGCCGTTGCGGGCGAAAATGAATGGCGCGGTGGGTAACTACAACGCGCATCTGTCGGCCTATCCGGAGCTTGACTGGCCGGCCATTTCGAAGCAGACGGTCGAGTCGCTGGGCCTCACCTGGCAGCCGATGAGTGCGCAGATCGAGCCGCACGACTACATGGCCGAATTGTTCGACGCAATCGCGCGGATTGACACTATCCTGATCGATTTCTGCCGCGACACTTGGGGCTACATTTCGCTCGGATTCTTCAAGCAGCGGTTGAAAGAGGGCGAGGTTGGCTCGAGCACCATGCCGCACAAGGTGAACCCCATCGATTTCGAGAACGCTGAAGGCAATTTCGGCCTCGCGAATGCGTTGTTGCGTCATCTCGCAGAGAAGCTTCCTATCTCGCGCTGGCAACGCGATTTGACCGACTCTACGGTGCTGCGCAATATGGGGGTGGCCGTGGGATACAGCCTGCTTGGCCTCAATTCCGCCGCGCAGGGCATTGGTAAGCTCGAAGTCAACGCCGATGCGATGTTGGCCGATCTCAACGCCAACTGGGAAGTGCTCGCCGAGCCCGTGCAGACGGTCATGCGTCGCTACGGCGTGGCCGGCGCTTACGAGCAACTGAAAGCGCTGACACGCGGGCAGCGCATCACGCCGGCGGCCATGGCGGCGTTCATCGACACACTGGCGATCCCTGACGCTGCTCGCGCTACGTTGCGTGAGCTCACGCCCGCAAAGTACACAGGGCTTGCCGCAACGCTGGCCAAGCAGTACGCACACGGCGAGTAACAGCTTTTGCGCCGTATGCGCCTCTAGAAGGCGGTTGCGCGCGCATATTGCTATATGTCGACTTTGCATTAATTGTTGCTGAGATCGTTATGCTGCGGGCGTTGCGAGCCGAAAGTCGTTGCCAAGGCGTTTCTAGCCGTGCGAACCAGATCGCGGGCGACCCGCCATCTCGCATCGAGTCCGTCTCGCGCGTGCTCACGCCGCGCTCGCGCTTGGGATTTGCTGCGCTGCTTTGAAGCTGTACGGCGACATGAGGCGCTGCCCGAGCGAATGCAATTCGCTGAATATGCATAGGCCCAGCGCGCATTGTTCGCCGCGTGCACCACCGCCTAGAATCGCCTCGAGGCGGATCGTCACCGCTACCAGGAGGAAGCCAATTCATGAACCCAGTCAAATTCCGCGGCGGGCGCGTGCCCGCGCTGTTCGGCGCACTCGCGGTCGTCGCCGCGCTGTCCGCATCGGCGCAGGCCCAGCCCGCCAATGCCAATCTCGGTCGTAACCTCGCTGCGCAGTGTGCCAACTGCCACGGCACCAACGGTCGCAGCGTCACTTCCGTGCCCTCGCTCGCCGGGCAGGACGCCAAGGACATCGTCGCGCGCATGAAGGAATTCCGCGACGGTAAAGTGCCGAAGGCCACCATCATGCATCAGCTCGCCAAAGGTTACACCGACGAGCAGGTTGCGCTGATGGCCGAATTTTTCTCGAAGCAGGCGGAATAGGAGCAGCCCATGAGCACAACATTCAATCGCCGTGATTTCGTCAAGAGTGCCGGTGCGCTGGGCCTGCTCGGCACGTCGGCCATTACCGGTTGCGCCAGCGTCGGCGGTGTCGCCAAGCCGCGCGTGGTCGTGGTCGGCGGCGGCTTCGGCGGTGCCACCGCCGCCAAATACATCGCCATGTGGAGCGACGGCAAGATCGACGTCACGCTCGTGGAACGCGGTGACGCGTTCGTGTCTTGCCCGCTCTCCAACCTCGTCATCGGCGGCTCGAAGCAGATGGCGGACGTCACGGTGTCCTACGACGGCTTGGGCAAACGCGGCATCCGCCGCGTCAAAGGTGAGGCGGTGGGGTTCGACGCCGACAAGAAAACGCTGTCACTGGCCGACGGCACCACGCTGTCCTACGATCGTTTGATCCTCTCACCGGGCATTGACTTCATGTACGAATCTCTGCCGGGGCTCGCGAGCGCCGATGCGCGGCAGAAAGTGCTGGCGGCGTGGAAGGCCGGGCCAGAAACCGTTGCACTGCGGAATCAGTTGACTGCGATGAAGGACGGCGGCGTGTATGCCATCCACATTCCGAAAGCGCCATACCGCTGCCCGCCGGGGCCTTATGAGCGCGCCTGTCAGGTCGCGTGGTACTTCCAGCAGGCAAAGCCGAAATCGAAAGTGCTGATCCTCGACGCCAATGAGGATGTGGTGTCCAAGAAGGGTCTGTTCATGAAAGCCTGGAACGGCCAGTACAAGGGTATCGTCGAATATCGCAACAATCAGGAGATTCAGGACGTTGACGCACGCACCAACACGCTCAAGATGTCCTTTGGCGATGACGTCAAGGCGGACGTACTGAACCTGTTGCCGCCGATGCGCGCCGGAAATATCGCCACTCAGAACGGCCTGAATAATTCCAACAAGCGCTGGTGCCTGATCGACTGGCTCACCTACGAGTCGACTGCCGTCAAGAACGTGCACATCCTGGGCGACGCGTTGCAGATTGCGCCGCTGATGCCGAAGTCCGGACACATGGCAAATCAACACGCCAAAGTCTGTGCAGCGGCCGTCGTGGCCCAACTGACCGGTGAAGCAGTCAACACGACGCCGATGGTGGCGAACACGTGCTACAGCTTCATCGACAACCGCAATGTCGTCCATGTGGCTTCCGTGCATCGCTACGACGCCGCGCAAAAAACGATGGTGACCGTACCCGGGTCGGGTGGACTGTCTGCCGAGGCCAATACCGCTGAAGGCGGTTTCGCCAACAGCTGGGCACGCAACATCTGGGCGGACATGCTGGCCTAGCCCGCAGCGCTTCGCCGCAAAAAAGCCCGCGCATTGCATGCCGGGCTTTTTTGTTGCGCATTTGCCACACGCGGAGTATTCGTCCGTCGCTACCGGGCGCTGCCGCCTTGCGGCGGCGAGGCGGTGTCCGCCACGGACCGCGGCAATGCGCCGACGCGGAGATTTCGTGATGCCTCGCAAGCCGTCCGCGGAACCGTTTGATTTGTCAACGCATTTTTCCAAAACAAACCGGTTTGAAAACAATTTTCATTTGCGGCGTCGCAGTGTTCAGAATCCATTTTCACGATCTGGAAGTTTTCGTGACGCGAAATTGTGTTGCAAGCTATTGTTTTTTATGGGCTTTTATTGATTGGCGCGTGCATTTTTTCTGAAAATCGCTTATGCTGCGAAGCAACAACAAGAAGTCAATCTGCTTTCCGTCAAGTGGAAAAGCAGGAAGCAGTGAAAAAGAGGATCGTCGTTTCAGAAAGGCAACCCACCATGAGTCAATCCGCATCCGTTCAAGCCAAGATGGCTGAAGCCGTCGCCGCCCTCGAAAAAGACTGGGCAACCAACCCGCGCTGGAAAGGCATCAAGCGCAACTACAGTGCCGCCGACGTCGTGCGTCTGCGTGGCACCGCCGCCGTGGAGCACACGCTGGCGAAAAAGGGTTCGGAAAAGCTCTGGAACCTGATCAACACGGAGCCGTTCATCAATTCGCTCGGTGCCCTGACCGGCAACCAGGCGATGCAGCAGGTCAAAGCGGGCCTCAAGGCCATCTACCTCTCCGGCTGGCAGGTCGCGGGTGACGCCAACCTCGCGGGCGAGATGTATCCCGACCAATCGCTGTATCCCGCCAACTCGGTGCCGTCGGTGGTTCGTCGCATCAACAACACGCTGATGCGCGCCGACCAGATCCAGTGGATGGAAGGCAAGGATGACGTCGACTACATGGCGCCGATCGTGGCGGACGCCGAAGCCGGTTTCGGCGGCGTGCTCAATGCCTACGAGCTGATGAAGGCGATGATCGACGCCGGCGCGTCGGGCGTGCACTTCGAAGACCAGCTCGCCAGCGTGAAGAAATGCGGCCATATGGGCGGCAAAGTCCTCGTGCCGACACGCGAGGCTGTGGAAAAACTCACCGCAGCGCGCTTCGCGGCGGACGTGATGGGTGTGCCGACGGTGCTGCTGGCACGTACCGACGCCGAAGCGGCCGACCTGCTGACCAGCGACGTCGACGAAAATGATCGTCCACACTGCACGGGTGAGCGCACGGTGGAGGGCTTCTACAAGACCAAGCCGGGCTTCGATCAGGCGCTCTCGCGCGGTCTCGCCTACGCACCGTACGCCGACCTGATCTGGTGTGAAACCGGTAAGCCGGATCTCGAATTCGCCCGCAAATTCGCCGAAGGCATCCACAAGAAATTTCCGGGCAAGATGCTCTCGTACAACTGCTCGCCGAGCTTCAACTGGAAGAAGAACCTCGACGAGGCGACCATCGCCAAGTTCCAGCGCGAACTCGGCGCGATGGGTTACAAGTACCAGTTCATCACGCTGGCCGGCTTCCACAGCCTCAACTACTCGATGTTCAACCTGGCCCACGGCTACGCGCGCAACAACATGAGCGCGTTCGTTGAACTGCAGGAAGCCGAATTCGCGGCGGCCGAGAGGGGCTTTACCGCCGTCAAGCACCAACGCGAAGTGGGCACCGGCTACTTCGACGCCGTGACTCAAGTCATCCAGGGTGGCCAAAGCTCGACGACGGCGCTGCACGGTTCCACCGAAGACGAACAGTTCTTCGACGACAAGAAGCCGGCGCTGAAACTGGCGGTCGGTCAGAACGACTAGCGAGCTGCGGGGCCAAGCGACTCGCGTCGTGGGCCAGATGCTGCGCCACCCCTGACGCTCCATCGCTTCGCCTCCCCGCCGGGGAGGCGAAGCGCGTGGGGCGACTGCGCCATGCACCGCGCGATTAGCGATTGCACCGATTAGGTGAAAAAAGCACCAGAAAGGTCTTGCCAGTCTTCTAAATGACCTTATAATCGCGCCTGATTTCCTCGAGGAGGAGGGAACCCTTCAGCCCGCGCCGCGTCGACCTTCACAGGAAGCGCCCGCGGGCTTTTTTCTGCCGGCAAGCTGCATGTTTGGCTGCAGCCACCGCAACGGTGTCGGCGCCTCAGATCACGCTCGATACCGGTGCGAGCGCCTTGAGCCAACGCTCAAAGGGCAGACCATACTCGGCTTTCAACGCGCGTGCCCGCGCCTGCGCCGCTCGGCTGTCGAATGCGGGCAGCGCTGCCTTGCTGGCGATGACGGTCACATTCTCGGTTTCAATCGCCGGTAGCAGTGCGATGTGTGCAGCACCAAACACGTCGCGCAGTCGCCGCAGCCCACTTTTGTAGCGTGTGACGCTGCTCCACATGTTTGCCACGAGTACTCCACGCGCCTTCAGGGCGGCGTGCGCGGCGGCATAGAACTCAGCGGACTCCAGCTTGCCTACCCGGCCGCGGCCGTCGTAGCAATCCACCCACATCCAGTCGATGCTCTCCGCAGGGCGGTCGGCGACGATCCTGGCCGCATCGCCCAGCGTCAAGCGCAACCGAGGGTCCGCAATCGGCAGCGGGAAGGCGGAGTGTGCGAGCGCCATCACATCGGATCGCAGCTCGACAACTTCCACGTGACGCAGCGAATCGGCCCAGTTGGCAAACGCCCAGCGCGGCAGCGAGCCCACCCCCAGGCCGGCCACGTAGACCTGCTTGGGCGGCGGCACAAACAACAGCGCGGCGCACATGTCCTGCGCGTAGCCCAGTGCCAACTCGGCGGGCCGGGAAATCCGCATGCGGCCCTGTACCCACTCCGAGCCGAAGTGCAGTGTGCGGTAGCCAAGGTGTTCCGAGATCAGCAGGTCAGACATGGACTGCGTGCAGGGGGCGTCGGGGACGCAATCTGGCGATTTTTCATGTTCGCGGCGTCATGGGGCAGGTGGCCGCGCGGATTGGCTTTCGAGTGTGCCTACTTCGCGAAGAGCTGCGAGATGTTTTCAAACGCCTTCACTTCGATGGCGTTGCCGGACGGGTCAAGGAAAAACATCGTGGCCTGTTCGCCAGGCAACCCTTTGAACCGAATGTAGGGTTCGATCACGAACTGGATGCCATGACCGCGCAGTCGTTCGGCCAGCGCATGCCATTCGGGCATCGGCAGAACGATTCCGAAGTGCCGCGCTGGAACCTGATGATCATCGACGCGGCTGTGGGCTCTGATGCCCAATTCCTCGGGCGCAACGTGCGCCACGATTTGATGGCCGTAGAAATTGAAATCAGCCCACTCGCCCTCGCTCACGCGTCCTTCGCTGCAGCCAAGCACGTCGCCATAGAAGCGGCGGGCCACCGCCAAATCATGCACAGGGAAAGCGAGGTGGAATGGATGGAGCAGGGCGGGGTTCGTGGTGGGGGCTTGCATGGTTTTGAAGTGGCCAGACGCGGGTGACACAAATTTGGAGGCGGCTCAGTCCCATCGTTCAGGCGGGTACAAGTCGCGGCGAGCGAAATAGAATACGCCATTCCGCTCCTTCTAGCCTCGTGCTTTCGCTCTTTATCATGCCGACGCCCAAATCCATGCTTTCCGCCGCCCGCGACGCCGGCGCTGGCACCAGTACAGGTGCCTCGAGCAGCGAGGCTGCAGCGTCGACCGTCCTCTCCAGCATTCCTGAGATCATTGCAGAGCTCAAGGCCGGACGTATGGTAATTCTGGTCGACGAGGAGGATCGCGAAAACGAAGGGGACCTCGTCCTGGCGGCCGAGTTTGTCACACCGGCGGCGATCAACTTCATGGCGAAACATGGGCGTGGCTTGATCTGCCTCACTTTGACCGCCGAGCGCTGCGAGCAACTGAGCCTGCCACTGATGGCGAGCACCAACCGGTCGGGATTTGGAACCAACTTCACTGTCTCGATTGAGGCGGCCGAAGGCGTGTCGAGTGGCATCTCGGCCGCGGATCGGGCGCGAACGGTTCAAGCTGCCGTTGCGTTCAATGCCAAACCCGAAGACCTGGTGCAACCGGGGCACATCTTTCCGCTCATGGCGCGTCCCGGTGGAGTACTCATGCGCGCTGGTCATACCGAAGCCGGCTGTGATCTCACCCGTATGGCGGGGCTGACACCGGCGGCTGTCATTTGCGAAGTCATGAAGGACGACGGCACCATGGCCCGCCTGCCGGATCTGCAGGTTTTCGCGGCGCAGCACGGCCTGAAAATTGGGGCCATTACGGATTTGATCCAGTACCGTGCGGCACAGGAAAATCTCGTCGAGTGCGTTGGGCAGCGTCCGCTCAGCACAGCGCAGGGGCCCTTCGTGCTCAAAGTCTTTCGCGAGAAGTTGACCGACGCAACCCACCTTGCCATAGTCAAAGGAATGCCGACACCGGAGACCGAGACGCTGGTGCGCGTGCACGAACCGCTCTCCGTCATTGACGTGCTGGACGCGGACAGCGGCGTGCATTCGTGGAGCATCGCGCGTGCGTTGACGCGTTTGCAACAGGCGGATTGCGGTGTACTGGTTCTATTGCACCAAAGCGAGTCTTCCGCAGAGTTGCGCGAGCGAGCGCTCAATCCTAAACCGCTTAACGCGCATCGCATGGATTTGCGCACCTACGGCGTTGGCGCACAAATTTTGCGCGCACTGAACGTGCGCAAGATGCGCGTGCTCGCCAAGCCCCGGCGCATGCCGTCGATGACCGGCTTCGATCTTGAGGTGGTTGGCTACGAAGCGCCCTGAACGCTCCCTCACAGCCAAATAGCCCCGACCGACGCTGCGGAAACGACGCAATCGAATCAACAAACCAAGATATCTCATGGCACTCAAACCTCTCATGAAACTGCGCGGCTCCGGTCTTCGCATTGGCATCGTCACCGCACGTTTCAACGAACCAATTTGTGAGCAATTGCTGGCGGGCGCTCGCAAGGCGCTCGACGAGATGGGCGTGGATGGCAATGACGTTGCCGAGGTCACCGTGCCCGGCGCACTGGAAATCCCGCTGGCACTGCAGTCATTTGCGGCGACCGAGCAATTTGATGCGCTGGTCGCACTTGGTTGCGTCATCAAGGGCGATACGTATCACTTTGAGGTCGTATGCAATGAGTCCGCTGCCGGCATCACGCGCGTCGGACTAGATCTTGACATCGCGATCGGCAACGGCGTGTTGACGACCTTCACTGAAGCGCAGGCTCAGAGCCGCGCCGCGCAAAAGGGCTTCGAGGCGGCACAGGCCGCCGTCGAAATGGCGCTGCTACAGGAATGGACGCATTCCCAGTTTGGCGACGCCTGAGTCACATCAATGCGACTGTGAGTCAATCGAGCATGTCTGACCTACCCAAACCCAACGCCACGGACGTTGCCACGGCAAGCGCCAATGCCAACCCGCGGCCCAAGTCCGCCCGGCGCTGGGCTCGCGAGTTCGCCGTCCAGGCGCTTTACGAATGGCTCGTCGCGGGGCACGAAACCGCATCGATCCGTCTGCGCACTGAAGGCGAGACCGATTTCAAGCGTTGCGACCGCGATTTTTACCGCGACCTGTGGGCCGGCGTCACCGCTGAGGCCGACGGTCTGACTGCCATGATCCAGCCGCACGTTGATCGGCCGTTGCCGCAGATCAGTCCGATCGAGCGCAGCATTGTGCTGATCGGTGCCTGGGAGTTGCACCATCGGCTGGACATTCCATATCGAGTGGTGATCAATGAGTCGGTAGAACTCGCCAAAACCTTCGGTGGCACGGACGGTCACAAATGGGTGAACGGTGTGCTCGACAAACTTGCGCCGACGTTGCGTGCCGATGAAGTCGCAGCGCGCGTGATCAGACCCCGGTGAGAGACGCCCACAGCGTGCAGGGCGTGCACAGACTCGTACCTCTCGGCGCAACGGCTTAGCGTACGACATGACCGAATTCGAACTGATTGCCAGGTATTTCCAGCGACGGTCGCCGTCGGCGCTGGTGGGCAACGGTGACGATTGCGCTGTGATCGCGCCTACGCCGGGTCACGCGTTTGCGGTTACTACTGATACGCTGATCGAAGGCCGTCACTTTTTGCCTACGCTGCTTCCGGAGAAATTGGGGCGCCGCGCAGTGCATGTGAACCTCAGCGATTTGGCAGCGATGGGCGCACAGCCCCGCTTTGCGCTGCTGTCGCTCACGCTGCCTGCAATTGACGAGGGTTGGGTCGCCGCGTTCTCGCGTGGCCTGTGGTCCGCGCTGAACGAATTTTCCGTTGAACTGGTGGGCGGCAACACAACGCGTGGCGCGTTGTCGGTGAGCCTGACCGCGTTCGGCGAAGTGGCGCCCGGCCGGGCGTTGTTGCGCTCTGGGGCGAGGTCAGGCCACGACCTCTGGGTGAGCGGCCCACTCGGCGATGCCGGTTGGGCGCTGACAGCCCTGTTGCAGGATCGTGACGGCGCGGGCCAAATTGCCGTGACTGCCACCACCGAGCAAATTGAAAGGTACGAGTCCCCGACGGCGCGCGTCGGGCTGGGCCTCGATCTGCGCGGCGTGGCCAGCAGCTGCATCGATATTTCCGATGGCTTGCTCAGCGAAGCGGGGCACCTTGCGACCGCGTCCGGCGTCGGCATGGACATCTATCTCTCTGCGATTCCGACCGGCGTCGCCCAGGTGCGATACGACGACGTTGCGGACGCCGCTGGCAAGCTGTCGGCCCACGCGATCACGACCGACGTCCACGCCGCGTGCCGAGCGCTCCTCGCTCAGCGTTGCGTGCTGCACACGGGGGACGCCTATGAGCTACTGTTCACCGCCGCACCGCGCCACCGCGCCACCATCGAAGGGCTGTTCTCCAAGCACGCGTTGGCCGGCGCTCGCATCGGTGTTGTCACGTCGGCGCGGCCCGGGGCGAATGTCTGCGTGCTCGACGCACGCGGCCGGCCCCTCGACATTGAGGCGACCGGTTGGGATCACTTCGCGGAGGTGCCATGACTGAACTCGAACCGGGGCGTGCGCCGCCGGTGCGCCCGACTTTGCGCTTCATGCTGTCGCACCCGGCGCACGTGATCTCGCTGGGTTTGGGTTCCGGTCTGGCGCCGGTCGCGCCCGGTACGTTTGGCACGTTGTTGGGCTGGCTCGCAACGCGATATCTTCACCCGATGCTGGGTGATGTGGCCATGTTTGCGCTCCTCGGTGTGGCGTTGCTGCTTGGCACATGGGCGGTCGGCGTTACGGGGCGAGCGCTGGGCGAAAGCGACCACGGTGCCATTGTGTGGGACGAGGTGGTGGCGATAGCCATCATCACGGCGATGTTGCCCGGTGCGACGACCAAGCAGGTGTGGGCCTTCCTGTTGTTCAGGCTGCTCGACATCGCGAAGCCCGGGCCTGTGGGATGGGCGGATCGGCGCGTCAAAGGCGCCGTGGGCGTGATGCTCGACGATTTGGTGGCTGCCGCGCTGACCTTGCTGGCCGTGGCGTTCTGGATTCGCCTCCTTTAGCGCATGATGTCACCCTCGATCAACCACGCCCTGCATCCTGAATGGCTTGCGCTCGCTACCCATCTTGGGCGCATAGCCAGTGCGCGCGCTGCGATGGTCGCTGGTGCCGAGAGCTGCACCGGCGGACTGATCGCGGCAACACTCACGGCAGTGGGCGGCTCATCGACGTGGTTTGATCGAGCGTTTGTCACGTATAGCAACGAGGCCAAACAAGAACTGATCGGTGTGTCAGCGGCGACCCTGGCCCGCCACGGCGCGGTGAGCGAGCCCACAGCCACCGAGATGGCACGCGGTGCGCTTCGAACCAGCCACGCCACATTGGCTTACGCCGTCACTGGCATCGCCGGCCCGAGCGGTGGTAGCGCAGACAAACCGGTCGGAACCGTCTGCTTCGCTTTCGCAGATCAGCACGGCGTACAGTCCTCGACAGCACGTTTTTCTGGCGACCGCAGCGCCGTGCGCGAGCAGAGCGTTAACTACGTGCTTGGCGAATTGGTGCGCAGGCTGGAAATTGCGGCGCCGCTCGGCGCTGAGACCGTGCCAGAATCTCGCCTGTGATCAACGACTTCCGTCTGCAGCGATGAAATGTCCGTTTTGCGGTTCACTCGAGACGCAGGTGATTGACTCCCGTGTGTCCGAGACCGGTGACGCGATTCGCCGACGGCGCAAGTGCATGAATTGCGACAAACGGTTCACCACGTTTGAGACGGTTGAAATGCGTATGCCGCAGGTCGTCAAGAGCAATGGCACGCGGATAGACTTCAATGTCGAAAAGATACGCACTGGCTTCAACCGCGCATTGCATAAACGATTTGTTCCCACCGAATTCGTCGATCAGGCCATTGCACGAATTACCGCAAACGTGCACAGCCTGGGCGAGCGGGAAATTTCCTCGCGCAGCATTGGCGAAATGGTCATGGCCGAACTCTACAAGCTCGACAAGATTGCCTACATTCGCTTCGCTTCGGTTTACAAGTCGTTTCAGGACGTCGAAGATTTCCGCTCGGCATTGCACGAAGTAGAGCGTCCGCCCGGCATTAAGGGCGGTAAGGCGGGCGCGAAACCCGGTAGCAAGGGAGCGGCGGGGCCGGGCAACAAGGCGCGGGTTGCCGTCGTAAAGTCACGCCCGACGTCGGCCTGATTGCTTATGTTCAGCGCGGTCGATGAACAGCACATGCGCCGCGCGCTCGCGCTGGCGGCGCTTGCCATGAACCATGCCACGCCCAATCCGCGCGTCGGGTGCGTCATCGTCCGGGACGGAATCGTGTTGGCCGAAGGCTTCACGCAGCCGCCTGGCGAGCCGCACGCAGAGGCGCACGCCATTCGCAGCGCCCGATCACGCGGTGTGTCGCTTGACGGCGCCACGGCCTACGTGACGCTCGAGCCCTGCAACCACTTCGGGCGCACGCCGCCGTGCACCGAAGGTCTCGTCGCAGCAGGTGTTGCGCGCGTGGTTGCAGCGATGGAAGACCCCAACCCGAAAGTCAGTGGTCGCGGATTTTCCCGTCTGCGTGAGGCCGGCATCGACGTGCGCGTTGGCCTCTGCGCGCACGACGCGATCGAACTCAATATCGGTTTCATCAAACGCATGACCACTGGACTACCCTGGGTCCGGTGCAAAGTGGCCGCGAGCGTTGATGGTCGCAGCGCGCTGTCGAACGGCGAATCGCAGTGGATTACCGGCCCTGAGGCCCGTCGTGACGGTCACTACTGGCGTGCCCGCGCCTGCGCCATTCTTACCGGGTGCGGTACCGTCAAATCTGATGACCCGCAAATGACGGTCCGCGATGTCTTGCCGCCGTTACCTGCTCTCACGCTACGTCAGCCCCTACGCGTCGTGTTTGATCATCTCGGCGACATCCCCCCCACCGCACGCGTGCTGCGCGGCGGAGCGGTGGTTTACTGTGCGGACCGTAGACCGCAGAAGCTACTGGGCGACGTGGAGGTTGTTAGCCTTCCAGACAAAGTGAATTCGGCCAAGATCGACATGGCCGCCGCGCTACAGGACCTCGCCGGGCGTGGTGTCAACGAATTGCACGTTGAAGCCGGAGCGCGGCTGATGGGGCCGATGATCGCCGCCGGGCTGGTCGACGAGTTGTTGATCTACTTGGCGCCAAAGATTCTTGGCCGTGACGCGCGTGAGATGTTCAGTCTGGCCGAACCCCTTAAGCTGGCCGACGCAGTGCAGTTTGACGTTCACGACGTCACCCGCGTCGGCACTGATGTGCGCATGATTCTGCGGGCCACGTGATGCAGTCAGTCACGATGGCTGTTAGCCTACAGCGCGGGGCACCTGAACCAACGCTCAAATTCGTGGTGACCTGTCGACGGTCTCCAGGGTAATCGCAGCATTCCCGACTCGAACCCGTTGACAGCGAGCTTGTCGAGCCGTGAACGACCCCGAGCCAATCTATTCCTTCGTCTTCTGCTGACCGTCTATTAGAAACTATGTTCACAGGCATCATTACCGGACTCGGTCGCGTCACCGAGCATCTACCGCTCGGTAACGGGCAGCGCATCACGGTTGCATGCGGCGACTGGCCCCTCGAGGACATTTCGATTGGTGATTCCATCGCACACTCGGGCTGCTGTCTGACAATCGTCGAAAAAGCGCCTGGTCTGCTGCGATCCGACGTATCTGCGCACTCACTCAGTGTGGTTACTGGTCTGTCGGTCGGTGCGCTGGTAAACCTCGAAAAGTCAGCCACACTGGCCGATAAACTGGGTGGACATCTGGTCACTGGGCACGTCGATGCCGCTGGCTTGGTGACGCGCTGGGAAAATATCGAAGAGAGCTGGCTACTGGAGGTCGAAGTGCCTGCGGCATTCGGCAAGTACCTTGCCAAGAAGGGCTCCGTCACGGTGAACGGGGTCAGTCTGACCGTCAACGACGTGAGCGACCAGAGCGACGTCACGCGGTTTCAGATCAACGTCATTCCACACACGTTTCAGGTCACCAATTTTTGTGAGCTCAAGACCGGCGACCGCGTCAATATCGAAATCGACACGATCGCCCGATATGTGGAGCGAATGTTGCAGCGGGTCTAGCAACCTGCTCGGGAAACGCTGAACAAGGCTCACGCGTGCGTCGCATCGTCGGGCTTGGCAGACAGCTGTCCCAATCCGAAGGGCGACTTATCGCGAAGTCCTGTTCAGCGTTTCCCTGGCCGATGCTGCGCAACGAGGGTGCACACGCCGCCGGCGGTTGAGCGATTTCGGGGCGGACCACGTTTGTCCGTCAGTTCCCTACAATCAGTTTCAATTCCCCCATCCACTATTTTGCGGCGAAAGCGTCTCTATGGCCTCCCCTAAAGCCACCTTCAACTGGAGCGATCCACTCCTGCTTGACCAGCAACTCACCGACGATGAGCGCATGGTGCGTGATACCGCGCAGCAGTATGCACAGGACCAGCTCCTGCCGCGCGTGACGGAGGCTTTCCGGCAGGAGCACACTGACCCCGCAATCTTTCGTGAGATGGGGGCGCTTGGTTTGCTGGGGCCGACCATTCCGGAGCAGTATGGTGGAGCGGGGCTGAACTACGTCTGCTACGGCCTCATAGCGCGCGAGGTCGAGCGCGTCGACTCCGGCTATCGCTCGATGATGAGCGTGCAGAGTTCGCTGGTCATGGTGCCGATTCACGAGTTCGGCAGCGAAGCACAAAAGCAAAAGTACCTGCCGAAACTTGCCACCGGTGAGTGGATCGGCTGCTTCGGACTGACTGAACCGAACCACGGCTCTGACCCCGCGAGCATGATCACCCGTGCCCGCAGTGTGCCGGGGGGCTTTTCGCTCACCGGCGCCAAGATGTGGATCTCCAACTCACCGTTCGCCGATGTGTTCGTCGTGTGGGCCAAAAACGACGAAGGCCGCATTCGCGGCTATATCCTTGAGAAAGGGATGAAGGGGCTATCGGCGCCGGCGATCAAGGGCAAGGTCGGACTGCGTGCGTCGACGACGGGCGAGATCGTGATGGACGAAGTGTTCGTGCCGGCAGAGAATGAAATGCCTCGTGTCGAAGGCCTGAAAGGGCCGTTCACCTGTCTCAACAGCGCTCGCTATGGCATCGCATGGGGGGCGCTGGGCGCAGCGGAGGACTGCTGGCACCGCGCGCGGCAGTATGTGCTCGACCGAAAACAGTTTGGTCGTCCGCTAGCCGCCAATCAGCTCATTCAGAAGAAACTCGCGGACATGCAGACTGAGATCACACTGGGACTGCAAGGCTGCCTGCGCCTGGGGCGCATGAAAGATGAAGGGACGGCCTCGGTCGAGATCACCAGCATCATGAAGCGAAACAGTTGCGGCAAGTCGCTCGACATCGCCCGCCTGGCGCGCGACATGATGGGCGGCAATGGCATCAGCGACGAGTTCGGCGTGGCGCGCCACCTTGTAAATCTCGAGGTTGTGAACACCTATGAAGGTACACATGACATCCATGCACTGATTCTCGGTCGCGCGCAGACCGGCATCGCGGCCTTCTCCAACTGAATGTAATCGGGCGCACCATGCCGCGAATGAAGCTCTACAACTACTACCGCTCTTCGGCAGCATACCGTGTTCGTATCGCGCTCAATCTCAAGGGATTGAGCTGGGATCATGTGGGTGTGCATCTGCTCAAACGCGAGCACCGCAACACAGAGTACCTCGCCTTGAATCCAGCTGGACTGGTGCCAACACTCATCGATGACGATGGCACGACCCTAACGCAGTCACTGGCGATCATCGAGTATCTGGAGGAGACCAAGGCGGGCACCCCGCCGTTGTTGCCCAAGGACCCGGCTGCACGCGCCTACGTGCGGTCCCTCGCGATGGCGCTGGCCTGTGATGTGCATCCGCTAAACAATGTGCGTGTGCTCAACTACATCACGGGCGAGCTGGGTGCGACTGACGCACAGAAATCGGCTTGGATCGCACACTGGATCGAGATCGGCCTGGACGCATTCGAAAAAGTTCTGTTGCAATCGGGATTGAGCGGTCAGTTTTGCTACGGCGACTTGCCTACGATGGCCGATTGTGTGCTGGTACCGCAGGTATTCTCGGCGCGCCGATTCAATGTGGATGTGAGCAAATTCCCGCGAGTCGCCGCCATTGAGTCCCTCTGCAACACGCTACCCGCTTTCATTGGCGCGCACCCGAAGAACCAATCGGACTTCGCGCCGTAGAGCACGCAGCCCGCGCCAGATTGCCGCCCATGATGCAATGGCCCGGCGGCGAATTGCAGGGAAGTTTTCATCGTCGGATAGTCGAGGTAGACCAGCATGAATCCCATTTCCTCCAACGCCGTCGGACTCATCCATGCGTGTCTCGCGATGGTGCTGCTGGTGGCTATCGTTGTTGTGCGCATGCTGATGTGCCGTATTCGCGAGTACAAGCACAAGCGCCTGCATCCGCAACAGACGGCCACGTCGCTCCAGATGGCGCAGCAGCTCGAAGACGTGCAGGCGGCCGACAACTTCCGCAATCTGTTTGAGGCACCGGTGCTGTTCTACGCCCTCGTGACAGTGGCGCTGGCCACGCGCCACACGCCCGACTGGCTGCTCGTGGGGGCGTGGCTGTTCGTCGCCCTCCGTTACGTACACAGCTACATCCACTGCACCTACAACAAGGTAATGCAGCGCTTTACGGTGTACATCACGGGCTTGGTCGTCATCGTCGCGTTGTGGGTGCAATTCGTGCTTACGCTGCCGCGGGCATGAACCCGCTCGTCACGCAGACGCTGTCGACGGCGCAAACCGTCATCGAAATCGCGGCGACCGGTGCATTCGCGCTCTCCGGTGTCATGGAAGCGGCACGCAAACGACTCGACGCCGTAGGCATCGCTGTCGTGGCCTTTCTTGCGGCTTTCGGTGGCGGCACCTTGCGCGATGTGCTGCTGGATCGCCGCCCCTTTTTTTGGGTGGCGAACCCGTGGTACGTGTGGGCACTACTGGCGTTGTGCGTGGTGGCCATGCTTACCCTTCGTGCGCGGCACTTTCGCGTTACTGAGCGAGCGAGGCAGTGGCCCGACGCGCTCGGCCTCGGGCTGTTTGCTGCGAGCGGGACCCAGATCGCTCTTGCCGCGCAGATGCCCAGTCTGGTTGCCGTGCTGATGGGCGTCATGACTGCCGTGTTCGGTGGTGTGTTGCGCGACATTGTCTGCAACGAGATCCCTTCGGCCTTCCGTGACCATCGCCCATACGCGGTGTGCGCGTTCGTCGGAGGGTGGGTGCTCGTGGCCATCGACCGCGTGGCAGACCTGCCGACGCTCGCGCTGGCGGTGAGCGCATTGGTGACGACGCTGTTCCGGGCGTTGGCGATCCGGTGTAACTGGACTTTGCCGCAGTGGCGAACCGATTGAGCTCAACGAAGCGACACGCCGAAACCACGATGGCAGCTGAGGTCGGCCCTGGTGCGCTGGAATGGCGGCTGGCGATGCGCAGCCGCAGTCGCTGCGTCAAGCGCGCGTGAGCGAATTTACCTCACTTAGCGGCGCCCCGAGATGATCGCTGCAACAGCTTCGATCACCGCGTCAGGCCGATCCCGATGCGGCGAATGCCCGCAGTGCTCAAGTTTCAGCCGACGTGTCTGCGGGACGTGTTTTGCGATGACGTCGATCTGCGCCATGGTGCCGTACTCATCATCGATCCCCTGAATCGCCAACAACGGACAGACGATGTAGGGCAGCAGGTCTTCGATGTTCCAGGCGCGAAATGCCGGGTTGAGCCAGATGTCATTCCAGCCCCAAAACGCGGAGTCAGCGTCGTCGTGAAAACGTGCGAGCTTGCTGCGCAGGTCAGTGTTCAGGTAGGCCTCACGTGTGCGGGCGATACTCGCGACGGATAGGTCCTCAACGAAGAGGTGCGGGGCCGCAACGATGGTGCCTGCCACCTGCTGCGGAAAACTGGCCGCATGGATCAGTGCGATCGAGCCGCCGTCGCTGTGGCCAAACAACCACGGCGTGTCGTGGTTCGTGTCGATCTGCAACGTGCGCAGCAGCGCAGGCAGGACGTCGCAGGCCTGACGGTGCATGAAATCGACGCCCCACGACTCGCCGTGCGGCCGCGGCGTCGAGCGGCCGTAGCCCGGGCGCGAATAGACGAGCCCGCGCAGCCCGAGTGCATCGCAAAGCCGCGCAGGAAAATCGCGCCACATCGCAACCGAGCCAAGGCCCTCGTGCAGAAAGACCATCAGCGGTGCCGATGGTGCCCGATTGCCGACGAACGCACATTCGATTGCGATCTGCGAGCCAGACGTCGAGGTGACCGCGCTGAGTTCAGGCATACGGACTCGCGGTCAAGCCCGCGACTTTTCCAGTTCGCGCAGCTTGAAGCGCTGGATTTTTCCTGTCGCGGTCTTCGGTAGTTCGGGCAGAAACTCGATCTGGCGCGGATATTTGTACGGCGCCAGCTTGGCCTTGACAAAAGCTTGCAACTCATGCGCCAGCGCCTCGCTGCCAAGGCTCTTGTCCTTGAGCAGCACGAAGGCTTTGGCGCGTGTCAGGCCGTTGGCGTCGTCAACACCAATCACTGCCGACTCCAGCACGGCGGGGTGCTGCATCAGCGTCGATTCCACTTCAAACGGCGAAACGTACTGGCCGCTCACTTTCAGCATGTCGTCGCTGCGTCCGGCGTAGACATAGTAGCCGTCGGCATCGCGGAAGTATTTGTCGCCACTCTTGGTCCATGCGCCGCGGAATGTCTCGTTGGATTTTTCCCGGTTGCCCCAGTACATCAAGGCCGACGAGGGGCCACTGATGTAGAGGTCGCCGACTTCGTCGCTGCCCGTGAGTACGTGCCCGGTGTCGTCGCGCAGTTCGACCACGTAACCGGGCACGGCCTTCCCCGTTGTGCCGTAGCGCACATCGCCAGGGCGATTGGACAGGAAGATGTGCAGCATTTCGGTGGAGCCGATGCCGTCGATAATTTCGCAGCCGAAATGCGCTGTCCATCGCTCGCCAATCTCGCGCGGCAACGCTTCTCCCGCAGACGAGCACAGGCGCAGGGCGACTTCCGTTCGAGAGGGCAGCTTCGGCGAGGCGAGCATGCCAGCGTATCCGGTTGGCGCGCCGAAAAACACCGTAGGTCTCAGCTCTGTAAAGCGCCGGAAGCAGGCATCGGGCGTGGAGCGCTCCGCCATGAGCACCACCGTGGCACCCACTGACAGCGGGAACGAGAGGCCGTTGCCCAGGCCGTACGCGAAGAACAGTTTGGCCGCTGAAAAGCAGACGTCTTGTTCGCTGAGGCCCAGCACGGGTGCCGCGTAGAGCTCCGCAGTCCAGTACAGATTTCCGTGTGTGTGCGCCGTGCCCTTGGGGCGGCCCGTGGATCCGGACGAATACAACCAGAATCCGATGTCGTCCCGGCCAGTCGGCACCGCCGTCGCCATCGGCGTCGCACTCGCAACGCAATGATCGAAATCGAGGGTCGGCGTGCCCGATGCCGACGCCCCGCCACCGACCGGCGCCGCAGGGGATGACACCACAACGGCCTGCACTTCGTGCGACGCTTTGGCTATTGCCGCCTGCAGCGTCGGGAGCAGCGCTGATGAGACCAGCGCCACCTGTGCGCGGCTGTGCTCCAGCATATAGGCGTAGTCATCAGCGGTGAGCAGTGTGTTGACGGCCACGGGTACCACGCCCGCGTAAAGGCTGCCGAGAAAGGCGACAGGCCAGTCATTGCAGTCGTGCATCAGCAGCAACACACGTTCCTCGCGCCGCACACCCAGCCCCATCAGCACGCTGGCGAATCGTTGCGCGCGGTCCGCGAGTTCAGCGTAGCTCAGGTGGCCGTTGTCGTCGATGTATGCGGTCTTGGCGCCGCGTGCTCTATTGCGTGCAAATAGATGCTGCGCAAAGTTGAAACGATCCGGCAGTGACGATGGCGCCGTTTGTGTGGTCATGAGATCCTCCTTGTGCGCTTCAGTTGGGCGACATCAGCTCACCATCGCGGCGACTGGCCCGTGCGGTTGCGCAGGTTACGGGGCAAACGGTGCGGCGATGATCTGATCAAGCACCGCGCCGTCGGCTTGAATCGCAGCGCGGCGGTGATAGAAGTTCAGTGCGCGCAGGCCACCGAGCTCCTCCCCGCCGCCCGCGCGACCGGGGCCGCCGTGCAGCGAATGCGGCATGACGTTCCCATGGCCGGTGTTTTGCGCGGCGATCGCGGGCGAGATCACATGCACGCGGCCGTGGCTGTCGGCCAGTTCGGTCGCCGCGCGCGCAAGGGCTGCGTTGTCGTCTCCGTAAACTGAGGCGACCAGCGACCCTTCGCCGCGCCGCGCGAGTGTGAACGCGTGGTCAAGGTCGCGATACGGCAGCAGTGTCGAGACCGGACCAAATACCTCCATTCGGTGCACGACGTCGGCGGTGTCGGCATCGCGAGTGCCGAACAGTGTCGGGCCAACACAGGCCGCGATGGCCGGGTCGCAATCGACCAGCGCATGCTGACTGCCGTCATGCAAGCGCTGCGCCGCTTGCCCCAACGCAGTGATGCCTTCGATGACAGACTGATGTTGCTCGCGACTGACCAGCGAACCCATTCGAACGGCCTCATTGCGTGGATTCCCCACCGTGGTTTTGGCCAGCCGCGCGCTGATGGCTTCGGCAGCCGCATCGTACAGGGACTCCGGGACGAAGATGCGTCGAATCGCCGTGCATTTCTGCCCGGACTTCACCGTCATCTCGCGAACGACTTCCTTCACCAGTAGCGAGAACGCCTCGGCGTCGGCGGTGACGCCGGGTAACAGCAGCGCCGAGTTCAGGCTGTCAGCTTCGATGTTCACGCGCACCGAATTTGCCGCGACTGCACGATGAGCGCGAATGGTCGCCGCGGTCTCGGCGGACCCGGTGAATGAAAGCACATCAAACGGCTGCAACGCATCAAGCAGGCCACTGGAACTGCCGCAAAGGATCGATAGTGCACCGACGGGTACGACGCCTGCGTTGACGACGTCGGCCACCATGCGCTGCGTGAGCCAGGCCGTCGCGGTCGCGGGTTTGGCGATCACCGGCACGCCCGAGAGCAGGGCGGGCGCGGCCTTCTCCCACAACCCCCAGGACGGGAAATTGAACGCGTTGATGAACAGCGCGACGCCGCGCGTCGGCACCATGAGATGCTGGCTCGCAAATCCTTCCTTGGCGAGTTTCGCGCGGGTGCCATCCAGAAGCGCTCGCTGCTCGCCAAGCGCGGCACCCCAGCGCGCATACTGACCCAGCGTGTAGATACCGCCGTCAATGTCGACTGCCGAATCGTTCTTCACGGTGCCGGAGTTGGCCGTCGCGATGTCGTAGTAGGCGTCGCGGTTCGCCTGCAGTACTTTGGCAATTTCACCCAGCATGGCGGCGCGCTCCGTGTAAGTCATGGCGCGCAGCGCCGCACCGCCGGCGTTTCGTGCAAAGCGGAAGGCAGTATCGACGTCGATTCCGTCGCGACTCACACGGACCAGGTCGGTACCGAGGACGGGGTCGCGCAGCACTGCGCCGGGTCCGTTGCCGGCGACCCATTGTCCACCGATGAAGTTCTTGAGCAGTTCGGTCATTGGGAGGTCTCGCTCTGTCGTGCGGTTGGGTTGATTGTGGCAGCGTGCCGGCCGCGGCTGCGCGTTGATATTGATCGTCGAATCCGCAAGAATGCCGCGAAAGTGACGCAAAATGCTAGATAGCGCATGCCTGAAAACGCAATATAATGCATTTTCTGAAAGTTCTCATGATTGTATTGGTGCGAATTACTTTCCTCCCCGGAACCGAAGCCCGTGCGGCGCGCTGAGGTGCCGCTGCCGGAAGTTGACGAGCGCGACCCGTTTCTGGTTGCGCTGGGTGAGCGTGTCCGTTCGCTGCGCGCACGCAAGGGGATGACACGGCGCGATCTGGCGGTCGCCTCCGACGTGTCCGAGCGCCATTTGGCGAGCCTGGAGGGCGGCGTCGGCAACGCCTCGGTGTTGATCCTGCGGCAAGTCGCTCAGGCATTGGATGGGCAAATTGCCGAGCTGCTGGGCGACGAAACGACGGCGTCGCCGGAGTGGCTGTTGATTCGCGATTTGCTGCGCAATCGCAGTGATGACGAATTGCGTCGCGGGCGGCTGGCGCTCGCTGAAACCTACGGCGAGGCCGGCAGCCTGTCGGCGCGCGCGCGTCGCATCGCGCTGATCGGCTTGCGCGGTGCCGGCAAATCGTCGCTCGGGCAGCGCTTGGCACACGCGATGGACGTGCCGTTTGTTGAACTCAACCGAGAGATCGAGCGGGTGTCGGGCTGTGGTCTGGCCGAGATTCACAACCTCCTTGGACCGAATGCCTATCGCCGTTACGAGCGCCGTGCGCTGGAGGAGACGATCCAGTTGTATCCCGATGCCGTCATCGCCACACCGGGCGGAATTGTGTCGGACGCGTCCAATTTCAATCTGCTGCTCTCGAATTGCTTCACGCTCTGGCTCAAGGCGTCACCTGAGGAGCACATGAATCGGGTGATTGCGCAGGGCGATCTGCGCCCGATGGCGGGTAGTGGCGGCGCTGCCGCCAGCGAGGCGATGGATGACCTCAAGCGCATTCTTGCGGGGCGGGCGCCGTTCTACGGCAAGGCTGACATTTCGTTTGATACGACGGGAAAGAGCCCGGACGAATGCTTCGCTGGCCTGATCGCGCTGGTCCAGGCGGCAATCAAGAAAACGCAGTAAATTGCAGTTGATGGCTTGACATGGCGCCAGACATGCAACATAATGCGTTTCATTGATTAAGACACCTCACCCGCACAGATCGCATTCACCCTGCGATGGGTGCCCCAGACGCCCCCACCCGAAGCCGCAGGATCAGGAGCCCACGATGTCCACTGCACCCGCCGTCGAGCGTATTGACTACCGCACCGAACCGTCGAAATATCACCACTGGGCGTTGTCGTTCGACGGCCCGATTGCCACGCTGGCGATGAACGTCGACGAAAACGCCGGACTCAAGCCGGGCTACAAATTGAAGCTCAACAGCTACGACCTGGGCGTGGATATCGAGCTGCATGATGCCGTCAATCGCATCCGTTTCGAGCACCCCGAAGTGCGCGCCGTGGTGGTCACCAGCCTCAAGGACCGCGTGTTCTGCTCTGGCGCCAACATCTTCATGCTTGGCGTGTCGAGCCACGCCTGGAAAGTGAACTTCTGCAAGTTCACCAATGAAACACGCAATGGCCTCGAAGATTCCAGCGCCCATTCGGGCCTCAAGTTCCTCGCTGCGGTGAATGGTTCCTGCGCCGGCGGTGGCTATGAGCTGGCGTTGGCTTGCGACGAAATCCTGCTGGTGGATGACCGTTCGTCCGCGGTTTCGTTGCCGGAAGTGCCGCTGCTGGGGGTGCTGCCCGGCACCGGTGGGCTCACTCGGGTGACCGACAAGCGTCATGTGCGCCACGATCTGGCGGACATCTTTTGCACGACGACCGAAGGCGTGCGCGGCCAAAAGGCGAAGGACTGGCGCCTCGTCGACGACATCGCCAAGCCCGCGCAGTTTGCCGACAAGGTGAGGGCACGCGCGCTTGAACTCGCCGCGAAGAGCGACCGTCCCGCGGCAGGCAAGGGTGTCTTGCTACCGCGCGTTGAGCGCAGCGAGACGGCGGATTCGCTGACCTACGCCAACGTGACGGTCAACATCGACCGCGCGCGCCGCCAGGCCACCTTCACCGTAAGGGCGCCGAAGGTCGCAACGCCAGACAGCATCGACGCGATCGAGGCGCAAGGCGCCGCGTGGTGGCCGCTGGCGATGGCTCGTGAGCTCGACGATGCGATTCTCTCGATGCGTACCAACGAACTCGACATCGGCACCTGGATTCTGAAGACTCAGGGGGACGCCGCGGCCGTTCTGGCCAGCGACGCCACGCTGATGAAGCACCAGGACCACTGGTTGGTGCGCGAAACGATTGGCCTGATTCGGCGCACCTTCTCGCGTATCGACGTCTCGTCGCGCAGCTTGTTCGCGTTGATCGAGCCCGGCTCCTGCTTTGCCGGCACCTTTCTGGAGCTGGCGTTGGCGGCGGATCGCAGCTACATGCTGGCGCTTCCGGATGAGGCCGAGCGCGCCCCGAAACTGATCGTCGGTGAGATGAACTTCGGCATGCTGCCCATGGCGACGGGACAGTCGCGACTGCAACGCCGCTTCTACGAGGAAGCCCCCGCGCTCGACGCCGTGCGCGCCAAAGCGGGTCAGGCGCTCGATGCTGACGCCGCCAACGCGCTGGGACTCGTGACCTCCGCGCCGGACGACATCGACTGGGACGACGAGGTGCGCCTCGCACTCGAGGAACGCGCCGCGATGTCGCCCGACGCGCTCACCGGCATGGAAGCCAATCTCCGTTTCAACGGCAAGGAGAACATGGTGACGCGCGTCTTCGGCCGGTTGACGGCATGGCAGAACTGGATCTTCCAGCGCCCCAATGCGGTGGGCGACAAGGGCGCGCTCAAAGTCTATGGCAAGGGCGAGAAAGCGGCGTTTGACATGAACCGCGTGTAGCACACCGCCTGCAGTGGCGTTTTCAGCGACCGGTGCCCGACGCACCGTCACGCCGTCGCGACAGCTGCTCCAATCAGCACAGCAGCAGAATTCAACGAGGAGTCCCCGAATGAGTACCGGCATCAACTACAGCGAGAAAATCCCCAACAACGTCAACCTCGCCGAGGACAAGACGCTGCAGCGCGCGCTGGAGCAATGGCAGCCGAACTACATCTCCTGGTGGAACGATATGGGGCCGGAGGGTTCGCAGAATTTTGATGTCTACCTGCGCACCGCGATCAGTGTCGATCCGCAGGGCTGGGCGCAGTTTGGCCATGTCAAGATGCCCGACTACCGCTGGGGCATCTTCCTGAACCCGAAGGACGACGGCCGCAAGGTGAATTTTGGCGAGCACAAGGGCGAAGCGGCGTGGCAGGAGGTGCCGGGCGAGCATCGTGCCAACCTGCGTCGCATCATCGTGACCCAGGGTGACACGGAACCGGCTTCAGTGGAGCAGCAGCGCCACCTCGGCCTCACCTGTCCGAGTCAGTACGATCTGCGCAATTTGTTTCAGGTGAACGTGGAAGAGGGCCGTCACCTCTGGGCGATGGTGTATCTGTTGCACAAGTACTTCGGTCGTGACGGCCGCGAGGAAGGTGAAGCGCTGCTTGAACGTCGTTCGGGTGATGGCGACAACCCGCGCATTCTCGGCGCGTTCAACGAGAAGACGCCGGACTGGCTGTCGTTCTACATGTTTACCTACTTCACCGACCGCGATGGAAAGTTCCAGCTCTGTGCGCTGGCCGAGAGCGGTTTCGACCCGCTCGCGCGCACGACGAAGTTCATGCTGACGGAAGAAGCGCATCACATGTTCGTGGGCGAGAGCGGTGTGTCGCGTGTGATCCAGCGCACCTGTGACGCAATGAACCAGTTGAAGACGGACGATCCGGCGAAGATTCGCGCGGCGGGCGTCATCGATCTCGAAACCATTCAGCGCTATCTCAACTTCCACTTCAGCGTCACCATCGATCTCTTCGGTGCTGATGAATCAAGCAACGCCGCGATCTTCTACAACAGTGGTCTCAAGGGACGGTTCGAAGAGACCAAACGCGATGATGATCATCGTCTGCAAGGCCAAACCTACGGCGTGCTCGCCGTGCACGACGGCAAGCTGGTTGACCGTCAGGTGCCGATGCTGAACGCATTGAATGAAGTGCTGCGCGACGACTACATCAAGGATTCGATTGGTGGCGTCAGCCGCTGGAACAAAGTCATTGAAAAGGCGGGCATCCCGTTCCGTCTCACCACACCGCACAAGGCGTTCAACCGAAAGATTGGCACGCTGTCTGGCGTCAAGATCAGCCCGAATGGCCGCGTGGTGTCCGACGCCGAGTGGGCGGCAAATGAAAAGCACTGGCTGGCCACGCCGGAAGACCGCGCGTTTGTCGCAACCCTCATGGGCCGCGTGGTTGAGCCGGGCAAGTTCGCGAACTGGATTGCGCCACCCGTGATGGGCATCAATCGCCAGCCGATCGATTTCCAATACGTTCGATTTAACTAACGCGATCCGGGACGGCTTGCCGCCCGAATCACTCGCCACGTTCGAACGGACGGGCGGCGCTGCGCTCGCCCGCCGTTCAACGTCGCGCAGTGGCTTTTTGGCCGCAACGGCTTTTCTGTGGGCGTTTCGTGGCAATTTTTCTGATAGTCGACTTAAGGCTAGATCGCGGTCAAACGACCATCCGGCTGTCGGTTACGGCGAAAAGTTGTTAGCGCCTCTTGGCACGCCTATGCTTACCTGCGCACCGCGTCGCGGTACCGCTCCCAAAACGCCTTGAGGCTCTGAGTGAACTGACATGAGTGCTACTGCCGATCCCGCCATCCTCCGCCAGCATTTGATCGACCCGGAAATCTGCATTCGCTGCAACACCTGCGAAGAGAGCTGTCCGGTCGATGCGATCACCCACGACTCGCGCAACTACGTGGTGAAGGCCGACCAGTGCAACTACTGCATGGCCTGTGTGCCGCCATGCCCCACCGGTGCGATCGACAACTGGCGCAACGTGTTGAAGGCCGACGCGTACAGTGTCGATGAACAACTCACCTGGGACTTGCTGCCCTCCCAAAAGCACATTGAGCTGGCGGCCAAAGGCGATGCGATTGCCGCCTCCAGCACCGAACTGCTGCCGGCCGAAGCGGAGCAGCTGGCGCAGGCCAACTCGGCCATCGCACTGGGGGCCGGCGCAACCGTGCCGCCGTGGTCGGCTGCGCATCCGTATGTGAATCTCTACGGCCACAAAGCGCCGGTGACGGCGACCGTGAGTGGCAACTTCCGTGTCACCGAGCTTGGCACCGACAGTGACACGCATCACATCGTCCTCGACTTCGGAAGCCTGCCGTTCCCGGTCCTGGAGGGGCAGTCCATCGGCGTGATTCCGCCGGGCGTGGATGGCAACGGCCGGGCGCACCACGCCCGGCAGTACTCCATCGCCAGTCCGCGTGACGGTGAACGGCCCAACTACAACAACATTTCACTCACCGTAAAGCGGGTGACTGAGGACTACGACGGCAAACCGGTGCGCGGCGTGGCGTCGAACTACCTGTGCGACCTCAAGAAGGGCGACATCGTGCAGGTCATCGGTCCGTTCGGCGCGAGTTTCCTGATGCCCAACCACGCCAACAGCAATCTCCTGATGATCTGCACCGGCACCGGCAGCGCACCGATGCGCGCCATGACCGAGCGCCGCCGACGTCGTCGGGACATAGGCGAAGGCGGCAAGCTGATGCTGTTCTTCGGTGCGCGTTCGCAGAAAGAGCTGCCGTACTTCGGTCCATTGATGAACCTGCCGAAAGACTTCATTGACATCAATTTCGCGTTTTCGCGGACCCCGAACCAGCCCAGGCGCTACGTGCAGGACGCCCTGCGCGAGCGTGCCGCCGATGTCGCCGCATTGCTTAAGGATAAGAACACCAGCATCTACGTCTGCGGCATCAAGGGCATGGAAGCTGGCGTGCTCGACGTGCTGCGCGATACAGCGATTGCGCATGGCATGGACTGGCAGTCGCTGCATGCGGATCTCAAGCGCGAAGGCCGGCTCCACCTGGAGACGTATTGACCGGCTGGCGATTTGCTCTTCGCTGCATCGAGGCTACGTTGACGTTCAAATCGGCAAGCTCGAAGTGAAACAATAGAACGATGAGCGCAGTCGCATCCGTTCCCGTATCAAGCATCAAGGGTCGCGGTAGTCGTCCCCGCGTGCGCGACGTGCCACCGCAGGCGCTGACTGCGGTAGACGATGCGCTCGCCAAAGCAGGCCATGCGATTGGCGAAATTGGTCCTGCCGGCGCCGGCCTCGCGCTGCGGCGTGATCGCCTGATCGAGTATCTGCATGCCTTGCAGGATCGCTTCGGCCAACTCGCCGAACCGCATCTGGCGGCGCTGGCGCAACGTTTGCGGCTGGCCGTGGTGGAGGTGTATGAGGTCGCGAGCTTCTATCACCATTTCGACATTGTGCGCGAGGATGCAGAGGGAAACTTGCCTGCGCCGCCGCGTCTCACGGTGCGTGTCTGCGATGGTCTCGCCTGCGAATTGGTGGGGGCGAAAGACCTGCTGGCGCGGCTGCCGCAGATTCTCGCGGCCGACGTCCGGGTGATCGCGGCGCCTTGCGTGGGGCGCTGCGAGCAGGCGCCGGTTGCCGTTGTCGGTCAGCGTGCCGTGGGCAGTGCAACCCCGAGTGCCGTCGCGGCCAGCGTATCGCGCAATGAAACGCGCGCCGTGATTGATCCTTACGTTGATCTTCGGCAATACGTCGCGCAGGGCGGCTATCGCACGTTGCGTGCATGCGCCGACGGTGAACGCGATGTCGAAAGCGTGCTGCAGACGATGGAGCACTCGGGCCTGCGTGGCCTTGGCGGTGCGGGATTTCCTGCCGGGCGCAAGTGGCGCATCGTGCGCAATGAGGCCGCGCCGCGCCTGATGGCTGTGAACATCGACGAAGGCGAGCCCGGCACGTTCAAGGATCGCCACTACCTCGAGCGCAACCCGCATCAGTTTCTCGAAGGCATGTTGATTGCAGCCTGGGCGGTCGGTATCGACAGCATCTACGTCTATCTGCGCGATGAGTATCACGCCTGCCGTGAGTTGCTGACCAAAGAGCTGGCCGCGCTGCGAGCGAACCCGCCGAGTCCGGCGCTGCCGACCATTGAGCTTCGGCGCGGCGCCGGCGCCTACATCTGCGGCGAAGAATCGGCGATGATCGAATCGATCGAGGGCAAGCGCGGCATGCCCCGCCTCCGGCCACCCTACGTCGCGCAGGTCGGCCTTTTTGGGCGACCCACGCTGGAGCACAATTTCGAAACGCTGTACTGGGTGCCGCAAATTCTGGCACGCGGTGCGGAGTGGTTTGCATCGCAGGGGCGCCACGGTCGCAAGGGGCTGCGATCGTTTTCGGTGAGTGGTCGCGTCAAGTTGCCGGGGGTCAAGCTCGCGCCAGCCGGCATCACATTGAATGAACTGATCGCCGAGCATTGCGGCGGCATGCACGACGGTCACACGCTCTACGCCTATCTGCCGGGTGGCGCGTCGGGCGGCATTCTGCCGGCATCGCTGGCCGATGTGCCGCTGGATTTCGACACGCTGCAACCGCATGGCTGCTTCATTGGGTCGGCGGCGGTGATCGTGCTCTCGCAGCAGGATCGCGCAGTCGATGCGGCGCGTAACCTGATGGCGTTTTTCGAACATGAGAGTTGCGGCCAGTGCACACCGTGCCGCGCTGGAACCACCAAGGCACGCGCGCTGATCGCCGGGCCGCGCTGGGATGCGTCGTTGCTCGGAGAGCTGTCGCAGGTGATGCGCGATGCGTCGATCTGTGGCCTCGGTCAGGCGGCGCCCAATCCGCTGGACTGCGTGCTGCGTTACTTCCCGCATGAGCTGGAGGGCGGGCGATGAGTGGCACGATCAAGCTCGATGGCGAAGTCGTCGCATTCACGCAAGGCGAAACGCTTTGGGAAATTGCGCTAAGAAACGGCACCGAAATTCCGCACCTTTGCCATACGCCGGGCTTGACGCCGGCCGGCAACTGCCGCGCCTGCATGGTGGAAGTGGCGGGCGAGCGCACGCTGGCGGCCTCCTGCTGCCGCTCAGCCAGTGATGGCATGGTGGTGCACGCGTCCAGCGCGCGGGCGCAATCGGCCCGCCGCATGGTGCTGGAGCTGCTGATGAGTGACGCCGGCCGCAGCACGGACCAGCTGACGCCGCAATCGGAATTGACGCGCTGGGCCGCGCACGAAGGCGTCAAGCCATCGCGGCTGCCCGCCCGCGGCCCGGTGGCAGCCGATACGTCGCATCCGGCGATGGCGGTGAATCTGGATGCCTGCATCCAGTGCACGCGCTGCCTGCGCGCCTGTCGCGACGAGCAGGTGAACGATGTGATTGGCCTCGCCGGGCGCGGTGCACACGCAAAGATTGTTTTCGACGCGGATGCGCGGATGGGCGAGTCGTCCTGCGTCGCTTGTGGCGAGTGCGTGCAGGCGTGCCCGACCGGTGCGCTGATGCCCGCCGCACAGGCCGGAATGCGCGCGATCCATCGCGCGGTGGATTCGCTGTGCCCGTACTGCGGGGTCGGCTGCCAGCTTACCTATCACGTCGGTGCGGATGCGCATGGCGCGGAGCGAATCGAGTTCGTGACCGGGCGGGACGGCCCGGCCAATCACGGACGGCTGTGCGTCAAAGGCCGCTACGGGTTCGACTACGTGCGGCATGGCGAGCGGCTCACCGTGCCGTTGATCCGGCGCGAAGGCGTTGCCAAGGACGCGACCGACATTGAGCGCGTGAAACGTGGCGAACTGCCGCTGTCCGTGCTGTTCCGCGAAGCAAGCTGGGATGAAGCGCTTGACGTTGCAGCAACGGGCTTGCGCGCATTGCGCGACGCAACTGACGGGGGCGCAGCGTCCGCACTCGCGGGCTTCGGCTCGGCAAAGGGCAGCAACGAAGAGGCCTATCTCTTCCAAAAGCTCGTGCGACAAGGGTTTCGCAGCAACAACGTGGACCACTGCACGCGGCTCTGCCACGCCAGTTCGGTCGCGGCCCTGCTCGAGGGCATCGGCTCCGGCTCGGTCAGCAACCCGGTGGAGGATGTGGCGCACTCCGAGCTCATCTTTCTGATCGGTGCCAACCCGAGCTCGAACCATCCCGTCGCCGCGAGCTGGATCAAGAATGCGATCAAGCGCGGCGCCCGCCTGGTCCTCGCCGACCCGCGGCAGACACCGCTCGCGCGCTTCGCCGAGTGGCATCTGCAGTTCCGGCCCGACACCGATGTGGCGCTGCTGAACGGCCTGTTGCACGTGATCGTTCACGAGGGCTTGACCGACCCGGCGTTCATTGCGGCGCGCGTCAACGGTTTTGATGCGCTGAAAGCGTCGATTGCCGACGCCACGCCGGAGCGCATGGCCGACATCTGCGGCATCGACGCTGCCACGATTCGCGCCGTTGCACGCGCCTACGCGACGTCGAAAGCGTCGATGATTCTCTGGGGCATGGGCATCAGCCAGCACGTGCACGGCACCGACAACGCGCGCTGCCTGATCGCGCTGGCGATGACGACCGGCCAGATTGGCCGCGCTGGCACCGGCCTGCATCCGCTGCGCGGGCAGAACAACGTGCAGGGCGCGTCGGACGCGGGGCTCATCCCGATGATGCTGCCCAACTATCAGCGCGTGACCAACGCCGCCGTGCGGGAGCATTTCACGGCGCTGTGGGGTGTGCCGATTGCCGACAAGCCGGGCTTGACCGTAGTGGAGGTGATGAACGCCATCCACGCCGGCACGGTGCGCGGCATGGTCATCGAGGGCGAGAACCCGGCGATGTCCGACCCCGATCTCAACCACGCCCGCGCTGCGCTGGCCAAGCTCAGGCACCTCGTGGTGCAAGACATCTTTCCGACCGAAACCGCCATCCTCGCCGATGTCATCCTCCCCGCCTCGGCCCACGCCGAGAAGTGGGGCAGCTACACCAACACCGACCGCCTGATTCAGATCGGTCAACCCGCGCTGGCGCCGCCCGGTAGCGCGCGGCAGGACCTCTGGGTGATCGAACAGATGGGTCGCCGTCTGGGGCTGGACTGGAATTACTGGCGCGCTGAGGATGGTGACGGCCATCGTGCGGCCGAGGCGCCCGTCGCCCGCGTGTACGAAGAAATGCGCGCCGTGATGGCACCGCTCACCGGCGTGCCCTGGGCACGCCTGCGGCGTGAGGACGCCGTGGTGACACCGGCGCAGCATGACCACGCGCCGGGCGATGCCGTGGTGTTCGTCGATCACTTCCCGACGCCGGATGGCCGCGCGACGCTTGTTCCCACCCAGTTTCAGGCCGGCGTGGAGCAGGTGAGCGCGCAGTACCCGTTCGTGCTGGCGACGGGCCGCATCCTGCAGCACTGGCACGGCGGCGCAATGACGCGGCGCGCGAGCACGCTGGAAGCGCTGGCGCCCGAGCCGTTGTTCAACCTGCATCCTCATGACGCCGCCCTCGCTGGCCTGCACGATGGTGACCGGGTGTCCGTGGCGTCACGCCACGGCGAGGTTAGCGCCCGCATTGCGGTGGAAGCCAGCGTGCAGCGCGGCCAACTGTTCATCCCGTTTGCCTACTGGGAAGCGGCCGCCAACAAACTCACGGGCCACGCGCTCGACCCGTTCGGCAAGATTCCCGGCTTCAAGGTGACCGCCGTGCGTATTGAGCGCGCAGAGACCACCGAACGGGCCACGACGACCTGATGGCGAGGCGGGCAAGGGGACGAACGGTCGGTCCCGCGCCACGGCGACGCACCAACACGAAAGAGAATGCATGAAGTTTGCGGAGTTTTACGCGGGGCAAGTGATCGAGGCGGGACCGTACCCGGTCAGCGAGGCGGAGATCCTCGCCTTCGCCACTGCCTATGATCCGCAGTGGTTTCACACCGATCCCGGGGCCGCCGCGAGCGGGCGATTCGGGGGCCTGATTGCGAGTGGCTGGCACACCTGCGGCATTGCCATGCGGCTCGTCGCCGACGCTGCGCTCAAAGGCTCGGAATCGTTTGCCTCGCCCGGCCTTGCCTATGTGAAATGGCTGCACCCCGTGCGGCCCGGCGACGCGCTCAGCGTGCGCGCCACGGTCATCGAATGCCGCCGTTCAGAAAAGCGCCCCGAGCTCGGCGTGCTGCGCTGGCGCTGGCAACTGTTCAACGCGCAGCCGACTGAAGTGCTTGATCTGGAAGCGACCAGCTTGTTTGACCTGGCCGTCCGCAACGCCTGACGGAGTGCAGTCGGTCGGGACCATTGCCGGTGCATGCGATACGCTTGCGGCAACACGTTTGGCCCTACTTGGAGGATTCTTGCCATGAAACTAATCAACGCGATTGCCGCCGTCGCTGCGATGGCGTGTGTGTTCAGCGCCAATGCCGTGCAGGCCCAGGCCTGGCCAACCAAACCGGTGCGCATCGTGGTGCCCGCGCCGGGCGGTTCGTCGCTGGACATCGTGGCCCGGTTGCTGGGCGACAAACTTAAGGACAAGTGGGGCCAGCCGGTTGTGGTGGACCCGAAGCCGGGTGCGGGTGGCACGATTGGTGTGGACATCGCGGCGAAGGCGACCGATCAGCATACGCTGGTGATCGGCTTCCCCGGCCCCACGGCGTATGGCCCGTTCCTCTACAAGAAGATGCCGTATGACGTGACGAAGGATTTGGTGCCCATCGTCATCACCACCACGCAACCGAACGTGCTCGCGATCAACGGCAACCTGCCGGTGAAGACCGTGGCAGAGCTGGTGGCGTACGGCAAGGCGAATCCGGGCAAGCTCTCCTATGCGAGCGTTGGCAACGGGTCATCGTCGCATCTGGCGATGGAACTGTTCAAGACCGAGGCGGGTTTTGATGCCCAGCACATTCCGTTTAATGGCTCGCCACCGGCCGCGCTGTCGACGGCCAACGGCGACACGCAACTCCTGTTCGCGGTGGCGTCGGGCATCGCGCCGCATGTGCAGAGCGGCAAGATTCGCCAGATTGCAGTGACCAGCAAGGGCCGCTTCGATTCGTTGAAGGATCTGCCGAGCATCGCCGAGAGCGGCATCAAGGATTTTGAAGCCGTGGCGTGGAACGGGCTGTTCGGGCCGTCGTCGCTGCCTGCGGACGTGGTGGCCAAAATCAACGCGGATGTGAACGCAGCGCTGGCCGAACCCAGCGTGAAGGATCGCATCGTCAACGCCGGCATGGCGCCCGGTGGCGGCACGTCCGCCGCGTTCAAGGCGATGCTTGAAGCGGACATGAAGAAATGGGGCGGCATCATCAAGCGGTTGAACATACAGCTTGATTAGCTCGGTGACCAGCCGGCGGTGATTGCAGGGTGATTTGCGTCGGAGTCGACTTCGACAAAAATTTGTCTGTAACGACCGCCGGACGGTCGTTACGTGTAGAAAGCCATTCGCGTTGGCTGCGCGCGCGGCGCGATCGTTCAGGAACTCAATTGCGACACAAGCCATGCGTGGTCCGCCCCACGCACTTGCCGACAAAACTTAAGGTGTAAGATACTGACCTTTATTTACGATGTAAGGTTGGTATGTGGCAGCGTGGGCAACGAAAGAGACCGTCGGGCGTGACGCGTGATCGGCCAGCCCAGGGCCGGAGCGCGGCGGACCAGCACCCTGCGTCGGCTTCGATGTCGCGCCACCTGGCGGGCGCGCCGACATCGGAGCGCCGCCGCCAGACTCGGTGCGGGCGCTGGCGCCGCGTGCTGCTGATCCTCCTCTCCGGGGTGCTGCTACCGTCAACACCCGCGCTCGCCGCGTTCGCCAACGGCACCGGCATCGCCCGCATTCCCAACGTCGCGACGAGCGACGAGGGGCTCGCGGTTGCGATTCAGACGGACGGTCGCATCCTCGTGGCCGGGCGCTGTATCGGGAGCAACCCAGAGTACCGGCTCTGCGTTGCCCGACTCAACGCCGACGGCAGTGCGGACACGTCCTTTGATGGTGGCGGTAGCGGCCAAAGTGTCGCCGGAAAAGTGCTGATTCCGACGCTCAAAGTGGCCGTCGGCGTGAGTAGTCGCGCCGTAAAGTTGGTGATCGACAGTAGTGGACGCATTGTCGTCGCGAGTACCTGCCGAGAGACGTTGAGCAGTCCGACGCGATTCTGCATCGCACGTCTGTTGTCCAATGGCGCGCTGGATGCGAGTTTCGATGGGCCCGATGGCGGCAATGCGGGCAACGGAGCTTTCTCTGTTCCCATTTCAGCGACCTCGGATGATCGGTTGTTTGACATTGCGCTGCAGCGCATTGACGGTCGTATCGTACTGGTCGGTGGATGCGAGCGGCACGTGTGCGTAGCCCGCCTTCGTGCCACCGATGGCAGCTTTGATGACAACAGCGCAGACTACGGTTTCCTGAAGCCCCCGGCCAACGCACGCGTCAGTATCGACCCGCAGCAGAACGGTCGCGGCATTTACAGCACACCGAGCTATTTCAATAGCGGTGAGGGGCAGGGGCAGGCCGAGAGTGTGCTGACGACCGACGAGGGCAAGATTCTGCTGGTCGGCACCTGCGGCATGCTCACGGTCGGCGGTGCTTCGCAGATTTGCATGATCAAGTTCAACCGCGATGGCACGTTCGACGATGACTTTCGCGGCGACTCGTTGCCGGTTGGTAGCGGCGGGCGACTGGTCATCAACACGCTCAATGAAACCGGCGGCCACGTCAACGAATGGGGGCGCAACGTGCGCATGCAGGCCGACGGCCGGTTTCTCCTGCAGTGCGAATACTTCCGCACCTCGAGCGCGAGCCAGTGCATGTACCGGATCAATAGTGGCGGCACGATCGCGACGAGCTTTAGTAGCGGCCTACCGTTCCCCAGCGAACCCGGTCGCGTGATTTACAACACCGTCGGCAGCGCGCTGAGTTTTGCCATCACACCGCCCACGGCGGGCGCTTACGCCAACCGCGTGCTCGCCCTCGGCAGTTGTAGCGGCGTCGGCGGCTACAGCGGCACATCGCGTATTTGCGTCACGGCGATTCGCAACGGCACTGGCGCGCCACCCAATGGCGACGGCACCATCGACACTTCACTCACCGGCCCGAATGGCAGCGGCGCGGGCACGTTTGTGATGAGTACGCAGTTCACGTCCAATGTGCTCGGCAATGAAGTGCGCGAAATCGTGACGGACGCCAGCGGTGCGTTTTACGTCGTCGGTGAATGCGACAACCAGATGTGTGTCTACAAGTTTCGTCCCGACGGCGCGCTGGATACGGGGTTGTGCACGCTCGATGTCGACGGTGACGGCAAGGTGACGGCTACCGCAGACGGGTTGGCCATTGTGCGTCGCATGCTGGGCGTGCCGACGAACGTCAATGTGCCGACGGGAAATGGTTACGACGTTGACGGCGACGGAGCGTTGAATGCGTCGCGCGATGGCGTTCTGTTGCTTCGTCGCATGCTCGGTTTCAATGGCGCGGCGCTGGTGCAAGGCGTCTCGTTCGCCTCCTATGCGCGACGTTCGACGGCGACGGATATTGGCACGTATCTTCATTACCGCTGTGGACTGCCAGCGCCGTAGCGGTGGGACGCGTGCGTTGCATGGGATCAATCGTCACTCGGGGGAGTTACCTTGTCTGCTGTACATCTGAAAGGAGCTCAACATGAAATACCTTTACACATTTGACGTCAGAATTTGTGAAGCCCGTCAGCCTTGGTGCGCAAAGGTGTTCGCCGCGCTTGGGTTGGTGGGAACTCTGTTCATCGCTCCCGCGACGGCGCAAAGCAGTGCCGAGAACAGCGTCACGGTGACGCCGTCGATAGCGGTCGTAGACACGGCGCGACGCATCACCATTCGTGGCAACTGGCCCACTGCGTGTTTGCCGTCCACCGCCGAGATCGTCGCTGACGCGAGTCCGACTCCCACGCAGTTAACGATTCGCCTCAACGAAATTTTTGCTTTCGTTGCGTGCGCGCAGGTCATTACCCCGTTCGCTTACGAGGTGAACTACACGCCGCGGCTGGCGGGCGTGCTGCCGATTGTGGTGGTGGGCACGGGCGGACAGAAAATCGCTGAAGGACGAATGACGACGGTCGGGAAGGACAACGCGACCGCGACGTTCAATCTCACGGGAACATGGTTTGAATTGCCGACGGTGAAGTCACTGCTGATGCTGAGTCACAGCGCAACGAATCCTGACGCGTTGGTGGGGATATGGAGCGTGTTTGACAGCGACGGCAAGTCGCGCGCCCTTCTGTTTCACAGCAGCGTGCGCATGTCAACGCCGAGCGTGTATCAGGCGAAGTTGTACTCGTTGAGTGTCAGCGCCTCAGCGGTGGACGCCGCCTGCCCCAATTACGGGTGTCCCGCACCGGGATTTTTTGGGGCAGAAGTCGGATGGGTACGCATTGATGTTCGCTCGAGTCGAGAGTTGAAGATCGAGGCGTGGATGCAAGGCGCACCGACGGATGTCTTGGCGTTTGGTAGCGTGATGACGCGACACGATTTCTGAGCCGAGCTCAGCGTTTGTCCACAACAATCCCCATGACCGAGACGATCATGCTGTCGCTGGCGGCGGTTCTACTCTGTGCGTTTGCCGCGTACTTTCTTTTGCCGCATTCCTCCGCACGAGCGCTGATCGCACTCAATCGGAAAGTCTCAGGCCTTTCTGTCGGGGCGGTGACGGTCGGTCCGCACAGTGTGCGCTACTTGAGCGGTGGGCGTGGCGCGCCGGTGTTGCTCCTGCACGGCATCTTTGCTGAGAAAGATCACTGGGTGGACTTTGCGCGAGCACTTCACGGCGCTTACACGATTTATGCGCCCGATCTTCCGGGGTTTGGCGAGAGCCGTCGCTTCGACGAACAACGCTACGACTACGACGCACAGATTGAACGTGTGAAGTCATTTCTCGACGCGCTCGGAGTCGAACGCGCGCACATCGCGGGGAGTTCGATGGGCGGGACGCTCGCGGCGTTGTTCGCTCTGCGCTATCCCACGCGTGTGATGAGCGTGGCGTTCATCGGCGCGCCGCACGGCATCAGGACGCCTACCCGGAGCGAGATGGACGTTGCGATTGATGCGGGACGACCGAGTCCGCTGATTGCGAACACCGAGACGCAGTTTGAAGCGATGCTCGGCTTCCTGTTTCACCGACGTCCGTGGCTGCCGTATCCGGTGGCGTTCGTAGCGCGAGCGAATGCGTTGCGTGATGCGTCATCGAATGTGCGCATTTGGCATGAGCAATTGAAAGATCGCTACTTGCTTGATGCACAGATTGACACGCTGCAAACGCCGACGCTGGTGTTGTGGGGCGAGCATGACCGACTGTTCGATGCTTCGGGCGCAGCGGTGTTGCGACAGCGTTTGCCGCACGCAGATGTTCAACCCATGCCGAACGTCGGGCACCTGCCGATACTGGAAGCGGCAAAGCCGGCTGCGGACGCATATACGGCGTTCCTTTCGCGCGTCAATGGATGATGCGCTGACGGGTCGCCGCTTCGACAGCTTCTTCCACCCAGTGCAACGGGTCGGCCCCGCTGCGTTTCACCTCTGTTTTTTGCACACGAGCAAGCAAACCGACAGCGCGGACGTGATCACGCTCCCGTGTGCCGACGAGCGCGGACACGCCTGGCCTACGGGCCAACTGAACGCCGTTGGGACGCTCGCGCCGGACCTGCAATCATCCCGGCGGCGGCCGTCGCGTGGGTGCCCGGATCCACCAGCACAAACGAGCCGAGCACTGCGCTCTCGGCAAACGCTGCGAGTGGCAGCGGCTGCGCGAATTCAATTTCGGCGCGCACGAGATCGTTGGCGTTGACCGCCGGGGCGGGGCCGGGCTCTGCAGCCCAGTCGTCATTGCTGGCGACTGCGACGTCACTCCATTCACCGGCTTGCAGATCGAGCCGCGACGAGATCGCTGTCACGCGCGCCGGCAACCAGCGGGTGCCGTGCCGCACCACATACCGCCGGCCAACCGTCAGCGGCGCGGTGTCAAGCCACGCGAGCGTCGCCTGAGCTGTCTGGCGCGGAGCACCGGCATTCTGTGCGTCTGCCACGATCCAGTCTCCACGCGCCATGTCGACCTGACGGTCGAAGCGCACGGCAACGGCTTCGCCTGGCTGCGCCTGCTGCACTTCGCCACGCGCGGTGCGAATGGCCGCAACCCGTGCGACAGCGCCACCCGGGAAGACGCGAATCTCGCCCCCCACCGCAAGCGCCGCTTCAGCGACGTCGCCGGTGACCCAACGCACATGGTCGTCGCGGTCGTCGCGTGTGACCCATTGCACGGCAATGTGCGCCCGGCTGCCAGCGTGTCCATCGTGCAGGGAAAGCGATTCGAGGTGCGGCAGTAGCGCCGGCCCCTGAAACCACGCGGTTCGCCCCGTGTGCGCCACGACGCCATCGCCGTCGAGCGCCGAAAGCGGGATGGCGGTGAACGACGCGATACCGAGCGACGCGGCGAGCGCGCCGAAAGCCCGCACCACGCGCTCGAACTTGTCGGCATCAAAACCGATCGCGTCCATCTTGTTGACCGCAACAACGATGTGCTGCAGGCGCAGCAGCGCGACCAGCGCAGTGTGCCGCTTGGTTTGCGGCAACAGCGCAACCCTGGCGGTGGAGAAATCGAGCTTGGTGACATCGATCAGGACGACGGCGACGTCGCTCCTTGATGCACCCGTCACCATGTTGCGCGTGTATTGCTCGTGGCCGGGCGCGTCGGCGATGATGAACTTGCGCTTGGGCGTGGCGAAATAGCGGTAAGCAACGTCGATGGTGATGCCCTGTTCGCGCTCCGCTTCCAGGCCATCGGTCACCAGCGAGAGATCAAGCTGCCCGTTGCGGCTCTGTGCGCCGCGGGCACGTCCGAGCGCATCGAGCTGGTCCAACATCAGTGCCTTGCTGTCGTAAAGCAGGCGGCCGATCAGGGTGCTCTTGCCATCGTCTACGCTGCCACAGGTGATGAAGCGGAGCGGGCGGTTCTGCGCGGACTGGGTGTCGTTCGAGGATGAGGTGTTCATATTCTCTTGTTCCAACGGGCTAGAAGTAGCCCTCTTTCTTGCGCCGCTCCATCGCGGCGTCGTTGGCCCGGTCGTCCATGCGAGTCGCACCGCGTTCCGACGCGGTGGCGGTGATTGTTTCCAGAATCACGTCGTCGGCGGTGGCCGCCCTGCTCGCCACCGGGCAAGTGCAGGAAATGTCGCCCACCGTCCGGAAGCGAACGTCCCGGGTGACGACGGTTTCCCCTGCGCGTGGCGGTGTGATGTCGGTCACTGGTACCAGCAGCCCGTTGCGCTCAACCACCTGGCGCGGATGCGTGTAGTAAATCGACGGCAACTCGATGTTCGCTCGGGCAATGTAGTTCCACACGTCGAGCTCGGTCCAGTTCGAGATGGGAAACACACGGAAATGCTCCCCCGGCGCGACGCGGGTGTTGTAGAGGGTCCAGAGCTCGGGCCGCTGGGCGCGTGGCTGCCACTGGCCGAAGTTGTCGCGGTGCGAGAACACGCGCTCTTTGGCGCGAGCCTTCTCTTCGTCGCGCCGTGCGCCACCCACCACCGCATCAAAGTGGTTGGCTTCAATGGTTTCGAGCAGCGTGATCGTCTGATACGGGTTACGGCTTTCGAGCGGATGCGCGAGGCGAAGGGTGCCCTTGGCGATGGAGTCGTCGAGGTGGCCTACGATCAGGCTGAGGCCGTGCTTTCGCACCAGATGTTCGCGGAAGGAAATGACCTCGGAAAAGTTGTGGCCCGTATCGATGTGGACGATGGGCACCGGCAGTTTGCCCGGCGCCGCAGCCTTCTGCGCCAGATGCAGAACCACCAGCGAATCCTTGCCGCACGAGCAGAGGATCGCCGGCCGCTCGAAACTGCCGAACACTTCGCGCAGGATGCTGATGGCTTCGTCCTCCAGCCAGTCGAGGTGACGGCCGTGGTCATGCGCGAGTTGGTGATCGCTGATCGCGGGTGAATCGAGAAATGCGTCGCGGGCAGTCATGCGGGTACTCCGGTGGGTTGATGCGCCGTGGCATCAGGGATGTTGTGAGCGACGTGAATGCCGCATTCGGTGGCGGTGCCGGACACTGTGGCCTCCCACCACCAGCGCCCGGCGCGGGGATGCTCGTCAAACCGAATGGGGCGCGTGCACGGGTCGCAGCCAATGCTCGCGTAGCCGTTCTCGTACAGCGTGCTGACGGGGACGCGTTCGGAATCGATGAAGAACCAGAGCGCTTCATCAGACCAGTCCGCGAGCGGATTGAATTTCTCAAGGCCAAAGCCGACATCGCGCTCCTGGCGCGGCACGTTGGCCCGGCCCGCGCTTTGCGCGCGGCGCAGGCCGGTGACCCACGCGCGCTTGCCAGCGAGTGCTGTGCGGAGGGGTTCAGTCTTGCGCACCGCACAGCAGAGTTCGCGCGCGGCCTTGTTTTCATAGATCGCGCTTTCGGCCTGCGCAGCGTTCAGGCTCGTCCGGCGATCACACGTTGGGGTTACCCGCTCGATGGGGGCGGCGTAGTGTGATTCGGCGGCCTGCCAAAGGTCGAGGGTGGCTCGCGGCAAACGCCTGGTGTCGAGCGCAAAGGTGCTGATCGGCAAACGCTCCCTCTGGATCAGATGGAACAGCGCCATGTCGTCTGCGGAGAGGCTGCTGGCCAGCACACAGGGCGCATGCGCGGCTGCGATGCGCAATGTTGCCATCGTGTCAGCCAGCAGTGTGTCGAATCGATCGGGGCGGGTAGTGACCCGTGGTCGCCGGTACCACGGTTTAGCGGTGGAGGAGAGGGGCGGTGTGGTCATGTCTATTGTTGAATATGTGGTCGTGGTCCGTGTCATGCCACCAGCTTGACGCCCGCGAAACCGAGCGCAGCGACAAGCAGACTGCGCGTGGCGACCTCGGGCACCCGTTTCGAAAGCCGGGCGCCGAGCAGGATGCCGGGCACCGAGCCGACCAGCAGCGCGATCAGCAGTGCGACGTCAAGGTGGCCTACGCTGGCGTGGGCCACCCCGGCGGCGGCCGTGAGTGGCACCGCGTAGGCGATGTCAGTACCGACGATCCGCGTGATCGGCAGCGCAGGGTGCAGCAACAGCAGGGCAGTGACGCCGATGGCGCCTGCCCCGACCGAGGACAACGTGACCACCGCGCCGATCACAACGCCGAGTGCGATGGTGGGCCATAGTCGCTGCGTGTCTGCGATGTCGTGCGCCGGTTCGCCGCGGGCATGCGCGCGGCGGAAGCGCAGTAACCAGGGGCGCATCAGTAGTGCAACGGCGGTGGCGAACAGCGCGAACCCGAGTGCACCACGTATGACGCGATTGAGCGAGGCGACATCCGGTTTGAGGCCGTGCACCAGGGCGAAGGCGATACCGGTACCACTCAGGCTGGCGATGATCAGCACCCGCAGAAGATGTTTCGCCACATTGCCGACACGCCAGTGCGCCAGCGCACCGAAGGACTTGGTGATCGCCGCAAACAGCAGATCGGTACCCACGGCAACCGCAGGTGGGACACCCAGACCACCCACCAGGATTGGCGTCATCAGGGAGCCGCCACCCACACCGGTCAGGCCAACGATGACGCCGATCACCAGACCGATCAGTGGCAAATGCAGGTTCGAAAGAAGTTCGCTCATGCCGACGATGCTAGAGAGCGTGGTACCCCTGCTAGCGCAGCAAAACGCAATTAGTTCATATGCTTTCCAACATAAAGCAAAACGCAAGGAGCAACGCCAGTCATCGGGGCGGTACAATACTCGGCTAACCACCGGAGGGATGGATGAGTGGTTTAAGTCGCACGCCTGGAAAGCGTGTTTAGGTTAATAGCCTAACCGGGGTTCGAATCCCCGTCCCTCCGCCACAACTCACGGGACCTTGCGTCCCGTTTTTTGTTTCTGTGCGCAGATGACCGACAGGCGCAGGCGCTACGATGGTTCTCTCGGGTTCGCTGAGCCAGAGTCCTGGCGCTTCGCACGCCGGGCTACGTCTGCGTGAGTGCGCCCCGCTCATACTTTTCTGCTGCAAGGATTTCGCTCATGTCTTTTGTATTGCCGCCGGTGAAGCCGGTCTCGCTTGCCGTTGCTGGAACCAGCGATCGCTTTCCCGTGCGACGGGTGTACTGCGTCGGCCGCAACTATGTCGAGCATGCGAAGGAGATGGGGTTCTCCGGTCGCGAGGCGCCATTTTTTTTCCTGAAGCCGGCAGACGCTGTGGTCCCCTGTGCTGTGGGTGAGAGCGTCACCATCAACTATCCGAGCCTGAGCAAAGACTTTCACCATGAAGTGGAGTTGGTCGTGGCGATCGGTGCGGCAGGGAAGAACATCGCGGCGACCGACGCCGCAAAGCACATTTTTGGCTACGCGGTGGGGCTGGACATGACGCGGCGCGACTTGCAGGGCGAGGCAAAAAAGCTCGGCCGCCCGTGGGAAGTGGGTAAGGTCGTGGATCAGTCGGCACCCATCGGCCCGATTACACCCATTGCGCAATCGGGCGAGTTGAAGGCCGGCACCATTTCATTGACGGTGAACGGCGCAATGCGCCAGTCGAGCGACATTGACAAGCTGATCTGGAACGTCAACGAAGTCATCGAGCACCTGTCGGCGGCGTGGGAGCTGCAACCGGGTGACCTGATCATGACCGGAACGCCCGAGGGCGTTGCCGCCGTGGTGCGTGGTGACGTCATGGCGGCCAGTTGCGTCGGCGTGGCTCCGATTACAGTGAACGTGGCGTAATACTGCGCTCCACTACGCCGGACGACTGCCCGCGTTCGCAATCGCTGGTGCGGGCTCCGCACGCACTACCCGGTTGCGACCAGTCTGCTTGGCCACGTAAAGCGCGCGATCAGCACGATCGATCAGTTCGCGAGCTTCTTCCCGGTGATCCCATTCGGCAACACCGAAGCTGGCGCTTACGGTGCCCACACGATCGAACGGGACGTTGGCGATCTTCGCGCGCACCGCCTCGGCAATGGCCATCGCAGCATCAATTCGTGTCTCGCGCAGCAGGATCATGAACTCCTCGCCGCCAAAGCGCGCAGCGGAATCTGAACTGCGTAACAGTTCGCGCACGCGCAGCGCCGTGTTCTTGAGCACGACATCACCGCTGTCATGCCCAAAGGTGTCGTTGATGCGTTTGAACAAGTCGATATCGAACATCACGACCGACAAACCGGTGTTGTGAACGCGTGAATCGGCCATTGCCGACGCAAGTTGCTCGAAGAAGCGACGCCGGTTGACCAGGTCGGTGAGGAAGTCCCGTGTCGCGAGGTCTTCCAGTTTGCGGTTGAGGCGCGCCATCGGCTCAATGACCAACCCGGAGAGCGAAGAGTTCAGCGCAATGAAAGTGAGCACGAAAATTGTCAGGAGCGACGCCATGAACGCGTAAAACGTTTCACGCGCCTTCTCAATGGGGTAGAGCATCGGTAGCTTGACCAGTTGCATTCCCACCGTCTCGTTGAGCTGCCAGCCAAAGCCGTTCTTCTCACCGTAAACACTGAGCATCGACGCGGGCGCCGCTGCCGGTTCGCTGTGACAGGCCAGACACTGCGCCTGCTTGATGACGATGGGTCGCGCCACGTACACAGCGCGCTGAATGCCTTCGCCGTGCGTGCCTGTGAACTCCGTCTGTGACGGGTCGGCGCGAAATTTCTCGATCAGGGAACGTTCCCACTCGTTGGCGCGATCTCGAGTGTTGGTCGGATTGAGCACGGCCTCCTTGTACTCGTACGCCGGGAATTTGTCGCGCAACCGGCGCAGTGTCTCCGTCGCCGCAAATGCAGGCACCGTCTGCGGCAGGAACCGCTGTGCGTTCATCGGATCGAGGTGTGGCTTGATCTCGTCGGTCGTGTAGCTGCGAATCGCGAGCGCGGTTTCCATCAGCACCTGCGAGTTGTTCCGTACTTCATTGATCGCGTTGCGCTCGAGGTATCCGTTGTAATACATCGCGGCACCAATCAGGCTCAGCGCGAACACCGCGATCAGGATCAGGTTGAATTTCAGTCGTAGCGACATGCAAACTCCCGAGCGGTCTGATCCTAAGCAACACGCCCGTACCAGGCGAGCGAAAGTCCGGTTGCGATCAGCGCGAACGCGGCGGCCACCAACGCGAAGAGGCCGGAGATTTCCGTCTCTTTCTTCTCCACCGCCAGCTTGGTGCTGAGTGTGTTGTAAACCTTCTTCAAATCATCGGCCGTGCCGGCATAGAAATATTCGGCGGCGGTGCGGTTGGCGATTTGCTTCAACGTGTCTTCGTCCAGTCGCACGCGCATCGACCAACCCTCGAAGCCAATCGTCTCTCCGTTGACCGTACCGATGCCGACGGTGTAGACACGCACACCACGGTCCGCTGCCATCTTTGCAGCTTCCATCGGGTCAACGCCGGTGGTGCGCTGACCGTCTGTGAGCATGATGATCGCGGCAGAGGTGTACGAACCAGGCGCGACTGGATCGCGCTCCTTCTTGTCCTTGTCTTTCGCCGTGTCATCGAGCGAGCGCGCCTTGCCAAAGGCACCGGGACGGCCCCACTGCATCTGGCCGATGTCGATACCGTCGTCGGGAAAGAGCGTGGCGAGTGAGAGCACGATGCCGTTGCCGGTGGCGGTGCCACGCTGCAGCTGGAAGCGGTCAATCGCCGTGACCAGATCCTCGCGCGACAGTGTCGGCAGTTGCGCAACCTGAGCGGTACCGGCAAACGCGACGATTCCGACGCGCACATGGCGCGGCAGATCGTTGAGAAAGGCCTTGGCCGCGTTCTGCGCGGCCACGATGCGTGAAGGTTCAACGTCGGTCGCGCGCATGCTGCCCGAAACATCCATCGCCAGCATGATCGTCTGTTTGTTCGATGGCAAATGCACGATTGCGACTGGCCGCGCTGCAGCGATGAGCATGAGTGCGAGCGCGACCAGCATGAGCGCGGGCGGCACGTGGCGCTTCCAGATTGAGCGGCGCGTGGCCGCCTGGCGTACCAGCGCGAGGTTGGCAAACGCGATCGCGTTCTTCTTGCGTCGTCGCAGCAGCCAGACGTAAAGCGCGACCAGCAGCGGCAATAGCAGCAGCGTCCACAGCAGCAGCGGCCAGGTGAAGGTCATGCTGCCGCCTTCCCTGACTGCCGTTGCTGCGGCTGGCGGCGGCGCGTCTGCGCGAAACGCACCAGCTGGTCGAGCAGCGATTGGTCGGTCGCGAGCGGCAGGAAGCCGGCGCCATAGCGGGCGCAGGTGCGCTGTATGTGCGTTGCCTGCGCTGCCGCCAGCGCGACATAGCGCTCGCGAAACGTTGGGTCTCCGGTGTCGACAAAAAACTGGTCGCCGGTTTCCGGGTCTTCCATCGTGATGAGGCCGAGGTCGGGCACCGTTTGCTCCGCGGGATCCGTCATGTGCACGGCGACCACATCATGCCGCTGCGCCAGGTGCGACAGCGGCGCCTCCCAGCCGGGCTCGCTGATGAAGTCAGAGACGATGAAGACCGCGCTACGTCGCTTCAGCGTGGCCGCCGCGCGTTGCAGCAGCACCGCCAATTGCGTCGGGCCAACGGCGCCGAGCACAGGCCGATGGCGCATCCCGTGCAGCAGATGCAACACATGGCGGCGGTCGCTGCCCGGCGGAATGACGGTATCGACCGTCGAGCCGTACAGCATCGCGCCGGTGCGGTTGCCGTGCCGCGAGAGAAGTCGAGCCATCGTGGCCACGAAGCGCACCGCCACGTCGCGCTTGCTTTCCCGGTGTGACCCGAAATCAGCCGATGGGCTCAGGTCAACCAGGAACCACGCATTCATGTCGCGGTCCTCGCTGAACTGGCGGACGTAGGGGGCGGTCATGCGGGCCGTGACGTTCCAGTCAATGTGGCGGACGTCGTCTTCGAACTGATACTCCCGCAATCCGGCGAAATCGAGGCCAAAGCCGCGCAGCAGTGTGCGGTAGTCACCCTGCAGCAGGCCGTCGAGACGACGCAACACCGTCCACTCCAGCCGCAGCAGCACCTGCTCGTCGGTGTCGCGCGAAGCGCTCTCGTGCACCGTTTGCACGGCACGCTCAGGCAGCCTTTGGTTCTTCATCGCGCGATTGCAGCGGCTTGATCGGTGCGGCCACCTTGCTTATGATGCGGCTCAGGATCGCGTCGCTGGTGACGCCATCGGAGAGTGCCTCGTAGCTCAGCGAGATGCGGTGGCGCAGCACATCGTGCACCAGATCGGTCATATCTTCCGTCAATACATAACGGCGACCGCGCATCAACGCCAGCGCGCGTGCGCCTTCGGTCAGCGCAATGCTGCCGCGCGGGCTGGCGCCGTAGGTGATGTACTTGCTGAAGTCGGTTAGCCCGATCTTTGCCGGGTTGCGAGTCGCGGCGACCAACTTCACGGCGTATTGCACCAGTGCCGGGTCGACGTACACATCGCGACAAGCCCCCTGCAGCGATTGCAATTCTTCGGTGGTGGCGATCGGCACGAGGTCGGTGCGCGGGCCGGTGACGCGCTGCACGATGACGAACTCTTCTTCATCGGTGGGATAGTCCACCAGCACCTTCATCATGAAGCGGTCTACCTGCGCTTCTGGTAAGGGATAGGTGCCTTCGGTCTCAATCGGGTTCTGCGTCGCCATGACCACGAAGGGCGCCGGCACGCGATGGGTTTCGCCAGCAATGGTGACTTGTCGCTCCTGCATCACTTCCAGCAAGGCACTCTGGACTTTGGCCGGGGCACGATTGATCTCATCGGCGAGCAGCAGGTTGGCGAACACCGGGCCGAGCGTGGTGCTGAAGGCACCCGTGCCGGGGTGGTAGACGCGTGTCCCGACAAGATCCGCAGGCACCAGATCGGGCGTGAACTGAATACGCCGAAAACTGCCGTGAATCGCGGTCGCCAGCGTTTTCACGGTGAGTGTTTTCGCGAGACCGGGCACACCCTCCACCAGCAGGTGCCCTTCGGAGAGCAGGGCCACCATCACCCGCTCAAGAAAGCGGTCCTGCCCAACCACGACGCGCTTCACCTCAAAGAGGATGCGCTCCATCAGCTCGCCACTTGCTGTGTCAGTGCTCATAGGTGTCCCGCGTTTCAAAAGGGTGGCATGCCTACTGCCGATGCGGCATTTTCGATCGGCACCGCGAAACCGATGCCGACAAACGTCCGCTGGTTCTCGTTCGGATTCAGGATGGCGGTCACAATGCCAACGACCTCACCTTCGGCAGTCACAAGCGGACCACCGGAGTTGCCTGGGTTCGCCGCTGCGTCAAACTGAATGAGGTTCGACAACATGCGCTTGCCTTCCGGCGACATGAAATTGCGGTTGAGGCCGGACACAACCCCGGCGGACACCGATGGCCCAATGCCAAACGGAAAGCCCACCGCGAACACATGATCGCCCGGCGAGAGGTTTTGCGTGCTGGCCATCGTCGCCGCCACCATGTCGTCGGGGATCTTCTGCGCGCGGATCACGGCGAGGTCATGCTCCGGGCGCGCGCCGCTGAAGTAAGCCACGCTTTCGAGACCATCCATGAACGTGACCTTGATCGTCTCGGCCCCGTGCACCACGTGAAGGTTGGTGAGTATGGTGCCGTTGTCGACGATCACGACGCCGGTGCCCACGCCGTACTGCACTTGCTCTTTGGTCTTTGCGTCGGTCACGTATCCGTTGACACGCACGACCGAGGGAAGTATCGCCTCGTAGGCTTTCGCCGCGGGCGAGGGCAGCACGGCCTCCTGCAGGCTGTGCGCGACGGCGGCGTCAATCTTTTCCTGTGTGATGCGCACTGGCTTGGGCGCAAAAGCCGCGTAGAGACCAGCACCCACGGCGAGCACCGCCAACGCGCCAACCGCGCCTGCCAGCGCCGACCTGACCGCTGGTCCGTCGGGGCGCGCCACCCGTTTCCTCAACCCGAACAAAAACGCCCGCAGGTTCATGGGACATCACCGCTGAAGGATCACGCATAGTAATCCTTGTCGACAGCGAGTCAAGACTGGCGAACCGCTTTGGGCACAGGTTCAATCCCTGCGCCACGCGCAGGCAGCAGTGGCTCCGGGGAGGCGGCCGCGTCAATCCTCGCGCGAGAGCTGGTGCGGGCGGGTGGCGTCGTAGCCTTCGAAAGGCTGGTGAATCCACGGGTTGGTGGGCAGATACTCGACGAAGTAGTCGGGGTGGAACGTGGAGACACCTTTCTTCCACAGCACGCCGGTGCGCACTTCTTTGAGATGAGGGTAGCGCGCGGGCAGCTCCTGCTTCACCACATGCAGCGTGTGGCCGGAATCGACCATGTCGTCCACCACCAGTACGCGCTCGCCAAGCTTGGCGCTGGTCATCGTCAGGTGCTCGGAGACGAGCAGCTTGCCGCGCACGGTGCCGCCTTCTTCCACGTAGCTCGACGTGCTCATGATGGCGAGCGGCTTGTCAAAGATTCGCGACAGTTGATCGCCCACGCGCAACCCCCCACGGGCGATGCAAATGATGTGGTCAAACTCCCATTGGGAGTCATGAACCACCAGCGCGAGCTTTTCGATCAGGCGGTGATAGCGTTCCCAGGTGACGTAAAGGTGGCCGGTGTCGGTCATGGCGTACAAGGACGAATGACGAAGGACGAGTGATGAAGGTCACCCGAATTCTCGCACTGCGCCCTCCCTCCCTCGTTGTGTTTCGTCCAGCGACCAACGGTCGCGTTCGTCATTGGTCATTCGTCCTTGAAAACTGAGCGTGCTCAGTTCAATGGATGCTGCATCAGAATCGTATCATCGCGCTCGAAGCCGGTGGACACCAGCGCGATCGGCGTGCCGGTCAGTGCCTCGACACGCTTGAGATAGCTCTGCGCGTTCATCGGCAGCTGCTCGAACTTGCGCACGCCGAAGACAGATTCCTTCCAGCCGGGCATCGATTCGTAGATCGGCTTGCAGTCGGCCACCGCGGCCGAGCCGTAGGGAAGGCGGTCGATGGTTTCACCGCGAAATTCATAGGCGGTGCAGATCTTGATCTCGTCCATGCCGGACAGCACATCGAGCTTCATGATGGCCATGCCATCGACGCCGTTGATCTCGAAGCTGCGCTTGAGAGCGGGAATGTCGAGCCAGCCGCAGCGGCGCGGGCGACCGGTGACCGAGCCGAATTCGTTGCCACGCTTGGCGAGGCCGGCGCCGATGTCGTCGAACAGCTCGGTCGGGAACGGGCCCGAGCCGACGCGTGTGGTGTAGGCCTTGGTGATGCCGAGCACGTAGTCAATCATGCGCGCGCCCACGCCAGCACCCGGGCCTGCCGCCCCGGAGACGCAGTTGGATGACGTGACGAACGGATACGTGCCGTTGTCAACATCCAGCAGCGTGCCCTGCGCGCCCTCGAACAGGAGCGGCTTGCCGTGGCGGCGGGCCTCAGTGAGTGCGTGCGAGACGTCCGCCAGCATCGGCGCGATCTGTTCGCCGGCTTTACGCAGAGTATCGAGCGTTTCGGCGAAGTCGACGGTCGGCGCGTTGAGGTAGTTCGCCAGCATGAAGTTGTGATAGTCGAGCACTTCACGCAGCTTGACTTCCAGCGTTGCCTCAGTGAGGTCGTGCAGGCGGATGGCGCGGCGGGCGACCTTGTCTTCATAGGTCGGGCCGATGCCGCGCCCCGTGGTGCCGATCTTGGCGTCGCCACGCTTGGCTTCGCGGGCCTTGTCCACCGCAACGTGATACGGTGCGACGACCGGGCAGGCGTGCGCGATCTTCAGCCGTGAGCGGACTTCGACGCCGGCGGCTTCGAGCTCGCCGATTTCCTTCATCAGGTCGGCGGGCGACACGACGACGCCATTGCCGAGGTAGCAGGTGGTGTGCGCGTGCAGCATGCCGGACGGAATGAGTCGCAGCACGGTCTTCTTGCCATTGACGACCAGCGTGTGGCCCGCATTGTGACCGCCCTGAAAGCGCACGACGCCGTGCACCTGTTCGGCCAGCCAATCAACGATTTTCCCTTTACCTTCGTCACCCCATTGGGTGCCGATGACGACGACGTTACGTGGCATGTACAGTGTTCCTGGTTGGTGGGAGAGGACGACGGACGCTCAGCGCCCTAAGACGACGGCCTGCCTGCGGCGGCCCGGGACGGCGCTCGCATTCGCTCGCTAGGACGCGATGTGCAAAAAAGGGGAGGGCGCGAGGGCAAATCGTGCCCAATATGGCCGACTCGGACGGCGCCATCGGCGATACGGGTGGCAAATCATTGCGTCTTAGGCCGCCACAGGCAGGCCGTCGTCCTGGCGCGAGCGCAGCGACGCGCGTCGTCCTGGGGCGCGCAGCGCCCGACGTCCTCATCACGCGGTGACCTCGGCCAGCGCCCGCAGATCAACAAACGAGAAGCCGGTCGCTGGCCGCGCGCAGGCGTTGCCTTGCGTGAACGCTTCGCCGACGCCGTCGTAGCGCCCGCCGCGGGCCACCACGTGCGTGGTGCCCTGCAGGTAGGCTACGAAGACGAGGCCGGTGTGATAGTCGAGCCCCGGCAGATCGGCGAGGTCGAGTGAGCATTGTGCGCCGGATTCGCTGATCGCAGTTGCGACGGCTTCGAGCTGGTCGAGCGCGGCGGTGATCGCAGCGTTGCGCGGCAGCGCGGCACGGGCGCGTTGCAGCACGGTTTTGGCCGGGCCGAAGAGGGTGGTTAGCGCGGCGAGGGTTTGCCGGGCTTCGTCTGACAGCGACTTAATCTCGGCCAGCGCGCTGCTGCTCTTGGCGGCGAGTGCTGCGTCTGCCGCCTGTGTTGCCTTCGGCGATAGCTCGAAATGCTGCGCCAGTGCCTTGAACACCCCGACATGGCCGCAATCCAGCAGGAGTGGTGCGGCGCCCGCGGCTTTGGCCGAGGCGATCATGAGTTTGACGATTTCAACGTCGCCGCTGACCGTGGCAACGCCAAAGAGCTCGGCGCCCACCTGCGTCAGCGCGCGGCTGGAGCCGATGCTCGCCTCGGCGCGCAGCACTTCGCCAGCGTAGCAATAGCGGCGAGGCGTGCTGCTGTCGGTGCCGGAATAGGTCGCGTCGATCCGCGCCACCTGCGGCGTGATGTCGGGCCGCACGCCGAGCAACTTGCCGGAAAGCGGATCAATCAGCTTGAAGGTGTTGTGCTCAAGATCGCGGCCGGTGCCGGTGAGCAGTGCGTCGAGATGTTCTATCAGTGGTGGGTTGACCAGTGCATAGCCAGCAGCGTCGAAGCTGTCGAGCAGCGCGCGGCGCGTGGCTTCCATGCGCTGCGCTTCGGGCGGCAGCACATCTTCAACAAAATCGGGGAGAACCCATTTGCGCATGGCGCGGGTGGAGCGCTCGGCAGGTCGCGAACGCTGGAGTTATTGACAACGAATTCTACTGAACCGATTTTCACGCCAAGCTGACGCGGCGGGTTCGATACAGCTTTGTTGCTATAAGTACTATGCAACCTAGCTTCTACCTGATTTCATTGAAAAGTCGACTTACTCAATAATCTGGCGTAAAGCACCACAGCGCCGTCGATAACGCATGAAAGCTGTTAAGAACACCAGGGCGACGAGCTTCCCGTGTCCAGTTTTGCCGACGACCTGCGTTCTCACGGTAAACCCGTTGCTGGAAAGGAAGCGCACCGTGACCGCTGCCGTAACCAATGCCGCCACCGAATTTCATCGCATTGCTGACCCGTTGGGTGCCGCCGCTGCAGCCCGACACACCAGCGCCGCGTTCTTCAGCGACCGCCGCCTTGGCGCCCTGCGGCGCTTCAATCGTGCTTTGTGCCGTGTAGCGCCCGCTGCGGCGGCGGTCTGGGCGCGGCGTCTGATCGCAACACCACCGCGCTTCGCAGAGCGGGCGTGGGAGACCGATTTGCGCCGCGGCGCAGCGCGCTCTCTGGTGACCGTGGGCAAGCGCGATCTGCCGGTCCTGAGTTGGGGGCGTGGCGCGACCGTGCTGTTGGTGCACTCCTGGGGTGGCCGCGCGACGCAACTGGGCCGCTTTGTTGATCCACTGGTTGAGGCGGGGTTTCGCGTCGTTGCGTTTGACCTGCCCGCACACGGCGAGGGGAGCAGCGGCGAGACCGACATGATCGACTGCGCGGCCGCCGTGGCACGCGTCATCGCCTTGCAGGCGGAGCAGGGTCACGCTTTGCACGGCATCGTGGCGCATTCATTTGGCGTGATGGCAACACTGCTTGCAGCACGCGAGCACGGCATTGCCATTCCACGGCTCGTGAGCATCGGCGCGTTCGAGAGCTGCCGCTGGTTTATCGACGCGGCACAGACCCAACTCGGACTGTCGGAAGACGTTGGCCAGCGGCTGCGCGACAACTTCGAGGCACGACATGGTCACCGCGTTGAATTTGACCGCCTGTCGGTAGTGGAGATGCTGCGCCAATCGCGCGCACGCACGCTGGTGATCCACGATCGATATGACCGTGAAATACCCTATCTCCATTCCTACGCGCTGCGTTCGGCAGGCAAGCAGATCGAAGCGTTTCCGACTGTCGGACTCGGCCACCGGCGGATACTGGCGGACGCTGCGGTGATCGCTCGCAGCGCGCATTTTCTGAGCGCGCGCTAGCGGGCCGACGCGGATGCCGTGCTCAGCATTGACGCCGCGGGATAAGGATTTGTCCGAAACGCGCTTGACCGCGGCGGCCTGAGTGCGCACACTCGGTGCAACGGGTGCGATTCGCCCGGCGGCAAGTAACACGAGGCGAGACATCGAGGGGACATGAGCGAAGCGGACAACGGCGCGACGAGGCACGTGCGCAGCGAATCGGTGACCGAGGTCATTGCAGCGGCCGGCAGCAACGTCCCCGGTGCGGTGAACCGCCTGTTTGACCTGCTCTACCGCGATCTCTATCGCGTTGCGCGAAACCGCGTGCGGCAAGATGGCCGCGAAATGGACTTGTCGGCCACGTCACTGGTACATGAAGCCTATGAGCGCCTCGTGCAGCTCAACGAACTCAAGGTGAGCGACCGGCAACAGTTTTTCACCTACGCCGCAACCGTGATGCGTTCAGTCGTCGTGGATCTGGCCCGCTCGCGCCTCGCGGAGCGACGCGGCGGTGGGGCACAGGCGGTTCCCCTCGATACCGTCCTCAGCAACATGGTGGCGACGCCACTTGACGAATCCGTGGTGCGACTGAACGACGCGCTGTCCCACCTCGAAGCCGTCGAACCGCGGCTGGCGCGTGTGGTCGAGATGCGCTACTTCGCCGGCATGACACAGGAGGAAACCGCCGAGACGCTCGGGCTCACCGTGCGCACCGTCACGCGCGACTGGACCAAGGCGAAGTCACTGCTCGCCGCAATTCTCTCCACGTAGCGCGACGCGGCACGATGATGTTTGGTTCCACCCGAGCGCCACGTCCATGAGCTTGACGCTTGCACAAATCGCGACGCTGGCGCGCTGGTCCGATCGTTGGCTGGATTCGGATGCCGCAGCGCGTGCTGCAGTGCGCGCAGAGGCCGCCCGCGAGGGAGACGCCGTATTGCGCGCGTTTGATGCGATGGTGGCGGCACTCGATGTCGATCCGCGAGCGGCCGCAGCCGGTGCCCTGCCGCCTCCCATCACACCCACGATGCGTGCTGAGGCGCTGGTGGGTGCCGCGTCGCGCACGAACGATGTCGGCGCAGCGCTGACCAACGCGATGTGGCTCGCACCTGGCGTCGTCGCGTCACGCGTTGCTGGCCAGCATATTGGGCCGTACCGACTGATTCGCGAGCTCGGTCGTGGCGGCATGGGCGCGGTATGGCTGGCCGAACGCGCCGATGGTCAGCACACACGGCAGGTGGCACTCAAGATGCCGCTGGTTGAAAACCTCAACTGGTTGCTCGCCGCTCGCTTTGCGCGAGAACGGAGCATTCTGGCGAGCCTTGAGCATCCCGGTATCGCACGACTCTATGACGCAGGAGTGGACGAGGTTGACCGATTGGCGCAACCCTACATTGCCATTGAGTACGTTCACGGTCAACCGATTACCGCGTACGTCAATGAGCGGAAGCTGAAACCGGAGCTCATCGTACAGCTTTTCATTCGCGTGATCGAAGCGGTAGCGCACGCGCATGCGCAGCTTGTGATCCATCGTGACATCAAGCCGTCGAACGTGCTTGTCGACGCCAAGGGCGATCCGCATTTGCTTGATTTCGGTATAGCCAAGTTGCTGGATGACGAAGGGGCCGATGCCGACGCCACACAGTTGACGCGCCTTTCTGGCCGTGCGCTGACCCTGGACTACGCCTCACCGGAGCAGGTCAACGGTGCCGCGTTGGGCACCGCCAGTGACGTCTATTCACTCGGGGTGTTGCTCTACGAGTTGTTGACCGGGAACCGGCCGTATCGACCGAAGGGAGCAGGCCGACGCGAGCTCGAGCGAGCGATTCTTGAGCAGGAACCGACCAAACCGAGCGACCAATTACTCACCACCGGTGACAGCGAAGCCGGCAGGAGCGCGCGCCGTTTGCGCGGTGACCTCGATACGATCGTCCTCAAGGCGTTGCGCAAGGAACCGGGGCACCGCTACGCAACGGCTCAGGCATTCGCGGATGACCTCAAACGCTATATCGCATTTGAGCCGATTGCCGCCAAACCGGATGATGTCTGGTACCGCGTCGCGCGGTTCGTCCGACGGAATCGGGTGGGTGTTGGGGTGGCGGCGACGTTGCTGGTAGCGACCGCTGTTGGAACCGCGAGCACGGCATGGCAGGCCGCGCGTGCCGAACGTGAAGCAGAACGCGCCAATGCCGAAGCTCGCAACAAGGAAAGCGAAGCAACGCGGGCCAATGTTGCGGCGGCCGATGCGCAGTTGAAGCGCGAAATTGCAACCAGGGAGGCTTTTCGCGCGGAACAGGCGCTCATCGCTGCGACTCGTGAGCGGGCGGCTGCCGCGGCCGCAGCCAGAGAGGCGATCGCCGCGCGCACCGAGGCAGTGCGCTTTGCCTCCGTCGCGGCGCAGCAACGTGACGAAGCCCGACGTCAGAGCGCTATCGCCAGAGAAGAAGCGAGCCGTGCCGATACGACGACGGATTTCCTGGTGGGTGCATTTGCCGAGGCGAAACCCGGCACTGTACAGATGGCCCCGGTGACCGTGGTCAAGGTGACCGAAGAGGCCATCGCCAAAGCGCTCTCAGATTCGCGGATGGCCCCGGCGGTGCGAGTGCCCCTGTTGACGCAACTGGGAACCGTTCTGCTCGCGCAAGGGCGCGTCGTGCAAGCACAACGTCTCCTCTCCGAAAACTTCGCCGACGCGCAATCTCGGCTAGGCAGCGACGCACGCGTCACGATTCATGCAGGCGTTGCACTTGCAAACGCGGATATTGTGGCCGGAAATTTCGCCTCCGCGCGCGACTTGCTCAACCGGTTGCTTGACCAGACGCGCTCCGCTGCACCGGCATTGCGCACGCAGGTGCTGGGTCCGTCGGGATTGCTCGCGTCGAGGTTGCGGCAACGCGACCGAGGCATCGCCGAAACGGCTGAAGCGTATCAATTGTGCGCAACGCATTGTCGGGTCGAGGACGCGATCGAGCGCGGCTCGGAGTACGCCAATGTGCTGACAACCTTTGGTCTGTACCGTCGGGCCATGTCGGTTTACCGCGAGGTGGACCAACGCATCCAGGAGCGATACGGTGAAACGCATGTTCGGCGCGCAACGCTGTTCGCGGCCATGTCGAGAACGGCACGGCTGATGCACGAATACAGCCCCGCAGCGGATTACGCTCGCCGCGCGATTGCAATCGATGACGCTGTGCTGCCGGCAATCGACTATCGTCGCGCGTTGCACATGTATTTCCTTGCGCTGGCGCTCGCCGAACTGGGCGACGTTGTGCAGGCGACTTCGGTCTTGACAGAGTCTGTTCGAATCGCGAGGCTGACTCGGGATCCGCAGCACCCGGACCTGGCGCACCAGCTGAACATGCTTGGCATGCTGTTGCTGCAGCGCCGGGATCACGCCGCCGCAGTCACGTCGTTGGCCGAAGCGGTGGTCATCTCCACGCGCGCGCTTGGTCCGGACCACCGTCTCACGCTGCTGAAGCGCGCAAACTATGGCTACTCGCTGACCCTCAGCGGAAGACACAGCGACGGTGTCGCGGAAATCGATGCAGCGATTGTTGCATTGAGTTCGGGTGACGCAGGCGGGTCGGACGAGCTGGTGCCGGCACTGGAGCGGCGTGCGTGGGTCGCCGTTGATCATCGCGATGGAGCGGCAGCGCTTGCCGCGTATGAGCGTATCGCCTCCGTCCTGCGTGAATTGGGCGGTGAGCGGCCGTACTGGCGCGGTCGCGTGGAGCTCGGCATCGGGTGGTCGAATTTCCTGCTTCGGCGACTCGACCAGGCTGAACAGTGGATCGCCGCAGCGCAACTCGCGCTCTCGAGTGCCACGCTGCAGCAGACGGAAGCTACCCTGCAGGCAACCGTGCTCGCCGGGCTCATTGCGATGACCAAGGGAGACGCGCAACTCGCGCAGCAGCAACTGCAACTTGCGAAGATGCAACGAGATCGCGTGATGTGGCCATCAGAGCGCACCGACGCGCTGCTCGAAACGCTGTCAGCGGGGCGTTGACCAGTCGCTGGTTGCCTTCGCCGCATGACGTCGTCGCGTGGCCTTTTGCGTCCGATCGCCGACACGTTGTCGAACGAAACCGAAAGGTGAGTTCGGCCGAGAGATCAAGTCTCGCCAACAGATGACGCCGCGCGGTTGCTGATCGAGGGGGCGCGTCGCCGTCGTTGCAGCGTTTCGGACAGTAAGGCGTGATGCCGATGTACTGGGGGGCGGCGGTCGCACTTTTCCACGCCCGTCCCGCATGTCGTCCCTGGTCGGTCCACGAAATCAGAACGCCATGCTCACGCGCGAAACGCTGGCAACAACGTTCGTTAGCAGTCGAATGTCCAGATTTGCGCTGAAAGCGCGTTCTGCACACTGAGACTAGTGGTCAGGTGATCTGGAGCGCGGTGAGCAAACGCGTCGCGCATGTCGCTGATTGGGAGTTCGTGTGATGCCCTTGAGTCTGCCAACGTCGAGCTGCCGATGGCCATTGATCGGTTATCCGGTCGCTGGTCAGCCAATGCCGGCGTGTCCGCCGGGCCGCGGTTGCGCACCCCCGCATCTGGAGGCGTCGCGGTCAGCGAACTCAGCTGCAGTCACGGCTTCGAAGTCTGGCCGCCCACCCTTTGCGACGCGAAGTGATGCGTCGCAACCGGGTTGCAGGCGAACTCTAGTGTGAGGCGAGTATGCGTTCGCCACGGACGTACAACGGCTTGATCAGGAGCGACAGGAATGAGTGATTCGAAAATTACGGCGGCCCTACAGTCGCAGAACAATGCCTACCTTGGGGAGATGAGCGCTGCGTTGGCGGTTGCCGAAGTTCGATGGGCGCAGGTATTCGATACGTACAGTGACGCATGGACCGCAGCTTGGAGTAGTTTCACCGATGTCCTGATTCCAATCGGCCAGCGACGACAACAACGCATTCTGGCAGACAGGGCGCTCCTGAGCCTCGCCATGGATGTGGCAGTGGTCGTGGCGTTGAACGCAGGCGGCGCCGCCGCGATTCGCCTGGCGCCCATCGCGACAGCGCGGGCATCACTTTTCACAAGTCACCTGTCAAAGTCCTGGCAGGCTACGGTTGACACGCTTGGTCGCGACCTCGGCGGTCGCGCCGCTGAAATTGCCAAGGCGCCGCAGAAATACCTGACCGGCCAGCTGGCAGATGCGGAAAAAGGGGTTCGAACCTGGGTTCTAGACAAACTATACCCCGTACGGACAGCGGAAGAATTGGTCGGCTTGAAGCCGCTCCCTGATGGCGCGACACCTGCCAGCATCTCGAAAGCATTCAAAGAGGCTTCACGGCTCGAGAACGAACGACTCGCCGTTTGGGTGCATAGCCTGAGTCGTCTTAACGCAGATCGTGACGCGTTTGCGGTATTTATTCCGCTGGCGCGGGGCGCCTTCCTGCAGTCGGACTGGATTGCGAAGGTGCCGGATGCTGCGCGGTCGCAGGGAAATTTGCCGATTCTGTCGGAGGCGATCGAGATTGCACTATGGCTCCGCTGGGTCCGCAGCCTGGACAAGGCGTACTGGTATGAGAATTCGAAGGCGTACGAGCAAAGTTATCCGATCTCCGGAACACCCAAAGAGAAGTGGAATGCGCTCCTGGCGAACTACAGGCACTTCAGCCCGCTCGCGGAATTCATGCCCGTCGCAGAGCGACTCACGCGCCTCGACACCTACTATGCACGGCACACACGGCAGTTGATGTCGGGTGTCTTTACCGGTTTCAAAGGCGATGGTGCGGTGGTGTATCCGCCGGAGAAGCGGGTCGTCGATATCTCGCGTTTGCAGCGGGATTTGAGCAGGTGGGACCCCGTGAAACAACGATTCCAACGATTCGGCGTCTCAGGCGTCGCCAAGCATGCACTTGATGCGATGCGAGCAAACAATTCCAGCGACGCGCCGCAAAACTTGAACACGTTCTGGGCGGCAGTGATGCGCGGCGCAAAGGAGAGTGTGGCCGCAGCACAAACGGTCAGGTGACTACCCTTGGCCTCGGGCAGGCGTCGCGCTCAATGTGCCCGCCTGCACCCTTTGCAGCCCCCGACATGCGGAGGGCAGCAGCTCACTGCGTCGCACCTTGAAGCTTGAGCACCTCCGCCGCGACGGCCTTCACATCACCACCCGAATGCCGCCACTGCATACGCACCGTCTCCCAGGTGCTCTCCTGAAACGGTGGCGTGTTGTCAAGCAGTTTTCGCACGACGTAGAGCATGCGGACCATCTCGAGTCGAATGCGGTTGCCATAACCGCCGTGGCGCAACATCGACTCGAGTTCGCGAAGGTGGCTTTCCGCTTCGCTGTCGAGCGCAAGTAGCGTCAACGCGACGGCGGGCCATGCGCGCGGATACTGGTCTGGGCGTCGGAACATGCGCAGCAGTGTTGCGCGTCCACGCAGACTATCGATGGCCAGCATGCACATCATCCCGCGCAGTTCGTTAGGGGCGTGAGCGCGCGACAGTGCGGCGAGTACCGTCGGCTGCGAAGTCAGTGCCACGCCGGTCGTGGGACTCTCGATGGCGCGCGCGAGCGCAGTGGCCATCGTGAGTGACTCACTGGCGGCCATCATTTGTGATGCGAACATTCGCAGGGCGATGGGTTCGGTCGGTGATATCACGATGTTGACGAGCACGAGCGCACATTGATCGGGATAGTGTGAGCAGAGCAGTCCAAGTGCGGCGATACGCGCCGCGACCTCAGCGTCCCTCAGCAACGCGACATCGGCACACTCCTGCCAGGTGGGCACGCCGTTCGCCGCCGCTCGTGCGAGGTGCCCGACGAGCACATCGCGCTGTTGTCGCAGCTGCGCTGGCGTGCGAGCCAGCTGTAGCTTGCCCACCATGCCCTGAATCACATGATCAGGCGCTCTCAGCGTCATCTCTTGCAGCCCCCTTGTCGTGCTCCCTGATGGCCGTGAAGGGGGCGAGCAAGCTCGGGGAGTATCACCGCGTCGGTTCGATGGCCCCGCTCAGCCCGACCCCGAGCCAGGTTCGCCAGGCGCAATCGCCGAGTGGAGTGTCGACCATCCTCTCCGCGCTTTTCTCCGGCACGTCCGCCGCAGACGGTTGAATGCGTGCGCTCACCTGGCCGGGCGTCGTTGCAGTACAACCATCCCCGCAGGGGGCGTGGGTGAAATGCGGTCTGTGCTTGATCGCTCATGGGCGAGATCGTGAATCTTCGGTGGGCACCGATGGTCGGCGGACGCAGACCCGCATCGGGTGCGGAAGGTACCACGCCGTGGCGGGCAGCCGCACCCTGTTCCAGGGGGAGCTCCCGAGCGGCGGGGCGATCGCCCTCATCGTTCTGACCTTCAGCGACAGCTGCTGTCGTTGATCCCGCCCACGCCGAGCGACGCGAAAATTGATCGGGAGCAGCACGCGAGGGCATGATCGATGGCGTCGCAGGTCAAGTCGAAGGGAGCCATGGTGAGAACGCGGCGAACGTCCGAAACAAGACATTCGCGCGAACCGTGCTGCAGGCTTATGTGGTGAAACCACGTCAATACCACGCTATCAGTCGTTCACCGTCAATCATCGGTCGTCAACAAACGGCAGGATTTTTCCGGCTTTCCGTCCTTGTCTCTGCGAAGCGCGTGCTGCGCGCTTCGACCGGCCCGGCAAGGCGGCCGCACGTCCACGTAGACCGTCGTCAACTCCGAAATGATGCCGAAGCGCGATGTCCGGTTTGCCTTAAAAAGTGCGTTCTCCCGGTGCGCTCTCGAATTGCAGCGCGTAACGACAGGGATGGATACAGCGTGATGTGCAAAGGGTTGTGGGTTTCCGGGGCCTGGTCATGCGACTGAGCGCTGCACAGCTGCGCGCGCTGTGCGACGACGCTGATCGATGGTTGGCTGCGGACGAACGTGAGCGGATCGCCATCTCAGCGGAAGCCTGCGCTCGCGGCAACCCATTTGCGGAGGCCTTCGCCGCGATGATCGAACAGCTCTCTGGCGAGAACGATCATGGCGTGCTGCGTCCGATCCCCGCGGCGATGCGTGACGCCGCACTCGCGGCCGCTTCTATCGGGCGCGCTTCGACGCCGCTGTCGACACAGGACTCGCCACTGTCCGGTGAGATGCTGTCCGCAGTTAGCCGTCACTCCGCATATGGTGCCCTCGCAGTGCCACCGGAGCGGGTACCCGGCCAGTTGATTGGCCCGTATCGCCTGATCCAGGAACTCGGCCGTGGCGGCATGGGCGTGGTGTGGTTGGCGGAGCGCGCGGACGGGCAGCACACCCGGCAGGTGGCACTCAAGATGCCGCTCGTCGAGAACCTCAATTGGCTCCTCGCTGCGCGGTTCGCCCGCGAGCGAAGCATCCTCGCGAGCCTGGAGCATCCCGGCATCGCGCGGCTCTACGACGCGGGCGTCGATAGCGCGCATCACAGCAATCAGCCGTTCATCGCCATTGAATACGTTCAAGGCCAGGCGATCACCGCCTACGTCAGGGATCAAAAACTCAAACCCGAAGCCACGGTTCAGCTCTTCATCAAAGTGATTGATGCCGTTGCCCACGCGCACACCCAGCTCATCATCCACCGCGACATCAAACCATCAAACATTCTGGTCGATGCCAGAGGCGAGCCTCACCTCCTCGACTTCGGTATCGCCAAACTGCTTGACAACGACAGCAACACCCTCGAAGTCACGCAGCTCACGAAACTCTCCGGCCGTGCCCTCACGCTTGACTACGCGTCGCCCGAACAGATCAACAACGCAAGTCTGGGCACCACCAGTGACGTCTACTCCCTCGGCGTCGTGCTCTATGAACTCCTGACCGGTACCCGGCCGTATCACGCCAACGGCATGAGCCGACGCGACCTGGAACAAGCCATCCTTGACCAGGACCCGCCAAAGCCCAGCGATCAACTCGCCACCCACAGCGCGAACACCCGCACACACACCAGTGCAACTGGCAAGTCCGCCCGCCGGCTACGGGGTGACCTCGACACCATCGTCCTCAAGGCGCTGCGCAAGGACCCGAGGCAGCGCTACGCAACTGCGCAGGCGTTTGCGGAGGATCTCCGGCGTTGCCTGGCCTACGAGCCGATCGCCGCCAAACCCGATGATGCGTGGTACCGCGTCACTCGATTCGTGCGACGGCACCGCCTCGCAGTGGGGTTTGCCGCGACAGCCGGTGCGTCGCTCACTGTATTTGCTGCGCTCATTGCTCGCGAGAGTGCAATGCATCAGCGCACGACGCAGTTCCTGCTTCAGGCGCTCACGCCAACGAGCTACTACACCGACGGTGGCGGTGTGCTCTCGCACAGCGAATTGCTGAAACGGGCCGCCGACGGGGTGGCGAAAAAATTCGCCGACTCCCCGCGTGCGGCCTCGGAACTCTTTGACGCCATCGGCGAGAGTTTGTTTAACCTCGGGGCGCACGAAGAGGCGTTTCAGGTGCGAACGCGCGCGCAGCCAGGCGTGGATGCTGCGTTCGGGCGTACATCGCGAGAGGCAGTTCGCAACGCGGGCCGCGCGACGTACATGCATCTTACGCAGCGTCGCTTCCCCGAGTTTCTGCGGAGTATGGACGATTTGCGCGCGCGGTGTCCGAGTTTGGACACACTGCCAGTGCCGCATTGCTACACCTACATCTGGATGCAGACGCAGTACTACGCCTACACCGGCGAGGGGCACAAACGTCACGCGCTTTGGCAAGCGTACGACGCCCGCATCACTCCAGCCGTTGATGCCAAAAGCCGGTGGCACACGTTGCTGAACTACTGGGGCGCGGGTGGGGCGCGACAGGCGGGTGACCTGCGCGCGTCGCGTGCGCGTTGGCAGAAATTGCTCGCGTTGCCCGAGACGCAGGACGGCGCGCTCGGCGAGCATATGACCGCGCTGGCAATTTGTTTGTATCTAACCGAAGCCGGCTTCTACGCCGACGCGGCAAGGCTCTCGCGTGAGGTGTACGCCCAGGGCGAACGCTGGATGGGTGCGTCGTTTGATCCCCATTTGTTTTACGTTCCCGGCGTGGCGATCGCGCAGGCGACCGCGGCTGTTGACGGCGATGTTGAAGCGCTCCTGCGTGACGGCATTGCTCGCGCCCAAGCCCGCACTGGAGCAACGGTCGATCAGCCAACGGCTGACGCGCGCGAGGCGTTGGCGCTCTGGTTGATAGCGCGTGGCCGCTTCGCCGAGGCCGTGGAGCCGCTCGAGCACGCCATTGCATTGCAGCGAGCTCGCGGTGCGGCTTACAACCAGTACGTGACGCAAATGGAGGTTCAGCGCGCTGTGCTCACGGTGCTGCTGGCACCCGCCACGCATGTCGTCATTGCACGCGAGGAAGCCATTTCCGGATTGCTGGCGCTGCGTGCGCAGGCGGCGGCGATTCCGGATCGGTCGACACTGCCGCGCATCGACGCGACCCTCGCGGGGTTGGAGCGCGACACGGCGCGCAGCGAGGCGCATTGGCAGCGTGCGGTGACCGCGATGCAGGAGAGCGACCTGCGGCCCGGCGATACGGCGCTCCTGCTGCGCGCATTGGGTTCAGAACGGCGGTTTCCCGCTCCGGTCGACGATGAGGTGGTGGCGTCCATGCGCGCGTACGTGACCAAGGTGCTCGCGGTGACGCAAGTCGAAATGAGCAAACGCGAAAAGCCCGGCGCGCTGTGAAAGTTGCCGGTACCGAGGTGACGGATTTTGCCGGAAACAGCTTTTTGTGTTCAACGACAGTGAAATGCGAGCTACAGACCGAAATTCGGCATTGTCGATATTGAACAAAACTACGCCGCAAGGAGCGCCCAGCCGTCGTTTGATGACGAAAGCTATTCCTTGCGGACAACGACGCGCGTCCCTGCGATCCGGTCATGCAGAAACTGCCGGGTCGGGTCGGCGAACGCCCAAAGGAAGTTCGCGAACACCCCAAAGATCCACCACGCGGTTCCGTTGCGGCCGATGATCATGTACATCGCCAGCCCGAGCGCGGGGCCGATCCACGTGGCCAGATAGCGTACGACGGCCTGCTTCCGGCTGACGCCGCTCCCGTCCGTCGCCACCAGATGCAGCGACCAGGTCTTGAACGCCAGCGTACGCCGACCCTCAGTCCAGAAATAGATGAAATACGCGCCAATCGAGACGAACAGATAGACCTGTTGCAGCACGGCAATCGGCCCCGACAGTACCTGCGGTCGACCGCTGCTCATTGATTCGCCGGAAAACGGAGCAAAGATCAGCCCGACGATGAATACGTAGGCCACGAGAAACAGCAGCTCGTGTACGAAGGCGCCGAAACGGCGCCACAAGCCGGCGATGGGCGCGGTGGTGGACGTTGCAGGCGGGTTCGTGGCGGGTGGCAGCATCAGCGCATGTTAGCGGCAGCGGGGCACCGGTTCGCGTGTGCGCAATCGCGCCGTCCCGTTGCAACGTTCCGCGGCGGGGCGCGTCGAATTTCCAGACCCGGTGTTGTTTCGAAGCCCTGCGGCCGTTCTGCATTCCTGCGCATCTGCGCAAGCATTTCAGCCGCCCGCTATGGCTTGGCAGGTGCAGGTTTCGCGCCCGGCGCGGGTTTCGTGTCCACTGCTTTCCGGCGAAGCTCGTCACGCTTCTCGGGCGGCAAATTCCGGTACTCGTCCCACTTCTGCGGTGCCGCGGAGCGCTTTTCAGCAGGCAGGGCCTTGAGCTCGTTGTACTGCTCGCGAGCCTTGCGCCGCTCCTCGGGGGACAGCTTGGCCCAGCCAACCATACGCGCCTGCAGCTTTTGCTGCTGATCTTGCGGCATCGTCGGGTATTTTTCGGCGATATTGCGCCATTTCTGCTTGCGGACAGCGCTCATGCTGTTCCACTCCGCCTGAAGCGGCGCAAGGGTTTTTTGTTCATCCGGCTTCAATTCCTGCCACTTCTGGGCGAAACCGGGCGCCGACCAGAGGCCGACCGCTGTGCAAAGCAAAAAAGCCGCGAGGCGCATGGCGGTCGCGGCTGGTCCGATGGCAACGGCGTCATTGCGCCGTCGTGGCGTGGCTTGCGCTGTCACAGCGTTATTGGTCTTCCTTGAGGAAATGCGAGAAACCCTTGTCAAGCAGGGCGTCGACGGGTACGTCGTCGGCCAGCAGCATGACGTCCACGTCGGCCGCATCCCGCGCGGCCTGATTGTCGCTCCACTGCTGGTAGCCGTACACCGCGATGGCGCCCGCAACGAACAGCCCGGTGGCCCAAAAGCGCCAGTCATTGACGCGCGTACGCCAGCCACCGGCGAGCGCCAGGGTGCCGCCGCTGACGCCGGTGCTGCTGGCGGCCTGCGCATCCAGTGACGCGATGGCTGCACGACGGGCCTCCGCCAGCCGGTACGCCACGCCGGGCTTGATGTTCTGGGCGCTGGCATCAAGGTAAGGGCGCAAGGCCTTGCCCACGCGATCCAGTTCGTGTTCAGAGAGGAGGATTTCTTCTTTTTTCATAACGTGATCCCTTTGTGCCGGAGCAGGCCCTGCAGCGCGTGCACCGCGCGGGAGCAGTGGGTTTTCACGCTGCCCTCGGAGCAACCCATGACCTGGGCTGTCTCGGCCGTATCCATATCTTCCCAGTAACGCAGCAGGAAGGCTTCGCGTTGACGCGCCGGGAGCCGGGCCAATGCCTCTTCGATGGCGCCCATCGCCTGCCCTTGCTCCAGCGCGGCGAGCGGCTGATCCTTGCCCACCGCACTGTCTTGCGACTCGAGGATCTCCAGCGGATCGAAATCGTCGTCGGCATCTGCGCCGCCGAGGCTGGAGAAGTTCGTGGTGTACTGATTGCGCGTTTTCGTGCGCCGAAAGTGATCGAGGATGGTGTTCTGCAGGATGCGCGTAAATAGCATCGGCAGCTCGCCGGCCGGTTTGTCGGCGTAGCTCTCGGTCAGCTTCATCATCGCGTCCTGCACGATGTCGGCTGCGGCGTCGTCGTCGCGCACGGCGTAGGCAGCCTGCTTGAACGCACGACGCTCCACCGAGGCGAGGAACGCATTGATTTCTTTGGCCTGAGCCAGAGTAGGACCTTTCTTCGTCTTGCGTCCGAGCGACGGCAAGGCATCACCAAGTTGGGCGATTATAGGCAGCGAACCAGCGACAACGGCGGTCAACATCTGGACAGAATCTCCCCTGCGAGCAACGCGCCGGACGACTCCCACAACGGGAGCACCGGCCGGATCTAAAACGCGCGTATGACAGCGACGGATGACAACGCACGATAAATTTCAGCGGCGATGGCGTCAAGCCGCGCCGGGCAGCGCGAGGATGGCGTGAATCGCCGCGTCGGCGCGCGACGCTCCCTTCCCGCGAATGACTTGCCAGCAGCTTTCGCCTGCCGTCCGGCCGGGCGTCGCCAGTTCACGCGCCAGCGCCGTCTGGATGCGAGCCTGTGCGGCCGGACCGTCGCGCATGAAGCCATCGGCAGCCCACTCGAGATCGGCTTCGCAGAGCAGCGTCAGCGCGTAGATGCGCTGCAGCGTGCGGCCACGTGGGAGGAGCGATGCGTCACCGAATACATCTTCACTATAAATCGCGGTGAGTAGCGGGGCCGTGTCGCAAAACACAAACGGCGCCCCGTGTCTCGCGGCGTCTTCGCGCGCTGCCAGGACATGGATATGCTGCGTTTCGAGGATCAGTGATTGCTCGTGGCGCTGCGGTGTGCGCTGATGGGCCTGGCAAAAGCTCCGCAGATATTCCGGCACCCAGGGGCAGGAAAATCGGGCCGCGAGAGCCTGCGCGAGCGTGGTTTTGCCGGTGCTTTCTGCGCCCATCAGGCACACCAGTTTCGGCGTGTTCATGACGACGAAGCCCTTGCCAGGCGGCGCCGCCAGCCGATCCAGCCGCATAGGGCCAGTGCGAAGAAAATAACGTAGAGCAGCGCCGTGAGCGTCAGGCCTTTGTACGCGAATAGCGCGACGCTAGCGGCATTGACCACCAGCCACGTTGGCCAATTTTCAATGAGCTTGCGCCCGAGCAACACCGTGCCTGCGACACTGCCGGCGGTCACAAATCCGTCCGCCCACGGCACATCGGAATCAGTGACCGCGCGCAGGAGCAGGGCGAACACCAGCCACGTCAGCGCCCAGCCCAGCGCAAGCACCGTCACGCCCCGCGCGCCCAGCCGGGCGATCCGTAGCGGCCCGTCCGCGCCTGCGCGATGACCGTGCAGCCACTGCCACCAACCCCACAGCGCCGTGACCGCGAAGAATAGATTGACGCCGGCTTCGCCGTAGAGTTTGCTCGCGTAGAACAGCCACGCGTACAGCACGCTGGCGACGATCGTCAACGGCCAGCCCCAATGAATCTCGAACACGTTGCAGGCGATGTTTGCCAACGCCAGCGTGAAGGCAATCACCTCAAGCCAGGTGACGGCGGAACCAAGCAAGGTGAACGCGGTGTCGAGCATGATCTTCCTGCAAATTGCGGCGCACGGCCAGCACCGTTACGTCTACGCGACCCCGCGAGGAAACGCCACTTCCATTCGGGGCGTTCGCGGTTCAAAAATCGATCGTGACACTGCCGCGCAGCGTGCGCGGCGTCGACGGGAACAGGTAAGTGCCACCCCAGTCGGTGGTCGGCGCTTCGCGCCAGTACAGGCGATTGGTCAGGTTTTCAACGTTCAGCCGCCACAGCGTGGCTCTGCCCGCGAGTTGGGTTTGATACCGCAAGCCCAAGTCAAGCTGCCAGGCGTCCGGAAGTACGACGCTGCCGTCCGCCAGCGCGGTTTTGCCGCGCTCAAAGCTGGCCAGCGCGTTCAGCGCGAGCCCGCGCACCGCAGCGATCTTGTAGTCCGCGAACAGTGACGCCTTGGCGCGCGGTACGTTGGTCACGCGCTGGCCCACCAGCGCCGGATCCGCTGACCTGGTGTACGTCGCGTCGAGCAGCATCAGGCTAGCCTGCAGCGACAGGGCCTCATCGATGCGACCGGTTGCTGCGAGCTCGAGCCCGCGATGACGTGCCACTTTGTTGCCCGCGACGCGGCGGGGCAAGCCGCTGGCCGTGTTCACGTCGTCGGCGTAGGGCTTGTCGATGCTGAACAGTGCGCCGCTCACCAGCAGTCGCGCGTTGGGCTGCCACTTCGCGCCGAGTTCAACTTGCCGACTCTTCAGTGCGGGCAAGGCCTCGCCATAGTTCACAAACTGCGTCGGTCGGTTCGGTACGACCTCCAGCTCCGCCCCTTCGCCCCACGACCCGTAAATCATCGCGCCCGTGACCGGCGTCCATGCCAGGCCCGCCCACGGCGTGCTGACCGTCTGATCGTAGGCGACCGCGCGCGAGCCATCGCTGCGTTCGCTGGCCCGGTGCAGGCGAGTCACGCGCAGCCCAGCGAACGATTGCACCTGCGCGCCCAGTGTGCTCTGCACTGTGGCATAGCCTTCCAGCGCTCGTTCACGGCTGTTGCTGTTCAGATCGCTGAGTGTCCCGTCCGCGGCAAGCGGCACCGGCGCGAACACGTTGGTCGTGCCGACGTAGTTGTAGGTCTGCATCGGTGGCAGGTCGCTGCGGGTGCGGCGCCCCGCCAGTCCCAATCGAGTGACATGCGCGACGGCCGCGGTGTTGAATCGCCCATCCAGATGCAGGTCCCAACTGGCCAGCTTGCGCTGTTCGCCCTCGCTGCGGTAGTCGTACACGTCTACGTCACCGTTGCCGCAAAGACCGGGGTAAACATAGGTGCTCGCGCTGCTGCAACCATCCGGAAACGCCAGCCGGTCGTTGATGCGCGACCATTGGCCATTCACGGCGACACGCGCGCTCCAGTCGGCATTGAAGCGATGATTGAGCGCCACCTCCGCCGCGCCGACCGTGGCCTGAAAAGGCAACGACCACGACTGGTTGTTCAGGTTGAGGCGCGGGTTGATCGGGCTGGGCAGCGTTTCGCCCACGCCATCGCCGTTGCGGTCGAGCAGCCCGAGACCGGGCACCGAGCGCTGGCTCTTGCGGTGAAATTCCAGATCGACTGACGCGCCCGTCTGCGCGCTCAACGGCGTGGCCAGCGCGAGACTCACGAATTGGCGCTGGCCGTTCGCGTGGTCGAACTGCGGATGCAGGTTTTCCGCGGCCACGTTCAGCCGCAGGCTAAGCGCCCCCACGTTCGTATTGGCATCCACGTGCGCCTTGTGGCCGCCGCGCTGATCCACGGCAACCGTCGCCGTGGTGAAGGCATCGCGCAGAGGGACTTTGGTGACGTAGTTGACCAGTCCGCCGGGCGCGGACACGCCCGACTGCAGACCGGCGACGCCTTTGAGCACCTCGATCCGGTCCTTGTTCTCGAGCGCGATGGGGGCGTAGTTGGAGACCGACAACCCGTTGCGCCGGAAATTGCCCGCCTGGTCGAGCAGAAAGCCGCGAACCGAGAGGCTCTCGATGTAGCCCGTGGTGTTGTAGGCGTCGGCCAGCGACGCATCCAGCTTGAGCACGCTGGACAGCGACTGCGTGCCGTTGGCGCTGAGCAGGTCGGCGCCGATCACGGTGATGCTCTGCGGCGTTTTCGCAATCGGGGCGCTGAATCCGCCGGCGTCGGCCTGGTCGGCGTCGAGCACCGGCGCGGATTTGCCGGTGAGCGTCACCGGCGCCACGCGTTCTGGGGCGGCCACAGGCTGTGCGTGGCTCGGTAGCGTAGCGACTGCCGTCGCGAGCAGGGCCGCAGCGGCGCCGACGAACGCGTTGGGTTTCAGAGTGAGTGCCATCGAAAATTCTTCCATCGACGGCAGGGGTGAGGGCACGGACAACCCCGGCGACATGCCGGATGAATCTGCGACGCTTCCCTGCGCAAGCATTACCTTGTTCAAGTTCCAGGGTGTCATCTCAGCCGAGGCGCACGTCTTGACGTGAACCACAGCACCCCTAGCGTGATGGCCGCGCAACAGCGGAACGATGCAGCGGCGACGGGAGATATTGTAGGCGGGGCAGCGAGTCCGCATCGCGCGGGTGCCCACGGAACAGCTTTTTGCCCTAAACGACAGGCATACGGTGCATAGCGGTCCGTTTTTTACAATATCAACTATGTGCAAAAAGCGCATGCAACGACTATCTAGCAGCCGTTGCCGCCGAAAAGCTGTTTGCATCGTTTCACTTTGTGCGACGTGGAGTCACGCCTCGCGCGACTTCCGCGACGGGTGTCGGTCAGTGACCCGACGGTGGCTAGACTGCCGGCGAATTCACGAAAGGGAGCGCGACCGATGAAGCGCAGCGATGTGGATACGTTGCACCACGACGGCATGATCTCCGAGGCCCAGCACGCGGCGATTGTTGCGCGCTATGCGCTGGACGCGCCCGGTGGCTCGCGGCTGGGCGGCATCTTCGCGATGATTGGCGCTGCGATTGCCATCGCCGGGGTGGCGCTGGTGATCTCGGCCAATTGGGCGGCGATTCCACGGCTGGTGAAGATCGCGGCGGCGGTGGTGCTGCTGATTGCGCTGCATGCGGGCGGATGGTCCGTGCGAACCCGAAACTACCCACGCATCGCGGCGGCGCTGCACATCGCAGGCAGCGTGATGTTTCTGCTCTGCATTGCGCTTCTCGGGCAGGTGTACAACCTGTCATCGCGGCCGCCCAACGCGATACTGCTGTGGACGCTGGGCATCGCGGCGTTGCCGTGGTTGTTGCAGTCGCGCGCACAGTTTGTGTTGCTGCTGGTTGCGGCGATGGTGTGGCTCCTGATGGAGGCAGACACCACCGACTCGTGGTTCTACTTGCAGGGAGATTTTGGTTTTTTCGCACCGGTGGTGTGGGCATGGATCGGCGCACTGCTCTTGGCGGTCGCGATGCTGCTCCGTGTGCTCAGCGCAGGTTCTCGCGCGCTACGCTTCGATACGACGGCGGAATGGTGGGGGCTGGCGTTGCTCGGTGTGGCGCTCCTCATCTGCGTCGCAGGGTACAACGCGGCGGGCATCGGCCGCTTCGAGAAGTCGCACGCACACTGGATGAACTACGCGCCGTTCTGGATGTCGGTGCTGGCAGTCGGGATTGCGGCGGCGTTCAGCTTCATGTCGCGCGTGCCGGATACCGCTGACGCATCAGCGCACGGCACGCTTCTGCGGGCGGCGTGGGCCGCGCTTCTCGTCGCCGCCGTGCTGCTGCCGTGGTGGATTGCGCTCTCGCCGTATGTGTTCCATGCTGAGCGCTGGCAGCGCGGTACGCCACTCACCTGGGGCGCAAGCGCGTTGCTGCTGGCGTTGTCGCTGGTGCAGATTCAGCGCGGCGTGGCACGCGGCTCGCGCGCACTGGTGAACCTCGGGCTCGCATTCGTCGCGCTCAACATTGCCGTGGCGTACGCGCAGCTGTTCGGCAGCATGATGAACACCGGCATCACTTTCGTCGTGACGGGTGTGCTGCTTGTACTGTTGTCGTGGTTCCTCGAGCGATGGCGCAGGCGGCTCACGGCGCGCATGAACGCCGCGACAGCGGGTTCACGCATGACGGAGGCCAATCATGTCTAAGCGCACCTTGATCGGCCTCATCCTCGTCATCGCAGCGCAAGTGCTTTGGGTCGTTGCCACTACAGTGATCAAGGAAGATGCGCACGCCACCGGGCGGCGCATCCTGCTCGAAACGCGCCCCGTCGATCCACGTGACCTGCTGCGCGGTGACTACCTGATTCTCAACTACAACATTTCGACCATCCCGCGCGACATGCTGCGCGGCGCGGTGCCCGAAATTGTGCTCGGCAAAACGATCTACGTTTCGCTCGTCCCGGCGGGCAGGTTCTATCGCGTGGAATACGCGAGCTTCCAGCCCATTGCGTCACCCAACGCCAACAGCGCCGCCGTCGTCGTGCGCGGCACGGTCGACGAACGCTTCCGCTGGATGCGCGGCAACGCCGACGCCGACAGCAAAGCCGTACCTGTCATGTACGGCATCGAGCGCTACTACGTGCCCGAAGGCGAAGGCAACCCCAAAGGCACGCTCACGGTTGAAGCCTCCATCACGGGCAGCGGCGAGGCGCTGATCCGCGAACTGCTCGTGGACGGTAAACCGTTTGCGCAACGGGTGCGGTAGGGTGATCACACGCGCCACCACCACCGGGCCGTGCGCCGCAGTCGTCGCAGCCTGCTCGACCCAGGTTCGCTCGCGCCTCGCCACGCTGCTTCGGGCAATTCTCTTGAGCCTTTTCGTCGTTGCCTCCACCGTGCAGGCACAGACGCCCGCTCAGTGGGAGATCGTCGGCCGATGGTCGGCGGATGCGCGGCTGTTTGACATGCATATCCGGGCGAGCACCACGCCACTCGCGGCAGAGTTGGTCATTGCGGCGGATCTTTCGCTCAGCGGGCAGATCGGGGACGCAACGATGGCATCGAGCTCGCCGGTCGCGAAAACGCCAACACGGCTCGAATACCGAATTCGTCTGAACCGACCGGTGCATGCGCATCCCGACCTGGGCAAGGACCATCTGATCGTCATCATTACGCGTCGCGATGGACCGGACGGTCCCGTCCTCGACGCCGACTTTCACCTCAAGTCGCGCTTTGGCTTCGATCCGACCCTGCGCGTGGGGCATTTCGACGCGGTGCGTGTCGTGCCGTAGCCTGCTCATTCACGCTTCGCATTAAACTCCGCGCTGCAAAAAACAACTGCGCGGCGGGGTGTCGGGATGTTGCTCGGGTTTGTCTTTCTCTATCTGCTGGTGACCATTGGCATTGGCCTGTGGGCGGCGCGGCGCGTGAAGAACACGGCGGACTATGCCATCGCCGGTCGTCACCTGCCGCTGATCATGATTGTGACCACCACCTTTGCGACGTGGTTTGGCAGCGAGACGGTGCTGGGCATCGGCGCGAAATTCGTGCAGGGCAATCTCGGCACCGTGGTGGAAGACCCGTTTGGCGCGTCGTTCTGCCTGATATTCGTGGGGCTTTTCTTCGCGGCGCGGCTCTACAAGCAGACGCTCCTGACCATCAGCGACTACTACCGCCAGCGCTTCGGCAAGTCGGTGGAAATTCTTTGTTCGATCATCATCATGCTGAGCTATCTTGGGTGGGTGGCGGCGCAGGTGACTGCGCTCGGGCTGGTGTTCAACATCCTGTCCGGCGGCGCGATCAGCTTTGAGTGGGGCATGGTGATCGGCGTCGCCTCGATCCTCATCTACACGCTCTTTGGCGGCATGTGGAGCGTGGCGCTCACCGATTTCATCCAGATGATTGTGTTGGTGGTTGGGCTCTCAATCATTGCGGTGATGGCCGGCAACATGGCGGGTGGTGCCGACAAGGTGATTGCCTACGCGCAGAGCAAAGACATGCTGCGCTTCCTGCCCGAGCCGAATATGAAGGACATGCTGTTCTTCGTCGGCGCAGCAATCACCATGATGCTCGGCTCAATTCCGCAGCAGGATGTGTTTCAGCGGGTGATGTCGGCCAAGGACATCAAGGCGGCGACGCGCGGGCCGGTCATAGGTGGAATCTGCTATCTCTTGTTCGCCTTTGTGCCGATGTTCCTCGTCGTCGCAGCGATCATCGTGATGCCCGAAAAGGCGACCGAAATGCTCAAGAGCGACCCGCAGAAGATCCTGCCGACATTGGTGCTGGAGCACATGCCCTTTGTGGCGCAAGTCATCTTCTTTGGTGCACTGCTCTCGGCCATCAAATCCTGCGCCTCGGCGACGTTGCTCGCGCCGAGCGTGACTTTCGTCGAAAACGTGTACAAGCAGTTCAACAAGCATTTGAGCGATCAGCAAACGCTGAAGGCCATGCGTATCGCCGTGCTCGTGTTTTCGATGTTCGTGCTCGGGTATGCGATGTGGGCACGTGGCAAACCAATCTACGACATGGTCTCCGGCGCGTATCAGGTCACGCTCGTTGGCGCGTTCATCCCGCTGGTGTTTGGCCTGTACTGGAAACGCGCCACCACGCAAGGAGCGGTCGCGTCGATCGTGTTTGGCGTAGGCACGTGGCTCCTGATCATGGCCGTGCCCGGCTGGAGCGAAGCGTTCCCGCAGCAGCTTGCGGGCGTGCTCGCGTCGCTGCTGGCGATGGTCGCGGGCTCCCTGCTGCCCCAGTGGATCGAAAACCACCGCGGACACATCCATCACTTCGTTGGGTCGCCGGAGAAGGCCTGAGCCGTTGCGACGCCGGACACAGTCCGGCTTGCCGCTAGGGAAACGCTTAACAAGTCTGCGCGATACGTCGCGCGTCGGTTTGGGATGAGTTGGGAGTCGAAAATTTGGAGCCATAGCGGAGCTATGGCGAGAAATTTTTGACTCGCAGATCGCTCAAGCCCGACGATGCGACGTGCGCGTGGGACTTGTTCAGCGTTTCCCTAGAACTTCAGCCGCTTGAAAATTCGCTCAGGCACGTGCTTGATGATCAGCATGATCAGTCGCCAGAAGCCGGGCAGATAAACCACGTCGCGCTGTCGGGTGATGGCCCTGATGATGCCCTGCGCAATGGTCTCCGGTGTGGTCCACAGCGCACCCTTGTTGGCGATGTGCGCGGTCATCGGTGAATCGATGAAGCCCGGCAGCACCGTCATGATGTGCACGCCGCGCGTTGCCATCCGCGCCCTGAGACCAGAGCAAAACGCGCTGAGTCCCGCCTTGGCGGCACCATAAACGTGGTTGCTGCCGCGACCGCGGTCGCCGGCCACGGACGAGATGGCAACCACGGTGCCGCCGCCCGCACGTTCGCAGGCGAGTGCCAGTTGTTGCACCCATTGCGCGGCACTCACGAAGTTGAGCGTGAGTTCGTACTCAAGATACTGAGCGCTCGCTTCTGATCGTGCCGAATCGCTGAGACTGCCGTGCGCAATCAACGCGATGGTCGGCGACGCGATAGCACAGACAGTTTCGATGAAGGCGGTGTCTGCCAGATCGCCTACCTGGGTGTCGACCGACGCGGCGCCGCGTAAACGCGCGTCTGCGGCGACGCGCTCCAGCGCATCCCGATTGCGCCCCACCAGCACAAGACGCGCACGCTGGTGCGCCCAATGCCGAATCGCTGCCTGCGCAACGGCCGAGGTTGCGCCCACGACCACCACGTCTCGCGGGGCAGTGAGCGGGGCTGCTTGCGATTGACTCATGCCTTGAGGTCTCCAGTGACCCGCCGCCAGAACGACGAGGAAATCAACGGATCGCGCGCAGCCTCCAGCTCGTGCCAGCGCGGAAAGAAACGGCGGAACATCGCGGGTGACATTCGTGCGTCCTTGGCTGGGTAGACGCGCCCTCCCGCGTCGGCGACCATCGCATCGGCTTCATCGAGCGCACGCCGGTCGTCACTGCCCGGCGCGGGCACGTCCAGCGCGACGGTGGTGCCGGCCATCGGGAAGCTCAACCATCCAGGCGACGGCAGGTCGCCGAAGGTCTTGATCACTGCGAGATAGCTCGCGACACCCGCTTCGCGTAGATGCGCGAGGATGCGCGGTATGGTCTCCCGCGCGCCGACCGTGGGCACGACGAACTGATACTGAATGAACCCGCGACGACCATAGGCGCGGTTCCACCCGTTGACCGCATCCAGCGGGAAGAAGAACGGCCAGATCGGAATCACGGAGCGCTGCGCGGTTTTGATCGAGTGCAGGCGGTAGTACAAGGCATTGAAGGCCCGTGCGCTGCAGCGACCGAGCACCCATTGCGGCGCATCGATCGGCAGCATCAGGCGTGTGGGCTGTGGCACGAGCCATTCATCGGGGCCTTCGCAATGACGGCCGCGAAAGAACACGCCACGCAGATTGCGGTCGAGCGTGTCGATCCAACCGACGGTGTACTCCCACGTCTTGCTCTCGGCATCGAGGGCGAGGTAGTCGGCAATGCCTCCGGCGCCGCGCTCGCCACCGAAGAGACGGACTTCCTGTTCGATGCCGGGGCCGGGCACCGCCTTGAGCCGAAGCGAGGCTTCGAGGATCAACCCGGTGAGACCAAGGCCGCCGATGGTTGCGGAGTACAAGGTGTCATCGCCGCTCAACGTCAGTGAGCTCGACACGTCGCTGCGCATGAGCGAGAGTGACTCGACGAAGCGACCGAAGCTGCCTGCGACGTGATGATTCTTGCCGTGCACGTCATTTGCCAGGGCGCCACCGACGGTGACGAAGCGTGTGCCGGGAACGACCGGCAGAAACCAGCCGCGCGGCAGCAGGGTTTGGGCAATGTCGGCCAGCGTCGCACCGGATTCGCAGCGCAGTACGCCGCGCGCGTGGTCAAAAGCCAGCAAGCGATCACGCCGAAAGTTGTGCAACAGCGTGCCGCCGTCGTTGAGGCACACGTCGCCATAGCTGCGCCCGAGGCCGCGCGGCAGAAACGGTGTCGACGGCAGTTGCGAGCCGTCAGCGAACGCATGGGTATGCGTTGGCCGATAGCCGCGGCCCCAGGGTTGATCGAGCGAGAGCGGATTCACTCTGGCGCCGCTGCACGGCTCAATCGAGCAGCAAAGGAATCCACAGCGTACCGAGAAGCGCCAGCAGACAAAATGCGATGACGGCGAGCCACACGTTCGTCCATCGCGAGCGTGAATGGATGATGACCGGTGCCGGTGGTTCGGCACGTCGCTCCAGCGCCTGATGGATCAGTCGCGGCAATTGTGGCAATGCGGAGGAGAGGTACGGCGCCTGTTCGCTCAATCGCTTCACGATGGCTTCCGGGCCGATCTGCTCGCGCATCCATTTTTCGAGGAAGGGCTGCGCCGTTGCCCACAGGTCAAGATACGGGTCGAGCTGGCGACCGAGGCCTTCGACATTGAGCAGCGTCTTCTGCAGCAGCACCAATTGCGGCTGGATTTCGACATTGAATCGGCGCGACACCTGAAACAGCCGCATCAGCACCTTGCCGAAGGAAATGTCGGCGAGTGGGCGATCAAAAATCGGTTCGCAGACGCTGCGCACGGCGTTCTCGAGCTCGTCGACGCGCGTGCCCGGAGGCACCCAGCCCGACTCGATGTGCGCCGTCGCCACACGTCGGTAGTCGCGGCGAAAGAAGGCCAGAAAGTTTTCTGCGAGATACCGCCGATCCACGTCGGTGAGCGTGCCGACAATGCCGAAGTCCATGCCGACGTACTGGCCGAGATGCGCAGCATCAGTGCGCACCGCGATGTTGCCGGGGTGCATGTCAGCGTGAAAAAAACCATCACGAAACACTTGTGTAAAGAAGATCTCCACGCCGTCGCGCGCCAGCTTCTTGATGTCCACACCCGCCTCACGCAGTGTGTCGACCTGACTGACGGGCGTGGCGTGCAGCCGCTCCATCACCATCACATTCTGTTCGCACCAGTCCCAGTAGACCTCGGGCATGTAGAGCAGCGGCGAACCGGCGAAATTGCGGCGCAACTGCGAGCAGTTGGCTGCCTCCCGGACCAGATCGAGCTCATCGTGCAGGTATTTGTCGAACTCGGCAACCACTTCGCGCGGCTTCAGGCGGCGACCGTCCGCGCTGAACCGGTCAACCCAGCCCGCCAGCACGCGGATCAACGCCAGATCGCTTTCGATGACTGGCAGGATATTCGGCCGCAACACCTTGACGGCCACCTCGCGCGTCTCGAAGGTGTCACCGACCTTGAGCTGGATCGAGCCGAAATGGACTTGCGCGACGCTGGCGCTGGCGACCGGTTGCCAGTCGAAACTGGCAAATACCTGTTCGACCGGACGACCGTAGGCGGCCTCGAGCACCTTGCGCACGTCCTCGGCCGGAAACGGCGGCACGCGATCCTGCAGTCGTGACAGTTCGCTGGCAATGTCGGGTGGAATCAGGTCGGGCCGCGTGGAGAGCACCTGTCCGAACTTGACGAAAATCGGCCCGAGCGATTCAAGCGCCAGTCGCAGCCGCTCGCCGCGAGGCCGCTCATGGCTGCGCGCGCTGAATAGTTTGCCGACGGCACGCAGCAGCGGATTGGGCGTGTCGCGCAGAACAAATTCATCGAGCCCGTAGCGATGAAAAACGCCAATGATTTTCGCGAGGCGGAACAGATGCATGCGGTCATTCTATGAGTCGCGCAAGGCAAGGGCGCGGCGTGTCGGTCATTGCGGTGGCTTTCCCTAAAATTTGAGGCCATGACTGACGCCGCCACCCCGATGCCCATCTGGCAGTTTTCCCTGACGACGCTGAATGCAGCGTTCTGGGTCGGCCTGCTGCTACTTGCGCTGTGGGCGGGATTTCGCATGCGCTGGGGGCGGCTGGTGGCGCTCACGGCGTTTCTGACGATTGACCTCATCGCATTCGGTGGCTTCGTGCGGCTCACTGACAGTGGCTTGGGCTGCCCGGATTGGCCGGGTTGCTATGGCCATTTTGTGCCGCTCCAGGCCGCGGGCGAGATCAACCGGGCGATTGCCGAGCAGGGCGGCACGCATGGCCCGGTGAGTCACGGCAAAGCCTGGATCGAGATGCTGCACCGCTACCTTGCCTCGTTCATCGGTGCGTTGATTCTGGTGATGTTCCTGCGCGCGCTGATCACGCGGGCGCGCAGTAGCGGGCGATCCCTCGCCAGCGCTGCCTATCCGGTGAGCTGGCGCTGGCCGGCGCTGCTGCTGGTTGTGGTCATCGCGCAAGGCTTGTTTGGCAAGTGGACAGTGACGCTCAAGCTGATGCCGATCGTGGTGACGGTGCATTTGCTCGGCGGCATGCTTCTTTTTGCCCTGCTGATCTGGTTCTGGATGCGCGAGCGGCAGCGAGCGGGTGACAGCGCTGCGATGCCGGTGCCGGTCGGTGCGGGTACACGCGCGCTGGTGTGGTTCGCGCTGGTCGTGTTGCTGTTGCAAATCTTTCTCGGCGGCTGGGTCAGCACCAATTACGCGGTGGCAGCCTGCCCGGACTTTCCGGCCTGCGGCGGGGCGTGGGTGCCGGAGATGAACTGGTCGGAGGGTTTTGTCTTCCAGCGAGCGCTCGGGCGCAATGCGGACGGCACTTTCCTGTCGATCGAGGCCCTGCGCGCGATTCATTGGGCGCATCGCGTGGGCGCGTTGATCACGACGCTGGTTGTGGCGGGCGCTGCACTGGCGTTGCTGCGCGGCTATGGCGCACTGCGCCGTCAGGCGCTCTGGATCAAGGCAGTTTTGCTGGCGCAGATTCTGGTCGGCGTGGGCACGGTGCTGCTGAACCAGCCGATTGCGCTGGCCACGGCGCATAACTTTCTCGCAGCCGCGCTGCTGGGAACACTGGTGGCTGCCGCTGCGCGGCTTCGCTAGCAGCCTGCTGGAGGAAACAGGCCGAAGTGCCGACGAGACGGGTTCAGCGTTTCTGTAGTTGCAACAAATCGTAACGCTCGCGCTCCGCCGTCAACGCTCACCCCGGGCGTGGCGTTGCCACCGGGCATTCATTGATTTTTCCCCATGCAGAGGAGGTTGCCATGAAGAAAGTGCTGTCCCCCGTGTCCAGCGCGTTGTTGAGCGTCGCTGCTGCGGCCATTCTCACCGGCTGTGTCGTGGCAGCTCGCGTGCCCGGCCCGGCGGTGTACGTGGCCGCGCCACCGCCGGCCGCGGTGTATGAGCCGGTTCCGGTCGCACCGAGTACGGGTTACGTCTGGATTGGCGGCTACCACAGCTGGAATGGCAATGCTTATGTGTGGAACCGCGGGCACTGGACACGGCCGCCGCAAGGCCGTCACACTTGGGTGCCGGGGCACTGGAATCGCGACCCTCGTGGCCATCACTGGGTGCCAGGGCACTGGCGGTAGCCTGATCGACGCGGAACAATCAGCTTTTCCCGTTGAGCGGCACTCCGGTGCCGCTTTTCATTAGAAAAAATAACAAGTCGACAAGGCACAAAAACGGGCTGCAATGGCCGACTGGTGGTCGATGGCGTCAAAAAGCTGTATCAGTCGGTGATCTCAACACGACGGCGCGCAGCACGTGCCCGCTCGGGGCGGACGGCTTCAATACGTCGCAAGTCACGCGTCGCGCGGCGTGCGGATCGCGTTCTTGGGGCGGAAGGCCTTGCACACGGCGTCGTGGGTCTCGATGTAGCCACCACCGATCAGGTCGACGCAGTACGGCACGGCAGCGAAAATTCCGTGCACGGCGGGCTTGCCACTGCCGACGGCGGCGCGCAGCCCCTCCAGCGTCTCCTGAATGCTCTTCGGTTGCCCCGGCAGGTTGATGATCAACGTGTTGCCGCGGATCACGGCCACCTGCCGCGACAAAATCGCCGTGGGCACAAAGTTGAGGCTGATCTGCCGCATCTGTTCGCCGAAGCCGGGCATCGTTTTGTGCGCCACGGCGAGCGTGGCTTCGGGGGTGACGTCGCGGCGCGCGGGACCCGTCCCGCCAGTTGTGAGCACCAGATCGCAGCGCGCGACATCGCAGAGTTCGACCAGGGTTGATTCAATCAACGGCTGTTCATCGGCGATGAGCCGCGTCTCGTAGCTGACCGGATTGCGCACCGCGCTTGCCAGCCACGCTTGCAGTGCAGGAATGCCCTTGTCTTCGTACACGCCGGTGGAGGCACGGTCGGAGATGGAAACCAGACCGATCTTGATGCTGTCGTACATGCGGCAACCTACACTTTAAGAATGAGTCGGTGCACCATGCGGAACACCTGCCGCGCGGCCGCAGGCGCCTCACCCCGCGTGGCCTGAAGCCGGGCCTTGGTGATGAGCGCGTCGAGCGCCGCGCGGTCAACCTCGGGCTGAGCCAGCACGAATTCGTCGAGTGCAGCGGGCTCCCCCAGCAGACGGTCGCGCCAACGCTCGGCGAGCTTGAACGCCGCTTTGTTGGCGCGGGTGCCAGACTCCCAGCGGTCAATTTGCTCGCGGATCGGGGCGGGATCGACTTCGCGCATCAGCTTGCCGATGAATTGCATGTGGCGCCGTCGCGCCTCGTGCTTGCCAACCCGCTGCAGTTCGTCGAGCGCATCGCGCAGCGCCTCGGGCAAGTCGAGCTGGTCGAGCTGATCGCGCGACAGCCCGGTGAGCACTTCGCCGAGTTCTTGCAGCGCGTGCATTTCTTTCTTGAGCTGGGTCTTTGACGGGCCGTCGTCGACGGGGCGCGGGACTTTCGGGGGGCGGGCCATCCCGCAATTTTGCCGCACGCGGCGGGAGCAGCGAGCCTCTGCCGCGATGCGCCCCCGTGGGGCGCTATGCTTTCATCCCTTCGAACTCGATGGCCTGTTGTTCACCATGTCCTTCGCCCTGACTTCCGATGCGCTCCGTGACGTGGCCCTCGCCGCTATCGAGCGGGCCCGCCACGCCGGTGCGACCGAGGCCGAAGCCGAGGTGACCCAGGGCAACGGCCTCAACGTCACCGTACGTCTGGGCGAACTGGAAACGCTGGAACACAACGTCGACAAGGGACTCAGTGTCACGGTCTACGTCAATGGTCGTAAAGGCAACGCCTCGAGCGGTGACTTTTCCCGCGACGCGGTGCAGGCGGCCGTGGACAAAGCGGTCACGATCGCCAAATACACCAGTGCGGATCCCTGTGCCGGACTCGCTGACGCGGCGCAGATGGCTCGCGACATTCCCGATCTCGACCTGTTTCATCCCTGGGACATCCCGACCGACGCCGCAATCGATCTCGCGAAGCGCTGCGAAGACGCAGGATTTGCGGTGGACGAGCGCATCGACAACAGCGAGGGCGCCTCAGTGAGTGCCAGTGCGTCCGAGTTTTTTTACGCCAACACCCACGGCTTCTGCGCGGGCTACAAGGGCAGTGCGCACTACATCGGTTGCGCGATGGTGGCGAGCGACGGCGACGCGATGGAGCGCGACGACTGGTACACCTCGCATCGGGTGCCGGGCTTGCTGGAGGCGGCTGAGGCCGTGGGTCGCAAGGCCGGTGAACGCGCGGTGGCCCGGCTGAACCCAAAGAAACTCGCGACGCAGACGGCGCCGGTGCTGTTCACCCCCGCGATGGCCGGCGGCTTTGTCGGGCACGCAATCTCAGCGTTGTTTGGCGGTTCGCTTTATCGGAAAACCTCATTCCTGCTCGATAGTTTGGGCAAACCGGTTTTTGCGCCCTGCGTCAGTATCGTGGACGATCCCTTCATCGCGCAGGCCTATGCCAGTTCACCGTTCGACAGCGAAGGGGTCGCCTGCCAGCGCCGCAACATCGTCGAGGCGGGCGTCGTGCGTGGTTACTTCCTCTCCGCGTACAGCGCGCGCAAGCTCGGTATGCAGAGCACCGGCAACGCAGGCGGCAACCACAATCTGCTGGTCGCGCCCACGCGCGAGGGCGATCTCTCGGTGCTTTCTCGCGAAATGGGCCGCGGCCTCATCGTGACTGAGCTCATGGGCCAGGGCGTCAATCCGGTCACGGGCGACTACTCACGCGGCGCGGCGGGCTTTTGGGTTGAGGGCGGAGAGATCGCCTATCCGGTGTCCGAGATCACCATTGCCGGCAATTTGCTCGAACTGTACCAACGCATCGTCGCCATCGGCACCGACGTTGATCGGCGGGGCTCAAAGCACGTGGGTTCGATCCTCATCGAGTCGATGCAGATTGCCGGTGCCTGAGCGGCATCGGGCTCGTGCGGGACGGCGCCCGGTTTTAGGCGATCGCCACCGGACGGAAAGGCCGCCGCTACGCACTTGGCGGAAGCCTGGTCGGGTAAACGCCGTATGCAACGGCGGAGAATCCGGCAAAAATACTGCAACGCAACAAAACGGGGAGCGATGTATGAAAGGCCTGCTTGGATTGAGCAACGCCGTCGATAGACTGAACACTGGCATCGGCAAATTGATGATGTGGATGATCTTCGCATCGACCGTAATCAGTTGTGTCAACGCGGTTGTGCGCAAGGTCTTTGACATCGGGTCAAACGCGTTTCTCGAGGTGCAGTGGTATCTGTTCGCGACTTCGTTCCTGCTCGCCGCCGGCTATACGCTGCTGAACAACGAGCATGTGCGAATTGACGTCGTTTCCGGGCGCTTTTCCAAGCGTGGACAGACATGGATCGATATCGTGGGGTTCGTGTTGTTCCTGCTGCCCGTTTGTATCGCCGTGCTCTGGTTCTCGGTCCCGTGGTTTCTTCAGGCGCTGCGCTCGGGCGAGACCTCGGCAAACGCGGGCGGACTGATTCTTTGGCCCGTCTACCTGATGCTTCCCGTCGGGTTTGCGCTGTTGCTGCTGCAAGGCCTCTCTGAGCTGGTCAAGCGATTCGCATTTCTCAAGGGGCTGATTGACGACCCCACGGCAAAAAAGAACGACAAGTCAGCAGAAGAAGAGTTGGCCGAAGAAATTCGCCGCCTCGCGGAGACAAACACGCCCGGTACACCCGGCACACAGAGCGCCAAGGCGTAACCGGATTGACCACCATGCTGCAATTCATCATCACCAATATCGCCCCCATCATGTTTGTGGGGTTGGTCGTATTTCTGCTGTTTGGCTTCCCCGTTGCGTTCAGCCTTGGCGCCTGCGGTCTGTTCTTTGGGTTCATTGGTATTGAGCTGGGAATCCTGCCGGAGTCTCTCCTGCAAGCGCTGCCGCTGCGAATCTTTGGCATCATGAAAAATGAGACGCTGCTGGCGATTCCATTTTTCACCTTGATGGGTTTGATTCTGGAGCGAAGTGGCATGGCCGAAGATCTGCTCGATACGATCGGGCAACTGTTCGGCCCGGTGCGCGGTGGCCTCGCCTTCGCCGTGATTTTCGTGGGCGCACTGCTGGCGGCAACCACTGGGGTGGTGGCCGCGTCGGTCATTTCGATGGGACTGATCTCGCTCCCCATCATGCTGCGCTACGGCTACGATCGACGCCTGGCCAGCGGGGTCATTGCGGCGTCCGGGACGCTGGCGCAGATCATTCCTCCGTCGCTCGTGCTGATCATTCTTGCGGATCAACTGGGGCGAAGTGTTGGCGACATGTACAAGGGCGCATTCATCCCTGGTTTCATCCTGACTGGTCTCTACGCGCTGTATGTGATGGGCGTCGCCGCATTCAGGCCGGCTTGGGCACCGGCGCTGCCGGCTGAAGCGCGAACCATTCGCGAAGACGATGGCAAGTCGGGCCTCGCCTCGCTTGCGGTACTCGCCGTTGTATCCACCGGCGCGGCCATCGTGTTTGCCAAGAACTACGGCGCCATCCTGACGTGGTGGAAAGGTCAGGCACCGATCTCGGTCCCGCTGGACGAGACCATTGTTGTGTCCATGTGCGTCGGCGTTCTGATCGCATTTGTTGCCGCAGTCGTCAACAAGTCAACGGGCGCCGGTCTGCTCTCGCGCATGGCTGAGCGTGTGACCTTCGTACTGATTCCGCCACTCCTGCTGATCTTTCTGGTGCTCGGAACGATCTTTCTTGGCATCGCCACACCGACCGAAGGCGGCGCCATGGGAGCGATGGGCGCGCTGATCATGGCGATCACTCGCCGTCGACTGAACTTCGGACTTCTGAAGCAGGCACTCAATACGACGGTCAAACTCTCGTGTTTCGTCGTGTTCATCCTGATCGGCTCAACCATTTTCAGTCTCGTCTTTCAGGGCGTTGACGGGCCAAAATGGGTTGAACACCTGCTCACCGGGTTGCCCGGCGGACAGGTGGGCTTCCTCATCGTAGTCAATATCCTGATCTTCGTTCTTGCGTTCTTTCTGGACTTTTTCGAACTGTCGTTCATTGTGGTCCCGTTGCTTGGACCGGTGGCCGAGAAGCTTGGCATTGACCTGATCTGGTTCGGCGTGCTGCTGGGTGTGAATATGCAGACCTCGTTCATGCATCCGCCGTTCGGTTTCGCGCTGTTCTATTTGCGTAGCGTTGCGCCGATCAAGGAGTACACCGATCGCATAACGAAAAAACTGGTGCAACCCGTGACGACGATGCAGATTTACTGGGGGGCCGTGCCCTTCGTGCTTATCCAGATCGTGATGGTGGGCCTGATCATTGCCTTCCCGGGCATCGTCTCCGGCGGCCTCGACAAGGAAGTCAAGGTTGACCTCGACAAGGTCAAGATCGAGCAACCGGCCGAGGACAAGACGCCAGAAAAAGAGCGCAGCATGGACGATCTGTTCAAGCAGAACGCGCCCGCCAACGAGCCAGCGGCACCGGGCGCAGGTGTCGCGCCCGCCAGCGGCCCGGCGAGCGGAGGCGCCAAGGCGGAGGAAGATCCGATGAAGGCCATTCTCGATGCCGTGAAGAAAGACGAGCCGAAGAAGTAGACTTCGCTCAACGCCCGTCGACAGAGAGCACCTCCGGGTGCTCTTTGCTTTTTTGTCTCCTCGCTTGTCTTCCGTCTCATGAGCGAATTTGTACGTCTATCGAAACGCATGAGTGAACTCGGTCTCGCGTCGCGCCGTGAAGCCGACGCGTGGATCGAGCAGGGACTGGTGCGGGTGGACGGTGAACTCGCCGTGCTCGGTCAAAAGGTGCTACCGCAGCAGAAAATCACCATTGACCGCGCGGCCCGCGCCGAGCAGGACGGGCGCGTCACGGTGTTCATCAACAAGCCGATTGGCTACGTCAGTGGGCAAGCGGAGGATGGGCACGAGCCTGCAGTGGTGCTCGTGCGTCCCGAGAATCACTGGCGTGAGGATCGCGCGCCCGTCAAGTTCGGTCGCGAGCAATTGAAAAGTCTGGTGCCAGCCGGGCGGCTGGATATCGATTCCACCGGCCTGCTCGTGCTCACGCAAGACGGTCGCATCGCCAAACAGTTGATCGGTGAGAACTCCCCCATCGAGAAGGAATATCTCGTGCGCGTGCAGTCGCTGCGCGGCGGACGTCTGCCTGACGCAGAATTGCGCCGACTCAATCACGGCCTTTCACTTGACGGTGCCGCGTTGAAGCCCGCGAAAGTCTGGTGGCAAAACGAGGACCAGTTGCGCTTCATTCTGAACGAAGGGAAAAAGCGTCAAATCCGCCGCATGTGCGAGCTGGTCGGACTCAAGGTCGTCGCGCTCAAGCGCATTCGCATCGGCGGCGTGACGCTCGGTGAGTTGCCGATTGGGGCGTGGCGGTACATGGGTCCGAATGAGCGATTCTGACGGTTGCGTTTCAGCACACGGCCGCCATGAAGAAAAAAGCCCGCAGGGCTTGCGCCGTGCGGGCTTGCTGTGATGACAGCCGGGCTGTGACCGACTACAGCTTTTGTGCTTGCATGAAGCGATCAAAGCGCGCTTCGGTGAAGCGGAACCAGAGGTTCTGGTCAGCGCGGAAGCGGGAGTAATCGTCGTAGACTTTCTTCCAGTTCGGGTTCTTCGCTGAAATGTCAGCGTAGAGTTCAAACGCTGCCTTGAACGCGCCGTTCATGATTTCGTCGCTGAACGCATGCAGCTTGGTGCCAGAGGCGACGAGCTGCTTCAGCGCAGCGGGGTTACGGGCGTCGTAGCGCGCCTGCATGACCACATGCGCGTGGGAGGCTGCTGCCTCGACGATGGCTTTGTACTCCGCGCTCAGTGCGTCCCAGGCTTTCTGATTGATGTAGAGGTCGAGCTGCGGACCACCTTCCCACCAGCCGGGGTAGTAGTAGTTCGGCGCGACCTTGTTAAAGCCAAGCTTTTGGTCGTCGTACGGACCGACCCATTCAACGGCGTCCACCGTGCCTTTTTCGAGGGCTTGATAAATTTCGCCGCCCGGGATGTTCTGCGGCACCATGCCCATGCGCTCGCACACCTTGCCGGCAAAGCCGCCCACGCGGAACTTCAGGCCCTTGACATCGGCGAGGGTCTTGATTTCCTTGCGATACCAGCCGCCCATCTGTGCACCGGTGTTGCCCATCGGGAACGAGATCATGTTGTACTTGGCGTAGAACTCACGCATCAGCTTCAGGCCGTTGCCTTCGTACTGCCACGCGGTCATCTGGCGGCTGTTGAGGCCAAACGGGATGGCGCAGCCGAGGGCGAACGTTTCGTCCTTGCCGAAGTAGTAGTACGGTGCGGTGTGACCGGCTTCAACGGTGCCGTTCTGCACGGCGTCGACGAGGCCCGGCGTCGGTACGATTTCGCCAGCGGCGTGCACCGAGATCTGGAACTTGCCGCCCGTGGCTTTGCTGACTTCCTGAGCGAACACTTCGGCGGCGCCGTAGATCGTGTCCAGCGACTTCGGGAACGCCGACGTCAAGCGCCAGCGCACCGCGGGCGACTGACCGATGACGGCGGGTGCGCCGAGGATGGCACCGCCGGTTGCGGCGCTGGCAGCGGCCTTGGTTAGAAAATCACGACGTTGCATAAAGTCTCCTGAAAGTCTCAAAAGAGAAAAGTGGCGAAGGGGGCGGGCCATGCGCACATCAGACTGACATACGCGCGTCCGGAACGGTCTGTTCAAAGCGTGACCTCATCGGTGATTCTATGCGTCACGTGTCGCGCGCGCCGCATGGGTTTTCCCGATTCGCGCCGTGCTTCCGCCAAGTGCCTCCTGCGCGAAGCTGAGCCTACAATCGGTCGCAGCGCCGCAACCGGAAACCCCATGTCACCCAGTACCACGCAAATTGTCGCCGCCACGCTTTTCGCCCTGGCCATTGCGCACACGTTCCTTGCGCCAAAAATTGCTTCGCTCGGTCACCGCTTCCCCGGGCATGAAGGGTTGTTCCATCTGTTCGGCGAGGTGGAGGCCGTGTTCGGCATGTGGAGCGGCGTGCTGCTGATCTACCTGTTTGCGACGGGAGGGTTCAAGGCAGGCACCGGCTACATCGACGGGTTGAATTTCACCGAGCCGCTTTTCGTCATCGCCATCATGGTGGTGGCGGCGAGTAAACCGGTGCTGCATGTGGCGAAGCTGACCGTGACTCAGCTCGCGCGGCTCATCCCGCTGCCGCGTTCGGTGGCTTTTTTCTGGCTGATTCTGACGCTGGTGCCGCTGCTCGGGTCGTTTATCACCGAGCCGGCCGCGATGACGCTGGGCGCCTTCATGTTGCGTGATCGGTTCTTTCGCGCTCACCTCTCGCCGCGCCTGCGCTATGCGACCATCGGCGTGCTCTTCGTCAATGTCTCGATCGGCGGCGTGCTCACGCCATACGCTGCGCCGCCAGTGCTGATGGTGGCGGCGAAGTGGGACTGGAATCTCGCCTTCATGCTGACGCACTTTGGCTGGCGCGCAGTGCTGGCGGTGGTGGTGAGCGCTACCGTCGTCACGGCCTTGTTCTTTCGCGAGATCAAGCACCTGAGCGATACGCATGACGGCGCGTCCGAAGGGGGGCACATTCCGGCATCGGTGTGCCTCGTCCATCTCGGCCTGCTTGCGGGTGTGGTGGTGTTTGCGCACCACCCGCCGCTGTTTATGGGGTTTCTGCTCATGTTTCTGGGCGTGGCCAGCGCTTACCCGCGCTTTCAGGATCGGCTGATTTTGCGCGAGGCGCTCATGGTCGGGTTTTTCCTGGCCGGCCTCGTTGTGCTCGGCGCAATGCAGCAATGGTGGCTGCAGCCGCTTCTGCTCAAGATGAGCCCCAATCAGGTGTACTTCGGCGCGACCGCGCTCACCGCCATTACCGACAATGCCGCGCTGACCTACCTGGGCTCGCTGGTCTCGGGTTTGACGCCAGAATTCAAGTACATGCTGGTCGCCGGTGCGGTCACCGGTGGTGGCCTCACGGTGATCGCCAACGCACCGAATCCGGCGGGCTATGCGATTCTCAAACCATTCTTTGAGAACGAGCACATCAGTCCGCTGTGGCTTTTCGTCGCAGCGGCGGGGCCAACGCTCATCGCGATTGTGTGTTTCTGGGCATTGCCTTCTTGAACGTTTACGGCCCGATGTGCGGCTCGCGATATGGCTTTTGTGCCTTAACGACCGCCGGCTGGTCGTTAGCGCCATGAAATCATGGAAGTCGACTTCATGCCAATTGCGCTCTGAGCGACCGCTGGGCCGTCACTTCCGCCGAAAAGCCGTAGTCCGCGATGTATTGCGGTGATACGGCCTTCTATAATTTTGCTGGGCGTGTAACTGGCGTAAGCGTCGGCCGCGTGCGAAGCGCGCGGCCCGAGTCTGAGAGGGAGACACCCTCAGGAAGCATGTCCTCGCTGCGCACGTCGCGCCGCGATTCCGCCGTCCGCCTGGGCCTGTGTCGAGACAGATCGTTCGCTGTCCGGCGCTGCAACTTTCGTCATGAAAGGACATGCCCATGAACGCACGCCCCGTCAATTTCACCTCGCCGCTCGCCGCCGTCGACGCCGAAGTCTTCGCCGTCATCAACGCCGAGAACCAGCGCCAGGAAGATCACATTGAGCTGATTGCCAGCGAAAACTACACGTCGAAAGCCGTGATGGAAGCGCAGGGGTCGCAGCTCACCAACAAATACGCCGAGGGATACCCCGGCCGCCGCTACTACGGTGGCTGCGAGTTCGTGGATGTCGCCGAAACGCTGGCCATCGAACGCCTGAAAACGCTGTTCGGTGCCAAATTCGTCAACGTGCAGCCGCATTCGGGCGCGCAGGCCAACACGGCGGTTTACTTTGTGCTGATGCAGCCGGGCGACGCCTTCCTCGGCCTCTCGCTCGCCGAAGGCGGCCACCTCACACACGGCATGGCGCTTAACATGAGCGGCAAGTGGTTCAAGGCCAACGCCTATGGCCTCACTGCCGCGGAAACGATTGACTACGACGCCATGCGCGCCAAGGCGCATGAAGTGAAGCCCAAAATGATCATCGGCGGCGGCTCGGCCTATTCGCTCAAATGGGACTGGGCCAAGATGCGCGAAATCGCCGATGAAGTGGGCGCGTATCTCTGGGTGGACATGGCGCACTACGCGGGCCTCATCGCCGCGGGCGTGTACCCGAACCCGATGCCGCACGCGCATGTGGTCACCAGCACCACGCACAAGACGCTGCGCGGCCCGCGCGGCGGCGTGATCCTCACCAACGACGAAGATCTCGCCAAAAAACTCAACAGCGCCGTGTTCCCCGGCCTGCAGGGCGGCCCGCTGATGCACGTGATCGCCGCCAAGGCGGTGGCGTTCGGCGAAGCACTCAAGCCCGAGTTCAAGACCTATCAGGAACAAGTGCTCAAGAACGCCGACGCGCTTGCCAAGACACTCGTCGAGCGCGGTCTGCGCATCGTCAGCGGCGGCACCGAAAGTCACCTGATGCTGGTTGACCTGCGCGCCAAGAAAATCACCGGCAAGGACGCTGAGGCTGTGCTGCACAAGGCGCACATGACCTGCAACAAAAACGCCATCCCGAACGACCCGGAAAAGCCCATGGTCACCAGCGGCATCCGTCTCGGCTCACCCGCGTTCACCACGCGTGGATTCAAGGAAGCGGAAGCCCGGATGGTGGGCAACTTCATCGCCGATGTGCTCGATGCGCCAAATGATGAAGCGGTGATTGCGCGAGTGCGCGGGGACGTTGCGGCGCTTTGTGCGCGGTTTCCGGTCTATCGGTAACGGCTCGTTGCGCAGGCAAGCCGGGTCTCGGCCCGGCGGCCGACCTACTTTTTGGCATTGCCCAAAAAGTAGCGAAGTAGTCCGGATCAGCCGGGCTGTGAGCCGACGTTGCGTTCCTCATGTGCTTCTCGCATCTGCCGCATCCGGGGAATTTGGTTGCCCGTTGCTTGCCGGGGCAAAAATTGCTTCGATTACGCTTCGCGAATTGCGGCTACGGCCAATGAATCAACTCGTAGCGCAGAACGCTTGCGGGTCTGTCGAACGCGGCGATACATTGCTATCGAATCGCGTTGCTAGCGGTATGCGTTAGTCAGCTTGCCCGAAAGGCAGGCGGTCGGGCAGTGTGATTTAATATTTTCTTTGTCATGGCAGTGGGTCGTTAGCTCAGTTGGTAGAGCAGCGGACTCTTAATCCGTTGGTCGTAGGTTCGACCCCTACACGGCCTACCACTTGCCCGATGTCTTTGGCGCATAGCATCTGCGCGTATTCCCTCCACCGCCCTCAGCGTAGTGCCCGGTGCAGCGCGGTTTGGCGCTGCGCATGGCCAAACTCATTCGCGGTCGCGCGCATCGGACACGATGAGCCACGGCGAGGCGGACATCGGGGTATTGGCGACATTGCTACCCGGGGGCTCAACACTGGCTGTTTCGTCCGGCACAGCGACTCGGCGCGATGGTGTGCGCTGTGCGCCGAGCCCAGCACTTGTTACCATGCGGGCGCTAGGCGCCCTCCAACGCTGCGCAGGACAAGACATGAATCGCAGAGCTTTTCTTACTGCTGGCGCAGCTGTGGCGACGGGTGCGGCGGGTTGGTTCGCGCTGCCTTCGGGCGCGCAGCCGCTGACCATCCAAGCGGCGACGGATGCGCTCGGCAAGCTGAAATCGGCGACGATCAAGCACACGGGCGGCTGGACGCCCGCGCAAGTCTTTGAGCACATGGCGCAGAGCGTTGAGTATTCGATGACTGGCTTCCCGCAGCCGAAACCGGTTTGGTTTCAGGCCACCGTCGGGGCCACTGCGTTTGCGCTATTTCGGGCCAAGGGCGCAATGACGCACCCCCTGACCGAAGCCATTCCCGGCGCGCCCGCGCTGGCGGCGGCGGGCGACCAGAACGTGGGGCTTGACCGCCTGCTGAAGTCGCTCGCTGATTTCGATGCCTTCGGCGGTGCGCTTCAGCCGCACTTCGCCTACGGGGCGCTGGACAAGAGGGCCTACGCAGCGGCGCACGCCATGCATGTGTTCAATCACCTGACCGAGTTGTCGAGGGGCTGATGCCTGGCTGTCTTCACCGTCTGCAACACAGGACGCATGGACAGCGCGACTGACGCAAGGGCGTTCTGGGGTCGCGCTGCCGGATCGAAGGTCTTCGCGCACGCGCTGGACGTGCCGCGCCTTGCTCGGGCGCTGCCGGAGGGGGCGGCGGTGCTTGACTACGGCTGCGGACGCGGGCGCTTGTGTTCGGAACTGTCGACGCGGGGCGGTTTCAAACTCGTCGGCGCCGATTTCTCGGCTGAGATGATTGCGGCGGCGCGGCACGATGTGCCCGGCGTGCGCTTTGTGCACGTGGCGGGCGATACGCTGCCATTCGCCGATGCCCAGTTCGACTCGGTGCTGCTGTTCGCGGTGCTCACCTGCATTGCATCTGGCAGCGCACAACGCGGGCTCGTAGCCGAGCTGCGCCGTGTGCTGCGAACCGACGGACTCCTGCTGGTGAGTGACTATCTGCTTCAGGACGACGCTCGCAACCGGGCGCGCTACGACGCGTTCGCTGCGGAACACGGCAGCACGGACGATTTGCCCTACGGCGTGTTCCGCGTCCCGGACGGTGCCGTGCTGCGGCACCACACGCCGCCTTGGATGGCCGCGCTGTTCTCGGCGTTCACCATGCAGGATTGCGTGACGCGTGACGCCGTGACGATGAACGGGAATCCGGCGCGTATCACGCAGTGGTGGTTGCGAGCCTAGCCGGATTGACCGCGCACGGCGCGGATCGAATGCCGGTCTGACGCTGCCTAGACGCGCGGCAGCGTGAGCAGCTTGTTGTTCAATGTTGCCACCGGTCGCATCGCGCTGGGCGCGACGACCAAGCGTAGCTGTACCAGGTGCCGTCCGCGAACGTAAGCCACGTGCGCCACATTCGGGTTGGCCGTCGAGGTGACGATGCGTGCCTGATTTGCGTCGTTCGGCACGACGGCAAACTGCGTTGTGCGTGCTGGGCCGATCACGCTACTGACCGCATCAAATGTGGCGGTGGTGGGGAACATGACCACGGAGAGCTGCTGCTTGCCATCGGTGGAGGTGTAGACACACGACGGGCCGATTCCGCGTTGCCCCTGCCCTGCATTGAATGGCGTGCCGAGCGCTTTCGACACCTCGGCCGCCTTGAACTGGCAGCCATTGACGGGAATTTGCGCGGCTGCCTGCGACGTCAGCAGGGCCGACGTTGCGGCGAGAACGAATGCGCCGGTTATTGAAGCCAGACGTGTTATGTAAGTCGATTGCATGAATTGCCTCCGGTGGCCGTGGCGTCGTGCGCCGGGTTTCAGATGTGTAAATTTACAAATGATATTTGCCACCGTTCATGACGTGATCATGACTTTGCTGCACAGATTATTTTCAGAAACATCCTAATGACGCTTGATCGCCGGACTGCCGATCAAGCGCCCCGACCGCCCCTGGAGCAGGGGAGATTCTGGTCCGCTGTCTCCGGCGACAGGGGCCGATGCGCGGACGACCAAATACAAACGGCGCCCGAAGGCGCCGTTCTCTGGAGCTCTTGCCGCCTGCGCCTAGAAGCGGTGACGGACGCCCAGTGCGAACGAGTTGCCGCGATCGTAGCTGGTGATCTTGTCGTTCAGGTACATCGCGTACACATCGGTGCGCTTGGACAGGTTGTAGTCGTAACCGAGCGTAAAGGTGTTGCGTTTGCTGCCGTTGCGGGCGCTGGTCGGCGACGTGGTCCATTTGGTGTCGGCGTAGCCCGCGAGGACTTTGCCCGGACCGGCCGCGATATCGGCGCTCAGGCTCCAGGTCTTGCTCTCGGCGTTGCCGGCGGCGCCTGCGTAGTTATCGTTCTTGGCGCGCTCGTAGTTGGCGTAGACGTTGGCAACACCAAAGCCCGCCTTACCGGACAGCATCCACGCTTTCTGCTGCGAGAAACCGAGTTTCACGTCGCCGACGGTGCCGGCGTTCGGGTTGTTGCTGCGCACGTTGTGCACGAAGCCGCCCAGCGCGAACGGGCCGTTGAAGTACAGGAAGTTTGCACCAACGTTACGGTTGCTGCTATTGCCAGCGACTTCGCCGAGCTGGTAGTGCAGGTTGGCTGTGAGTCCACCGAAGTTCGGCGTGGTGTAGCGCACCTGATTGCTCCAGCCGGTGTCACCGGCGTTGACCGACTGCCAGCCGGTGCCGTTGAACAGCGGAACGTTCGCGTGCAACACAAGGGGCGAGAAGCTGAACGAGTCGCCGAACGCGTTGAACACGACGGTCGGAAGGAAGTTGGGTGCCAGATCGCGACCGAACGACACGCGGCCAAAGCCGCCTTCGAGCGCAACGCTGGCGTCACGCGAGAAGACGTTCTCGTTGCCACCGAAACGACCAAACGAGCCGCTGTCGCCGCGGAAGAATCCGGTGATCTTGAACGAGGCCTTGAGGCCGCCGCCGAGGTCTTCGCTGCCGGTCATGCCCCACCACGACGTGGTCATGCCCCCCGAATTGGCGACGGCTGTGCGCTTGTCGCCGGAATACTGCATCGAGCCAACGTAGGCATCGATCAACCCCGAGAGGGTGACGTTTTGCGCAAACGCGCCAGTAGAGATCACACCCGCGACAGCGGCTGCGACGATGGTTTTTTTCATGACTCGACCCTCAAATGAAACCAAGCGAACTTGAATGATTATTGATGCTTTGAACGCTCACGGACGAGCGCTAACACTACAGATTCTGTGACAGGCCGTGGTTGGTACCAAGCCTGATCGCTCCATAAGCGTCATAAGCAATAGTCATGTTGCGGCGCAGCAACAGACAGCAGCCGCACTGTTTTTGCGCGATCCTCCCGGGCGATAACACGCGCTCAGGTGACGTCGTCCACACATTGGCTTTCCTGCGCTATCGGCCATTCAGGTTCAGTTTGGAGCGAATTTTCTCAAAAGTCGACAAACGACAAAATCAGCCGAGAACTCCATTTGGATAACGGTTAACGCAAAAAGCTGTTAACCCGTCATCACCAGTACGACTTTCCCCAAATGGGTGCCTGCTTCCATCATCTGGTGCGCCTCGACGATCGAATTGAGGGCGAACTTGGCATGAATGTGCGGGCGCAGCGCGTCGGGGTGGGTCTGAAAGCGTGGCCACACCTGTTGCAGCAACGCCACAGCGATCGCGGCTTTGGCCGCTTTGGGGCGCGCGCGCAGCGTCGAGCCGGTCCACGTCAGCCGCCGAAGCATCAGCTCCTGCATGTTCAGTTCCGCTTTAGCGCCATGCTGAAAGGCGATCTGCGCGATGCGCCCCTCCGTGGCGCAGGCCGCGAGGTTATGCTGAAAGTAGGGCGCCCCGACCATGTCGAGCACCACGTCGGCGCCGCGGCCATCCGTCGCGGCTCGCGTTTCTGCCACGAAGTCCTGCGTTTTGTAGTTGATGCCGACGTGCGCGCCGAGGGCGAGCGCGTAATCGATTTTGGCCTGATCGCCGCAGGTCACGATGACCTTGCCCGCGCCGAAGGCGCGTGCGAGCTGGATCGCCGTGGAGCCGATGCCGCTCGAACCGCCGTGAATCAGGAGGCTCTCGCCCGCCTGCAGCCGGGCGCGCTCAAACACATTCGCCCAGACGGTAAAGAACGTCTCCGGAAGCGCCGCCGCCTCAACCACCGAGAGCCCGTGCGGGATCGGCAGGCAATGCGTGGCCGGCGTCTTGCAGTACTCGGCATAACCACCGCCCGGCGTCAGCGCACACACGCTGTCGCCCACATGCCAGCCGGTCACCGCCGCACCCACGGCGACGATCTCGCCAGCGACCTCGAGCCCCATCACGGGCGACGCATCGGCGGGTGGCGGGTATTTGCCCGATCGTTGCAGGATGTCGGGCCGGTTGATGCCGGCGGCGGCGACGCGGATCAGCACTTCGTCCGCAGCCGGCACCGGCAGCGGCCCCTGCGCGATCTGCATGCATGCAGGGGCGCCGCCCGAGCCGTGATCGACATAGTGCATGGTGGTGGGGAGTGGAGAGGAAGCTGCTGCATGTGACATGAGTGAAACCTGTAGCGTGGTACTGACACAAGTACGGGTTGGATGGATGCCTGCATTTTCGGACAAAACAAATCTCGACAGCGAACCGCCGACACAGTTCGGCTATTGTTGGTGCCATGGGGGCATTTCTCGTCAAGCGCATTCTCGCTACGATCCCGGTGCTGGTCATCGTGGCGATCATTGTGTTCACGCTCATCCGGTTGGTGCCGGGCGATCCGGCGGCTGTCATCGCCGGCAACATGGCGACCAATGAGGACATCGCGCGCATCCGCACCGAACTCGGCCTGGACCGCGGGTTTCTCACGCAGCTTGCGCTTTGGGCCAAGGGCCTGGCCAGCAGCGATCTCGGGCAGTCGTTCTTCTTCAAGAAAGAGGTAACCGCGCTCATCGGTGAGCGGCTCGAACCGACGCTGTCGCTGGCGTTTCTGACCATTGTGCTCACCGTGCTCGTTGCGGTGCCACTGGGCACGCTGGCGGCGTGGCGCCATGGTGGCTGGCTGGACCGTGCGTTAATGGGCTTCTCGGTGCTCGGCTTTTCGATTCCGGTCTTCGTGCTTGGCTATCTGCTCGTATATGTGTTTGCGCTGAAGCTTGACTGGTTTCCCGTGCAGGGCTATCGACCGCTGCGCGATGGACTGTGGCCGTGGCTGCATCAGTTGTTGCTGCCCGCGATCACACTTTCCATCGTGTACGTCGCGCTGATCGCGCGTGTCACTCGCGCCAGCGTGGCCGAGGCCTTGACCGAGGACTACGTCCGCACCGCGCGCGCCAAGGGCCTGCCGGAGGCGCGTGTGCTGGTACGCCATGCATTGGCCAACGCAGCGGTTCCGATTGTCACGGTGATCGGCATTGGCATTGCGCTTCTGATCGGTGGCGTGGTGGTGACCGAGAGCGTCTATTCCATCCCCGGCCTCGGTACGCTCACCGTCGATGCAGTGCTGGCGCGTGACTTTCCCGTCATTCAGGGCGTCATCCTTTTCTTTGCGTTCCTGTACGTCATGGTCAATTTGCTGGTTGATCTGTCCTACCTGTTTCTTGATCCGAGGATTCGCTATTGATGCGCTGGCGCGCAAGGACGAATGACGAATGACGAATGACGACAACGCCTTCGACGCGATGGACAGTTCACAGCGCAGAATGGCCGGAACCCGTGCTGCCGCTTCGAGGACGGACGGGTGAACACGACCGTCGCGCGCGTCCTGCGCAACGGCGCAGTGCGTTTCGGCGGCATCGTGCTCGCGGTGCTGATTGCCGTCGCCGTGCTCGCGCCCGTGCTGGGCACAGTTGACCCGGCTTGGCTCGACGCCGTCAATATGAACCAGCCGCCGATGACCAAGGCAGACTGGACCGGGCCGGACAATCAGACTGCGCCACGCACGCTGCTGATGGGCACTGACAGCTTTGGACGCGATGTGTATAGCCGCGTGCTTTACGGGACGCGAGTGTCGCTGCTGGTGGGTGTTTCCGTGGCTGTCGTGGCGCTGCTCGCCGGCACGTTCTTCGGACTGATGGCGGGTTACTTCCGCCGCGTCGACGCCGTATTGATGCGGTTCATGGATGGCCTGATGGCGATCCCCGGCATCCTGCTCGCCATTGCGTTGGTGGCAGCATGGGGCGCGCGGCTGTCGACCGTGATCATCGCCATCGCAGTGCCCGAGATTCCGCGGGTGACGCGGCTGGTTCGTTCGTTGGTGCTCTCGATTCGTGAAGAGCCCTACATCGAAGCGGCCATCTCGATCGGCACACCGACCTGGAAGATCCTGCTGCGCCACGTGCTGCCCAACTCGATCGCGCCGATGGTGGTGCAGGGCACCTATGTGTGCGCGTCCGCCATCCTGATCGAGGCGATCCTCTCCTTCCTCGGCCTCGGTCTGCCGAGCGAAATCCCGACCTGGGGCAACATCATGGCGGAGGCGCGCGTCGTATTCTCAAGTGCGCCGCACAACATGTGGTTTCCCGGCATCTTCCTCGCCTTCACCGTGCTCGCTGTCAATCTGCTTGGCGACGGTCTGCGCGATACGCTGGATCCGAAGTTCAACAAACGGGGAGCGCAGCGATGAGCGAGACGCGCGCCCCCGTCCTCTCCGTCCGTGACCTCGCGGTCGCGCTGCCTGCCGGTGCCGACCGTGCGCTGGCCGTCGAGCACATCAGCTTTGACGTCGGCGCGGGCGAAATTGTCTGCCTGCTCGGTGAATCCGGTTCGGGTAAGTCGGTGATCTCGTTTGCGGTGATGGGGCTGTTGCCGGACAACGTGCATGTCAGCGCCGGAGAAATTCGCCTCGGTGACACCAATTTGCTGTCGCTCACGGCGGCGCAATTGCGTGAGCTGCGTGGTGATGAAATCGCGATGATCTTTCAGGAGCCCATGACGGCGCTGAACCCGGTCATGACCTGCGGCGCGCAACTCGATGAGCTGCTGTCCGAGCACACCGCATTCAGTGCTGCCGAGCGGCATGCGAAGACCCTGGCGATGTTCGAAGCGGTCAAATTGCCGGAGCCGGAACGCATCTTCGCAAGCTATCCGCATCAGCTCTCGGGCGGGCAGCGCCAGCGCATCATGATTGCGATGGCGTTGATCCTCGAGCCCAAGCTGCTGATCGCCGACGAACCGACCACGGCACTGGATGTGACCACCCAAGCTGAGGTGCTCGCGCTGATCAAGACGCTGCAACGCGAGCGTGGCACTGCGGTGCTGTTCATCACGCACGACATGGGCGTGGTTGCCGAGATTGCCGACCGCGTGGTCGTGCTGCAGCAAGGCAAGCAGGTGGAGTCGGGCGCCAAACACGAGGTGCTGCAATCGCCGCGCGAGGACTACACGCGGATGCTGATCGCTGCCGTGCCACCCATTGATCCGCCCGAACTGCATCATCACTTCGCCGATGCACCCGCGCTCTCGGTTCAGGAGCTCTGCAAGACCTACAGCAGCGGTGGCTGGCTGCAGAAGCGACGGGAGACTCGCGCAGCGACGCTGGTCAGCTTCGATGTGCGACCGGGCGAAACGGTCGGCATCGTCGGTGAATCCGGCTCCGGCAAGAGCACCGTCGCGCGTTGCATCACGCGGCTGATCGACCCCTCGCAAGGCGAAGTGCATCTGCGCGACGTCAAGCTGCATGCGGGCTCGCGGGAGGCGCTTAAAGCTGCACGCAAACGCATCCAGATTGTGTTTCAGGACCCGTACCGCTCGCTCGACCCGCGTCAGCGCGTGGGGGAGGCCATCATCGAGGGGCCGGTTAACTTCGGCGTGCCGCGGGAGCAGGCGTTGGCGCGCGCACGGGAGCTGATGACGCTGGTGCGCCTGTCTCCCGACGTGCTGTCGCGGTACCCGAACGAGTTTTCAGGCGGCCAGCGGCAGCGCATCAGCATCGCCCGCGCGCTCGCACTCGATCCCGAGGTGCTGATCTGCGATGAAGCCGTGTCCGCGCTCGACGTCTCCGTGCAGGCGCAGGTGCTGAAGTTGCTGGAAGAAATACAAGCCGAGCTCAATCTCGCCATCCTGTTCATCACGCATGACCTGCGGGTGGCTGCGCAAATCTGCGACCGCGTTTTGGTCATGCAACACGGGATCGTCGTGGAGCAGGGGACCACGCGCGACGTGTTTCGCGCCCCCACGCATGAGTACACGCGCAAGCTGCTCGCGAGCGCGCCGGGCCGGGCGTTTCAGTTCGCCGCCGCAGCCGCCACTTGACGACGGTGGCTGCGACGCTCACCACGCTGGCGCTGCTCTATCTTGCAGCGCTGATCATCCCCGGTCCCAATCTGCTGCTGCTGACGCACACTGCTGCATCGGCGTCGCGTCGAGCTGCACTGGGTGTCGCGCTGGGTATTTCGACCGGAACCGTGATCTGGGTCGCCGTCGCCGTGTTTGGTGTACAACAAATGTTCGATGCGGTACCGATGCTTCAGACCGCGCTGCGTGCGATTGGTGGCGCTTATCTTCTGTATTTGGCTTGGGGACTGTTCGGTTCGCTGCGGCGCGATGAGTCGAGCGATGTGACGGCAGCACGTGGCCCGGATATTCGCAGCGGGGAGATTGCGCTCTCGGGGACGATCCGGCCTGCCAGCGACCGGGCTACAGCGAGTCGAATCAACGCGAGTCGGGCGACCCACTACCGGCGAGGTCTGCTGACCAATCTCACCAACCCGAAATCGCTGGCGTTCTGGACCAGCGTCGCCGTCGTCAGTCTCGATCCGGATGCCACGCTGACGACGCGGCTTGCTGCCGTAGCCATGGTGGGTTGCATGGGTCTTGTCTACCACATTGCGCTCGCGTGGCTGTTCTCCACGGTGCCCGCGCAGGCGGCATATCTGCGCGCAAAACCGGCGCTTTCGGTGGTGACAGGCGTCGTGATGTCAGCGTTCGGAGCACGCTTGTTGTGGAGCCTGCGGGGCTAGGACGTGTCAACACGCTCCTGAGCGCGATGCCTGACGATCTGCACGAACGAAACAATGCTGCCTCGCCGCTCCGGCTCGCGATTCTCCTCTCGCTCGCGGCGGCCGTGTCGCTCGGCATCACCCGTTTCGCGTACGGCCTGCTGCTGCCGCCGATGCGGTCTGACCTTGGCTGGACGTACACACTCGCGGGCAGCATGAACACGGCCAACGCGTTTGGCTACTTCGTCGGTGCTTTGTGCACGCCAGCACTGATGCGGCACTGGAGTGCGTCGCGCGTGCTGCTCGTGGGTGCATTGCTGGCCAGCGTGTTCATGGCAGCAAGCGGCTTTTTCGTCGACAGCACCCTGCTGTTGACGCAGCGTGCACTGGCCGGCGCCGCGAGCGCGCTCGTGTTCGTTGCCGGCGGCGTGCTCGCCGCGCGGCTCGCCGCAGACGCAACGCAGCGATCTGGCGCAGGCGCACAGCGCGGCGGGCTGCTTCTGGGCATCTACTACGGTGGCTCCGGCCTCGGCGTTCTGCTCTCTGCGCTCATCGTGCCTGCGCTGCTGGCGAGCTCGTCGGCTGGCGATCGCTGGTGGGGCTATGCACCCTGGGCCTGGGCATGGTGGGCGTTGGCTGGCGTGTGTGCGGTGGCAACAATGGGGCTAGTGCGACCGGTGCGTTCGCTGCAGGCTTTGATGGTGCGCGCCGACGTGGCCCAGCGCCGCGTCCGCGGGTTTCACTACCGCGACCTTGGATTTGCGCTCGCGGGCTATGCGTTGTTCGGCGTGGGCTATATCGGCTATATGACCTTCGTGATTGCGTTATTGCGCGAACAGGGAGTCAGCACCGCCGCCATCACGGTGTTCTACAGTCTGCTTGGCCTGGCCTGCATGGCGTCGTCGCGCATCTGGGCGGGCCTGCTCGACCGTCATCGAAGCGGACGAGCACTGGCCACACTGAATGCGCTGCTCGCTGCGGCCTGCGTACTGCCGGCGCTATCCGCCGCGTGGCCTGTTGTGCTCGTATCGGGAGTCCTGTTCGGCGGCGTGTTTCTTTCTGTCGTGGCGTCGACGACGGCACTGGTACGCCACAACCTCGCGGCAGCCGATTGGCCGGACGGCATCGCGGCATTCACCACCGTGTTTGCTGGCGGACAGATCGTCGGTCCGGTCGTTGTGGGCTGGATCATTGACGCGTTTGCCGCGACGCATGCTGTCGCCAGCGGCGCTGCCAGCAGCCATGCCGCCGCATTGTCTCGCGGTCTCGTGTTCTCGGCGGTTGCGCTGGCGATGGGGGCAGCCCTCGCGTGCTGGCAACGCGAGCTTGTTGTTCAATCCGATGCGAGCTAGCGCCAGTCGGTGGCATCGTGCTTGAAAGCACGATGCGCGCCGAATAGACTTTCGCCATGCCAGTCGTCACCTTCGCCCCGCAACTGCAACGCCACGTCCCTTGCCCGCCGCAGCAGGTGTCGGCCGGTACGCTGGACGCCGTCCTACGGGCGGCGTTTCTGGCGGCACCGATGCTAGAACGCTATGTGCTGGACGAGCAGGGGGCCGTGCGCAAGCACGTCGCCGTATTCGTCAACAATGAGATGATCGCAAAGCGCGATGACCTGTCGCAACCACTCGCCGATGGCGATGCGGTGTGGGTGATTCAGGCCTTGAGTGGAGGATGAAGATGGCGACCCTGTTGCTGGCGACGCGCAAGGGCGTTTTTGTGGTTGCGCGTGCGGCGGCCGGCCAATGGGCCGTGGTGGAACATCATTTTCAGGGCGACGCGGTGACGCGTGTGGTCGCTGACGGGCGCGATGGTGCCTGGTATGTTGCGTTGCGGCACGGTCACTACGGCGTCAAGCTGCAGAAGAGCCTGGATCGCGGCGCGCGCTGGACCGAAATTCCCGCCCCAGCCTTCCCCAAGAAACCCGACCAGGGTCCGTGGGCGAACGACGAGACGCCGTGGACCGTTGATCAGGTGTGGGCACTGGCGCCGGGCGCGGCGCACGAGCCGGGTGTCTTGTGGGCAGGTTGCATGCCCGCTGCGGTGTTTCGCTCGGCGGATAGCGGCGCCAGTTGGCAACTTTGCGAGCGCTTCTGGCTCGACGAGCGGCGAAAGGCGTGGATGGGTGGCGGTAACGACCATCCTGGCATGCATTCGGTCTGTGTTGATCCCCACGACAGCCGGCAGGTCACCGTCGCCATTTCCTGCGGTGGTGTGTGGCGTACGCGAGACGCTGGCGCGTCGTGGGCGTTGATTGGCAACGGTTTCGACGCGCCCTACCTGCCGCCCGAAGTCGCGCGCGATCCGAACACGCAGGATGTGCATTGCATCTCGATCTGCGCGGCACAACCGGATGTGATCTGGGCGCAGCATCACTTTGGCGTGTATCGGAGCGTAGACGGCGGCATCAACTTCACACGTCGTTCGGCGCCGATGCCCGGTGATTTTGGGTTTGTGATCGTTGCCGACCCGATCAACGCGCTCCGTGCGTGGGTGGTGCCTGCGGTGTCCGATGCGAACCGCTACGCCATTGACGGGGCGATGTGCGTTTGCCGAACCGACGATGGCGGGAAGAGCTGGCAGCAGCTTCGCAGCGGTCTGCCACAACGGCATGCCTATCACCTCGTCTACCGCCACGGCCTCGCGCTCGCACCCACGACCCGCAGCGAACGCGTGCTGGCGATGGCGAGCACCACCGGTGGTGTGTGGATCAGCGAAGACGCGGGCGATCACTGGCAAACGCTGGATGCCGCGTTGCCGCCGGTTGCCGCGGTGGGCTGGGCGGCCTGACTTCGTCTACCTTCGTGCCGAAGGGTGTGATGCACCGATGGTTGAGCCGATGAGACGTACCGGCGATGCGGTTGAACTACATTGCGAATGACGTTTCATCACTACGGTCAACACCATGCGCATCGCAATCGGCGGCTTCCAGCACGAAACCAATACCTTCGCGCCTTCGCGGGCGACCTACGAGCGCTTTGTGCAGGGCGGGGGCTGGCCGCCGGTGTCGATTGGCGGCGAGATCTTTGAGCGCTTTCAGAACCAGAACATCCCGATCTCCGGCTTCATGAAGGAGATGGGATCAGCGCATTCGCTGATCCCCACCGCGTGGGCGGCCGCCAGCCCAAGTGCGCAGGTCACGGACGATGCCTTTGAGCGTATCGCTGGCGCGATTTGCGACGGCATCCGCAAAGCCAATGCGGATATGGTCTACCTCGACCTGCATGGTGCGATGGTCACCGATTCACATGCCGACGGCGAAGGCGAGCTGTTGCGCCGTGTGCGTGCCATGGTCGGCCCGAAGGTTCCCGTCGCCGTGAGCCTGGATCTCCACTCGAACACCACGCCGGCGATGTTCGCCAACAGCGAGCTCCTGGTGGCGTATCGCACCTATCCACATATCGACATGGCCGAGACAGGTGCCCGAGCGGCTTTCTACCTCAAGCAGCGAATTGACGGCATGGCCGTACCGAAGGTGGCGTGGCGGATGCTGCCGTATCTCATCCCGATTACGGCGCAGTGCACCGATCTGTTCCCGGGTAACGACATCTATCAACTCGTCGGGCAGATTGAATCAAAGGATGTGCCGAGTGCGTCGTTCACCCCGGGTTTTCCGGCAGCAGACTTTGAGGGCTGCGCACCCGTGGTGTGGGCGTACGGGGTGAACGATGCGGCAGCGGCCGATGCGGCGGGCGTGCTGGAACGTCGTGTGCTCGCCGCAGAAGGCGAGTGGGACGCGCGGGTGCTCGGGGCGGTCGAGGCGGTGCGCGAGGCGCAACTGATTGCGAGCAAGGCGCACAAACCCGTGGTCATCGCTGATACGCAGGACAACCCAGGCGCCGGCGGCGATAGTGACACGATGGGCATGGTGCGCGCGTTGCTCGAATGCCGTGCCGAGCGTGCGGCAACCGGGCTGATTGTCGACGGCGCAGCCGCGAAGGCAGCGCACGAAGTGGGGGTGGGCAAGACACTTAATTTCGCGCTCGGCGGCAAGAGTCGCATTCCGGGCGATTCCCCACTGGAGCTGCCGTGGGCGGTAGAGGCGCTGCATGACGGCAACTTCGCTGCGACCGGGCCGTTCTATCGCGGCATGAAGATGCGTCTGGGGCCGTCGGCTTGTTTGCGTTACCAGGGGGTGCGCATCGTGGTGGCCACTTACAAGACACAGCTTGCTGATCAGGCGATGTACCGCTATGTGGGCATCGAGCCCACCGGGCAGGCGATTCTGGTCAACAAGAGTTCGGTGCATTTTCGCGCCGATTTCACGCCGATCGCCGAGAAGATTCTCGTCGCCAAGGCGCCAGGTCCGATGGCGGCTGACCCGGCTGACTTGCCGTGGCAGCATCTGCGGCGTGGTATTCGACTGCATCCGTTTGGCAAGCGGTTTGGTTAATGGGCCCTCTGACCGTCGCCCTGCGTTGACGCGCGTCAGGTGGCACGACAGCGACTCTGCGTAGACTTGTCGTACCGTAGTTTCCTGTGTTACCCCGGAGGATCGCCATGAAAGTTCTGCTCGCCGTTGACGGTAGCGATGACACCAAGAAAATGCTCGCTTACCTCGCCACGCATGAGGACCTGCTTGGAAAGGCGCCGCAGTTCGTTGTGCTCAACGTGCAGCCGGCGATCCCGGCACGGGCTGCCAAAGCGGTCGGCAAGGAGACGGTGCAGGAGTATCACCAGGCTGAGGCCGACGCGGTACTGGGGCCAGTGCAGAAGTTTCTTGATCGCCACGAATCGAAGTACACCGCGAGTTTCCGCGTGGGTCACGCCGCCGAAGAAATTCTCCGCGCCGCCAAGAAGGCGAAGGTGGACCTGATCGTCATGGGCTCACGCGGTCGCGGCGGCATTGGTTCGCTGCTGCTCGGCTCTGTTGCACAGTCCGTGCTCGCCGCCAGCGATTGCCCGGTGATGGTGGTTCGCTAGCTGCGGCATCCGCAGCCTTGGTTCGCCGTGTCTTCCTAGGGACGTAGCAGCACTTTCGCCGCCGCGCACCGCCCTTGGTCGAGATCGAGGAATGCCTGTTGCCCACCGGCAAGCGGGCGCTCTTCGACCCACGATAGATCGCCAAACGCACCCTGAGCCAGCGCCGAGACCGTCGCGCGCAGGTCGGCGGTGGTGTAGGTGTAGGTGCCGAGCAGCGTGATCTCCGCGAGTGTGAGTTTGCGCATGTCCACCTCGCTCGCCCAGTCCTGCAGCCCGACATGCATGATCACGCCGCCGGGTTTGATCGCAATGAACGCCTGGTTACGCGTCGCCTTGGCGCCCACGGCATCGATGACGACATCGAAGCTCGACTCTGCCTGGGGCGCTGCGCCTGGATCAATCGCGTCGCAGTGTGCGTGTCGCGCTACGGCGTCTCGACGTAGTGGGTTCAGTTCGGCAACCACCGTGTGCCGCACACCCAGATGGCGCAGCAACAACGCGCCCAGCATGCCGATGGCACCGCCACCGATGACCAGCACGCGGCACTCGTGAATGGGTCTCGCGAGCGCGCGGATGATGAGATTCACTGCGTGCCAGGCAGTGGCAGCCGGTTCCGTCAGCGCGGCCGCACGCGCCGGCAAGTCCTGCGGCATCGCGATGAGCGACGCAGCGGGAATGCTCATGTACTCCGCATACGCGCCCGGTCGCGTCATGCCGACCATCGTCCGATTGGCGCAGAGGTTGTTGCGGCCCTGGACGCAGTACTCGCAAACACCGCAGGTGATGAGCGGATTCCCAGTGAAGCGTGTGCCAAGGTCAAATCCTGGCGCCGCCGATTCAACGATGCGGCCGACAAACTCGTGCCCGAGCACGAGACCCGGCTTGCGCCGCGGGTCATGGCCGTGCCAGGCGTGCATGTCGGAGCCGCAGATTCCCACGGCCTCGATCTGCAGTACCACTTCCCCCGTTGCTGCGGCGGGCATTGGTTGTTCCTGCAGAACCACTTCGTTGGGCTGGGTGTAGACGAGTGCTTTCATGGGATGGGGTGCTGGGTGTCTTCAATGGCGAGACGCAGCGCGTCCGCCATGCGCTGGATGTCTCCGAGTTCGCTCACAAAGGGCGGCGCGAGGACGAGTGTGTCGCCGGGCGCGCGGGTCAACACGCCACGATCAAAGGCGGCCGCCTGGGCACGCGCACCGCGCTGCCCCGGCTGTCCTGTATCTGGCGCCAGTTCGATGCCCGCAGCCAGGCCAAGATTGCGAATGCTCACTACGCCGGGTGCATCAGCCAGCGCATGCACAATGTTTTCGAAGCGTGGCGCCATCGCAGCGACACGTGCGACCAACTGTTCATCGTGCAGGACATCGAGCATCGCAAGACCAGCCGCGCACGCCAGGGGGTGCCCTGAACAGGTGTAGCCATGCATGAACTCGGAGATGTGCTTCGGCCCCTGCATCAAGGCATCGTGAATTTCGCGCTTGACGATGACGCCGCACAGTGGTGCCGCGCCGTTGCTTACCGTTTTGGCGAACACGATCATGTCCGGCACCACGCCCAGCGCTTGCGCTGCGAACATCGCACCCAGCCGACCGAAGCCGGTGATCACTTCGTCGAAGACAAGTAACAGGCCATGACGGTCGCAAATTGCCCGTAGGCGTTGCAGGTAGCCGCGTGGCGGCACGAGCACACCGGTCGATCCGGCAAACGGCTCGATCACGACGGCTGCGATATTGGTGGCGTCGTGCAGGGTAACCAGCCGTTCCAGCTCGTCGGCCATCGCTTCCCCGCCCGAGTCGGGCTGGCCGCGCACGAAGGCCTGCGTCGAGGCATTCCAGGTGCTCGCCAGGTGGTCGGCGTGCAGCATCGCGCCACCGTACGCCCGGCGGTTGTTGATCATGCCGCCCACCGAGATGCCACCAAAGCCCACCCCGTGAAACCCGCGTTCACGCCCGATGAACACACGCTTCTGCCCCCGCCCCGTTGCGCAGGCGTACGCGAGGGCGATCTTGAGGGCGGTATCTACCGCTTCGCTGCCGCTGTTGACAAAGAAAACCCGATCCAGCGCGGGTGGGGCCAGCGCAGCGATCCGCTCCGCCAATTCAAATGCACCCGCATGCCCGACCTGAAAGCTGGATGCGAAGTCGAGCGTATCAAGTTGCCGCTTCATGGCCTCGACGATGCGCGGGTGGCGGTGACCGGCCCCTATGCACCATAGGCCCGATGTGCCATCCAGCACTTCGCGCCCGTCCGGTGTGCGGTAGGCAATGCCTTGGGCGCTGGCGACAAGGCGCGGCTCCGCCTTGAACTGCCGGTTTGGCGTGAAAGGCATCCAGAAAGCGTCGAGCAAGGTGGTCATTTTGCGGTGTAGCCACCATCGATCATCAGCGTCTGCCCCGTGATGTAGCGGCTGGCGTCGCTGCACAGGAACACCGTGGCGCCATGCAAATCGTCGAGCTTGCCATTGCGTCCGAGACAGGTGGCTTCGGCGTGGCGGGCGGCGAGCTCGGCATCATTGAACACTGGCGCGGTCAATGCCGTGGGAAAGAAACCCGGGCCAATCGCGTTGCAGGTAATTCCGTGCTTTCCCCATTCCTGGGCAATGGCGCGGGTCAGCTGCACGATTCCGCCCTTGCCGGCACCATAGGGGGCGCTGTTGGCGAAGGCACGGTAGCTTTGCAATGAAGCGATGTTCAGCACACGTCCCCAGCCGCGCGCGGCCATGCCGGGCGCTAGCGCCTGGGTCAGAAAAAACGGGGCCGATAGATGCAGCGCAATTTGCGTCTGCCAGCTTTCTGGCGTCACGTTGATGAAGGGCTCACGCAGGTTAGTGCCCGCGGCGTTGACCAGAATGTCGATACCGCCAAAGCGCTGCTCGGCCATTCGCGCCGTCTCACGGAGGGCGAGGGTATCGGTGAGATCGGCCACCACATGGTCAGCATCAATGCCTTCGCCCCGAAAGCGCTGAGCGAGTTGGTTGAGCTCATCCGTCCGCCGCGCCGCAAGAATCACGGCGGCGCCAGCACGGCCTAGCGCTTCGGCCATCGCCGCGCCGATGCCGGAGCTGCCACCCGTCACCAGCGCCCGGCGACCGCGCAGCGAAAACAGGCCCCGCATGGCGTCGTCGTCGCGCATCAGACCGTCACCGGCTCGCCGCGATCAAACGCTTGCGCGGGGAAGTACTTCGCCAGCCGGTCGTCTGCCGTGCGCGCGTGCGCTTCCATACCTTCCAGCCGCGAGATGCGTGCGGTCACCTCGCCGATGTCGCGTGCCGCGTCGCGCGTCATGCGCTGCCACGTAAGTGTCTTCAAGAACTTGTGCACTGAAAGCCCGCCCGAGTAGCGCGCGGCGCCTTTGGTCGGTAGTACGTGATTGGGACCGCTCGCCTTGTCGCCGTAGGCGACCGTCGTCTCTTCGCCCAGGAAGAGCGACCCGTAGCAGGTGAGGTTTGCCAACCACCAGTCGAGATCGCGGGCGTGCACTTCGAGGTGCTCGCTGGCATAACGATCGGACACCGTGGCCACCTCTTCGCGGTTATCGCACACAATGACCTCGCCATAGTCGCGCCAGGCGCAGCCCGCAGCGTCGCGCGCAGTGGGCGGCAGCGCATCGATCAACACGGGCACACGACGCATCACGTCCTCTGCCAGCGCGCGCGACGTGGTGAACAGCCACGCCGGGCTCTCGTGACCATGTTCTGCCTGCCCGACAAGATCGCTCGCGACGATCGCCGCGTCTGCGGTTTCGTCGGCGATGACGGCGACTTCTGACGGGCCGGCGAAAACGTCAATCCCGACGGTACCAAACAGGGTCCGCTTGGCTTCCGCCACGAATTTGTTGCCAGGACCAACGATGACGTCGGCGGCTTTTCCGGTGAACAGCCCGTAGGCCATCGTTGCGATGGCCTGCACGCCACCGAGCGTGAGGATGACGTCGGCGCCTGCCTTGTCAAACGCGTAGAGCAGGTAGGGATGCATGGGCCCGCCACGGAACGGGCCGGAAGCCGCAACGACGGTCTTGACGCCCGCCGCTTTGGCCGTGGCCACGCCCATGTAGGCCGATGCGATGTGCGCATAGCGCCCGGCGGGTGCATAGCAGCCCGCGACGTTCACTGGCAGCACGCGCTGACCGGCGGTGACGCCGGGATGCAACTCCACCGAAAACTCGGTGAGCGAACGCCGTTGCGCGTGCGCGAAGTCGGCGACCTGACGGATTGCAAACTCGATGTCACGCTTCACGCGATCGGGGACTTCTGTGGCGCGACGATTGATTTCGTCGCGCGTCAGGACGATCTCGCCCATCCATCCGTCGAGTGTGCTCGCGTACTGACGCACTGCTGCCTCGCCGTTGCGACTGATCTCGGCAAGCATATCGGTCACCACGCGCTGCGCGGTTGCGGTCTCCGTCTCGGGCGTCTTGGCCGCTTTCTTGAGGTAGGTCGTCGTCATGGAGGAGTCCTGTAATCGTTTTCAGATCGAGCCCGAAAAGAGCGGCCCGAAGGCCGCTCCGGTTCGGCTGAGCGTTACTTGGTGCGACTGGCGAACTCGCGCAGTTTCGGATCGGCGGCGACGCGCTTCATGAACGCATCGGTCACGAAATCGTTCGGCGATGGCACGGCCTGGACGGCGCCCGTGCCTTTCATGAACTCGGCAATGGAACCGAACCATCCATCGGTGGTCGACGCGCCCTTGCTGCGATCCATGTTCTGCAACTGCTGCGTGAGGGAATAGGTCGGTCGAGTATCAAACTCTTTCTTCATTGACGCCTCGCTGATCGTGGTGCCGCCCTGCTCGTAGAACTTCTTCATCATTGCGATGGCTTCGGCCTTGTTGGCGTTTGCCCAGGACCAGGCACGCAGGTAGATGGCGAGGAATTTGGCGACGTTTTCCGGGTTCTGTTCGGCGTAGTCGCCGCGCGCAATCAGCGCGCCGGGCACGAACGCGCCGCCTTCCTTGCCGGAGCAGAGCACGCGGGCGCCTGCTTTCTCCTCAAGGGTGTAGATGTTGGGTGCCCAGAGGCCACCCAAGTCGGCGTTGCCCGAGGACATCGCCGAGATGATTTCGGCCTGGCCCATGTTCTTGATGATGACATCACTCTTGGCTATGCCCCATTTCTTCAGGCAGGACTGAACGGCGTAGTCACCGGTTGAATTGGCGGTCAGCACAATCGTCTGGCCTTTGATGGACGATGGATCTTTCGCAAATTTGTCCGCGGTCGCTTTGCTGGCCAGCAGGGCATTGCCGGCAGACTCATCATTGCTGACACCGATGGTCTTGATGCCGAAACGAACGTGACCGAGTACGGCAGGGACGCCGCCGGTGCCACCGACATCCCAGGATTTGGAAGCTGCCGCTGCGATCTGCGGTACACCGGCCGGGAATGTAGAAAACACGGGCTTCAGCCCAAGTTCAGCCCACCAGCCTTTCTCGGTCGCAATGTGGAAGGGCAGAGCCCAATAAAGCGCGGGTTGATAACTGACTTTGATCTCGGTGAGTGGTTGCTGCGCCATCGCCGCCTGGCCGAGTGTCAGCCCGAATGCGAGAAGCGCTGTGCGGATACGAAGTTTCATGATTGCCTCCTTGCGTAGTGGTAAGTGTATGTAGCGAATAGTCAGCAGTGAGTTCGTTATGAAGCTCGACGACTGTTAGTGCTCGTCTCCCAACTGTTGCTCACGCAGCAGTTTCCAGACATGCGTGCGAAGGTGCACGAAACTGGGCAAATCCATCACATCCTCAATGCACGTGTGCGCGTCCCAATTTTCTGTCTCGCGAACGGTCTTGACGTCAATGATCTCCCGGATAGAACCCGGACGCCGCGACATCACGACGATCCGGTCGGCGAGGTAAACCGCTTCCTCTACCGCGTGGGTAATGAAGAGGACGGTGCGCGGATTCTTTCGCGCCAGGCGCACCAACTCCTCCTGCATGACCACACGGGTCTGGGCGTCGAGCGCGCCAAACGGTTCGTCCATCAGCAGCACCTTTGGATCGAGCACGTACGCACGGGCGATGGCAACGCGCTGCTGCATCCCGCCCGAGAGTTGATGCGGGAACGCCTGCTCATACCCACCGAGTCCCATCAGCGCGATGATCTGTTCGATGCGACGTTTGCGCTCCTCGGTATCCACCCTGAGCGAACGCAGCCCAAAGTCAATGTTGTCCCAGACCGTCTTCCACGGGAACAGGGCAAACTGCTGGAAGACCACGGCGCGGTCCGGTCCGGGCTGGGTGACGATTTCACTGTCAACCTTCACCTCGCCGTCGGTGGGGTGCTCAAGTCCAGCCGCCATCCGCATGCACGTGGTCTTGCCGCAACCCGAAGGCCCTACGACGGCGACGAACTCACGGTCACCGACCTCGAAATTGATGTCCTTGAGGGCGACAAACTCCTTGCCGTTTTGCCGGAACACCCGACCGACATGCTGGAACTGGATGACTGCCATTGGAAAGTCTTTCTTCGCTTCTCGTCTGCGTTGCGGCGTTATATGCAAGTGGGCTCAGGTGCCTCGTCGCTGCTCAATGGCCGCATGTAGCCGCCGTAGCGCGACGTCGATCAACAACCCCACGATCCCGATGGCCAGCATGCCGCACATCACCGTCGCGGTTGAAACCGATGCCTGGCCTTTCACCATGAGGTAACCCACGCCGCTCGACGCGACGATCAATTCCGCACCCACCAACGATTGCCAGCCAAGCCCGGCTGACACGCGTAAACCCGCAACGATGGACGGCACCGCGGCCGGCAGCAACACCTCGGTCATGGACCGCCAGCTGCTGGCGCCAAGCATTTGCGCGGCTTCGATGTATTTGCGATCCACCTGCTTGGCGCCGCGGTAGGTGTTGATGAGTACTGGCGGAAACGCGCCCATAAAGATGATGAGGATGGGACCACCAATGCCGGTGCCGAACCAGAGTGCCGCGAACGGCACCCACGCGATGGGGGCGACAAAGCGAATGGCCTCGAAAGCCGGCGTCACGATGCGGTCGATCCATTTGAACCAGGCCATGAGCAGTCCCAGCGGAATGCCAATCAGGACGGCCAGCCCGAAGCCCATGGCGAAGCGATGCAAACTCGAAAGCAGGTGCTCGTGCAGCACATAACCGGCAAACGGTTGGGTGAGCAATTCAATGAAGCGCACCACGACATCCCACGGAGCTGGCAAGAAGGCCCGCGAGGTCAAGCCCGACAGCGCAGCAACCGACCAGATGGCAAGGAAAGTGAAGGTACCTGCGATCGTGAGACGCCAGAATTGCTGGCTTGGCAACGCGCGCGCGATCATTGCAGCGTCCTCCAAGGCATTGCACGTCGTTCGATCCAGGCAAGTGCGGCGGTCATCGCCCAACCGCAGATGGCAACGCTGATCATGCCGACCAGAATCATCGCCGGGTAGATGTCCTGTGCGGCTTGATTGAGGATCTGCCCGAGCCCGGTGATGGCACCGACCAGCTCGGCCGCAACCAGGGTCGTCCATGACGCTTGCAGCGACAAGCGCAGGCCGGTGAAGATGCTCGGCAGCGCACCTGGGATCAGTACCTCGCGCCAGTACCGCCAACCCGTGACATCGAGCATGGCGGCGGCCTCGAAGAGGGGTTTATCAATCTGGCGCACGCCGGTGTAGCTGTTGATCACCGACGGAACGAACGCCGAGACAAAAATCACCATCATCTTCGCAGCGTCGCCCAGCCCGAGCCACACAATGGCAAGAGGAATCCACGCCAGCGGGGGAATCGGTCGCAACACCAGGAAAATGGGATTCACGAACGCCTCGACCCGCCGACTCGCGCCCATGGCCAGACCCAACACCACGCCGACGCTGGCCGCGAACGTGAAGCCCATCGTGACCAGAAGCACGCTACGCAGCACGTGCTGGTGCAATCGTCCGTTGCTGTAACCGTCCCCTGCGATCTGCTGAAGAGCACCCCACACTTCCGCGGGGGTTGCGAATCGGGCGGGCGAGATGAATCCGGTGACCGCGGTCAGGACGTGCCAGAGCGCGACGACCACCACCAGGGTGACGCCGGCAGTGCCCAGCCGTCGGCTCAGGGACCACCCTGTGCGCCGTGTCGATGCGGCCTGGGGCGATTGTGCGGTGGTGGTGTCCATCGTGAAAATCGCGGCGATCTACAGCAGGTCAGATAAGTTTGTAAACGTTTTCAGTTTCCACCGAAAATCGCCGCGCGTCAAGCCTTTGCGCTCGGCAATGCGCCCAGGCTTTCCCTATGATTGCGCAGTCCGCTGGGCGTGTGCAGTGCAAACAGGTATAGTGCCGGGCACTTTGAGCGCGCCGACTCGCCCCCTTCCGAACATTGTTGACGTCGCCCGACGCGCCCGCGTCTCGACGGCGACGGTCTCGCGCGTCGTCAATGCCCCCGAGGCCGTGCGACCGGCGTTGCGTGAACGCGTCGAAGCGGTCATCGCGCAACTTGGTTACGTCCCGCATGCCGGTGCGCGAACGCTCAAGTCGCGCCGCACCGGCACAATCGGGGCGATCTTCCCGACGATCGACAACGCCATCTTCGCGCAGGCGATCAATGTCTTGCAGCGTCACCTGGTGGATGCGGGGTATCAACTGCTGATCGCCACTTGCGACTACGACCCGGCAGTGGAGGAAAGTCAGGCCCTGAACTTGCTGACGCGCGGCGCCGATGCGCTGGTGCTGTGCGGATGCGGGCAGCGCGCGACGATGCTGTCGCGGCTCGCCACGCGCGGCATCCCGGTCGTACATGTGATGAGTTGGCCGTTGCCCGGCGGGATGGCCGGCGTTGGTTTCGACAATGCCCGCGCCATTGGGCAGGCAGTGCGTTACCTCGCCGATCTCGGGCATCGCCGCATTGCCATGCTGGCCGGGGTGACCCGCGACAACGACCGCGCGTCGGCGCGTGTGCGTGGCTTTCGCGACGCCATGGCGAGTGCAGGTTTGCCGCTGCCGTCTCAGCGGCTGATTGAGCGCCCCTATGGGCTGCAGCAAGCCAGGGACGGTTTGCGCGAGCTGCTGGCGGCGCCGCAGCCACCCACTGCGCTGATTTGCGGCAACGACGTGCTGGCGTTTGGCGCGTTGTTTGAAGCGCAGCATCTTGGCGTGCAGGTTCCAGTCGATCTGTCGATCGTTGGTTTCGATGATCTCGAGCTTGCGTCGCACGTCAAACCGGCGCTCACCACCGTGCACGTGCCGGCGGAGACGATGTGGCGTCGCGCCGCGCAACTGGCGGTCGCCCTGCTGAGTGGCGAGGCCACCGTGCGAGCGCACGAGGTCGAGGTGTCGCTGATCGTGCGAGGATCGAGCGCACCGCCTGCACGCAAGCGCCGCCAGGGAAACGCTGAATAAGTCTGCCCGATGCGACGGGTGCGTGAGACTTGTTCGGCGTTTCCGTGGCAAAGGCCAGAGTTGCCCGATGCGCTTCACTCGTTTGTGACCAGGCTTTGCCCTGGGCTGACGCGCGTAAAGCGCACCGCTTCGCGTGCGATACGCAATCCGTCGTCTTGCTGTCGCACCGCAATGTGGCTGGAACTCGCCAGATCGCCGGTATCCGGGAAGTCTTCCCGGAAGTGGGCTCCACGCGAGTCTTCGCGAGCCAGCGCCGAGAGCGCGATGACGCGGCTCACGGCGATCAGGTTTTTCAGGTTCAGCCAATCGTGCCAGCCCATGTGAAAGGCGCGGTCAACATCCGTCACGCCTGTGAGGCTCAACTGGGTTTCAAGGGCATCAAGTTTGGCCAGGCCGCTTTCGAGCGACGCCCGCGTCCGCAGAATGCCCACATCGGCCCACATGCAGTTGTACAGGCCTTCACGGATGGCTTCGAGATCGCCCGCTGGCCGTTGGAATGGCGCCTCGGCACGCCTTACTGCTGCAGCAATGGCGTCGTGGTCGGGCGCACGGAACGTGCCTTCGCGACGAACCCATTCGGCCATGGTGTCGCCGGCAATGCCGCCGAACACGGTGGAGTTGGCGACCCCATTGCCGCCGAGCCGGTTGGCGCCATGGACGCCGCCGGTGTCTTCACCCGCAGCGAAGAGCGCACGCAGCGGCGTGCGGGTGTCGGGCTCAAAGACAACGCCACCCATCATGTAGTGCGCCGTCGGCACCACTTCCACGCGGCCACCGGCGAGATCGAATCCGCAATCTTCGCAGCGCTCGACCATGCCCTTGAACTGCTGACGCACCGTCTCGACGCCCAGGTGGTGCATCTGAATCCACACACCGCCATTGGGTGTGGTGCGGCCGTCGCGCATTTCACGATAAATCGAACGGCTGACGATGTCACGCGTGGCCCGCTCAGCGCGATCATCGTAGCGCGACATAAAGCGCTCTCCCTCGCCGTTGAGCAACCAGCCACCGGCGCCACGTAAACCTTCTTCGAGCACGGTGCCGGTCATGCGCGTGCCGCTGCCGGCAAGCAGCCCGGTTGGATGAAACTGCACCATTTCCATGTCGCGCAGCGGCAGTCCGGCGCGCAGTGCCATCGCGAGGCCGTCGCAACTTTTGTCGCCCGACGGCGTGTGGTACTTGTACATGGTCGGTCCGCCACCGGTCGCCAGCAACACCGCCTTGGCCTGCACAAAGACGTAGCCACCGGTCCGCATGTCGATCATCAACACGCCGGCCAGCGCATCACCGGAAGCGGTCTTCACCAGCTCAATGGCGCGATGCTCCTCCAGGCGCTCGATACCGCGCGCCCAAACCTGTTCGGCCAGGCGGTTGATGATCTCGATGCCGGTGAGATCGCCTTTGTGCACGGTGCGGTCAAACGTTTGCCCGGCGAACGCCTTCTGATGGATGCTGCCATCGGGATTGCGGTCGAAGAAGCAGCCGAGTTCGTTCTCGAGCTCGCGCACGCGCTCCACGGCCGTGGACACGAGCGTCCAGGCCAAATCCTGATCAGCCAGCCACTTGCTGCCTTCGATGGTGTCCATGAAGTGCCGCTCGACCGAGTCGCCCGGCGCCAACGCCACGTTGTAGCCGCCCTGCACCATCCGCGTGCAGCCGCATTTGCCCAGCAGCCCCTTTACGGCGACCGTGACTTCCAGCTCCGGCGCGCGTTGGTGCGCGTGCAGCGCGGCAAAGAGCCCGGCCCCGCCGGAGCCAAGAATCAGAATGTCAGTCTGCATCTGCCGAACAGTCGGGCTGGTCATGCACGCACTCCCAGCGAAGCGAGCACCTGAGCGCGCTTCCCCGCCGTATCGGCCTGAACGGTCCGGTACAGACTGCCGCCGTGGCTATCCATGGCCACCAGCAACGGCCCGAAGTCGCGAATCGCAAAGCGCCACAGACTCTCGGGGTTCAGGTCGTCGAGATCAACGTCCTCGATGCGCTCGATCCAGGTGGTCTCCAGCGCGGCGGTGCCACCCACGATGGCGAGGTAGGCGCCACCCAGCTCGGCAAAAGCCTGAGATGAGCCGTCGCGCAGCCCCCCCTTGCCGATGATCAAGCGCACGCCTTCTCGTTCCATGAGCGGGCGGCTAAAGCGCTCCATCCGGTCGGATGTCGTGGTGCCAATGCATACGGGGGCATAACCGGCGGGGTGCTCGGCGCTGGGCGGCACTTTGCGCACATTGGGCGCGGTGTGAATCACGGCGTGACCCCGAAGGTCGAGTCGCGTGCTGCGACCCCGGTCGAACATGTGAATTTGCGTCGCGTCGCGAATGCCGTACAGCGTGTTGCGCAGCGTGACGGTGTCGTTGATGCGCAATGCGCGCACTTGCGCCTCGGAGGCCGGCATGTCAAGCACGTGGTGTGTCATTGCCAATACTCCATCAGAAGCCGTAGCGCACGCCATGGGACGTGAAGCTGGCGCGTGCGCGTCGTGCAGAGTGGCACTGCATGTTGACGGCAATCGGGTTCATTGTGATGTGCGTGGCAGCGAGTTCGATATGAACGGCAAAGGCGGTCGAATCGCCGCCGAGGCCCTGCGGGCCGACGCCAAGCTGGTTTACTGCCGCGCTCAATTGCCGCTCGAGAGTGGCTCCGTCAGGATCGGCGCAGACGCTGCCGAGCGGGCGTGTGGCCGCCCGTTTGGCGAGTGCGACCACCAGATCAGACGTGCCGCCCAAGCCGACGCCGACGATGGTGGGTGGACACGTTTTGCCGCCGGCGGCCAGCACGCTGTCGATCACGAAGGTCTTGATCGCGTCGACGCCTTCAGCGGGGATTGCCATGCGCAGGAACGACCCGTTCTCGCTGCCGCTCCCTTTGGGAACCATCTCGATTTCAAGCAGATCGGGGGTAGCGCAGTAAGCCCAATGAATGACTGGCACACCGATCCCGCAGGAAGTGTGTTCGTTCTTGCGCGTCAGCGGATGCACGACGGAACTACGCAGCGGATGATCCTGCGTGGCACGCGTACACCCGCGCCGGATGGCGTGCTCCAGATCAATCCCGTCTACCTGCACGCCGCGGCCGATGGTGATGTTGTAGATCGGGATTCCCGTGTCCTGACAGAGCAGGTTGTTGGTTGCTTCTGCCACGGTGATGTTGCGCACCATCGTTCCGAGCAGGGACTGTGCCGTGGCACCAGACTCCTGTCGCCGCAATTGGGTGAATCCATCCTTGATGTCAGGCGGGAGCACCTTTAGCGCGCGAATGTAGAGTTCCTTCGCCGCGTCCTCTACACATTGCAGATCAACTTTCATCGCGCGGCTCAGTTGAGTTGCAGCTTGCGCGAGGCAGCCACTTCTGCCCACCGTACCAGTTCGCGATCAATCTGCCGCACGAAATCGGCGCTGTTGCTCAGCACGGGTGACATGCCCTGCGCGGTCAGGCGTGATGCGACATCGGCCTCAGCCATTACGCGCGTCGTATCGCGCTGCACTTTTTGCAGCACGGCGGGCGGTGTGCCGGCCGGGGCAAAGAGCCCAAACCAGCCGATGTTCTCAAAGCCCGGCAGTCCGGCCTCGTGAGCAGTCGGCACATCCGGCAATTGCGGCATGCGTACCTTGCTGGTGACGGCCAGCGCGCGGAGGCGACCGGGTCCCAGCAGGGCGGATGCGGCTGCGAAATTGCCCACCATCATCTGCACCTGCCCGGCCATGAGGTCGCTGTACCCGAGCGACTCGCCCTTGTAGGGGACGTGCTGCAAGTCGATGCCGGCGGCATCGGCGAAATTCTCGCCAGCCAGGTGGACCTGACTGCCGATACCCGCCGAAGCAAAGTTGATCGCGCCGGGTTTCGCTTTGGCCGCGGCAATCAGGTCTTTCAGATTTTTGTGCGGCGCTGCATCCTGCACCACTACCAGCATCGGCCCTTGCGCAACATTGATGATGGGCACCAAGTCTTTCTTGGTGTCAAACGGCATCTTTCTGTAGAGCGCCGGGTTGATGGTGATCGAGCCTGAGGCCATCAGCAGTGTGTAGCCATCGCCGGGCGACTTTGCCACTGCGTCAGCTCCCACGTTGCCGCCCGCGCCGGCGCGGTTGTCGACAACCACGGGCTGGCCCCACAACTGCGAGAGCTTTTGCCCGAGCAGGCGGGCGATGACGTCGGTGGAGCCGCCGGCGGCGAAGGGAACGACCAGCCGCACCGGTTTGTTCGGCCAGGTGTCTTGCGCAGACGCAAAGCCTGCCAGTCCGCACGCGGCGAACAGAAGCAGAGCGAGTCGATGTGTCAGCGGAATCATGGGTTATCTCCTCAAGTGCAATGTGGCGTGATGATCACGCCAGCAGTGATAGCGCGAACGCGAGGCCAACCGCAAGCGCAACGCCCACGCCACCGGCGATCCAGTTCTTGCGCAGGCCGGATGCTGGCCCGAATTCGATCAGCAGCAAGCGCACGCCACCCGTCAGGTGCAGCGCAAGCAACGTCACCAGGCCCCACTCGGCTACCTTCAGCAGTGCCGAATCGGTGAGTCGCAACAAGCCATTGAGCGCAGCCGTCCCGTGCAGTGCCTGCGCCAGCAGGGTGAAATGCACAGGCAGAAACAGCGCGAGCAGGAGCCCCGAGACCCGGTGCAGCCAGAACGCCCACCACGCGGGGTGGTTGCGCGCGCGAAAATCGTTGCGGCGCATCGTCATGCCCCGGCGCGATACACGGCCCACACCGCGCGCAGCCCGAGCACCACGAGCAGCAGCGCAAAACCGCGCGCGAGCCAGAGGGCATTGCGGGCGCTGAACTGCCACCACTCGCGAGCGATGACAGCCAGGCCGAGCGGCGCATGGACTGCGCACGCAAGCACGAACAGCGAGTAGAAGCCCGCGACAGCAACGTTGCCGCGAGTCCGCGCAAGAATCGCCTCTGCGCTCAGGCCACCGCGCACGGCGTAGATCATGACGGCCAGGTGAACCAACACGCAGATCGCAAGCACCATCGCGCTAATTCGTTGCCAGTACCAGCGCCGCGCCTGCGCAATGGCGTGCTCATGGATGCTCACAGTTCGCCTTTCGCTGCCGCGCGGCCCACCGTGCGCTTCAGGCCCGCGATGCCGAGCGTCGGCGCAATGCCCTTCGGGCAGCGTTCAGTGCACGAGCCCTGCGTGTGACAGCTGTGGCAGCCCGCGTCGCCCGCCACGGCGCGCAGGCGTTCGCGGCGGTCGGTGTCGCGCACGTCGTTCACCAGTGTCCATGCGCGATTGAGCGCAGCAGGGCCAAGAAATTCCGGACGCCATTGCACAACGTCGCAGGAGCCGTAACAGACGCCGCACCCAATGCACTCAATGCCTGCGTTCGCCGCCCGACGCTCGGGCGAGTCGGGCGAAACTCTAGCGAAGTCGTCAAGGCGCGTCTGCGCCCCCTGAAAGCGGCCACGGGCTGCCGCCCACTTGTCGAAGAAGGGCCGCATGTCGGTCGCCAGGTCTTTCACCACCGGGAGGTTGGCCAGTGGTGCGATCTCAAGCGCGCCGTCATCGCCGATTACCCGCGACACGTGCGTGCGGCAGGTCCAGCGGGCTTTGCCGTTGACGGTCATCGCACACGAGCCGCACATGCCGACCCGGCACGCGTAGCGGTAGGAGAGCGTGGGGTCGATGGCCCGTTGCACATGGGTCACCACGTCAAGCACGGTCTGGCTGTCCCGGCGCGGTACGTCGTAGGTCTGAAACGTGCCGCCGACGTCGGCGCTACCGCCGCGCCAGATTCGTACCTGCAAAGTTGTTTCGCTCATCGATTCCAATCCAGGAAATCCTTGCCGTTCGCGATACGCAGCACGTGAAGCGCTGCTTGCGAGGTAATCGCGGGCAATGATAGTCGTCACTATGACAAACAAAAAGCGATGTTTTGTTACTCTGAGATAAAGTATTCGTATGTCTCATCGAAGGCCGCGAAATGGCATCCATCCGTACCCTGCAAACGTTTCTCTCCGCCGCGCGTCTCGGCAGCTTTGCGGCGGCGGGGCAGGAGGTGGGCTTAACGGCGGCGGGGGTTGGCCTGCAAGTGCGGGCGCTTGAGGAGGAGCTGGGCGTCGCGCTGTTCGACCGTGGCGCTCGCGCCGTGGTGCTGAACCCCGAGGGTCGGCGTCACGTCGAGGCCATTGCCGATATCGTTGAACGCTGGCAACAACTGCCGGCCCGGCGAGCCCGTGACGGGCTCGCGGGCACCGTGGTGATGGGGGCGCTGGTCTCGGCGCTGATGGGCGCGTTTGCCGATGCGCTCTGGATGATCAAGCGTCGCCACCCAGCGCTGGCGGTCACCTTGCTCGCAGGGCAGTCGGCGGACTTCATGAACCGTGTCGAGCGCGGTGAACTCGACGCCGCCGTCGTTACCCAGCCGCCGGTGCTGCTGCCCACGTCAGTGCACTGGACACCGCTGTACCGCGAGCCGATGGTGCTGATCGTGCCCACCCGTCCGCATTTCGCATTGCCCAGGGCGCCGCGGGACATACTCGCGCAGTGCCCATTCATGCGCTTTGACCGACGCACGTGGACCGGTCATCTCGTCAACGAAGCCCTCGCGCAGTGCGATGTCACGGTCAACGAAGGGCTGGAGTTGAACTCGGTGGAGGCCATCGTCGAGCTGGTGCGGCAAGGCTTCGGCGTCGCCATCGTGCCGCAACTCGCGAACTTGCGCTGGAGCCGTGATCGCGCGCTGCGCGTCGTGCCGCTGCCGCAGATCACGGTCGAGCGCAACGTTGGCCTGCTCGAGCGCCGCCGCCACAACCGGCAGCGCTTCACGCAAGCGTTGAAGGATCACTTCAACGCGGCAGTCGGGCGTGCCGAGCCCTGACGCCCACCCGTATCGACCGGCGGATATGGCTTTTCCGGTGAAACGACGGCCAGGCGGTCGCTACAGCAGAATTTTCTTGAATGTCGACATGTGAAAAAAATGGCATGTAACGACCGCCGAATAGTCGTTAGCGGCAAAAAGCTGATCATGCCAAATGGGGCGCGTGCGCGCGCCGCACGGCCCACCATGCCGACAGCGCAATCAGCGAACCACCGACGGCATTGGTCATCACCAGCGGCCAGGCGCTCAGACCGAGGAACGGCGCAATGGACTGTCCGGCCGCGAACGCCAGCAACATCATGGTGAAGCCGGACCACGCTGCAGCACGACCGGCCTGCTCCGGAAAATCAGCCACCGCACCGGCCTGCCCGCAGGGCTGGTTCACGCCGTGGCCGATGGCGATCAGGTACTGCCCGGCGATCATCGCCCACGCTTGCGGCGCGCCACTGGCCAGCGCCACGACGAGCATCAGCAGGCCGCCGCCCAACGAGAAGCGCGAACTGATTCCGACCGCACGATCCGGCCCCATTCGCTTGAGCAGTTGCCGGCACCAGTAGGTGCCACCGATGTACGACAGACTGTTGCCCGCCAGCACCAGACCGCAGGCCAGCGGCGAGAAGCCGAATACCTTGATGTACACGAACCCCGACGACAGCAGGAAGCAGAAGAGCGTCATGTACGACGTGGCAAGCATCATCGTCCACGCGCGGAAGCGGGCGCTCTCGGTGAGCTTTCGCCGCGGCGCGCGGGTCGCGGCATCGGCAGCGGGCGGCAAATCGGGGCGTGATTCATCGAAGAAAAACGCCACCCACGCGAAGGCCGCCACACCATACGCCCCCAGCGCGACGAACGCGGCGTGCCACGAGAACTGTGCCGCGATCAACGCCCCGCTGAGCGGCGCTGCGAGCGCGACCAGGCCGAGCCCGGTGAGCCCGCGCGACAGCGCTTTGGCGCCCTCCACCGGCGTGTACAAGTCACGCACCGAGGCACGCGCACACACCACCAGCGCCGCCATCGCGGCCCCCTGCAGGCAACGGCAGATCACCAACGCCGTCAGCGACGTAACCCACGCGCCGGCGAAGGCGCTCAGGGCATAGGCCGCACAGCCCGCAAGCAATACCGGACGGCGACCGAAACGGTCGGAGAGCGGGCCGAAAATCAGTTGCGCCGCGCCGAAGGCGAGGGTCAAGCCGGTCAGCGTCAGCGCCGGGTTGCCAAGCTCTGCCGCGATGGACGGTAGGGCGGGCAGATAAAGATCGGTTGCAATCGGCTGGCTGCCCAGCAGCAACGCCAGCAGGATGATGTAGCGCGGCTCGGAGAACGGGCGGGCGGCCGCAGCCCCTGGCGTAGCGGCGTTGCGCGCGCTCAAGTGTGGAACCACTCAGGCTGCGGCAAGCCCTGAAACACCTGCCGCAAACCCTGGCCCCACGCTTTGCGGATGCCCTGAAAGTACGCGTCGTCCTCGGTCACGCGGTAGCGCATGGCCAGCTTGAGGTGGTCGCGTTTGAGGATCGCCACATCGATGGGCAGGCCCACCGAGAGGTTCGACTTCATGGTCGAATCGAAGGACACCAGTGCCGATTTCAACGCCTCGCCAATCGACGTCTCTGGCCGCACCACGCGGTCGATGATCGGCTTGCCGTATTTGCTCTCGCCAATCTGGAAGTACGGCGTGTCGCTGGTTGCCTCGATGAAATTACCCTGCGGATAAATCAGGAACAGCCGTGGTGCTTCATCGCGCAACTGGCCACCGACGAGGAAGGTGCAGCTGAAGTCCACGCTCGACTGCGACAGCTGATTTTCCTCGGCGTGCGAAATGGCCTTCTTGACCGTCTGGCCGAACAGTTCGGCCACGTCGAACATCGACGGCAGATTGAGGATGTGTGACTCCTCGCTCACCGTCTGCCGGCGTAGCTGGCTGATCACCCCCTGAGTGGTGCCCAGATTTCCTGCGTTCACCGCGACAATGCAGCGCTGGTGCGGACCATCCGGCACCTCGAACACCGTCATTTTGGAGAAGGTCGAGACGTTGTCGACTCCGGCATTGGTGCGGGAATCCGACGCAAACAGCATCCCTTCATGCAGGGACATGGCGACGCAATAGGTCATGGTGGGCGCCGCGCATCGTGCTGCGGCGGTGGCGGATAAGGGTTATCGATTATAGAAAGCAGCCATCGCGTGCGTCGGTCGCCGGCGTGTGCGTCAGCATGGTGCCGAAGCAGCAAAAAACGCAAATAATGAAACGCCCCGTATCTAAAACAATCGATGGAGACTTCCGCGGGCGCGCAGCAGCGGTTAGCCTGTCCCTAGTAACGGTGTTGCTCTGAGCACATCGTGCGTCGTTGCAAAAAGGAGGAGACAACGTGAGTGAGAACACCATCGATCCGGTGAATCCCGGACGTCGTAGCGTCGTCGCCGGGCTGGCTGCCGGCACCGTGGCCGTCGCCGCTGGCCTGCCTGAGCCTGCGGCCGCGCAGAGCGGCAGCACAGTGTGGGGCTGGCCTCAGCCTTACCAGAAAGTTTCAGATAAATCGGTCGCGTGGCTGAAGGAGAAGGGCTGGTGGCCGCTCGGCCTCGGCTGGCAGCCGCCGTGGTCGGGGCAGAACGCCGTGATGGCGGTGATGGACAAGCAGGGCTTCCTCGCGCAGCGCGGGCTGGAATCAAAGCTCACCGCGTTCACCTCGGGGCCGGCGCTGAACGAAGTGTTCATCTCCACCCGCATTCAGGTGGGCGTGGGCGGCAACTTCCCGCTCAACTCGCTGGTGGACAACAAGATTCCGCTCAAGGTGATCTCGATCATCTGCCCGAACCTGCGCCACCACGTCATTGTGCCGCCGGATTCGCCGCTCAAGTCGGTGAAGGATTTCAAGGGCGGCAAGAACGGCGAGCCGTACGTGATCGGCATCGCCACGGGCTCGTCTGCGGAGTTCTACTTTCAGATGATGGCGGGCCTGAACGGCATCAACATCGGCAAGGACGTGGTGCTCAAGAACATGCCGCCGCCCGAGCAACTGCTGATGCCCAGGGGCATCGACGCCGTGGTGCCGTGGGATTACACCTGCTCGCTGATGATCAACGAGCGCAAGAACGGTCGCAGCATCGACGTCAGCTACCCCTACAACATCTACCAAGGCTCGATCTACATTCGCCAGGAGCTGGTCGACAACGTGCCCGACGTGGTGCAGGCGTTGACCGACGCGATTGTTGAAGCCACCCTCTGGCTGCGCCTCAACGTGGAGCCGGCGGTGAACGCGATGATGGAGGACGCCAACCTCAAGAACGCGCCGCGCACGCTGCTTACGCAGCAGTTGATCGAATACAACAACTGGTACAAGCCGACCTACCTCTATCCCATCGCCGATTTCTGGGCGAAAGAGAACGAACGCATCGCCAAGTGGCTGTTCGACAACAAACGCCTGAAGACCGCCTTCACGCAGAAGGATTTCGCCAGTGTGTTTGCGCCGCAGTTCATGAAGAGCACATTCGACCGACTGGGCTGGAAAATTCCGACGGTGCCGCCGACGGTGCCCGCTGGCTGGGCAGGCAAGCTTGGCGAACTGCCATACCCGGCCTACGACACCATCCTCACGATGAAAGGCCCGCAAGCCTTCCCGGAGAAGGGTGACCTGACCAAGCCGTTCACCTTTAACGGCCAGACGGTCACACCGGCTTGATGGCGGGGGTCACTGGCGCGCCGCGAGCGTCACGCGTTGCCTGGCTGACGCGCTGGGCAACACTCGCGGTGCTGTTCGTGGTGTGGGAGATCGTTGCTGGCGTGTGGCTGCCGAAAGGTCGCCCCGAGCTGGCAACGCTCTTGCCGCCGCCCAGCGCCATTGCCAAGGCGGCGGTGGAGATGATCGGCTCGGGCGAGCTGTTGATGCACCTGTGGCAATCGCTGCGGCGTGAACTGGTTGCCTTCCTCTTCGCGCTTTTCGCGGTACCGCTCGGCATTGCCATGGGCTGGTGGCGCGGGGTGCATGAGCAGATCGACCCGATTGTGGAGATCCTGCGGCCGATTCCGCCGATCGCGTGGATTCCGCTGTCGATCCTGTGGCTAGGCATCGGCAACGCACAGAACCAGTTCATCATCTTTCTCGGCATCTTCTTCCCGCTGCTGATCAACACGATTCAGGGGGTGAAGAACGTGGAGCCGAACCTCGTGCGTGCCGCGCGCTGCCTGGGCGCGAGCGAATGGCAAATCCTCAAACGCGTGGTGCTGCCCGCCGCGCTGCCGCAAATCCTCACCGGCATCCGCATCGGCTTCGGCGTTGGCTGGATGGCGTTGGTGGCAGCAGAGCTGGTGGGCGCAAGCTCCGGCCTGGGCTTTCTCATCAACGATGCGCGCAGCCTGCTGAAGACCGATGTGGTGATCCTCGGCATGCTCACCATTGGCGTGGTTGGTCTGCTGCTCGATCTGCTGATTCGCCGCATCGCCAAGCGCGTGTTGCCGTGGTCGCTGGCGGCGCAGAAATAACGGATAACAACACATGGCACGACTCATCGTCGACAACGTCAGCAAGGTGTACGCCGCCCTGCAAAAAGGGCAGGACGACGTGCTCGCCCTGCGCGACGTGAACTTCACGGTGGAGGACCACGAGTTCTGCTGCCTGCTCGGCCACTCTGGCTGCGGCAAGACCACGCTGCTCAACATCATGGCCGGGTTTGAGGCGCCCACCGGCGGCAAGATCACGCTGGATGGCAACGTGATTGGCCCGCCGCACTGGTCACGCACGATGGTCTTTCAGGATTACGCGCTGTTCCCCTGGCTCACCATCGAGCGCAACATCGCCTTCGGCCTGGAAGTAAAAGGCGTCCCCGAAGCGGAGCGCGCAAGAATCGTCGCCGAGCACGTCAAACTGGTCGGCCTGAGCGGCTTTGAAACCCGCCTGCCACACCAACTGTCCGGCGGCATGAAGCAACGCGTCGCCATCGCCCGCGCGCTCGCGGTCGACCCGCAGGTGGCGCTGCTCGACGAACCCTTCGCCGCGCTCGACGCGCAAAACCGCTCGCTGTTGCAGGACGAGCTGGTGCGCATCGCGCAAGCCACACGCAAGACGATGGTGCTGATTACGCATTCCATCGATGAAGCCATCAAACTCTCCGACCGCATCATCGTGATGACCAAACGGCCCGGCACGGTGAAAGCCAACATCGTCGTCGACATCCCCCGGCCACGCGCGGAGGATGATGCGCGGGTAATTGCACTGAAGAAGCAGTTGCGGGCGTTGATCGCAGATGAGCGGGAGGTGGAGTTGGCGTAGCGCCACCAGCGCGCTCCGTGGCCGCACGGGGCCAGTCACTTTCTTTGCTGCGCCAAAGAAAGTAACCAAAGAAAGGCGACCCCAAGGATTCGCTGTTTCCCTGCGGTGCTCGCGTCAGGCGGGCGGCGCAGAAATCGCCCGACGCGCGGCACGCGCTGCGCGCGACCACGCCAGTGGGCTCATGCTGCGCCGCTTGGACCGCCTGCCGCTGCGCTCCTCGGGGCGAATCCATGGGGGCCCCTTCGAGCTGATACTTGATCGCTTCGCGATTGACACACAAAGTCCAAGCGTGCGAACATGAAACTTGCCGTTCTGTAGCGAGACGCATCAGGCGCCTTGAACTCGCTGCAACCGCAAGTTCGCGATGCCGTCTCGCCGGTTTCAACGTCTGCGCTTATGCAAAACACAATAAAAGTAGTCGCACTTCTCGCCATTTTTCAAGCAGGACCTCTTAACGCGCAAACTCCTGAAGAGATCGGCGCCACTATCGGTTCTTATCTTCGCGCGAGCTACATCCTTGAATACGCAACATCAGAATGCTCAATCTACGGAATTCAACCGCACGACGCCAACTCTGACCTTAGAGATGTGATGTCGTCGCGCTGGGCGGGTGCGTTCACGGCTGACGTCTTGAATGGGGTTCGAAACGAAGCGAGAAAAGGTGTTCAGACCATTCGCTCTCTTACGGAACGCAACAGTAAGGACTTTTTCTGTGGATTCCTTGTTGGATCTGCATCCCAAGGGCACCTACTTCGGAAAGGCGAGTGGAGTCGGCTAAAGTCTGCGTTCGCTGGTCAAAGGCGCTGAGTCCTATGGAAGCAACGGCTTGGCCGCTCTGTTGACCGCTCTACTGGTTGCACTTCTCGCGCACAGGTTGGCAGGTGCGCGTGACCGTCAGCCTGCGCGACGAGCAGCTGCAGTCGAATTTCATAGCGCTTTTGCCGTCACGTTACTCAACCTCAGTCAACGCGACATTGGCACTGCGCGAATCATTCGGGAATTTGACCTCCAACACGTCGCAGCAATCGCAAAGTTCAGACCGTACGTACCGTCGTCAAAACGTCGCCAGTTCGACAAAGCGCGGAAGCGATTGGATCAAGTTTGCATGCCGTATCGCAACGTTGGCCCCTTGACACTCTTCTCGACAGAGTTGGGGCCTGATGCCCTCGCGAATCGCGAGACTCTTTCTGCCGCGATTGACGACTTGCTGTCTTTCGCGCCATTGACTTAAACCGTTTGCTGCGTAGCCCGGATGCTTGCATCCGGGTTTCCTTGCGTCCATCGCGAAGCGATCAAGTATCGGTTCGAAGGGGTCCCCATGGATTCGCCCCGAGGAGCGCAGCGGCAGGCGGTCCAAGCGGCGCAGCATGAGCCCACTGGTTGCGCGTCAGCGCAACATTCGGGCGATTTCTGCGACGCCCGCCTGACGCGAGTACCGGAGGAAACAGGCGAATCGTTGGGGGCGCCTTTTCTTTGGTGACTTTCTTTTGGCGACGCAAAAGAAAGTTACTGCCCCGCGCGGCATGAGCGCGTTGGTGGCAAGCCAACCATCCCTGCGAAGAACGATCTCGGTTGGTAGCAACCGGCGGCGGGCAGTGCCCGCCCTACGATTTCCCGCGGCGTTCGTGGTTCGCCAAGCTCGCCACGAACGGGTTCGTGCTTGCCCCCGCGCCGGGTAGCATGCCGCAATCACTGCGCCTCTCCCTTCCACCATGCTGTCCTCCTTCCTCGACACGCTGCAAACCCAACTGCAAAATCAAGTCGTTGCCGGCGGCATCGCGCTGGGCCTCGCGGGCATTCTGGTGGCGGCGTTGCGCAAGGTGCCAGGCATGCTGTGGGCGCAGTTGCAGCGGCTGTTCGTCGCCACTGCAGTCATCGACAGCCGCAACGACATCTTCAATGCTTATGTCGCGTGGCTAAACGACTTGCCGTTTGGCCGAAAGAGCCGGCTGTTCACCGTGGTGCAGGCGCCGCCCGATCCGGGTGACACGGTGGGCACGCTGCCGCGTTTGCTGTTCAGTCCGGCGCCGGGCATGCATGTGTTCTGGCATGACGGGCACGTGATGTGGATTGAGCGCACCATTGCGATGAATTTGCAGGTGGTGGAGACCATTCGCGTGAGCATGCTGTTCGCGCGGCGAGCGCGGCTGGAGGCAATGCTGGCGGATGTGATCGCGCGGGCCGATGCGCGACTGGCTGGGCGCACGCAACTGTTCACCGTGGATCAATGGGGCACCGGCTGGCGGCTCGCCGACGCCAAGCCGCGTCGACGCCTCGACTCGGTGGTGCTGGAGGGCGACATCCGCGAGCGGCTGGTAGCGGACATCACGCAGTTCTTCGACCGCCGGCAGTGGTACGCCGACATGGGCATTCCGTGGCGGCGCGGCTATCTGTTCTTCGGGCCGCCCGGCACCGGCAAAACCAGCCTCGCGTTCGCACTAGCGGGCGAGTTGCAGCTCTCGCTCTGCACGCTCTCACTCACCAACCCGAAGCTTGATGACCAGAGCATCGGCGACGTGCTGCAGCGGACGCCCGCGAAATCGCTGATCCTGATTGAAGATGTCGACGCGTTCTTCGTCGCGCGCGACAAGCAGGACCAGCGTATCGAGGTGAGTTTCTCGGGTCTGCTCAACGCGCTCGATGGCGTGGCGGCGCAGGAGGGGCGCATCGTAGTGCTCACCACCAATCATCGCGATTCGCTGGATGCCGCGCTGATTCGCCCCGGCCGTATTGATCTCGCGCTCGAAATCGGCCTCGCCGGGCCGCAGCAGGTGCGCGCGCTGTTTCTGCGATTTCATCCACAGGCCACCGCACTTGCCGATGAACTTGTGGCGTCCCTCGGCGAGCGCCGCCTGTCGCCGGCGTCGGTGCAGCAGGTATTGCTGGCGCACTCGGATGCGCAGGAGGCAGTGGCAGCTCTGCGCACACTGGGCGCTGAATAGGGCAAGGCGCGGTTGTAGGAGCGGCTATGCCGCGACTGTCCATCGCACGCCACACGGTCGCGGCATAGCCGCTCCTACAGGGGGCATGCGCTCGGAGCTTGCTTCGTGGAAAATCAGACGCAGCTCATTCGTTGTTCATTCCACGCCATGTCCTTCATTGCCTTTCTCATCGCTGCCATCGTCCTCGCCATCACGCCCGGCCCCGGTATTGCCTATGTCGTCGCCCGCACCGTCGCGGGTGGGCGCTCCGAGGGGTTGGCATCGTGCCTGGGCACGGGCGTTGGTGGCATGCTGCACGTGCTGGCGGCCGCGCGGGGCCTGTCACTGATCGTGGCACAGTCAGCGCTGGCGTTCAATCTGGTGAAGTATGTTGGCGCGGCCTATCTGATCTACCTCGGCATTCGCCTGTTGCTGCGCAAGGACGAAGCGCTGCCGATTGAGTCTGCCGGTGTGAAATCGCAGGGCGCGCGCAAAGCGTTTCTGGAAGGCATTGCCGTGGAAGCGCTGAATGTGAAGACGGCGCTTTTCTTCCTTGCCTTCCTGCCGCAGTTCGTGGCTGCGGATCAGCCCTTGGTGCCGCAGCTCGTGCTGCTCGGTACGATCTGCGTCCTGCTCAACACGCTGGTTGACGTGGTGGCGGTGTTCGCGGCCGCGCGTCTGCTTCAGTCAAGTACGGCCCGCACCGCTCGGGCACGCCTGATGACGAAAGCGTCCGGTCTGACCATGCTGGGCCTGGGCGCGTATCTGGCTCTGGCGCGACGCGAGGGGTAGCATCGGTCACGTCACAACGTTGACTGGCGCCCCAAGAGCGAATGCCTCGACATTATCGATGAGCTGATCCGCCAGCGCCTGCATCGCTTCGCTGCTGGCCCACGCCACATGCGGAGTGAGAATGAAATCGGGTCGCTCCACCAGTGCCATGAACGGATGATCTGCTGTGGGCGGTTCACTCGCGGTGACATCAAACGCTGCGCCGGCGATGTGGCCCGTGTCCAATGCCGGGCCAACGGCCGCCTCGTCAATCAACCCGCCGCGAGCGGTGTTCACCAGCAATGGCCGTTTGCGCATGCGGGCCATTTCCCGTGCCCCGATCAAGTGTCGAGTGGCGGGCGTCAGCGGGCAATGCAATGTAATGATGTCTGACTCGGCCAGCAGGACGTCGAGCGACACCCGATCGTTCGTCGCAGCACCCCGAGACCGGGAGGACGCCATGAGCACCCGCATGTCGAGTGCGCGACCGATCCTCGCTACCGCCGTGCCGAGGGCCCCGGTGCCAACGACGCCAAGCGTCGATCCGGCCAAATCGTGAATGGGATGGTCAAAGTAACAGAACTGGCCGGAAGCCTGCCACCGCCCAGCGCGTACGGAGTCACGGTAGGCGCACAGGCTGCGGCGCAGCGCAAAGATCAGCGCGAATGTGTGCTCCGGTACCGACCGGGTGGCGTAGTGGCGCACGTTGCTGACAATGATGCCGCGCGCAGCGCAGGCGTCGAGATCAATGTTGTCCGTGCCAGTTGCCGCCACCGCGATGAGTTTCAACCAGTTCGCACCGGACAGCGAATCGGCATCGACGCGGACTTTATTGGTGATCACGATGTCGGCGTCCGCGATACGTGCTCGTACTGCTGACGCCGGGGTGTTGCCGTAACTGACCAGTTGATGTTCGAAAGCCGGCGTGCGCAGCTGGATCTGCGGCGACAGTGTGTCGCGGTCAAGGAAGACGATTTTCATGAGCGTGAAGGGCCGGACTTTGCTGGCGAGATCAACGAAGTCCGTACGGAAGGGTACTTTCGGAGCCGCTGCTCCGGCGTGGCAGCGGCTCGCTGCGGCGTAGTTGTGCCGCGAGTGCCGGAGGCGCGCTTACTCGGCTGAGATCTTTGCTGACTTGATGATCTTGCCCCAGTAGTCGAGCTCCTTGCGGGTGTAGTCGCCAAGTTGCGCTGGCGTCATCTGCTCAACCGTGGTGCCGGATTCATCGGCCTTGCGCCGGGTGTCTGGCTGCGAGAGTATTTTGGACAGCTCGCTGTTGAGCAACTGAACGACCTCCGCAGGGGTGCCGGCGGGTGCATAGAGTGCAAACCATGAATCCAGCGTGAAGCCCTTCAGTCCCGCCTCAACGGCGGTAGGCACCTGCGGCAGTGCACTGAGGCGCGCAGTGCCGGTCACCGCCAGCGCCTTCAACTTGCCAGCCTTCACCTGGCTGACCACCGCCGCTGGCGTAGTGATGAACAGATCGACTTGTCCACCGAGCAGATCCTGCACCGCAGGACCGGCGCCTTTGTACGGGACATGGGTTATCGCTGTTGCGGTGACTTGCTTGAACAGTTCGCCAGCGATGTGCTGAATGGAACCATTGCCTGACGAGGCGAAGTTCAGCTTGCCGGGATTCGCCCTGGCGTAGGCAATGAGATCAGCGAGTGAGTTGACGGGCAGGCCTTCGCGGGCGACGATCACCTGGGGCGCGCGCGTCAGCATCGCCACGGGGACGAAATCCTTGATCGGGTCCCAGCCTGCCTTGGCAAACAAGTGAGGATTGCCAACCTGATAGCCGCTGTAGGCAACCAGCAACGTGTAGCCGTCCGGCTTGGCCTTGGCAACAAACTGGTTGCCGATGTTTCCCGCCGCCCCTGGCTTGTTGTCGACGATGACCGGTTGTCCGAGTGCGCGGGTGAGTCCATCGGCGATCAGTCGGGCGGTGAAGTCTGTGGTGCCGCCCGGTGCACTTGGCACGACGAGGGTGACGGGTCGCTGCGGGAAGCGCTCCTGCGCGTGCGCCTCTGGGCTGATCGCGCACGCCGCAAGCGCGGCAGCTGCGATGATCTGGCGAAGATTCATGGGTCCTCCTTGATGGCAATATCGTTGGTCTGGCCGTCCGTGGCGTGCAGCCATTCGTCAAGGCACTGGGTCACGGCCTCGGGTTGTTCGATGGTTGACAGATGTCCGCAGTTTTCAATCACGTCGAGGCGTGAACCGCTCACACAGGCTGACATCGCTTCATGGTCGGCAACTGGTGTGACGGGGTCTTGCCTGCCACAGATCAGCAGGGTCGGCACGTTGACGCGACGAAGATCAGCATGGGAATCGGGGCGGCCCAGCATGGCGGTCTGCTGGTTGAACTGACCGCGGGCGCCAACGCTGTGGGCCATGCTCGCCATCAACGTGGTCAATTCCGGCTTGTGCACGTGATCGGGCAGCAGCCACCGCGACGGCAATTCCGGGATCAGCGCGTCGATGCCGCCTTGTTGCACAGTCGCGATGTCGCGATACCTGCCCGCCCGACGCGCGTCGTGGTCAGCAACCGCTGTCGTGTCAATCAACACCAGGCGCTGCAGGCGGTGCAACTGGCGCCGAATCACTTCGAAGGCGACGTAGCCGCCCAATGAGAGTCCTACCAGCGTAAAGCGCGCCGGTGTCCCGGCGAGGAGCGCCTCGGCCATGTCGCCCATGCTGGTCTGTTCGCGGAACACAAAGACTTTGCATTCGTAGCGCGGGCGCAATGCCTCGATCTGGTGAGCGTAGAGACGCTCATCGGTCATGTGTGCACAGGCAAAGGCGAGAAACGGTCGCACGCTAAGCCTCAGCCAGCTCGGAAATTTCGATCAGATTGAAGTCCGGGTCACGCACGTAGACGGACCGGATTTTCTGGGTTGCGCCAGTGCGCATGACCGGGCCTTCGATGATCGGCCACCGATGATCGTGAAGCCGCTTGATCACTGCATCGAGGGGAATGGCGGCGATGAAACAGAGGTCAAGTGCTCCCGGCACGGGGAGGTGCGCCTTGGGCTCGAATTCGGCGCCCTGCACATGCAGGTTAATTTTCTGGTTCCCGAAGCGCAACGCGGTGCGCTCGACCGGTGGTGTGCCGCCGACGAAGCGTTCCAGTTGCATGCCCAGCACGCGGGTGTAGAAATCGACGCAGGCGTCACGGCGCGAGGTGGTCAGGACGAGGTGGTCGAGGTGATCAATCATGGCTGTTGTGCGAATTGGTGACGGAGTTCCGCGACGCCGTCGGGTGCAGGGTGCACGTCGGAAATGCGACCGGATTTTGCCACCTGACCGGGAACGTCGTGGCCCACAATTTCCGGCAGTGCGCGGGCCAGCGGGAGCAGTAGATCCAGGTCGATGCCCGTGTCAAAACCCATCGCCTGCAGCATGTGAATGGCATCTTCACTGCAAATATTGCCCGTGGCGCCCGGCGCGTAGGGACAGCCGCCGAGTCCGCCCAAAGAGCCGTCGAAGCGGTCGACCCCTTCCTGCACTGCGACCAGCATATTGGCCAGGCCCATGCCTCGCGTGTTGTGAAAGTGAAGCGTGATCTGAAGCCCCGGAAATCGCGCCAGCAGGTGCCGCGACATCCGAGCGACCTGTGCGGGATGTGCCATGCCGGTGGTGTCGCAGATGGTGAGCCCGCGAACGCCCAGCTCGGCAAAGCGGTCCGCCCAGCGGATCACTTCGTCTTCCGCCACGTCGCCCTCCATCGGGCAGCCAAAGCAGGTGGACAGCGACACGTTGATCGCCGCGCGGCCACGCGCCAGCGCAATCACATCGCGCAAGCCGGCAAAGCTGTTCTCACGCGGCATTCGCAGGTTAGCGAGGTTATGCGTCTCCGACGTCGACATCACGAGGTTGAATTCGTCGGCATGGGATTCGAGCGCCCGTTCAGCGCCCCGGACGTTCGGTACCAGCACCGTCGTCTCAACCCCCGGCACGCGCTGAATGCGCCCCATCACTTCGCCCGCGTCACGCAGCATCGGGATGGCGCGCGGTGACGTGAATGAGGTCACCTCAATCTTTGCGTAGCCGCAGCGGCTCAAGCCGTCGATGAGGGCGATCTTGGTGTCTGTCGGCACAAAAGCTGGCTCGTTCTGAAAGCCGTCCCGGGTCACGACTTCGTTGAAATAGATGCGTCTCATCGCCGCGCCTCCGTCACAATGCCGCGCGCTTTCAATGCCGCGATCTGCGCAGCCGTGAGTCCGAGTTCCACCAACACCTGCTCAGTGTCCTGCCCGAGTTCCGGTGCGTTGCGTCGATGGCGACCGGGTGTGGCCGCCAGTTTGGGCACGATGCCCGGGACCGTGAGCGTGCTGCCATCCTGCATCTGAATGTCCTGCAGCATGTCTCGGGCGCGGTAATGGGGATCAGTCGCGATGTCGGCCACGGTGTATATCCGCCCGGCTGGCACCGAAGCAGCGTCGAGCGCGGCGAGCACATCGTCCAGCGACTGTTTGCTGGCCCAGTCGCCAATGACACGATCAAGCTCCTGCGCTCGCGCCACGCGTCCGGCGTTGTCCTGCAGCTCGCGATCAGCCGCGAGGTCATCGCGGCCGATCAGCGCCATCAGTCGCCGGAAGATGCTGTCGCCATTGCCGGCGATCAGCGCATAACCGCCGTCCGCGCAACGGTAGGCGTTTGAAGGCGCAATACCAGGTAGCGCGCTCCCCGCGGCGCCGCGCACTGCAGAGAACGCGCTGTACTCCGGCAGCAGGCTCTCCATGCAGTTGAAGACGGCTTCATACAGTGCGACATCGATGATCTGCCCCTGCCCGGTGGTGTGACGGTGCTGCAGCGCCAGCAGGATGCCGATCACGCCGTGCAGTGCTGCCAGCGTATCGCCGATGCTGACGCCGACGCGCACCGGGACGCGGCCGGGTTCTGCCGTCAAATGGCGCAGCCCGCCCATCGCCTCAGCCACCACGCCGAAGCCCGGTCGGTCGCGGTACGGCCCGGTTTGACCGTAGCCGCTGATGCGCAGCACGATCAGACGCGGGTTTGCGGCGATGAGCTTTTCGGGGTCGAGCCCCCAGCTTTCCATGGCCCCCGGACGGAAATTCTCGACCAGGACATCCGCCTCCAGCGTCAGCTTGCGCACGATGTCCTGACCTTCTTCAGTGCGCAGATCGAGTGCGAGTGAGCGCTTGTTGCGCGACTGCACCTGCCACCAGACCGACGTGCCGTCCTTCAGTAGCCGCCAGTTCCGCAGCGGATCGCCAGCACCGGGCGGCTCGACCTTGACGACCTCGGCACCGAAGTCGGCGAGTGTCTTCGCCGCGAAGGGGCCAGCAATGAGCTGGCCCAGCTCAACGACTTTGATCCCGGCGAGTGCGTCCGGCGTCGGACCGATGGGGGTAGTGGCGTGCATGGCGCCAATGTAGAGCCCCGCGCGACCACTGGCTATTTGTTTCTCGCGCGGGGAGCCTTCGCATTTTGCGAATCCTGGGCCAGAAAGTCGTGCAGCATGACGACGGCCTCCTCGGCGCCGGGTCGAACGGCCAGGCGCAACATGCGGAACGCCCATGGGTCGGAGAGCGGCCGCCACCGGAGTTTCAGCGCCCGCACAATGGGCAGCGCCGCCGCTCTTGGAAGTGCAGCGATGCCGAGGCCGGAGGCCACCATATGGCCCACTGCATCAAAACTACGGACTTGCATGCGCAGCTTGAGGGGTCTTCCTGCCGCCAGTGCAGCTTGTTGTTGCGCCTGCAACATGGCGGCGCCGGAGTTGAGACTGATCCAGTCTTCATCCAGCGTTGACGTGAACGCGATGGGCGTGCGGCCGCAGAGCCGATGCCCGTGAGGCAGGATCAAGACGAGTTCATCACGGCGAAAGTCCATCACCTGAAGCCCGTCGATATCAGGCCCGTCAACAAACACACCGATATCCGACCGGGCTTCGCGCACGCTCGCGACCACCTGCTGCGATACCTGCTCTTCCAGTTCCACCTGAATCTCGGGGTGCAGTGCGGCGAAGCGTGCCAGCAGTGGGGGCAGAAACTGTGTGATGGCGGCTGTCCCGGCGCACAGACGGATATGGCGAACGATTCCTTTCCGCGCATCGCCGAGGGCCTGTACCAGGCCGTCAAGCTCAGTCAGCACATCGGCACCCCGCTGGACGAACACGAGCCCGATCGGGGTGAGCGTCATGCCGCGCGAGTGGCGAACAAAGAGTTCCGTGCCCAACGCGCGCTCCAGATCGCGAATTCGTCGGCTGGCGGCGGGAAGCACCAGATGGCACTCCCGCGCTGCCTCGGTGAGGCTGCCGGTTCGCGCACAGGCAACCGCCAGCCGGATGGAGACGAAATCGAAGCGCGACAGGTTGTAGGCTGGAGAAGACATGCGCGAGCTGAGATCCCGGCGCGGGACGTTGTGGTGGCCGAAGCGTAGTGCATTCTTCGCCAGCAAGTGGTTGCTGACGGTTTCATCCGGGACAGAGTGTGGCCGTGGCGGGCGCGACAATCAAACGGCTTTCCACCGGCGCCGTACGGCGGCCACTCGCGCTGGTCGCCAACCATTCGTCGCACGCGTGCGGGCTCTGGCTGCGGGAAAGTCTAGACTCATTCCATCGCCAATGCACGATCCGCTCCCAGGCCATGCTTTCCGCTAATCAACTGAACAAATCCTATGCCGACCGTGCCGTGGTGTCGGACGTCTCGCTGCGTCTCGAACCTGGCCGCGTGCTCGGCCTGCTTGGCCCCAATGGTGCGGGCAAGTCCACTTCGGTGTCGATGCTCTGCGGTCTGCTGCGGCCCGATGTCGGCTCGGTGGCGTTCGACGATGGCGCCTCACCGGCGAACGGTCGGGCCAATGAATTCAAACGTCGTATCGGTCTGGTCCCGCAGGACATCGCGCTCTATGAGGAGTTGCCAGCGCGGCAGAACCTTGAGCTGTTCGGCGCGCTGTACGGTCTTACCGGCGCTGATCTGGCGCGACGCGTTGGCGAGTCGCTGGAACTGGTTGGGCTTGCCGATCGTGCCGGTGACAAACCGTCCACCTTCAGCGGCGGCATGAAGCGGCGGCTCAACATTGCCTGCGCGCTGGTGCACGACCCGGACGTGCTGGTGTTCGACGAGCCGACCGTGGGCGTTGACCCGCAAAGCCGCAACGCGATCTTTGACAACCTCGAAGTGCTGCGTGATCGTGGCAAGGCGCTGATGTACACCACGCACTACATGGAGGAGGCGGAGCGGCTGTGCGACCGCATTGTGATCGTGGATCATGGCCGCGTCGTTGCCAACGACGAATTGGCCGCCCTGCTGCGCCACGCCCCCGCGGGCGAGCGGCTGGAGATTGACGTTGGCGTCGCGGTGGACTGCGCTGCGCTGCGTGCGCTGCCCGGTGTGATTGAAGCTGCCGAGACGAATGGCGTGATCACGGTCAAGCTGCAATCGCTGGCCAGCGACACAGCGGCGGTGCTCGGCTGGTGCAACGCGCAGGGCCTTGCCATTCGCCACATCAACTCGATGCGTGCCAATCTTGAGGATGTGTTCCTCGCGCTCACCGGCCGTCAACTGAGGGATCACGCATGAGCACCTTCGCTGCCAATTTCCCCGCATTCAGGGCGCTCGTACTCGCCGAACTGCGGCTGTACTTTTCGTCCCGCCGCACGCTGGTGATGAACATCCTGGCGCCGGTGCTGATCGGCGCGTTCTTTGGCTACGTGACCAACCCGAAAGACCAGACGGCGCCGCATGTACCAGTCGCCGTGGTTGACCTGGACAACGGTGCGATGACCAAGGCCATTGTCGACGCCATGAGCAAGGATGCCTCGCTCAACGTCACGCTTACCGACGAGGCCGACGCGCGCAAACTGGTGAGCGAGGGCAAGCTGCGCGCGGCGATCATCCTGCCGGAGAAATTCGGTGCAACGGCCGCAAACGCGCTCTTTGTGCCAGGAGATCGGCCGAAGATCACGATCATCGAAGACCCGAGCAAAGCCATGGAAGTGTCGCTGGTGCAAGGCCTGCTGACCCAGCATGTGATGCAGAGCGTCAGCGCGCAAGCCTTCTCACCATCCAGCTTGAGCGCCGAGACGGTCGCAGGCTGGCGCAAAGGGTTGGCTGACGCTGGCGATGGCGTGTCGCCGGATACCCGGAGCGCGCTTGGCAGTCTGTTCGACAGCATGGAGCGGTTGCGCGCGGATCAGCAGAAGGTTGCTGCAGCGACACCCGCGCCAACGGCGTCAACTGCGACTCCAGCGGGCGCAACACCAAACGCTGGCGGCCTGCGGCTGCCCTTCAGCATCGAGAAGCAGTCTGCTGTGGGCACCCGCGACGCGAAGTACAACGGCTACGCACATTCCTTCGCCGGGATGAGTGTGCAGTTCATTCTCTTCCTCGGTATCGACCTCGGCGTGGCGCTGCTGCTGGCGCGTCGCATGGGGCTGTGGAAGCGGCTGCGCGCCGCGCCGCTGTCGCGTGCAACACTGATCGCCAGCCGCATGACCAGTGGCGCCGTGGTGGCGACCGTGTTGATGATCGCCATCTTCGCCGCAGCCATCGCCATCTTTGGCGTGCGCATTCGCGGCAGCATCGCCGGCTTTGCCTTAATTACGGTGACGTTTGCCATCATGACGGCCAGCTTCGGGCTGTTCATCGCCGCGGTCGGCAAGACACCGGAAGCCACGCGCGGCCTCGCCATTGTCGCCACGCTGATCATGGTGATGCTGGGCGGCGCCTGGGTACCGAGCTTTATCTTCCCGCAGTGGCTACAAACGGCATCGCTCGTGGTGCCCACACGCTGGGCGGTGGACGGTCTCGACGCGATGACCTGGCGTGGCCTCGGTTTCGATGCAGCGCTCGCACCGAGTGCAGTGTTGCTCGGATTCGCCGCGTTGTTCGCGCTGCTGGCGCTGTGGCGGTTTCGGTGGGATGAGTAGGAGGCGTTTCCCTCTCCCTCGAGGGAGAGGGCTAGGGAGAGGGCTAGGGAGAGGGTGATGCTCGCATGAATATTGACGCTTGCCAACTGCGTGCTCCATGGCCGCGCGGGTGGCGATCCGAAACACGATTGATCTTCCGACCATCAGACCCTTCGACAAGCTCAGGGCGAACGGAGAAAGCGCGGCCACAGAGCGCGCTAGCTGTGATGTTTCAATAGGTTGTTCACCTGAAAGATTCTGGGAGACTGGAGTTACCACGCTTCAGAACTCTCAGAGGAAATCAACCAGGTGAACAGCCATAAGAATGCCAGATTGACCGTGGAAGGACGCAAGTTGC
>JAEUPL010000007.1 GCA_016790165.1 Burkholderiales bacterium
GCGCGAAAATACGACACGCCCCGCAGGGTTGCAGCGAGACGGCGTGTCTGCGGCGTTGCGATGCTTGAACGTGGAACCACCACGTTCTTCGCCTCGCGCCTTGCAGCCAACGCCGTCTCGCTGCAACGCATCTCGCGAAAAATAGTGTTAACACGCCCTAATTGATCGCATGAGCAGCAAACCCACCATCGTCGTGCTCGACGACTTCGAGCGCGTCGCCGCAGACTCTGCCGACTGGAGCACCGTCCGCTCGCGTGCCGATCTGCGCATCCACCAAGCGCCGCTGCGCGGCGACGCGCTGCTGCAGGCGCTCGTCCCGGCAGATGCAATTGTGTTGATGCGCGACCGCACGCCACTGCTGGCACCGCTCATCGCGCAACTACCCAATCTAAAGCTGGTCGTTTTCACCGGCACGCGCAATGGCGCGCTGGATGCCAAGGCGCTGGCTGCGCGCGGCATCCCGGTCGCGCACACCGGCTGGGGCCCAAACAAGGACGCGACCACCGAGCTGACCTGGGCGCTCATTCTGGCGGCACAAAAGCGCATCACAACGCACGACGCCGGGCTGCGCCGTGGCGACTGGCGGCCACTGCGGACGATGTTGCCGGTGCTGCACGGCCAGCGCATCGGGGTCGTCGGATTGGGCGAAATCGGTGGCCGCGTGGCCGGCATTGCCCGGGCGTTTGGGATGGAGGTCGTCACCTGGTCGCCGAACATGACCGCCGAGCGTGCCGAGGCCAAAGGCGCACGTTCGGTGCCGTTCGACGAGCTGCTCGCTACCTCACACATCATCAGCACGCATCTGGTGATGGGGCCAGCGACCAGGGGTCTCTTCGGCGCCACCCAATTCGCCGCCATGCGGCCGGACGCGGTTTTTGTAAACACCTCCCGCGCCGGATTGATCGACGAAGCCGCACTGGTTGCAGCACTCGCGAAAGGACGTCCCGGTGTAGCCGCGCTGGACGTGTTCAGCGAGGAGCCATTGCCGACGCAGCATCCGCTGCTGGCGCTGCCAAACGTCGTGCTGACGCCGCATCTCGGCTTTGTGGCCGAACCCGTGTTCCGACGGTTCTATGCCGACGTGGTGGACACGCTCACGGCATGGCTCGCTGGCGCGCCGTTGCCGCGCTTGTTGCCGCCGACGTAGACGACGCGGCGCGCGTCTACAGCTTTTCAACACCAACGACCAGCGGGCGGTCGTTGCATGGATTTTTCGAACCAAGTCGACAACGTCGATAATCAAGCGAAACGCGCCAATGGCTGGTCGCTAGCGCTAAAAAGCTGCCGACGCGTACGGCGCATCGGCGAGGGCCAATCAACGCGCCATTTGTGGCACAATTTGCACAAATTGACACAATGCGGCGCCGCAGCAATTCGGCGCCACCATCCACCCGCCAGCATCATGCGCACCCTCGGCATCCGCGAAGTTCGCCAACGCTACGAAATCCTCAAGGAAACGCTCGACGCGGAAGGCGAAGTGATCCTCACGCATCACGGCAAACCGTTTGCGCGCGTGCTGCCGATCGAGCCGGTGAAGCCGCGCAAGAAGTGGCAGCCCCATCACGAATTGCGCGCGTTGCTGCCCGCGCAAATGACGCCCAGCGAATCGTTGCTGGCGGAAGAGCGCGAGGACCGCTAAGGCCGCGATGCAGCTTTACTTCGATACCAGCGCGCTGGCCAAGGCCTACACCAGCGAATCCGGCAGTGCCGACGTGGACGACTTTCTGTCGCGCGGCACCACGGTTTTTCTGAGCGATCTCAACCGCGTGGAGCTACGCTGCATGCTCGCCCGGCGCTTCCGCATGGGCGAACTCAATGCCATGCAGGAGCAGGCGATCTGGTCTCAGTTTTTGCTGGATGTCGCTGACGAATATTTTGAGCCGGTACCGATGCCCGCATCGGCATGGACCATCGCCACCGGTTTGATTGATCGTGTCGCCCCCGTCGCGCTGCGCACTTTGGACGCACTGCACGTTGCGCTGGCCAGCGGGCTACCCGGCGTCACCTTCGTCACGGCCGACCGCGCACAGCGTAGCGCCGCGCAGCAACTCGGCCTCAACACCGTCGGCATCGCACTCGACTGACCCACAGACTCCACAAGAAGAACCCTGCAAGCCATGACCACCGAAACCACCCCTCCCGCCCCGCAAGACGAAAACCACATCATCGCCGAGCGCCGCGCCAAGCTCGCTGCACTGCGCGCTGGCGGTCAGGCATTCCCGAACGACTTCCGCCGCGACAGCCTCGCAGGCGATCTCGCCGCGAAGTACGGCGACAAGACCAAGGACGAGCTCGACGCGCTGAACGTCAGCGTGAAGGTCGCGGGCCGCATGATGCTCAAGCGCGTGATGGGCAAGGCGAGCTTCGCCACCGTGCAGGACATGTCGGGCCGCATCCAGTTCTTCGTCACCGACGACGGCGTCGGCGCCGACTCGCACGAGGCGTTCAAGCGGTGGGACATGGGCGACATCATCGCGGCCGAAGGCGTGCTGTTCAAGACCAACCGCGGCGAGCTCTCGGTGAAGTGCGCGACGCTGCGCATCCTGACCAAATCACTGCGCCCGCTGCCGGAGAAATTCCACGGCCTCACCGACCAGGAGCAGAAGTACCGCCAGCGCTACGTTGACTTGATCATGAGCCCCGAGTCGCGCCGCACGTTCGAGATTCGCTCGAAGATGATCTCGTTCATCCGCAATTTCTACGTCGAGCGTGGCTATCTCGAGGTCGAAACGCCGATGATGCACCCGATCCCCGGCGGCGCGGCGGCCAAGCCCTTCATCACGCACTACAACGCGCTCGACCAGCAGATGTACATGCGCATCGCGCCGGAGCTTTACCTCAAGCGGCTCACTGTTGGCGGCTTCGAGAAAGTGTTCGAGATCAACCGCAACTATCGCAACGAAGGCATCAGCACGCGACACAACCCCGAGTTCACAATGCTCGAGTTCTACGAGGCGTACCAGGACTATCACTACCTGATGGACTTGACCGAAACGCTGCTACGTGAATGCGCGCAGCACGTGCTGGGCAGCACCACCGTCAAGTTCGGCGAGCTCGACATCGACCTCGGCAAGCCGTTCGACCGTCTCACGATGGCGCAGGCGATCATGAAGTACAACCCGCAGTACACCGAGGCACAGTTGAACGACATGGAGTTCCTGCGCAACGCGGTGAAGAAGGCGGGCGAAGAAGTGCGCGCGACCGACGGCCTCGGGCTGCTGCAGCTCAAGCTGTTCGAGGCGAACACCGAAGAAAAGCTGATCCAGCCCACCTTCATCATCGCGCACCCGACCGATGTGTCGCCGCTCGCCCGCGCCAACGATGCGAACCCGGCCGTCACCGACCGCTTCGAGCTCTTCATCACGGGCCGCGAAATCTGCAACGGCTTCAGCGAACTCAACGACCCCGAAGACCAGGCCGCGCGCTTTCAGGCGCAGGCCACGGCCAAGGATGCTGGCGACGAAGAAGCGATGTTCTACGACGCCGACTACATCAAGGCCCTCGAATACGGCCTGCCCCCCACGGCCGGCGAAGGCATCGGCATTGATCGCCTCGCGATGCTGTTCACCAACTCACCAACGATTCGTGATGTGATTCTGTTTCCGCAGTTGCGGAAGGAGTAGGCAGAGGCATTACTTCGATGAAATCAGAGTCAGAACTGCGTCAGCCGGAGCTACAACTTACTCGCACCGATTTCGTCGCCTGCGACTGGCGGAGCCCGCTAGTCGCAACTGAAAGAGACGGCTACTCTTCGATGCGCGACGCTTTTCTCGCGGCGGCCAGCCGTACGTTTGCGAGCCACGAAAGGAAGGCAGCCAAAGTGTTCTGGTTGCTTTCGTCCGCGTGCTCGATGATGCTCCGCCCAGCCAGTGTCAATGAACCGTTCAAGCCGCTTTTCGTTCTCGAAGGCCAGCGATCGATAATCGCCGATGACTTTCAGAAAGAGGAGTTAGCCTTTTTCGCTGAAATTGTTGACGATATCGACGATCCGTGGCTACGCGCCAGATTGGCGGACATAGTTTGGCTCACATCTGATGTTCGTGACGTTCGATTTGCTCTGCTCGCGATTGATGCATATCGGTTGATTCCACTGAGTTTGGAGTCTTGGATTCGGGGAGGTGAACATTGTTGGGCTCGCGCTATCAGCCTAGCCAAATTGCTCAAGAGCGGTGCCGGCGACCAATTGAAGAAAATCGAAGAAAGCGTTATCACGGCGTTGAAAGCTGCTGGTAGCGCGGATGGGTTTCTTGCTTTGTGGCTAGCCGAAATGCTCGCAGCCGATGGTATGGCGCGTCACTGTAGCTTAGACATCGCGGACAAACTTCAGGAAATAGCCGATGATTTCCGCCATGCTGGTGAATCACTCAGAGCGCGCGGGTACTACAAGGGTGCGTCTGACTGGTACCGAACAGCGAGGGCCGACGACAAATCGGCAGATATGCTCGTTGAAGTCGCAGAGAGCTTTGTGGGTGAGGCACGGTCGAAAGCATCATCCGATACTCCGATCAACATACTTGCCGCGTCGCACTATGAGGACGCAATTCAAGCGTACCGACAGATTCCGCGCGCGCTGCGTGGCGTGTGGAGTCCGCCACGTCAAAAGCATCACTCCACGACAGCACGGCGTCGCGTGCCTGCTCCGCGCTTCGTCCGCTCTTCCTGGTCAGCACATTGAACAATTCGCCCAGCACCTGCGCGGGCAAGACGACGTTGTTCACGTCAAGCGCAGCAACCACGTCTGCCGCGCGTTTGCAGCGTTTGAGGTCACCCACGCCCTCCGCGTAGGCGAGTACGTTGGTATCGATGGCGACTCTCATTGCGAGCTACCGGCTACTCGTACAGATCGTTGCGTGTCCAGTTGCGCGCACCGCTCACAGGTTGTGCGCGCAGGCGTTTCAACAACGCGGCTTTCGCCGATTGGCGAGTTTGATCGCCAACCTGAACGCCGACAATTTTCGCCACGGGTTTGCCGCGCGAGACGACAATCACCTCCTCGCCCGCGCTGACATCACGCAGCACAGCGGAGAAGTGACGATTGGCATCGGCAGACGAGATGGACTTCATGGCGCTCAATTGTAGTGTTAAACACTACTATTTTTGCCAGCGTAACCTCGACGCAACTGAGTGGAATCGAGGGCCACATTCCGCGACCTGCAAATGCCTCGATTCCGTTGCACTGCATCGCGGCTACGGGCTCACGAGGCCACTGCTTCGGGGCAGCTAACTTGGCAGATCGAAAGGTTCAGCGCCGTCCCTCGCGCACCCTACCCACCCGCCAACCGCCCCACCACCTCCACCGCGCCGCCCTTGCCAGCGCGCACGACGACGGCTTCGCCCATGGCGGGCACAATGCCTGTGATGGCGGTGATGTTGACCTGATGGGTGACGAGCAGCAGCGTTTCGCCGGGCTTGAGGGTGGCGATGCGCTGGCGCACTTCGGCGGATTGTTTTGGCTCGGCGTCGCGGTCGTCAAAGAATGAGTTGAGCGCCGGCCAATCCTCCGCCTGCCCGGCGATGAGCGTGGCGGTGTCGCGGCAGCGGCACCATTGGCTGGTGTAGACGCCGGTGAAGCGCACACCCGCCTGCCGCAGCCGTTCGCCAAAGCGGGCAGCCGCGGCGCGCCCGTCCACCGAGAGGTTGCGTTGCGTGTCACACACGCCCAACTTGAAGCCGGGTGGGTCGCCGAGGCCGGGCACCGTCTGCGCGTGGCGCAGCAGCACGGCCACGCCGCCGCGATGGATCGCTGCGAGGGCGCGGGCGTCCTCGGCGGTCGTTGCTATCGTCACCTGAGCCGCCCATCCCAGCACGAGCGCGAGGCCGGGCCACAGCAGTTGAATTGCGCGGCGATGGGCGCTCCGAAGCGCGTTGTGCACCGTTCCTGGGATTTCCTGTGGAACAGAATTCATCCAAAGATGCTGCAACGCGCTACGTGCGCCGTCAATCCGGTACGACCCGGCTTGGCACCTGCCACGCGATGTTCGTATCGTTGACGACCACTTATCATGCAGCGATGATCCGCACGCCGTTTGACCCGCTGCCCCTGCTTTCGCGTGACCCGCAGCGCCACATCACGCCGCTCAAGATGTATGGCCTCTATCGCGAGGCGATGCGCGTGTTGCCCATCTTCGCCGATACGCGAAATGAGCTGCCGGCAGCGGCACTGCTGATCGCGCCCAGATCAGCGAGCCAGTACGACCAGAGCCACTACGCCGATGTGCAGTGGGTGGTGTATCCCGCGCTTCCTGCCAACGCCGGGCCGGGCCTGATGGACGCGATGGCCGATGCCGTCGTGACGGCAGTCGGCGACGAGTCGTTTGTGCTGAAGACCATTGATGCGTCGCTGCCGCCCCTGGTCCAGCAACGGCGCGGCACACAGGCGGCGCCCGCCCCCGAATGCAGGCGCGCGTTGTGCACGTTTGGCGTGGACAAACACCCTGGCGCAAGCGCCGACGGCACGGTGCTCGTCAGCGCCCGCATTCCCGATGTCGCGCGCCCACTGCTGCGCATTCACGGCGTGTACTCCAAGGCCGAGCTGGACGCGCTGTTTGCCGATGGTTCGGCGCGCTGCCATGTGCGCCTTGCTGATCCGTCGGCGGGTGATGGCAATGCGATTGGCGTATTGCTGACGTTCCCGAACACGCCGGCGATTCATGAAATTGGGTCGCTGCACGTGCGCGCAGACGCGCGCCGCGCGGGCCATGCGCGGGCGCTGCTGGCGTCAGCGCTGGCGGACTTGCGGCAACGCGGGCTCACCGTGCGCTACGTGGTGGATGCCGGCAATGCCCCATCGATCGCGCTCGCCACTGCAGTCGGGCTGCGCGAGCAATTCCGGCTCGCGCACTGGGTGTTCGCGGCGAGCTAGGAGAATATTTACGAGCACCGGACGTAACGTACCGCACCCAGATCATGTCGCACTGCCAAACCTGCGGCGCCTGCTGCGCCAGTTTCCGTGTTGATTTCTCCGTGACCGAGTTGCAGGAGAACGGTGGCGCCGTGCCTGACGGGCTGGCCGATGTGATCAACGACTACACGGCGCGACTGCGCGGCACCGACTACGCATCGCCGCGCTGCGCTGCACTGAGCGGGCGCATCGGAGAACGCGCGCATTGCAATATCTACGAATGGCGGCCGGGGCCGTGCCGCGAGTTCCGCGAGGGTGACGATGCCTGCGAACGGGCGCGGGCGCGGCACGGTTTGCCGCCGCTGCCCTCTGCTGCAGCGCGGCCAACGAACTAAAGGCCGACAGGCTCCTGGGCGAAGCGCTTCCGCATCGAATCCAGCCCGAAGGTTTCGAGCACCGCATCGAGTCGCGTTTGGGCCGCAACGCGCGGACGATTTTTGAATTGCGCGATGATCAGCTCGTTCTTCATCGAGTGCTCCCAGCCCACCAGTTCCGTCACCCTGACCTGATAGCCCGCCGCCTCCAGGCGCAGCCCGCGCAGCACGTTGGTGATCTGCGCGCCGAACTCGCGCGCCTGGATCGGATGCCGCCACAACTCGGCGACGCTGGACTTGCTGCGTGATTGATCCTTGTCGTTGCGCAGAAACGCCGCCACCTCGGCCTGGCAACAGGGCACCAGCACGATGAACTTGGCCTTCTTCGCCAGCGCGAAGGTGATCGCATCGTCGGTGGCGGTGTCGCAGGCGTGCAGCGCGGTCACGATGTCAATGGGTACATCGAGCTCAGGCGCGTTCGCCGCATCGGCCACACTCAGATTGAGAAAGCTCAGATCGCTGAAGCCGCTGCGCGCGGCGAGCGCGCGCGAACTGTCGACGAGCGCCGCGCGCGTCTCGATGCCGTACATGTGGTGTGGCTGCGGCAACGCCTTGAGCACCAGATCATGCAGGATGAAGCCGAGATAAGACTTTCCGGCGCCGTGATCCACGAGGTTGACGCGGCCACGCTCGGCCACCGTCTGCTGAATCAACGGTTCGATGAATTGCGTGAGGTGGTAGACCTGCTTGAGTTTGCGCCGCGAGTCCTGATTCATGCGGCCATCGACCGTCAGGATGTGCAGCGCCTTGAGCAGCTCCACCGACTGGCCGGGCCGCAGCTCAAGCGGCGACGCGCCCCCCGCGGCGGCTCGCCCGGCGGATCGAGTCGCCGGTATGGCGTGTGACGTGGCGGCTGATTTGGCAGGTGTGGGCACAGAGGGGACGAAGGAATCAACGAAGTTGCGCTCGCCGCGCGGTGCTGCGCTCAAGGCATTCGCGCGGGAGCATAGCGCCTCGCGGGCGTCACGCGCGCGGGGTGTCTGGTCGGCAGGCAGGTTGGGGGTGCGGCTACAGCTTTGCCGCGTCGCCGACTGCCAGCTGGGGCCTGCAGCGAGCTTTTTGCAATTCTCGACTTACAGCCAAAATGGCCTAGATGCACCACCCGCCGGTCGATACATGCAAAAAGCTGTTGCTCAGGATTCTGGCCACAATTCGTGCATCGCGCGGCGAAACGCCCCCGCGATGGCGTCGTCGCGCGGATGGCTGCCCGCGCGCAGCGCCCACCGCCCCGCGACGAGCACATCGGCAAAGCGGCGCGATGGACTGCTGAACACCATCGCATCGAGCAGCCGCGTGGGCGGCACACCGAGCAGCGCATCGTCGTCATAGCGCACCAGCACCGCGTCGGCACGCGCGCCGGGTACCAGCCCCCACGCGTGCTGCCCGGCGGCGGCGGCGCTGCCGGTCACCATGCGCGAGAACAGTCGTTCCGCGGTCGCGGGTTGTTGCGCGGCGGGTGAAGCGGCGATATTGCGCGCCCGTCGCTGCAGGCGCTGCCCGTATTCGAGCAGGCGCAGCTCCTCCCGCCAGTCGCGGGTGACGTGGCTGTCGGAGCCCATCGCCAGCGCGGTGCCCGCATCGAGCCACGCCGCCACGTCGGTCAGGCCATCACCGAGATTGGCCTCTGTCGTCGGGCAGATCACGGCACAGGCGCCACTCGCGGCCACGCCGTCGATCTCTTCTCGGGTGACGTGGGTGGCGTGCACCAGCTGCCAACGCGGGTCGAGCGCGTGCTGCCGGAGTAGCCACTCGACCGGACGAAGCCCGGTGTGCTTCAGGCAATCTTCGACTTCGGCGGTCTGCTCGGCGACGTGGATGTGAATCGGGCCGTCGGCGCTCTGCGCCAGCTCGGCAATGCCCTCCGGCGTGGCCGCGCGTAACGAGTGGATCGCCACACCGGCGTTGAGCGGAGCGCCCTCCCCGCTAAAGGCATCGGCAAGGCGACGCTGTGCGTTGAGCACCCAGCGGGCGTCGGTCGCGAAGCGGCGCTGGTCGTCGCGCAGGCGCGGCAGCGCGAAACCGGCGCGCTCGTAGAGCACCGGCAGCAAAGTCAGGCGAATGCCCGCGTCCGCAGCGGCATCGGCCAGCGTCCACGCCATCAACAGCGGGTCGTCGTACTCCGCACCGTCCAGACTGTGATGCAGGTAGTGAAACTCGCACACATGGGTGTAGCCACCGCGCAGCAGCTCAGTGTAGAGCCGCGTCGCGATGGCACGCAGCGCGTCAGGCGACACCGAAAGCGCAACACGGTACATACGGTCGCGCCAGCTCCAGAAGTCGTCATGCTCATTCTCACGGCGCTCGGCGAGCCCGGCGAAGGCGCGCTGAAAGGCATGACTGTGCGCGTTGATCACGCCCGGCATTACTGGCCCGGCGAGCACCATCGCGCCCCGCGCTGCGGCCTGCGCCGCGGGCACGCCCGTGTGCACGCTCGCCCAGCGCCCGGCGCCGTCGATTTCGAGAAGAACATCGCGCGCCCAGCCCTGCGCAGCGCCAGCACCTGTCCACGCCTGCGGCGCCCACAGCGCTTGGCAGCGCTCATGCGCCGTGTGTGCACCGGTTGCACGCGGTGCTGTCATTGCGGCCTCCAGTCGAGCATGAGGTGCAGCATGTCGCGCAGCAGCGGGAGCACGGTCGCGGCGCGCGTCTCGTCGTAGGCAAACGGTGGCACTTCCTGCATGTAGAGCAGCTGACACATTTCCATCTGCACGGCATGCACGCTATCGTCAGGCCGACCGTAGTGCCGCGTGATGTAGCCGCCCTTGAAGCGGCCGTCGACCGCATGCGAATACGCGGACGTTTGCAGGCAGGCAGCGAGCTGTTCGCGCAACGTGGGCGCGCAGCTTGCACCGCTTGCAGTGCCGAGATTCAGATCCGGCAGTTTGCCGTCAAACAGCCAGGGAATTTCAGAGCGGATGCTGTGGCCGTCCCAGAGTAGCGCATAGCCATGCCGCGCTTTTGCCTCCGCCAACGCCGCCCACAGCGTGTCGTGGTAGGGCCGCCAGTACGCATCGCGTCGCCTCGCCGCCTCCGTCGCATCGGGCGCCCTGCCCGGCAAGTACAACGACTCGCCATTGAAAAAGCGCGTCGGGCACAACTCAGTGTTGGACGCACCCGGGTACATCGGTGTATCGTCAGGCGGGCGATTGAGGTCAATGACGTACCGCGAGTAGCGCGGCACCAGCACTGTGGCGTCCAGCGCGTCGGCAAACCCGTAGAGGCGCTCCAGATGCCAGTCGGTGTCCTCCACCGTCAGGGCACGTGGCGCGTAGGCTGGACGCAGTTCGGCCGGGATTTCGGTGCCGACGTGCGGCAGGCTCAGCACCAGCGGCGAGCTGCCGCGACGAATTGAAACCACGTCCTCAGTCGATGGCGACACGTTGACCTCCCGCCACCAGTTGCAGCAAAGGCTGGTGGCCAAAGCGATACACCAGATCGCGTGGATGCTCGGCATCCCACACAGCGAAATCGGCACGCGCGCCGGCCCGCAGCACGCCGAACTCTGTGCCGAGGCCAAGCGCCCGCGCCGCGTTCACCGTGAAGCCGCGCCACGCCTCCTCCGGCGTCATGCGGAACAGCGTGCACGCCATATTCATCATCAACAGCGGCGACAACGTGGGCGACGATCCGGGGTTGTGGTCCGTCGCCAGTGCGATTGGCACGCCTGCTTTTCGCAGCGCTTCAACGGGCGGCAATTGCGTCTCGCGCAAAAAATAGTACGCCCCCGGCAGCAATACCGCCACGGTGCCCGCTGCGGCCATCGCGGCGATGCCATCCTCCCCGATGTATTCGAGATGGTCGCAACTGAGTGCGCCAAACGCGGCGGCGAGTGCCGCGCCGTGCTGGTCGCTCAATTGCTCGGCATGCAGTTTCACTGGCAAGCCCAGCGACCGCGCCCGCTCAAAGACGCGCCGGGTCTGCGCAACGGTGAAGCCGATGCGCTCACAAAACACGTCGACTGCGTCAACCAGCCCGTCGGCATGCAACCGCGGCAACCAGTCACACACCGCCGCGATGTAATCGTCCGCACGGCCATCGAATTCGGGCGGCACCGCGTGCGCACCAAGAAACGTGGTGCGCACGGTGAGCGGCAGTTGCTGCGCCACGCGGCGTGCGACGCGCAGGCTGCGAGCCTCATCCGCTTCGCTGAGGCCGTAGCCAGACTTGATCTCGACACTGGTGACGCCTTCGCGCATGAGCGCACGCGCACGCCCAACCGCCAGCGCGAGCAGTGCATCCTCATCCGCAGCACGTGTGGCGGCCACCGTTGAGCGGATGCCACCGCCCGCGCGCGCAATCTCTTCGTAGGTTGCGCCGGTGAGCCGCAGCTCAAACTCGCGCGCCCGGTTGCCCGCGTACACAAGATGCGTGTGGCAGTCGATCAGGCCCGGCGTGACGCAGGCGCCCTGAAGATCACATTCAGTCGCGGCGGCGAACTCGCGGGGTCGATCGCTCGACGCACCCACCCAGCGAATCTGCGCGCCGTCGGTGACGAGGCAGGCGTCAGCAATCCAGCCGTAGGGAGCGTCGCCGGTAAAGGTTGCAATGTTGGCGTTGCGCCACAGCGTGAGCGTGCTCATTGCGTATTCCCTGCAGCGCTCGTCACGCCGCAATGCCAGACTAAGGTTGCGTCGCTGACGTCGACCGGAGCAAACGTTGTCTCCGCTCGCTCCGCTGGGGCCATACGCCAGGCAAGCGACATGGGGGGCAAGCACAACAATCCACCGATTGACCGCAGTTCTCCACCACTCACCGTAAACAGGCCTTCGATCCTCGTCGTGCCCGAGCCGATTGGCTTCGCGAGCAAAAAGGGTGGCAGCGTACTTGCCCGCAAGCGTTGTAGCCCGCCCGTCGCACGTCCGCGACGGAGCATCAGGTTCAGGTCGCGCGTCGCACCATCGATCAGCCGGCAGGCCGGTGCGGACTCACCGGCGAAGCGGATCGGGTCGCCGTCAGCGCGCACCGCAATCGCCGGAGCGCCCAGCCAGACGCCAGCCCCGGACAGTACGCCGAACCAGCGATCGACGCCGTCAAAGGCGGAGAACGGTCCGTCTTGTGCAATGTCGGCCACCGACAGGCGAACAGCCCAATCATCCGCCGTCGGCCAGGCGAGCAGCTCGCGTGTGACGCCGCCGCCATTGCGCCACGGCCGCGGCGCTGCTTCCTCAACGCGAACGACATGCCAACTCATGGCTGGAACACGCCTTCGATCTGGTAATGGCCGGCCGGATGCACCAGACGTGCCTGTGTGATCGGCACGCTACCGTTACTGGTGCGCCGCGCAACAATCAGGCAAGGGTCCGTGGTCTTGAGCCCCAGCAGCTTGGCCTCCCGCGCGCTCGGCAGTCCGGCCTGCACGGAGAAGTGCGCCTCGCGCAGTGGCGCGACGTCGAGCAGGTAATGCGTTGGCGTGATTTTCGTGAAGTCCACGCCAAGATAGTCCGGCGCGCATTCAGGGTTGACGTAGCGGTCTTCGCACTGCAGCGCCACACCATTTTCGTAGTGCACGATCAGGGTGTGAAACACGCGCGTACCGAGCGCCACGCCCAGCCGCTGCGCAGCGTGTGCACTCGCCTGCTCCTCGCGGGCGAGGTGCACCGTGGCGTGATGGATGTGTCCGCGGGCGACGATCTCTTCATGAATATCGCGTATGACCAGTGACGAAGACACCCGATGCAGTTGTGCTGCAAAGGTGCCCACCCCCTGCACGCGGTCCACCAGCCCCTCGAGCTGCAATTCACGCAGCGCGCGATTGACCGTCATGCGGCTGACGCCGAACTGCGTCACCAGCGCCGCCTCCGATGGCATCAGCGTTCCCGGCGTCCATTCGCCGGCGGCGAGCTGCGCCTTCAGGTACTGCTTGACCTGCTCAAACGGTGCCAGCCCATGGCTCGCGCGGAGCGCTGGCATGCGATCCGACATTGGCGTGCGTGCTGGGCGGGTGGAGCGCTGCCTGGCCTTCATGCCGCAATGCTAACGCAGGTTTGCGCGTGCGGTGACATGCTTGCATAAGCTTGTCTATACAAGTATAGTTCGCCGACTTTTCATCCACTGTGCCCCGAGCCACCGGTTCGGGGCGCCGCACGGGAGACCCGTATGACGCATCCCAATCATCCCCCCGCCCACGCCCTGCCACGCGCTGTTCGAGCGCCGCGCGGCAGCACGCTCACCTGCAAAAACTGGCTGATTGAAGCGGCCTATCGCATGGCGCAGAACAATCTTGACCCCGAGGTGGCCGAGAACCCGGATGCACTGGTGGTCTACGGCGGCATTGGCAAGGCCGCGCGCAATTGGGATTGCTTTGAGGCGATCCTGAAATCGCTGCGCGAGCTCAATGAAGACGAATCGCTGCTGATCCAGTCCGGCAAGCCGGTGGGCGTTTTCAAGACGCACCCCGACGCGCCGCGCGTGCTACTCGCCAACTCGAACCTGGTGCCAAAGTGGGCTACCTGGGAGCACTTCAACGAGCTCGACCAGAAGGGCCTGATGATGTACGGCCAGATGACGGCCGGCTCGTGGATCTACATCGGCAGTCAGGGCATCGTTCAGGGCACCTACGAAACCTTCGTCGAAGCGGGTCGCCAGCACTTCGGTGGCAGCCTCGCCGGCAAGTGGATTCTGACGGCTGGCCTCGGCGGCATGGGTGGCGCCCAGCCGCTCGCCGCCAACTTCGCCAGTGCCTGTTCGCTCAACATCGAATGCCAGCAATCGCGCATCGAGTTCCGCCTGAAAACCCGCTATCTCGACGAGCAGGCCACCGATCTCGACGACGCGCTGGCACGCATTGCGAAATACACCGCCGAAAAGCGCGCGGTGTCGATTGGTCTGCTGGGCAACGCCGCAGACATCCTGCCGGAACTGGTTCGCCGCGCCAAAGCGGGCGGCATCAAGCCGGACATCGTGACCGATCAAACCTCGGCGCATGATCTCGTCAACGGCTATCTGCCGATGGGCTGGACACTGGCGCAATGGCAGGAAGCTCGGGTTGACAGCGCCCGTCACGCCGCGCTGCGCGACGCGGCCGCGCAGTCCTGCGCGGTGCACGTGCAAGCGATGCTCGACTTTGCCGCGATGGGTGTCCCGACGGTCGACTACGGTAACAACATTCGTCAGGTCGCGTACGACCGTGGCGTAAAGAACGCGTTTGACTTCCCCGGTTTTGTGCCGGCTTATATCCGCCCGCTGTTCTGCCGTGGCAAGGGCCCGTTCCGCTGGGTGGCGCTCTCCGGTGACCCGGAGGACATCGCCAAGACCGACGCCAAGATGAAGGAGCTGTTCCCCGAGGACAAGCACCTGCATCGCTGGCTGGACATGGCTGGTGAGCGCATCGCCTTCCAGGGGCTGCCAGCGCGCATCTGCTGGATCGGTCTCGGTGAGCGTCAACGCGCCGGGCTGGCGTTCAACGAGATGGTCAAGCGCGGCGAGCTGAAGGCACCCATCGTGATCGGTCGCGACCATCTGGACTCGGGCTCGGTCGCCTCACCCAACCGCGAGACCGAAGCGATGATGGACGGTTCGGATGCCGTATCCGACTGGCCACTGCTCAACGCGCTGCTCAACACCGCTGGCGGCGCCACGTGGGTGTCACTGCATCACGGCGGCGGCGTCGGCATGGGGTACTCGCAGCACTCGGGCGTGGTGATCGTCTGTGACGGCACCGACGCTGCGGCGAAGCGCATCGAGCGTGTGTTGTGGAACGACCCGGCCACGGGCGTCATGCGCCACGCCGACGCGGGCTACGAGATCGCGAAGCAGTGTGCGCGCGAATGGGAACTCAAACTGCCGATGCTGACGGCCTGAACCGTCACCGCAGGATTCGATACGTGAAGCGAAACTTTGAACTCAACGTCGGCGGTCTCGCGCTGGACGATCTGCAAACGTTGCATGGCGGCGACGTCACCCTGACGTTGCCGGAATCCGCGCGCGCCGCCATTCGCCAGAGCCATGCCGTAGTGGCTGCTGCAGCGGCTGGTGACGCACCGGTGTACGGCGTCAACACGGGTTTCGGCAAGCTGGCGAACCAGCGCATCAATGCGGCCGATCTCGACACCCTGCAACTCAACCTGATCCGCTCGCATTCGGTCGGTGTCGGCGAACCGCTCGCGCCCGCCGTGGTGCGGTTGATGCTGGCGCTCAAGGCGGCGAGTCTCGCCCGTGGTTACTCGGGTGTGCGCGAGGTGGTGGTCGACACGCTGCTGGCCGTTTACAACGCTGGGCTCATCCCGTGCGTGCCGAGTCAGGGGTCGGTCGGCGCCTCGGGTGACCTGGCACCGCTGTCACACATGACGCTGGCGCTACTCGGCGAAGGCGAGATGCTGCAGGACGGCAAGCGCGTGCCCGCAGCAAAGGCACTGGCGAACGCGGGCATCGCGCCGCTGCGGCTTGCTGCCAAGGAAGGGCTGGCGCTCATCAACGGCACGCAAACTTCAACGGCGCTGGCGTTGCACGCCTTCCTCACCTTCGAACCGGTGCTGGAATCGGCGCTGGTGATCGGCGCGCTGACGGTCGACGCCGCGCGTGGTAGCGACGGTCCGTTCGATCCACGCATCCATGCGGTGCGCGGCCAGCCGGGGCAGATCGATGTAGCACGCTACTACCGTGCGCTGCTGTCCGGGAGCGAGATTCGCCATTCGCACGAGGAGAACGACGACCGCGTGCAGGACCCGTATTGCCTGCGTTGCCAGCCGCAGGTGATCGGCGCCTGTCTGGATCAGCTGCGTCACGCCGCACTGGTGCTGCTGCGTGAAGCCAACGCAGTGACCGACAACCCGCTGGTGTTCGGCGATACGCAGCAGATGATCTCCGGCGGCAACTTCCACGCCGAGCCGGTCGCCCTTGCCTGCGACGCGATGGCCGTCGCCATTGCCGAGGTCGGCGCCATCGCCGAGCGCCGCATTGCGATGCTGATCGACACCGGCGTGTCGCGCCTGCCGCCGTTCCTGACGGCGGATGCCGGGCTGAACTCCGGCTTCATGATTGCGCACGTCACGGCGGCGTCACTCGCCAGCGAGAACAAGTCGATGGCGCATCCGGCGAGCGTGGACAGCCTGCCGACATCGGCCAATCAGGAAGATCATGTGTCGATGGCGACCTTCGCTGCACGCCGTCTGCAGCCGATGATCGCCAACACGGCACACATCCTGGGCATTGAGTTGCTGGCCGCGGCGCAGGGTATCGAGTTCCTGCGCCCGCTCAAATCGTCGGCAGCACTGGAACAGGCGCACGCATTGCTACGCACCCAATGCGCTTCGATTGAACGGGACCGCTACCTGGCGCCCGAGATCGAACGTGCGACACTCTTGGTACGCAACGGCGCGCTGTCTGCCGTGTTTCGCGCGCTGCCCGCGGCCGACGAAAGCGTCGCGCTGCCGGCGCTGTGGATTCCCGTCTAACCCAACTTATCGCTTCGAAAGGAACCTCGTGAAAAAGACGCTCATCGCCCTCGGCATCGCCGCTCTCTGCACCGCACCGGTGCTGGCACAGGAAACCAAGGTCGCCATCGGCATCTCGGGCTGGACCGGATTCGCGCCACTGACACTGGCAAAAGAGACCGGCCTGTTCAAGAAGCAGGGCCTCGACGTCACTATCAAGAAGATTCCGCAGAAAGATCGCCATCTCGCCATCGCCTCCGGCGACGTGCAATGCGCGGCAACAACCGTTGAGACGTGGGTGGGCTGGAATGCCGCGGGTGTAGCCACCACGCAGATCTTCCAGCTCGACAAGAGCTACGGCGCCGACGGCATGGTGGTCAAGCCCGGCATCGCGAAGATCGCTGACCTGAAAGGCAAGACCGTCGCCGCCAGCGCGCCGGGTACGTCGCCCTACTTCGCGCTGGCGTGGATGCTGAAGAAAAACGGCCTCTCGGTGAAGGATGTGAAGATCGTCAATCTCGAGCCGCAGGCCGCTGCCAACGCCATCCTCGCCGGCAATGCCGATATCGACGCGGCAATGACCTATGAGCCGTATCTCTCCGGCGTGCGCAACGCGCCGGACAAGGGCAAGATCATCGCCACCACGCTCGACTACCCGATGGTGATGGATACCTTCGGCTGCACGCCGAAATTCCTCAGCGACAATCCGAAAGCCGCGCAGGCACTGGCCAATGGTTACTTCGACGCGCTTGCCATGATCAAGGCCGATCCGAAGAAGAGCTTTGAAATCATGGGCGCCGACGTCAAGCAGACCGGCGAAGCGTTCGAGAAGAGCCAGTCGTTCTTGCGCTGGCAGGACAAGGCCGCGAACCAGAAATTCTTCGCCGGCGAGCACGCCCAGTTCACCAAGGAAGCTGCTGACTTGCTGCTGGAAGTGGGCATCATCAAGGCGATCCCGGATTTGTCGAAGCTCGCTGATACACGTTTCATCAAGTAGTTTCGTTCACTTCAATGCATCACGCCCGCTACGGCGGGCGTGACTCCCGGAACGCATGAAACCACTCACCCCCGTCGCCCCCGCCACCCGCGTGACACTGGGCATCGCGTTTTTTGTGTTGTTTGTCGCGGTGTGGGCGATTGCCACGCTGGGCGGTTTTGTGCCGAAGACGTTTCTGGCTGACCCGATCACGATGGTGAAGAGCGGCTATACGCTGATTGCCGAGATGGGTTTCCTCAAGGACATCGGCATGACCGTATGGCGCGTGTTGGGTGGCTTCATCATCGCAGCGCTGATTGCATTGCCGCTGGGCGTGCTGATGGGCGCCTACAAACCCATCGAAGCCTTCTTCGAGCCGTTCGTCTCGTTCGCGCGTTACTTGCCAGCGTCGGCATTCATTCCGCTGCTGATCTTGTGGGCCGGTATTGGCGAGGCGCAAAAGCTGTCGGTGATCTTTATCGGCTCTTTCTTTCAACTGGTGCTGATGATCGCGGTCGCGGTTGGCAATACCCGACGCGACTTAGTGGAGGCCGCGTACACGCTGGGCGCGAGCGATTCGAGCCTGGTCAAGCGCGTGCTGATTCCCGGCGCGGCGCCAGAGATCGCGGAAATCCTGCGCATGGTCCTCGGCTGGGCCTGGACCTATGTCATCGTGGCCGAGCTGATCGGCGCATCCAGCGGCATCGGCCACATGATTACCGACAGCCAGGCGTTGCTGGCGACTGACCAGATCATCTTCGGAATCATCGTGATTGGATTGATCGGGCTGGTGAGCGATCTGCTGTTCAAGCGGGTGAACCGCCAGCTCTTCCCCTGGGCGGCGTTGGGGAAGTAACGTGGCGAACATTCTTTCTGTGCGCGGTATTTCCCGCACCTTCGAAGTCGCCGGGCGTGCGCCCACGGTGGCGCTGCAGGCCACCGATCTTGACGTCGCCGAGAACGACTTCATCACCATTCTTGGCCCGTCAGGTTGCGGCAAGAGCACGCTCCTGCGCATCGTCGCGGGGCTCGATAAACAATCGAGCGGCGAGGTGCTGCTCGACGGCAAACGCATTGACGGCCCCGGCGCCGACCGTGGCATGGTGTTTCAAAGCTACACGCTGTTCCCCTGGCTCACGGTGCGCGACAACGTCTGCTTCGGCCTGCGCGAGCGCGGCCTGCCACGCCAGCAACAGCTGGAAATCGCTGACGCCTTTCTGCACAAGGTCGGCCTGCGCGGTTTCGAAAGTCACTATCCGAAGCAACTGTCAGGCGGGATGCAACAGCGCACGGCCCTCGCCCGCGCGCTGGCCAACAACCCGCGCATACTGCTGATGGACGAGCCGTTCGGCGCGCTCGACCACCAGACGCGCGAGTTGATGCAGGAGCTGCTGCTCGGCATCTGGGAATCGGAGAAGAAGACCGTACTCTTCGTCACCCACGACATTGACGAAGCCGTCTTCATGGGCAGCCGCGTGATGGTGATGAGCGCCCGGCCGGGCCGGATCAAGCTCGATCGCGCCGTGCCGATCCCGCATCCGCGGCACTACTCGCTGAAGACCACCCCGGTGTTTGCCGAGTTGAAAGCCGAGCTCACCGAACAGGTGCGGGCGGAAGTCATCGCGAGCCAAAACGCTACAACGACCGCGAGCTGAGCGTTCGCGCGACGGCCTCCGCCACCCGAATGCCGTCGATGCCCGCCGACATGATGCCGCCGGCGTAGCCAGCGCCTTCGCCCGCCGGGTAGAGGCCAGCGACATTCAGGCTTTGCAGATCGTCGTCACGCCGCTTGATGCGAATGGGGGAACTGGTACGTGTCTCCACCGCCGTGAGCACGGCATCGTGCATGAAAAAGCCCGGGATCGTTTTATCGAATGCCGGCAGCGCCTCGCGCATCGCCACCACGGCGTAATCGGGCAACGCGGTCGCAAGATCAGTGAGGTGAACGCCCGGCTTGAAACTGGGCTCCACCGCGCCGAACGCCGTGGAGGCACGACCGGCCACGAAGTCGCCAACCAGTTGCCCCGGCGCGTTGTAGTTGCTGCCGCCCAGCACATAGGCGCGGCTTTCCCAGTGCCGCTGAAAGTCGATACCACCGAGCGGGTTTTGCATGTCAGCGGGGTAGTCGGCGGGCTCGATGCCAACGACGATGCCGGCGTTGGCGTTGCGCTCGTTGCGCGAATACTGACTCATGCCGTTGGTGACCACGCGCCCTTCCTCCGAGGTCGCCGCCACCACCGTGCCACCGGGACACATGCAGAAGCTGTACACCGAACGCCCATTCGTTGCGTGATGCACTAGCTTGTAGTCCGCCGCGCCGAGAATCGCGTTGCCCGCGTTGGGGCCAAAGCGCGCGCGGTCGATCAAGCCCTGCGGGTGCTCGATGCGAAAGCCGATCGAAAACGGCTTCGGCTCAATGTAGACGCCGCGCTCATGCAGCATCTTGAAAGTGTCGCGCGCGCTATGCCCAATGGCGAGGATGACCTGATCGGCTACCAGCGTTTCGCCGTTGTCGAGCACCACACCGCGAATGCGCTTTGATCGATGTTCATCGCCGTCCGTGTGCGTGTTTGCATCGAGCACCACATCGACCACGCGGCTTTGAAAGCGGAATTCGCCGCCCAGCGATTCAATCGTCGCGCGGGTGTGCTCCACCATCTTGACGAGCCGGAAGGTGCCGATGTGCGGCTTGCTGACGTAAAGAATTTCCTCCGGCGCGCCCGCCTTGACGAATTCTTCAAGCACCTTGCGGCCATAGTGTTTTGGATCCTTCACCTGCGTCCACAGTTTGCCGTCGCTGAAGGTGCCGGCGCCCCCCTCACCGAATTGCACGTTGGATTCGGTATTCAGTTCGCGCTGGCGCCAGAAGCCCCAGGTGTCTTTGGTGCGCTCACGCACGACTTTGCCGCGCTCCAGAATGATCGGCCTCAGCCCCATCTGCGCGAGGATGAGCGACGCGAGAATGCCGCACGGACCGAAACCAATGACGATCGGCCGTGGCGTCTTGATCGCAAACGAACCGGGGGGCGCGACGAACTGATACGCGGTGTCGGGCGTTGCGGAGATGTGCACGTCTTTGCGAAAGCGCTTCAGCAGCGCCGCTTCCAGCGCCTTCGGCAACGCCACATCCAGCGTGTAGACGAGCTGAATATCCGCCTTCTTGCGCGAGTCGTAGCCGCGGCGGAACACCGTGAATTTGAGCAACTCAGCCGGCTTGATGCCGAGCCGCGCGATGATGGCGGCGGGCACAGCCGCGTCGAGGTGGTCAAGCGGCAGCTTGAGTTCGGTGATGCGCAGCATGGTGCACTCCTGTCTGGCGGAAAGTTACTCCGCAATCAGCACATGTTAGCGGGCCGGTGCGACGGGTTCGTCACGGCCCTGCGCCGTCAGCCACGCGCAGAACGCCGACACCGCAGCGTTGCCCAGCGTGCGAGGGGCGCGGACCCAGTAGTTGTCCTTGGGCCCGACGGCGATCTGCGGAAACGGCTGCACCAGCGAGCCCTCCTGCAACAGCGGCCCGAGCAAGGGCGTGGGTGCCAGTGCCATGCCTGCGCCCGCGAGCGCGGCATTCAGCGCGAGGTGGGTGTGATCAAAGGTGATGTGCGTGCGCGGCTGGTGCTCAGCCGCCAAACCCGCCGCCTGCAGCCAGTCAGGCCACGCCGTCGGGATGGATCGACTCTCCAGCATGGGGTGTCGGGCCACATCCGTCAGCACGGCGAGCGGGCGCTCCGGCGTGGCGAGCTGTGGACTGCACACCAGCGAAAGCGATTCGCCAAGGAACCGTCCGGCCTGGACGCCGCGCCAGTCCCGTCGGCGCAGTTGCGTCTGCAACTCGTCCATCGTGTAGCAGCGGATCGACACGTCGTAGGACGCCGGATCGAAGTCGGCACGCGGATAGTCGGTTGAAATGTCGACATCAACGTCGGGATAAGCGGCGCAGAAGTCGCCCAGCCGTGGCACCAGCCAGTAGGTCGCGAGCGTTGAAAACGTACTCACCGTCATGCGCTCGCGGCGCGCGCGGCGCTGCAGGCGACGCGTGGCGTCGGCCATCAGATCGAGGGCGGTGCCCAGGCTCGGCGCATACGCTGCGCCCGCCGGCGTGAGGGCAATGCGGCGACCGTCGCGTTGCACGAGTTTGGCGTCCAGCCATTGCTCCAACGCCTTGACCTGATGACTCACGGCGCCTTGCGTGACGTGCAGCTCGGCCGCTGCCTGCGTGACGCTCTGGTGCCGCGCAACGGCCTCGAAGGCGCGCAGCATGGACAACGGCGGCAGCGCCGATCGAGGCTCGGCCACCGCCGACAATGCATTAGTTTGGTTCATGTACTAGACAGAAATTCTCGATAGTCATACCCGGATTTCATACATAGCATTCGTCGCCAATCAGGAGGATTGGCGGATTGAATATTTTAGAACTGCTCATTGATTGCTGCGTCCACGCAGCGCCCTCGGCCGCCCCGCTGCGGCCGCCGCTGGACGTCGCAAGGCATGTCGTACACGGGCTAGAGACATCAGACGACGCGACGCCCGCGGCGCCGGCAACACCAGCCGGGCGAGACCCGCCCAACGGAACAGCTTTCTGACGGCAGCGGCCAGCGGGCGGTCGTTGTGTCATGGATTGACGCGCTGTCGACTTTTACAAAAAATGGCCTCTATGCACCGTAGCTCAGCCGTTAGCTGGGAAAAGCTGTATCAGCGTGCCCCCGTGTCAAACCACGAAACGGTGAGCAGCGATCAAGCGTGCTGCCAGACGAGCGAATAGCGCGCGAGCAACTGATGAAACGCCGCGGTGCCCGCCAGGGGAATCAGCATCGGGTCCACCTGCACTTCCGCGAAACCGCCCTCGTGCGCGTCAGCGGCGCGCGTGAGCCAGTGCACGGCCTCATCGAGGTCACCCAGTTGCGCAAACGCTGCGCCCAGCGCCGACGGATTGGTCTTTTCGATGCCGCCTTGCGCGCGAACGGCGTTGACGATCTTTCTCGCGCCGCGCTTGTCGCCTTCGCGTGCCGTGAGCATCGCCAGCGAGAGCCGCGCGCTGGCGTCATCCGGATCGTGCTCGATCACGGAGTTGAGCTCGTTGCGCGCGGCTTCCGTGGCACCGCACAGGATCAGCGAATTGGCCAGTGACAGCCGCGTGGAGGTGCGCTGCGGATATTCGGTCAGCAGCTCAAGGAAGACGCGATTGGCGTCGTCGTAGCGTTGCGCGAAGTAATAGGCGACGCCGCGATTGGCGCGCGTCGCCGGAAACAGCGGATCCACCTCCTGCGCGGCGTCGAGATGCGCGAGTGCGTCGTCCAGTCGCCCGCAGTACGACGCCGCCGTGCCCATCAGCATGTGCACGCCCGGATGTCGCGGCGCGAGTTTTCTGGCCTGACGCAGCAGCTCGCCAGCGCTGGCAAAGTCGTACTCGTAGTAAATCTTGTCCGCCGCGAGGTTGAGATACGCGCCCGGTTCCAGCGGGTCAATCGCCAGCGCCCGTTGCGACGCGGCACTGCCGATTCGCCAGGCTTCCTCCGGCGTCACCTGCTCGTACATCGAGAGGTTGCCCATCGTCGCCGCGAGGTAGGCATGGGCCATGGCGAAATCCGGTGCGAGGGCAATGGCGTGCTCGAGGTGGCAGCGCGCGTCGCGGTGCCCCTCGGCGGTGCCCAGAGCGCTGGCGCGGCGGGCCGCGACGAAGGCATCGGCGGCATCGCGCGGAACGCCTGTGAATCCCTTGCGCTGCGGCAGCGGTGCGTATTCGCCCGGCAGCAGATCGGCGAGGGAGTGCAAACTGTCGTCGCGCACCGCACGACTGACACGCTCGATAAACGTAGCGTCCGATTCGTCCGCACCGCGCGAGTAACGCCGGCTGGCCAGCATCTGCCCGTACGGGGCGGAAAGCAGCATGGTGTGCACATGCAGGGAATCGGGTGCGGGCGACGCCCCGGCGGCTTTGCCGTTGCTGTCGGTCAGACGCACCAGCCGCGATGACAGAACGGCCTGTGCGTTCACGCGCCGTGCCGAATCCAGCGGCTCGTCGTCCGCCACCGCGCGGGCCGAGCGTGAGCCCAGCACCAGCACCTGCATCATGGCCTGCAGCTCGCCGATCGTCGACTCGAACAGTAGCGTCGCCAGCGCGTCGTCCCGCGCCTCGCTGACGAAGGGCAACACCAGAAAGCGCGGCGCGGCGAGCTGGCGAGCGCCGAGCTCAATGAACTCGGGCACATAACGGCCCTTGGGCAATTCGATGCGCACCTGCGGCGGCGCCTCGAACATCGCGTAGTGCTTGACCAGTCGATCACGCAGGCGACTCACATTGACGCGCACGATCGGGTCGTTCTTCGGGTCATACGTCGACGGGTTGCGGTGAAACACCTCGATGCCAATCGACATTTCACGCAGCGCACCGTCGTCGTTGGCCAGCCGCCGCTCGACGAGATAGCGCAACAGCCGCAGATGACTCGGCGAGCGACGCAGAAAATCACTGGCAAGCAGCCGCTCGAGCTCGTTGCGAATCAAATTGCCGTCCTGCGTCATCCTGCGCTACCTTGCTATCGTGTGCAACGAACTGTAGCGCGGATTGGCGCGGGCGCAGCGGTGGATGTAACAGCCTGTAACGTGCGCCACCGGTTGAGCGGGATCGGCAATGTTGATACCTGTGGGAGCGCGCTCCCGCGTGACAGGTCGATCAGCGCAACAAGCCAGCGACGTGCGCCCCAATCGCGAGGCAGCTGGTCAGGCCCGGCGATTCAATGCCGAACAGATTCACGAGCCCGCGAATGCCGTGCACGCCCGGCCCCATGATCACAAAGTCGGCGGCGGATTCGTTCGGGCCCGAGATTTTCGGGCGAATGCCGGCATACCCGGCTTGCAACGCGCCATCAGGCAGCACGGGCCAATACTTGCGCACCTCAGCGTAGAACGCGTCGCCACGCCGCGGATCGACCACCAGATCGTCGGCCGAGCTCACCCACTCCACGTCGGGCCCGAATTTGGCCTGTCCGCCGAGGTCAATGGTGAGGTGCACACCGAGCCCGGCGTGCTGCGGCACGGGATAGATCAGGCGGCTGAATGGCGAACGGCCCGCCAGCGTGAAGTAATTGCCCTTGGCGAAATATTGCGTTGGCACATGCGCCGCGCGCAGTCCCGCCGTCTTCGCGGCGAGTGACGGCGCACCGTTCCCTGCTGCGTTCACCACGCGCCGGGCCAGCAGCTCAGTGCCGTCGTGCGTGCGCACCACGGTCCCATCGCACGTGTACGACAGCGCCGTGACGCGTGTGTTGAAGGCGACCAACCCGCCCGCGTTTTCCAGGTCGCCCTGCAATGCCAGCATCAGCGCATGGCTGTCGATGATGCCGGTGCTCGGCGAATGCACGGCGGCGACGCACGACAGCGCGGGCTCCATCGCCTTCGCCTCAGCAGCGCTCAGTTGCACCAAATCATGCACGCCGTTGGCAGCGGCCCGGGCGATGATGCCATCGATTTGCGCCACCTCGTCGTCCGCCGTGGCAACGAGCAGCTTGCCGCATCGCTGGTGCGCAATGCCGCGCTCGTCGCAATAGCGGTAAAGCAGCGCTTTGCCTTCAACGCAACATTTCGCTTTCAGCGACCCTGCCGGGTAATAGATGCCGGCGTGAATGACTTCGCTGTTGCGCGAACTGGTGCCCGTGCCTATGCCGTCTGCGGCCTCAAGCAGCATCACCTCCCGGCCGTCGAGCGCCAGCGCGCGCGCGGCGGCCAGGCCGACGACGCCAGCACCAATCACAAGGGTGTCCACGGTGTCCATTTGCGTATTGTCGCAGCCCGGTTGCAGCGATCCAGGCGAGCACGGCGGGACGCGTGCTACAAACACGACCTCTGCCCAACGCCAAACAACTCCTCGTGCAACTCCCGTCGTTCAAGATGTCTGACCGTTCCCTGTTTGCCGTGCTGCTGCGCTCCCCGTGGTGGGTGAGTTTTGCGGTCGCCGGGGCGGTGGGCCTGGCCTGCTACCACCTGTTTCCGGCAGCGTATTCCGCCGTGGGTGCCGTGTCCGGGTTGCCGTTCGCCGTGATCGGCGTTATCGCCTTCGTCAAGCAATGGGGCAAGCCAAGCGCGGCGCGCCTTGACGCGACGTTGCACGCGGTGGCGGCGATGCCTGCACGCGAGCTGGTTGACGCGCTCGAAGCGGCCTATCGTCGCGAGGGCTACAGCGTGACGCGCCTGACGGCCAACGGCGCGGAGCTCGCCATCAGCAAGGCCGGACGCACCGCCCTCGTCAGCAGCCGCCGGTGGAAGGCCGCAACGCACGGCGTGGAGCGGCTGCGCGAGCTGGCGTCCACGATGAATGCGAACGACGCCGGACAAGGCATTTACGTTGCGCTGAACGCGCCGGGCAGCGCGGCCCGCGAATTCGCGTCGCGCAACGGCATTCGCGTGCTGCAAGGGCACGAGCTGGCGATGCTCGTGATGGATGCGGTGCGAGCAAAAGCGTAGTGTCGTAGCCTCGATGCAGTGAAACGGAATCGAGGCATGTGTTCATCAAACCACCGTTGCCCTCGATTCCGCTACGCTGCATCGAGGCTACGGCTAGCGAATCACCTCAAGCCCACCCAGGTAGGGCCGTAGCACCTCGGGCACCGTGATCGAGCCGTCGGCGTTCTGGTAGTTCTCGAGGATGGCCACCAGCGTGCGGCCGACCGCAAGGCCAGAGCCGTTCAGCGTGTGCACCGGCTCGTTCTTGCCCGCGGCGTTCTTGAAACGAGCGCCCATGCGCCGCGCCTGAAAGGCCTCGCAGTTCGAGCAGCTCGAAATTTCGCGGTAGGTGTTCTGCGCCGGCAGCCAGACTTCGAGGTCGTACGTCTTGGTGGCGCCAAAGCCCATGTCGCCGGTGCACAGCAACATCACACGATACGGCAGACCGAGTTTCTGCAGAATCGTTTCGGCGTTGCCCGTCATCTCTTCGAGCATCGCGTTCGATTCTTCGGGCTTGCAGATGTAGACCATCTCCACCTTGTCGAACTGGTGCTGGCGAATCATGCCACGCGTGTCGCGACCATAGCTGCCGGCCTCCGAGCGGAAGCAGGGCGTGTGCGCGGTCAGCCGCATCGGAAGCTTGGCGGCGTCAACCATCTCGCCGCGCACAAAGTTGGTGAGCGACACCTCTGACGTCGGGATGAGGTAGCGATTCTTGACCTCGCCCCCTTCTTCCGACGGCATCGGCACCTTGAACAGGTCTTCCTCAAACTTCGGCAGCTGGCCGGTGCCGGTCATCGTCTCGGCGTTCACGATGTAGGGCACGTAGCACTCGGTGAAGCCGTGCTCGTTGACGTGCGTATCGAGCATGAAGGCGGCCAGCGCGCGATGCATCCGCGCGAGCTGGCCTTTCATCACGGTGAAGCGGGCGCCCGAGAGTTTCACGCCCGCTTCAAAGTCGAGCTGCGCACCGGCGTTCGATACCAGCGCTTCGCCGAGTGCGACATGATCCTTCACCTCAAAGTCGAACGAACGCGGCGTGCCCCAGCGGCGCTGTTCCACGTTCTCGTCGCTGTCCTTGCCGACGGGCACCGTCGCTTGCGGCAGGTTCGGGATGGTCATCAGCAACGCATTGACCTTGTCCTGAATCGCGGCCAGCGCGGCTTCGTTGGCCTTGACCTTGTCGGGCAACGCGGCCACCTCGGCGAGCAACGCCTGCGCCTTGGTTTCGTCCTTCGCCGCTTTGGCCTGGCCGACCGCTTTGCTTAACGTGTTGCGTTGCTGCTGCAACTCCTGCGTCTGAATCTGCAGCGCTTTGCGCTCGCCTTCCAGCGCCTCAAAGGCAGCGGTATCGATGACGTAGTTGCGCGCTTTCATCCGCTCGGCCGTTGCAGCGAGGTCGGTGCGCAGAAGATTGATGTCAAACATGGTGCGTTCTCGTGTCGAAAAGGGGAAGTCGGTTCTGGACGTGACAGCGCAGCGGCGCAGTCATGCGCAGGCGAAGACGGGAGAAAAAGAATGTCCCGCCTAGCGGGAGCGGGAGGAGCGGCTGAAGGCGCCCTGATGGACGAACGCACCCACGCGGTGCGCGACCGGTGGCACAGCGAGGAAGGGGTGGTTGACCAACGCGCTCATGAAGCGTAGTTTACCCGCTCTGCGCATTGCCGGGCTGACTCGGCGCTCACCGGCCAGATTTTGCGTCTGTCTCGGCAACAGCCTCACTTTGAAAGGACCACTCGTATGTCCAAACAGATTTCTGGCAGCGTGGGATTTGGCGGAGCCAATCGTGGCTCAGACGTGGCGGTAGTGCAGTACCTGCTCGATTGCGTCCCGGCGTCACGCGGCGGCCCGACGCCCGAGCTCGCCATCGACGGCTTGTGCGGCCCCAAGACCACCGCCGCGATCCGCAATTTCCAGCGCGCGAGTGGTTGCCCGCAGGACGGGCGGATTGACCCCGGCGGCCCCACCTTTCGCGCGCTCTCCGCGTATGACCCGTACCCCAACCGAAACCTGCCGCCGCTCGGCGCTGGGAACTCCAAGGGCGGCGGCAAGGGCGTGCACCCGCCGGGTGGCGGTGGCAAGGGTGGCTTCGGCCCAGGGGGCAAAACCGGCTTCGGCGGTGGCGGCGACGACTACGGCGCCTATGGCAAAGATGGATTCGGCAAGTCGTCCGGCTTCGGCCCCGGTGGCGGAGCTCCCTTCGGGAAGACGGGCTTTGGCGGCGGCGGAAAGAGCGACTTTGGTGGCTTTGGCGGCGGCAAGAGTGATTTTGGTGGTGGCGGCAAAAGCGGCTTTGGCAAATCGTCCGGATTCGGCACGGGCGGCGGTGACCCGTTCGGCAAGGGCGGAATGGGTGGCTCGGGCGGCGGCTTCGGCAAAGGCGGCGGCGGCAAGTCGGGATGGTAGATCAGACCGCCGACGCCGATGCGCTTGGGCTCGCCGAAGCGTTCAGCCACTTGCCGTACGACCCGAGCGAAGCACCGCCCTTTGTTCGCGAAGTGCTCTTCCCCGGCGGCCCGCAAGCCGTTGCGCGGGTGAATCCGCAGGCCACCCAGTTCGCCCTCGAAAGTCGTGCATCGCCGATCCATCGCTTCGGCATCTTCGCGCAGGAGCCCATTCCCTGCGGCGCGGAGGTGATCGAGTACACCGGCGAACGTATTTCGTACCGCGAAGCCGCGCGACGACGTGTGCGACCCCATCTCTACCTGTTCTGGATCACGCCGGGGCAACTGATCGACGGCGCCATCGGCGGCAGTGGCGCCGAGTTCATCAACCACAGTTGCGAGCCCAACCTGGTCACACACATCCGCGACGGACGGGTGTTCTTCGTCAGCGTGCGCGACATCGCCGCGGGCGAGGAACTGCTGCTGGACTACAAGGTGCGCGGGGACATTGACCGCATTCCGTGCCATTGCGGCGCCGCCTCATGCCGCGGCTTTCTGAACATCGATGAAGTGGATGTCGACGGCGACAAGGGGCCGTAGCCCGCGATCAGGTCCAGGCCAGACACACCACGCCCGCTGCGATCAGCGCCGCGTACGCCACACGGCGCAGCGTGTCGCCCTCCTGAAGCAGTTTGGCGCCAAAGAATGCCCCGATCATCATCGACACCTCGCGTGCTGGGGCCACGTGGGAGACCGGTGCCAGCTTCATGGCAAACAGCACGGCAATGTAGCCAATCGGCCCCAGCGTCGCCACAGTCACCACCTGCGGCCAGAACTGCCGCCATTGCGTACGCACCTCGGCGGGCTCGCGCAGCGCACGGCGCGCGAGCACGATGGACGCGAACAGATTGCCGCAGATGTCCACCACGAACGGCGACATCAGCAGATAACGCACCGCCCAGCCGTCGATCACCGTGTAGCCCGCCACGAACGCCCCAGCGATCAGCCCCCACAGCACGCCACGCAGGTCGACGCCGCCCCGATGCGCAGTTAACCATGCGCGGCCGCCGGAGATCGCCAGCACGCCGAACACAATCAACACCAACCCCAGAAACGCGAGCAGCGATGGCTTTTCGCCCAGCAGCAGAATGGCGCCGGTGAACGACAGCAGCGGCCCCGAGCCCCGCGCGATGGGGTACACCACCGAGAAGTCGGCGACGCGATACGCCGTCTGCCGCGCCACGTTGTAGCCAAAGTGCACCACAGCGCTGGCGATGCAGGCGAACGCTTCGCGCCAGCCAAAGTTCACCGGCGTCGTGAGCAGTATCCAGCCGACCACGGGCAGGTAGAGCGCGGCGGCCATCGTGGCGGACAACCACATGAAGTGAGTGGCGTGCGCAGCGCGTTTCGCGGCAAGGTTCCACGTTGCGTGCAGCAGTGCAGCGCCGAGTACCAGCGCAAGAGCAGTCAACGGCATGCAGCGCTAACCTGACCCTTCGCCCGGACGCAGCACGCTCTCGTGCCAGCCGCCGAGCGCCCAGCGCGACAGTGCACCCATCAGCAGGAACAGCAGCACACCGGTCGCCGCGATCAACGCCAATGCAGCGAACATGCGCGGAATGTTGAGTTGATAGCCGGCCTGCAGGATTTGATAGGCCAGCCCGGTGCCGGTGCCGCCGGTGCCGGCGACGAATTCCGCCACCACCGCGCCGATCAGGGCGAGGCCCGAGGCGATGCGCAATCCGCCAAAAAAGTACGGCAACGCACTGGGCACGCGCAAGCGGATCAGTGTCTGCCAGCGCGACGCGCGATGCATGCGAAACAGGTTCGCGAGCCCCGGGTTCACGCTGCGCAACCCAAGCGTCGTGTTGGCAATCACGGGAAAGATGGCCACAATGGTGGCGCAGATCACCAGCGAGAGCGTGGGGCTCTGCACCCAGATGATGATCAGCGGTGCAATCGCCACAATTGGCGTCACCTGCAGTAACACCGCGTAGGGAAAGAATGCCGACTCAATCCAGCGGCTTTGCACAAACGCAAACGCGACCGCGACGCCGAGCACCACGGCGCAAAGCAAGCTGAGAAAAGTCACCTTCAACGTCACCAGCAGGGCGCCACCCAACACCGGCCAGTCGTTCACCAGTGTCTTGAGCACGAGCAAGGGGCTGGGCACGAGAAACGGTGGAATGTCGAACGTCGTGACCCACCCTTGCCACGTGGCAAGCAACACAGCGCCCACGACGAACGCCGGCAGTGCGCGGCGCAGGGTCTTCATGCCAGGGCCTCATCGGCATGACTGGACGCCGCGAGCAGCGCATCCTGCAGTCGCTTCGCGATCGCGGCGAATTCAGTCGACACGCGAAACGCGTCGCTGCGTGCCACGCTGGGAACGACCGCGATCTCGTCCACCACGCGGCCCGGTCGCACGGCCATCACAATCACCCGGTCCGAGAGGTACACCGCCTCGTGGATCGAATGCGTCACAAACAGCACGGTGAGGTTGCGCTCGCGACGCAGACGCAAAAGCTCATCGTCCAGCCGGTTCCGGGTAATTTCGTCGAGCGCGCCGAACGGCTCGTCCATCAGCAGCAGCGAGGGCTCCGTGACGAGGCTGCGGGCAATCGAGGCGCGCATCTGCATGCCGCCCGAGAGCTCACGTGGTCTGGCCTGCGCGAACTTTTCCAGCCCAACCAGGCGAAGTGCCTCATTCACCCGCTGCGAGGCAGCCTCGCCACCCACGCCCGTCAGATCGAGTGGAAGACGCACGTTGTCGGCCACGCGCGCCCAGGGCATCAGGGTGGCTTCCTGAAACACAAACGACACGCGCTGCCCGTCGGCCACGCGCACGCTGCCCGCCGACGGAGCGAGCAGACCGGCGACCATATTGAGCAGCGTGCTCTTGCCGCACCCAGACGGCCCGAGCAGCGTCACGAATTCGCCTGCGCCGACGGTCAGATCAACCGGCAACAGGGCGCGGACCCCGTTGGAGTAGGTCTTCTCGGCGGCGCGGATTTCGACGACGGACACGACTCGGTCGCTACGGCATCACCTTCACGTCCTTGACGAACTTGTCCGTCCAGGCGTCGTTGAACTTGACCTTCGTGGTGTCGATCAATTTGTTCGCGACCATCATGTCCCAGGTCTGCTTCATGCGTGCTTCGGTGATGATGCCGATACCGAGCTTCGCCGCATCGCCGCCATCGACGATGCCCATTTCCTTCATCTTCCGCAGGCCATAAGCGAGCAGCTCGTCGGTCATCGCCGGGTTGTCTTTCTTGATCAGGGCGTTACCGGGCGCCGGATTTTTCAGATAGCTCTTCCAGCCTTCCAACGTCGCTTTCACAAACGACTCGACCATTTTCGGGTTGCCGTCGATGGTCTTTTTGAGCAGCGTGATGGTCTCGGTGTAGGGTGGGTAACCCAGATCGGCGAGCAGGAAGACCTTGGCATCCTTCACGCCGGCCTTTTGCACGGCCAGCGTTTCCGACGTCAGGTAGCCCTGCTGCGCCATATTTTTGTTGGCGACGAATGGCTGCACGTTGAAGGTGTACGGCCGCGTTTGCTCGTCCTTGAAGCCGAACTTCGCCTTCGCCCACGGCCACCAGTTGGTCTGGCCGTCGGTCGAGACGAGCACCGTCCGGCTCCTGAGATCGGCGAAGGTCTTCACGTCGCTGTGCGCGATGACCACGATCGGGTCTTTCTGGAAGAAGGTACCGACGCTCACCGCCTGCACGCCCTGCTCCCAGGCCTTGTAGTTCTGGATGTCGAAGCCCATGAAGATGTCGACCTGACCGGCTGCCAGCAATTGCAGGCCGTTCACCTGCGGGCCGCCCATCTTGACGGTGACGTCGAGGCCGTATTTTTTGTAGGTGCCTTCGGCGACGGCCTGATAGAGCCCGCCGTGCTCGGCCTGAGCGAACCAGTTGGTCTGGAAGGTGACTTTTTGCTGCGCGACCGCGGTGATGGGCAGCACAGCGGTCAACGAGGCAATGAGGGCTGCGGCCGCTTTTGACATGGTTGGGCGGTAGAACATGGCATCTCCGGATGCGTGAACGAAACGACGAATTATCCCGCGAGCAGCAACCCGGTCGAGCGCATCTGCGCACACCCGTACCGCATGCGCGCCACAACGAGTGATCAGCTTTTTCGTGGTAACGGCTATCCTGTGGGCGATACATCTTGATTTACTGCAAAGTCGACTTACTGCGAAATCAGCCCTAAAGCGCCATCCACTGGTCGCTATCGCTAAAAAGTCGTTAACACGGTCAGCGTTGCGTCCGTATCATGGCAGCGCCCACACATTGCTCAGCACAGCGCGCGGCTCGCAAGGATCAGGAACCGTATGAAGTCATCACGCACGACCGCTCCCGGCGTCACGGCACGCCATCGCCTCATCGCGCTTCCGTTGTGGTTCCTGCTCGCGGCGATCTTTGGTCTGTGCGGCTGGCTGTTCGGGTTGCTGCCCATCGTCACGGCCGTGGGCAACTGGCAGCAGGCCCGCGACTACGTGGCTACCCCGGCGCAGGTGGTGCAGCGCGTGGCGAAAGACGGCACCGGAGCGCACGCCGCCTGGTCGGCCGCACAATACGAAGTGAACGGCAAGCGCTACTTCGCTGAGCGGGCCACCGTGCTCGACGACGACGACCCGTCGGCGGCGAATAACGCGCAGGCACTCAAGGCGCTCGACGCGGCGCGTGCGGGCAATCAACCGATCACGGTCTGGGTGAGCCCGCGGCGGCCGGAAATTGCCCTGCTCTCGCGCGACCTGCCGCTTGCGTCGCTCTGGCCCCGATTGCCGATGGCGCTGGGCTTCCCCCTATTTGCGCTGGCGGGGCTGGCGGGAATGGTGGGCGCCCTGTTTAACCCCGGGTGGTACACGCGTCTGGCAAACGCTGCAGGCGTGTGGCTGTTTGCGGCGGCGTGGTGCGGCTTTGTCTTTCCGATGTTGCTGCTCATCACCAGCGACAACCCTCACGAATGGGGGGGTGTGGCGATCATGTCACTGTTCGTGCTGGTCGGCATCGGCTGTTTGTGGGCAGCGATCGCGGGCAGCCTGCGCGGCGAAACCGGGACCAATGACCGCGATCTGTCGAGCAAAGGCCGCAACGTCAAGCGCGGTGGCCTCGGCGGCCGCGGCGACAAATTCGACAAGAACTGATCGGCGCCGGGCTCACCCCAACCCAACGCGCGACGTATCGCGCAGACTGGTTCAGCGCGCCGACGCCTCCATCACCATTCGCGCCAGCAGATAGAGGCGCGGCTCAATCGACGAAATGGCGATGTATTCGGCATCGTTTGAATGCGCGCCAAAGCCGGCGAATCCAAAGCGCTCGATCACCGGGCCCTTCGCCTTGAGCGAGGCGAACGCGGCATCGGTGCCGCCGCCCTCGGCGATGCTGCTGACCTGCAATTCGCGGCCGACCTCGCTCCGGTAGATCGCCGCGGCCTTCTGCGCCAGCGCCTTTGCGGCATCGGTCGGCTCCAGCGGCGGACGACGGCGCACGAAATCCACCTCGACCTTTGCCTCGGGCAGTAACTGCTTCTTCGCGCGCTCGCGAACCTCTGCCTCAATGCCGTCGTAGTCCGCCACACTCCAAACACGAACGTCGGCGTAGGCCACGGCGTCTGCCGGGATGACGTTGCGATTGGTGCCCGCGTTCGCCACCGTCCAGTTCAGCTTCAAACCCTGTTGCGGTTTCGACAGATCCCGCATCTGCAGCATCTGGTGCGACAGTTCGTACAGCGCGTTCACACCGAGATGCGGCGCGCTGCCCGCGTGCGACGCACGGCCCTTCACTTTGAGTGTTACCGCCGCAATGCCGCTCGTCGCCAGCGACAAGCGGTCGCTCGCCACGCTGGTGCTCTCGCAGGAATACACGACGTCATGCTCGCTCCCGAGCGCAGTGAGCGTGGCACGCGAGCCGGGTGAGGAAATCTCTTCGTCGCCATTGATCAGCACCGTGATCTTGCCGTAACCGTCGAAACCGGTTCGCTTGAGCGCGGTGAGCGCGTGAATGATCGCCGCGACCCCGCTCTTGTCGTCCGAAATGCCCAGGCCGTAGGCGCGATCACCCTCCACGCGGAACGGCTGCTTGGCCAGCATGCCCTTAAGGTAGACCGTATCCATGTGCGCGATCAACAGGATCGAACGCTGCCCCTTGCCCCGGAACGTCGCCTTGACCATCGGGCCGGTCTTCTCCGGCGTGTCGTGCATGCGATAGGCCGTCGCCATGTCGGCCTCGATCAGTTCCACGTCACCGCCCAGCGCCTTCAACCGACCCCCGATGTAGGCTGCGATCTTTTCCAGCCCCTCACGGTCGCCGCTGCCCGACTCAAAGTTCACCAGATCGCGCAAGGTGTCCAGTGCGGGTTGTTTCTCGGCAGTGACCGCCTGCCAGAGCGCTTCGTTGCGGGCGGTTTGCGCCTGTGAGGAGGAAATGAAAGCCGCGCTCGCAAGTGCGAGGGCGACAGCCAGGGATTGACGGATCATGGCAGCTCACCGGGAAAGATTGACCGACGCATCATAGTGCGAGGCGGCTGTCAGGCCAGCAAACAACCGTGCGTCATCGAAACCGGCGTAGCCAATAATCGTAGCCCCGATGCAGCGCAGCGGAATCGAGGAATCGTGTGGAGGCCGAATACAACCCATGGCGGTGAACCGTCCCGTTTCGAACGACTTCGACGCCGAAGCGGTCCTCCACACTGATCGGGCGCCCTCGATTCCGCTGCGCTGCATCGAGGCTACGAGCCGACCTTAACTGCTGCACGACAACATCGAACACCCCGCCTTGGTGCGCGCCCAGTCGGGCCGCTTTTCGGCGAAACGCTCGCGGCCGGGTTGTTCATCGTAGGGCCTGCGCATGACATCGAGCAGCTCGCTGATCGGCGCGTAGTCGCCCGCGTGCGCGGCGTCGATCAACTGTTGCGCGAGGTAGTTGCGCAGCACGTATTTCGGGTTCACAGCATTCATCCGCGTAGCGCGGTCGGTACGCGTCGCTGGGGTCGCGTGTTGACGCGCCACTACGGTGGCGTACCGATCAAACCACGCCTGCCACGCGTTGCGGGCCGCGTGCCACTCGGCCTCACTGTAGAACGCATCGCGCAGATCGTCGACCGTTACCGCAGTTGCCAGCGCGCGGAAGAAGATCGTCATGTCAATCTCATGTTGCACGAGCAGCGTGAACGCGGCGTCGATAACGGCCTCGTTGTCACTGGCGTCCTCGGCGTGCCCCGCATCGTCGCGCAAACCAAACTTGTCGCGGAAGATGCGATTCACCTCGCGCGAGTAGGTGCGTTCAAAGGCGCCGAGCGCATCAACGAGCACCTCCGGCGACGGGTCACCCAGCGTGGCAAGCGCATCGCCCAGCCGCGCGAGGTTCCACTGCGCAATCCCCGGTTGGCGGCCAAAGGCATAGCGCTTGCCCTGCGCATCGGTGGTGTTGGGCGTCCAGCCGGGGTCGAAGTTATCCACCCAGCCGTACGGGCCGTAGTCGATGGTCAGCCCAAGGATCGACATGTTGTCGGTGTTCATCACGCCGTGCACAAAGCCCACGCGCATCCACTGCGCCGTGAGGCGGGCGGTGCGCTCGCACACATCGGTGTACCACGCCACGATGCGCTCGCCTTCGCCCGCGTGGGCGGCGGCGATGTGCGGAAAGTGGTGCGTGATCGTGTAGTCCAGCAACTGCCGCAACAACGCCGATTCACCGCGCGAGGCGAACAACTCAAAGTGGCCAAAGCGCAGAAAACTCGGCGCCACGCGGCACACGATGGCGCCTGGCTCCAGCTCGGCATTGCCGTCGTAGAACATGTCGCGCTCCACCTGATCGCCTGTGAGCACGAGCGACAGCGCCCGCGTGGTCGGCACGCCAAGATGATGCATCGCCTCGGAACATAAAAACTCGCGGATCGACGAGCGCAGCACCGCGCGGCCATCGGCGCGGCGCGAATACGGCGTCGGCCCTGCACCTTTCAGTTGCAGCTCAAAGCGCTCGCCCGCATTCGGGCCGCGCTGCGTCACCGCCTCGCCCAGCAAAATCGCCCGGCCATCGCCCAACTGCCCGGCCCAATTGCCGAACTGATGCCCGGCGTAGGCCGTGGCATACGTCTCCATGCCCGGCAGCAGGCGGTTGCCGGCAAGCGCCTCCACCATCGCCGGAGAGCGAATCTCCGCGTCCGACAGACCCAGCAAGGCCGCCACCTCGGGCGAATGCGCGATCAACGCAGGCGCTGCCACCGGCGCGGGCGCCACCCGCGACCAGAACGCGCCATGCACCTGCCGCGAATGATTGCGCGGGTTCGGGTCGCCGGGGAGATCGCGAAGGAAGCGGTTGTCGAAGGTCAGCATATTTTTTCGGCGACGATCATCGGGCAGCACAGCGCCGCGACAGACCACGCATGTATCTCTGCGATTACCCTGGCCAGTAAATTTTGCGGAGTGCGAGAAGTCGTTGTGAGTCAGTGTCCATTCGTTCGTAGTGCTCCAACACCGCGCGTACCAAGTCATCAAGGTCCATCAGCGTCAACGGGATACTGGCTCGCTCGGCTTCATATCGGGCTTCGCGGGAGAAGCCCCCGGTACTCACGTACAGACCCTTGTCATCCTTGTGTCTTCCCCCCAAGAAGCTGCGTACTTCCGGGCTACCCATCGCGCTCGCGGTCCGGTGCTTGACCTCGACGACGATTCGCGGGCTTTCAAAGCCGAATCCATCCGGCGATGCAACGATATCTTTTCCTCGATCAGGTCCGCTCGGCGAAATGCGCGTCTTATATCCCATGGCACGCAGCAGCCCAGCAACCAACTCCTGCATCTCGTCCCAGTCCAAACGACTGATCTTGTCCTTGATGAATTCGAACGCCTTGTTCTGAATGTCCTTAAAAATCAAATCAACCTGAGTCTGCTCTTCAACGGGCGCTGCAGGCGCCGTCGACGCTGCGACAGTTCCGGCGGCGATCTGTTCAATTTCATCTGCGGCCTCTGTGGGCAACAGGAACAACGTCGCGATCGCGCCGAGGCTGTTTCGCGTGGCAACTGAAAGCACGTCCCGTGACACTGTCGCGTCCCATTGCACGCTGCGCAACTGAGGGTAACTACCGTCTGTCGCTGGTTTGTAGTTGTAGTCCCCGGTGACCGTTCCTAACAAGTACTCGCGACGACTTGGGTCGTACGTAACGACGCGGTCATGCTTCTTGATTTCACGAGCAAATCGGTAAGCCTGCCCTGCTGACATCGCCACCTGCATTCGTCTGGTACCGGGATACGCTCGTTCCACCGCCTTTGTGAACTGTTCCCTTGTGTGCAGCGATGACATATCGCCCAGCTCTTCCCAACCGATCGCGACGACTGATCCTGCGCGGAATTCGTCCACACGAACGCCACCCTCGCCCGCTCTCACCATCCACATCGGCTTACCCAATTCAGCTTTCCTTCAAGGGCGCACTGACCGCCCAACTGGTTCTTCCCTCGCCACCACCGTGTCGTACAACCCGTAGCGCGTCAGCCCCTGATGGCTTTCTATGCCCGTGTAATGCAGCGAGGCGTCCTCATAGCGCCGGAACGCGAACACTGCCTGATTCATGTGTTCGGTATTGAACACTTTGAGCTGCACCAGCAACTGAAAATCCTTCACCGTCAAACCGGTCACAGCGAGAAACAAGTCCGGCTCCAGTTTCGTGATCACATCGCGCAGCGTGTTTTCCCGAAAGTCGGTCAGGTACATGAATGCCGGAATGCGGGTGGCGAACTTGATGAGCTTTTCCTGCACCAGTTTGCGCTTTGACTTGTATTCCTTCTCCGCGTCGCTGAGTTCGGCTTTTTGCTTCGCCGTCAGTGGCTTGTCTTTCGCCTTCTTCTTCAGGTCCTTGACCTTCTCGCTGCGGTTGATGATGGTTTCGATGATGTTGTTGCCCAGCGCGCGCCAGCCTTCAATGCGCTCCACGGCCGCCATTGCCTCGGGGTGGTTGAGCACGCGGCTCAGCGTCTCGTTATCCACATTCACGAGCAGCGCGCTTTCCCACTTGCGGGCCAGCAGTGTGGCAGACGTTCCCGCCATCGCAATATCGAGAATGCCGCCCGCGTCGATCTGCGTCATGTTCGCGCCGTCGTAGGCCAGCACGGGCAGAAACGCGACCAAATCGCGCACCGCGTTCTCCGGATTCAGTTCGCCGGGCGACAGGCCAATGCCGTACTCCGAGAGCTGCCGCAGCGCGCGGGTCGGGGCGAAGTCGAATACAAAGCAAATCGGCTTGAGGATTTCCTCTTCGTTCGGATTATCCCCATTGGGGTTCTTGATCGACCACGGGGACTGCACGCGAAACGCCGCCTGGAAATACGTCTCTGGCGATTTCAGGTTACGCAGCATGAGGATGGACGACCACTGCGGCACCGTCACACCGGTGGTGAGCTTGCCGCAGGAGAGGGTGATCGTCTTGCTATCGAACCCACTGCCAATCGCTGCTCGCACGGGCGGCAGTGCGTCAAGCCCGATGCCAGCCGATGCGCCCGCCGCGACAATCACATCGTATTCCCGCCAGAAGGTGTTGTGCTTTTCGGCGAGCAGGTTCGCCATCGCGTGGCAGGCCGCCACGTTCGGCAGAAACCAGAACGAATGCTGCAAATACGGCAGCAGCCGCACGTCCGAGTACGGGAAGGGTGGCCGCGTCCCCGTCTTCAGGCTCTCCACGGCGCGCGGCGCGTACTGGCCGCGAATAATGTCGAGCCACTTCTGCACATCGCGCTTGTGGGTGAATTTCGCCTCTTTGCCGTCGCCACTCGCCTCGAAAAAGGCGTTCAAGTCAAACTCATCAAACTCCCCGGCGCTCGCAATCGCCAGCAGTTCATCGGGCATCTGGTAGGTCATCAGCCGCATCTGCGGCAGCGCGCCATACGGGTTCCACCGCAAAGGATGTTTACGAGCAAACCGCTCTTTCGCGCGCTGCTCGTCGGTGTAGGTCCAGTTGAAGATTTGCTCTTCGATGAACTCCCCCGTTGCCAGCGCCTTGAACGGCGTACCGGAAAGGTAGAGGTAGGCTCGCGTCGTAATCGGCAGAAACTCTGTTTCTTTCGCCGAGAGCACGCTCAGGTCTTCACTCACCGCGTCAAGATCGGCGACAAACTTTGTCTCCTTGCGGGCGACGTTTTCCTCCTCGCCCTCGAACAATTCCTTGGCGGATTCCCGCCACGCGCCGAAGTGGTACTCGTCGAATACGACCAAATCCCAGTTCACCGTGTGCAGCCACTCGTTGCGTGGCTTGATATTGCCCGCTGCGTCGCGGCCCAGCAAATCCTGAAACGACCCAAAGTACACCACCGGCTTCTTGCGATCCACCTGCGTCGGGTCGGCACCCGATGATTTTGAGAGGTACTGCCAACCGTCGAAATCGGCGTGGCTTTCGAGATCGGTCTGCCAGGCGTCTTCCACGGCGGGCTTGAAGGTCACCACCAGCACGCGCTTCGCGGCGAGCTTTTTCGCCAGTTGATAGGTGGTGAACGTCTTGCCGAAGCGCATCTTCGCGTTCCACAAAAAGCGGGGCACGGCGCGCTTGTCCTCCGCCCAGCGCGACAGGTAGTACTCATGCGTGAGCTTCACCGCCTCTGCCTGCTCGGCGCGCATCGGGAAGGTCAGGTGATGCGTTCCGGCGAGCCGCTGTCCTGTACGCAACTCGGTCAACACCGTCTGCACATCGGCCACGGTGCAGCGCACCCATTCCAGTTCAGCCTTTAGAAAGCCCTTGCGCAGCAGCGCCGCGCGCACCTCGTGGTCACTTAAGATCGTGCCGTCGTCGCGCTCGGCGGCTTCATCGAGTTCGATGCGGAAATTGCGAATCGCCGCCGTCTTCAGTTGCTCGGCGACGCGCGCTTTCACCTCACGGGTCGTCTGCCCCACCTTGAGCAAGCCCTTGTGCGCCGCATCGGCGATGGAGTAGGCGTAGATGCGCGGACGCGCGCTGGGCTTGAGTGTGAGAACTTCGTCGATAGGTTTACTCATCGTCGCTTTCGCTTATCGCGACGTCATCGAGCAAGTCTCTCGTCAATTCCATTGGACGCACGAGTTTCTCAATGAAATCCACTTCGTGTGCAGAGATGCCATACCTGGCGTAAAGCTCCTCATCGGTCCATGTTTTGTTCCACTTCTGCCTCGGAACAAACGTGTACACGCGGCGTGTCGTGTCTTGGGACGGCTTGTGCAGAAGAATGAGAAACCGCGTCAGGCGACAGGTTAGGTAGGAGAGAGCACTTTCCGCTTCGTCCTTGGTATCAAACGGCCCGATGTACATATAAGTCCAGGAAGAAATACTGCCGGGCTCCCCGACAAAAGGCGTGCTCAAAATTCTGTGTGGATACGTGTCGCGGTTGCCGGTACCAGGTGCTGCTCGACCGATGAATATCTTCCACTTGTCGAATACGTGTTGCTCCTTTGTCACTTCTGATCTTGAGATGTATCCAATTCCGCCGTTTCGGTAGACCTTCAAGTCATCTCCCGACTTCTTGTCTCGGCCCTTGAACGTACTGCCAAGCCCAAAAGCTCCAATCGAGCTCACCAGGTGTGAGAATCTCTTATCCTCAGGGAGTTGTAGCAACGCCCCTCCGCCAGTCTCAATACTCATGACCTTCTTGAGGATGGAAACGCCTTCATTGAAGCGTACGAATACGTCCACCCCTTGTTCGAGTAGTGGACGAATGGCGGTCGAAGGCGGATCATTTTTGTAGTGCGTACTGACACGACAGTCGCCTGCATTGTCACGTTCCCAAAGAAAGAAGCAAACTCCGCCCTTTAGCCCAACGCCGGGAAATACCTCAGACGCGGTAAGGTAATCGTCGATTGAACGCAGTCGATCATCGCCAAGCATTGACTCGCGGAACTCGTCCAATCCCATACCGCCGGAGAACCAACGCGCGGGAATGACCATGCACAGGTACCTTGGATCGAGGGCTTTTGCCTGCTGGACGAACTGTTGGTAAATAGGACGTGCCTGTGTTCCAAATCCATCCGTGTTGAGTTGGTACGGCGGGTTGCCGACGATCACATCAAATTGCATAGGTTTCCCAAAAAAATCGATCAGTCGAGTCTTGATGTCCTTCGAGTGAATGAATGCGTACGCATGAGATTCCGCAGTAGCTCCTCGATCAAGTTCACTCCGACTTGCACCGCAGAAAATACATTTCTCATTTGCCCAGGTGTGCTCCGTGCGCTCAAACCAGATGTTGCCCGCATCGCTGCGAAAACCTTTGGCAATGGAGTGCTTGCCCTTGGCGTGCTTGCTGCAATACAAGCTGCGCCGAGCCAGCAGCGCCGTGAGTTGGGTGATGCCGATGCCGAACACCTGCTGCGTGAGGATGTGATTCACGCGCGTTTGCAAATCGGGTATTTCGGCGGCGAGCCCGTCGGTCAGCCGCCGCGTGATCTCGCGCAGAAACACGCCCGATTTGGTGCAGGGGTCAAGAAAGCGGACGCTTTTGTTCGCCCACAGATTGGCCCCACCATGATCGGCCGCCCAGGCAGCAGCGACGGTATCGAGCATGCGGTTGGCAAACTCCGGCGGCGTGAACACTTCGTCGTTGGAGAGGTTGGCGATGCAGGTGAGCACGTCGGGGTTACGCCCGCGCAGTGTGAAGCCGGCCTGCGCAGTCATGCCGCTTCCTGTGCGACAGGCCGATCCAGCGCGGCGAGATCGGCTGCCGTCATCGGTTCATGCGTGCGCACGGGCGTGAAAATCTCGTGCTTGTCGAACAGCGAACCCTGCGCGGTGTGCTGGGCCATGCCGGTGAGAACATCGAGGCGAAAATCCCGGCGCTTGAATTTGCCTTTGCCGAGCGAGGCCCATTCGGCAAAGGTGATCGGTTCGCCCGTGTGTGTGCTCATGGTGAGCGCGTCGCCATGCACGATGTTCTGCGACAGCACGTAGGATGCGGCGCGGTAGTGCGCGGCGCTGTCATCAAGGCCAAGATACCCGGCGAACAGTTCGAGCACGTTGGCGCGGCATTCGGCAATGTTGTCCGGCAACAACTCCACACCGTAGACGCACATGAGTGCCAGCAACGCAAAGTGGCGGCGCTCGAAATCCGATTTGCCGTATTTGAGTTCCACCGCCGCAAACTTGCGGCGAAGAATGGCGACGATGAAATTGCCACTGCCGCAGGCGGGCTCAAGAAACCGCGAGTCAATCCGTTCGGTTTCGTGCTTGACCAGATCAAGTATGGCTTCAACCATCCACGGCGGGGTGAAAACCTCGCCGTGATCGGCGATGCGCTGCTTTGATTTGATAAGCGTCATTGAGGCCAGTTCGTGCGTGCTTGCGCCGGGTACTGCTTTTTACCGCGAGCGCTCCAGCGTGTTGCGCCCCACCGTGTAGCAGTGTAGTGCCGTAGGGGTGAATTCAACTTCGATGCCGTCGATGATTTTCGTGATGGTGACGCTGCGGGTGGTGACCAGCGGGCGGCGGGCAAGCGGATTGGTGCGCGCAAATTCGAGCAGCGCCCGAATCTCCTTCGGGTCATCCGCCGGGCGGTCGCTCCACTTTACCTCCACCGCGAAGCGGGGTTTCAGCGCGGGATCAAGGCTCACCAGGTCAACCTCGCCTTTCTTCCAGCGGGCGTAGTGCAGGGATTCGATATAGGCCGCGTTATGCAGCCACTGACTGAACACGGCCGTCTCGACCATGTGGCCAAGGGCCGGGTTGTCGGCGTCCAGCGGTGTGAACAGCGCAGCGCGCATCGTGGGGTTGGTGACATAGACCTTGAAGGTCATGGCCTTGCGAAAGCGCGCGGCGTTTTCATCGAGTCTGCGCAGGCGCTTGATGAGGAATGCAGCTTCGAGGTATTCGAGATATTTGTTGATGGTCGGCTTGGTCACGCCGCTTGATTTGGACAAGTCTTCAACGCTGATCTCCTGCGCGGAGTTATAGGCGACCGTGTTGAACAGGGCGTTCAGTTCCTGCACGTCGGCAATGCCGTACAGGCTTGGCAGATCGCGCAGCAGCACTTTGTCGATGATGTCGCTCTTGATGTAGCGGCGGGCGTTGTGGCGCACGGCCTCTGAGAACACGGCCTCGGGATAGCCGCCGAAGTTGACGTAGGCGATGAACGCCTCGTTGAGTGCATGCAAATCACGGGCGCGAAAACGCGATGCGTCAATGCGCTCTTCGTCGTCGGCGATCAGCGCATCTTCGATGTTCAGAAAGCGCAGGTACTCAAAGAATGTGAGAGGAGGCAATACGAACTCGGTGAATCGCCCCGCGCCCGACTCCGCGCTTTTGTGCTTGAGCGCGGCTGCCGCTGAACCCGTGGCCACAAACCGGATGCCGCGGTGACTGTCCACCAACGATTTGAGGTGAACTTCCCAATCCTTCAGGTACTGGATTTCGTCGAAGAAAACGTAGAGCGGCGCCCCCTCCGGTCGCTCGAACGTCCGCTGAAAGCGCCGCAGCAGGGCATCGAGGCTTTGTCCGAAGAACGTTGGCGTGTCCATCGACACAAAGAGGATGTCGCGACCTGGCACGCCCTCGCGTAGCAGCGCATCGATGGCGTGAAACACCATGATGGTTTTGCCCACACGACGGGAACCCAGCAGCAACAGCGCGCGCTGCGGCCCGTCGCTGCGCAGCATTCGCGAGAAAGGCGCCAGGTAAGCGCGTCGCGGATACGCTGCGTATTCGCGCTCGATGCCACCGCCGGCCGTCCACCAGGGATTCTCCTCACGCAGGCGGCTGGCGATTTCCTGGTCTGAGACTTGGAGCATGAGCAGGCATCAGAAACAAACAAAATAAATTTTGCTTGATTATCGATAAATAAGCAAACAAAAATTTATCTGATTGCAAGCCCCTGATTTTCCGATGCATTTCGCGCAGGCTGGCGCTTCCGCGTGGGCAGACGACACGACATTCAAAAGTCGTACGGGTGACCTGCCTCAGAACCGGTATCGTCGTCCAGGTCTGGGTCACCGCCTCCGCGGGGACGACGGCGCGAGCTGGCGGCCGTCCCCCGGCGGTGGAAACCTACACCAGCAACGCATTCACCCGCTTCACATAAGCCGCCGGGTCCTCCGGCAGGCCACCCTCGGCCAGCATCGCCTGGTCGAACAGGATGTGGGCGAGGTCGGCGAAACGGGTGTCGTCGCCGGTCGAGGCTTCGAGCTTTTTCACCAATGCGTGCTCCGCATTGACCTCGAGGATTGGCTTCTGGTCGGGTACGTTCTGGCCGACCTGCTTGAGCATGCGGGCCATCTGCGTGGACATGCCGCCGTCCTCGACGACGAGGCAGGCGGCGGAGTCCACCAGGCGCGTGGTGACGCGCACGTCGGTGGCTTTGTCTTTCAGTGCGTCCTTGAGTTTGTCGAGCACCGGCTTGAACGATTCGGCGGCGGCTTCCGCGGCCTTTTTCTCCGCTTCGTCCTGCAGTTTGCCGAGGTCCACCGCACCTTTGGCAACCGATTGCAGCGGCGTACCGTCAAAGTCGTAGAGGAACTGCAGCGCCCATTCATCCACGCGATCAGTCATCAACAGCACCTCGATGCCCTTCTTGCGGAAGACTTCGAGCTGCGGGCTGTTCTTGGCGGCGGCCAGGGTGTCGGCGGTGATGTAGTAGATCGCTTCCTGCCCTTCCTTCATGCGGGCCTTGTAGTCGGCGAGCGCGGTCATTTCACCGGGGAGGATGGTGGTCGGGTCGGCGCCCTCTTTGCCCTCACGCGAGACACCGGAGGACGCGAAGCGCAGCAGTTTCGACAGGCGCTCGCGGTTGGCGAAGTCTTCGCCCAGCCCTTCCTTGAGCACGGCGCCAAACTCTTTGTAGAAGTCGGCGTATTTGGCCTTTTCGGCGTCGTCCCCGCTCGATGCCAGATCGTCAAGCATCGTCAGCACGCGGCGGGTGTTGCCTTCGCGGATGGCCTTTACATCGCGGCTCTCCTGCAAGAGCTCGCGTGAGACGTTGAGCGGCAGGTCGGCAGAATCGACCACGCCCTTCACAAAGCGCAGGTACACAGGCATCAGCGCCTCGGCGTCGTCCATGATGAAGACGCGCTTGACGTAGAGCTTGAGGCCCGCCTTTTTGTCACGGTTCCACAAATCCTGCGGCGCTTTGGCCGGGATGTAAAGCAGCTGCGTGTATTCCGTCGAACCCTCGACCTTGTTGTGGCTCCACGCGAGCGGCGCCTCGCTGTCGTAGCTGATCTGCTTGTAGAAATCGGTGTATTGCTCGGCAGTGATGTCCTTCTTCGGGCGCGTCCACAGGGCGCTCGCTTTGTTGACCGTTTCCCACTCGTCCTTGACGACGTTTTCCTTCTTCTCCGCGTCCCACTCCTCTTTCTGCATGAGGATGGGCAGCGATATGTGGTCGGAGTATTTGTTGATGATGGATTTCAGGCGCCACTGGCTCGCGTATTCGAGCGCATCGTCACGCAGGTGCAGGATGACGCTGGTGCCGCGCTTGTCGCGGGTAATAGTCTCAACCTCGAATTCGCCAGTGCCGCCGCTGATCCAGCGCACGCCTTCGTCCGCCTTGAGACCCGCACGGCGGGACTCCACGGTGATCTTGTCGGCCACGATGAACCCGGAATAAAAACCGACACCGAATTGGCCGATGAGCGCACCCTGCTCTTTGGCGTCGGCCTTTTGCGAGGCTTCGAGCTTGCTCACGAAGTCGCGCGTGCCGCTCTTGGCGATGGTGCCGAGGTTGTCAATCGCCTCCTGCTGCGAGAGGCCGATGCCGTTATCGGTGATGGTGATGGTCTTGGCGTCCTTGTCGAAGGCGACGCGCACTTCAAGGTTGGGCTGGTCTTCCCACAACGTTGGGGTCGCCAGCGCCTCGTAGCGTAGTTTGTCGCAGGCGTCCGAGGCGTTGGAGATCAGCTCGCGCAGGAAGATTTCCTTGTTGGAATAAAGCGAGTGGGTGACAAGGTGCAGCAGTTGGGCGACTTCGGCCTGGAAGGAAAGGGTTTGTTTGCTCATGATCGTTGGCGTTGGCATCGGAGTCGCAGCGCGCTCCGGCTTGTTAACAGTTTCCCTCGCGGACATGGGGGCGCCGTCCGCGCTTTCAAGCCGGCTGAGCAGCGTCGGGGGGACTCGCACCTCACTCCGGTGCGGACGCCAGCAGGCGTTGGCGCGCTTTGGCTCGCTCCGAGATCACCATGTAGAGCCCCGCGCCGACGAGCAGTGCAATGCCGACCCACGCCAGCGCATTGGGCACCTCGCCCCATACGGCGAAACCAACGGACAGCGCCGCCAGAAGGCCGGAGTAGCGGAACGGCACGACGACCGACACATCCCCCGCGCGCATGGCGCCAATCAGGAGCATGTAGCCACTGCTCAGGAACAACGAGGCCGCGGCCAGCATGGCAAGCTGCGGCGCCGTCACCGGCTGCCAGTCCTGGAACGCCGCCAGCACCGCTCCGGCGATGGTCACGGCGATCGCGGTGCCGATGGTAATCAGGATCGATGGGGTGCCAGGGTCAATCCGGCGTGTGTACAGGTCGCGGCAGGCGACGAAAAATGTACTCAACAGGCATACCAATGAATATCCGTTGAACCCGTCGCTGCGTGGCTGCACGATCAGCAGGACGCCGACGAAGCCAATGGCGATCACCAACCAGCGCAACACGCCAATACGCTCGCCCAGCCACAGCACAGAAAGCAGCGAGATGCAGAGCGGCGCCGCCATGTTGATGGCGGTGGCGTTCGCGAGCGGAAGGTGAAACAGCGCGGTGAGAAAGGTCATCGTCGAGATGGCATCAAGCACCGAGCGGGTGATCACAGTGCGCTGCCGCAGGTCACGCAGCCGCGCCGTCGGGCCGCGAACGTGGCCAAGCCAGAAGGCGGCGGCGAACAAAAAGACGATGGCGAACAATCCGCGAATAACAATGATCTGGCCGCCGGGCAGCGATTGGCTCGCGTACTTGACGAATGCATCATTGATGACGAACGACGTCATCGCGCCTATCATGGCGAGAATGCCGCGGCGGTTGGCGGCAGCGTGAACAGACGGAGTCATCGGGGAGACGCGGCCAGGTTAGTGCTTGTCACTGCGGGCCCGCAAGACGTCCAGCTTTTCCTTGACTTTAGCCTCCATGCCCCGGTCGAATGGTTCGTAAAACCGCTGCACTTTCATGTCATCCGGGAAGTAGGTTTCTCCTGCTGCGAAGCCGCCTTCTTCGTCGTGCGCGTAGCGGTAGCCTTCGCCATAGCCGAGATGCTTCATGAGTTTGGTGGGGGCGTTACGCAGGCGCAGCGGCACGGGGCGGGTGCCGCTCTCGGCGGCTGCGGCGCGCGCTTTTTTGTACGCGGTGTAGACGGCGTTGCTCTTGGCCGCGACGGCGAGAAAAACGCAGGCCTCGGCGAGCGCGAGTTCGCCCTCCGGGGTGCCGAGCCGCTCGAATGCCGCCACCGCGTTGAGCGTGATCTCCAGCGCGCGCGGGTCGGCGAGGCCAATGTCTTCGCTGGCCATGCGGATCATGCGACGCCCGACGTAGAGCGGATCGGCGCCGCCCTCCAGCATGCGGCAAAACCAGTACAGTGCGGCATCGGGGTCGCTGCCGCGCACACTCTTGTGCAGCGCGCTGATGAGGTCGTAGAACTGCTCGCCGCGTTTATCGAAGCGCGCGCGCGCGCGAGTGAGCGAGCCCTTGACGAAGTCGACGTTGACCTGCGCGACCTGGCTGGCACGCGCCGCAGCGTCCATTTGTTCCATCGAGTTGAGAAAGCGGCGGCCGTCACCGTCAGCGTAGTCGATCAGCAACTGCTGCGCGTCGGCGTCCACGGTGTAGGCCGCGTTGAGCGCTGTGATCGCGCGTGTGAACATCGTTGCCAGCGCGTCGCGGTCGAGTGCTTCGAGCACATACACCTGCGCACGCGAGAGCAAGGCGGAATTGACTTCGAACGACGGGTTTTCAGTCGTAGCGCCAATGAAGGTGAACAGCCCCGATTCAACATGCGGCAGGAAGGCATCCTGCTGGCTCTTGTTGAAGCGGTGAACTTCGTCAACGAACATGATTGTGCGACGGCCGAACTGATCGCGCGCAAGCTGCGCACGCTCAATCGCCTCGCGAATATCCTTGACGCCGGCCATGACAGCAGAAAGCGCGATCATCTCGGCACCGAACGCGTCGGCGAGCAACCGCGCCAGCGTGGTCTTGCCGACGCCCGGCGGCCCCCAGAAGATCATGGAATGCGGCACGCCCGCTTTGATTGCGTTGGCGAGCGGCTTGCCGTCTGCCAGCAAGTGACGTTGCCCAACGACATCCGCAATCGATTGCGGGCGCAGTCGTTCGGCAAGCGGCGCGAGCGCCGTTGCGGCGCGTGGCGCGGGAGAAAGAGCGGCGGAGGCGGCCATGGTGCAATCGTAGCAAGGGCTCGATGTTTCGAGCACTCAATCATGACAGTGGTATTCGACAATGCGGCGAAGGATTGGTACAAGGACACCTGCGGCCTGAACGATTCGTTGATTCGACCTCAAGCGCTCAGAGTCCTCTGACGCTCATGCCGTACAACCTGCTTTTTCCCCGATGCCTCGATTGTTTTCATCGTTGCGCGCTGCGCTATTGATCCCGTTTGTGGGCGTCGTGGTTCTGGTGGCGCTGTCCATTTCGCTGTTGTCCTATCAAACGGGATTGAAGGCGGTGGACGAACTCTCCGAGCAGCTTCTGCTTGACATTTCCAATCGCGTCACCCAGGCCACGAGCCGACACCTCGCCGCGTCGTCCGTGGTGCTCAACGCGGTGGCGCCGGATGATGCCGCCTCGGGGAAGGCTCCACGTCACGCCGACCTCGTGCCCGTCACGCTGGCGGACTTTGAGCATCGCATGTGGATCGCGTCGAATCTGTTTGCTTCCGACGAAGGCTATCTTTACTATGGCTCGCACGCGGGCGAGTTTGTTGGGCTCAATCGCGACGTTGCAGGCAACTACGAAATTCGCTGGCGCGAGGCCGATGCGCCGGCGCGGACGATTTACGCCACGCAGGGTCCGGGGTTGCGCGGCGCCGTCCTGCGCAGCGATGCGTATGATCCGCGCACACGGCCGTGGTTCACCGCCGCAACGCAGCGCGGGCTGCTGACGTGGTCTTCGGTCTATGTGGACTACACCACGCGCGCGTTGACCGTCACGCTGGCGAAGCCCGTATTCACGCAGCAGCGCTCGCAGCGCGGCGTGATCGCGACGGATATTCCGCTCACGGCGCTGACCGAGTTCGTGCGTGGCCTGCAAGTGAGCCAGACCGGCGTTGCATTCATCGTCGAGCGCGATGGCAGCCTGATCGCGACCTCGACGCAGGAAAAGTTGTTCGGTGAGGACGTCGGCAAACCTGTGCGACTGCACGCCAACGAGAGCGCGAGCGCGCTGGTGCGGCAGGCGTGGGCGCAGTTGCGGACGCAGGGCGCGCCGCTGCGCAGCGTGGTGCAAGGCGTGGACATCGCGCGCTATTCCTTCGATGGACAAGACGGTCGCGTTCACATGAGCGCGACGGCGCAGCGTGACGGCGCGGGGCTCGACTGGACGATGGTCGTCGCAGTGCCGCGCTCTGACCACATGGGCAACCTGCGGCGGACCATTCTGCAAAACGTCGGCATCGGGCTGGTGGCGATCGCACTCGCCGTGGCCATTGGGTTCTGGATCATGCATCGGGTCACAGGCGACGTGCGCCGACTTTCCGAGGCAACGCGGCTGCTCGCCCGCGGCCAATCGCCCGAGCGCCTGTTCAAGGGGCGGCGCGACGAGTTGGGCGTCATCGCGCGGGCGATGGAAGACTTCAAGGAGGGTTTGCTCATTGATGCGTTGACCGGTGCCTTGACCCGCAACGCCTTTGAGAAGCGGTTTGCGACCTACGTGCAACAACACGCCGATGCACGTCTGGCGATCGTCTTCGTCGACCTCGATCGCTTCAAGGCGGTGAATGATATGTACGGCCACGCCGTTGGCGATGCCGTGCTGGCGATTGCCGCGCAACGCATCGCAGCAACGCTGCGCCGCGACGACCTGCTGGCCCGCTTCGGCGGCGATGAGTTTGTGCTGCTGCTGCCGGCGGTCGATAGTGACGACGCGCTCAATGCGCAAATGGCGCGTCTGGCGGCGGCGCTGGACGCGCCCATCGTCGTGGCGGGAGAGAGCGTGCAGGCAGGCGGCTCCTGCGGCGGCGCGCTCTACCCACGCGACGGCGATTCGCTGGATGCGCTGCTGCAGATCGCTGACGACCGGATGTACGATAACAAGCGACAGCGCGCCACGCGCCGAACCTGAGAAGGGAAACAGCTTTTCCGTCTGAACGACAGATTGATGGCGCTTCAACGCGAAAAAAGGCAATAGTCGACTAGGACATTTTCCTCGCTACAACGACTGCTGGGCGGCGCTTATCGCGAAAAAGCTGCTCTACTGCTTCAGGATGTCGGCGCCCTTGGGCGGCGTGAAGCTGAACGCATCGGCGGCGACGCGGCCGTTCTTGCTCAATTCGCCAAAGCGCAGCGTATTGACGTTTTGCAGCGCGTCGCGCCACACCAGCTCGCTCGGCTGTAGCGCGACCATCGCGATGCGCAAGTCGCTGAACGGCGCATCGGCCTTGCGCGATCTGGCGTCGACAAACTGTATCGAACCGGCAGACTCCGCGGCCTTGAGGTCAAAGAGTTTGTCCGCGGCAGCCGGATCCAGCAACAGCGCCAACGGTTGTTCACTCACCGCGTCCCCCAGCTTGCGAATGGTGACCTGATTGAGGTCTTGGTCATGCAGCCACACCGTAGCGCCGTCGCTCACAATCGTTTGCTGGTAGGGGCGCTCGTAGACAAAGCGGAATTTCCCCGGCCTGGCGATGATGAACGATCCGCTCGACTGCCGACTCACGCGACCGTTCTTGTCGCGGACTTCCTGTGTGAATTTGCCCGCGAGTGACTGCAAATCCCTCGTATAGGCCCGGAAGTCCGCAACCGCGCTGGCAGGCGCCTGCGCCTGGACAACCGGGGTGCCGAGCGCGAGCACAAAGCACATTACAACAAGAAATTTCATGGCGAACGTCCGGAAGGGTTGCGAAGTTTGAACAGCAGCGGTGCAATCAGTTCAACGTAGTCACCGCTGCGCTCGCCGACCTGATCGCCGCGAATACCCAGCGACAACGGTACGGCACGCTGACCGGTAATGCGAAGGCCGCGTATTACAGTGCGTCGCCGCTTTTTGGCGCCAACACTTCGCGCTTGCCCATGGCGTTGGGCTTGCTCACGATGCCGGCCTGCTCCATCGCTTCGATGAGCCGTGCCGCACCGTTGTAACCGATCCGTAGCCGGCGCTGGACGTAGCTGATGCTGGCCTGCCGGCTTTCGACGACTGCCGCAACCGCCTCGTCGAAACGCGGGTCTTTCTCACCGGCGTTCGATCCGTCGGCGTTGATTTCGTTCAGCGTTTCGGCATCGGTACCCTCGAGCACACCATCGATGTACTGCGCGGGTGCCTGGGCCTTCCAGTGCTCAACCACGCGGTGCACTTCGTCATCGGTCACGAAAGCGCCATGCAGGCGGTTGGGCACGCCCGTGCCACCAAGCATGAACAGCATATCGCCGCGCCCGAGCAGCGCCTCGGCGCCCATCTGGTCGAGAATGGTGCGGCTGTCGATTTTGCTGGCGACCTGAAACGCGATGCGGGTCGGCACATTGGCCTTGATCAGGCCAGTGATGACGTCAACCGACGGTCGCTGTGTGGCCAGAATCAGGTGAATGCCGGCGGCGCGCGCCTTCTGCGCGAGGCGCGCGATGAGCTCTTCGATCTTCTTGCCAGCAACCATCATGAGGTCTGCCAGCTCGTCAATCACGACCACGATGAAGGGCAGCTCCTCGAGCGGCTCGGGTTCGTCCGGTGTCAGCGAAAACGGATTGCTCAGCGGTGCTCCTTTGGCTTTCGCCTCGCGTACCTTCTGGTTAAAACTCGACAATTGCCGCACACCGGCATGCGAGAGCAGCCGGTAACGCCGCTCCATCTCGTTGACGCACCAGTTGAGCCCGTTCGCCGCGAGTTTCATGTCGGTCACCACGGGGCACAAGAGATGCGGGATGCCCTCGTAGATCGAGAGCTCGAGCATCTTCGGGTCGATCAGCATCAGGCGCACCTGGCGCGGCTCCGCCTTGTACAGCAGCGAGAGGATCATCTGATTGATGCCCACCGATTTGCCCGAGCCCGTCGTGCCGGCGACCAGACAGTGCGGCATGCGGCCGAGATCGGACACCACCGGGCGGCCCGCGATGTCCTTGCCGAGGCCCATCGTCAGCAAACTCGATGAATCGTTGTATACCGCGCTGCCCAGAATTTCGATCAAGCCCACCGACTGCCGCTGCGGATTCGGCACCTCCAGTCCCATGCACGACTTGCCGGGAATGGTCTCGACGACGCGAATACTCATCACGCTCATCGCGCGCGCAAGATCCTTGGCGAGATTGACGATCGAATTGCCTTTGACGCCCACATCAGGCTCGATCTCGTAGCGTGTGATCACGGGACCGGGGTACGCCGCAAGCACCTTCACTGGCACGTTGAACTCGGCGAGTTTGCGTTCGATCAGGCGCGAGGTGAACTCAAGCGTTTCTGCCGAGACAACGGGCTGATCCTTCGGCAAGGGCTCAAGCAACGCAAGCTGCGGCAGCGTCGAATCCGGCATCTCAGCGAACAGTGTGGTCTGCTTTTCACGCTCGACGCGCTCGGAAAGCACCACGGGCTCGAAGGTCTCAACAATTTTGATCGGCTCGTGCTCTTCAACACGTCGGGATTCCTCCTGTATGTATTGATCCCGCAGCTCCACTTCGGGCGCCGCGATTTCGAAGTCGCGCTTGATTTCACGCACCTCTTCGCGGTGTGCCCGCCAGTGCGCCGCTCCGTCGAGCAGTAAGGAACCCAGACGCTCGCTGAGCAGCAGCCATGGAATGCGGAACGCGAGAGTCGCCCCGATAAACACCAGCACGATCAGCACCAGGAGCAACGGGACGAATCCGAGCCATTTCAGTGAAGGCAACGCCAGGCTTTGCCCCAACGCGCCGCCCGCGCCTTGCGGCAAGCCCGCGAAGGCGCGGTGCATGCCGAGCGCCTCCAATGCCGTGCTGCTCGTCACAAGCAGCAGCAGTCCAGCGAAGCGCCAGCCGTTAGTGGTGAAGTCGATAAGCGATGCGGAGCCTGTGGCGTCGTCACCGAGTTCGGTCAAGTCGGAAGCAGCGGAAGACCGGGGTGCTTCATCCCGCTTTCGCGGCAGGGTCTGCCAGCGATCAACGGCGAGAAAGACCAACACCCACCAGATGGACGCACCGAGGATGAAGTACCCGATATCACTGCCCCAGGCACCCGGCACCCCCAGCCAGTTTCTGAGTCGCAGATTGGCTCCGGTGGTTGACCACGCCGGATCGAGACGGTCGAAACTGACCAGCGCCAGCGCGGCAGCCAGTAGCAGCGCCACTGACAATGCCCAAACGATCCAGCGGCGGATGTTTGCCAAACGGGTTGAGGCAGGCGTCGTCGGCCGCACGCCGCGGACACGGCGGTTGGTGGGCGGCCGCTGCAGCAGGCTACGGATTCGCGCGAACATACGTTGATTTTATTGGTCGCCCATCCTGGGATCGCAATAAAAAAGGCGCCCGCTTGCGCAAGGCGCCTTGTGTTGTCGATGCCGTCAACGACGGTGACGAATTGCTCGGCCCGCGTCGATTTCGAGGCAGGGGGCTAGTACTTTACGCCCAGCGAAGACGGGCGCGAAGCGAAGTACGCAGCCAGGTTTTCGATATCGGCCTTGCTCAAGGCTTTGGCGAAACCACCCATGATCGGGTTGTTGCGCTCACCGGACTTGTAGTCGCGCAGCGCCTTCGCCAGGTAACTACGATGCTGGCCCGCGAGGCGGGGGTTATTCGGATCAGTGCTATTGCCGTCGGCCTGATGGCAAGCTGCACACACTTCTTTAGCCTTGGCTTCACCCGCGGCGATGTCGGCGGCAGCCGCGACACCGGCGAGTGCGAACGCCGTGAGAACAGTCAGCAAACGACGCATTATTTGGCCTCCGCGTAGTAGGCTGCAAGATCCTGCATATCCTTGTCGGACAACGACGCCGCGATCCCGCGCATGCTGGGATGCTTGCGATCACCGCTCTTGTAGGCCTTGAGCGCATTGACGAACGCGGTTGGATGCTGCCCGGCAATCTTGGGCACGTGATAGACCTCTGGATAGGCGGTACGCCAATCGGCGATGCCGTGACAGCCCTGACACATGGCCACTTTTTGAGCGCCTGCCTTGGCATCGCCCTGCACCTGCGCCGCAGCCGAACCGGCTGCACACGCCAATGCCACCCCAACGGCCACGCCGACGAACAACTCGTTGCGTTTCATGGAAATTTAGATCGTTTTCTTGACGTAACGCAAAGGATTATACGGTGTGCGCACGCTCGTCGGGGTTGTGCCGCTGTGCCCGCGCCAGCCGGTCCGGCACCTCACCCTTGCGTTCCCGCAAAGCGCCATCAACTACTATTCACCCTTCTAGCCAATCTGCGGAGCTTCCATGAGCGAAAACATCTCCCACGTCACCGATGCCACCTTCGACGCGGACGTCTTGCAGTCCGACACGCCGGTCTTGGTCGATTTCTGGGCTGAATGGTGCGGCCCGTGCAAGATGATCGCTCCGGTGCTGGAAGAAGTGGCCAAGTCGCATGCCGGTAAAGTCAAAATCGCCAAGGTGGACGTCGACGACAACCGCGAAATCGCTGCCAAGTACGGCATCCGCGGCATTCCAACCCTGATGATCTTCAAGAACGGCGAGCTGGCTGCGCAAAAGGTTGGCGCCCTATCGAAGGCGCAGCTGACCGCCTTTGTTGACAGTAACGTCTAAGTCCGCAACAATCCGCGCTGTGTTCTCCCCGCCGTCCTGGCGGGGAATGATTTTTCCCTGAATCCTTTTCTGTTTCCAGAGCGCGCGTCGCGGCGCGTCGGTTCTCACGTACACAACCGGTTTTCGCTACGTCATCCCAGGTTACCCAAGCGGGTCTGCTCCGCCGAATCGGCCATGCATCGTCACGGTGCAGCCCATCCATCGCGCGTTGAGCGGCTCATCCTGCCACCGTCGGGTGGCTTCTCTCCCACACACGAATGAATCTCGCTGAACTCAAAGCCAAGTCCGCCGCCGAACTCCTCGAAATCGCGACGGCCAACGAGCTAGAAAACGCCAACCGCTTCCGCAAGCACGACCTGATTTTCGCGCTGCTCAAGCAACAGGCAAAAAAGGGCGAGAGCATCCGCGGCTCGGGCGTGCTCGAAGTATTGCCCGACGGCTTTGGATTCCTGCGTTCGCCAGAAGCAAGCTACATCGCCGGCACGGATGACATCTACATCTCGCCATCACAGATTCGCCGCTTTAACTTGCACACTGGCGACTCCATTGAAGGCGAAATCCGGACGCCCAAAGAGGGGGAGCGGTACTTCGCGCTGACCAAGCTGGACAACGTCAACGGCTTTCCGCCGGAGGCCGGCAAGAACAAGGTGTTGTTCGAAAACCTGACACCGCTGTTCCCCGACGAACCGCTCAAGCTCGAGCGCGACATCAAGGCCGAAGAAAACATCACCGGCCGCGTGATCGACATCGTGGCGCCGATCGGCAAAGGCCAGCGCGGCCTGCTGGTCGCCCCGCCGAAATCAGGCAAGACGGTCATGCTGCAGCACGTCGCGCACGCGATCGCCAGCAACCACCCGGATGTGGTGCTGATCGTACTGCTGATCGACGAACGCCCCGAGGAAGTGACCGACATGCAGCGCACCGTGCGCGGCGAAGTCGTCGCCTCCACCTTCGACGAACCAGCGACGCGTCACGTACAGGTCGCCGAGATGGTGATCGAAAAGGCGAAACGCCTCGTCGAACACAAGAAAGACGTGGTGATCCTGCTCGATTCGATCACCCGCCTCGCCCGCGCCTACAACACGGTGATGCCGTCAAGCGGCAAAGTGCTGACGGGCGGCGTCGAGGCCAACGCGCTGCAGCGTCCCAAGCGCTTCTTCGGCGCCGCGCGCAACATCGAGGAGGGTGGTAGCCTGACCATCATCGCCACCGCGCTGATCGACACCGGCAGCCGCATGGACGATGTGATCTACGAAGAATTCAAGGGCACCGGCAACATGGAGATCCACATGGATCGCCGCATGGCCGAGAAGCGCGTGTACCCGGCCATCAACATCGGCCGCTCGGGCACCCGCCGCGAAGAGCTGCTGCTTGAGCCAGGCGTGCTGCAAAAAACGTGGATCCTCCGCAAGCTCTTCTCCGAAATGGACGAGATTGAGGCGATGGAAAAGCTGCAAAAGCACATGCGCGAAACGAAGAACAACAAAGAGTTCTTCGACGCGATGACCCGGGCGCGCTAACGCGGCCGCGCCGTTTGGCGCAGCACGAACTCGTCAGCGCCCTTTCGTCGCTGTCAAACCCGCAAGCCACTCCGCCCAGAATTCCACGCAAGCGCGAATCTTTGGCAGTCGGTTTCGCTCGGGCAACATCATCGCGTAAACCGCAATGACCTGCTGGTCAGTAAACGGGGCGAGCACCTCGACCAATTCACCACGCCGCACCAGCGGTGCGGCGATGAGGTCATGCACCCGGCAGATGCCCAACCCCGCCAGCGCCATTTCCTGCGTGATTGCAGTGCTGCTGGCACGCAGCTGGCCGTGCACCGGTCGCACCACCGGCTTGCCGTCGATCACAAACGGCCAGTCGTTGAGGCGCGGAGCCGTGCTGGTCGTGATGATGCGGTGCTTGGCGAGATCGTCCGGGTGTTTCGGTTTGCCGTACTTCTTCAGGTAGGTCGGGCTCGCGTAGAGTCGCCGACCATGGCTACCAATCTGGCGAGCGATGACCTCTTCGGTTTGCGTGCTGCCGGTACGGATCGCGATGTCGATACCGTCCCGACTCATGTCCACCAGCGCGTCGCTCACCTGCAGGTCAATGGTCAAGCCCGGGTGTCGGGCGACCAGTTCGGGCAGGCTGGGCACCAGCACGTGCTGCGCCATGTTCGCACTCACCGCAACCCGCACGACGCCGCGCACGTTGCGCGCGCGCGACGTGAATTCTCCGTCGAGCTCGTCCAGGGTCTGCGCGATGTTGCGGCAGTAGCCGAGGAAGACCTCGCCCTCCGCCGTTAGCGACAGGCCATGTGTCGTGCGGCGCAACAGCCGCACGCCGCAGTGTGACTCGAGCTGGCTCATCGCACGCGAAATCTGGCTCACAGCCACATCGCGCTCGCGCGCCACGGAAGACAGCGTCCCGAGCTCTGCGACACGGACGAACAGCCGCAAGTCATCCACATTCATGGTCGCCTACCTTGAGTTGCTTTTGCAAAGTGCGCAAAAGCGAATTGCATCACAACACGTTTCCCATTGCGCTGTTGCGTCCTATTGTTCACCCGGTGGCCAACGCCCGCATCTGCGTCTGGTCGCGGGCCAAGCATCAACACAGGAGAACGTCATGTCCTACTATCCAGTTCCACCCTACACGCAACGGTTGCGCTTTCATCGCGAATTCTGGCGCGCCTTCGCGGCGTGGTTTCGACGCACGTCAAAGTCACAAGTGTGCGGAGGCGAATGATGCCGCTGGTCACGCTTACCACCTGCAAACCGTTACCGCGCGAAACGAAGTCAGCGGCACTGGATGCCATTCACGCCGCGCTTGTCAACGTAGGTGTGCCTCCGGCTGACCGATATCAGCGTGTGATCGAGCTCACGGCCGAGAACGTGCGCATCGACGGCACTTACCCGGACGTCGCCGGAGCTCGTGGTGACGACTTTCTGCTGGTAGAGATCCTCTGGTCGGTCGGCCGCAGCGTCAAGGTCAAGCGGACGCTGTTGGGTGATTTGATGGGCCGCCTGACAGCCACCGGCATCGACACCGAACAGGTGATGGTGGTATTCAAGGAAACCACTTGGGAGAACTGGTCATTTGCAGGCGGACGACTGCTGAACGCGTAGGCGCACGACCGCGAACGTCGGCTACGTACCGCGAAACACGAAATACACCGCCCCGAGCAGGCAAAGGCCGGCCCACAGAAAATCCAGCTTCACCGGCTGGTTCATGTAGTACACCGCAAACGGCACAAACACCGCAAGCGTGATGACCTCCTGCATGATTTTCAGTTGCGCCAGCGAGAACTCAGACGCGCCGATGCGATTGGCCGGCACCTGCAGCAGGTATTCGAACAGGGCAATACCCCAGCTCACCAGCGCGGCAATCCACCAGGGCTTGGTCGCGAGATTCTTCAGGTGACCGTACCAGGCGAAGGTCATGAATACGTTGGACAGGATGAGGAGGCCAGCAGTCTGGGCCCAGAGCGGCAAGCTTGTCATGGAGCGGAAGGTGCAGTCGTTGTGGCGGTAACCCAGGACGCCTGGGGAGGTTGCGAATGAAGTGTAGTCGGCGAATGAGCCGTCGATTGCGTTACGCTTCAGCAACCGCCTGCACCTGACTGTTTCGATCCAGCCGGCGCGGCGAACGCATCATCCGGGCACGAACACCGCACACAAGGAGGACTCATGAAACTGAAAGCCGTCGCGTCAGCAATCGGCATCGCCGCAGCGCTCACCCTGTCACAGGGTGCCTGGGCACAAATGAAGATCAGCATCTCGGTCGCGCAAAACTCCCATCAGGGTATCGGCATTGACACGCTGGCGAAAGAGGTCGAGAAGCGCACCAATGGCCGCATCAAGATTCAGCCGTTCTATTCCGGCTCGCTGGGCGGCGAACGCGAATCAATCGAAGCGGTGCAGCTGGGCACGCAGGAGCTCACGTTCACCTCCACCGGCCCCGTGCCGAATTTCGTGCCGGAGGCGCGCATTCTGGACATTCCGTTTTTGTTCCGGGACAAGGCACACGCACGCACGGTCCTTGATGGCCCGATCGGACAGGAAATGCTCGCCAAGTTCGAAGCCAAAGGCTTCAAGGCGCTGGCGTGGGGTGAAAATGGCGTGCGCCACATGACCAACAACAAGCGCGCTGTCAATGCACCGGAAGACCTCAAGGGCCTGAAGATGCGCACCATGGAGAACCCGGTGCATATCGCCGCCTACAAGGGTTTCGGCATCGTGACCACGCCGATGGCGTTCCCTGAGGTGTTCACCGCGTTGCAGCAGGGAACGGTCGATGGACAGGAGAATCCGCTGTCGGTGATCATGGCCGCGAAGTTTGAGCAGGTGCAAAAGCATTTGTCGCTGACGGGTCACGTCTATTCTCCGGCGATCTTCCTGATGAACAAGGCGGCCTTCGACAAACTCTCTGCTGCCGACAAACAGATCTTCCTCGATGCCGCGAAGGAGGCTGTCAAAGCCAACCGTGCGCGCGTGGACGAGGACGATGCCAAGGGTGTCGCAGAATTGCGCTCCAAGGGCATGCAGGTGATTGATGTGGATAAGGCCAAATTTGTCGCTGCGCTCGGCCCGGTCAACGCCGAGTTCGAGAAGCAGTTCGGCAAAGCCAACATCGATCGCATTCGCGCGGTGAAGTAGCAGCCAGCTGCGCGACCGAAGCCCGCCGCGTGCGGGCTTTTTGTTGCCGGTTCGTCGTCGAACCATGGCAGGCGATCGACAGGCCGCGCTGCCTACAATGCGCGGCAAAAAGGGGAGAGCATGAAAGAGACGTTTCTGCGCCTGGAGCGAGCGACGACTGCGTTGTCGATGTATTTCGCCTGTGCAATGTTGGCGCTGGCCGCCGGACTCGGTGTGTTCCAGATTCTGACGCGATTCGTATTCGAAAAGCCCGCCGAGTGGACCGAGGTGCTCATTCGCTTCTCGCTGATCTGGATGGTGTTCATGGGCATTCCGATGGCGTTCAGGCAAGGTGCCATGGTGAGTGTGGATGTGCTGTACCGCTGGGCCAGTGACCGCAACAAGCGGGTACTGGACGCGGTGGTGATGGTGGCGTCGCTGCTGCTGATCGCGGTCATCATCGTTGTTGGGTGGGACTACTCACAGCGTGGTCGGGTACAGACCATCATCGGCCTCGAAGACTATTCGATGTTCTGGGCGTATATCGCCATGCCAGTTGGCGGATTGTTTGCCGTGCTCGGCATCATCGGCAACTTCCTTGATCCCAAGCGCCTCGAACTCGAGACCGCTCAGTAGAAGGCGCCCACCATGTCTACCGTCATGCTCATTACGATGGTGCTGTGCTTTGCGCTCACCATTTCGGTCGCTGTCTCGATCGGTCTTGCCGCCGTGTTCGGCATCTACATCGGTAACGTCAACATGCTGGTGTCAGTGAAGGAGATGTTCTCCTCCATCAATAAATTTCCGTTGGCCGCAATTCCGTTTTTCATTCTCGCCGGTAATCTCATGGAGACAGGCGGCATCTCGCGCCGGCTGGTCAACTTTGCGAAGAGCATCGTCGGTGGCGTGCAGGGCGGCCTGCCCATGACCTGCGTGCTGACCTGCATGATTTTCGCGGCTGTGTCCGGTTCGTCTGTCGCCACCACCTTCGCCATTGGCGCCATCCTGATTCCGGCCCTCATCAAGCACGGCTATCCGACCCACTGGGCCGCTGCCCTGCAGGCGACCAGCGCGGAACTGGGCGTGATCATTCCGCCCTCGATCCCGATGATCCTCTACGGTGTGTCTGCCGAGATCTCCATCGGCGAACTGTTCATCGCAGGTTTCGGGCCCGGGCTCCTGATTGGAGGCGGCTTGATGCTCTACGTATACCTGCTTTGCAAGCGCAAGGGCTGGGGCAAGCAGGACGGTGATGGCAAGTTGCCTCTGTCCTCGGCATTCGCTGACTTCGCGTTGATCGGCGGCGGCATTGCGCTCCTGCTGTTCGGCAACAGAATCGTAGGCCCTGCGTTGTTTGGCAAGGGCGTCGACGAGCAGACGCTGGACCGATACACCGATATGGTTGGCGTGACGCTCTTCGCGCTCTACTTTGTGGCGCTGTCGCTCATTCCGAAGTTGCGCGCCAGCCTCAATGGCCGCGCCGCCTACGCCCTGATGATGCCGGTCATCATCCTCGGCGGAATCTACGGCGGTGTGTTTACACCCACCGAGGCGTCGGCCGTCGCGGTGATCTACGCGCTGTTCGTCGGCACGGCGGTGTACCGCGAGATCCGCTTGCGCGACCTGCTCCCCATTTTTCGCAAAAGCACGCTGTCGTCGGCGGTGATCATGTTCATCATCGCCAACGCTGGTCTGTTCGCCTATCTCATCACGCGCGCGGGTGTTCCCGACGCCATCGGTCATTTCCTGAAGGAATGGTTGCAAAGCCCGATGTTGTTCCTGCTCGGGGTCAACGCAGCGCTGTTCGTCATCGGCATGTTCATCGAAACGAGCGCCGCGATCATCGTGCTGGCGCCGATCCTCGCCCCCGTCGCCGTGCACTTCGGAATCGATCCCGTGCACTTCGGCATCGTCATGGTGGTCAATCTTGCACTGGGCATGATCACGCCACCGTTTGGCGTGAATCTGTTCGCCGCCTGCACGGTGGCACGTATCTCACTGGACCGCATCGTTACCCAGCTGGTGCCCTTCGTGCTGGTCGTGCTGACCTGCTTGATAGTGATCACTTACGTGCCGCAGATTTCCCTGTTCCTGCGTGACGTGGTGTATGCGAAGCCGTAACATCTTTTTTGCCTTAAACGGCGTCTGCGCGGCCATTTCGGCTAACTTTTTTCGTAAATCGACTATCCGCAAAAGTCAGGCAAAAAGCGCACCCAGTCGTCGATGCCGCCTGAAAGCTGTTGAATTCGGATGCGTTTACGCTGCGACGGCGTCCGCGGGTGTGCTCACTCGTTGACGCGCACTCACGCTCCGGTCTCATGCCGAACCGGGCGCTCTTCATGGGTGCCGCTTCGCACTGTCGCGACAATCCGGTCGGACGCCGACGCTTATCTGGTCGCCCACTCCCGGGCCAGCATGGCGTAAACGAACGTGTCGCGTACCACCCCATGATGGTCACGGCATTCGCCGCGGAGATGCGCTTCTCGCGAGAAGCCCGCGCGTTCCGCGGCTCGCCAGCTCGCCTCGTTCAGCACATCAATCGTGCCCCAGACACGGTTGGCGCCCACGTGTTCGAACGCCAGCTTGCAGCACAGGCTGATCGCCTCGGTCGCGATGCCTTGCCCTCGCGCGCTCTTGCGCAGGAACCAGCCGATTTCGAGCGACGGCACTTTCCAGTCAAAGCCGTGAAAACCCGTGCCGCCAAAAAGCGTCTGCTCATCCCTGGAAAAAATGCCCATGATCAGGGCGTCGCGGGTGAGCCACTTGCCAGCCATGTTGCGCACATAGGACTCCGCCTCAGCGGCGGTCCTGTGCTGCGTGGCAGGCCACGCCATCCATTGATCGAGGTCAGCGCGATCTTCTTCGAGCGCGGCGAAGAAGCGTGGCCCGTCGCCGGGTGCATACGGCCGCAAAACGACCTTCTCGCCCTCAAGCCGTAGCGGCAGGTCGAGCAACCGTGGATGATCGATGACCGGCACTACTCGTCTCCCTTACCGCCGGCGGCGAGATCAGCGCCGGCCTTGAGCGAAGCTTCGATGAAGCCGTCAAGGTCGCCGTCGAGCACAGCACCAGTATTGCCAACCTCATACCCGGTGCGCAAGTCTTTGATGCGCGACTGATCGAGAACGTAGCTTCGAATCTGATGACCCCAGCCGATGTCGCTCTTGGTGTCTTCCAGCTTCTGCTGCGCCTCCATGCGTTTGCGCAGTTCGTGCTCGTACAGCCGCGATCGCAGGCGCTTCCAGGCCACATCGCGATTGGTATGCTGGCTGCGTCCGTCCTGGCACTGCACGACGATTCCGGTCGGGATGTGCGTCAGACGCACGGCCGAATCGGTCTTGTTGATGTGCTGGCCGCCGGCACCGCTGGCGCGGAAAGTATCGGTGCGTACATCGGCAGGATTGATGTCGATCTCAATGGAGTCGTCAACCTCAGGGTACACAAACACCGATGCGAACGACGTGTGGCGACGGGCGTTGCTGTCGAACGGGCTCTTGCGCACGAGGCGGTGAATGCCAGTCTCGGTACGCAGATAACCGTATGCGTAGTCGCCGGAGATCTTGATCGACGCGCTCTTGAGTCCGGCGACATCGCCCTCCGACTCGTCCTGCACTTCAACCTTGAATCCCTTGCGCTCACCGTAACGACAGTACATGCGAAAGAGCATCTGTGCCCAGTCCTGCGCTTCGGTACCGCCAGAGCCCGCATTGATATCGAGAAAGCAATTGGATTCGTCCTGCTCACCCGAAAACATGCGCTTGAATTCCAGATCCGCCAGGATCGAGGTGATCTTTTCGATGTCGACCTTCAGGCTTCGCAAGGTTGCTTCGTCGCCTTCGAGTTCGGCAAGTTCGAGCAATTCGGCTGCGCCCTGTGACTCGGCGGTCAGTGTGTCAATGTTCTCAATGACACCATCGATGAGGCGCTTTTCACGGCCCAACTCGCGAGCGCGATTGGCGTCATCCCAGACCTTCGGGTCTTCGAGTTCTGCATTCAGCTCAAGTAGACGTTGCGACTTCCTGTCGTATTCAAAGTAACCCCCGAAGTTCGTCCACCTTGCTGCGCGCCGCAGCGATGGCAGGTTTGAGTTCGGCAATGAGCTCTGTGGTATTCATGCGTTCACCATTAAGAAGCAGCGGCGAATTCTAGGCCAGTTGCAAGCAGACCCTGCGGGCAGCGTCGATCTGCCCTGGTCTGCACAAAGAAAAACGGCGTGCACTGGGTGCACGCCGTCGATCAGGTCACGCCCGCGCTAGTCGCGGCGACCGTTGAGCCTGCGTCGACGCAGGCTACCCGTAGCGACCAGCATGAGCGCAAGCGCAATCATCCAGGTCGGTGTCACTGGCACGTCAATCAACACCGGGAAGTCATTCGGCGTGGGATTTTGCGGATCACAACGCGGGCACACGGGCGGCAGCAATGCATTGTTGGATGCATCCTCCGCCACCAAGCTGGACGGCGGAACCGCCACGCCCACCGAGGTATACCCGTGACCGGGGTTCGGCCCCACGCTCGTGCCCGACGCGTAGGCCGTGTTAAGCACACGATCCGGCACCGACGCTTTCGACGGGTAAATCACTCGTACCGAGAACGTGATGACGCAGGACTCCCCTGGCTGCATCGTGTCATTGCCGCTGAGCAGACGGAAATCTGTCAGACCGTTGAACGACGTCCCCGGTGTACAGACCGACGGCTGCGACAGCGCCGGAGCGACCGTCACGGAAACCGTCGGATTGCCCTGGGCGAACGTGATGCCGAGATTGTCAGTCACCTGAACATTCGGGATCGTCGTCGGCCCTGTGTTGGTCACTTGTACGCGGTAGTTGATCGCGAACGCAGTGTCGCCCACCTGCAGGGTTGCGCTGCTGGACTTCACGACGTCGATGAAGTACACCGGCGGCATTGGCGCGCAAGCGTCCCGTGCCGTCGCGGTGCCGCCCGAAGGCGTGAGCGTCGCCCGGTTCAGCAAGCCCGTGTTGGTGGTGCTGCCAGTTGTCAACGAGCAATCCATCGAAGCGGTCGTAACCGTCAGTGGCGCCAGTGTGAACGTAGCGACAATCGTATAGCTATGGGCGCCACCCACAGCGATCGGCGTCGCGGCCGGAGCGATGGTCCACGGACCGGCGCCAGTGAGCGTCGCCGGGCATGCCGCAGCCCCCGCCCCGATCGCAGTGCATGTCGCCGAGGTCAGCGTCGCGCCACCACCGTACAACGGGGTGTCAATCAGCTCATACCCCGATGCAGCACCGCCGGTGTTATTCACGTCGATGCGATAGGTGATGCGGTACTGATTGAGCGTGCCCGTTGACGTCGGACCCGAGGTCACCACTTTGGTGTGCGAGACATTCGGCGGCAACGGAACACAGGCGTCCACGTTGATCGTCGAGCCACCGTTCACCGAGAGACCCGCACGGTTCAGCAGACCCGTGTTGGTCGTGCTGCCCGTCGTCAGCGAGCAGTCGCTGCCGTCCACCGTGACCGTACCCGGCGCCACATCAAACGTGACCGTCACCGCGTAGGTGTGCGTGCCACCCGTGGCAATCGAAGTCCCCGCCGCCGCAACCGTCCACGCCGGTGCCGGTACGCCCGTCACCCCTGCGCAGCTCGCCGCGCCCGTGCCCGTCGGCGTGCAGCTCGCGCCTACCACCGTCGTGCCCACGCCAAACAACGGCGTGTCAAGCAGTTGGTACGTTCCAGCCGTGCCACCGTTGTTGCTGACCGTCAGCGTGTAGCTCACCGTGTAGCGGTTCGGCGTGCCCACCACCGCCGTCGGACCCGAGGTCACCACTTTGGTGTGCGTAACGACTGGAGGCAGCGGCGCACAGACATCCTGGTCAACACCACTGAGACCGGTCGGCGTCAGCGTGCCGCGGTTGAGCAGACCCGAGTTGGTCGTACTGCCAGTGGTCAGCGAGCAGTCGCTGCTATCCACTGTCACCGTCGCCGGATTGATGTCGAACGTCACCGTCAGCGTGTAAGTCTGCACTCCGCCTGCATCGATGCTCGTGCCTGCGTTCGCCACTGTCCATGGCCCTGTGCCCGTCACAGAAGCCGCACAGGCCGCGGCCCCAGTGCCTGACGCAGCGCATGCTGCACCCACGATGGTCGTCCCGGCACCGAAGAGCGGCATATCTGTGAGCGCGTAGCTCATGGTGGTGCCACCCGTATTGATCACAGTCAGGGTGTAAACCTGGGTGTAGCGGTTCGGTGTCGCCGTCGCTGTCGGGCCAGCCCCCAGTACCTTGCTGTGCACCAGATTTCCAGGGGCATTGCGACAGGCGTTGGCCGAATTGGTTGCACCACTATTTGGCACCACCGTCGTGGCGTTGTTGAGCCCGCCAGGACTTGCCGTCGGATTCGTACTCGGGCAGAGCGCAGACCCAACACTGCCGGTCATGGCGGCCGTAAGCGTGTACGGCACCGTCACCGTGTAGGTGTGGCTCGCACCACCCGCAATCGCCGTGCCCGCCGCTGCCAGCGTGTACGGCGCCGCTCCCGTGAGGTTCGCCGCCACCGTCGGACACGTCGCCGTGTTCTGC
>JAEUPL010000024.1 GCA_016790165.1 Burkholderiales bacterium
AACTTGCGTCCTTCCACGGTCAATCTGGCATTCTTATGGCTGTTCACCTGGTTGATTTCCTCTGAGAGTTCTGAAGCGTGGTAACTCCAGTCTCCCAGAATCTTTCAGGTGAACAACCTATTGAAACATCACAGCTAGCCCGGATTTCGTCGCGTGGCCCACCTTGCGACAGCGAAACCGGGATCGTCGCTGTTACGCTGCATGGAACAACAGAGAGTGACGCATGCTGACTGATTCGTTGAGCGGCACCTTCGCCGGCCGTCTGCTGACTGACCCCGCCGATATGGCGCCGTTCCTCATCGACTGGCGCAAGCGCTGGACCGGGCGCGCGATTGCCGTGGCGCTGCCAGACAGCACTGACGACGTTGCCACGGTGGTGCGGTGGTGCGCGGCGAATCAGGTCCCCGTGGTGCCGCAAGGGGGTAACACCGGCATGTCGGGCGCCTGTGTGCCTGACGCCTCTGGCCGTGCGCTGGCGCTCTCGTTGACGCGGTTGAATCGCGTGCGCGAGATCGATGCGCTGAACAACACCATGACGGTTGAGGCGGGGTGCATCCTGCAAAACTTGCAGGACGTGGCGCGCGATGCCCATCGACTTTTTCCGCTGTCACTGGGCGCCGAGGGGTCATGCACCATCGGGGGCAACCTGTCGACCAACGCCGGCGGCGTGGCTGTGCTGCGCTACGGCAACGCGCGTGAACTCTGCCTCGGGCTGGAGGTGGTCACCGCGGCGGGGGAAATCTGGAATGGCTTGCGCGGCTTGCGCAAGGACAACACGGGCTATGACCTGCGCGATTTGTTTGTGGGCGCCGAAGGCACGCTCGGGGTGATCACCGCCGCGACGGTGAAGCTCTTTCCGCTGCCGGCGGCGAAGGTCACGGCGTGGGCGGCAGTGCCGTCGCTGCATCACGCCATGCGGTTGCTCGAGCGAGCGCAGAACACACTTGGCGCGCGGCTCACCGCCTTCGAGGTGCTGACGCCGCCCTGCATCGACATCCTCGGTGAGCAGTTGCCGCATCTACGCTGGCCCATGGCGGAGCGCGCCACCGATGCGGTGCTGATCGAGCTCTCCGACCCCGACAGCGAGGCCGCCGGTCGCGCTGCGCTGGAAAGTCTGCTCGAGCAGGCGATGGTGGCAGGCTGGGTGAGCGACGCCGCGATTGCCGCCAACCTCACGCAGTCGCGCGAGTTCTGGAGTCTGCGCGATCACATGACCGAGGCACAGCAGCGAGCCGGCAAGAACATCAAACACGACATCGCCGTTCCCATCTCGCGGATCGCCGATTTTGTTGAACAAACGAACGCCGCGATTGCACAGCAATTTCCCGGCGTGCGCATGATCGTGTTCGGGCATCTCGGCGACGGCAATCTGCACTACAACGTGTCGCCACCCAAAGGCACGCGCGGCGAAGACTTCGAGGTGATTGAAGGGGCGATCAATCGCATCACGCACGATGCGGTGCACGCCGTTAACGGGTCGGTGTCCGCCGAGCACGGCCTCGGCGTGCTGCGGCGCGGCGAGGCGGCGCGCTACAAGTCGGACGTTGAGCTGCGCCTCATGGCCGCGATCAAGCACGCGCTCGATCCGCAGGGATTGATGAATCCCGGCAAGGGCCTGCCTTTGTCGTAACAACTTTTTGCGAGAAACGACTATCGAGCGGCCGATTGCGGTCGATTTTGCGTGATGTCGACATGACCATTTTCCAGGCGGAAACGACCGCCGGTGGGTCGTTAGACCTAAAAAGATGATACTTCGTGTGGCGCACCGCCGGGCGCGAGTGCGTCTACCGTCGTATGTCGGCACTGACCGACGGTCACGAAAGGATCTCCGATGCCATGTTCTGGTCGAGGTAGCAGTCCGCATCGGCGCTGTGCAGAGTCCGGGCGTCGTGTGGCGCGCTGGCTGGGCGTCGCGGCGTTTGGGTTGAGCGTCACGGTCTGCGCTCAGACGCCGGTGCCGTCGAGCCAGGGTTTCGTTGTCGATACGACGGGCACGCTCAGTGCGGCAGAACGTGATGACCTGGTGGGCCAGGCCCGTTTCACGCAACAGACGACAGGCGTGCAACTGTTCACCTTGATCGTGGACCACACCGATCCCGAACCGATTGAGTCGTTCGCGCAGCGTGTGTTCGTAACGTGGAAACCCGGACGCAAGGGCGTGGACGACGGGCTGCTGCTGGTGCTTGCGCTGAAAAACGCGTCGCCCAAGACGCGATTGCATGTCGGCTACGGCCTCGAGGGGCAGATTCCTGACGCCGCCGCCAAACGCTTGCTCGCCGACACGGTGCGCCCGCTCCTCGACTCGCGCGGTGCGTACGTGGCCGCCACGGCGGCGGCAGAGGGCGTGCGCGAAGTGCTGGGTGCACGTTCGGCAGGCGCGGCGGGTGCCGCGCGCAATACCGGACAAGCCGCGACGCGAGCCCCGTCGCGCGAACAGAAGAACACTCAGGAGCTGAAACTGGTTGGGTCGGTGTTTGCGCAAATCGTGCCGCTGCTGATTGCGGTGTTTGTGCTGCAACGACCACGCTCGCGGGCGGTGGCCGCAGTGACATCATTTGTCGTGTGTTCACTGTCGGCCGCGATCTACTGGCTCCTGCGGGGTGACGACGGCATTTCGCCGTTCGCAGCGTTTGCATGGCTGGCCGTTGCACTGGTGCTGTTCATCGCGTTTGCCGGTCGCAAGCTGGAGCGCGTCGCAGCGCCCGCTGCTTACCGTGAGCCGCCCCGAGTACGTGATCGCAGCGCGATGTCCTCGCGTGAACGTCGTTCCCGAGCCCGTGCCGCACACGCCGCCGCGTCACCGGTCCAACGCGTGCGAGCCCGCATTCCCACGACGTTCGCGCACTTCTTTGCCATTGCGGCGGCATTGCTGACCGTGCTCGGCCGCTCTGAGTCGAACGTCGAGGGCATGCTGCTCGTGATTGCGGGTTTGTTTGCTTCGGTGTTTGGCATCGTTATGGTCGCGCTGATGGTGCGCCAGTTCGCGGGTGCACGGGATACTGCGGGCGGTAGCGATGGACGCGAGAGCTGGTCGTCGTCCAGTTGGGACGATTCCAGCAGTGGCTCGTCGTCGGGTGGCAGCGACTCCGGCGGCAGCAGCGGCGGCGATTCGGGGGGCGGTGGCGATTCCGGGGGCGGCGGCTCGTCCGAGTGAGCGCCGCCACCCGAAGCGGCGCCTTACCAGTTCAGGTCCAGCCCGAGTCGCACTTGTCGCGCAGGTAGCGGATACAGCTCGCGGACGCCGCGGAGGGTCGTGGCGTTGTAGCCGAGCTGGTTGCCGAGATTCAGGCCCGCGAGTGTGATGCGCCCACTTTGCCGGGCGAACGTGAATCGCCACGCCGCGTGCAGATCGATCGTTGTGAACGCCGGCGTGGTGCCGTCGCCGGCGGCGTTCTGCTCACGTTCGACGCTCGGTATGCGGCGTTGCGCGGCCGAGTGCCGTATTTCGCCGCGCAACCGCCAGGGGCCATGCTCCCACAGCAGTTCCGCGGCCACGCGCATCGGAGCGATTCGTGGCAGCGGCTCTCCCGTGGCGCGGTTCGTTGCGCGGACGGTATCGGCGCGTAGCGCAAGATCGACCGTGTGTTGCGTGGCAAGCAGGCGCGCGCGCGCCTCGACCTCCGCACCGTAGTGACGCGCGGGCACGGCGCGGAACGCGTAAACGGGCAAAGGGTCAGCCGGTTCGTCGCTGTGCGAGTGCCCCACGGCGCGTTCGCCCGTGGCATCGAGTGATATGAAATTCCGGTAGCGCGCATGGAACGCATTGACGCGCAACGCGTGCGCGCCCGACTTCCAGGCAAGCCCCAGATCGACAAGCGAGCCGCGCTCGACCGGCAGATTCGGATCGCCACGCTCGTACGCACCGGTCGCCACGTGCACCCCATCGGCGAATCGCTCGAAGTAGCTGGGCGCGCGTTCCGCCAGGGTCGCGTTGGCTGTTGCAGTGAGCGTTGGCGAAAGGGTGTGTACCCACCCGGCGGAGGCATTCCACGTGGTCACCTGGCGGGATTGGGCGCCGCCGAAACGGTTGTGTCCCTCCTCATCGATGACCTCTTGCGTGCGAATGCGGTTCTGCTCGTTGCGCAGGCCGATCTGCAGTTCGCCCGCACCGAAGCGACGCTGTGCAAGCGCGAACAGCGCGGTGTTGCGGGTATCGGCGGGCGGGACGAACGCTTCTTCGCCAAGGGCTTCCGTGCGCGTCCGTTCGAGGTGGGTGCCGAACGCGAGTCGCCATCCGCCCAGCGGCCGCGTCGTCGCCGTGAGTCGAAACTCTTCACCGTGGTTGCGAAACGTGGTGCCGACTTCGCCGCTACCTTCAACTTCATCGTGCTTGTAGCGGGTGAGGGCGAGGTGCCCGCTGACATCGAACAGCGGGCCACTCTCGGTGCGCCATGCTCCGGACAGGAGAGCGCGGTTACGGCGCATGCGGATGGTGACATCCTCCTCCGCCACCACGCCGTAGTTGGAGCGATAGGTGTCGAGTGTTGCGCCCAGGTGGCCGCGGGCGTTGGCCCATGACAGGCCCACGCCACCGCTTTCGGTACGGGAGGCGGAATTTGCCACGCGATCAGTGCGTTCGCCGTCGGGGCGTGTGAACTCGGGCACGCGGACGTCATCGCTATCGCGCGTCGCAGCATCCACGGTGAAGTTGAGTCCACCCACCGGGGCCGCCACTCTCATCGCGCTGCCGCGACTGCGATCGGCGGTTCCGAAAAGGAGCGTGGCATCGCCGGAAAATGCGGAAAGACCGCCGCGTGCGATGCGGTTGCTGATGCCATTGACGACGCCACCGATCGCGCCGCCCCCGTAGAGCAGTGTTGCCGGCCCACGCAGCACCTCGATCCGCTCGACGGTGAGCGGATCAAGCGGGACACCGTGGTCGAACGATAAGGTGCTCGCGTCGTGCGAATGGGCGCCGTCGGCGAGCACCCGGACGCGTTCGCCGTCCATACCGCGCACGATCGGGCGGCTTGCGCCTGGCGCGAACTGTGTCGCCGATACGCCAACTACTCCGGAGAGCAGCTCGCCCAGCGTTGCGGGACGGCGGTCGCTCAGCGCGTCGCCGCTCAGTGTGGTCGTGGGTTGGGCTAGCGCTTCGGACGCCAGTGGGTTGGCGGTGACGATGACCGGTGCCACGCGTTCGATCGGCGCCGCGGCAGATTGGGCGAAGGCGGGCGCGGCGAACGTGCCAAGCGTGGCTAGCGCGGCGCCGATGGCGAGGGGAGTGACTTGGGGTGAGGCTGAGGATAGATCCATGGTAGCAGTGATTTGATGCGATAGGCGCAACCAGCACCGGTTGCGGTGATGGTCAGCGCGGGACGCGAAAGTCTTTGTGAGCCAGGCGGCGTGTCGCAGCCGCATGCGTTCGCTCCGGGGCTACCGCGGTGCGACGAAGGAAGGGCTACGGGGCCGTCAAGCGGCTGCGGACGTGCTCAGGCGAGCGAGGGTGTCCGGGCGTCTGCCAGGTGTCCGACCGGTGGCCCTCGCGTGGGCGGCGTCGCCCACGGCGTGCGAGTTCCGAGCCAGACTGCGGCCGGGAGCCCAAGCGCGAGAGCGGGCGGTGGCGGCGCTGGGGATGCCGCGAGCGAGCTGTGCGCCCACCCGAGAAGGAGTCCATCGAGCGCTTGGCAACTGGTATCACCCGGTCGGTGGCCCCAGGAGTCGCCGTGGTCGGCGTGATCGTGGGCGTGATCGGCGGTGGCCTGAAGTCCGCCGCCGGAGACAAGCGTGTGCTCATCAACGCCGTGGCGCGCTATGAATCCGTGCGCGATAGTGTGCCACTGTGCCGCAAACTGGCTGAGTAGCAGCAGCAGAGCGACGACCACGATTCCCGCGAGCGAATGATCGCCGCGCCGCTGTGCGCGTGTGCGCGTCAGCGGCAGCATGTCGGATGGTTTGGACGAAGCGATCACGGTGCGCCGAGGATACCATTCATCCTCGGGAGCGCCATGGCAAGCTCAGTCCGCCCGCCCTGAAAAAACAGGGCATGCGGTTTGCCGACGCAGTGACTATGCCAGCCAGCGCTTGCGACGGCGGTAGCTCTTGACGTCACGGAAGCTCTTGCGCTCGCCCGACGAGATGCCAAGGTAGAACTCCTTGACGTCTTCGTTGCTGGCCAGATCCCTGGCCGCGCCATCCATCACCACGCGGCCGCTCTCCAGAATGTAGCCGTAGTCGGCGTACTTCAGCGCGACGTTGGTGTTCTGTTCCGCCAGCAGGAAACTCACGTTCTCCTTGCTGTTGAGGTCCTTGACGATCTCGAAGATCTCAGCCACGATCTGCGGCGCAAGGCCCATTGACGGCTCGTCGAGCAAAATCATCGACGGCTTTGCCATCAACGCGCGGCCGACCGCGACCATCTGCTGCTCGCCGCCCGAGGTATAACCCGCCTGCGATGTGCGGCGCGTTTTCAGACGCGGGAAGTAGTGATAAACCCGTTCGAGCGAGTCCTTCAATTCGGCGCGCGAAAGCTTGCGTGTATAGGCACCGGTCAACAGGTTTTCCTCAACGGTGAGGTGGCCGAAGCAGTGTCGTCCCTCCATCACCTGGACAACACCCATGCGCACCAGATCGTTGGTCGTCAGCTTGTCGGTGCGCTGGCCGTCGAACTCGATGGAGCCTTTGGTGACTTCGCCACGCTCGGTGCGAAGCAGATTCGAAATCGCCTTCAGTGTGGTGCTCTTGCCTGCGCCATTCGCCCCGAGCAGTGCCACGATCTTGCCCTTGGGGACTTCGAGCGATACACCCTTCAACACCAGGATGACGTGGTCGTAAATGACTTCGATGTTGTTGATGCTGAGATAGGCGGACATAGTCTCGGTGGGCTTCCGTATGGGTTGCTACGGGATCACTGTGTTGTGAAGGACGTTCTCATAACCCGTCGTTCACAACACACTGAAGAACAATCTTGCAGTGTGTCGCGAGCGCGCGTCGGGCGAGGCGCGCGCTGGCTACGTGTACTCTCGTACGCGAGCTAGCGGGCGCCGACGCGTTACGCGCAGCAGCGTCTTTAGCCGGCGGCGCAGGCGGCCGTGATCTTCTTCTCGGCCGCGTACTTGGCAGAGGATTCGGCAACGAGCTTCTGCACCATCGCGCGATCTCCCATCACCCAGTTTGGCGTGACGGCTTTCCACGCTTTGCCGTCCCACACCTGCACCTTGGTCGCACCGGAACCTTCGTGATCTTCGCAGCTGGTCTTGATGGTGGGGAACATGCCGTGCGCGCCGAGTGCTTTCTGACGCGCTTCGTCGACGTTCAGGTTTTCCAGACCCCAACGAATCTGCTCGCCGGTCATGACCTTGCCCTTGCCGTACTTGGCCTGTGCGTTGCGGATGCCCTCCACCCACAGCATTGCAGCGGTGATGCCGCGCATGTGATAGACGGAGCCAATGCGATCCTTGTCTGCCAGGTTGCCCTTGCCAGCGCCGTAGACCTTCTTGCGGATGTCGTCGATCACCGGGTAATTGCCCGGCGTGTTGAACGTCATCGTGGTGTAGCCCTTGGCCGCGTCACCGGCCGGGATGGTGTCCTCTTCTGAACCAGCCCACCAGACGCCGAGCATCTTCTCGCGCGGGAAGCCAACGCGTGCTGCCGTTTTGATTGCCACGGCGTTCATCACGCCCCAGCCCCAAAGAATGACGTAGTCGGGGTTGGCCTGGCGGATTTGCAGCCACTGCGAGTTTTGCTCATTGCCGGGATGCGGCACAGCGATTTTTGTGAGCTGGAAGCCCAATTGCTTTTCGTAGGCTTCAAGGACCGGGAACGGCTCTTTACCGAACGCGGAATCGTGATACAGATGTACGATCTTCTTGCCCTTGAGCTTGTCCAGTCCGCCGGCCTTGTCGCCGAGGTACTTGATCATGCCTGCGGCTTGTGACCAGTAGCTGGTGATCAACGGGAAGACGTACGGGAACACTTTGCCGTTGGCCGCGTCGGAGCGACCGTAGCCCAGCGTGGTCATCGGGATCTTGTCGACCGCGACACGATCCAGAATGCCGTAGGCGATACCGGTGCCGAGCGGCTCAACCAGGCCGGCGCCGCCGTTTTTCTTCTTCAGGCGCTCGTAGCATTCGACGCCGCGGGACGCGTTGTATTCCGTCTCGCACTCTTCCCACGAGAGTTTCACGCCGTTGACGCCACCGTTGGCGTTGACGAGATTGAAGTAGTCGATCACGCCACCGAAGAAGCCGGAGCCCCCCGACGCATAGGCGCCGACGCGATAGGACAGGATTGGGACGAATTGCTCCTGCGCGGCAGCAAGCGTGCCGGTCAGGGCCGTGGTGGCTGCAACGGCGGAGATCGCCAGCAGCTTGGAGAGCTTGAATTTCATGAATCCTCCTTGGGGAAACGACAAGCGGGTGATTTGAAAAAGTAACGCGAAAAATCAGTGCGGGAACGGCCAGAGGCGGAGCTTTTCCTTGCCGATCTGCCAAAGTCTGGCGAGGCCGTGCGGCTCGACAATCAGAAAGAAGATGATCAGCGCGCCGAACACCATCAATTCCAGATTCGAAGTCACCGAATTGGGCAGACCCGTGTAATGCACGATCACCGAGAGCACGACCGGAAGCAACACAATAAACGCTGCGCCAAGGAAAGAACCGAGGATTGACCCTACCCCGCCGATGATCACCATGAACAGGATGCGGAACGACACATCGAGGTTGTAGGCTTCGGGCTCCACGGTGCCCAGGTAGCAATAAGCGTACAGCGCCCCCGCAACGCCGCAGTAGAAGGAGCTCACCGCGAACGCTGTCAGCTTGGTGCGCATGATGCGGAAGCCGATCACCTCCGCGGCGACGTCCATATCGCGCACCGCCATCCAGGAACGGCCCACCGTCGAGCGCACCATATTCTTTGCCATCAGCGCCATGATCGCGACAATGGCCAGAACGAGGAGGTATTTCTCCTGCGGTGTGTCAAATTTGAAACCGAGAATCTCGATCTGCTGAGCGGTGATCACGCCTGACGAACTGTTGTTGGTGAACCATGGCACTTTGGTCAGGCACCACACCACAAAAAACTGCGTTGCCAGCGTGGATGCCGCCAGGTAGAAGCCGCGAATGCGCAGACTCGGCAGACCGAACACGATGCCCACAATGGCGGCACAGACGCCGCCAAGCACAAATGCAACCAGAACCGGCATACCCTCGATGCGCAACATGAAGTTGTAGCTGGCAAACGCGCCGACCGCCATAAAGGCCGCAGTACCGAGTGACATTTGCCCGGCATAACCAGTGAGGATATTCAGACCCAACGTCGCCAGGGCAAAGATGAGAAAGGGAATCAGAATCGCGGAAAACACATAGGGCGTAGCCATCAATGGCACCGCGACGAACGCGATCAGCAGCAAGGCGACGACAGCGTAACGATCCTGTGCAATCGGGAAGATCTGCGAGTCTTTTTCGTAGGAGGTCTTGAACTGACCGGCTTCGCGATAGATCATTTTTCGCTCCGCGACAGACGAAGGATGAAGGACGAAGGAGGAAATTGAGGACGCACTTCAAATTCTCCGAATGATCTTTTCACCGAAGAGACCTTCGGGACGTACAAGGAGGAACAGAAGCGCCAGCACGTACGGGAACCAGCCCTCAATGCCGCCACCCACCAGTGGACCGATGAACACTTCGGCCAGCTTTTCAGTGGCGCCGATGATCAGGCCACCGACAATCGCGCCAGGCACCGAGGTGAAACCACCCAGAATGAGCACGGGCAGCGCCTTCAATGCGACGAAGGTCAGCGCGAACTGCACTCCGTTGCGGGCGCCCCACAGCAGTCCGGCAACCAACGCCACGAAGCCTGCAACGCCCCAGACCACGCCCCACACATGCTGCAGGGGAATCCCAACCGTGAGGGCTGCCTGGTGATCATCCGCCACCGCGCGCAACGCTCGACCGATTTTGGTCTTGTTGAACAGGAACGCCAGCGCGGCGACCAGTACGCCGCAAATGGCAGCTGCTGTCACGTCAAATTTCGACACCAGCATGCCCGTGGAATTCATGATCGCTTCAATCGGTTCGTCAGCGATACCCAGATCCAGCTTGCGGACCTCTGCGCCCCACACCAGCTGGGCAAACCCTTCAATGAAGAAGGTCAAGCCGATGGTCGCCATGAACAGCGTGATGTCATGCTGGTTCACGAGCGGCCGCAACACGACGCGCTCGGTGAGGAAACCCAATGCCACCATCACGACCATGGTGATCGGAATGGATAGCCAGATGGACAGGCCAAACTTTTCCTGCAAGCCCACCGCAGTGAGCGCGGCAAAGAACACCATCGCGCCCTGTGCGAAATTGAAAACACCTGAGGCCTTGTAGATCAGCACAAAACCCAGCGCCACCAGCGCGTACATCACGCCAGAAAGCAACCCGGCAATCAACACTTCAAAGAAAAATTGCATCAGTGCGCCCCCAGATAGGCTTTGATGACGTCGGGGTTGTTACGAACCTCGTCCGGTGCGCCGTCGCCGATCTTCTTGCCGTAGTCGAGTACCACCACGCGGTCGGAAATATCCATCACCACGCCCATGTCATGCTCGATCAACACAATGGTGGTACCGAACTGGTCGTTGGTGTCGAGCACGAAGCGGCACATGTCCTGCTTTTCCTCGACGTTCATGCCAGCCATCGGCTCATCCAGCAACAGCATTTTTGGCTCTGCCGCCAGTGCACGAGCCAGTTCGACGCGCTTCTTGATGCCGTAGGGCAGGCGTGCAACCGGCGTCTTGCGTACGTGCTGCAATTGCAGGAAATCGATGATTTCTTCGACCACGCGACGGTTTTCCATCTCCTCACGTCGCGCGCGTCCAAACCACAACGCCTGCTCAACGAAACTCGACTTGATCTTCAGGTTGCGGCCGGTCATGATGTTGTCGAGCACGCTCATACCGCTGAACAGCGCGATGTTCTGGAAAGTGCGCGCAATGCCGTGCTCTGCAGCCTGATGCGTGTCCATGTCGCGCCGAACTTCACCGTGGAAGGTCACAGTGCCTTCCTGCGGGTGATAGACGCCGTTGATCACGTTCAACATCGAGCTCTTTCCGGCCCCGTTGGGGCCGATGATTGAGCGAATCTCGTGCTCGCGCACATCGAACGAGATGTCGGTCAGTGCCTTGACGCCGCCGAAGCGCAGGGAAATGTTGTCAACCTTGAGGATGACATCACCAATCTTGCGTTCGCTCATGCGGCCGCCCTGGCCACCGCAGGCAGCCGGTTTGCATCGGAAATCTTCACGTCGGCGGCGATCATGCCGCTACGTCCATCTTCAAATTTCACTTGGGTTTCAATGTGTTGTACCGTCTTGCCGCTATATAGCGCGTCGAGCAACGGAGCGTACTTCTCGGCGATGAATCCGCGCCGTACCTTTCGAGTGCGGGTCAACTCGTCGTCGTCCGGATCGAGTTCCTTGTGCAGCACCAGGAATCGCGCGATTTGAGAGTGCGAAAGTTCTCCCTCGGTGGCGAGTTCGGCATTCACTTTCTCCACGCAATCCTTGATCAGGGCGTAGACCTCGTCCTTGCCCGCGAGATCGATGTACCCCGAGTACACCAAGTTGCGTCGCTCCGCCCAGTTGCCCACTGCGGTGAGGTCGATATTGATAAAGGCAACCACGTGATCGCGATCGTGCCCGAAGCAGACTGCCTCTTTGATGTGCGAGAAGAACTTGAGCTTGTTCTCGATGTAATTGGGCGCGAACATCGCGCCGTTCTGCAGATGCCCAACATCCTTTGCGCGGTCGATGATCTTGAGGTGCCCATCGTTGTCGAATACCCCGGCGTCACCGGTGTGGAAGTACCCGGCGGCGTCGATCGACTCGGCCGTCGCATCCGGGCGCTTGTAGTACTCCTTGAGCACCATCGCGCCGCGCACGAGGACTTCACCGTTTTCGGCGATTTTGACTTCCACGCCCGGTGCCGCCTTGCCAACACTGTCGAACTTGATTTCGCCGTCCGGTTGCAGACAGACGTAGGCGCAGGTCTCGGTGGAGCCGTAGAGCTGCTTGAGGTTGATGCCGATCGAACGGTAGAAGCGGAACAAATCGGGCCCGATGGCGGCGCCGGCCGTGTAGGCCACGCGGACCTGGCTCATGCCCAGCGTATTCTTGAGCGGGCCGTAGACCAGCAAATTTCCCAACCAATAAGCGACACGGCCGCTGAACGGAATAGGGCGGCCATCAAGCACGTCGCTGCCGTACTTTCGCGCGACACGCATGAAGTAGTCGTACATGCGCTGCTTCAGTTTGCTGGCATCCTCCATTCGGATGCTCAGGTTGGTCAGCACGCTCTCAAAAATTCGTGGCGGGGCGAAGTAGTAGGTCGGCCCAATCTCGCGCAGATCAGTCATGACGGTGTCTGCCGACTCGGGGCAATTCACTGTGAAGCCGGCCACTAACGCCTGAGCGTAGCTGAATAGGTGGTCGCCGACCCAAGCCATCGGCAAGTAGGACAGCACATTGTCGTCGGCGGTGAGGTGGTCGAACTCCGCGCCGCCGCTGGCGGCGGTGATGAACGCCTCGTGGCTTTGGCACACACCTTTCGGCTTGCCGGTGGTGCCCGAGGTGTAGAGCATGACCGAGACATCGCCCGTTTTGCCCTTGCCGACTTCGGCGTCGAAGAAACCGGGGTGCGCCCGCTCGTAGTCGCGGCCACGCGCGCGCAAGTCCTCCAGGCTCATTAGCCCCGGAGCGTTGTAGTTGCGCAGCCCGCGCGGATCGTCGTAGATGATGTGCGCGATTTCCGGCCGGGATTCACGCGCCTCGAGCAGTTTGTCGACCTGCTCCTGATCCTCGACGATGGCGAAACGGATTGCCGCGTTGTCGAGAACGAAGGTCATTTCGGCCGCGACCGCGTCCTGATACATCGGGACGGCGACGCCGCCGAGCGACTGCGCGGCCGCGAAGCCCATGTAAAGGCGAGGTCGGTTGTCACCGATGATCGCCAGATTTTCACCGCGCGCAAAACCCAGCGAGGCCAAGCCCAGGGCCATCTCCCGCACCTCAGTCGCGGTGTCGCGCCAAGACCAGGTTTGCCAGATGCCGAGGTATTTTTCGCGCAGCGCGGGCGCATCAGGCCGAACGCTCGCGTGCTTCAGCAGCAGGCGCGGAAATGTGTCCGCGACGTGGGCTGATTGGGCTGACATGACGTTGCGTTCCTCCAAAAAAACCCGGGCCGAAAAGCCCCCCAACTCCGAACCCTCCTGACGTCACGTACGCGGTGCGCAACGCTGGTTGGGCTATCTTCTGGCAATCTAGCAGCAGTGCACTGCACAATTCGCCGTTGCACGTTCGGCGACCCGGGTCGCCACGAGCAAAACCGACCGCAGAGTCGGGAATGTCTAAGTTTAAGTCTTATATAAGACCTGCGGTTTAGGGTTACTACTTATCGGTGTCTGCCGCTGGCGGCTGCCTTGCAATATGTCTGAAACATTGCCTCGCCATTCCTTTGCCATTGAGCGCCACAGCGAAGTGGATTCCACCAACGCGGTGGCACTTCGGGCGATGCAATCGCTGAGCGCGGGGCCGTTCCCGCGTCGAGCGTGGGTGGCAGACGCACAGATGGGGGGACGCGGCCAGCAAGGCCGCACATGGTCGGCGGCGCCCGGCGAGGCACTGCTGATGAGTCTGGTGTGGCACTTTCGCACTGACCAGCCGCTATACGGCTTGAGTCTGGCCGTCGGCGTGATTGCTGAGCAAGCGCTCACATCGCTGCCGGGCATTGCTTCCGCGATGATCGGACTAAAGTGGCCGAATGACTTGCTCATTGATGGAGAGCGCAAGCTGGGCGGCATCCTGATCGAAACCCTGCCTCACCCGACCGGGCGCATCGCCGTGATCGGCATCGGCATCAACCTGCACAGCGCTCCGCTATTGCCTGCGACGGGTACGCAGGCGGGCCCGCCATCGCTCGTGCCGGCCTGCCTCGACGACATTGCACAAACACCGGTGTCGCGTGACGCTGTGCTGGAGGCGCTACTGGCGAGCTGCGAAGCGGAGTTGCCACAGTTCGCCGCACACGGTTTCGTCGCATTTCGTGCGCGCTGGCAACAGCGGCACAGCTTGCAGCGTCGGCCGGTGGTCGCGCGGTTGCCGGATGGTCGCCAGCTTCATGGGGTGGTGCGCGATGTTGCCGACAACGGCGCGCTGCAGCTCGCGACGGACGACGGTTTGCATACACTGGTTTCAGGGGAGGTATCGCTTCGTGCTGCTCGTACTTGACATTGGCAACACCCGCCTGAAGTGGGCCGGCTTTGACGGGGAACGGATCGTTTCGCGCGGGGCCATCTTTCTGGCGGAACTCGAGCACTTCGTCGTGCGCGCAGGGTTTGACCGGGAGCCGCCGGCGCGGGTGGTGGGTAGTCACGTCGCCAACCAAATTTCACGTGATCGCGTCGAGCGGCAATTTGCAGCGCTTGGCTTAGCCGTGCAATGGGTCACCTCCACCGCGGAAGCCTGCGGGGTGCGCAACGGCTACGACGACCCTGCGCGACTGGGCACAGACCGGTGGGCGGCAATGGTTGCCGCCTGGCATCGTGGACTGGCACCCTGCATCGTGGCATGCGCGGGCACTGCGCTGACGGTCGATCAACTGGATGCCGACGGCCGGTTCCTCGGTGGCGCAATCGTGGCCGGTTATCACGCGATGCTGGGTGGTTTGGCGGGCAACACCGCGGCCTTGTCGGTGGATGCGGGGGACTGGTCGGCACGACCGACCAATACCCGCGACGCGCTCGCCACGGGTGCGATTGACGCAATGGTGGGCGCATTGGAGCGTGGCTACGCCCGATTGACGCAGCGCCTGCGCGACAACGGCTCTGCCACCTTGCCGCGGATCGTACTGACTGGCGGCAGCGCCTATCGCCTGCTCGCCCATCTGCCGCAATCAGCTGGCGCCGCGCACCCGTCGCGCGCTGACGGCAATATGGTGATCGATTCGCTGGTGCTGGAGGGCGTGCGGCTGCTGGCAGAATCTGAGGCTGCTCCCACCTGACCTCGCATGAAAAAACTGTTCGTCTTCTTGTTGATCGCCAACGCCGCGCTTTTCGGCTACGCGTACTACGAGCGCATGTCCGCGACCTCGCACGCTACGGCGGATCGCTTCCGTCCGTTGAATGCGGAGCAGGTGAAGTCGCTCACCCCACAGCAGGTGGCAAAACTCGGACCGGCCAAGGTGGCACAACTCACGCTGGCATGCGCCGAGTGGGGCCCCTTGTCTGAGCCGGATCGCGTTCGAGCACTCAAACTGATCGAGCCACTGGCACTGGGGCGAACGCTCTCCTCGCGGCGGGTGGATGTGAGCGCCGAGCATTGGGTCTACATTCCCCCGAAACCCAACAAGCCTGCCGCCGAGCGCGCGCTTGCTGAGCTAAAGCGCCTGGGTATCAACGACAGTGCGCTCGTGCTCGAAACCGGGCCGTGGAATTTCGCCATCTCTTTGGGTGTGTTTCGCAACAAGGAGGGGGCCGATGCCCGGCTGACCGAGGTCAGGAACAAGGGCGTCAAGACCGCTGCCTATCGTCAGCGAGAGCAGACCATCGCGATGACCGCGCTGGTGGTGCGCGAACCGACCCAGGCGACGCTTGGCAAGCTCGACGAATTCAAATCCCAGATCCCGGCTAGCGCAGTGACGACGGGTGCCTGCCCCGAGCCCAAACCGTGACCGCGCTGGCCGGGGCGTACCGCATTGCGCCGGCGACATCTGCGACCGATGTGGACAACGCGCGTGAACTCATGCGCCGCTACGCAACTTGGACCGGCATCGACCTGTGCTTCCAAGACTTTGAAGCCGAGCTGGCTGCCTTGCCGGGCAAGTATGTGCCGCCGCAGGGCCAGCTGTGGATCGCGCGGAATACTGTTGCCGTGGCGAAGGGTGTGATCGCGGTGCGTGCGATCAGCAATCTGGAATGCGAAATGAAGCGCCTCTGGGTAGAGCCGGACACACAAGGCAGCGGGCTCGGGCGACAGCTCGCGAGCACCGCAATCAGCTTCGCGCGCGACGCCGGTTATGCCGTAATGAAACTTGACACCCTGCGCGGGCGCATGCCTGCGGCAATATCGCTCTACCGATCGCTCGGATTCGTCGAATGCGAGCCGTACATTCACAACCCGGAGCCCGACGTGCTCTACATGGCGCTCAAGCTCGCGCCGCGCTCCGCTTGACTGCTGTCTGCTGCTAACCCGTTTCGCTCATGAATCCTGACTACATCATCGTCGGCGCCGGCACGGCCGGCTGTGTGCTCGCCAATCGTCTCTCGGAAGATGGTCGCCACTCGGTTTGCCTGCTTGAGGCGGGGCCGCGCGACAACTATCTGTGGATTCACATCCCGATCGGCTACGCCAAGACGATGTTCCACCCGGTCTACAACTACGGCTACTACACCGAGCCCGACCCGAACATGAACGGGCGAAAGGTCTATTGGCCTCGTGGTCGTGGTCTCGGTGGCTCGTCATCGATCAACGGCCTGATTTACATCCGCGGGCAGGCGGCCGACTACGACCGCTGGAGCGACGCCGGAAACAACGGCTGGAGCTGGAAGGAAGTGCTGCCCTATTTCATCAAAAGCGAGCACAACAGCGACGCGCGACTGCTGGCCAATGGCACCCATGGGCAGGGCGGCCCCCTCTGGGGCACCACCATCCCCGAACCACACCCGTTGATGGATGCCATCATCGCCGCCGGCGAAGAGCTCGGTGTTCCGCGCACCATTGACTTCAACAGCGGCCCGCAGGAGGGCGTCGGCTACTACCAGCTCTTCACGAAGAACGGCTGGCGCTGTTCGACCGCCGTGGCCTACCTGCGCCCCGCGCAGAAGCGCAAGAACCTGCGCACAGAAGTCAATGCGCAGGTCACGCGGGTGCTGTTCGATGGTTCGCGCGCCATCGGTGTGGAATATCTGCAGCACGGAAAAACGGTCATCTTGCGCGCCAATCGAGAAGTGCTGTTGACCGCGGGCGCCGTGCAGAGCCCACAGTTGCTGATGTTGTCCGGTATCGGCCCGGAGGCGCACCTGCGCGAGCAGGGCATCGCCGTTCGGCAACCCCTGCCGGGCGTTGGCCAGAATCTGCAGGATCACCTGCAGTTGCGCCTGATGTTCAAGGTGAAGAAGCCCATCACCACCAACGACGATCTGCAGAGCCACTGGCGCAAGTTCCAGATGGGCTGGAAATGGATCACGCGTCGTGCCGGGCCGCTCGCGATTGGCATCAACCACGGCGGCATGTTCACCCGCGTCTTGCCCGAGTCCGCCACACCGGATATTCAGTTTCACTTCGCTGCCCTCTCGGCCGAGATGGCCGGAGCGCCAACCCACCCCTGGAGCGGCTGCACGTTCTCGGTGTGCCAGTTGCGCCCCGAATCGCGCGGCGAGATCAAACTCAAGTCGACGGACGCGCTGGTGCCACCCGCGATGTATTCCAACTACCTCTCGCACGAGACCGACATTCGCTGCGCGATTGGGTCGGTACGCTTCGCGCGGCAACTGGCGAGGACGCGAGCGCTGAGCGCGCTGGTCGGTGAGGAATATCGTCCTGGTGACAGCGCGCAAAGCGAGGATGAAGTGCTCGCATTCGCAAGGCAGTACGGCGCAACGATCTTTCACCCGAGCGGCACCTGCAAGATGGCGCCCGCGGATGACCCGATGGGTGTGGTCGATACGCGGCTACGCGTGCGCGGCGTGACGGGCCTGCGCGTGATCGACTGCTCAATCATGCCAACCCTGGTGTCGGGCAACACTAACTCGCCGGTCGTGATGATTGCCGAGAAGGCTGCCGACATGATCAAAGCCGATCAACTGCGGACGCAGTAGCCGCCGCTCTGACAGAGCCCCACCCATGACATCCTTCGCCAAACTTCCCGAGCCGCCTTACTACGCGGTGATCTTCTCGTCGCAACGCACGCCGGGCGACGACGGCTACGGTGAAATGGCTGAGCGAATGGTTGAATTGGCGGAAGGTCAAGCTGGCTTTCTGGGCGTAGAGAGCGCACGAGATGCTGATGGCTTCGGCATCACCGTGTCGTACTGGCAGGACGAAGCGTCCATCGCGAACTGGAAGAGGCACGGCGAACATAAGCTCGCCCAGCAATACGGTCACGAGCGCTGGTACGAGCGCTTTGAGTTGCGAGTCGCCAAAGTGGAGCGGGCGCACGGCATGCGATAAATCAGCCGTAGCTTTCTGGAGATTTTCATGTACACCTGCTGCCGATACTACGGACTTGAGGGACTGACCGGTCACGAAGGCGACGCCTCATTCTCGGTAGAGGTGAATCACTTTACCTTTGGGCCGGGCTGCCTGCGTGAGGCCGGCTCGCATGCGCGGGCGCTCGGCATGCGCCGTGTAGCGCTCTACACCGACAAGCAGGTGCGCGATCTGCCGTACGTGGCGACGGTGAAGCGCTCGCTGGAAGCCGCCGGCTGTGAGGTCGAGATCTACTGGGAATGCGAGGTTGAGCCCACGGACCGCTCGTTCCGCGCGGCAGCGAAGTTCGCGCAGGACGGCAACTTCGACGGCTTTGTCTCCGTCGGTGGCGGCTCGGTGATGGACACGACCAAAGCAGCCAACCTCTACGCGACCTATCCGGACGATTTCCTTGCCTATGTCAACGCCCCCATCGGACAGGGCAAGGCGGTGCCGGGGCCGCTCAAGCCGCATATCGCCTGCCCGACCACCTGCGGTACCGGCAGCGAGGTCACCGGCATTGCCATCTTTGACTTGCTGGCGCAGCAGTGCAAGACCGGTATCCTCTCGCGGCACCTGCTGCCGTCGCGGGCGCTGGTGGACCCGGAGGTGGCGCATACGCTGTCGCCCGCGATCATCGCCGCCAACGGCTTTGATGCGCTCTCGCACGCGCTGGAGAGTTACACCGCCCGGCCACATTCGGCGAAGGCGAAGAACTACGACGGCTTCGACGGCGCAAAGCGCCCGATGAACCAAGGCGCGAATCTATGGAGCGACATGGGCGCCCGTGAGGCGCTTCGCCTGATCGGGCAGAACCTTGTGCGCGCCGTGAACGACCCGGCCGATCAGCAGGCGAAGGGCAGCATCATGTACGCCGCGCTGGTGGCCGGGATGACGTTCAGCAACGCGGGTTGCCACCTGCCGCACGGCATGAGCTATGCCGTGAGCGGACTGGTGCGGGATTTCCGACCACCGACCGGCTACCCGCAGGACGCGCCGATGGTGCCGCACGGCATGAGTGTGGTGCTCAATGCGCCGAGCGTCTACCGCTTCACCGGCGAGGCCGCGCCGGAGCGGCATCTGGAAGGCGCGCAGTTTCTCGGGGCCGACACGCGCGGCGCTACGCCTGACGACGCCGGCGAAATCGTCGCCAGTAAACTGATTGAGATGATGCGTGCGGTGAACTTCCCGAACGGGCTGAATGCGGTGGGCTATACCGAGGCCGATGCGGAAAACTTAGCTGACCGCGCCTTCCCGCAGCAGCGCGTGATCAAGAATGCACCGCGTGATGTCACCATGGCCTCGTTGGCGGAGTTGTTCAAGGGTGCGATGCGGTATTGGTGATTTTGTGACCAGCACGAAAAACGGCCGCAAGCGCGGCCGTTTTTCATACGACTGAACGAAGGATCGCTCAGTGCCCGAGAATCTTCGACAGAAAGTCCTTTGACCGGTCGGTCTGCGGGTTGTTGAAGAATTCGTGCGGCGAGTTCTGCTCAACGATCTGCCCCTGATCCATAAAGATCACCCGGTCGGCGACGGCCTTGGCAAAACCCATTTCGTGGGTAACGCAGAGCATGGTGATGCCCTGGCTGGCCATCTCCACCATCACGTCCAGCACTTCCTTGATCATTTCCGGGTCGAGCGCTGATGTCGGCTCATCAAACAGCATGATCTTGGGTGTCAGGCAGAGCGCGCGGGCGATCGCCACACGCTGCTGCTGACCGCCGGAAAGTTGCAGCGGGTACTTGTTTGCCTGCTCGGCAATGCGAACGCGCTTCAACTGTGCCATTGCCTTTTCTTCGGCTTCCTTCTTTGGCACTTTGCCAACGTACATCGGCGACAGCGTCAGATTCTCCAGCACAGTGAGATGCGGGAACAGGTTGAACTGCTGGAACACCATGCCCACGTCCTTGCGGATGCGATCAATGGCTTTCACGTCGTCGGTCAGCTCGGTGCCGTCGACGGTCAGATGGCCTTCCTGGTGCTCTTCCAGCCGGTTGATGCAGCGAATCATGGTCGATTTGCCGGAGCCGGACGGCCCGCAGATGACGATGCGCTCGCCACGCTTCACCTGCAGGTTGATATCACGCAACACGTGGAAGTTGTTGCCGTACCACTTGTTGACTTTGTCGAAGACGATGATGTTGTCTTGGGCCTGGGTTGTCATGTGGGTCGTCCCCGGTTAGCGCAGTTTTGATTTGTTGACCTGCTTCTCGATCCACAGGCTGTAGCGGCTCATGGCGAAGCAAAAGGCAAAGTAGATGCCTGTGATGAACAGATAGCCTTCAAGCTTGTACGGCCGCCAGTCCGCGTCGGAGTTGAGCGCCAGACCGAGCGACCCGGTCAACTCGTACATTGACACGATTGTGACGAGTGAGGTGTCCTTGAAGAGTGAGATGAAATTGTTCATGATGCCCGGCACCACCATCGCGAGAGCCTGCGGCAGGATGATTTTGAATTGCGTCTGCCAGTACGACAGTCCCAGCGACGCCGCCGCTTCGCTCTGGCCCTTCGGCATGGCCTGCAAACCACCGCGGATCACCTCGGCCATGTAGGCTGCGGCAAACAGCGTGATTCCTGCGAGGACGCGAATCAGCACGTCAATGGTCACGCCTTGTGGCATGAACAACGGGAACATGAACGACGCCATGAAAAGCACGGAGATCAGTGGTACGCCGCGGATCAATTCGACGTAAATCGTGCAGAAGCTGCGAATCGCCGGCAAATGCGATCGACGTCCAAGCGCCACCAGCAGAGCAAGCGGAAACGCCAGCACCAGGGAAATGGTGGTCAGCATGATGGTGAGAGGCAAACCGCCCCAGCGGTCAGTGGTGACCTTGCTCAAGCCCATGACGCCGCCAGACATGAGGACAAAGTAGCCGGCTAGCACCACCACCCACAATACGCCGAGCCACTTGTTCCAGAACACCCGCGTGCAGCTGGCGACCACCAGACCAACCATCAGAAGGGTCGCGACCAGTGGGCGCCACTGCTCCTCAAAGGGATAGCGCCCGAACAGGATCAGACGGTACTTTTCCTTGATGACACCCCAGCAAGCGCCGACGCCGTCAGCACGGCAGGCATCAGCATTGTTGTTGGTGGTGGCTGTGAGTACCGCCCAGTTGAAGAACTGCGGCAGGAAATAGAGCAGCAAACCAGCGACGATGACCGTAGTCAGCGAACTTTGCCAGCTGCCGAAGAGGTTGCTGCGAATCCACGGTATCAAGCCTTCGGTTTTGATCGGTGCCGGACGCGCGGGGAGCGACTGAAAAATGATGGTGTCAGCCATGATGATCTCCTAGCGCTCCCGGATGGCTGATTTTGCGTTGTACCAATTCATGAAGAACGAAGTGGACAATGACGTAGTGAGGTACACCAGCATGATGATCGCGATGCATTCCACTGCTCGCCCGGTCTGGTTAAGTGCCGTATTCGAGATTGACACGACATCCGGATAGCCAATGGCTACCGCCAGTGATGAGTTCTTCGTGAGGTTCAGGTACTGGTTGGTCATGGGCGGGATGATCACCCGGAGCGCTTGCGGCAACAGAATCTTTTGCATTTCCTGGCCGCGGCTGAGTCCGAGTGCCTGCGCAGCTTCGCTCTGGCCGCGTGCAACCGACTGAATGCCTGAACGCACCACTTCGGCAACAAACGCGGCGGTGTAAAGCACAAGTCCCATCAGGACCGCCATAAACTCCGGCGTCAGAGAACCACCCCCCTCAACCGCGAATTCGCCCTTTTTGGGCACGATCCAGGTCGTCGGCATGCCACCGGCTACCCATCCCGCCAGCGCCGCAGCGATGATGATCGCTGCCGGGATCAGGAACATGCTCCCGAGTTGACCGGTTTCTTCGAACCTTTTCTGTGTTCGACCGCGCCACCACCATGCAGCGCCAAGTCCAATCAGTCCGCCGAGCATGGTGAAGTAGTGCGAGCTTGACCACTCGGGAACCGGGAAAGACAACCCGCCCTTGCTGAGGAAGAAGGGGCCGATGTGCCTGGCGTCAGCGATCTCCGGCAGCAGCTCGGTGAATAGCAGGTACCACATCAGCAGTTGCAGCAGCACTGGCACATTGCGGAAGAGTTCAACATATGCCTGACACAGGCCGCGCACCAAACCGTTGCGGGAGAAGCGACCGACACCGATCAGAGTGCCCAGGATGGTCGTCAAAATGATGCCGATGATCGCGACGCGCAACGTGTTGCTGACGCCGACCGCAAAGGCCTTCCAGTACGGATCATTGGAGTCAAAGTGAAACAGGGACTCGCCGATGTCGAAGCCCGCAGGCGACTTCAGGAAATCGAACCCGCCCTGAATACCGCGGATCCGCATGTTCTCTGCCGTGTTGTGCGCCAGAAACCAGGCCGCGCCGCCGATGAGTAAGACGGCGATGATTTGGTACAGAAGTCCGCGGAACGCCTGGCTGCGCCAGGACCAGTCACGCTTTTTGGGTGGAGTTCGTGGTGCAACTGCCATGCATTTCCCCGAAGTAGTGTTATCCGGCAATCAGGATTTCTTGCTGATCCTGTTAGTGGGAATGAGCTGGTGACATCACCACCAACGCCTTCTCGCTAACCCTCTCCCGCGAGGGAGAGGATTGGTTCGACGTCAAACAGCCTGTCGAACTCTGGTTCAGTACGTAGGGTGGGCACAGCGTGCCCACCCTACCTTGCTGACGGCGATTAACGCACCGGATACGCGTACATCAAACCACCTTTGTTCCAAAGGTTATTCGCACCACGCGGCAGCTTGAGCGCCGATTTCGGACCTACGTTGCGCTCGAAGATTTCGCCGTAGTTGCCAACCGCCTTCAGTGCGCGACCCATCCACTCTTTGTCAAGACCGAGCAGTTTGCCCGTATCTTCTGTGGTGCCGAGCAGGCGTTGAACCACCGGATCCTGGCTCGACTTCTGCTGGTCGACGTTGGCTTGCGTCACGCCGTACTCTTCAGCTTCGAGCAGCCCGTGGATGACCCATTTGGCGATGGCGAACCATTCGTCGTCGCCACGGCGAACCATCGGGCCGAGCGGTTCTTTCGAGATCAGCTGCGGCAGGATCAGGTGCTCATCGGGATTCTTCGCTTCCTTGTTGCGAACTGAGGCGAGGCCCGATGCATCCGTGGTGTAAGCCACGCAACGGCCGGAGAAGTAGGCGCCGGTCGCGGCTTCCACTTTCTCGAACACGACGGGCTTGATGCCGAGGCCATTGGCCTTGGAGAAGTCGGTGAGGTTCTTCTCAGTCGTGGTGCCGGATTGCACGCAGACGGTTTGACCCTTCAGCTGCTTGGCATCCTTGATCTTCGACTTGGTGGTGACCATGAAGCCCTGGCCGTCGTAGTACGTCACGCCGGTGACATGCAGGCCGAGCGACGCGTCACGCGTCAGCGAGAACGTGGTGTTGCGCGAAAGGATGTCGACTTCGCCGGACTGCAGCGCGGTGAAACGTTGCTGTGCGTTGAGCGGTACCCACTTCACCTTGTTGGCGTCACCGAGCACGGCCGCTGCGATCGCTTTGCACACATCGACGTCGAGACCGGTCCAGTTGCCGCTGGCATCAGCCTGCGAGAACCCGGCGAGACCGGTGTTTACGCCGCAGACCACTTGACCGTTCTTCTTGATTTTGTCGAGCGTTGCACCCGCGTGAGCCGGAAGCGACAGCATCGCGCCGGCGGCAAGCAGGGATGCGAGCGCGGCCTTGGTTCGGAATTGCTTCATGTTTTCTCCTCTGAATTGATGGGGATGAGCGTTGCGGCGTTCTGATGTCGGCCGCGGGTGGATCGGTAGTCCGCCAGCGGCGAGCGATGCCCGAGGTCTGCGTCACGTTGCCACAGCCCCGACGGCGCCGGTAATCGTTCGCTGACCATTACACCAGAGATTGCTTTCCGGTGCATACGCAATCGGCATGCCACGATACGCACCGCGAATTTCCGAGCTTTGTAGTCGCGTGTTTGCGGGTATTCCCTAAGGAAACGCTGAACAAGTCCCACGCGCACGTCGCATCGTCGGGCTTGGGCGATCTGCGAGCCAAAAATTTCTCGCCATAGCCCCGCTATGGCTCCAAATTTTCGACTCCCAGATCATCCCAATCCGACGCGCGACGTATCGCGCAGACTTATTCAGCGTTTCCCTAACCGATCAGGTGGAGTTCCAGCGCTGCGACGCTGGTTTGCGTACCCAGCAATACCACCGCATCGCCGGCCTCAAACACAAAGTCGTCGGTGGGCCGAGGTAGCCGCTCGCGGCCGCGGCGCACTTGCGTGATTTCTACGTCGTCGCCGCGATACGTGGCTGCCATGTCGCCCCACGTTCGCCCTACGGCGCTGGCGGCCGCAGGCAGGTGCAGCGTATGCAACACGCGGGCGTCGCCCTCGGAGTCGTTGCCGTCGCTGGCGCCGCGGTAGAAGCCCTGAAACATGCTGTAGCGCTCCACACGCACGGCGCGGATGCGTTTGAGTACGCGCGACAGCGGGGTTCCGAGCAGCAGCAGGGAATGTGATGCGAGCATCAGGCTACCCTCAAGCACCTCTGGCACCACTTCGGTTGCGCCGGCGGCGAGCAGGCGCTCGATCGGTTCGTCGTCGGTCGTGCGCACCACGATGGGTAGGTCGGCGCGAATCTGGCGCGCGGTGCCGATGATTTTGAGCGCGGCTTCCTGGTCGGCGAACGAGACGACCAGCGCGCGCGCCCGCTCGGCCCCCGCCGCGACCAGTGCCTCGCGCCGTCGCGCGTCACCGAACACCACATGACTCGATGCCGGGGAGAGGTCGGCGCCCAGTCCGCCCATCGCTTCCCTGACGCGATCCGGATCGTGATCCAGTGCGACGAAACGCACGTCCTCGGTTTCCAGCAGACGCGCCAGATATTGCCCGCTGCGGCCAAAGCCGCAGATGATCACGTGATCTTGCCGCTCCATGCTTTCACTGGCGATGCGAAAGATGTCTGCCGAGCGGGCCAGAAAGTCGTTCGCCATCAACCGCTGGTTCGCCCGTTCAGCGAGGCGCGGCAGAAACGGCGCTGCCAGCATCGAGATCAGCATGGCCGCGATCGCGATTTGTGCGGCCTGCGCCGGCAGTGCACCACTGGTGAGCCCGAGCGTGATCAGCACAAAGCCGAACTCTCCGGCGGGCGTCAGCAGGGCGGTGGCGATGTTGGCGTCGGTGGTTTTCAGGCCAAAACGGCGCGTCAGTGGCTGCAGGATGAGCGCTTTGCCCGCGATCATCAGCGTGACGGTTAACACCACCCACGGCAATTGCGTGATGACGAACGCCCCGTCGAGTTGCATGCCCACCGAAATGAAGAACATGCCGAGCAACACGTCGCGAAACGGCCGGATGTCGTCTTCCACCTGCAACTTGAATTCGGTTTCGGCGATCAGCATGCCTGCGACGAACGCGCCGAGGGCGTGCGGCAAACCAGCAAGATGGCAGAGCCAGGCCAGGAGCAGGGTGACCAGCAGCACGTTGAGCATGAACAGCTCGCCGGTTTTGTGCCGTGCCACGGCGCCCAGCCAGGCGCGCAGCACCGGCTGCCCGAACCCGAGCAGCAGCCCGAGCAGCACCACCATCTTGGTGACGACCCAGCCCATCTCCATCGCGCCCATGCCGCCACCGACGCCGAGCGCCGGCAAGAGAATCAGCAGCGGAACGACTGCCAGGTCCTGAAACAGCAGCACGCCGATGACTGGCTTCGCCACCGGCGCGGCGAGCTCGTTGCGTTCGGCCAGCAACTTGATGCCGATGGCTGTGGACGACATGGCGAGCGCCGCGCCCAGCACAATGGCCGCCGCGACGGTTTGCGACAGCGCCAGGGCCACGAGTGCAAACAGGGCCAGCGAACCCACGTACTGCGCCGTGCCGAGGCCCAGCACCATGCGCCGCATCGCCCGGAACTGTGGCAGCGAAAATTCCAGACCGATCGAGAACATCAGGAATACGACGCCGTATTCGGCGATTTCCTTCGCCTGCGTGGAATCCGGAATCAGCTTGATCGCCTGTGGCCCGAGCAGCATGCCGACCAGCAGGTAACCCAATAACGACGGCAAGCGCAGCCGACGGCACACCGCCACCGACAACACGCTCGCGGCGAGAACGATGACGACAAGGGCAAGCGGCGAATGCATGCCGCGAATCTAGCAGACGATGCCGCGCATTGACGGCCGACATCGCCTCGCCGCAGTCGCAGTGGCTTTTTGGCGCCAACGACAGTACAACGGTCGCTCTAGCCGCAAAATGACGCTAGTCGACTATGCGGAAAATATCGATGCAACGACCGTCAGGCCGTCGTTGCGAGCGAAAAGCTGATTACCTAAAACTTGATCTGTGCACCGAGTTCGAGCACGCGATTGGTCGGAATCTGGAAATACGCCGTCGCCGACTGCGCGTTGCGCGACATTACGCTGAACAGCCGCTGGCGCCACACCGAAATGCGCGAACAGGGCGTGGGCACGAGCACTTCGCGCGAGACGAAGAATGAGGTGTCCATCATCTCGAAATCAATGCCCTGCTGTTTGGCGTGTGACAGCGCCTTCGGAATATCCGGCGCGTTCATGAAGCCGTAATGCACGATGATCTTGTGGAAGCCGTGGCCCAAGTCCTCCACCTGCAGGCGTTTGGCGCGACTGACCAGCGGAACATCCTCAAACTGCACGTGCAACACGATATTGCGCTCGTGCAGCACCTTGTTGTGCTTGAGGTTGTGCAGCATGGCCGCGGGCATCTCGTCGGGCGCCGACGTCATGAACACCGCCGTGCCCTGCACGCGCGTGGCGTCCCGTGCCAGCGCCTCGATCATCGGCGCCAGCGGCAGGGCAGTTTGCCGCCGCTGCTCAGCCATGAGATTGCGGCCGCGTTTCCAGGTGGTCATAAATACCAGCACCACGCCCGCGACCAGTAACGGGAACCAGCCGCCGTCGGGAATTTTGATCGCGGTCGAGGCAAGCAGCGCCACGTCAACGGCGGCGAACACGATGACCGCGACGGTAGCGGCCACCTTGTGCCACTTCCACAACGCGAACGCGACAACGGCGAACAGGACCGTGTCGATCGCCATCGCACCGGTGACCGCCAGACCATACGCGGCCGCCAGATTGGCCGTGCTGCGGAACGCGAGCACCACGATCAGCACCAAAATCAGCAGCGTCCAGTTCACAGCGGGCAGATAAATTTGTCCTTCGGCACGATGCGAGGTGTGGATGACTTGCATGCGTGGCAGGAAGCCAAGCTGGATGCCTTGACGGGCAATCGAAAATGCACCCGAAATCACCGCTTGTGACGCGATGATCGACGCGAGGCCAGCGAGCACCACCATGGGAATCAGCCAGGCGTGGGGCACCTGATCGTAAAACGGATGCACGTCGCATTGTGCGGTGCCGGCACAGGACTTCAGGATCAGCGCGCCCTGACCAAAGTAGTTCAGCACCAGTGCCGGCATCACGTATGCAAACCAGGCCACGCGGATCGGCTTTCGGCCGAAATGTCCCATATCGGCGTACAGCGCCTCGGCACCCGTCACGGCGAGCACGGCGGAGCCAAGCACCACGATGAATAGCCCGGGGTTGTGCGATAGAAACGCAACGGCGTAGTAGGGGTTCAGCGCGAAGAACACGCGAGGGTTGTCAGCGATGTGCCACACGCCGAGCACAGCAAGCACCAGAAACCAGAGCACCATGATCGGCCCGAACCACGCACTGACCTTGCCGGTGCCCGTTCGCTGCACATAAAAGAGGCCGAGCAAAATCAACACGGTAACTGGCACCACGGCGGGCAGCCAGTCCTTGTTGATCTGTTCCAACCCTTCCATCGCGCCGAGCACCGAGACGGCGGGTGTGACGATGGAATCGCCAAAGAACAGTGAAACCCCAAAGATGCCAAGTAACGTGAGCCAGCGCCGTCGTTTGGCGTTGGTGGCGGTGCGCAGCGCCATCGCCAGCAGCACCATGGTGCCGCCTTCACCCTGATTGTCGGCACGCAGGATGATCAGGGCGTACTTCACCGCAACCACGATGGTCAGCACCCAGAAAATCAGTGACAACAGGCCGAGCACGTTGGCCTCGGTCAGTGCAATGCTGTGCGCCTTGTTGAAAAACACCTCTTTCATCGTGTAGAGCGGCGAGGTGCCAATGTCGCCGTAGACCACACCGATCGCGCCGAGCGCGAGCGCAGCTGTGCGCTTGAGGGATACGTCGTTCGACGCGTGAGAGCTCATCGTGTTGTTGTTCCCGAATGGGAGAGCGCGGATTGTATGCCTGTTTTTTAGGTTTTGTGCGGCGCAGCAATTTCGCCTTTAGGCGAAGTACTCCATGTCTGCCGCGCGCAACATCCGCGTCTGCGCGGTGCCGACTCGGCGAGCGACCACCGGCTGCCTTACACCCGGGCCAAGGGCAGATTCAGCAGCAGGTTCTGGGGTTTCAGTTGCAGATGATTCTCGGCATCCATCGCCATCGCCACATAAATCGGTCGCCCCGCAATCGCTGGGCGCATATCGGCCGAATTGCTGAAGCGCAATTCGAACAGGCACAGCAAACGCCTCATCCGCGCGTCATCAACCGGCGTCTGGTTGTAGAGATCGTTCAGTACGCTGGACGCGACGGCGTCGAGCCCGACGTGCCACCCCCATTGTTTGTGGTCGAGCTCACGCCGGTGCACAAGCGTGATCTCTACGCCCAAAAAGTGGGCAACCCATTGCTCAAGCACACGCATCAGGGCGTCGAGCGCGGGCTCGCCGCGATCAAGCCTGACTGCCAGGTCGAAGCGTTGGTCGCGCTGCCAGTAGGTTTGCGCGTTGTCCGCCGACAGCACGTCAAGATCAAGCAATGGGCTGAGCGTGTTCTGCTTGCGCCGCGGCCCGCCGGGCGAGCCGAAGCCTCCACTCTCGCCGCGCCGCTCCACCGTCTCATCGTCTGCGGCGATCACGCCGTCGCCGTCGAGCACGGACACTTTCTGTACGCGGAACAGGCATTCCGCCATGCGCGCCCGCAGCGGGTCGGCATCGTTGCCAAGAATGTGCCGGAGGAGGATCTGCGTCAGCAGAAAAACGAAGATCGGCGGCACGTCAAGCCGGTCGCCACGAAACAGATTCACATAGGCGGCCTCCAGCGTGGGCGCCGCCAGCAGCCGGTCGCGCAAGCGCAGCAGGACGCGGTAGTTGGCCTGCGCATCCGGGTCGGCGATCGACAGTAACTCGCCGCCAGCGACAGCGCGCCGGGGCTCGACCATCAGCGCATCGTGCAGGCGAAGCTCGGCGTCGCAGGACTCGGCCACCGGCGCCACCTCGGGCCGCAGGAACAGGCTACGCAGAAAATCGTCGCTCACGACCAGCGCGCGGCCCTGTTGCCGCAACAACTTGTAACCTGTGGAAGCCCAGAAATCAGGCATGAACCCGCCGTGTTGCCGTACATTGGTTGACTGCAAGCGTAAAGCACCCGTTGCGCAATCTGTGCTGGCGGGGCGTTTTGCCTGTGGTCAACACCCTTCGGGCACGCGAGACCTCCGTCATGAGTCCAATCCTTCGTCGACTGTCTGTTCTCGCTATGGCAGCGCTCTGCGCCGTCGTACGCGCCGCGCGGGTCGCCCGCCAGATCAGGGAGTTTCCGCCAATCATCAAGGCGAGCGGCACAAAACTCTGAGCTAAAATCGTCAGCTGTTCGAGGAGCGCTGCAAGCGGCCCGGAGCTCTCCGGTGACGACCAGGCTCGAACAGGTTTCTTTCAACGGCGCTCGCAGTTTTGGTGACGATGTTCACGATGCCTGCGAGCGGCCCGCCATCCGGCCTCTCCCAAGCGTTCGCTGCTGCTTCGTCACCCCGAAATGGAGTGACCGATGAACGCTGTGACCGACAAAATCTTTACTGACTGCGTGATTGCTGACCTGTCGCTGGCCGACTGGGGGCGCAAGGAAATCCGCATCGCCGAAACCGAAATGCCGGGCCTGATGGCCATTCGCGATGAGTACGCGAAGGCGCAACCGCTCAAGGGCGCGCGCATTACGGGCTCGCTGCACATGACGATCCAGACCGCCGTGCTGATCGAAACGCTGCAGGCGCTCGGCGCCGAGGTGCGCTGGGCCTCGTGCAACATCTTCTCGACGCAGGACCACGCTGCCGCCGCGATTGCCGCCAAGGGCACGCCCGTGTTCGCCGTCAAGGGCGAAACGCTCGCCGACTACTGGGACTACACGCACCGCATCTTCGACTTCGGCCCGAAAGGCACCGACGGCGAGGGCCCCAACATGATCCTCGACGACGGCGGCGACGCGACGCTGCTGATGCATCTGGGCCAGAAGGCCGCCAGGGACGCATCGCTGATCGCCAATCCGACCAGCGAAGAAGAGCGTTGCCTGTTCGCCGCGATCAAGGCCAAGCTGGCCGAAGATCCCACCTGGTACGAGCGCAAGGCGAAGCACATCATCGGCGTGACCGAAGAGACGACCACCGGCGTGCACCGCCTGAACGAAATGAGCGCCAAGGGTACGCTGCTGTTCCGCGCCATCAACGTCAACGACTCGGTCACCAAGAGCAAGTTCGACAACCTCTACGGCTGCCGCGAATCGCTGGTTGACGGCATCAAGCGTGCCACCGACGTCATGATCGCTGGCAAGGTTGCCGTCGTGGCTGGTTATGGCGACGTGGGCAAAGGGTCGGCGCAGGCGCTGCGTGCGCTGTCCGCCCAGGTGTGGGTGACCGAGATCGACCCGATCAATGCGCTGCAAGCCTGCATGGAAGGCTATCGCGTGGTGACCATGGATTACGCGGCCGACAAGGCCGACATCTTCGTCACCGCCACGGGCAACAAGGACGTCATCACCCACGCCCACATGGCCGCGATGAAAGACCAGGCGATTGTCTGCAACATCGGTCACTTCGACAACGAAATCGACGTGGCTTCGCTCGAAAAGTATCAGTGGGAAGAGATCAAGCCGCAGGTCGATCATGTGATTTTCCCCGACGGAAAACGCATCATCATGCTCGCCAAAGGCCGCCTGGTGAACCTCGGCTGCGGTACCGGCCATCCGAGCTACGTCATGTCGTCCAGTTTCGCCAACCAGACGATTGCGCAGATCGAGCTCTTTACCAAGCCCGACGCGTATCAGGCTGGCAAGGTGTACGTGCTGCCGAAGCATCTGGACGAAAAAGTGGCACGACTGCAGCTCTCCAAGCTCGGCGCGCAGCTCACTGAACTCACGACCGAGCAGGCCGCGTATATCGGCGTCAGCAAATCCGGACCTTACAAACCGGACACCTATCGCTACTGATCCACCGGATTGCATCCCTCCTGTCAAAGGAAGGATGTTGATGCCACCCGCTTTCGAGCGGGCGGCACGCAATCCACAGCTTCACCAAGCCGGAGCACCCTATGACCCGCCTCATCATTGTCTGGATACTCAACGCCGTCGCGCTGATGGCGGTGGCCTACCTGATGCCGTCGATCAAGATCACGAGCTTTGTGTCGGCCTTGCTCGCGGCGTTGGCGCTCGGCCTGGTCAACACGCTGATCCGGCCGGTGCTGACTTTCCTCACGCTGCCGATTTCGGTGCTCACACTGGGTTTTTTCTACCTCGTGCTGAACGGCCTCCTGTTCTGGATGGTCGGCAAAGTGCTCGATGGCTTCTCTGTCGACGGCTTTTGGGCGGCGGTACTCGGCGGTTTGCTCTACGGATTGATTTCGTGGCTGCTCGCGCTGATCATCCCGTTCGGCAAGAAGAAGTAGGCGCCCGTCGTCATGCGTGCTGATGTGCTGCTTGTCGAGCGCGGGCTCGCGCCGTCGCGCACGGCTGCACAACGCCTGATCGCAGGCGGGTATGTGTTCACCCGAATCGGACGCAAGGGCACGCGCGTGGCACTGACCAAACCGGGTCTGACGCTGGAAGACGACGTTGCCATTGAGGTTGAAGCCAGCGAACTCAGTCGCTTCGTCTCGCGCGGTGGGCTCAAACTCGATGCTGCGCTGACGCGGGTTGGGTTTGACGTGTCGGGTTTGCGCTGTCTTGATGTGGGCCAGTCGACCGGCGGCTTTACGGATTGCCTGTTGCAGCGCGGGGCTGCGCACGTCGTGGGTGTCGATGTCGGTCACGACCAGCTGCATGCTTCGCTGCGCGGTGATCCGCGGGTGACGTGCATTGAAGGCTTGAACGCGCGGGACCTGACTTCAACGCAACTCGCGGCGCCAGCGGATGTCGGTTTTGACGTCATCGTCGCCGACGTGTCGTTCATCTCGCTGACGAAAGTGCTGCCGCAATGGCCCGCGCTGCTTGTTTCCGGCGGACGCGTGCTTTCGCTCGTGAAGCCGCAGTTCGAGGTTGGCGCCGGGCACGTGGGGCGTGGCGGAATCGTGCGCGACACGTCACTCTATGCCAGCGTCGAAACCACCATCCGCAGCGCGTGCGCACTGGTGGGCCTGTCGGTTCTCGACTACTTTGAAAGCCCGATCACCGGCAGCGACGGCAATCACGAGTTTTTCGTCTACGCGGAGCGCCCATGAGCAAGCCCTCACGCGCCGCGGCGGATGAGTTCCGCGACTACTGCCTGGAGCTGTTGTCGCCCGTGGCGCCGCGCGGCGGCGTTAGCGGAATCGTCGCACGCCGGATGTTCGGCGGCACCGGTTTCTCGATGGATGGCAAGACCTTCGCCATCATCGCGTTTGACCAGCTGTGGCTCAAGGCTGACGACGAAGCGCGCGGCGTTTTCGAGGCCGCCGGTTGTGACATCTTTACCTACGACGCTGACGGCAAGACGCGCACGATGGGCTACTACACCGTGCCGCCCGACGCCATGGAGTCGGCGGCGCTGATGAAGCCCTGGGCCGAGCTGGCGTGGGGCGCGGCGCTTCGGGCGGCTGCGGGCAAGGCCAGCACAGGCGCGCGTCGCAGGGCACCGGCGGTAGCCAAGTCAACATCCGGGGCGACGGCGACGTCGCGTCGCCCGAAACAGACACAGCAGAAAAAGAAATGAGCAACTTTTCGTTTGAATTTTTCCCGCCCAACACGCCAGAGGGCGCCGTCAAGCTGCGCACCGTGACGCAGGAGCTCGGCGTGCTGGCGCCCGAGTTTTTCAGCGTTACCTATGGCGCTGGCGGTTCAACGCGCGAGAAGACGTTGTCGACCGTGCTTGAAATCATCGCCTCGGGGCACGCGGCGGCGCCGCACCTCTCGTGCATCGGCGCAACGAAGCAGAGCATCGCCGAGACGCTGGACCTGTACCGTTCAAAGGGTATCAACCGCATCGTCGCGTTGCGCGGCGACCTTCCCAGCGGCATGGGGGCGATCGGTGAATTTACCTATGCCACCGATCTGGTTCGCTTCATCCGCGAGCGCCACGGCGACGAATTCACCATCGAAGTGGCTGCCTATCCCGAGTACCACCCGCAATGCCGCTACGCTGAGGCCGATCTCAAGAATTTTGTGGCCAAGGCGCGGGCGGGCGCACATTCGGCCATTACACAGTTCTTCTTCAATGCGGACGCCTACTTTCACTTCGTCGACGAAGTGCGCAAGCGCGGCGTCACCATTCCCATCGTGCCCGGCATCATGCCGTTTCACAATTTTTCGAAGATCGCACGCTTTGCCGCGAAGGACTCCATCGACATCCCGCGCTGGATCGCGCTCAAGATGGAAGGCTTCATGGACGATGCCGCGTCCATCCGCGCGTTCGGTGCCGATGTCATCACCAATCTCTGCCGCCGCCTGCTCGAAGGCGGCGCGCCCGGCATCCACTTCTACACCATGAACCAGTCGGCGTTGACGTCGGATATCGTCAAGCGCCTTCGCAGTTAACCCGGAGCACCACCATGAGCAACAGCGCCCTTCACCCGATCCACACCGATCAGGCCCCGGCCGCTATTGGCCCGTATTCGCAGGCGATCAGCGCCAACTTTGCCTTCAAAGGCACGGTGGTGTTTTGCTCCGGCCAGATCGGGCTCGACCCGGCCACCGGCAATTTGCGCGACGGCTTTGAAGCGCAGGTCGATCAGGCGCTGGCCAACATGCAGGCGGTCATCAAGGCCGCGGGCGGCGATCTCTCGGGCATCGTCAAGCTCACGCTGTTCCTCACCGATCTCGGCAACTTCGGCGTGGTCAACGCCAAGCTGGAGGCGTTGCTGCCCAAACCGTATCCTGCACGCTCCACGGTGGGCGTGGCGTCGCTGCCGAAGGGGGCACAGTTCGAGATTGAGGCCATCGTCGTCGCTGGATAGCGAAACAGCTTTTGTCATCGAACGACCGGCCGGCGGTCGTTTCGCCTGATTTTTCGTCTGAGTCGATATTGCGAAAATGTAGCCGCCAACGACCAGCGGCTGGTCGCTCGCGCCGAAAAGCTGTATCGACCTGTTCAGGGCAATGGCGAAGGCGCTGCGACACCGCGCGCTGTCGCCAGCGGCGTCAACGCCGGCATGATCGACGCGTGCAGCGCAACGCCCTCGCGCAGATGCTTTGCCTTGCGCGCAAGCCCACCTTCACCGGGCAGGCGCACGCGCTCCACGCCGGGGCGAGGCGCGCTCGCATGCGCCAGCGTGCGCAGCTGATCCACCTGCCGCGTAAACGCCACGATCCCGCCAAAGGCCGCCGGGTCAATCACCTGCACAAACACTGTCGCACCCCAACCTTCGGGTGGGTCGGCGCGACCAAAGCCCGCCAATCCGCCGGTCATCGCCTCAATCATCAGCCCGAGGCCAAACCCCTTGTGCCCGGCGTCCAGTCCGCCGAGCGGCAACAGCGCACCTTTCGGGTCGGTGAACGCCACGGCCGGGTCGGTGCTGCCATGCCCCTCGTGATCCACGTACCAGATGCCCGGCGCGCGCTTGCCCTCTTTCATCATGCGCTGTGACGGGCCGTTCGCCGTGATTGAACTGGAGATGTCGATCATGATCGGGTTGCTCCCGGCGGGGATGCCCACGGCAATCGGGTTCGGCGTCATGATCGGCGTGATGCCACCGTGGGGCGCCACGCTTGCGGTGCACGGGTCGCTGCTCTGCACGATCACCAGCAATCCCTCGCGCGCGGGTGCTTCGAGATAGGCCGCGAGGCAGGCAATGTGATGCGCATGCTTGATTGAAATGGTTCCCGTGCCGTGCGTGCGCGCCATCGTCGCCGCCCGCTCCACCGCACGCGCCGTCAGCCACGTGCCCGACAGGCGATGGCCGTGCCAGAGCTCGGTCACCGTGCGCGCGTTCTCCACCGTGGGTTCGCCGCTCGCGGTGAGCGAGCCATCGTCCAGCGCTTTCAGATACCCCGGCAACAGTGCCAGCCCATGCGTGCTGTGCCCCAGCAGGTCACCCTCGACCAGCACCCGCGCCGACACGGCGGCGATGTCGTCTCGCATCCCGTAGGCGCTGTAAAGCGTCTGCGCGAAGTCGGTGAGCGCGGCAGCGGCGTAGCGGGAGGTAGAGGGCGACATGGTGGGCAGGGTGCGTGGTGGAAGGCGGGATTGTGCGTCATCCGCCCCGTTCGGCCGCTCGCCCGTTCGCCCTGAGCGCAGCGAAGGGTCTGATCGCTGGAAAAACAAACGTGTTTTGTATCGCCACCAGCGCGCTCTGTGGCCGCGCGGGGCCACTTACTTTTTGGCATTGCCCCAAAAAGTAAGCAAAAAGGCTAGCCCCGCACCCCGCTGCTTCCTCCGGTGCTCGCGTTTCGCGGGATGCGTTGAACGGCCCACGAATGCTCCGCTGACGCTCCGCAGAGTGTGGGCCGACAACGCATCTTGGACCGCGAAACGCTGCGCTCCTCGGCGCGGGCTGAAGGGGCGGTCGGGCAGGATTCTTGATCGCTTCGCGATGGGACTACGGGAACCCGGATGCCAGCATCCGGGCTACCCGGTTGTGTGCGCTGTAATACCGCTAGCCATAAGGTATAAACGAGCGAACGGCAAATGTTCACCCACGTGCACTCAACGCCTGCAATCGATGCGGTGTCCGTATAAATAGTTATGTGCGCGCCGCACGTATAAAACAAGTTAGGCCTCGCAATGACCATCGACACATCTGGCAAGTGGTGGACAGGAACGACTCCGGAGGACCTCCGCGAGTACCTGAGAGCGCTCAGCGCTGACTCCTATCCAATGGGGGAGTTCCGCCTCTCTCAGTGCGCATGCGGCGGAAAGGTCTTTCATCTTCATGTGGAGCAAGACGAAGGGATTGCCAGGCGTACCTGCGTTGAATGCGGGCACAAGCACTGGATTGCCGATAGC
>JAEUPL010000001.1 GCA_016790165.1 Burkholderiales bacterium
CCCCAACGCCCAATCCCCAGCACCCTAAAAGGCAACGAGTCATCTCGTTGCCTTTTTTATTGCTGTCGCATCCCCCCGTCGACGCCGCCGCTACAGCGCCACGCTGCGTCCACCGTCTACGTTGATCGTCTGGCCGGTGACAAACTGAGCGTCGTCAAGCAGGTACTTGACCGCCTCAGCGATTTGCCCCACGCCACCTTCCCTGGCGAGCGGGATTCGACTGAGCAACTGCACGCGCGACACAGGGTCAATTTGTCCGTCGGCAGGCCACTCGATGGAACCAGGGGCCACGGCGTTAACGCGAATGTCCGGGGCGAGGTCTATCGCCAACGCGCGTGTCATCGCCGCAAGCCCCGCCTTGGCAATGTTGTAAACCACATAGCCTGGCAGAGGTCGCTCGGCGTGGATGTCTGTGATGTTGACGATACTGCCGCTGCGAGCACGCAGCGAGGGTACTGCAGCTTGACTGAGCCACAGCGGCGCCTTCAGATTGCTACCGATCAGATCGCTCCAGACCTGCTCGTTGATTTCCTCGATGGCCGTTGGATAGAAGGTCGACGCGTTGTTGACTAGCGCGTCAAGACGCCCGAACAACCCAACCGCCTGCGCGACCAGATTGACCACCGTATCGAGCGCCAGAAGATCGCCCTGTAGGGTGGCCGCCGAATTCGGTCGCTGCGCATTCAACTCATTTGCCAGGCGTTCAGCGTCTTCGCGGGATGCGCGATAATGAATGATCACCCTCCACCCTGCGCAGTGCAGGCGCCGGACGATGGCCGCTCCGATACGCCGGGCACCGCCGGTGACTAGCGCCACCCGGTGCTGTTGGATTCCGCCGCTAATGTCGATGTCGTTTGTCACTGTTCCTCCTGCCAGCAGCAAGCTACCGCCGCCAAACGTAACGCAACAGGCACACTGCCAGCGGGTGGCCGAGCATGTTCGGCAACGCATGCAACAGTCGACACGGTGTGTAAACGGGGAAATTGCTTTCGTCGATTTTATGAGGGAGGTGCTGTACGCACCGAACCTCGGCTACTACAGTGCGGGCGCGACAAAGTTCGGCGCCGCCGGCGACTTTGTGACCGCGCCGGAGCTGTCGGAACTATTCGGTGTCGCCGTCGCTGACTCCTTTGCCGCCTGGCAGCCGTCGTCAGTTCTCGAACTTGGCGCGGGCAGCGGCCGCCTCGCGCAGCAGTTCATCGAGGGCGCAACCTGGCGGCCCGCTTACTCCATTCTTGAGTTGAGTGCTGACTTGCGTGAGCGGCAACAACAACGCCTGAGCTCGCACTCTGTGACGTGGCTTGACGCAATGCCCGGGCGACTTGTCGGACTGACGCTGGCGAACGAAGTGCTGGATGCGACCCCTTGCGAACTGGTTCGGTATCACGCGGGGCAGTACGAACGTGGCTATGTGACGGTCGTGAACGACACGTCGGATCACCGAATAGGCAGTTGGCGTTTCGTCATGACCTGGCACCCCATTGCGGATGCGCAGCTACGCGCCGTCGCTCAAGAGCGAATTCCCGCAATCGACGGCTATGTAAGTGAAATCAACCTTGAGGCGGAGGCGCTGATCGCGACACTCTGTGACCGGCTGGACGATGGCGCGATTTGCATGGTCGACTATGGCTTTCCCCGCAGGGAATACTACGTTCCTGATCGTCGCGGAGGGACGTTGGCCTGCCACTACCGGCAACAGGTTCACTTTGATCCATTGCTGCTGCCAGGCTTGCAGGATGTGACGGCGCACGTAGACTTCACTGCCATGGCGGAGGCGGCGGTGGATGCGGGCGCGGAAGTGATTTGTTACTGTGCGCAGGCACAATTTCTGCTGGCTGCGGGCCTGCTCGATCGAATGCAACGGACCCCGTGGCCCGACGAGCGATCGCGCGTCACGGCCACGTCGGCAATACAGAAGTTGCTCGCGCCAACCGAGATGGGCGAGTTCTTCAAAGTGCTGATTGTCGGAAAAGGTGAGGCGCTCACTGCGCTGGCGCCGCTGGCTGCGATCGATCAGAGTTACCGTTTGTAGGGACGCCCGCAGAAGTTCGCGACGGCGCCCGCTTGCGATCCACTCAATCGGCCGTCAAAGGGTGAGTTCAAGGTTGTCCAGCAGGCGCGGGGCACCCAGTCGAGCCGCACCGAGAATCACTAACTCGCGGTCATCGTCCGCCGGGGGCATCAAGTCCTTGCGTCGGCGCACGGTGACGTAGTCGGAGCGCCATCCGTGACGATCCAGCTCCGTCATCGCTTCGGCCTCAATGATGCGGTAGGAATGCGTTCCCGTGCGAACCGCGTCCGCGACCTCATGCAGTACGCGATACAGTCGCGGCGCCTCGGCGCGCTCCGCAGGCGTCAGGTACTGGTTTCGGGACGAGAGGGCGAGGCCGTCGGCGGCACGCACGGTGTCGGCGAGGATGATCTCGACAGGGAGCGCGAGCTGACGCACCATCGTTTGCAGCACAAGGCACTGCTGATAGTCTTTCTTTCCGAACACGGCGGCGGTCGGTTGCACCATATTGAACAGCTTGAGGACCACCGTCGCAACGCCGCGAAAATGTCCGGGCCGCACGGCGCCTTCGAGAATGTCTTCGATCCCGGCGGGCTGAACGGTATAGGTCTGCGGCTCGGGATAAAGCTCAGCCTCGTCCGGCGCGAAAACCACATCGCAGTCAATACTTTCGAGCTTCCTGCAATCGTCGGCAAGCGTGCGTGGGTAGCGGTCGAAGTCTTCCTTCGGCCCAAACTGAAGGCGGTTGACGAAAATGCTCACAACGGTGCAAGCGCCCCGCGGCGCGGCCTCTTCCACCAGCCGGAGATGGCCATCGTGGAGGTTTCCCATCGTGGGAACGAACACGTTGTTCGGGACTTGCCGCAAGTATTTGCGCAATTCGGCAACGGTGTGAATGACTTCCATATTGCGTTTCCTCCGGTGCAGCCGCGACGCCGCCGCCACTACGCCATCGCGTGAATCGTATGCACCAACTGTGTCGGTGACTCAATGATGCGCGAAGCGCCGGCCAGACGCAACTCACGATCCGAGCCAAAACCCCACAGCACGCCGAGCGAATGCGTTCCCGCATGTTGCGCGGCTTCGATGTCCTTGTCTCGATCTCCGATCATGACAGCGACTTCGGGCGCCACGTTGTAACGCGTCACCAGGTGCGCCAGCAGGTCGGTCTTCCTGTCGAATCGGCCATCCAGTTCCGGCCCATGAATGCCATCAAAGTAGCGCTCAAGCCCGAAATGTCCGATGATCCGCTCCGCGAACACGCGGGGTTTGCTGGTGCAAAGTGCAATAGTGAATCCTTGCAGATGAAGCTGGCGCACGGCCTCATCAATCCCGTCGTACAGACGATTTTCCTGCCAGCCAAGTTCGTCATAGCGCTCGCGGTACAGGCGTAGCGCCGCCTCCACGTCGATACCCGGAAAGACTCGCGGCAGTGACTCCCGAAACGGCGGTCCGACAAACGGGTGCACTTCAGTGTTTGAAAGCAACGGCAGATCCAGACGCTGCAACGCATAATTCAAGCAACGCGCGATCCCTTCGAAATTGTTCGAAACGGTGCCATCGAGATCGAAAAACAGGGTGGTGATCGGCACTGAAATTTGTCCGCTGGTGAACAGGAGCAATGCGCGCTGAAGCCTTGATGCCCTTCCTTGCCGTAGCCCCACGACGGCCCTGAAAAGGACGCCTCGAATCGATCGCGTCGATATTCGCTCCCCGTGCCCATTCGTTCTGGCGGCGAGTTCTTAGAATCTGACCGAAGGTACGATGCGGGCCGAAGGCTGGCGTCGGTGAACGACACAACCAGCGAGACGTATGACCGAGAAGTTTATCGAAGGCCGGATTACTGGACGCCGAGACTTCAGCGATTCGCTGTTTGCGCTGCAGTTTGCGGCGGATATTGAGCCATTTGTTGCGGGCCAGTATTGCCGTCTCGGCCTGCCGCTGACAGGCGTTGCGGACGACCCCGGCGCCATGGCGGCAACGCTAACCATGCGCCCGTACTCGCTGGTCAACGCACCCGAAGAGCGGCCGTACGAAGTCATCATTACGTTGGTCCCAGCCAGCGCGGGGGGCGTGCTGACACCGGCGTTGCACCGATTGCAGCCGGGCGATGCCGTCTGCGTCGGGCCGCGCGCACATGGCTTCTTTTCGTTGCCGGAAGTGCCGGCCGCGCCTGTGCTCTGGGCGCTGGCGACGGGCACCGGCAATGGCGCCTTCCTCGCCATGCTGAAGACGGCGCGAGCCTGGGAGCAGTTCGAGCGTGTCGTGCTGGTTCACGCGGTTCGCCACGCGAACGAATTGACCTACCGCGAGCAAGTCGCGGAACTCGCCACGCGCTACGGCACACGCCTGCATTACGTGCCGGTCGTGTCCCGCGAAGCGGTCGCCGACGCACTCACGGGACGCATTCCCGCGCTCATTGCCACCGGCGAACTTGAACGCCGGGCGGGCATCACCCTCAGTGCAGAAACCGCCCATTGCATGCTCTGTGGCAATCCGCAAATGGTGGCCGATACGCTAGCCGTCCTCGAAAGCAAGGGCCTACGCAAACACCGCCGCCGCACCCCGGGCCAGATTACTACTGAGGCGTATTGGTAGGAGCGAAGCCGAAAGTGGGCCGCAGGCCCAAGAGGGGCCCCACGCAGTGGGGATCGTCTTTCGGCTGAGCGACGCGCGCGACGCAGCCGACGCGGAGTTGCGATTGCCAAACGGAGCGCGCAGAAGGAAGCCGAAAGTGGGCCGCAGGCCCAAGAGGGGCCCCACGCAGTGGGGATCGTCTTTCGGCTGAGCGACGGGAGAACGCAATCCACAGCAGAGGCCAAAGCGTCCGCAACGGCACGAGAAACGCCCGAAAAGCCTGCGAGGCGGTGTGCCCGTATCTACACTTAAGGTCCGCTCCACACCCACGTCAAAACCATGGCCGCCTATCTCGTTGTAGACACACTGCTCGACAATCCTGAGCTGTACGAACAGTACAAGCTCAGAGCCAAACCACTCGTTGAGCAATATGGTGGCGAGTATCTGGCGCGCGGCGGCGCGTTGACACCCAAGGAAACTGCGCTCTGGTCACCCACCCGGCTTGTGCTCGTGAAATTCCCCGATGTCGCGACGGCCAATCGTTTCTACGAGTCGCCGGAATATCAGGAGGTGCTCAAGATCAGCCAGCAGTCTGCGCGGCGGACGGTGGTGGTGCTCGAAGGCGTTTGAGGAAACGCTGAACACGCCGCCTACGAGCCGCGCCGCACTCGGTCGCATTGCGAAGCCGCGTCTCAGCCTGACCACGACGGTCTTTCGCTTCGCAATCCACACCCCGCGCGTCGCGCAGCGACGTTGGGCCTGATTCAGCGATGCCTCAGCTTTCGCCCAGAAAGCCGCCGCTCTGGTGCGCCCACAGCCGGGCGTACAGACCATCTTTTGCCAGCAGCGACTTATGGTCGCCTTCCTCGACAATTCGGCCTTCGTCAAGCACGATCAGCCGATCCATTGCAGCGATCGTTGACAGGCGGTGTGCAATGGCAACGACCGTCTTGCCCTCCATCAGGCGATAGAGGCTTTGCTGAATTGCCGCTTCCACCTCGGAGTCGAGTGCGCTCGTTGCCTCGTCGAGCAGCAGGATCGGGGCGTCTTTCAGCATCACCCGGGCGATCGCGATGCGCTGCCGCTGCCCGCCAGAGAGCTTGACGCCGCGTTCGCCCACATGGGCGTCGTACGCCGTGCGGCCCTTCGGGTCGGTCAGTCGCTGGATGAATTCGTGCGCTTCGGCGCGCTTCGCCGCATGCAGCATGTCGTCATCACCCGCATCGGGGCGACCATAGAGGATGTTGTCGCGCACCGAGCGATGCAGCAGCGACGTGTCCTGCGTCACCATGCCGATGTTGGCGCGCAGGCTGTCCTGCGTCACCGTGGCGATGTCGGTGCCGTCAATGAGGATCTGGCCGCTGTCGATGTCGTAGAAGCGCAGCAGCAGATTGACCACCGTCGACTTGCCGGCACCGGAGCGCCCCACGAGGCCGATCTTCTCCCCCGGCCGAATGGTGAGCGAAAAGTTCTGCAGTACCGCTTTGGGCGCCGGCAACGGCATCGACGCGTCCGCTGGTGCGACGGCGCGGCGGTCCTGTGCGTAGGTGAACGTGACGTTGTCAAAACGCACCTCGCCGCTGGGCACGCGAAGCGGCACCGCATCCTTCGCATCCATGATCGTTTGCCGCTTGGCCAACGTGTCCAGCCCATCGCGCACCGTGCCGATGTGCTCGAACAGGCCGGCGAGCTCCCACATGATCCAGTTCGACATGCCGTTGAGGCGCAGGGTCATCGCCGTCGCGGCAGCCACGGCGCCGACGCCCGCCGCGCCGTCAGACCACAGCCAGAGGGTAACGCCAACCGTCGACAGCGTGAGCCCGATGATCAGCACGTGGTGCACGATGTCGAACGCGGTGATGTAGCGCCACTGCGTGTATACGGTGGACATGAACTCCTGCATCGCATTTTTCGCGTAGCCCGCCTCGCGTTGGGCGTGCGAGAACAGCTTGACGGTGGCAATGTTGGTGTAGGCGTCGGTGATGCGACCGGTCATCAGCGAGCGCGCATCCGCCTGTGTTTGCGAGATCTTCGCCAGGCGCGGCACGAAGTACCAGCAGGCGCAGCCGTAGGCGATCACCCAGGCGATGAAGGGCAGTGCGATGCGCCAGTCGAAGCCACCGGCTCCGAGCACCATGGTGACAAAGTAAACGATGACGAACACCATCACGTCGGCAAGGATCATCCACACGTCACGCACCGCGAGTGCGGTCTGCATTACTTTGGTCGCGACGCGCCCCGCAAACTCATTCTGGTAGAAGCTCATGCTCTGCCCGAGCATCATGCGGTGGAAATTCCAGCGCAACCGCATCGGGAAATTGCCCATGATGGTCTGATGCTTGAAGAATGCAAACACCGAAACCAGCACGGGGCTCGCTATGAGCAAACCGAACAGCAGAATCAACCCGTCGGCGTGCTTCTCCCACAGTTGCGCCGGCTCGGTTTTTGCCATCCAGTCCACTAGCCGTCCCATCATGGCAAACAGCAGGGCTTCGATCAGGCCGATCACCCCGGCCGTCACGGTCACCGCAGCCATGTAAGGGCGCAGCCCCTGCGTGCAGGACCACAGAAACGGCCAGAGTGACTTCGGCGGTGCCGGGGGCACGTCGTCAGGATAGGTGCTGACCAAATTTTCGAATCGCTGAAACATGACACTAACCCTGTGTTGGCAGCGCTGCGGGCGCGGGCAGACTGCGCGTTCCCATAACGACGGTGCTGCGCCACGCGAAAACGGTCAAGATCACGGCGCAGAGACCCGCGAGCGCGAGCGATGCCCGCAGACCGATGTGCTCGCCCACGTAGCCGCCGATCAGCGCGCCGGGGCCTGCGCCGATCAGAATCAACCAGCGCATGGTGCTGGTCATGCGGCCAAGTAAAGGCTCGGGCGTCACCGCCTGCCGCAGCGACAGGAAGTTCACGAAAATCAGCGTTGCACCGCCGGAGAAGCAGGTCAGCATCACGCCAAAAAGCACCACACCGAGCGCATTGGCCGGAGCAATGGCCAGTGCAAGCCAACCCACCGCACTCACGGCGAAGCCGGCGACGATGGTGGGGCCGGGCCCGACCCGTTCGCTGACCCGTTTGCCGTACACGCTCGCGAGAATGGTGCCCACGCCCATGCCGACGTAGCACATGCCGATCGCCTGCGCCGTCATGCCCAGTTCACGGGTCGCGACCAGAATCTGCACCACGCTCGCCATGTGATGCAGCAACTGCCAGCCGCCGACGAACAGCGCCAGCATCCACAGCATTCGCGTGCGGAACACAAAGCGCAGCCCTTCACGCAGTTGTTGCATGAAGCTCGCCGCCGGACGATCAGCCAGCGACTCGTCGACGCGAATGCCGCGCAGCAAGAGCACCGATCCGGCGATCAGTAACGCGTCGAAGGCGATGGCAAACGGCGCACCCATCAGTTTGATCAGCGCGCCAGCCAGCCCGGGGCCTGCGATCTCCGAACCGGAAACTGCGAGCGCGTTCTTGCTGTGCGCCTCGACCAGCCGCTCCCGCGACACGATCTGGGTGAGCACGATCTGCGCCGCCGTTCCGCCGAACACATGCACGCATCCGAGCACGAAGCCCACCACATAGAGCCAGGTCATCGACAGCACACCCATCCATGCGGCGATGGGAACGGTGGCCAGCGCCAGCGCAAACACCGATTCGCCGATCACGTACACCGGCAGCTTGCGCACGCGGTCCAGCCACACACCCGCGGGCAGCGACAAGAGCACGAAAGGCACGATCTCCGCGGCCATCAGGAAGCCCATCTGCGTCGGCGTGGCGTTAAGCACGGTCGCTGCGGTGAGCGGCAACGCCAGCATCGTGATCTGCGCGCCGAAATGCGTGATGATGACCGACACGAAGATGCGCCGATAGTTGCGGTCATGCAGCAGGTCGCCCGCGGGCAGGGCGGGCAGTCGCAGCGCAGCGCGGAGCGCCGTGGCTATTCGTTCAGACAGACTGGACAAAAAACTGGAAATAGTTTGCATCGCAAACTCCGGAAAACTTGAATGCCGTCGGCAAGCTGGCCGCACAGCGGTGAAAATGGAAACTGCAACTGCCGCCAGCGAATGGCGCCACAGTGGCAACAACAACCAGCGTAGGTTGAAACGGGAGGTCGTCAGACGCCACAAGGCGTCTGGCTACTCCTGACCGGTCAAAGCGGGTGATTTCCGCGGAATCTGCCGAATGCAGCGAGTGCGGGAAACCGGATGGGCGCTGTGAGCGATCGTCGAGTCAACGCGGGTGTTTCGGGAAATCAAGTCCCGGGACGGACGGTGCCGGCGAGGCTGGAACCCACCGCCCTGCCATCACGACACCGACCGCGCCGCTGTTGGCACAGGGGCGAACGAGTTGGAAGCGGGTATCAGTGGTTTGCATCGCGGCGTCCTTTCTGGTGCGGGGCGAAATGCCGGCGGCAGACACGCTCGTGGCGCGGCGCCGGCAGGTGCACGGGTAGCAATGCTACAGGGGAATGCGTGTACCCGCTAACAGCTTTTCGAATCTGTCGACCAGCCGGCGGTCGATGTAGGCAAATATTCAACGAAGTCGACATGAGCACAAAAAGCGTCGAAACGCACGCCGGCTGGTCGATAACGCTAGATAGCTGTTAGTGGGTGGCGGCTGGCCGCCGACGCTACAGCAACGCGCTCAATGCTCGCCGCTGCGCGTCAATGTCCTCGCCGCGTCGCCTGGCGAGATCGGCCAACTGATCGTCGCCCACCTTGCCGACCGTAAAGTACTGCGCGGCCGGGTGTGCGAAATAGAAGCCGCTCACGCTGGCGGGCGGCGTCATGGCAAAGCTCTCGGTGAGGCCCATGCCGATGGAGGTGGCATTGAGGACGCGGAAGAGGCTCGCTTTTTCACGATGATCCGGGCAGGCGGGGTAACCGGGTGCCGGGCGGATGCCGCGGTACTTTTCACGGATCAGCGCTTCGTTGTCGAGGTGTTCGTCGTGCGCATAACCCCAGAACTCCTTGCGCACGCGCTCGTGCAGGTGCTCGGCAAACGCCTCGGCGAGACGGTCCGCCAGCGCCTTGAACAGAATTGCGTTGTAGTCGTCGCCCGCGTTCTCAAACGCCGCCAGCCGCGCGTCGCCGCCGAGGCCGGTGGTCACGGCGAACAGCCCCAGGTAGTCGGCGTGGCCACTATCGCGGGGCGCGATGAAATCGGCGAGCGCGAAATTAGGACGCCCGGCGTCCTTCGCGGCCTGCTGGCGAAGCGTGTGAAAGCGCATCGCCACCTCGGTGCGCGCGCCGTCGGCGAAGACGATGATGTCGTCCCCGTCGCTCTGCGCAGGCAGCAAGCCGTAGGCTGCGTTCGCGGTGAGCCACTTCTCCTGCACGATGCGCTTGAGCATCGCCTGACCGTCGCGGAACACGCGCTGCGCCTCGTCGCCGACGATCTCGTCGTTGAGGATCTTCGGGTAATTTCCCGCCAGGTCCCAGACGATGAAAAACGGCGTCCAGTCGATGTAAGGTACCAGAGCGGCCAGTGGATAGTCGCGCAGTAGATGCACGCCCAGATGTTGCGGTGCCGGCGGCGAATAGCGCAGGTACTCACCGGCAAACGGAAAGAAACGGTTGCTGCGTGCCACGTCCAGCTCGAGCAACGGCGTGGCCTGCTTGCTCGCGTGGCGTTCGCGAATTGCCGCGTAATCAGCCGCGGTTTCAGCGACAAAGCCCGGCTTCATCTCGTTGCTCATCAAGGCGGTAGCGACACCCACCGCGCGCGAGGCGTCGACCACATGCACGACGGGATTCTTGTAGTTCGGTGCAATCTTCACCGCGGTGTGCATGCGCGAAGTCGTTGCGCCACCAATCAGGAGCGGTACGTGGAAATCGAGCCGGTCCATCTCTTTCGCCACATACGCCATTTCCTCGAGCGACGGCGTGATGAGACCCGACAGTCCGATGATGTTGGCGCCGGAGTCCTTGGCCGCCGCGAGAATCTTGTCGCACGGCACCATCACGCCGAGGTCGATCACTTCGTAGTTGTTGCACTGGAGGACCACACCGACGATGTTCTTGCCGATATCGTGCACGTCGCCCTTCACGGTTGCGAGCACGATCTTGCCCTTCGTCTTCGCCTCGGTGCCCAGCAGGCGCTTTTCTTCCTCGATGAACGGCACCAGATGCGCCACCGCCTGCTTCATCACGCGCGCCGATTTGACGACCTGCGGCAGGAACATCTTGCCCTGTCCGAACAGATCACCGACAACGTTCATGCCGTCCATGAGCGGACCTTCGATGACCTGCAGGGGGCGTTCGAAGCTCAGTCGGGATTCCTCGGTGTCCTCGACGATGAACGTGTTGATGCCCTTGACCAATGCGTGCTTGAGACGCTCGTTGACCGGCAGTTCACGCCAGCCGAGATCCTCGACCCTGGCCTTGCCGCCGCCCTTCACGGTGTCTGCGAACGCGAGCATGCGTTCGGTGGCGTCGGGACGCCGATTGAGAATGACATCCTCGCAGTGCTCGCGCAATGCCGGATCAAGCTCGTCGTAGATGCCGATTTGCCCGGCGTTGACGATGCCCATGGTGAGCCCGGCCTTGATCGCGTGATACAGGAACACGGTATGCAACGCCTCGCGCACATGGTCGTTGCCGCGGAAGCTGAACGACATGTTGGAGATGCCACCCGACGTCTTCGCGCCGGGCAGATGCTGGTGAATCCAGCGCACCGCCTCAATGAAATCAACACCGTAGTTGTTGTGCTCTTCAAGGCCGGTGGCGAGTGCGAACACATTCGGGTCGAAGATGATGTCCTCGGCCGGGAAACCGACGCCGTCGACCAGCAGTCGGTACGCGCGTTGGCAAATCGCGATCTTGCGCTGGTACGTATCGGCCTGGCCCGTCTCGTCAAACGCCATGACCACTGCGGCCGCCCCGTAGCGACGAAGCAGCCGCGCCTGACGGATGAAGTTGTCTTCGCCTTCCTTGAGCGAGATTGAGTTCACGACGCTCTTGCCCTGAACGCACTTGAGGCCGGCCTCAATCACTTCCCATTTCGACGAATCAATCATCACCGGCACCCGCGAAATATCGGGCTCGGTTGCGATGATGTTCAGGAACTTCACCATCGCGGCCTTGCTGTCGAGCATGGCCTCGTCCATGTTGACGTCGATGATCTGTGCGCCGTTGGCCACCTGCTGCCGTGCGACTTCCACGGCGCCGGCGAAATCGTCGTTGAGGATCAGTTTGGCGAAGGCGCGCGAGCCGGTGACGTTGGTACGCTCACCGACATTGACAAACAGGGAATCGGGGCCAATCTCCAGTGGTTCGAGGCCCGAGAGGTGCATGACGTGTGACATGCACCTATTTTCTCATCAGCGCGGGGCTTCACCCCCGCCGGGCAGTGGTGCGTTACGAACAGCTTCGAACGCGGAATTCAACGCGCCGGTCGATCGCATCGGTGGCGTCGTTCGCCCCGGTGCCAACGATGGTGTCCTGAAATCCTCGACCTGCGGCCTTGAATCGAGTACGCGCGTCGCGTGAGGTTTGGGCGATCAATCCAACAATGCCTTCGGCGCGCTGCAGCGAAAGCCGCTCGTTGTAGTCGGCGCTACCGGACTTGCTGGCGTGGCCAGTGACATCCACGCAGCGCTCCTTGCTGGACACCACTTGCCCGATCGACTTGAGCCACAATCGATACTGCGTGGGCAAATCTCCACTGTCGACGAACGCGGTGGCGCCGACCTTGAACAGCAGCTTCACTGACAGGCTGCCGGCCTCCACGCTGGCGGCCACCAATTCAGCAAACGCTTGTTCCGCCTCGGTGGTGCGGCCCTGCTTCCAGTAGGTCTGATAGAGCCCGGTGAGCGCCGCCGGGTGGTCTTTTGACATGGCCTTCGCGCGCACGAATCCGCGCTCGGCGTCGTCGTAACGCCCCGCCTCATAGGCAGTGATGGCGTCAGACACGGCGGACTGCAGCAGCAACTCGCCATCAATCACGCGACCCTGACCACCCACAGCACCAGCGCGCTCCTGATGCCTTTTGTCGGTGAAATACATCGGCGCATCCTTGAAGAACGCCGTGGGTTCCGAATTGAATTGCGCCGCGTTGAGGTAGGTGCGCACGCGCGTGAACACGCGCCCGGTGCTTGACTCCACCAGCGCCACCTGCAACCGCATCCACTGGCCGGGTTGCGTGGCCTCGCCAGGGGCGGGCGTGCTGTGGCTGGCGAGTAGCGCCCACTGCGCGGTGTTGGCGCTGGTGATGTCGAGTGGCACAAAGCGAAGCGGTGCCATGGACTGCGTCAGCGCAGCGGCGAGTTGCTGCTGCAGGGCGCGGCCCGACGCGGTGATTTCCGCGGACTGTGCATTGAAAAATTCCTCGACTGGCACCACGGGCTGATCGGGGCGAGGGGTGTTCACCAGTTGCTCCGCCACCGTGCGCGCCAGGAAATTCACCGCGCTGGGCGCATCCGCGTGGTAGCGAATCTCGATCGGGGGCAGCGGCTTTGGCGCGGGCGGAGGCGGAGGCGTCTGACAGGCTGAGAGCAGCAGCGCAGCGGCGACCAGCGCGACACGCGACAAACTGAGTTTGACCATCGGATTGCGACGCACAAGTACCTCCCCGGGGCGAAATCGGTCGTGGCTCGCAATAGTATCGCCGTTGGCCACGCGGCCAGCGCGCAGGTGTTATCGGCAGGCGCGTAGGCGGGCATGCTCGGCTTCGGTCAAATCGACCGTGCCGAGCGAGAGTTTTGCCATGAGCCGGTCGCAGTCGGCGTCGCGCGAGGGGCGCGGCGCCGCCACGGGGGCGGCGACCGTATCCCGCTCTGCAGCGGTATCGGGGAGTGGGCTGTCGTCCGCGTTTCGCTTACGTTCAACCCCCGATTTCTGCTTTGGCGCATCGGAGGAGACCGTCGGAGCCGGCCCTTTGAATGTGGCGGGTGCAGGTGGTGTCGCAGACGATTCCGTGCGGCTGGGTGGCGTGGGTGGCGTGGGCGGCGCCGCAGCGCCGCCGCCCGGCGCCACACTCGTCTCGCGCGGGTTAGTGGATGGGTCCGACTCAGTGGGGCGAGTGGGTGTCGTCGGCGCGACAGCCGGTGGCGCATCGCTCGAGCGGCCCACGGCTGACCCCGGGCGCTGCAGCAACCACCAGAGCAGACCTCCCGCACAGAGCAGTGCCAGCGCGACCACCAGCGCGCTGCGCCGTCGACCGGTGGGCGACGGGGGCGCAGGGGTCGTGGCTGCCGCAGACGCGGTCGGCTGTGGCTTCGCCATCGACGAAAAGCGCTCCGGGGTTGGCTGAGGCGGTTTGCTCAACTCACTGCCAGTCGTGTCCGCACCTGTGGGTCGGGCGCTCGTACCATCCCGCTCGTCCGCACCCGCATCGGCAGGTCGCACGATGTGTGTTTGCAGCCGCGTCACGGGCGATCTTGCTGACCAGCCGAGCGCGGCGCACAGCGCGGCGACACTGCGAAACCGGTCCTCGGGCCGCACGGCGAGCGCGCGCTTCACGGCCGCGATGAACAGCGCCGAATAGCGCCCGCGGGTGGCATCGTCAAAGGCCGTCAGGCTGTCGAACATCATGCGGTTGACCGCCTGCGGCGGGGGGCCACCCATCGTCAGGAAGTACATCACCGCGCCAAGGCCATACACGTCCGTCCATGGGCCTTGCTCGAGCGATCCGTCGTCGGCGTATTGCTCGATCGGCGCGTAGCCCGGTTTGAGCACCGTTGTCAAAGACTGCGTGGCGCCCGCCACCACCGTGCGCGCCGCGCCGAAGTCCAGCAGGACTGGCGCGCCGTTCGGCATGATCAGAATATTGTCGGGCGACACATCCCGATGCAGCACGTTTTGTTCATGCAGCTCGCGCACCGCGTCGCATACCGGTTGCAGGTAGCTGCGGATCTGTTCTTCGCCGTAACCCGCCACCGCATCCGGAGACTTGCGCAGCTCGCGCAGCGAGGTGCCTGGGTAGTAGCGCATCGCCATGTAGGCCGTGCCGTTTTGCTCCCAGACGCGATACACCTCAAGCAGCGCTGGGTGCGAGAACTGTGCTTGCAGCCGTGCTTCACGCAGGAAGCTGTGCAAGCCGGCGGTGAAACCTTCGCGGTGGCCTTGCGAGCGCGGCACGACGGTGTGCGTCGCAGCTCGCGCTGCGATGGCGCTGGGCAAGTACTCCTTGATCGCGACGGTACGGTCCAGCGTTTCCTCGCGAGCGAGGTAGACCGTTCCAAAGCCGCCCGCACCAATCACGCCGGTCACGACGAAATCGTCCAGCCGCGTGCCAGGGGGCAGCGCGTCAGGGAACGCGTTGGCGGACTCGGTCATGATCGGGGGTTGGAGGGACGGCGATGAATGCGTTGTTGCGGCGGGCGCATCCTATCACCGCATCCTAACGATTCAGGCGGCGACCGCGCCGCCACAGTGTTTCAGAGGGTTACGCCGAAGCATTCAGGCGGTCAATGCGCCTCAATGAGGCTGCGCCCGGTCATCTCGGCGGGTTGCGGCACACCCATCATCGCCAGCAGCGTGGGTGCGACATCGCGCAAGGCGCCACCACCGCGTATCCTCACTGCGTTCCCCGCGCCCACGCAGACGACCGGAACCTTGTCGGTGGTGTGCTGGGTATGCGCCTGATTGGCTGCCGCGTCAAACATCTGTTCACAGTTGCCGTGGTCGGCCGTGATCAACACTTGCACGCCGGCGGCGCGCGCCGCAGCGAGTACGCGCGCCAGACAGGCGTCGAGCGTCTCCACCGCCGTCACCGCAGCGGCCAGCACACCCGTGTGTCCGACCATGTCGCCATTGGCGTAATTGCAGATGATGGCGGCGTAGTGCCTGGACTCGATCGCAGTGATCAATTTGTCGGTCACTTCCGGCGCGCTCATTTCCGGCTTCAGGTCGTAGGTTTCGACCTTGGGCGATGGCACCAGAATGCGATCCTCGCCGGCATATGGCTGCTCGCGACCGCCCGAGAAGAAGTAGGTGACGTGCGCATACTTTTCCGTTTCGGCAATGCGGAGTTGTTTCAACTGGGCCGTGGCCAGCACTTCGCCCAGTCCATTGACGATGGGGTCGTTGCGGAACGCCGTGGGCAGGTGCGCATAAGCGTCTCCATAGTGCGACAGGCAGACAAATCCCGCGAGCTTCGGCATGCGGCGGGGAAAACCGTTGAAGTTTTCGTCGGTCAGTGCGGTCGTCAGTTCGCGAGCGCGGTCGGCCCGGAAGTTCATGAACACCACGACATCTCCGTCCTTGATGGGCGCGCCGTGGCTAACGACCGTCGGCTGCACAAATTCATCGCTCTCGTCGCGTGCATACGCTGCGTCGAGCGCCGCTTTCGCCGTGGGCGCGTGGCGTGCAGAGGCGGCCTCGACCAGCGCGTGATAGGCGGGCTCGACCCGTTCCCAGCGCTTGTCGCGATCCATCGCGTAGAAGCGCCCGCTGACCGTGGCGATACGGGCACCGGTCTCGGCGCAAACCGTCTGCATCGCCTCAATCGAGGGCGCGGCGCTCTTGGGAGGCATGTCGCGGCCGTCGAGGATCGCGTGCACGGCGATGGACGGCACATTGTGCGCGGCCGCCATGCGCACAAAGGCATGAATGTGGCGCTCGTGTGAGTGCACGCCACCCGGCGACAGCAGGCCAATGACATGCAACTTGCCTCCGGATTTGACGGCCGCATCGCACGCGCCGGCGAGTGCTGCGTTTTGCGTGAACTCACCGGTTTCAATCGCATGATCGACCCGCGTCAAGTCCTGGTAGACCACCCGGCCGGCGCCGAGATTGAGGTGGCCGACTTCAGAGTTGCCGAATTGCCCGTCGGGCAAGCCGACGTAATGTTCAGACGCGTCGATCAGGCCATGCGGACAGTCGCGCAAGAGGGCATCCCACGTGGGCTTTCGGGCGAGTGCGACGGCGTTGTCTGGCGCCGCTTCGCGGTGGCCGAAGCCGTCAAGGATGATCAGAACGACAGGGCGGACGGCGGCGGCACTCATGGCGGGGGCTTGACTAAGACGTGGACGCCTACAATTCTAGGCTTCCGGCGGCGCAAATTTGTGCGCCGCATCAATTCTGCAAAGGTTTGTGCCGCCCCGTCAGGGATGCGGCATCGCAATTTCTGTCATGCAATTTCTCTACAACAACTGGATGCTCGTGCTGATCATGCTGATGTCAGGCGCGATGCTCGTTTTTCCCCTGATCCAGCGTCGCGCGTCGGGCATGGCCGAGATTGGCAGCGTGCGTCTGACGCAATTGGTCAATCGCGAGGGCGCCGGTGTTCTCGACATCCGCGAAACCCGCGAAATGAGCAGCGGCAAGATCGTGGGCGCGCTGCACGTGCCGCTGTCCCAGCTCAAGGACAGGGTGGCTGATCTGGGCTTCGACAAGAGCAAGCCGCTGGTCGTCTATTGCGCGCGCGGTCAGCGCTCACTGATGGCGGGGGGTACCTTGAAAGCGGCCGGCTACACCCAATTGTTCAGTCTGGCCGGTGGCTTCAAGTCATGGACTGAAGCCGGTCTGCCCGTTGAGAAAGTCTAAGGTGCCCTGATGGCCAAAGTTGTGATGTATTCCACCGCTGTGTGCCCCTACTGCATTCAGGCTGAGCGCCTGTTGAAGGCCAAGGGGGTGGACACGATCGACAAAATTCGCGTCGATCTGCAACCCGAGCAACGCGATCTCATGATCGAGAAGACGGGACGCCGAACGGTCCCGCAGATCTTCATCGGCGAGGTGCATGTTGGCGGTTTTGACGATCTTTCTGCGCTCGACCGTGCGGGTGGACTCGACCCGCTGCTCGCCGCCTGACAGCCGTTGCCAGCGCCAATCCAGCCCGTCGCCACGGGCTAGAATGATCGGCTAAGCTCACATTCAAACCGTTTCCGAAAGATCGCCATGGCCGACGCGCCCACCCAGCAACAAGACCCGAACGCACCGCATTTCTCCATCGAAAAAATCTACGTCAAGGACATCTCGGTCGAAAATCCGAACGCGCCACAAAGCTATCTCTGGCGTGAGTCGCCCACCGTTGAAATCGGGCTCGAGCAGGAACAGAACGCCATTGAGGACGGTTTTCACAACGTGGTCGTCAAGGTCACCGTGACGGCGACGATCGCCGACAAGACCATGTTTCTGGTCGAGGCGGCGATGGGCGGCATCTTCCAGATTCGCAACATTCCTGAGCCCGAACTCCAGCCGTTGCTGGCCGTGCATTGCGCCAACATCATCTTCCCGTATGTGCGCGAACTGATTTCAGACGCGGTGCAGCGCATGGGCTACCCCGCGATCTACCTGCAGCCGATCAACTTCGAAGGCATTTATCAGGCGCGCGTGCAACAACAGCTTGAGCAGGCCGCTGCGGCGACCAAGCAGTAACCAGACCGCCTTCATGCGCCGCGCCATCGCATCAACCCGTCGCTGTGCATTGACCGTCGTTGCGTGCGCGGCGACGGCCCTGGCGACGAGCGCCGCGCTGGCCGAATTTCGGCAAATCAGCGAGAACGTCGCGATTGGTTACGAGGGGCCGTCAGCGAAGGCGACCCGGCAATTTCTCTACAGTCGTGGCACACCGCTTGAAGTGGTGGTGCAGATTGAAGGTTGGGTCAAGGTGCGCGACGCTCAGGGAACGCTCGCCTGGGTCGAGAAGAAGGTGCTCGCCGAGCGCAATACAGTGCTCGTGAAGGTGCCCGTGGCTGAGGTGTATGCCGCGCCCGACGCTGCCAGTCCGATTGTGTTTCGCGCCGACAACGGCGTGATGCTGCAACTCGTCGCACAGCAACCCACCGGGACGCTCGGCGCCTGGGCGCAAGTTCGGCACCGTGACGGCCAGAGCGGCTATGTCCGCCTGGACGCGGTGTTCGGCCTGTAGCGCCTGAGTCCAGTCCAACCGATACACCGCCGCGCCCGCACCGCATTGCGTTGACGGGGCGATAGCCATTCGCGCCAGATTCCTCCGGTTCTTCGCCGCAGCGATGGACAGCGCGCGGCAGCCGCAGTAGAACTCGTGCGAACGCGTCGTCGACGCGCGGCGCGGGCCGAGGTTCGCGCTTCATCACTGTCAAACTGGAGTTTCCCATGAGTGTCGCCCGTGTCACCGAAATCATCGCTTCGTCAAAGAAGAGCTTTGACGATGCCATCAGTACCGGCGTGGATCGCGCCTGCAAGACCTTGCAAAACGTCGAAGGTGCCTGGGTGCAGGATCAAAAAGTGATCATCAAGAAGGGCAAGATCGTCGAGTATCGCGTCAATCTCAAGGTGGGGGTGATAGCGATTTCGATGCAAAAAGTCCCGGTCTATGACAAGGGTTAACCCGCATCATTTGACCCAATCCCACAACGGGTGACTCGGCATATAGTTCGACGCTCCATTGAACGGGGAGCTATCGTGCAACTACCCTATCGCCTGCGATTCGTTGGTGCGGAGCGTTTGCCTCGATCACTATCGGACGCCGATGTCGAGGAGTATTTCTCGCTATCGAGCGAAGACATTGCGATGCTTCGCGAGCGATTCGCCAAAGAGAAACGCATTGGCGCAGCGCTTCAATATTTGATGTTGCGCGAGACCGGTCGCCCCCTCGATCAAACGTCTTCGCTGCCACGCAGCTTGTTGCGAAGCCTGCACGAACCACTGGGTGCATCCGAAATTACCCTGGCAAGTTTGCGAGCACTCTACAAACGCCGCTCCACGCTCTTCGAACACCAGCAATGGGCACGAGAACGCGCAGGCTTTCACGACCCGCTGGGCGAGGCTTTGTCTTCACTGAACCAAGCACTGAGTGACTGGGCGCGTGGCGCGGCCTCCATCGATGAGCTCGTCAAATCCGCGGAGCGCTGGTTGTTCGAGCGCAAATGCCTCATTCCAAGCGATCGTCAGTTGCGCGACTACGCGCGTGTTGCGTTTGCCGATACTGAACGCACGGCGATCGAAGCGGTGAAACGCGAGTTGTCTGGCATCACTATCGAAAAACTGTTGAGTGCGATCTACGTCAAACACGCGAAATTATCGGACACCACGGTGTTCGAATGGCTCAAAACACCAAGCAGTAAACACGGCCCGAGCAGCCTCAACGAACTCCTCAGCAAAATCCAATTCCTCAAATCGCTCGGTGCGCACACTTGGCTATTCGCCGGAATGTCAAACGCTTGTCTCCGAGCCTATGCACAGCAATGTGCGAGTCGCCCCGCCTTTCTGTTGAAGCGCCTTGCGAAAGAAACGCAAACCCTTGAGGTTGTATGTTTTCTCCGGGCAACGCTGCTCGATTTGACCGATGCCGCGCTCTACATGTCGGGCCGGCGTATCAGCGATTTGTACCGACAAGCCTCGTCACGGGTGATCGCGGCTGAGGTTAAAAACGCACGTGAACTGCGCGAGCGCGAACGAGCGGTATGCGACATTGTTCACGCCGACAATCAAACAGCCGAGCAAAAAATCGATGCGCTGAAACAACTGTTTCCCGAAGCCAAATCCTCCTACGCGTTGACGCATGCAGCGGCGGTGCGCCGCGCACTCGCAGCTGACTCGGTGCGGGTATCGAATCTATTCGGTGGCATTCAAACGTTTGAGCTGCAGGGAGAGCGCAATCACCCTGTGTTTGCTCAGATCGAAGCACTGCGAACACTCGAAGCGTCGTCCGCGAAGCAACTACCCGTCGGATTCGATCCGTCCATTGCCGATCGTGCATGGCAGCAGCTCTTGATTGATGATGATCGCGTGCTCGCGCTCGGGGCATTACGCGCGGCAACGTTGACCAGCGTGCGCAAAGGGTTACGGGCCGGACGGTTGTGGATTGATCACAGTTGGGACTATCGCAATCGCGAAGCGCTACTTATTCCGCCTGCAGAATGGAAAGTGCAACGCTCTCATCTCGTCAGCGCGCTTCAGCTTACGCTCGATCCTAAGAAGTTCTTGCAGCGCTTGCATGCCCACTTGGACACAGGACTCCAGGCACTCTCAGAAGCGGTGCACGCCGGACACGTTGAGATTGACGAGAAAGGTCGAATTCGTCTCCAGGCGTTGGCACCTCGCGACATCGAACCGGGAGTCACACGAACCCGCGAGGCTATGTTCAGGATCATCGGTCGCAAGCAATTCAGTGACATGATCGTCGAGATTGACGCGCAAGTGGGTTTCAGCGAGATGCTGTTGGGCCATCGCGCCAAGTCGCCCAAAGAACTGATTGCATGCTACGGTGCGCTACTCGCGCACGGCACAGAAAACGATGCAAAGGGCGTGTCGGCGATGGTGCCTGGCATCGAACCGGCGCATATCTCGACCGCCATGCGCGATTTGGAGACCTACGGGCGTCTGCGTCGTGCCAATGAGGGCGTTGTGGCATTTCAGCGCCGTCACACGATCGCGGCACTCTGGGGCAATGGCGAACGCGCGTCCGCCGATATGATGGCGCTCGACGCCTCGCGGCACTTGTTCAATGCGCGTACCGATCCGCGTCGTCGCACGTTCGCGGTCGGACTCTACACCCATATCCTCGACGCCTATGGTGTGATTTACGATCAACCGATTGTGCTCAACGAGCGGCAAGCCGCCGCTGCGGTGGGAGGCATCGAGCAGTTCAATATGAACAACGATGATGCGGTACGGGTTTCATTGCTGGCGGTGGACACCCACGGCTACACCTACCCGGCGATGAGTATTGCCAAGTTACTCGGCTTCGATTTGTGCCCGCGACTCAGTCATTTGAGTGAACGACGACTGTTTGTACCGCGCGGAACAGCACTACCAGAAAACTTGGCTTCTATCGTCGCGAGCCCCGTTTCACTTGATGCAATCATCGCCGGATGGGACGAGCTGCTGCGTCTCGTCGCTTCGATTCGCAGTGGTCGTCTGACAGCAAAACAAGCCCTCGAACGCTTGGGAAGTGCCGCACATGGGGGCGGCGTTCATCGCGCAGCCAAGTCGCTAGGGCAACTGCTACGCACGTTGTTTCTTTGCGATTACTTCAGCAACGACGATTTTCGGCGAGAGATCACGACGCTCTTGAACCGTGGCGAATCGGTGCACCAGCTTCAACGCGCCATCTATTTGGGCAAAGTCGCGCATGATCGCGGTCGTCGCGCCGTCGAAATGCGAACGATTTCTGGCTCGCACGCGCTGCTCACCAATATTGTGATCGCCTGGAACACGATGCAGATGCAGGCGGTTGTCGATTGCTGGAAGCAGGACAAAGTTCGTGTCGACGACCACTGGTTGCGGCGCATGGGACCGGTTCACTTTGGACATGTGAATTTCCGGGGGACGATGAGTTTTGCGGTGGAGCACTATGCCGAGGCGCTGCTCGAACGACCGGCCACTTCACGACGCGTGGTCTCGATTCGATCTTGACGTCAAAGCGGAGGGTGCGGAGATTTTGGTGCAAAAAGTCCCGGTCTGGATTTACGATTCTTATGCAAATCAATAACTTAACGAGATCGTAGTTTTTAAGTGCTTGTAGATTTCCGTGCAAAAAGTGGCCGCCAACGGATGCACCCGCAGTGCAAAAGACACAGAAATTTCTCTAGGGCGCGGCCCTTCAGTAACCGTTTGGGAGTCGTTTTCGACTGCGCTGCCGCCCTCTTGGCAGTGCGAGTTTGAAGCGCGGGCCCAGAAAACCGATGCACCCGAGTCGTTGAGAGCCATGTCGCCGGATCAAATGACGTGCGGCGTTCTCACAGCCTAGTGGCCACTCGCCATAGCCGCACTCGAATATCGGATGGCACCGTGCCTTTGTTCGTCCACATCCAGCAGTAGTCTTCTTTGCTCGGGGCCGCAAGCGTTCCCTGCCGCTCCGACACCCCGTCTTGTTTTTCTGGGTATACAACGTCTTTGCCTCGATGAAAATGAACATTGAAGTTCAGCGGTGCCGACGCTTTGAACTCCCATGCGACGCTACCCCCCTTGGGCAGGTTTTCGCAAATCTCGACAAACTTGCCGGGCGCGATCACTTGCATTCGCTCGAATTTACCTGCATCGTCCCATTTCACGTCGACGATTTCAGCGTGAGAAAAGTGGCTAAACACCAGCATGCCAGCCACCAGCGTCGCCAGTCTTCTATTCGTTTGAAATCGCAGCATTATTTTGTTCCTCTCAATCGAAGCGCATTCGTGATGACAGACGCGGAACTCAAGCTCATGGCAAGCGCTGCAATCATCGGAGACAGCAACCATCCGGTGAGCGGATAGAGCACGCCAGCGGCAAGCGGCACCCCTAGCGCGTTGTAGACAAACGCAAACCCCAGATTTTGCTTCATGTTGGTGATCGTATCCTGCGAGAGTTTGCGGGCTACCGAAATGCCGCGTAAGTCGCCTTTGACCAGCGTGACCTGGGCGCTGTTCATGGCAACATCAGTACCGGTGCCCATCGCGATACCCACGTCGGCTTTCGCGAGCGCAGGCGCATCGTTGATGCCATCGCCTGCCATCGCAACCACGCGGCCACTCTGTTGCAGGCGTTCAACCAAGGCGAGTTTGTCGGCCGGTTTGACTTCACCATAGACTTCGTCGATTCCCAGTTTCGAGGCGACCGCCTTCGCGGTCGCGAGCCCGTCGCCCGTCGCCATTACGACGCGTATGCCGCCGGCGCGCAGCGCGGCGAGCGCTTCCGGTGTGCTCGCCTTGATTGGATCTGACACCGCAATCAGCCCCGAAAGCGTTTGCTTCACGGCAAGAAACATCACACTGGCTCCCTGTTGTCGGAGCGTTTCGGCGTGTTGCGTCACCGATGCCTCGACCGTCACGCCTACTTCCTTCATGAGTGATGTGTTCCCCAATGCCACCGGTTGTTGATCGATCACACCGCGCACGCCGATTCCAGTGCTCGACTCGAATTGCGTCACGTGACTCAGATTGAGCCCTCGTGTTCGCGCTGCGCGCACAATGGCCTCTGCCAATGGATGCTCGCTACCTTGATCGAGACTTGCCGACAAACGCAACACCTCACTTTCCGTGTACCCGGCAAAAGCCACCGCGCGATCAAATGTTGGCTTGCCTTCGGTAAGCGTGCCCGTTTTGTCGACAACCAAGGTGTCGACTTTGCGCAAGTTCTCGATGGCCTCGGCATCGCGAAACAGCACGCCTTGCGTTGCCGCGCGACCCGTGGCCACCATGATCGACATCGGTGTGGCGAGGCCGAGTGCACAGGGACAGGCGATGATAAGTACCGAGACGGCTGCGATCAAGCCATACACCCAGCTCGGTTGCGGACCGATCCAACCCCACACTATGAACGTAGCGACTGCAATGGCCACCACCGCCACCACGAAGTAAGACGCAACCGTGTCCGCCATGCGTTGCATCGGCGCGCGCGTGCGCTGGGCTTGCCCGACCATCTGTACGATTTGCGCAAGCATGGTTTGCGCGCCGACTTTCTGCGACTCGATCACGAGCGCGCCCGATCCATTCATCGTGGCACCGATCACAGTGTCTCCCACCCGCTTGGAAACCGGTACGGGCTCGCCGGTCAACATCGACTCATCAACCGCACTTTCGCCATCGATCACGACACCGTCCACCGGCAGTTTCTCGCCGGGGCGAACACGCAAGCGGTCGCCGACGTGGACGTGATTGAGCGGAACGTCTTCTTCTGTGCCGTTGTGGTTGATACGGCGCGCGGTTTTAGGCGCGAGTCCCAGTAACGATTTGATCGCCGCCGACGTCTGTGAGCGCGCTTTGAGCTCAAGCAATTGTCCGAGCAAGGTGAGCGAAATGATAACCGCCGCCGCTTCGAAGTACACGGCCACACGACCCATCGATTGGAACGCCACGGGGAACACGTTTGGTGCGACGGTGGCGACTACACTATAGAGGAAAGCCGCGCCAGTTCCAATCGCGATCAACGTCCACATATTGGGACTTCGATTCACCAGCGATTGCCAGCCGCGCTCGAAAAACGGATACCCCGCCCAAAGCACAATCGGGATCGAGAGCACCAGTTCGATCCAGCTCTGCGTAGCCATTGCAAACCATCCGAGCCGATGGCCAAACATCGCAAGCACGGTGACGACGACAGTCAGCGGCAGGGTCCACCAGAATCGCCGTGTAAAGTCCATGAGTTCGGGGCTGTCTTCTTCCTCAAGACTCGGCATTTCCGGTTCCAGCGCCATGCCGCATTTTGGGCAGGTGCCCGGATGATCCTGGCGAATCTCGGGGTGCATGGGACAGGTATACAGCGAACCGATGGAGGCAGACGGTGCGCTGCTTGCGGTCGCTGGTTTTGGTGCCAAATACTTACCTGGGTCTGCGGCGAACTTAGATTTGCAACCGGCACTGCAAAAATAGTACATCCTTGCCGCATGTTCATGCCGATGTGCGGACTGGTCGGTGACGTTCATGCCACACACCGGATCTTGCAAAGATTGCGCCATTGCGGTCGGCGTTGTACTGAGCGCGGTGCGCGCGCTACCACAGCAACTGCTCGCTGCGGGTTCGGCATGGGCTGCACGACCAGGGACGTGTTCGTGATTCATGGGGAGGTGGCTTGCTTAGGTTAACCTGGAGATTGAAGCGTAAACTCTGTACCCAACCCCAGAGTCAAGGAGAATTTGATGCGATCGGAGGCAAAGCAGCTCACGATTGGTCGCCTCGCGCGCGCCGCCGAGGTGGGCGTCGAAACGATTCGCTACTACCAGTCGATTGGGTTAATCCCGACGCCCGAACCGACTGGCACGTATCGGTACTATCCGGTCACGCTCGTTGATCGCATCCGATTCGTGAAACGCGGGCAGCAATTGGGGCTTAGCCTGGCGGAAATCGCCGAACTCATTCGACTCAACGACGGCATGCATCGCGCGGCGATTCGCGGGATCGCGAAGCGTCGCATGGTGGAAATCGACAACCGGATCAATGACCTGCAAAAGATTCGTTCGGCGTTGGCAACGCTCGTGAACCGTTGTGCGCACACAAAATCTACACTGCCTTGTCCGATCATTGAGAGCTTGGCCGCGCAACGTTAGAGGTGTTGCACCGAGACGCGATTGCGAGTTCTAGAAACGTTGATCGTTTCGCAGGACGAACGGTGCGAGCACGCGCGAGAGATACCATGCGCGGTGTAACAGTCCGACGACTACAACAAGTGCAACCACGCACCCCGTGGTCGCGGGTTGCCAAACCAGCAAAGCACCACCTCCGATCGCCGCTGCCGAAAGTCCGGCAAGACCGATTCGAGGTCGGGTCATGGTCACCAGTGCGATCGCACCGACGATCGCCACGACGAATACGGTTATCCGCGACGCGGCGTCGGCGGCACTTCCCCAGTGCTCTAACGCGGTAGCGATAACCATGAACGCGAGCGTCACGCACACCCCCATGTAGACGAGCGCGGTGAGCCAGCAGTCGATCGCAATGCGCCACCCTTCACGTGGCGCACGACCGTCGAGGGCATACTCATGGGCCACGATCGCAATTGCGGCGGCTGTGGCGACGAGAATGCAATCAGTCCAAGCGAGTCCGAATAGAAATAGGGCGACCGCAATCAAGCGCAACGACCAAGTCGTTGCGCTCGTACTTCCTTCAATCAACGTGTTCATGGGCGCAGGCGTCCGATGCCTGGTTTACTTTTCAGGAACGAGGTCGGTCACAACGTAGGCGCTGCCGTCCTGTTTTGCCTTGAATTTGACCTTGTCACCGGCTTGCACTTTGTCGAGCAATGCGGTGTCCACGACTTGAAACACCATCGTCATACCCGGCATGTCGAGCGACTTGATGGCCTCGTGTTTGAGGGTGATTTTCTTGGCCGCTTTGTCGACTTTCCGGACTTCGGCGTTCGTCATGTCGCTGGTGTCGGTGGTGGCCGTCGGCTTTGTCGCTTCGTGGTGGCCCTGATGTGTTTTTTGATCTTGCGCCGTTGCGATCATGGGCACAGTGAAGAGCGTCGTTAGTACGCTCGCCAATAGAGTAATCAAATGGTGCTTCATGGTGTTTTCCTTTCAGATGAATTAGGTGTCGAACAGTGAATCGGCATGTCGCCAGTCGTTGTCTCTGAGGCCCTTAGTTTTTTGCAGCGACGACTTTGATCTTGCCAACCATCCCTGCTTGGTAGTGACCCGCGATCAAACACGCGAAGTCAAAGTCCCCCGCGCGATTGAAGTGCCAGATGATTTCGCCGGTTTTTCCGGCGGAGACGTGTGCCATGTACGGCTCGTCATGCTCCATGTTCGGAAACTTCATCATGAGTGCGGCGTGCTCATCGAGTTCTTTCTTGGTGCCGATGACAAGCTCGTGCAAGACGTTGCCGCTGTTCTTCACCACGAACTTCACGGTCTCGCCTTGCTTCACTTCCACGAAATCCGGCGTGAAACGCATGTTGTCGGTCATGCTGAGCGTCACTGTGCGCTTCACTGCTTTGGCGTCACCAGCGATCCCCCAGTCTTTTTGTTCCTTCTTGACCGGCTGCACTTTCTTGTTGTCATGATCTTCGTTTCCGTGCGCGTAAACGTAGGTGGGTAGTGCCGTTGCTAGAAAAACAGCGCTAACTAAAAGTGTGAAATGTCTCATGTGGGTTTCCTTCAATGGTTGGTCAGTTGGTTTGAACGTAATCGAGGCTCACGGCTTAGTGGTTGCCGTGGCCCGTAGGTTTACGAATTTGCACTTCGATGTCGGTTTTGGGGCGTGTTTGCGCGGGCATGGAGCCGCGATTTGGTGTCGTGCCGAGCCCAGCGCTTTTGGTTTCTGACGCAAATCGCGCGGGCTCGGGAAGGCTGCCCGTCCATTCGAACGCGACTTCACCAGGCGGGTGCTTGTACCAGCCGGGATCGCTGTAATCACCAGGCTTTTGCTCCTTACGGACTTTAACGACACTGAACATGCCGCCCATCCCGACCGCTCCGAAGGGGCCGCTTCCGGTCATCATCGCTGCCGTGTTGTCGGGCAGTGGCATCTCCATTTCAGACATGTCTTTCATGCCACGCTCCCCCATCACCATGTAGTCGGGAATGAGCTTGGTGATCTTCTTGGCCAGCCCTCGATGATCGACGCCGATCATGGTCGGCACATCGTGACCCATCGCATTCATGGTGTGATGGCTCTTGTGACAATGAAATGCCCAGTCCCCTGGCTCGTCCGCCAAGAACTCAAGCTGCCGCATTTGTCCCACCGCGACGTCTTCGGTGACCTCGTAGCGTCGAGTGGACTTTGGTGTGGGCCCACCATCGGTGCCTGTCACCAAAAACTCGTGGCCGTGCAAATGTATCGGGTGGTTGGTCATGGTGAGATTGCCGATCCGCAAGCGCACTTTGTCGTTCAAGCGCACGTTAAGCGAGTCGATGCCCGGGAAGATGCGACTGTTCCAACTCCACAAGTTGAAATCGAGCATCGTCATGATCTTCGGGGTATAGGCACCGGGATCAATGTCGTAAGCGTTCAGCAGGAAGCAGAAATCGCGATCGACCTCGTCGATCAACGGATGCTTCGTCTTTGGGTGAGTGACCCAAAAGCCCATCATGCCCATCGCCATTTGCACCATTTCATCGGCGTGCGGGTGATACATAAAGGTTCCCGGTCGGCGCGCGACAAACTCGTAGACGTAGGTTTTGCCGGGCGGAATTCCCGGTTGATTGAGCCCGGTCACACCGTCCATACCGTTTGGCAATCGCTGGCCGTGCCAATGGATGCTTGTCAGTTCACCGAGCTTGTTGGTGACGAAAATTCGAATGCGATCGCCTTCGACCACTTCAATCGTCGGCCCGGGGCTTTGCCCGTTGTAGCCCCAAAGATGCGCATTGAAACCTTCACACATCTGGCGAACCACGGGCTCCGCCACGAGGTGGAACTCCTTCACGCCGTTGTTCATGCGCCACGGGAGTGTCCAACCATTGAGCGTTACCACGGGGTTGTAAGGTCGTCCCGTGTTTGGTAGCAAAGGCGCCATTGTGTTGGCCTTCGTCTGAATCACCGGCTCGGGCAGTGCAGCCATCGCCACCTTGCTGACGGAAGCGGCTGCGACGGCCCCCCCCGCGATACCGGCAAGGCTTGCCGTGCGTAAAAAGTCTCGTCTTGAATTCATCGATTGATCCTGCTGCTTGATCGCGTCTACTGTGGTTTCGGAGGAAGGTTTAGTGGGGAGCATCGCCGCCACCTCCTGCCGCTGGCGCAACGCCCATCATCGGCGCGCTCATGGGTTTGCCAATCATCGCGGCACGCAGCGCGGCGTCCGCCATCCAGAACTGCTGTTGCGCGTTGATCGCCGCAATGACGCTGCCGACTTGATCGCGCGCATCGGCTAACAGCTCGAACACCCCAATCAGCATGCCGTTGTAGCGAAGCACGTTTTCTTCGGCGATTTGCTTTCGCAACGGCACGATTTCGTCGCGATAGTGCTTCGCGACGTCGTAGCTCGTTCGATACGCTGAGTAGACTTCGCGCAAACGGGAGTTCGCTTCGTGCGTGATGGCTTCGAGCCTGTTTGCGGCAACAAGCGTTTGCGCGGACATGGCCGCGCGTTGCGCGTCGCCCCAATCGAACAGGGGTAACTTGATTTCTAGTTCTACCCCTCTTGCGGTGGTGCGATGACCGTCTTCTCGCTCGATCGCCGTATTGCGTATCACACCCATCTCGATATCAGTCAAGCTGGTGAGCCACGACAACCCTTGAGCGCGTGCTGCACTTTGCAGCGATGCCTGGGCGATACGCACATCGAGCCGTTCGGTCGCCGCAGTTTGGCTCACTTCGATGGCGGATTGCGGCGCGGCTGGAATGTCTGGCAGACGATCAGGGAGCTTGAGCGAAGCAGCCTGTGGCTGCGATAGCCCGAGTTTGCGCACGAACGCTTCGCGCGATGCGGTTGCCGCATGCGAGGCCGCCGCAAGCTGCGTCGCGGCATCGGCGTAAAACGACTGTTGCCGCGCGCGTTGCAATTTCGTGAAGTTGCCCACGCTGTACATGCGACGGGCAAGCTCCGCACTGGCCTCGGCTGAATCGAACACCTGTTGCGCGTATCCCAACGACTGTTGCGCTGCGACCGCTGCGACCCAGGCTTGCCGTACCTCGGTCACTTCGCCGATCACGTCAGCGCTCAGTTGCAATTGCAATTGATCAATGCGCGCCTGCGCCGTGCGGTAGCGCTGCGGCAGCGTCAGCAAGTCAAGCAGGCCGAATGCGAGTAGCCGTCCGATCTCGGTTTCGGAGGGTGTCCGCACGCGCTCAAGCGTCAGAATGGGATTTGGCAAACGACCGCTCTGTGCGGCCATCGCCGAATTCGCCCAATGCTGCGCGAGCAGCGCTTGCAGATTCGCGCTGTTGAGCAACGCGACGCGAACCGCACGTTCTTGATCCAACGGCGAGGCCAGCAACTGCGCGACGGCGGCGCTCGCGTTCGCTCGCTGGTCGGCGTTTTGGGTGAGAGAAAGCGCGCCGTTAGTGAACGCGCTTGCATCTTGGTTCGCCTGTGCGATCGCTCGATCGACATTGACGGTCGCGCAACCCGCGAGCGTGACGATGCCTACGGCGAGGACGGCATTGCGTAGGGGAATGGTGTATCGCCTAGTCACTTTTTAGCTCCGTGGCCCGCGTGAGGATCGGCCTTGTTGGGCGGCGGAGCCGAAGGACGCGAGTCGGGACTGATTGCAGGGGCTTCGTTCGTTTCCGGCCGCTGCGCTTCCTTCAGATATTCACGCCAACCGCCAACCCGTGTGACGGTATCGTTGGCCTCACGCCAAGAACCGACCTTTTCGTCACGGAAGGATTGGTAGCGCTCGAACACAGATCGAAACGCGAGCGGCGGTACATCAACGGTGGTCGAAACCGTGTGCGAGGCGTGCCCTTGCGTTGCGCTCGGCGCAGTGGGGGCGGGTTGCGCGTTCAGGGCAGATGTAAAAGCGAGGAGGACGCTCGCGGCGAGTCTCCGCTTTCGCACAACGTCACCTCGCGACGGCAGTTGGCCTCGAAGTCGAGACAATAGGTTTGGAGAAGTTTTCATTGGAAATCCTAAGCACACCGCACGTGCAAAGCATGTGCGATGAGGCGTGTTCTTTGGGAGAAGTGCTTAGGTGGCTAGCGTGATACACGCTACGCGCACGAACGCACACCGCGACGGTCGAGCCGTCGTCACTAGGTGTCTAGGTTCGTGGCGGTCGCTCTAGACCGCTGCCCGCGTTGCGAACACGGGGTATGTCGAGCGGAGGAAACGGGTGGCTGGTAGTGTCGAAACGCGGTACTTCTTCAAACGCAACGGGCAAAGCAAGCACATGACAGCACCCTGCGCATGCAGCACACTTAACGCGATCCTGGTCTTTGTGCGCCTTGTGCGTCGATGCACCCTCGTCACCCTTGCTATGAGCGGGTGATGTCGCTTTCGGTGCGTCGTGATCTTCGTGATGACTCGCGAGGTCGGTGCGGTGGTGGTGTCCAGCGCGGTCGTGGCTCGCAAGCGCTGACGCGACTATAGTGTCGGCTGCTCGGTGGCAGATGCGAAACGCGGCGACGGCGTACGCCTGGCTACTGAGCGTAACGCACAGTAGACATGCCATCCAATACCGAAGTCGCGCATTCATCACACTATCATACACCCGAATTTCTGTCCGAGATCAGCGAAAGAGTCATTGCGGCTGGTAGGACTCGCGTACAGCGACCAGGTTCCCGAAAAGGAACTCGGGTACCACGCGCCGGTTGCGCACCAGACTTTATGCTCGCAACCAAGCCGCAAGGATCATCGTAGCCAGAACGTCCTACCGCCACCGCGCAATCAACCGCTAGACGTAGGGAAGATGTTGGCGTGCCGGTCGGTGCGAGATCCGTCAATGCAATCTCGCGAGCCCATAACCCAGCAAGACAAATGCGGCCAACAAGAAAACACGAAGCGTCATTTCGCGCCGCACGCTGTACCCAACAAAATAGGGGAGCAGGTCGCTCGGAATCGGCATCGGCTGAATCGGTGAGACGTTCGCACCCCCGGTGTTGCCCACCGGCACCCACCCGAAAATGTATCCCGGAATCGTCGCGACGAGCCGCGTGACTTGTCCGAATACCTCGCGTTGATCGTTGCGTCGCCATGCGATGCGCAACATCCACACGTGCGAGATCGCGTGCGCCCAAAAGTACCGTTGCCCGAGAATGTGCGCACGCTCTAAGTGATACACCGCACGAACAAGATCGCCTCTTACGTACTGCGTACGCGCCAGTCCCATTTTATGGCGGTAAGCCGCCTTTGCGTTCGGTTTCACGCCAGCATCCTTTCGTCCATTGCTGAGTGTGAGTTGCTTAGTGCCCGCGCGTCATCACTTCAACTCAAAACGAAACGTCGCTGCCGACTTGCCCTCGGGCGTGATCACGGCCACGAACTTCGTGCCCCTGGCGACACTGAACTTTCCTTTGGCCTCAAGTCTGTTGTCCCCTGCGGGTTGCAATTCGGCGTCGTTCTTTTCAGTGCCGTTGAGCATCGTGATTTTTGCTTTCATGCCTTTGCTCGTCATCGGCTTGCCGTGATCGTTCACGTAGACGGTGATCAGATCGGCCTTCGCCACCAGTTCAGCATCGAAAGCTTTTCCGATAGAAACGATGCCCCCGTGCTTGGGTTTGTGGTCGTCTGCACCACCGGCAAACGCAAGCGGCGCAGCAACGAGGCACAGCGCACAAACAAGGCTTCGGGTCAATGATGAGGCTTTCATAAGATGTCCTTTCGATGGGTAAGTAGACTCGCGAGTGTCAAAGTGCTTCGGACGATGCTTCGCTGACCAACCGTTCAGCAGAGGCGCGACCGAAGAGCCAGAACATGGCAGGGGTTAAAAAAGTGTCGAGCAGCGTCGAACTGATCAGCCCGGAAAAAATGACCACCGCGACCGGATGCAAGATTTCCGTCCCCGGTTGCTCGGCTTCGAACAGCAGCGGTGCGAGTGCGAACGCGGTCACGAGCGCCGTCATCAGCACTGGGGCGAGCCGCTCTTTCGAGCCGCGCAGAATCATCTTGTGATCGAAGCTTTCACCTTCGAAACGCATCAGATTCACATAGTGGCTCACTTTCAGAATGCCGTTGCGCACGGAAATTCCGGCGAGCGTGATGAACCCGATGAGCGCGGCAATCGAGAGCGGCTGCCCCGAGAGCCACAAGCCGAATACGGCGCCTACCAGCGCGAGCGGAATATTCGCCATGATGAGCAATGCAAGCGAGGCGCTTTTGTAGCGGCTGTAGAGCACGACGAACATCAGCACGAGCGAGACGATCGAAAGCAAGCCGACCAGGCGCGATGCTTCTTCCTGCGCTTGAAACTGGCCCCCGAGCGTCACGAAAAAGCCTTCAGGCAACTTCGTTTCGGCCACGACTTTTCGGATATCCGTCACGACATCGGAGAGCGCGCGACCCGAGGCATTACCGGAAATGACGATGCGTCGCTTGCCGTCGTCGCGACTGATTTGATTCGGGCCGTCGCTGTCTTCAATCGTTGCGATCTTCGACAATGGAATGCGCCCTTTCGGTGTTTCGATCAGGATTTGGCTTAATCCTTCGATCGTTCGCGCGCTCTCCGGAACGCGAACCACGAGTGCGAAGCGCCGCGAGCCTTCGACAATTTGCCCAATCTTCTCGCCTTCGACAAGGCTTTGCAGCGTCGTCAACACTTGCGGCGCGGGCACGCCATATTGCGCTGCCGCTGCGTAGTCGATACGAATCTTCACTTGCGGCGCGAGCACTTGTTTTTCAACATTCAGGTCGGTGAGTCCTGGAATGGCCGCAAGCTTCGCACGCAACGCATCGGCTTGCCCTCGCAGCACGTCAAGATCCTCACCGAAGAGTTTGATCGCGATTTGCGAGCGTACGCCGGAGAGCATGTGATCGATGCGATGCGAAATTGGTTGCCCAATTTCAATCGCCGCAGGGAAGTTCACCAGTTTGGCGCGAATATCGGCGTTAATCTCCGTCATCGGCCGCGTCAATTCCTTCGTGGGTTTCAAGCCGACGTCGAGTTCGCTCACATGAACGCCTTCGGCGTGCTCATCGAGTTCTGCGCGACCGCTGCGACGACCGACATGCACAACTTCGGGTACTTGCTTAATCAGTACTTCAGCTTGCCGTGCGAGATTTGCCGACTCCGAGAGCGTGACACCGGGATTGAGTCGCATCCCAATAAGCAACGTGCCCTCATTGAACGGTGGCAGAAATGTCTTTGCAAAGAACGGAACAGCGATGGCAGCCATCACCACTGTGATCGCACCGCCCACAAGCGCCAACTTCGGTGCGTTCAATACGCGCGACAGCGAACGATCGTACCCGCGTTTCAACCAAGCGAGGAACCAAGTATCGCCATGATCGAGCGACTTCATCCGCGGCAATAAGTAATACGACATCACCGGCGTGACCGTCACTGAAACAACCAACGAAGCGAGTGTTGAGACGATGAACGCGATCCCAAGCGGCACGAACAGTCGTCCTTCCATCCCAGGCAATGCAAAAAGTGGCACAAACACAAGCACGATGATGATCGTTGCATAAAGAATCGCCGAGCGAACCTCCATCGTCGCGCGCGCGACCACTTCCACGGGGTTCAATCGATGTTCGGGATGTTTGGCGCGATCCTCTTTCAGTCGCCGGAGCACGTTTTCGACGCCGACGACGGCGTCGTCCACCAGTCCGCCAATCGCGATGGCAAGGCCACCGAGCGTCATCGTGTTGATCGATAGGCCGAAATACTTGAAGACGAGCGCTGTGATCAGGACCGACACCGGAATCGCTGTGAGCGCGATCAGTGTGGTGCGTATCGTGCCAAGAAACACGAACAGAATGACCGCGACGAATGCAGACGCGGCAATCAACTTACCATTCAGATTGTTGATCGAAGATTCGATAAAACTCGCTTGTCGAAACGTGACTTTTGGTGCCTCCATCCCCATCGGCAACGATTGCTTCATCTCTTTGAGCGCGGCTTCGATACTGCGCGTCAATCCAATCGTGTCCGCCGTGGGTTGCTTCTGAATACCCAAGATCACTGCGGCTTTGCCTTCGAAGCCGGCGTCGCCGCGTTTGAGCGCGGCGGCGAACGTCACCCCCGCCACTTGTCGCAACAAAATCGACTGGCCATCCTTCGCAGTGATCGCAAGATTGCGTAGGTCGTCGAGTTTTGAGGTACGTCCGAGGATGCGAATCAGATATTCGCGACCGTTCACTTCGAGAAAGCCGCCCGAGGTGTTTGACGAATAACCACGCAGCGCCGTTTCGAGTTGCTCGTGTGTGATGCCAAGTTGCGCAAGGCGAAGCGTATTCGGTTGCACCTGATACTGGCGCACTTCACCGCCGATCGGGATCACCTGCGCAACGCCGGGGATCGCCATCAGACGGGGTCGCAACACCCAGTCCGCGTATTCGCGCACCGCCATCGGAGAAATCTTCTTCTCATCAATCGGAATCGCGATCTGCATGATCTCGCCCATGATCGAGCTGATCGGCCCCATGCGTGGTGTAACACCTGCCGCGAGACCTTCTTCCATCGACGACAGTCGCTCCGACACCATTTGTCGTGCGCGAAATATTTCCGTGCTCCAGTCAAAGGTCACGTAGATGAACGAGAGCCCTGCGCTCGATACCGAGCGCACGGTCTCCACGCCCGGCAAACCGTTCATCGTGGTTTCGAGCGGGAAGGTGATGAGTTGTTCGACCTCTTCAGCGGCCATGCCACCCGCCTCGGTCATGATCGTGACCGTTGGCTTGTTGAGATCGGGAAACACATCGACGGGCATGCGCGAGAGCGTCAATGCCCCATATAGCATCAGTACGATGCCTGCGATGATCACGAGTATTCGATTCGCGAGACAATTTTTGAGTAACCAATTGAACATGGTGTGCTTTCGCGTGGATTGAGGTTCGCGCTAGCGCACTTGGTTGATCAGGGTCGCGCCACTCGTCACCACGCGATCCCCTGCTTTGAGTCCGGAGATCACGGCCACTGACAAACCATCTAGCGGCTCGGTTGTGACGATACGAGGTTCGAATTTCTCAGGCGCTGATTTGACCCACACAATCGATTGGTTCGATGGGTTCTTCATGATCGACGCTGCGGCAACCGCAATCGCTTTCACCTTGGCTTTCGATTGCACGAACACACGCACCGGCTGACCGACTGCGAGCGCAGAGAGCGTTGCATCGTTGGCTTTGAAGACAAGTGGCAGGGCTTGCTCGCGCAACATTCGCGTGGCACCGACGAACGTCAGCGGCGCTTGCTTCTCTCCAATTGCAATGGAGGCGCTTGCGATATCGACAGCCAACGTGGGTTCGAAGCTCAGCGCTTCGATACGCAGACGCGTTGGATCGACAATCTCGAACACCACTTCACGGGCATCGACGACTTGACCGTTCGCCGCATTTGCTTGAGCAATAACGCCCGAAACGGGTGCAATCAATACATCACGATTATTAAGTCCAATGCCCAACGCATTGAGGCGTCCATTGAGACTGCTGATTTCACTTTCGGTCGCCTCGATTTCTTTGCGCGGAATGGTGTCCGCAAGCTCATTTTGTCTCGCGAGTTTTTTCTCGGCGAGTGACTTCGTTGCACGAAGCTCTGCGATTTGCGCGGCCTGATTCGATTTCTCGATTTGCCCTGCGGACGGAACGACATAGGCGAGCACTTCGCCTTTGCGCACGCTCTGCCCTGGGTTCGGCAAGCCCTTCGGCCCCGCCTCAATACGACCAGCAATCATCGGTTGCACTTTGCCGCCAGCGTTCACATCCATCATGACCTTGCCCGCAAGCTCGGTGGTTCGAGAGAGATCGGCCAGGGCAACTGCCGTCGTGCGCACGTTCAATTGACGTTGCGCGGGCTTCGGCAAGAACACGCTGCCGTCTGGTTGTCGTTGTGGGCCGTTCGCATTACCGGCAGGAGCTGCATCACCGTGGTCGTGGCCGGGGCCGGCGTTCGCGATGGATGCAATGAGCGCCGCAAAAACGAGGGGGATGATCGAACTCTTCATGCGGCGCTCCCGTTGCGAAGCTTGACGCGGGGTTTGTTTTTAAGGAACAGGATCAACGCAGCCACCGCCGCCAGAATCGTGAGCAGACCCGCACCTAACCACACGGGGTGCTCCTGAAGCGTGTGCGGTAGGGCGCTGCTCGAAACGGTATTCGCCTCTTCACCATGCACGTCGAGGTCAGCGGAGAGCAAATCGTTATCGTTGCCCGCTTTGATCGTGAGGGTGATCGGATACACAGCGGTCTGCTGGAAGGGTTTACCGTCGAAGTGATATTCACCGAGTGCGGCTTCGAACTTGCCCACGGCTTTTACATTGCCACTTTCGAGTGCAACCGTTGCGTTGAGCACCGGTTCGTTGGTCGCCGCGCGATCGATGAAGACAACGAGTTCTTCTTTTCCAAGCACGCCCACGGCCTCGAATAAGTCGGACTGCGTGCTAAATCGAGGAAGCGCGGGACCAGCAACTACGGGCACCGCAGCGCCATGATCGTGCCCTGGCCCGGCTTCGACCCGCGCGGCCAGAAGGAGTGTCGTTGCGAGCACGACTGTGAACAAAAAAGTGTGTTTCATGGAAGGATTCCCAAAGACTGGTTGACGCGAGAGACCGCGTGCTGTTGTTCGATACGTGTGCGTGCGAGCGCGAGCGTCGCATTCGCCCGTTCCCCTTCAGCCCGAAGACGGGTCGGCAGGTCGAGCTCGCCCACGCGATAGGCTTTTGCATAAAGTTCGGCGACTTCGGTGGCGAGGCGCGCGCGTTCAGTGAGTACATCGATCCGCTTTTCAATGGCAGAGAGCGAGCGTTGAGCGCTTTCGGCTTCCGCGCGGAGCTGCTGCTGGACAAGCGGCTCATTCGTTTGCGCTTCGATCAACTCTGCGTTCGCTTGTGCGATGCGCGGCGATGCGCGCGGTGCACCGCCAAACGGGATCGCGACACCGATTCGTGCGCTCGTGGCGCTGGCGGCACCATTCGTGCGTTCGTTGGTGAGCGTGAGCGACACCGAGGGCGCCGCATTGAGCACGTTCGACACCTCCTTGAGCTTCGCGCGAGCGGCACTGACGCCGCGCGCAGCGAGCAGTAACGAAGGGTGGTCGCGAAGGAGGGTGCGCGGTTGTTCAACCTCGACGCGCACTTCGCTCTCCTCGGCGAGTGCCCGCAATCCGGCATCGCCGATCAACGCACGCAAAGCTTGTTTTGCTTGCTCGCGCTTCGATTCACTGTCGACCACCGCTGATCGCGCCGCTTGCAACGCGGCTTGCGCCTGCAACGTGTCCACGCGCGCTGCGTCTCCCGCGGCGCTTCGCCGGGCGGCGTCTGTTGCGAGCCGCTCGGCACGCTCGGCTTCATCGGTGGCGAGCGCAAGTTCAGCGCTTGCGAGTCGCACGGCCCAATACGCTTCTCGCACTTCGCCGGCGAGTTTGAGGCGTTGTTGTGTGAGGGTCGCCTGCGCGACATCGGCCTCGCCGCGTGCCGTACCGAGCTGTAGGCTACGGCGATAGGGCGTGGCGATCGGTGCGCTCAGTCCGATTTCATACTCTCGCGCGCCCTCTCGGTTACCGACGCGCCAACCCGATTCAATGACCGGTTGGTCCGCCAACCAAGAATCGGCCACGCGCGCTCGGGCTTCTTGCTCGCGAGTGCGCTCGACTTGGGCGACTTGCCACGGCTGCGCCGCGAGCGCGAGCCGGTACGCCTCGCTCAAGGTGAGCGGCGACAAGGCGAGCGCCGTCGGCGCTGGGGACTGCGCCCAGAGGCTCGATGCGAGCATGCAGCCAAGAATAGCTGACGAAATACGTGAGGATGCGGTGCGTCGTCGACGCACCGAGAAACAACGGGGCATATTCGGTTCTCCGGAAACAAAGGATCGAGGGAGACCGACGAGGCAACAACAATACGATCGCGCGCTGCGCGTTAGTTGGTTTGCAGTAGCGGAGGTGGCCTCGTCAGAGAGACGAGGCGAGCCATTGAGGGCGCTCGGGCCGCTCGGCGTTGTAGTCGCGCGCTAAAGAACGGTTATGAGCAAACATTGCGTTGCCCAAATCTATGCGCCGTGTGGTGAATTCGGCGTGCAACAACATCAGTTGCGCAGTGCATAAGTGCGAGGTGCTGCAATCTGCGCCACAATCGATGCGATCGCTTGCAGCCTGCGGATCGAGCGCGTGTTCGTGACCGGTTGATGCGTCATGCGCATGGATGGCGGACGTCGATGCATGATTGTGATGCGCGTGCACTTCTTCGAACGCGGCAAGACTCGCTTGCAGCGGCATCCAAAACAGTAGCAGAAGAATCACCAATCGTTTCACAAGATAATTATTCCATGGAATCGCTAGGCCGTGGGTAAGAGAGAACCCGTAGCGCGAAGTTCCCCACGCGTCACAACTTGTGCGCGGCCGCTCGATTCGGCCGTCGCCCACAACGATGGCCCTGCTCATCGACGCAGAAGTCGCAAGCCGTTAGCGACGACTAATAGGCTTGCGCCAACATCGGCGAACACCGCCATCCACATGCTCGATTGACCGACGATCGTGAGCACCAAGAACACCGCTTTGATCCCCAAAGCGAATGTAATGTTTTGCCAAAGAATGGTGTGCGTGCGCTTCGACAATCGAATCGTTTCTGGGATGCGTCGCAGATCATCGTTCATCACCGCAATGTCCGCCGCTTCGATCGCCGTATCGGTACCCGCCCCACCCATCGCAAAGCCAATGTCCGAGCGTGCGAGTGCTGGTGCGTCGTTAATGCCATCGCCGGTCATTGCCGTTGCACCGTATTGCCGTTGCAAGTTTTGAATTGCTGTTAGTTTGTCTTCGGGCAATAGGTTGCCGCGAGCATCGACAATCCCCGCTTGCTTCGCCACTGTGCTGGCCGTGGCTTGGTTGTCTCCCGTGAGCATGACCGGCGTCACACCCAATTTGAGCATTTCGGCCACGGCTTCCCGCGACGAGGGCTTGATCGTGTCGGCGACGGCGTACAACGCAACGATCTCGCGCTCGCTCGCGAGCAGCGTGACCGTACGTCCTTGGCTCTCGTGGGCTTTCAACTGAGCTTCAATTGCTGGTGTCGAAAGTTCACGCTCTACGAGTAGGCGATGGTTGCCCAGCCAATATGCGGTACCCTCAATCAAACCGCGCACGCCGCGCCCGGCGATGGCAGCAAACCCCTCAACGGGTTTCGTATCTGCCGTCAGTCCCGTCGCAATGGCCTTCGAAACGGGATGATCCGATTGCGCCGCGAGACTGCGCGCGAGCACGGCGGCTGCGTCACTCGAATGGCGCTCGGAGAGCAATTCCGAGGCGACTAGCTTGGGTTTTCCTTCGGTGATTGTGCCCGTCTTGTCGAGCGCAACGGCTTTGAGCTTACGCGCGTCCTCAAGATAAACCCCGCCCTTGATCAAAATGCCGCGCCGTGCGGCCGCAGCGAGCGCGCTCACCACCGTGACCGGCGTAGAGATTACGAGGGCGCACGGGCACGCGATCACAAGCAACACGAGCGCTTTGTAAACAGCCGTCGTCCACGTCCAGCCGAGCAGCCACGGTGCGAGTGCAGCCACGGCGATGGCGAGCATGAAGACAGCCGGCGTGTAGATCGCGGCGAAGCGGTCGACGAAGCGCTGTGTGGGCGCTCGGCTGCCCTGTGCCTGCTCGACGGCGTGAATGATGCGCGCGAGGGTGCTATCGCTTGCTGCAGCCGTGACCCTTACCTCAAGGGTGGCCGTCTCGTTGATCGTGCCCGCGAATACAGGGTCGCCAGGTTGCTTATCGACAGGAATACTCTCGCCGGTGACGGGTGCCTGATTGATTGTGCTGTGGCCCTTGACAATTTCACCGTCGAGAGGAACTCGCGCACCCGGTTTCACGCGGACAATCGCGCCGAGCGCCACGGCTTTCGAGAGCACCGAGGCAAACTGACCATCGGCCTGCTGCACCTCAGCTTCTTCTGGGGCTAGCGCCATTAGACTCGCAATCGCGTTACGTGCGCGATCGACGGCGCGTGCTTCGATTAACTCCGCAATGGCGTAGAGCGCCATCACCATCGCAGCTTCCGGCCATTGCCCAATAAAGAAAGCCCCCGTAACCGCAACCGTCATTAACACGTTGATATTTAGGCGACGCTGCCGAAGTGCAATCCAGCCTTTTTGGTACGTACTTAACCCGGCCAAGCCAATCGCGATTGCGGCCAGCGTCATGCCTGCAATCTTCCAGGGCATCCCGTCAGGCGCAAAGTAGGCGACGGCTTCTGCAGCAATCGCAAACATGAGCGCCGCGATGTAGCGCGTCATACCCGACCAGCGCTCACCAAGGGATGCAGGCCGTTCTGAGTCAGCCGGATTGTGTGCACCGTCCGCGCGTTCCTGTGGGGCTCGTGCGTGCGCTGGCAGGGAATCAATCGGTTCCGCAACAAAACCCGCACGACGAATTGCGTCAAGTGCGAGGGGAAGTGCGGTCGCGGAGGCGTCGATCAACAAGCTTCGCTCTTTTAGTCGAAACTTCAATGAGCGTATGCCGTCGATGGGTTCGAGCGCTCGGCGAATCTCGCTTTCTTCGGAGGCACAGTCCATCGTGGGAATACGCCAACTCGTCGTTGTCTGCGTCGGTGCGATCACCCGCGCGTCCGCGTCGCGCGCACTTGGTTCACAAGCCGGCAACGCATCAGATCCGCAGGCGTCGCAAGAAGCATCAGGGTTGGTGGAGGTCATTGAGGGGTCTCGGCCAGTGATAATGAGCGAATTAAAAACCCTGTAGTTGCTACAGAGTCAAGCGTAGAATACAAAGCACAATCTAGGAGAACCCGCATGCGAATCGGCGAGCTCGCTCAAGCCATAGGGATTGACGTTGAAACAATCCGCTATTACGAGAAATTCGGGTTACTCCCAGCGCCTGCGCGGGAGGCCAATGGCTATCGGCGCTATGGAGTCCCGCAGCTCGAACGACTGGCATTTATTCGACATTGCCGCGCACTCGACATGCCGCTGGCCGACGTGACGCGTCTGTTCAACTTTTTGGATCAGCCATCGCGAGATTGCGGAGATATCAATACCCTGGTCGATGAGCAGCTTGCGCGTGTCCAAGCAAGGTTGCGAAGCATGCGCGCCTTGGAGAAACAGTTGACGACGTTGCGCAAGCAATGCACTGCGCCGCACACGGCAAATAAGTGCGGCATTCTGCAAGAGTTGGTATCTGCGGCGCATGGTGAGGCATGCGTCTGCCACACCACTTGAGGCACGACCGGTCACGGCTACGCAGGCTGCCCACACGATCTTGATCGCTTTTCTGCGTAGAAACTTTTACTCGACAGTCGGCCAGGAGCCACCTTTCAAGTGAGTCGCAATGATTCGACTTGAAATAGTTGATTTCCCTGCGACCACGTTGAGCATTAACGCGAATCTCGATAGGAAAAGCTGTTGTCGGTTTCCTCCATCATGTCGCTGTTCAAGGTGAGAAGAACCCAAACTTCGCCGTTTCGACCGGCTACGCAACATTCCGTAATCTCATGGTCGTCGGCTTCGTCGTTGCTAAACCACACCTCGGCAGGTTGCTTGCCTGGGACTGGATGAAGTTTGCCGCTCTGGACAACATCTATGGCGAAGCTATCTTCGTCAAGTCGCTTGCAAAGCTGCCATCGACGCGGCACATCACGAGCGCGCAATGACCAAACCAACTTTTCTTTGGTGTAGCACGCAAAGACAATAGGACGAGCATTTACGTTTACCAGTCGCAAAGCGGTTGCGAGTAAGCTTGTGTCGAATTGCTGCCTGACTTCGTTAATTTGCTCAAATCCTAAAGTCGTAAAACCGGTGATCGCAGGATTGAACAAATTCGCTGGCATGAGTAGATGCGCTGCATAGACATCCGCTTCGCGCTCGCGACCCTTCTCCGCAGAAGGAAAGTTGCGATCCGGCTCATCGACACGACACTGGAAGGAACGGCCGCGATGCATTTCCCAGTGACCCAGTTCGTGCGCAATTGAAAACCGCTCCCGTCCGCGAACGTCCGACCGTCGGATGGTTGCTATGGCTTTATCTCCGAAACCCACCAAGGTAGCGTCGCAACCATCGAGCTGTGCGTACTTCACCTGCATGCCCGCATCGTAGGCAATGGCTTCTACGTCGAGCTCGCTAGCGCTTGTGATACCAAGCTCTGCAATACGAGCTTCGGCGCGTCCACCGGGCGTCAAGTTGCGTCACCCGAGTCGGTTTTGTCCGCCATTAGTCGCTGGATATCTTCGCAGAGACTCATTACGTCCTCATCCGACATGTCCGCATGATTCCTTGCGGCAAGGGTAAAGCGTGAGTCGTTGGCAGCCGATCGCAGAAACGCACGTGCTTCCATGGGCGAAAACTTCTTTCCGGATGCAGGCGTGATCGACTTTTCTCGATCCATAGCCGCCCGTGCTCGATCCAAGCGTCTCTTCGCGACGGTCGCTTTCGCAGCAGCAACGATTGCAAGTCCCTTTTCCTTATTCAGTCCGGGTGGATCACCGTCCAAAACATCCACATCCTTCATCGCAACGAGTTCTGCAATGTAACTTTCCAAAAAGATCCCGTCCGGGCTGCGTTTTGTGTCCTTCGTATTCATGTTCGTTCCCTCATTGCCCGCAACGAATCTAACTTTCGTCCCAAGCGCTTGCGCACGGCATCATGGCGTTTTTCGTCCCAGCCTAGCGCCTTCCTGGCTTCTTCACCGCGCATGTCCTCGGCCCACGAAAGAGCAAGGAGCGCAGCTTCGTCGTCATCGCCCAAGGCTCGCAGTAATTGATTCAGTTGACTTGTTCCATCGGCAATCACCTCTGGAGTTTTATTGTCGACGGCTTGAACAAACGTGACTGTTCCATCATTTGTATCCTCAGACAATCCGTGATCAACCGCTACCGTTCGATCGAAAAGGCCATCACGGTTTCTCCAGTTATCACTAATACTGTGCGCAATAAACGGTAGAGCTTTAAATGCATGCACGCCACGCTTCCATCGTCGTGTTCCGTCGAGCAGTAACAACACCGCTTCGTGAATCAGCTCTTCACCGGTTACGCCGCTCAGGTCGAAAGCAGACTCATATTGAGCGATTTTGAATAAACGCTTCCAATCGGCGTCTGACAGCGCGACCAGCGCTGCCTCAACTTCTAGCGCCGACAACCTGTCATCGTCGTCTTTCGCCAACCGCATTTGTCCCCCTCTCAATAGAAGCCTTACGCTCGCCAAGCGCCATTTCTCTGGGTTGCCCGTTGTAAACCACCGGTCGCTGCAAAACCGCCTCCTCCATTGACATAGACGCACGGAAACTGTGCTGCGGACAAATATTTTCAGTACTGCGTCCACGCCGCCAAGTTGGAGAGTCTTTCTTATTGTAGGCACCCAATTCTGGGCGTCACGCAACTAAGGATAAAAAATGCTTAACGATAAGACAGAGGCAAATGAACAAATGGGCGTCCCTGACGGAGACGGGATTCGCAGCAACGAGTGCGGAATCGCCGTGTTCGTCAACGGACGCAAGAAGATCGTCTCGACTGACCACCTGAGCTATACCGAGGTGGTTCGACTGGCGTTCGCAGATGCGGTTTTCAACGAAAACACGGTCTACACAGTCACCTACAAGCGCGCTCACGGCAGTAAGCCTCAAGGGTCGATGGTCGATGGCGACAACATCAAGGTACGCGAAGGGATGCAATTCAATGTCACACGAACTGATAAATCGTAGTAGCGACCTCGCGCGCCTACGCGATTCGGGATACGAGGTCGAGATTCGCGTGGGTCATTTGCTCGTGCACTCGATCCCTTACGTGAACGCAAGGCGAGAGATCGTCTTCGGCACACTCGTTTCCTCGCTAGAGCTCACAGGCGACGTAACGAAGCGTCCTGATCAACACGTCGCATTCATTATTGGCGAGCATCCTTGCAATAAGGATGGGTCTACGCTGACGGCAATCGTACATTCGACTTGCAGACAGCAACTTGCACAAGAACTAACTGTGGATCATTCGTTTTCAAACAAGCCGCCACAGGGGTACAGCGATTACTTCGAGAAGATGACACGGTACATTGAAATCATCAGTGCACCCGCTCAGTCCTTAGATCCACAGTTGACTGCCAAAACGTTTAAGGTTGTGGACTCGCCAGCCGACGACGGAGTTTTTGCGTACCTGGACACCGCCTCAACACGTGCGGGGACTGCGGCAATCAGCCACAAGCTGCGCATGGCAAAAGTCGCAATTATTGGCCTCGGTGGAACGGGTTCTTACGTGCTCGATTTGCTTGCCAAGACGCCAATCCGCGAAATTCATCTCTTCGATGCTGATGAATTCCTGCAGCACAACGCGTTCAGATCGCCATCGGCACCATCAAAAGAAGCGTTGAACGCGCAGCCCAAAAAAGTCACGTGGTTCAAGGGAATCTACTCGAACATGCATCGTGGCATCGTGGCTCACGCGTTCAATGTCGATGACTCGAATGTCACTACGCTAAGCGGGTTCGATTTTGTGTTTCTTTGCATCGACAGTGGCACAGCGAGAAAGATGATCGTCGACCATTTACTCTCGGTCGGCGTGCCGTTCATTGACACGGGAATCGGCATCGAAATGGACGTGGAGCACCTTCATTTGCGCGGTGCTTGCAGGATCACAACGGGAACCCCTAAGAAGCGCAACCACCTCAGCAAACGAATCCCTTTTGAGAACGAGCTCGACGATGATGTGTATCGATCAAACATTCAAACCGCTGATCTCAACTCTTTTTGTGCGGCGCTCGCTGTGATTAAGTGGAAAAAATATTGTGAGTTTTATGCCGACACGGTTCAAGAGCACGATACCACTTACACAACTGCGTTCAATCTTCTCACGAGTGAAGAGGAAATGATCTAGTGCGAACTACCATCACTCATCAATTCGTCGAATGCATTCCAAATACGGTGGAAGACGGCGTTCTCTATGCATCAATTGAGCACGCAACCGCAGTCCATCGATGTTGCTGCGGTTGCGGGTCAGAAATCGTCACGCCGTTATCGCCAACTGATTGGGCTCTTACATTTGATGGCGACACGCTTTCACTTAATCCGTCAATTGGCAACTGGAGCTTGCCATGTAAATCACATTACTGGATCGAGAATAACCGTGTGTTTTGGGGGCGCCGTTTGTCGCAAGTTGCTATAGAGAAAATTCGAGCGCTCGACAAATCAGCTAAAGCCGCTTACTTTGCCGAACCGGTTCGCAAAGATATGAGTGGCAATGAGGCTAAGCGTTCGGAAATGTAGGTGTGACTGAAAGGTATTGGAGCTTCTCGGTTTTGCCAATTTGTTAGCGCACAGACAATTGGCGCAACTTCGAGTGTCTGCATTGTGTCGCGCGTGCTGAGTCGCCAATGTCCGCTTTCGCGAAAACGATCAAATTGTTTCTCGCAAAGCACTGCTATCAAGATAACTTTTCTTATCACGTTAGTTAAACGGCATAGCAAAACTGCGGTTGCGTAAAATAAGGGAGTGTCTGGCGTATCCCCTTCGATCCCCGCAAAAGTCAAATTACCGGATGCAAATCGGATTGCGGCCTTCCGCGCCTACGTCGAAGGCATTGCACCGCGTGCCTGTATTGAACGCTATGCACCAAGTGAGTTGACTTCAGGACGAAGCGCACGTGGTGTGCTGGGATCGATTCGCCGTGAACTCGTAGCGGCCGCCGACGCGCGTCATCGCGACGATTGGGCGACGCTCTTCCGGCGCGTGCGCCCGGAGTCGAACACGGCGATGCGCCGCAAGGCGAATGAGGCGATGCTTGCGTTGCCGTCGACACCTGTGCCATCACCGCAGCTTGATGGCGCGGTATCGCGTTGGCTACCGCAATCGATCGCCGAGCCACTGAACAATACGGGTGTTCGCACCTGGGCCGATCTCGCGGCGCGCATGTCACGCAAAGTTGGCTGGTGGCGCGACATTGAGGGCATTGGTGCGCAGTCGTCGAAACACGTCTCTCGTTTCATTGCAGAACACCCGACACTGCAAAAGCAAATCGAAATCTTTCTGTCGCGATTGCAGGCGTCGCGTCCACTGGTTTGGGAACGCCAAACAACCGATGCTGATACCGACAGTGCGAACATGAACCTTCCGCTCGCACTCACGCGCAATGCCAAGGCGTTCGATGGCTCTAGCGGAAAGCTCCGCGCGCCGCGTCGCGGGTGTTTGTTGGAAGCCGACAACGATCTCCAGGCGGTTGAAGCATGGCTCGGTTTACAAGAAAGCGAAGCCACAAAACGCGCGTATCGAAAGGAAGCCGAACGCTTGATGCTCTGGGCCATCATTGAACGTGAGAAACCACTGTCGTCGCTGACGCATGAGGATGCAGTAGCGTACAGAGCGTTTTTGCGTCGCCCGGTGCCTGCGTCGCGATGGATTGGACCCGTGGCTCCGCGTCGTTCCCGTGAATGGAAACCGTTCCAGGCGGGTTTGTCGCCGCGATCGATGGCTTACTCGTTGTCGGTCTTGTCGTCGTTGTTTCGCTGGCTCACTGAACAGCGTTACTTGATCGGGAATCCGTTTGCAGGGGTAAATGCGAAGGCGACCAAAGCCGCAAAAGGGAACCCTGGCACGGACGCCCAGTTCAGGAATCCGCAACAGCGTGTGTTCACGGCAAAAGAGTGGGCGACGATCACACGACTCGCGCAGCACGTCGAACGAAAACTTAACTGGAGCAAGGTCACGGCGATTCGTCTGCGCTTCATTCTCACGTTCTGCGTGGCTACCGGTGTGCGTGTCAACGAGCTCGCAACCATTCGCTTACGCGACTTCGAGCGTGTCACATCACGAGAATGTTGGGTGACCGTGAAGGGCAAAGGCGGAAAGCGTGCACGTGTAGCGATCCCGCCTGCGGCATGGGACGCGTTGATCGTTTATCAACGACACCGAGACATTCGCGGTTCGATTCACCAATGGCCAGTGAATGCGTTTTTGATCGCACCGATCGACACGACCGAAACTGAACTACGAACCAAATTCGAGTCCGAGAAAGGATTGACGCCAGGGCGCATTTGGGCGATTTTGCGACGGTTCTTTGATGAAGTCGGAGAACAGGTGTCCGAGACGCATCCCGTACTCCATCAAAAGCTCGCGGCCGCCTCACCACACTGGCTAAGACACACGCACGCAACGTTTGCGCTCGATGGCGGTGCAGATCTCGTTACAGTGCGCGACAACTTGCGGCATGCGTCGGTCAACACGACTTCAAACTACTTGCATACCGAAGACAGAAAACGTGCGCTGCAACTTAGTCGGGTATTCGTGAAGCCTGAGCGACGTTGAAACGGGTAAACCCTTGCATTTGACCGAGACTTTTTGCACGGATATCGCTATCACCCCAGGTGACGTTCATTCTCGCGGAATAGCGCGGGGGGTATGCCGGGCGCCGGTCAGCGCGCCGGTCGCGAGCAGTAGTGCGTGGCGCTGCTGGCGCCGAGCCACTGGAACACGGCCTGCGCCTGCGACACTTCAACGACTCGCAATTGCACCGCCGGCGCCACGGCTGGCGACGGCCCCAGCGCCAGGGTGTCGGCGCCGCTAGTCCAATAAGCACCACGTAGCGTCTGCCACTCGCCGCCGGTGGGTCGCAGGCGCAGCACGGCGCTGCCGTCCTCGCCAAATTCATACTGTGCGAGCGCCGCGGAACCGGCGCCAGCATGACAATGCCAGGCGCCGCGCAGCAGGCGTTGACGGGCCTCTGCCTGTGAACCGATTGCCGGTCCCGGCACCCGCGGCTTGATCGCCTCCGGCAGCCCGGAGGCGCCGCTGCCATCGGGCAGCAGGCTGTCTGCGTTGCCGTGGCGTGCCGGTAGCGTATCGATCCAGTCGACGGGCACAGCGAAATTGAGATTCTGTCCGCTACGCGACTGAAACGTGGTGATGCCAACCAGTCGTCCGCGTCCATCGAACAACCCGCCGCCGCTGGAGCCGGGTGAGATCGCGGCTGTCGTCTGGATCAGGCTCGCATCGTCGAAGCGGCGCAACGACGCGACAATGCCCTCGGACAGCGAGAGGTCCAGCCCTTGCGGTGCACCGATTGCATAGACGCGGGCACCGACGGCCAGATCGGCCACTCGACCACGAAGCACCGCGGGCGCCGCGAGATTCGGCACCGCGAGCTGGCACAGGTCGTGGCCCTGGTCCCGGTAGCGGATGCTGGCAGGGTAACTCCGGCCCTGCCGCACCACGGCGAGATCGGTCGTGCCCAGCGCGACGTGGCAATTGGTGATCACCGTGTCGGCGCCGATCACCACGCCGCTGCCTTGTGACGTGCCTCGCCCGTCGCGTTGGCCGCGCACCACCACGACACTCGCTGCGTTGACGCGAAACACGTCGGCCGGTGAGCGTTCGCCGTCGGTCAAACCAGAACTTGTCAATGGTGACGGGTTGTTGCCAGGCTCAGCGATGCGTGCAGCAGCCGGGGCGAGGTCTGCGACGGGCCCGGCAACAGGGGATGGCGCTGCGGCCGACGCGGTTGAGGCGGAGGCCTGCCACGCCGCGCTGCGGCGTTGCGTCACCACCAGATACGCCACCAGCATCGCAATGATCAGTAGCGCCGCGACGAACCAGGTGCGCCATGAGCTACCCGCGAAACCACCCGACGTGATGGTTGTTGCCGCCACACCCGGCGGCGCAGCGCTGCCTGTCCCCGCAGCACGGCGCAGCGATTGGTCATAGCGGTCACGTTTGGCCGGATCGGCGAACACCTCGCGGGCGTACTGGATGACTTTGAGACGGTTCTCGCGGTCCTCGCTGCTGAGTGTCGAGTCTGACAGCAGGCGCGTGCGTAATGCGTCGGCACGTTCGAGCAACGCCGTCGGCGTCGCCGTGACGTCGAGACCGAGCGCGTCGTAGAGCGTGTGACCGGGTTTCATCGGGCGCTGCGCCTCGGGGCTCTGGACAGGGGAGGGTGTGGAAGCGGAACTGAGTGCAGACGATCATAGCGGAGGCGCGCCGCGCGATATCAGGCGCGCCCGCGAGCGGCGGCAATCGGCGGAAGAGCGTGACCGCGCAGGTCGGTCAAACGAGAGCCCGCACGAGGCGGTCAAAAAAAAGCCCGCGCGAGGCGGGCTTAGGGGATCACGAGAAATACACGCGGGGATGACCGGGGGAGGAAAACACCCCCGCGTGGTCACACGACGAGGCGAGCTGCAAATACGCGGTCACCCAGCGCCGCAAGCTCACGAAGCGCCTTGCTCTCACCGTCTTCGGCTAGAACGCCGGATGCGGGAACAACGTGCTCCGGAGCTTTTTCCAGAGAGAACTCGTAGGTACTGGGTGCAAACATATCCATGACTAACCTCGCTGTGACGGTGTGTCTTTAGCGGCTTCCGTGCCACTCAAACAAATAGACGCAAGATCAATGACTTACGCGACATCGTCGCGAAAATTCAGGCCACCTACTCGGGAAAACCGTGAAATCGCGGCCGATTCTGTCGGCGCGGCGCGACAGCAGAAGACGCAACAAGAGATAAGTCATTGATTTGATTTAACAAATCATGTCGCCAATCAGAGACGTGCAGGATGAACGGTACGCACGACACGACCGCTGGTCAGAACGCCGTTAACAAGTCCTTACAAAGCACTGCCGCGCAATCACGCCATTGCGTCGGCAAACGAATACGCTTTGCGGTTACTCCACCCAATGCAACGCAACGAGACGTCTGCACGGATCGATCGTACGAGGGCAACCATGTATCTGCGCCGCTTCTTCAATTTCACGCCGGGCTCGCTGGCCGGACCCTTTCTCTGGCTGTTGGCCTGCCTGGTGGCGCTTCTCCTGGCGGCCAGTGTCGTGGGCGCGCAATCGCTCGGCGGCGCCACGGTGACGCGGGCGCCGACCGCTGCGAGCCCTGCCTACTCGCCGAATGCCGCGCTCGGTTTTGACGATGCGAGGCACCTCTTGAACCGCACCAGCTTCGCGGCGCAGATCGGCGACATCGAACGCTTTGCACAACTCACGCGCGCGCAGGCCGTTGACCAACTGCTCGCCGAAACCCGGCGTCAGGCCGCGTATCCGGTGCCGGCCTGGGCGTCGCGCTATGAGCGCCCGTACCGCCCCGACATGTCTCCCGAGGAGCGCAACAAGGTCAATCGCCGCGAGCAGGTGGAGCGCGGGCTGGAGCTACGTACGTGGTGGATCGCCGAGATGCTCTCCACGCCAACGCCGTTCACCGAAAAGATGACGCTCTTCTGGCACAACCACTTCGCCACGGGCCAGCAAAAGGTTCGCGTGGCGCAGCTCATGTACCGCCAGAACACGCTTTTGCGCAGCTACGCGCTCGGCAACTTCGGCGCCATGTTGCGCGAGATCAGCAAGGATCCGGCCATGCTCGTCTATCTCGACGGAGCGCAGAACCGCAAAGGCGCGCCGAACGAGAATTTCGCGCGTGAAGTGATGGAACTCTTCACGCTGGGCGAAGGCCGCTACAGCGAGCAGGACATCAAGGAAGTCGCTCGCGCCTTCACCGGCTGGAGCGTTGACCCGGACGCCGGCGAATTCCGTTTCCGTCGCGGCATTCATGATGAAGGCGAGAAATCGATTTTTGGCGTCCGCGGGCGAATGAACGGCGACGACGTGGTGACGTTACTTTTGCGTCAGCCGGCCACCGCGGAGTTCGTCGTCAGCAAACTTTGGCGCGAGTTTGTGTCACCGACGCCGGACGCAGCAACCGTCAGGCAACTGGCGCAAGTCTGGCGCGACAGCAACTACGAAATCAAACCGCTGATGCGGGCGATGTTGCTGTCAGATGCATTCTGGGCGCCCGCTCATCGCGCGTCGCTGGTGAAGTCGCCGGTCGATCTGGTGATTGGCTCGCTGCGGCAGTTTGGTTTTTCGGTGGAAGACCCAGCCCCGTTCGCCATCGTCCTGCGCCAGTTGGGGCAGGATTTGTTTAACCCGCCGAACGTCAAAGGCTGGCCGGGGGGTGACGCGTGGCTCAACACCACGACGCTGCTTGCGCGCAAAGGCTTCCTGAACCGGCTGTTCCGTGCCGACGAAATGCTCAAGGCCGATGGCAGCGTGGCGCCGCGTCCCGCCGTCGCACTGATTGATCGCGACATGATGGGCGAGCGCCGCGAACGTGCGCAGACCCGGCTGGCACTGCGCGGCGCGCCGGAGGGGCGCGGCCTGGGTGGCGACGTGGGCGATGGCGGCTCGATGGGGGCGCCGTTGCCGCCGTTTGGCATCAGCAATCAGTTGCGCGGGCAGTACTACTTCAACGCCGAGCAGTGGTTCGCGCAGCAGCCTGCGAGCACGGCCATGCGCCGGCCATCGAGCAACAACACGCAGCCCGACCTCATCCTGCGGGCGCTCCTCGCCGGCCCGCCGGTGCAGGCCCCGCTTGATACGCCGCACACCCTGGCGGGACTACGCGCCATCGCGCTTGACCCGATGTACCAACTTAAATAGGGGCCACCGCATGGATCGCCGAAATTTTTTGACGGGTGTGACTGCGCTGGGCGCGGCGCTCACTTCGGGCGTGGGCGTGCTGCACGCGCCTGCGTTCGCGCAGGGGACGGCCGGCGCGGCCCGTGACGCCAGCACCTATGATCGGCTGCTGATTTTGGTCGAGCTCAAAGGCGCCAACGACGGGCTCAACACCTTCGTGCCCTACGGCGACGCCGCCTACTACGGTTTGCGTCCGACGATTGGCATCAAGCGCGATCAGATGTTGCAGGTCTCAGAGCAGTACGGCCTGCATCCGTCGCTGGAGCCGCTGCTGCCGCTCTGGAAGCAGGGCGAGATGGCGGCGGTCATGGGCCTCGGTTACCGTGAGCCGAATCTCTCGCACTTTCGCTCCATCGAAATCTGGGATACCGGCTCCAACGCGCGCGACTACCTCGGCGAGGGCTGGCTGGCGCGCGCTTTCGCCGCCGTCACACCGCCGAAAGCATTTGTTGCGGATGGCATCGCCGTCGGTGGCGGTGAGCTCGGGCCGTTCGCCGGCGGCCATCGCGCGCTCTCCATTGCCTCCACCGACGCCTTCATCCGCCAGGCCAGGCTCGCTGACCCGCACGGTCGCGCCAGCAACGACGCGTTGCAGCACATCCTTCGGCTGGAAGGCGAGGCGCAGTCCGCCGCGCTCAACATCAACCCCAAACTCACGCTGAAGAGCGATTTCCCCACGCATGGCTTCGGCCAGCAATGCAAGACCGCAATGCAGGTGGTCGCCGCATCGCCGGGCGTTGCGGCGCTGCGCGTGGGCCTGGGCTCGTTCGACACGCATCAGGGGCAACTCGGCACGCAGCAGGCGCTGCTCAAGCAGCTGGCCGAGGGCATTGCTGCAATGAAAGGCGCGCTGGTCGAAATGAACCGCTGGCGCAACACCACGATCGTCACCTACTGCGAGTTCGGGCGTCGCGCCAAAGAAAACCAGAGCGCCGGCACCGACCACGGCACCGCCAACACGCAGTTCGTGCTCGGTGGTGCGGTCAAGGGGGGGCTGTACGGCGCGCATCCCTCGCTCACCCAGCTCAGCGGCGACGGCAACCTGATCTACACCACCGACTACCGCCAGCTCTACGCCACGCTGCTCACCGAATGGTGGGGCTTCAACGCGGCGCAGTCCGAGCGCGTCCTCGGCGGGCGCTTCGCCGCATTGCCGGTGTTCGGCTGACGCCATCCGGGCGGAAGTGGCTTTTCCGTCGTAGCGACCAGCCAGCGGTCGTCGCAGCGCGATTTGTGCGCAAGTCGACTACGCTGAAAACAGCCCGCTACGGACCGCCTGCTTGCCGCTAGCGCAAAAAAGCTGAAAGTCACCGGCGTCGCCGCCTCGCTCGCGGCCGACAAATCCTGCCATGCCGTGTCAGCTTTACGCTGGCACAGTGCGCGCTCCGTTCACCCTTGCCCGCGCAGGAGCCCACATGACCGACACCATTCACCAAACCTACCCGCGTCGCGCGTTGCTGCAGGCTGCCGCCGCCAGCGCGCTGGTGCAACTCGCCGCCATGCCGGCTGCCGCGCAGGCGTCACGCCCCGCGTCGCCGCCCCCGCGCACGCCCGGCAAGCCCGGGGACTTCGACTTTCTGAGCGGGCAGTGGAAGATTCACAACCGGCAACGCAAAGCCGGGCAGAAAGACTGGGACGAATTCCCCGGCGAGGCCACGGTGTGGAGCATTCTCGGTGGCGTGTGCAGCATCGAAGAGCTGCGCATCCCCGCACGCAACTTCAGCGGCATGGGCCTGCGCGTGCTCGACATGGACAAGCGCGTCTGGTCCGACTACTGGATGAATGCCAAAAGTGGCGTGCTCGGCAGCGAAGGCACCCCCGGCAGCTTTGAAAACGGAGCCGGCATCTTTATCTCGCACGACACTGAAGACGGCAAACCGGTGCAATACCGCGGCCTGTGGGACGGCATCACCGCCACCTCCTGCCGCTGGAGCCAGGCCGTCTCCCGCGACGGCGGCAAAACCTGGGACGACAACTGGCGCATGCAGTGGACGCGGGTGTGAGTGGGCTCCGGGGATTCAGTGGATACACCTTTTCGGCTCAAACCCCTAAACGGCAGCGTCTAAGCGCAGATTTTCACGATAGTCGACATTTGAGTTGATGGGCGTGTAACGACCATCCGTCGGTCGTTACCGCTCCAAAGCTATACGTACGCGGCAGTTTGACGCAGGTCAAGCTCTGGGAGCAGGATAAGCATTATTCTGCGCTAAACATAATTCGCTGCATTAAAGTGCATGTTTTCTCGCTCGACGGGTGTGCACGCGGTGGATGATGTCCGTTGATTCCCACCTTCGCGGAGCGCCCATGAGCCAAGCTGCCACCACCGAATTTCTGACCGAAGACAACGCCGCCGTGCACGATGACCGATTTGTTGAGGTCAAGTACGGCGATTCGATTCCGAACAACGTCGATCTGGATAGCGACAAGCAGTTGCTGCGTGCGCTCGAGACCTGGCATCCGGCGTACCTCGAGTGGTGGAAAGAGATGGGGCCGGAGGGCTTTCAGAATGCCGAGGTGTATTTGCGCACGGCGGTGGGTGTGGATCCGGCGGGCTGGGCGAAATTCGGCCATGTGAAGATGCCCGACTACCGCTGGGGCATTCTGCTTGCGCCGAAGGTGGAAGGGCGCACCATTCCGTGTGGCCGGCACAAGGGGCAGCCGGCGTGGCAGGAGGTGCCGGGCGAATACCGCTCGCTGCTGCGCCGCCTGATCGTGGTGCAGGGCGACACCGAGCCGGCCTCGGTGGAACAGCAGCGCTATCTCGGCAAAACGGCGCCGAGCCTCTACGACATGCGCAATCTGTTTCAGGTGAACGTGGAGGAGGGCCGTCACCTCTGGGCGATGGTGTATCTGCTGGTGAAATATTTCGGCAAGGATGGCCGCGAAGAGGCGCAGGCGCTGCTCGAGCGGCGAAGTGGGCAGCAGGACAACCCACGCATTCTGGGCGCCTTCAACGAGCGCACGCCGGACTGGCTGTCGTTCTTCATGTTCACCTACTTCACCGATCGCGACGGCAAGATGCAGCTCGCGGCGCTGGTCGAATCGGGCTTCGACCCGCTCTCGCGCTCCTGCCGATTCATGCTCACCGAAGAGGCGCATCACCTGTTCGTGGGTGAAACCGGCGTGGGCCGCACGGTGGAGGCCACCTGCAACGCCATGCTCAAGGCCGGCATCACCGACCCCTACGATGTGGAGGCGGTGCGCAAGCTCGGCGTGGTGGATTTGCCGCTGCTTCAGCGCAAGGCAAACTTCCACATGAGCGTCACGCGCGATTTGTTCGGCAGCGAAATTTCCAGCAACGCAGCGGACGCTTTCTCCTCGGGACTGAAGGGCCGCTTCAACGAGGCGAAGCTCGACGACGACCACGAGCTGCAAAACGCCACCTATCGCGTCACCCGCGTGATCAACGGCAAGTTCGTCGACGAGGACGTGCCTGCGCTGCGCGCGATCAACTGCCGCCTGCTCGACGACTACATCGCCGACTGTCAGGGCGGCATTGACCGCTGGAACAAGGTCATCGAAAAAGCCGGCATCGACTTCCGTTTCAAGCAGCCGTACAAGGGCTTCAACCGCCGCATCGGCGAATTCGCAGGCCACCGCATCAGCCCGGACGGCCAGTTGCTCAGCGAGCAGCAATGGCTCGCCTCAAGCGGCCTGTGGCTGCCGAACGATGAGGACATGGCGTTCATCCACTCGCTGATGCAACCCTGCCACGCACCGGGCCAGTACGCCAGCTGGATCGCACCACCGCGCATGGGCATCAACAACCAGCCGGGTGACTATGAGTATGTGAAGATCGCCTGATCGCCACGATGGCGCGCCGTGCGGCGCGCGCAGCAAAACGGCCTCCGGAGAGGCCGTTCTGTTTTTTTGGGCGAAGCAACGAATCGCTGGGGCGTGAATCAGCGCGTGGCGTTGATCGCGGCACGCACCATGGCGCGCAGCGTCGAGAGCATCGTCTCCAGCACCCACTGGATGAACTGTTGCGTCAGCGACACCCCGGCGCGCACCGTGCGACCAAGGAAACGAAAGATCACGCTGATCAGTGATTCGACATAGCCCGCCACGCGCGCCGAGAGTGCCGCACCACGCTCCAGCAGCCAGGCCAGCTGATCCAGCGCGGTCAGGCCGCCGGTGATGACGCTCTGCACGCCCACCAGCACCACCTGCGCCGCTTGCCGCAGGATCCAGTCGAGCGCAATGCCGATCAGCTCAGCGGTGCGCGCGCCGAACGACAGCAGGCCGCCGCCCTGCGCGGCGCGCCCCAGCCACTCGCGAATCTGGCGGTCGGTGAGCGTTTGCGCGCCGTTGCCTTGCAACTGGCTCCAGGTTTTGCCGTGGACGCCCGGAAGGTAGGAGGTTTCACTGCTATGAGCTCCCGGCGAGATGCGTTGTGAGGCGTCGCAGGTGAGCGCGTAACCGCCGGCTCCGTAGGGTAGATGCAGAAACGGGAAAACTGGCACCATCGCCACGGGATCGGCCGGGTGATACACGCGGCGAATACGATCCACGCCCACGCGCTGGGTGAACCGGTTGGCGAAGGCCACGCCACCCGGCCGGGGAGAGCCAAAGGTGTAGAGCCGCACGTCGGAGGTGACTTGGGCGCTCACGTAGTCGGCCGCCAGACTCGCCAGCGCGCCACCGAGGCTATGGCCGACGCAATGCACGGCGCGCGGGCGATGACCGTCGAAGTAACGCCGCAACTGGGGCGCGATGGAATTCCACGTGGTGGCAAAGCCCTCGTGCACCATCGTGCCCGACGGCCCCATCTGAAAGCCGCAGCGCGCGTCGGTGAGCGCATCGGCGAGGGTGTCGGTGCCGCGCAACGCGATCAGCGTGTCCCCGGCGAATTCAGTGCCCGGCAGCCCCGGCGCGACATAGCCAAAGCCGGTGATTTCCGTCCAGGCCAGAGCGCCACTGACGCCTTGCAGCCGCGTATTCGAAGCGCTTGCGAACAACCGGCCGATCGACTGCATCGGGTCGCTCGGCGCCAATTCGTTGACCGACCCGCTACTGCGGACACGATAGACCTCGACGGCGACGCGGGCCGCCTGTTCCGGTGTGAGTTCTGCCATCGCGGTTTCCCCTTATTCGAGTGAGAACCTGCCGACCACGGGTTCGGTCGATTTCGGTTCGTTGGAATATGTTTTTGGCTCCATGCTGAGCTCGATCCGCAGGCGCAAAGGCTTTCCGGACAGCTCGCTGTTGCTTTCGTAGTTGCGCCGGTTGTGTCCCCACACCGCGTAGCGCTTGCCATCCACATGGACGGCGATGCCCTGCTCGACAAAGGGCTCGTGCGGCAACCAGGCCGACATGGATGAGCCGGTCACTTTGGGCAGACTGAACCGTCCTTGGGCGTCGGTGACCACCGAATCGTCCGCGCGCTGCTTTGCCCAGCGCCAGAAGTAAGAGCGCTCGACCCTGGCGCCCGCGACCGGCGCGCCATTCAACAAAACCACGCCGCTCACCGGCGAAAACATCACATACTTGGCCATCGCGGCAGTCTCCGAACAGGCGGCAAGCGCCAGACACAGGGCGGCAGTCCATACCGCGACGAACCGCACGGGTACACGGTTGTTGAGGATCGGGCGCCGAATTTGAAGGGGGTGCATGGCGATGATGCTAGGCAGCGTGGCAAGACCTGTCAAACTGAAAAAAGCATGGGGAGCACCGGCTTGAGTGCACCTTATTTCCGTAGACGGAAGCACCTGCGCAGCAGCGACATGGGCGACAAAAATTTTTTCGCGACGCGTCAGTGGATCAGCGGCAGGCGCAGGCGCGCCACGGTGCCGCCACCGGATCGTGGCAGTAGATCAAAGCTGCCGCCGTGCCACTGCGCCAGGCGTTCGACCAGCGCCAGACCGAGGCCCGCGCCCATGGCGCCGCCGCGAGCGTGGTCGCCACGCACGAAGGGTTCCTTGAGCCGTTCCACATCCTCCGGTTTCACGCCGTCGCCCGCGTCGAGCACGTCAATCTCAACGCTGCCGCCGTCGCGCCGCGCCGTGAGCTCCACCGGTGGCTTGCCATAGCGGTGCGCGTTCTCGATCAGGTTCATCAGCATGCGCTCGAACGCTGCCGGGTAGGTGTTCACGTAGAGCGCCTCGGCCCCTGCCGTCCAGCGCACCGGCAGCTCACGTGCGTTCGCCTTGTCGGCAATGGCAGACAGCGCGATCTGCACATCGGCACGCTCCGGTGACTCCTTGGGCGTGCCACGCGCGAAATCGAGGAACTGGGTGACGACACGGTCAATCTCGTCGATATCGGCAGCCATCTCGGCGCGGCTTTGCGCGTCGCTGACTGCCATCTCGCTGGCCAGTCGCAGCCGGGTCAACGGCGTGCGGATGTCGTGCGAGATGCCCGCGAGCATGGTGCTGCGATTGCGCTCCAGTCGATCGAGATTCGCCGCCATTCGATTGACGTTGCGGGCGACGCGTGCGATCTCGCTGGGGCCGTCCTCGGGCAACGGGTCAGGCCGCTTGCCCAGCGCGACTTTGTCCACCGCGTTGGCGAGGTCGGAGAGCGGGCGCGCCAGTCGGCGCGCGAACCAGAAGGTGGCGGCGACCAGTGCCAGCAACACCACCGCGAGCGTGATGGTCAGGCGCACCGGCATCTCGGTGGAATCCACGTCGCGGATCGGAATACCGGCCCATACGGCACGACTCACGGGGCCGACGGTCGCGCCGCCGAGACCGCCCGGAGTTTCGGGCGAGGCGGCGGGTGCATCCGGCCCGACCTTGAGGCGAATCCACACAATGGCTTGATCGAGGCGTCGCCCGAGGCGCACTTCGACGTCCTTGCCCAAACGTTCCTGCAGTCGCTCCACGAGCTGCTGCAACCCGGCGCCGCGTGGCGGCTCACCGATTTCCGGGCGGCGATCCACGGGGATCAGGATGATGCCGTACTCACGCGCGATCATCTGCAACTGGAACGGCCGCCCACCGCGTTCTTCGCCGGCGGCCCGGGTGAGCGCGTCACGCATCGATTCGATCTGCGCGATCCGCGCGTCGGTGAAATTGCGCGCAATGAGCCCCGCACGATCCTGCCGGAACACCAGCACCATCGCCAGCACGGCGAGCGCGAGCGCGCCGATCAACAGCGCGGTCAGTCGCCAGAACAGGGTGCGTGGCACGGCGGGCGGTTCAGTCCGGAACGAACACGTAACCGCGACCCCAGACGGTCTGGATGTAGCGCGGTTTGCCGGCATCGGCTTCGACCAGCTTGCGCAGACGCGACACCTGCACGTCGATGGCGCGGTCGAAGACTTCGTGCTCCTTGCCACGCGCAAGCATGGACAGGCGCTCGCGCGACAGCGCTTCGTGCGGATGCGTCACGAACACCTTGAGCATGGCGAATTCGCTGGTCGTGAGCTCGACAACCTCACCGCGGCGCGACAGTGTGCGCATCGCGAAATTCACTTCGCATTCACCGAACTGCACCGGCTGATCGATGGGCAGCGGCGCGCCGGGCGCCACCTCGGCGGCGCGACGCAGCACGGCGTTGATGCGTGACACCAGTTCGCGCGGGCTGAACGGCTTCGGCAGGTAGTCGTCGGCACCGGCGTCAAGGCCGTGGATGCGCTCCTCCTCGTCGCCTTTGGCGGTGAGCATGATGACTGGCGTGCGATCACCGCCGCTGCGCAGGCGCTGACAGACGGCGAGCCCGTCCTCGTGCGGCATCATCCAGTCAAGCACGATCAGGTGCGGTGGATCGCGCTCCATGCGCCGGCTCAGTTCCCGCGCATCGGGCAGGGTCGACACGCGAAACCCCTGCTCGGCGAGAAATCGCTGCAGCAGGTCGCGCAGGCGCTGGTCGTCGTCAACGATCAGGATGTGGGACGAGGCACTCATGCCACAAACATATCAGACGCGCGAGCCCCCGCCCAAGGTACTTACAGCAAGTTACAAATCGCGCGATCCGTCACAATGCAGCCTTTGCGCCCCGTGCGCGGCTGTTTCGGACTTGCCATGCGATCTTTCCTGCACCTGACTTTCACCCGCGTCGTGCGCGCCGCGCCTGTCGTCGGCCTCGCCCTGCTCTGCAACGTCGTTGCCGCGCAGACACACGCTCCCATTCCCGCGCCTGGCATGCCGGCCTACGGCATGCCCTACGGCAATTACTTCGCTGCACTGAAGGCGAAGCTCAAGCTCTCCACCGAACAGGAAGCGCAGTACGCGATTGCGCTCAAGGCGACCAACAAGGCCAACGATACGCTGCGCAAGGTGCGCGACGAATCGGCGAAGACGCTGCGCGCAGAGTTGTCGAAGCCGGAGCCCGATTTCGCGAAGGTGCTGGCACAAGGCGCCGAGAACGAGCGCGCCGTCGCGCCCGACCGCAACGCCGCCATCGCCGAGTGGGTGAAGTTCACGCAAACCCTAAGTGCGGAACAAAAACGCATGGTTGCCAGTCAACTTCTTGATCGCGTCACGCGCGCAGAAGCTCTGCGTGAAAAATTTCGTAAGCAGCACGGCGGCTAGCGACGCCGCGCTCTCGCGATGGGCCGCGGTTGATACGAATGCTCATGCCCTACGCCCGGCTTGCCCGGGCGTTTTTTTTGTTTGGCCCGGTTCGTCCGGGCGTTTTTTTCGGCCCGACTCGTCGCGGCGCTTGTCCTGCGGGTCGGCGTCAGGCTCCCTCTCGGCCCAGCCTCTGGTGCGGATCAGACAATCTGATAAGACAATCTGAAAAAAGTGCTTGACACGCCGAACCGCCGCGCCTAATATGACATCTGCATAGCAGTCGACACTTTCCTCTGTGTGCAACCCTGAGCTGACCACCCCCTCGATACACCTCCGGTCTTATCAGGTCTCTCAGGACTAAGCCCGCCTTGTGCGGGCTTTTTTTTCGCTAGGTCGCGTCAACAGCTATTGCGCTGAAACCACCCTATTGTCGTGGATACAGGCCGATATCGAATCAAGTCGACAAGAACAAAAAGCGGCGCCTATCGACCGTCTGCACGTCGATAGCGCAAAAAAGCTGTATACGCCCGCAGGTTAGCGCGCCGTCAGCCACAACAGCGCGTGCAGCGAACCCATGCCGATGAGCAGCGTGGTGACCATGCCGCCGCGCCACCAGGCGTAGATGCCGGTCAAGACCGCGGCCACGGCGTGCGGCCAGCGTACGCCCAGATTCAGGTTGCCGTTGTGGAAGAGGATCAGCGGCAGCACCAGCGCGGCAAAGATCGCGGGCACCGCCAGTTGAAGCGCACGTTCAAAGCGCGGCGGCAGCTTCCTGCCGGCCAACAGACCGATGAAGGAATAGCGGATTGCAAACGTGCCGATGGCCAGCCCGGCCACCGCCAGCCAGCCCTCCGGCGTGCCGAAACTGCCCAGGTTCATCTCGCGTCCCTGCCCCGGCGGGCTGCGAGCCCGGTATCGATCGCCATGCCAAACGCCGTGCCCAGCGCGCAGGCTGCAATCAGGCCCAACTTCAGCGGCAATGCGTACAGCACAATCCCGGCGACGCCGCCGGCGACCGCCGCCACAATCTGCCCGCGGGACTTCAGCAGGGGAACAACCAGCGCGACGAATGACAACGGGATAGTAAAGTCAAGCTGCCAGCTTGCCGGCAGTGCCGCACCGGCAAACGCCCCCACAGCGTTCACCACAGTCCACCACGGCCACAGCACCGCCGCGCAGCCGAGATAGAACGCCAGCGGGTGCGCCGAATGCTCGCCGCGCTCGTGCCGTACCTCGTTCGAGATGAACGTCTGATCCACGAGAAACGCGGCCCACAGCAGCCGCTCCCGGCGCGTCGCCCCGGCAATGCGCGGCGCGATCGCCGCGCTGTAGACGGCCATGCGCAGGTTCACTACCAGTCCCGACAGAATGGCGATCGCGAGCGGGGCACCGCTCGACAAAAACTGGGTCAACACCGCCTGTGACGACCCGGCGAAGGCAAAGGCCGCGAGCGCCACCGCGCCCCATTCACCCAAACCCGCCTGCACCGCCGCCACGCCGCACACCAGGCCGAACGGCGCGTATGACGGCATCAGTTTCGCGCACTCCAGCGCGCCCGCGCGGAACGCGGCGCGTCGCCCGGCGTGATCCTGCGCCGCCGCATCGGAGCCCGCGCTGCGGCTCATCGGCGCGCGTAATGCACAAAGGCAAACGGCACGGGCGGACCGTCGGCGACGAGCGGCGCCGCATGCGCTACGCGCGACACTTCACGAAACCGTGCGCGATCCCACGCGGGGAACAGGGTATCGCCCGGCACGTCGGCGCCGATCTCCGTGAGATAGAGATCATCGGCCAGCGGCATCGCCTCCTGATACATCGCGTTGCCACCGATGATGAAGATCGGCGTCGCCGCGAACGGTGCCACGGGCGCGGGCAATGCGAGGGCGGCAGCGAGCGAGGCTACCTGGCGCACGCCATCGGGCAGATCAAGCGCGGCGGAAGAAACCACCACGTGCTCACGGTTCGGCAGCGGGCGCGGGAACGATTGCCAGGTGCGGCGCCCCATCACGATCCGATGCCCCGACGTGACCGCCTTGAAATACCGTAGATCTTCCGGCAGACGCCACGGCAGCGTGCCGTCGCGACCGATCACGCCATTGCTTGCCACGGCGGCGATCAACGCGACGCGGGGCGGTGCTTGCAAACTCATGCCGGCATTTTATGGCTCGCTGTTTTGGGCCCTGTTCAAGCAGTTCTCACGAGATGCGTTGCCAGGGGAAGCGATGACTGCAGGGCGCGAGGCGAACCGCGTGGTGGATCACATTCGAGCGTCGCAACGCCGCAGACGCCCCGTCTCGCTGCAACCCCGCGGGGCGTGCCGTACGATGCACCCAAATGAGTCGATTCGCGTGACTCGCGAGGTCAAGGCAGGTCGTCCTCGCCCGCAGAGGGCGCTCCGGCGATGTTGCGCGGCAGCAACACGTCGCGCGGCACGACGATGAGCGTGGCGCGCCGGTTTCCGATCTCGCGAACGGCGTCAGATAATTCTGTACCGCGCAGCCCCGTAAGGCGCTGTCGCTGTTCCTGCGGACACCGTTCAATCGACAAGGACTTCAAATGCTATTTCGCATGTTTGCCGCGCTGGCGGCCTTTCTGGCCTCCACAGCATTTGCGCAGGCCGTGCTTTACGGCACCGTCAACGCGTCGGGCACCAGCACGCTGGTGCGGCTCGATCCCGCCACGGGTGCGTTGTTGCAAACCATTGGTCCGGTGGGCTACGTCCTCAACGGTCTCGCCTTCGATCCGACGACAGGCATGTTGTATGGCTCAACGTCCTCACGCGGAGAGTCTGGCCCCGGCAGCAGTATCGTCACTATCAGCACCACCACAGGCGCCGCAACCGTGGTAGGCCCGACCAACCAGAGCCAAGTCGCCACCATTGCCTTTACTCCGAACGGCACGCTTTACGGTTGGTCAGACCTCGTGACGACGCCCGGCGGGAACGACGACCTCGTCGTGATCAACAAGGCCACTGGTGCGGCCACCTGGGTGGGCGACTCGGGGCTCAGCACTTACGAGCAAACGTTCGCCATCAATGCGAACGGTACAGCTTACCTGCTGAACGGCGCCGGAGACGCTTACACGATCAATCTCTCCACCGGGGCGGCGACGCCAGTGGGCAGCTTCACGCGGCCCTCAGGCACCACCAATCACCACGGCGCGTTCAACCCCGCCAATGGCCTGCTCTACGTGATCGACCGCACGAACGACTCGTCGCCGTCGAACCCGCGCAACATGTCCACCTTCAACACGGCCACGAACGCGTTTGTGGGCAGCCCAATTCCCATTCCGAACGACGTTCATACGCTTGCGTTCCTGCCGAAGGTCGCAGCGTCAGTGGTGCCGGCGAACGAAACCTGGGCACTCATGCTGCTCGTCGTGGCCGTGATTGCTGGCTCGTTCCTGCTCGGCAGACGTCGCACCCACGCCGCACCCTGAGTGCCCGCGAACCGCCGCGTAGAGTTCGCGACGGCGATCTCAAGCGTCGGTTAGCGCGCGGGCACCTGCAGTGCTCGCCTCAGGCCGTAATTCGCAGAATGGCCTTCGCCCGTTGCCCCAGGGCGAGCGCCGCATCGAGCGTGGGCGCCGTGCAGGTCACGTGGCCCATCTTGCGTGCTCGGCGCGGCTCGGCCTTGCCGTAAAGATGCAGGTGCGCGCCACTGAGCGCTTGCAACTCGGCCCAGGCCGGTTGCATCGGCGTGGCGGCGTCGAACCACACATCGCCCAGCACGTTCACCATCACGGCCGGCTCGAGCAGCCGTGTGTCGCCGAGCGGCACGCCCGCGAGGATTCGGGCCTGTTGTTCAAACTGTGAGGTGACGCAGGCTTCAATCGTGTAGTGCCCGCTGTTGTGCGGGCGCGGCGCGATTTCGTTGAGCAGCACTTCGTCACCGAGTACAAACATCTCAACGCAGAGCACGCCAACGTAGTCGAGCGCGGTGACCAGCGCGGTGGCCACCTGCTGCGCGCGGGCAGCCAGCGCCGCGTCGATGCGTGCCGGCACGATGGTCAGATCGAGAATGCCGCCGGCGTGCTGGTTTTCCTGCACCGGCCACACGGCCGTGCGGCCGTCGCTGGCGCGCGCGGCCAGCACCGAGATTTCGGCGCGGAACGGTACCAGCGCCTCAAGCACGCAAGGCACCTGCTTGAGGCTCATCCAGGCCAGCAGCGCGGCTTCGCGCGTGCTGACGCGGGCTTGTCCTTTGCCGTCGTAGCCCAGCGTCGCGGTCTTGAGTACCCCCGGGAACAACGCGGCGGGCGCGTCGCGCAGGTCTTCGGCGCGTTCGACCACGGCAAAGGCACCGACCGGCAGACCGTGATCGCGGAAGAAGGTCTTCTCACGGCGCCGGTCCTGCGCAATGCGCACGGCCGTCGCAGCGGGGCGAGTCGGCAGCGTCGCCGCCAGCGCGTCCAGCGTGGCGGCGGGGACGTTTTCGAATTCGGTGGTCACCGCGGCCACGCGTGCGGCCAGCGCCGCGATGGCGGCGTGATCATCGTAGGGCGCGGCGATCACGTCGTCGGCCGCCTGCGCAGCAGGTCCGTTCGCGTCGGGGTCGAGCACCAGGACGTGATAGCCCATGGCCTGTGCGGCGTGCGCGAACATGCGGCCCAACTGGCCGCCACCCAGACAACCGAGCCACGAACCCGGTGGAAGCGCCGCCTGCGACACCGTCACTATTTGTCGGCGAGCACCGGCGGCACGATCATGGCGCGCGCGCTGGCGGTTTGCTCATCGCGGAACGACAGCAGTTGCTGCGCCAGCGATTTGTTCGAGATCGCCAGCATGGCCACGGCGAACAGGCCGGCGTTCGCGGCACCGGCTTCACCGATGGCGAATGTCGCGACCGGCACGCCCTTGGGCATTTGCACAATGGAGAGCAGCGAATCTTCGCCGCGCAGGTATTTCGACGGCACCGGCACGCCGAGCACGGGCACCGTGGTCTTGGCGGCGATCATGCCGGGCAGATGCGCGGCACCGCCGGCGCCGGCGATGATCACGCGAATGCCACGCTCGCTGGCTTCTTCGGCGTAGTCGAACATGTCGTCGGGCGTACGGTGCGCCGACACCACTTTCGCCTCGTAATTCACGCCAAAGCGGTCGAGCATCTCGACGGCGTGTTTCATGATGTCCCAATCCGAAGAGGAACCCATCACCACACCGACTGCGGCACCCACGCCGTTGGCTACGTTCTGCATGGGCGCGATTGTAGCGGCGACGCCGCGGCCGCCTCGGAATCTTCCCGGCACGTCAACCGACACCGCGCCTCCGACGTGTTCAACATGACCGCATCATCCGCCGCCGAGCGATGACCGACAATACGCGCATGACGCGACCACCCACCGCCACCGCACCCCGCCGTCGTACTGGCCCGTTGCTGGCACTTGCGGCGTTGCTGCTGGCCCTCGCTCACGGCGCCGCACAGGCGGCGGGCAGTCCGGCGGTGTCGAGCGCCAGTGACGGCGCGGTGAAGGATGCCGCGGAAGCGTACCGCTTCGGCGAACCGAAACGACTCAGTACGGCGCTCTCGCAGGTGCGCGGCCATGTTCTTGAGCGCTACGTTGAGTACTGGGCGCTGCGATTGCGCATCGACATCGCTGATGCCGCCGAGGTCGAGCGCTTCCTGCGAGTCACGCAGGGCACGGCGATTGGTGAACGCATGCGCACCGACTGGCTAAAGCAGCTCGGCAAGAGCGGCGACTGGGTGCGCTTCGCGCAGGTGGAGCGCGACTTCGTCACCGAGGACAGCGAGATCGCGTGCTACCGCACCACCTTCGCCGGCCGCACGGGCGCGGCGCTGCCGGTCGACGTGCCGCGCGGTGTGTGGGAAGAACGGCTGACCGAGGCCTGCGCCGATGCCTCCGCTGCGCTGGTGCGGCAACAACGCGTCAGCGCCGATGACGCCGCATGGCGCTTCCGAAGCAGCGCCGATGGCGGCACGCTGCTCGCCGCATCGCGCGTGGCGGAGGCGCTCGGCGACGCGGTCGCACCGTCGGCAGCCGCGTTGCAGCGCGCGTATTCGAACCCCGAGGCCTACCTGCGCGCGCTCCTGCCGCAACCAGCGCGCGCCGAGCGCGAAGCCGCGCTCTTTGCGCTCACACGCTGGGCGCGCAGCGATGTCGCCAAGGCGCGTGCTGCGTGGCCCGCGCTGGCGCCACGATTCAGCAGCGACGAACAACGCTACGTCGCGTTGCAGCTCGCCGATAAAAGCGCCCGCCGGCTCGACGTGGCTGAAGCCCTGCACTGGGCGCGCGCTGCCCAGCTCGATGGCAGCTACCCGCGGCTGGGCGACTGGCAGGCGGCGTGGATCGCGCGCGTTGCATTGCGCGCCGGTGAGTGGCAGGAGGTGTCACGCGCCGTCGCCGCAATGAGCGCCGCGACCAGTGGCGGGCGTAACGATCCGGCGTGGCGCTACTGGCATGCCCGGGCGCTGGCGGCAGGTGGCGATCGTGCGGCTGCGCAGGCGATCTACTCCCCGCTGGCCGGCGATCTTGGTTACTACGGCCTGCTTGCCGCCGAGGAACTCGGGCGCCCGCTGCCGCCCGCTGCGGCATTGAAGTCGGGCACGCTCCCCGCAGGCAGCGAGACGATGCGTGAAGCGGTGTTTCGGCGGCTCGACCGCTCCGACGCTGCACGTCGCGTGCTGAAACTCTCCGAACTCGGGTTACGCGCCGACGCCGCACGCGAGTGGCTCAGCGTGGTGAAGGACCTGGACGACGTAGAAACCCTCGCCGCGGCCGAATGGATGCGGCGCAAGGGGGTGTGGGATCGTTCGATCAACACCGCGGAGCGCACACGCACGCTGCACGATATGAGTCTGCGCTTTCAGACTCCCTATGGCGACGAAATCCGCAAGGCCGCAACGCAGGCGTCGCTTGATCATGCGCTCCTGTTTGGTTTGGTGCGGCAGGAATCGCGGTTCTGGGCGGAGGCCATTTCTTCGGCGGGTGCGATGGGCCTGATGCAGGTGATGCCCGCCACGGCGAAGTGGATCGCGGCCAAGATCAAGGCGGGTGACTTTCGTCCGAGCCATTTGCTCGACGCCGGTACCAACGCCGGCTTTGGTGCGTTTTATCTGCGCACGGTGCTTGATCAGCTCGGCGGCTCCGAACCGATGGCCGCCGCCGCTTACAACGCCGGGCCCGGCCGCGCCCGCGCGTGGCGCGGCGACACGCCGCTCGAAGGCGCGATCTACGCCGAGTCGATCCCGTTCAACGAAACGCGCGACTACGTGAAGAAAGTGCTGGCCAACGCCGTGTGGTACGCGCACTTGCAGGGCTCTGGTGACACGTCCCTGAAGTCGCGTCTCGGTACGGTGCCTGCAAGGCAAGGACGAAAGACGAATGACGAATGACGCAAGCGCTGCATCTGGAATGGCTACCCGAAACCCCTTCTGACAAAGAGAATCGGCTATCGTCATTCTTCGTTTGTTTTCCCTCTTGCATAGCAGCATGAATATCCTCACTCTGGGCGGCAGCGGTTTTGTCGGGCGTACGATCTGCGCGATGCTGGTGGCGCAGGGCGACACGGTGACCGTGCTCACGCGGCGCCGCGAGCACGCACACGCGCTTTCGTCGCTGCCGGGCGTCACGATTGACGAGGGTGTCGATCTGTTCGCGGGCGATGCGCTCACGGCGCGGCTGCGCGGGCACGACGCGGTGATCAACCTCGTTGGCATCCTGCACGGTGATTTTCAGCGCAGTCACGTTACGCTGACCGAGCGCGTGATCGCCGCCTGCGAAGGCGCGGGCGTGCGTCGTTATCTGCACATGAGCGCGCTCGGTGCCGACGCGCAGGGACCGAGCGAATACCAGCGCAGCAAGGGACGGGCGGAAGCGCTGGTGCGTGGCGCTGGCCTCGACAGCACGGTGTTCGCGCCGTCGGTGATCTTCGGGCGCGACGACCGCTTTCTCAACCAGTTCGCGAATATGGTTGCGCTGCTGCCGCCGTGGATGCCGATGCTGTTGCCCGGCGGCTACGCGAGCTTTCAGCCGGTGTGGGTGAACGACGTGGCGCGCGCGTTCGTGTGCGCGCTGCGCGAACCGGCGAGCATCGGGCAGCGCTATGAGCTGGTGGGACCGGCGCGCTACACCCTGGCCGAACTGGTGCGCTATGTCGTCACGCTGAGCGGCACGCGTCACGCGGTGGTCGGTTTGCCGCGTGCCGCAACCGCATTGGCCGGCGCGCTGCTGCAATTTGCTCCGGGCAAACCGATGACGCCGGACAACGTGAAATCGATGTCGGTCGACAACGTATCGTCCGCACCGTGGCCGGCGTTTGCCGGAGACCGAGCCGCGCTCGAGACCGTGGTCCCGTCGTGGCTTGGGCGTGCCGCCGCGTATGATCGGCTGGCCGATGTGCGTCGCCGCGCGCGGCATTGACCGATACAGCTTTTTGCCCATGTCGGCGGCCCCACGGTCATTTCCGCCTGTTTTTTTACAGAAGTCGATTTATGAGAAAAACGCCATGTAACGACCGTCGACTGGTCGTTAGCACCATCAAGCTGTTACGCAACGGAGCGCCGGCATGAGCGCGCTCGACCCGGATCTCGCCGCGTACTTCGCCAACCTCGGCACGATGTTTTCGCCGCTGCCGGCGGACCCAACGCCGCTTGAGCGCCGCGCCCGCTACTGGGCGCTGGTGGGCCTGGGCCGCACGCCGCTGCCGTCGAGCGTGACGATGAACGACGTGCAGCTCGATCTGGCGTCCGGCCCGGTCGGCGTGCGCCTGTTCTACGGCCACGATGGCGCCGATGAGCCGGTGCCCACAATCATTTACTTTCACGGTGGCGGCTGGGTGGTCGGTGACACCGACACCCACTCCGTGACCTGCGCGCGCCTCGCGCACGAGGCCAATGCACTGGTGGTGAGCGTGGATTACCCGCTCGCACCCGAGGCGCATTGGCGCACCATCACCGATGCCTGCTTCGAGGCCGCGTCTGCCATCGCCGCCGATCGCGTGGCTCAGGCGGCCGGCACCCCCGTTGCCGTGGCGGGAGACAGCGCCGGCGCGCATCTCGCCGCCGTCACCGCGCTGCGCGTGCGCGACGAAGGCAATTTCCACATCGCGCTGCAGGCCTTGCTTTATCCCACGATCGCCCCCGACTTCGGGACGCCCAGCTACATCGACTTCGCTGCCGGCCCCGGCCTCACGCGTGCCGACATGCAGTGGTACTGGCGCCAATACGCGGGCGACGACCAGGCGGTCAACGACTACCGCATCACCCCCACGCGCGCCGCATCGCACGCCGGCCTGCCACCGGCATACATCGTCACGGCCGGACGCGACCCGCTGCGCGACGAAGGCCGCAGCTACGGGCTGCAACTGCGTGGCGCGGGCATCGAGGTGGCGCACGATGAGTTCGACTCGCTGCCGCACGGCTTTTTGCGCATGGCGAAGTACAGCGCCGCGACGGATGCCGCGATCGCGCGGATCAATCGCCGCATCGGAGAATCGCTGCGCGCATCGCGAAGCTGAGCACGCGCCGTTGAACTTCATCACCGACCCCTGGTTCTACGTCTGGGCGATCCCGGCGGTCATCATCACCGGCATCTCAAAAACCGGGCTCGGTGCGGGCGTCGGCGGCGTTGCCGTGCCGATGATGAGCCAGGTCATTGCGCCGGGCGTCGCCGCGGGCATCATGCTGCCGATCCTCTGCGTGATCGATCTGTTTGGCTTGCGCGCCTATCGCGGACAGTTCTCGTGGCAGGGCGTCAAGCCCATGCTATGGCCCGCGCTGATCGGCATTGCGATCGGGGCGCTCAGTTTCGGAACGCTCTCGGTGGGCAGCACCAAAGCCCTGCTCGGCGCCATCTCGGTGTCGTTCGCGCTCTATCAGCTGATCCCGGCGCTGCGCAACCTCAAGACCTGGCTGCCCGAGGCGCTCCGGCCGTGGCTCTGGTGCGGGCTGTCGGGCTTTACCTCCACGCTCGCGCACGCGGGCGGCCCGCCGGTCACGATCTATTTGTGGCCCAAAAAGCTCGACCGCATGCAGTTCATGGCCATCACCATCGTGTTCTTCACCGTGGTCAACGCCGTGAAGCTGATCCCGTTCGCGCTGCTCGGGCAACTGAGCCTCACCAACCTCGCCACCTCGCTCATGCTCATGCCTTTCGCCCCCGTCGGCGTCTGGCTCGGCGTACGACTCAACCGCTACATCAATGACCAGACTTTCCGACGCGTGACGCTGGCGTGTTTGTTCCTGCTTGGCTTGCGGTTGTTGTTCGAGGGGTTGAAGTAGAGTCACTGGGGTTCGTCGCACAGGCGTTTGTGGGTCGCTGACGATGGCCCTCGATTCCACTTCGTTGCATCGAGGCTACGGCACGACGGGAACAGCAATTGCTCGCCGCTCCGCCAAAATAGCGGCATGAACACTGCTACTGCCATCACGCTGGTCGCTGTTGACTGCGCTTACCCCGAACTGGCCGCGAAGGCGCTTGCGCGCTCGGCGCGGGCATTGCCGGTGGCGCGCACGCTGCTCTTGACCGATCGCGACCTCGCGCATCGGGGCGTGGAGGTGCAGCGCATCGCGCCGATTCGCTCGCGGGCGGCGTATTCCCAGTTCATGCTGAAGTCGCTCGCGCCGTTCATCGCCACGTCGCACGCACTCGTGGTGCAGTGGGATGGTTTTGTCATTGACGGCAGTGCCTGGGCCGATGAGTTCTGGCACTACGACTACATCGGTGCCCGCTGGCCGCATGTGGCCGGAGATTTTCGCGTCGGCAACGGGGGATTTTCGTTGCGCTCGAAGCGCCTGCTTGACGCACTGGCTGACGACGCGATCACGCTCGGCGAGGACAACGAAGACGAAGCGATCTGCATCCGCCATCGAGAGTTGCTTGAACGCAAATACCGCGTCGCGTTCGCAAGCGAGCGCGTGGCGGACCGGTTTGCCTTCGATGTCGGCCGCCCGGTGGGCCCGACGCTCGGCTTTCACGGCGTGTTCAATTTCTGGCAGGTGATGAGTGACGAAGAACTCATCACCTTCTCACGCACGGCGCCGGAGGCCATCGCTGAGGGGCTGGGCTTTGGCGCGCTGTGCCGCAATCTGGTGGACCTCAAACGCATCGCCGTCGCGCGCGAATTCGTGACACGCCGCCTCGCGTCATTGCCGCAGGACGTGACCGGCCTCGATCTGCGCGAACGCTTGCGCGCGCTGGAGACACCGAACACGCCAGCGACGCCCGCCACGGCGTCCGATTCCGGAACGATCAAGCCGCCCGCGTCGCGCAATTCGCCCTGCCCCTGCGGTAGTGGCAAGCGCTACAAGGACTGTCACGGCAAGATCGCGCCGTCGCCTGCGACAGCCGTTGGCGCCGGTGCGCTCAACGTCGATGCGGTGTTGCAGGAGGCGCTGCAGTGGCATCAGGGGGGCCAGATCGATGCCGCGGTTGATCGCTACGCGCGCGTGCTGCAGGTCGAACCGGAGAACCCGACGGCGTTGCACTTTGCCGGGTTGTCTCAGTATCAGCAGGGGCAACCCTCGGCGGCGCTGGAACTGATGTGGCGCTCGGTCAGGCTCGCCGATCAGGAACCGGAATTTTTCAGCAACATCAGCGCAGCGGCGTGGAACGCGGGTCGCTACGACGAGGGGCGCTGGGCGGCGGAGCGCGCGCTCGCGCTGAATGCGGAGCACGTGGGCGCGTTGAACAACCTGGGCTTCAACCTGCGCTCACTGAACGACATTGATGGGTCCATCGCCGCGTTCGACCGCGCCCTGACGCTCGCGCCGCAGTTTGACTACGCGCGTTGGAATCGCACGTTCTCGTTGCTGGCGAAAGGGGATTACGCGCAAGGCTTTGCCGACTACGAATTACGGCTGCGCTTTCCGCAGACGCAACCGGGCGGCAAGATTCCCGCCGCCACGTTGTGGCGCGGCGAGGCGCCGGCACCAGGCAGCCACCCGAGCATCCTGCTGCTCTGCGAGCAAGGCCTGGGCGACACCTTCATGTTTGCTCGCTTCGTGCCGTGGGTGGCGGGGCGCGGTCTCGTGGTCACCCTCGCCGTGCCGCGCTCGCAAGTGGCGTTGATGCAGCAGTCGTTTCCTGGCATTCGGGTGATCGCCGTCGGTGAACACGAGGCGATGACGTTTGATTATTGGGCGGCGCTCTGGTCGTTGCCTGCTGCGCTTGGTGTGACGCTGGACAACCTGCCCGCACCCAATCGATTTTTGCAAACGCAACCGGAGGCGGTGGCCCGCTGGCGCCAGCGACTCGATTCGCTCGCACCTCTGTCCAACGAGGGTGCCGATGCTGCTTCGACGCGGGCACTGCGTATTGGCCTCGTGTGGCAAGGGCAATTCGCGGGGCAGGACAACCAGATGGCGGATCGCTCGGTTCCGCCGCGTCTGATACGGCAGTTTGTTGAGGCGCATCCCGAGCATCGCTGGGTGTCGTTGCAGCACGGCGCCGCTGCGTTGGGGGCCTCGAACATCGTCGACTGGACGGCGGAGACCGTGGAATTCACGCAAATGGCGGCGCTGATCGATGCGCTCGATCTCGTGATCAGCATTGACACCGGTGCCGCGCACCTAGCCGCCGCGCTCGGCGCGCGCACCTGGGTGGCGCTGCGCGAGGCGGGCGACTGGCGCTACGGCATCAGCGGTGATCGCTGCGCGTGGTCACCCACCATGCGGCTGTTCCGGCAGGACCGCTCGCGGCGCTGGGAGCCGGTGCTGGCGCAGCTCTCGGCCGCGCTGGGCTCAACGCGTTAAGGAAACGCTGAATAGGTCTGCGTGATCGGTCGCGCGTGAGACTTGTTCACCGTTTCCTCAATTCGGCACGCAGAACGCCACGCCTTCGCCATCCCAGCCTAACCCGACGAACTGGTTGTACACGGCGAGCGATGTCGTGAAGCGGTGGTTCGGATCGTCCGGAAACTTGCTGCCGCGGAACAGCCGATACAGCGGCGCCGTACCCGAGGGGCAGGTGGCGGAAACGCCACTGCCCGTGGCGCGCCACGCGAAGCTGTCGATGCCTTCGTTAACCGGTTTCTGCGGCAGCGCGGCGTTGCCCGGGTTCAGCGCCTGCAACACGGCCACATCCGCCGGATTGGTAGTGTAGAAGTGGCTGCCGCGCGTGTTGTTTTTCGCGATCTTGTCGAAATAAAAGCGCGTCACGCCGCCGAGCGCCGCGTCCGGGTTGAGCATCATTTTGAAGCTGGCCCCGGTTTTCGTCCACGCCGGTACCGCATCGAGCAGCGACTTCTCGTTGTCGCGTGAGGTGATGAAGTAATAGTTCAGCTGCGGATGGAAATATTCGATCGCGGTCACCTGCGTCGGCAGCGTGACCGCCGAATCCACCGTGGCGATCAGCGCTCCGCGACCGCCGGTGGCGACGAAGAATGGCGCGCCGGGAAAGATCGCCAGCCCTTCGTGCACCGTGCCTCGCTCGCGTGCCTCCATGCGCTGCGCGAAATAGCTGTAGTAGCTCATCGCATCGGCACTCAGCAGGCCCTCCGACACCACGACGGTCGCCACGCGGAACGTGCGCTGCGCCGCGCCCGTCGCCGGCGTGCGCGGGCCATTCGCCGCGACCACGTCATTAGCGGTCAATCGGCTGAAGCCGCTGCTCAGCACTCGTCCGTCACAGAGCGCGGGCCAGTTGTTGACCCAGTTGCTGTCCGTCACCACCCATTGATCCGGCACGTCTGACGCTGCGATCATGCCCATCAGATACAGATCCAGCGGGTTGTAGCTCATCGCGCGCAGGTAATTGAGCGGCGTTACGCGCAAGCCATTGCCCTCGGCGGTGAGCTGGCAGTTGAACTGCCCACCTGCGCCGCTACCGGGGATGGACAAGCCCATCAGGTCAGCCGCCATGGTGGACGCGGGCCAATGTGGCGATCCACTGGTCAGGGACGCGTTCTTGAGAAACGCCATCCATTGATGCCCGATTTCATGCTGGTGTGCTGCGGACGCACCGTCGAAATAGTCGGAGATCGGAAACACCGTGATGCCGACGAGCCGGCTGGCGCCGCCGTACTGTGCATTGCTGTTGTAACTGGATTGCCCGGTGCCGGCGACGCTGTTGCGTGTGGCAAAGTGATAGCGATTCTGCGGCTGCACCTTGTCGAAGACGATGTTCAGAAAATCGAACTCGTCAGTGAGGTACTGGTAGGCGGCGCTGGCGACCGCCGCAATGTCGGGCAGCGCCACGTCGTGCGTGCGGTAGAGGGCGGCCGGTGCGATGTTGAGCACGTAGCGCGACATCTGCGCGCTGCCCGACAGCGGCTTCACCGTCGCCGCAGCGATCTCCGGCCCACGCACCTGAGCCGTCACTCCGTTGCGGCTGACGCGTGCGCTGCCGGCGTAGGTATCCAGGAACCCGAGTTCGACGCGAAACACATCCGTAGCGGTGTGCCGGGACAGGATTTGCTGCACCGGCAGCAGCGTGGTGTAGATGCCATCACCCGCCGTCACGTCGCCATTGGCGCCGTTGTCCGTGAGCGCATAGGTCACGCCCCAGTTCGATACCAGTTGTAGGGTTGTTGGCGTCGGGCCGTCCATTCTCGCCGTGAGACGGACGGTGCCGGTGGCGCTGGTGTTGATTACTGAGGGGGCGAGCACGAAGTTGGCAACCGTGGGTGTGGTCGGCGTGGCTTTGGCACGCTCCGCGTTGCTCGTCGCGCCGCGCACACTGGCGGACGTGGGGCTGGCGACGTCGCTGTCACAACCATCACCATTGTGAGCGGTGGCGGGCCACGCGGCGAGCAGTCCGACGATCAGGCACGCCGCCGTCGGGGCGGTGCCGCGGGCGAAGCGGGGGCGTAGGGTTGACATGGCGGTTAGGTGGGCGCGTGGTGTTGGATGATGGCAAAGACGGGATATCGCGGCGATTCTGGCCATGAGGATTCGCGGCCGTGGCGCGCCACCGCGCTAAAGTATGCTTCTTCCGTCAATTTCCCCGCCCTCTGCAGCGCCTACCGTGACTACCTTTGCAACGACCGACCTCTGCGACGCCAACGAGCCGCGGCTAGCCGATGGCAGCTTGCGCGTGCTCGCCCCGAATTTCCATCGCTATGGCCAGCACCCACGCTTCGCCGGGCGTGCCAAAACGTTGAAGGTGTTCGAGGACAACACGCTGGTGCGCACCGCCCTGGAAAGCCCCGGCCACGGCCAGGTGCTGGTGATTGATGGTGCCGGATCGCTGCGCTGCGCACTGCTGGGTGGCAATCTGGGCAAGCTGGCCGAGAAAAACGGTTGGGCCGGGGTGGTGCTCAACGCGCCCATTCGCGATGCCGATGAAATTGATGCCTGCGCGATCGGTGTGCGCGCACTGGGCACCTGCCCGGTGAAGAGCAAGAAGGCGGGCGCCGGCACGTTCGACGAGCCACTCGCATTCGGCGGCGTGACTGTCAAACCCGGCGACTGGTGTTATGCCGATCGCGATGGCGTGTTGTTTTCCGATGTGGAGCTGGCATGATTCCGACCCCTGATCGCCGCGCCCGCGTCGTGGTGCCGCTGGGCGACGCGACGCGCAACATGGTCGTCCACGACTGGGGCGACGAGCGCAATCCGCGGGTGGTCGTCTGTGTGCACGGGCTCTCGCGCAACGGCCGCGACTTCGACGTCGTCGCGCCCGCGCTGGCCGATGACTATCGCGTGCTCTGCCCTGACATCCCCGGTCGCGGCGAGAGCGACTGGTACGCAACCGCCGCCGACTACACCATTCCCAACTACATCGCGGCGATCCAAGCGATGTTTGCGCAGCTCGGCGTGACGCGCTACGACTGGATCGGCACCTCAATGGGGGGCTTGATCGGAATGGTGATGGCCGCGACGCCGGGCTCGCAGATGCGCCGCTTTGTGATCAACGATATTGGCCCGGTGATCGAGAAGGCGGCGCTTGACCGGATTGCGGCGTATGTGGGCCGGGTTCCGACATTCCCGAGCTACATGGCGCTGTTTGAAGCCGTGCAGCCGATCAACGCCAGCTTCGGCCCGCTCACCGATGAGCAGATGCATCACATGGTGAAGACGGCCGTGCAGCAACGACCGGATGGGCAGTGGGAGTTCAAGGCCGACCCGAAAATTGGCGACGCATTTCGTGCCGGGCTTCAGCAGACGGCGGTAGACATGTGGCCGCTGTGGTCCGCCATCACGCAGCCGGTGCTGGTGTTGCGCGGTGCACAGTCTGATTTGCTGAGTGCCGCAACGGTGGAAAGAATGCTTGCCGCACACCACGCTGCCGGCCGCGTGGCCGAGGCGTTGAGCATTTCCGATACGGGGCACGCCCCGATGATCATGGACGAGCCGACGGTGGCGGCGGTGAAGGGCTTCCTGCACGCGGCGCCCTGGGTGGCTGCATGAGCAACCAGAGCACCCCGGAAACCATCTCGCTGGCGCCGTCCGATTTCACTGCGGACGAGCTGTATTTTGTGCTGCGCGATGCGATCATTCCGCGCCCGATCGCTTGGGTTTCGAGCATTGATGCGCGGGGCATCACCAACATCGCGCCGTTCTCTTTCTTCAACGTGTGTTCGCCCACACCCCCGGTGCTTGGCTTCAGTTGCGGCCCGCGCGGCGAGGACCGATCGAATGAACAGTGGGCGTTGAAAGACACGTGGGCCAACATTCGTGAGACGCGGGAGTTCGTCATCAATCTGGTGCCGGAATCGATGGCCGAAGCCATGGTGCGAACAAGCGACCCGCTCGCCCCCGGTGTGAGCGAATTCGAGCATGCCGGGCTGACGCCGCTGGCGTCAACGCGGGTGAAACCGCCGCGTGTGGCGGGCGTGCCCGTGGCGTACGAGTGCGTATTGCGCGAAGCCATCGCACTCGGGCGCAGCACTTGGGTAATGGGCGACGTCGTGCAAGTGCATATCGACGCGCGCTGCTACGCGGGCGAAAAGCGTGGCTTCAAACATCGCGTTGATGTGCTGTCGCACACCGAGATGCGCCCCTATGCGCGGCTTGGAAGCAACTTCTACGCTCGTCTGCGCGAGATCGAAACGCTGCAAAGACGCGACGGGGGTCAACGTGGCACTTAGCAGGTTGCAGAAATACTTCACGCGGCGTGCAGAAACGCAGCCTCGAACGCAGGGCGGCGTTGGTTTTTTTGCCCATAGCGACGGCTATGGGCTGCAAAAGCCGCCTTGCCCTGCGTCCGATCTGCATTCCTGCCCCTCCGCGCAAGTACTTCAGCAGCCTGCTAGCAGGATGCGCTTGTTGGGCGTACTGCTGGCCAGCGCGCTTGGGGTGATGGGAGGAAACAGCATGGCTGCCGACATCGACGCCCTCTGGGACTACGCGAAGCCTGCCGAGAGCGAAGCGCGTTTCCGCGAAGCACTCAAGACAGCGACGGGTGACGGCGCCCTGGAGCTGGAAACGCAGATCGCCCGCACGTACAGCATGCGGCGCGATATTCTGCGCGCCTATGCCGTGCTCGACGCCGTCGCGGTACGCATGTCGGGGGGCACGGCCGCGCGCGTGCGCATCCGTTATCTGCTGGAACGGGGGCGCGCGCTCAACTCGTCGGGGCAGTTTGAGCAGGCAAAACCGCTGTTCGCCGATGCCTTTCAATTGGCGCAACGCGAGAACGAAGTGCTCCTTGCGATTGACGCAGCGCACATGTTTGGCTTCTCGAAAAATCTCGAGGAGGCCATGTCGTGGAATCAGGTCGCGATGCGACTCGCGCAGGGCAGCGAATTACCACGGGCGATCCGCTGGCGGGCGTCGATTGCCAATAACCTGGGTTCAACCGAGCGCGAACGCGGGAATCTGGACGCGGCCGCGCGCCACTTCGACGCCGCGCTCAAAGCGCATCAGCGCACAGGCACGCCGCTGCAAGTGCGCATTGCGTGGTGGCAAGTGGCGAATGTCAGACGCCTGCAAGGAAAGTTCGACGAGGCGCTCGCGATCCAGCAACGGTTGGAGCAGGAAATGCTTGCCGCGAAAGAACCTGACGAGTACGTCTACGACGAGCTGGCCGCGCTGTATACCGCACTAAAACGCCCTGCAGATGCGGCGCGGGCCAACGACGCACGAAAGGCGATTACCCGCACACCGTAGTTGAATGACCCACATGTCGATGTCACCGGTGTAGCGTGGGCGCCCTTGCGCGGCCAGCGCGTGCGCGCCGACGATCAGGAACTCAACCCCCGCCTTTGCCTTCCTTCAGTGTAGTCACCCGACAAACTCTTTGAAGTCTTTGTTCAGCAATTGGCAAAGCCTCCATCACCGGGCGACGCAGTTCTTCCACCGCAGCAAGACGCTCCTGCACCGGGCGCGACAGCCAGTACGCCAGGTGGCGCGCATCATCGTTCGCCGTGTGCAGCGTAGTTTTCCGGACGACTCTTGCGATGGTCATACGGCATTGTCGCCGCATCGCGGCATTTGCGGGACGCTAACGGTGGCCCTTGATTCCACTGCGTTGCATCGAGGGCACGCTGTCTATAGCGTGAGGGTTGAGTCCATCACGAATCCGATACTATCGTGCACATTCCTAGCCGAGTGCGTAGCTATGCGGATCACAAAGATAGAACTTGAAAATTTCAAGAAGGTTAGCCGCGCAACGCTTGACGTTGGGGCTATTACTGTTCTCGTTGGCGGCAATGACAGCGGCAAGAGCAGCTTCGTTCAAGGAATGCACTTTGCCTTAATGGCTGCCAATGCATTCCATATGGCGGGGAAGAAAACATTTCCTCAAGAGCGGTTGTTGTATTGCCCGACGCTCCCTTTCTTTCGACTCGGTAACTCCGGAGAGTATGCGAACCTATCGGGTTTCCTGAAGCTGCGGCTAACGTTCGAGAGCGAAGAGAAGATCATTGACCAGCAGATAAAAATCTATCGCGCCAAGAACGACAACGTTGGCTTCGAGTATCTGAAGTCAAGCGCCGAGGTGACAAAACTGATGCAGTCGCCCAGTCGGCTGTTTAGCGTTTATGTGCCTGGAGTAGCGGGAATCGGCCGGTCTGAACCACTACATCAGAAAGGTCAGATTAAGCGGGGAATTGCATCAGGCGATGCAAATCTCTATCTCCGCAGCGTACTCTATTGCATTCAACGTGAAGGAAAGTTGGACACTCTTCGCGCTCACGTCAAAACGGCGTTTCCGCACTTTTTCATCCGTTGCATTTTTGACGAAGAGAATGATGCAGAGGTGAGTATCGAGGTGTCGACCGCGCAGGGTGGAATCCCTACAGTGCCACTCGAACTTGCCGCGACGGGCGTTCTACAAGTCCTTCAGTTGTTCGCGTACGTGACGCTCTTCGAACCGCGGCTCCTGCTACTAGACGAACCCGACTCACACATTCATCCAGACCGTCAGCAAACGTTAGCGCGCGCACTGGTTGAGCTTGCAAAAAAAACCGGGGTACAGATCGTTCTTACAACGCACTCGAAGCATTTGATGGCAGCCTTACAAGGTGACGCACGCTTCTTCGCGTTTAGCAGAGGTATTTCCACACCGCTAGAGACGGATCAAGAATGGGCGTGGCTACTCACGGATTTGGGCGTCGTCTCGCAACTCGAATCATTGCGCGGCGGCACGATCGATTTCCTAATCCTGACCGAAGACACCAACTCCGTCTATCTTCAGTCGGTACTTCAATCCAACGGCGTGAAACTTGATCGCTGCTTGTTCTCCAGTTACGGAACATCGTCGCAACTCCATTCGGCCGTGTTTTTGGCCAAATGGGCAAAGGCGAGATATCCGAATTGCAAGGTGGTGATTCATCGTGATCGCGACTTTATGACCGACGAAGAGCTTGAGGTCTTTCGCAAGAAATTGGATGACCCTTCTTTCGAATGGCTTTTTACTCACGGGGCAGATGTTGAGAGCTACTTCTGTGAGGAGGCCGTGCTTGCAGAAATCCTTGGCAGGTCCGTGGACGACACCAGAACGATCGTCGAACAAGTTGCATGCAAGGCACACAACGCCTTGGTGCAGAAGTTCACCAACAAGCGCACCGAATCTCGAAATCTGGTCAAGGCCATTCTTAAGTCTGACGCGTCTGCGCCCAAGGCGCCAATACTTTCCGATGACAATCCTTTACCGAAGTCCCAACGATTTGGCAAGTTGCTGTTATCCCGAATTGTTGAAGAACTTCCAAAAGATCACAAACGATTGCGACCGCAAGCGGCGCTGACATTGAAATCGCTGCGCCAATCAGAACTTCAGGCAATTTTCAAGAAGTGAGACCGCCGCTTCTAATGACTCTCCCGAAGCACCGGCGTCCCCGACTTGCCAACCAGAAAGTCCAGATCCGCCCCGGTATCCGCACCGAGCACATGATCAATGTAGAGCTTCCAGTACCCACGATCGAGCGGCGGCTTGGGTGGCGCCCAGCCTTCCTTGCGACGGGCGAGATCAGCCTCTGACACTTCCATTTCTAGCTTGCGGCCAGCGGTGTCCAGCGTGATCCAGTCGCCCGTCTGCACGAAGGCGAGCGGGCCGCCAGCGGCGGCTTCCGGCGCGGCGTGCAGCACGACGGTGCCATACGCGGTGCCGCTCATGCGGGCGTCGCTCACGCGCACCATGTCGCTGATGCCCTTGCGCAGCACTTTCGGCGGCAGCGGCATGTTGCCCACCTCGGCCATGCCGGGGTAGCCCTTGGGGCCGCAGTTCTTGAGCACCATCACGCTGTTTTCGTCGATGTCGAGCGACTCATCGTTGATGCGGGCGTGCAGCTCCTCGATGGTCTCGAACACGACGGCTTTGCCGCGATGTTGCAACAGTTTCGCGGTGGCCGCACTTGGTTTGATCACCGCCCCATTCGGCGCCAGATTGCCGCGCAGGATGGTGATGCCAGCGTTCGCCATGAACGGGTTGTCTAGCGGGCGAATCACTTTCGGGTCGTAGACCTCGGCGTTCTGCACGTTCTCCCAGATCGTTTTGCCGTTGGCGGTGATCGCATCTTTGTGCAGCGAGTCACCGATAATTTTGAGCACCGCGGGCAGGCCACCGGCGTAGTAGAAATCCTCCATCAGGTGCGTGCCGCTGGGCTGAATGTCCACGATGTTCGGCATCGCCGAGCCGAGCTCGAAGTCATCAAGCTTCAAGTTCACGCCGATGCGGCCAGCGATGGCGAGCAGATGCACCACGGCGTTGGTCGATCCGCCAATCGCGGCGAGCGTCTTGATCGCGTTCTCGAACGCCTGCCGGGTGAGGATTTTTGAGAGCCGCATGTCCTCATGCACCATCTGCACGATGCGGCGGCCGGTGAGCTGCGCCAGCCGATAGCGCTGCGCGTCCACCGCCGGGATCGCCGCGTTGCCGGGCAGCGAGAGGCCGAGCGATTCGACCATCGAGGCCATCGTGCTCGCGGTGCCCATCGTCATGCAGTGGCCCTTGCTGCGATGCATGCCGGCTTCGGCGTCCATGAATTCCTCGATCTTCATGAAGCCGCCGCGCACCTTCTCGCTCATCTGCCACACGCCGGTGCCGCTGCCCAGTGTCTCGGTCTTGTAGCGGCCCTTGAGCATCGGCCCGCCGGAGAGGCCAATGGTCGGGATGTCGCAGGACGACGCGCCCATCACCAGCGAGGGCGTCGTCTTGTCGCAGCCCATCAAGAGCACCACGCCGTCGATCGGGTTGCCGCGAATGCTTTCTTCCACGTCCATGCTCACCAGATTGCGGTAGAGCATCGCAGTCGGGCGCATCAGCACCTCGCCGGTGGACATCACCGGGAACTCGAGCGGCCAGCCGCCGGCCTCCCACACGCCTTTCTTCACGAAATCGGCTATTTCGCGGAAGTGCGCGTTGCACGGGTTCAGCTCGCTCCAGGTGTTGCAGATGCCAATCACCGGACGGCCGTCGAACAGGTCATTCGGATGGCCCTGATTCTTCATCCACGAACGATGCGCGAAGCCATCCTTGTCGATCTTGCCGAACCATTGCTGGCTGCGTCGTTTGAATTTGCTGTCGTCGTCGCGGTTGGCCATGCTCAACTCCTTGTGGTGCGCGTGCTTTGTCGACGTTAAGGCTAGCACCCGATACTGTCCGCCGGTCCGCCGCCGCATACACTCCTGAAATCGACTATGGACGCCATCGCCCTCGACCCCTTTCGCGTGATCGACACGCAGGCGCTTGCGCGCGCCATGCAGACGCGCGCCCGGCGTGGGCTGGTGTGGGCGCTGGGCATTTCGCTGGCGATTCATCTGCTGCTCGGCGCGTTGCAGGTGGGTGGCGACAGCTTTGGCTGGCGGGCGCCCACGGGTGGCGCCGCGGCCGATACTGGCGCCCGGCTAAGCGCGCGCCTCGAAACCAAGCGTAGTGCCGAGACTGCGACCGCGGACAAGCAGGCTGCGGCCAGCGTCGCGCCGGCACGCAGTGAAGCACCGCCGACTGCCACCGCCGTGACGGTGACGTCAGCACCCATCCCGCGCGCCGAGGAGCTGGACCCACCCAAGCCCAAGGAAGAGGTGCCAGTTCCGGCGGTTGAGCAACCGAGACCGACGCCGCCAGCGGTGAAGGTGGAGACTGTCCCTGCTGCCCCGGCGCCTGCCACCACCGCGCAGGCGCCCGAGCTGGCGAGCTCGGCTAAATCGGAGCAGAAGGCGCCGCCGCCCACGGTGGCATCGCCGGTGACGCCACCGCCCGCACCAGCACCGACACCGGCGCTGGAGGCGCCGCCACCGCGGCCAGAAGTGCGCGAGGCCGCTGCCGAGCCGAAGGCCATCACGCCGCCGCCCGTCGCGCCACCGCCGGCCCCTGCCGTGACCACGCCTGCACCGTCACGCGCGGAGCCCGCCGCCCTCCTGCCGACGCCCACTGTTGATCCGGTGCCAGCCCCGGTGCGCGCGATGCCATCGACGCCGAATGCGAGAACGCCCTCGCGCGTCGAGGCCGCACCCATGCAGCCGGTCGCACCGGTGGCTGCGCCGACGTTGGCGCCGCCACTACCGGTGCCGCCGATACCACCGGTCGCCACCCCCGCTCCCGCAGCGCCCGCGCGTCCCGTGCCGAACCCGGCCCCGGCCATTGCCGCGCAACCGGCTCCGCCGGCAACACCTATCGCCACGCCGGTGGCGACACCAGCTGTGCCGACGGCTCCGGCTGCACCTGCCGCGACCCCCGCCGCGCCTGTGGCTGCAGCTGCGACGGCCGCGCCCGCGGCGACCCCCGCTGCCGCGTCGAGCCCGACACCGGTCGCAGTACCCGCCCCCGGTCCGGCTGCCACGAACGCTCCCGCCGCTGCCCCATCGCTCGGAGCCTCGATCTTCCCAAACAATCGCCCTTCGTCGGTCACTGTGCCATCACCCGTGCCGCTGCCCACGCCACCCGAAAAGCGTGAAGAGAAGTTGCCCGCGTTCGACTTGTCCCCCGGCAAACCAGACGGGTTTGACCCGTACAAAGCGCGATCCAGCGCGGCCAAGGACGCGGCGCGTGAGATCGACAAGCGGCTTTATCCGGTGCCGCCGTCGGTGGCGCCGTCACTTACGGCAGATCAGCGCCTGCGACGTGATACCGCACGCTCGTTCGACCCACTGTGTAACCAGTCGGTCGATCAGGTGTTCCCCAACACACCCAAGGCGTCGCGTGACGATAAGCTCGATGAGAAATGCAGGCCACTCCGGCAATAGGCCAAGACCACGGTAGGACCGACCGCCCGCTAAAATTGGCAGTCCATCACATCGCAACGCCGGATAAAGCCGCGCGCCCTGCACCATGCAAGACATCACTGCCGCTGCTGCGGAAACCTCCGCAGCGCAATCGCCTGCCGCCGCTGGCGCCCCCAAAAAAAAGCTCTTCATCCGCACCTTCGGCTGCCAGATGAACGAGTACGACTCGGACAAGATGGCCGACATCCTCGATGCCGGCACGGCCGAGGGTTTTGAGAAGACCGACACGCCGGAGAATGCCGACGTGATCCTGTTCAACACCTGTTCGGTGCGCGAAAAGGCACAGGAGAAGGTGTTTCACGACCTCGGGCGAGTCAAGGACCTGAAGAAGCTGAACCCGAATCTTGTGATCGGCGTTGGCGGCTGCGTGGCGTCGCAGGAGGGCGCGGCGATTGTCGAGCGCGCGCCGTTCGTGGACGTGGTGTTCGGGCCGCAGACGCTGCATCGTCTGCCCGCGCTGATTGCGAAGAAGCGCCAGACCGGCCGCTCGCAGGTGGACATTTCGTTCCCCGAGATCGAGAAGTTCGACAGCATGCCACCGGCCCGCGTCGAAGCGGCCAGCGCGTTCGTTTCGATCATGGAAGGCTGCAGCAAATACTGCACGTTCTGCGTGGTGCCGTACACGCGTGGTGAAGAAGTATCGCGACCGTTTGAGGACGTACTCACCGAGATCGCCGAGCTCGCGATCAAGGGCGTCAAGGAGATCACGCTGCTCGGGCAGAACGTGAATGCCTACCGCGGCAAGATGGGTGGCGGCGACGCGATTGCCGATTTCGCCACGCTGATCGAATACATCGACGAAATTCCCGGCATCGAGCGCATCCGCTACACCACCAGCCACCCGCGCGAAATGACTCAGGCGCTGATTGACGTCTACGCGAAGGTGCCGAAGCTCGTTTCGCAACTGCATCTGCCGGTGCAGCACGGCTCCGACCGCATCCTCGCCGCGATGAAGCGCGGCTACACGGCGCTGGAGTTCAAGAGCATCGTGCGCAAGCTGCGCGCCGCGCGCCCCAATCTGTCGATCACGTCCGATTTCATCGTCGGCTTCCCCGGCGAAACGGCGAAGGATCACGAATTGACGATGAAACTGATCGACGACGTGGCGTTCGATGGATCGTTCAGTTTCGTCTACTCCGCACGTCCCGGCACGCCCGCGGCCGACCTCGTGGACGACACGCCGGCGGCAGAGAAATCCGCGCGCCTGAGCCAGCTGCAGAAGCGCATCGACGAACTGTTCTACGGCTATTCAAAGGCGATGATTGGCCGCACGGAACGCGTGCTGGTGGAGAGCCTGTCGCGCAAGAGCGCGAGCGAACTGGCCGGCCGCACCGAGAACAACCGCGTGGTGAACTTCCCCGGCGGCCCACATGGCGAGCGGCTGATCGGGCACTACGTCGACGTGCGTTTCACCGATGCTGCGCCGCACAGCCTGCGCGGCGAGATGGTGCTGCCGGCGTAGCGAACGCCGATCAGCACCGCCGTGAGGCGTGTGGCTGCGCCCTCAGCGGTGTTTGCTCTTGGCGAGGGGGTAGGACGGCACGTCGCGGAGCAAGGGTGACCCATAGGTCGACTTGCCCTGATACGGCGGCGCCGTGGCACGTCGGACCTTCGACCGCGCGCAAAAAAACGGCCGCAGACAAAGCGGCGGCCGAACGGGGAGAAATGAAACCGGGGGCGTGCGTTCAGCGTGCCGGCGTCAAGCGCGGGCCGGCAATGGGTCGAGCCAGTTGGCGACGCGGCGCAAGGCTTGCCCGGCGTGGTGGGCCAGCGGCGCTAGCAGCGAAACCGCGACGGCGCGCGTGAATCCGCTGCCCACAGCGCGTGGCGCGGTGGCGTGTTGCGCGATGCGAGCGGTGGCAGCGCCGGTGAGCGCCTCGAGCACGACCTCGCCATGTTGGCAGGGAATCGGCAGCCGTTCGCCGGCGGCGATGAAGAAATCCTGTTGACTGCCGGAGACGGTGATCCAGAAGCTGCCGCTGAGCGCTTCAATTGCCACGACCTGCGACGCTTGCAGCGTGAGCGCGCGGCCCGTGCCGAGCGACCAGTCCTGGGTGGCGAATGGATATTGCAGCGATTGCATGACTGTACTCCTTGCGGTCTAAAAGCAATCAAAAAACGAAGTGATGTCTTTTGATGGATCGTATTTAAGAGGGATAATTCCATCCTGTCGAACGCATTGATTGCAGTCGAGACTGCGTTTAGCGCATGCAAAAAGCACTGACGACCCCGCCGCACACGCCACGCAGTCGCCCGCTGACACTGGCCGGACTGCGCGGCTTCGAGGCGGCTGCACGGCTGGCCAGCCTGACGCAGGCAGCCTACGAGCTGAGCCTCACGCAGTCTGCGGTGAGTCGACAGGTGCAGGGCCTCGAGGACGAGCTGGGCGTGGCGCTCTTCGTGCGCAAGGCGCGCGAGATTGTGCTGACGCCGGAGGGGCGCGAGTTTCTGCCGCTGGTGCAGCAGGTGCTGGCCGACTTGGACATCGGTGTTGAACGCTTGCGCCGCGATGTGAATTCGCCGCGTGTGGCGGTGACGACGTTTGCCTCGTTCGCGTCGCTCTGGTTGATTCCGCGCTTGCCGGGCTTTCGTGCGCTGCGTCCGAATGCGGACCTCGACATCGGCGCCACAGACCGGTTGGTCGATCTCGCCAGCGCTGACGTTGACATCGCGATTCGCTATCTTGCCGCCGAGGCGGCGCCGCCAGAGGCCACGCTCCTGTTCGACGAAATGTTGTTTCCGCTGGTGAGCCCGAACTACCTGCGCACGGCGCCACCGCTCACGACGCTCGATGATCTGAAGGGGCATACGCTGATCGAGGCCACCTACGGTGGGCGCGCCGAGTACCGCTCCTCGTGGCCCGGTTTTTTTGAGGCCGTGGGCCAGCCCGAGGTCAAGGGCCGCTCGCAGCTCAAGTTCGATTTCATCGCGCAAACCTTCCTCGCCGCGCAGAGCGGTCAGGGCGTCGTGCTGGCGCGCACCTACGGCGCCGATGTGTTCATGTCTGGCGGGCTGGTGCGACCGCTCGATGTGGCCGTGGCGAGTGGCGCCGGTTGTTACCTGATGGTGGCCGATCGTGCGCGCGGTCGCAGCGAGGTGAAGGCCTTCGTTGAATGGCTGCTGGCCGAGGCAAAGCGTTTCAACGCGGCGCTGGAGGCCTGGATCGCCCGCAGCGGCGCCGCCCCGGCGCGGCGGGCGCGCGTGGCCATGCGTGGCATGCCGGGCCGCCGCGAGTGATCCCCGACAAGCGGAGGGCTGTCGCGTCGTCACTCGCGACGCGCAATCCGCCGTTCGTCACTTTCCGGGTGCGCGCGCAGCCTGGCGGCGGCGTCTGCCCCTACACTCCGTCGATTGCCATGGTCTGGCGCGCGCGGCTTCCGTACAGCTTTTTGGCGTTATCGACCAGTCAGCGGTCGATATGGGTCGGTTTTTCTTGATGTCGACTTCGTAAGAAAACGCTGCCCATCGACCGTATGAGCGTCGTTGTGGCCAAAAAGTTGTATCGGACGATTTGCCGCGTGCAGCCGCCTCGCCCGAATAGAAAGAACCAGAGGAACTGATGAACTACCGTCTTCGTACGCTTCCCGCCGCTTTGATGGTGCTCGGCCTGGCCTCGTGCGCCACGGTCACGCCGCCCGCAACCGCCGATGCCACCAAGGCCACCGCCACGACCGTGGCCGCCGCGACGGGCGACAGCAAAGCCGCCGCGCCGGCACCCGCAGCTGCCGCCAGCGCGGCCCGCCCCGGCGCTGCACCGGCCGCCCCCGGTGCGCCGAAACCCTTCGCCGATGTGATCAAGGACGCCAAAGAAGAAAAGGGCTTCTTCACCACCTGGCGCAAGGACGACAAGGTGTGGATCGAAATCCCCGAAGCGATGTGGGACCGACCGTTCTTTTTCTCTGTGAACGTGACCCACAACATTGGCGATGCCGGACTGTACGGCAACCAGATGGGTGCGTTCCTCGCTGCCGGACGCGGCCAGTACGTCGCCAGTTTCCGCAAATTCGGCCCACAAGGGGTGCAGCTCATCGCGCGCAACATGACGCACAGGGCGGCGAAAGATGCCCCGATTCGCCACGCGGTGGAGCGCAGTTTTTCCGACAGCCTGATCGCCAGCGCGCCGCTCGTCAGTGCACCGCACCCGGAGCGCAAGAGCGTGCTGGTCGAGGCCAACGCATTGCTCATCAATGATTTTCCGATGGCGGCGCAGCAGTTGGAGCAAACTTTCCGCCAGCCGTATGCGTTTGATGACAAGAATTCCAGCATTGAAAAGGTTCGCAACAGCGACACGGAAACCGGTTTTGCCGTGCGCGGGCACTACCGTCTTGCGCGCCTCGCGTTGCCGTCGCCGGTGCCCAGCCCGGCGCCAGCGCCGCGCGTCCCCGCCACGCTGCCGGATGTCCGCTCGCTGTTCATGGGGTACTACTACGGATTCTCTCAGCTGCCTGCCAGCCCGATGCGTCCGCGGGAAGCGGACCCGCGCGTGGGTTACTTCACGACCGGCATCAACGACTTCACCAATCCCGACAAGCGTGAGCAGAAGACTCGCTACATCAATCGCTGGCGCCTGGAGAAGAAGGATCCAGGCGCTGCGCTGAGCGAGCCGAAGCAACCCATCGTCTACTGGCTCGACAAGAACATCCCGACCGCATATCGCAAGGCGGTGAGCGACGGCATTCTCGAGTGGAACAAGGCCTACGAGAAGATTGGTTTCAAGAACGCCATCGTGGTCAAGCAGCAGGGCGACGAGGATGATTTCGACACCTCAGCCACACGCTTTGCGTCGATTCGCTGGGTGGCCGGCAACAACATCCAGTTCGGTGCGCGGGGCCCGAGCAAGGTCGATCCGCGCAGCGGCGAAATTCTCGATGCCGACATCGAGATGAACGAAGACATCTCGCGCATCTACAGCGCACGCGTCAGCGAAGATCCGCCGCGCCCGGTGGGCGCCGCACTCGCCGGCCTGTTCCGCAACTCCGGCGAGCTGTGCACCTATGCCGACCAGAAGCTCTCCGAGGCCGCGTTCGGCCTCGACCTGCTCGTGGCGCGGGGCGAGCTTGAGTACGGTTCGCCGGAAGCGGAATCGTGGATCATGGACGCCGTGAAGGACATCACCGCGCACGAGGTGGGCCATACGCTCGGCTTGCGCCACAACTTCAAGGCGTCGCTTGCGGTGACGCCGGAGCAGCTGCGCGATCCGAAGTTCGGTGCGGAGGTTGGGGTTTCGGCGTCCGTGATGGACTACAACGCACTCAACATCGCCACGAAGGACGAACGTCAGGGTCAGTACTCGATGATCACGGTCGGCCCGTACGACCTCTGGGCCATCGAGTACGGGTACAAGGAAACGACTCCGGAAAACGAGAAGGCGGAGCTGGCGAAGACGCTGTCGCGTGCGCTGGAGCCGGCGTTGGCGTACGCGACCGATGAAGATGCGGGTTACGGCGCAATACTCGAAGGCATTGACCCTGAAGTCAATCGCAGCGATCTCTCGAGCGATCCGCTAGGCTTTTATGAGAAGCGCTTCACAGTCATCCGCGAACTCTGGGACCGCGTGCAGGCCAGGGAACTCGCGCCGGGAACGAAGTACGAACAACTGCGCCGCAATTTTCAGCGTGGCTTCAATCTCATGGCGCAAGTCACGGAACTGGCGGCCAAGTATGTCGGCGGTGTCACCGTGTTGCGCGATGTCGCCGGCAGTGGCCGTCAGCCGCTCACGCCGGTGGACGCCGAGAAGCAGCGCCGCGCGCTGAATCTCCTCGCGAAGCACTTGTTTGCGGTGGACTCGTTCAAGTTCAAACCCGAGTTCCTCGGCAAACTGACGCCCGATTTCGATGCGCGCTGGGACAGCGTTTGGGAAGACGATGTTGGCGTACCGTCGGTGGCCCCGATTGATCAATCGGTCGCGGGTCGGGTGTTTGGTCTGCAGCGCGCGGCGCTCATGCAACTGCTGCGCGATAGCGTCGCCGCGCGCCTCGTCGTCGCCCCCGAAAAACTGAACGACCCGTCGAAGTCCCTGGCGCTGCCCGAGCTGTACGCCACGCTGCAGAAGGCGATCTGGAGTGAGCTCGCAAGCGGCGCGCCGATCAGTATGATGCGTCGCAACTTGCAGCGCGAGCACGTTCGCCTGATGGCCGAAGCGGTCGCCAAGCCGAGCCCACGTGCACCGGCCGATGCGCGCAGCCTGCAACGCGAATTTGCCGGCGACCTGCTTGCGCAACTGCGCAGGGCCGCGGCGAAACCCGGGCTCGCGATCGAGACTCGGGCGCATCTCAACGAGTCGATTGCGCTGCTTGATGGCGCGCTCAAGGCACAGATCGCCAAGGTGATTGGTTAGCGAAAGCAGCACCGCATGGCGCGTGTGAGGGCACGCGCCATGCGAAAATTTGCGGCATGAAATGCACGCTCTTTTCTTCGCCGCAAACCTACCGCGTGATTCGCGTGTGGCTTGCGTTGGCCACATCGCTCGACGTTGGCGCCGCGTTCGCCCAGTCGAACCCGGCTCCGGCCCAGACCACGGTGCCGCCGCTGTCGGCTGAGCAGTTCGCGAAGGTCTGTAGCAACACGCACGATCCCGCCGACTGCGGAAAGAAGATCGAGGCGATCCAGCTGCCGAAACTGCGCGACATCGTCAAGCGCGACGGTTCGCTGCTCGCGGTGACGGTGCCTGGCGAGCCGCCGTTTCTGTTTGAGGATAAGCCAGGAGAAGCTGGGCCGAACGTGAGCTTGTACGCTTATCACGCCGCGGCGGACGCGGTGGTGTTGTACCGTGCGCAGGCCGACAGGATAGATTTTCTGCTGGTGCATCGAGGCACGGTGAGTAGTACCGAGTTGCCAAACGAGCCGCTGTTCAACAGCGACGGGCGGTACTTTGCGACGGCCGATTTCTGCAAGGACGGTTGTGAGAATCGACTGGCGATCTGGCGATTCGAACGCCGTGGCCCGGCTCGTGAACGTGTTTTTGCGCCGCGCACGCCGTGGAGTGACGCGGGCGTCAGTTGGGGCGCGCCGCGCCGTCTGATCGTCGACTTCACCGACAACGGCAAGAATGCGTCGATCAATCTCGAACTGAGTGATCCGCGCTGGACGGTGTTGTTGCCTTAGCCACTGCGTTGCAGGACGATAGACGAATGACGCATGACGAGCGTACTCGCGTCAGCGATGCGTCGGCTCACGACGAGGTAGCGAGGCGGCCGATCCGCAGCTTTGTGGTGCGTGCAGGCCGCATGTCACCGAAGCAGGAGCGCGGGCTCGCTGAAGGCATGCAGCGGCACGGACTGGCCTACACATCGGCGCCGCTTGATTTCGCAACGATCTTTGGCCGTTCGGCACCGACGGTGGTCGAAATTGGATTTGGCATGGGGGCGACCACGGCCGAGATCGCAGCGGCGATGCCCGACACCAATTTTCTGGCGATCGAAGTTCACCCGCCGGGCGTGGGCAATCTTTGCAACCTGGTGGACGAGCGGGGCCTGCGCAATGTACGCGTGATGCAGCACGACGCGGTGGACGTATTGACGCATTGCATCCCCAAGGCATCGCTGGCCGGCGTGCACATCTATTTTCCCGACCCGTGGCACAAGAAGCGGCATCACAAGCGTCGCCTCGTCCAGCCGCCGCTGGTGGCATTACTGGCGTCGCGCCTTGCGCCCGGCGGCTATCTGCATCTCGCAACCGACTGGGTTCCGTACGCCGAACAGATGCTTGACGTGCTCAGCGCGGAACCGTTGCTGAGCAATACCGCGACAGACTATGCGCCGCGACCGGCCTGGCGGCCAGAAACCAAATTCGAACGCCGCGGGCTCACGCTCGGCCACGAAGTGCGCGATCTGCTGTTCCGTCGGCGCTGACGTTGTTTCGTTGCGCGGCGGGTAGGTGCGCGAACTACCGGAAGTCGTTCGCTGCAAGCGGCGACGACGCAGCGCGTGCAGGTGCCGTGACTGCGGGCAGCGCTGCGAACGCCGCGTCGGGAGCGAATTCGCGCGCACGCGCAACCACGTAAGCGGCCTTCTCCGTTTCGCCCTCGCGCGCTAGCGCGCGTGCCCACGCCGCAATCAAACGCTCATCGAGCAGGTGTCGCACCGGTCGTGCAAACAGGGCGAGCGGCGCCGCGTCGCCGGTGAGCATGATCTCTGCGTAGTCGCCGAACTGCCCGTAGAGCGGACTGCGCTGTGCCGCCATGACGGCGTGCCCGCGCGCAACGGCATCGAGCCCCGGCCGATGAATGGCAGTTGCCTTTCCGTACTCGTCGATGGCCCAGAGCGTGACCGCGAACGCCACGCCAGCACTCACGCGGACGGCGAAAGCGATCCGGCCGCGGTGCCACCTGGGCGATGAATCCCGGGCTGGCGGTGCGCTCGTCGTAGCGCCCGTGGTCAATCCGCTCAGCCGCACCACGACGGCGAACACGAACACCACCGGCAGAAAAAAGTAGCTAAACCAGAGCGGGTATTCCACCAGGCTGTGCAGAAGCATCGCAAGCAGTAGTGCCATGGCCGTGACCAGTGCGGTGCGCTCGCGTTCCGTTGCTTGACGCAAGGCGCGCGGCACCCGCGTCAAGGCGATGATGGTCAGTGCGAGCACGGCGATGGCGACGGGTAGTCCCAATTCGACCGCCAGATGAAGCGGCAGTGAATGCGCGTGATCGAACACGTCGGCCGGGCGCGCGGCAAACGGAGTCAGCGTCCAGACGAAATTGAGCTGTGACCAGCCGACGCCTGTCCAGGGATGCAAACCGATCAAGGTGACGGTTTCACGCCACAACGCGATCCGCTGCGCCAACGATTGGTCTGCCGTATCGCGTGCCGCCACTTGCCAGAGTGCGGCGATGACGACCGCCAGCACGACGAGCCAGGGCAGCAGGCGCAGCCATGTGCGTTGGCGCGGCACGGGTTCCGGATCACGCCTTTGCCAACGCGCAAGCGCGACCGCGACGACTGCAACCGCGAACAGACTCATCACGCCAGCGCGCGAGCCCGACGCGACGAGCGCCAGCAGGAGCGGCACCGACGCCACCAGCCACGCAAGCCAGCGATGGCGCAGCAGATGCGCGGCGGCGATCAGGCCCCACACCATTAACGTTGCCAGTTGGTTGGGTTGCCGCAGGTTGCCACCCGGCCGCGGTGCTGGTGCCGCACCCGTTGCCGATACCAGCAGCTCCGGGCGCGCGATCCAGACGTCGTCCGTCCAGTTCGGCGCCACCGCTTGCAACGCAACGACCAGCGCGTTCATCCACGCCGCGACCAGCGCCGCCCACAGCAACGTCGTAAGGCCGCGCGCCACATCGTCACGGTCACCGAGCAACACCGTCGCGCTGATGCCCAAGGCGAGCCACAGATTGAGCGCCACGGGTGACACCGCGAACCACGGCGACAGACCGGTCACACCGTGCACCGTGACCACGACCAGCAAAAGCACCCACAGTGCAATCAGTGCCCTCGCGGCGCTTGAGTGTGGCGGAAATGCGCCGGGCTGACGGGTCGCCCGCTGCGACCCGCGATGTGTGAGGCCGACGCCCAGTGCCACGGCCAGGGCCCACAGCGCGCAGGCAAGCACCTGACTATAAAACGCCGGAAGCGGCGGCAATTGCCAGGCCCAAACCAGTGGCAGCGCGGTGGCAAGCGCGAGCAGCAGGTGGGCCGTCATCTCCGCCAGAGGCAGCAGAGAAATTTTGGTCGTGGTTGAACCGGCTCTCGGCGCCGTCGTCGCGTTCGTCACGGCGCGTGCAGGGTTGGCACGCGGGCGGCGACTCACGGTTTGCGGATACCGAACAGCAGCCGACGCGCTTCGTCAGAGGCTTGTGCGGCGGGGGTGGTATTCATGTCTTTCGCGATCTGATAGGCGCGTACGGTGGCGGGACGGGCCTTGATGGTTTCGAACCAGCGTTTGAGATGAGGGAAATCGTCGAGGTTCATCTGTTGGCGCTCGTACGGCACGACCCATGGGTAGCAGGCCATATCTGCAATCGAATACTCGCCTGCGAGGAATTCCCGATCGGCCAACCGCCGATCCACCACGCCGTAGAGCCGCGCCGTTTCGTTCACGTAGCGGTCGATGGCGTAGGGCAATTTTTCCGGGGCGTAGGTGCCGAAGTGGTGGTTTTGCCCGGCCATCGGCCCGAGGCCACCCATCTGCCAGAACAACCACTGAATGGCCTCCTTGCGCCAGTACGGCGACTTGCGGTCGAGGAACTTCTTCGACTTGTCGGCCAGGTACAGCAGGATAGCGCCACTTTCAAAGAGCATGAACGGCTCGCTTGGTGCGGCCGGTTTGCCGCGCGCCGTCGTTGGTTCCGCTTGCATCGGCTTGTGGTCCACGATGGCCGGAATACGGTTGTTCGGTGCCACTTTGAGGAACGCTGGATCGAACTGCGCGCCCTTGCCGATGTTGACCGGTACGAGGCGATATTTGATCTTTGCCTCCTCAAGGAACATTGTGATCTTGTGGCCGTTGGGGGTGGTCCAGTAGTAGAGATCGATCATTTTTCGCGGCAAAGACGGGTAGATGGTGAATTGTCCAGCAAGTCGCTGGCAGGGATCGTGTCATCTGGCGGAGCATCGGGCACGTTGGTTGCTTGAAAGTCCTGATCGCGCCTCAATGTTCATTGCGGAGACGATAATGCAGACGATGACCTCTTCCAGCCCGCTGGCCCCGACGGCCCCGATGTTCGACTCGTTGACCGCAGCGATGAACGAGGCATTGTTTGTGCAAGTGGATGACGCCGTCTTTTCGGCGGATTACCTGCATGCGCCGGATGAGTTTACGCGCCCGGACGACGTGCTGGTGGAAGGTTCGCGGGACGATCAGGAGTTGCTCCTGCTTCAGCGTGATTTTGAAGGTGCGCGGCTTACCGGCGATGGCGAAATTTGCTTGCACGACGGTACGCGGATCCGTTTTTTGCGTCCTGCGTCCGTGCACTGATACCGCACGCAGGTCGCTTGCGCAGGCGCGTTGACAGCGTCAAATTGAGCGCGTAAAACCCCATCATCTTGTGGCGAGCATGATGGAGGCTCTCTGTACACCGAACCAGCCACTCACGCCGCCGACGGTGACGGGCCGACCGCGCCGACGGCGCCCGCGCCCGTATCGGGCGCTACCGTCTCGCGCGGCGAGGCACCACCGGCGGCCGATTCGTTGCGCCGAAAGCATGGTTCACTCCACGAGCGCAAGCGAAGCGGGGATGGCACGTTGCCGGGTACGTTGTCACGCTGGAGCAGCCGACACCTCACGCTGGTATTGATCGGCACCGCGACACTAGGCAGTCTCGCCGGCTGCGGCAACCTCGAGAACAACGATCGGCTCAGCCGCGATGTGTACGCCAGCATTGCGGACTGCAAGGCCGACTGGGGCAATCCGGGTGACTGCGAAGAAGTGCCGGCGGCGCGCTCGTCCAGCGGTTCGCACAGTTTCTACGGCCCGCGCTACTACTCCCGCTCCGGCAGCTACGGCTACACGTCGACCTCGCGACCGGGTTCGCGCTCGACCGGCACCGTCTCGTCGTCGCCTTCTCGCGGTGGCTTCGGTGCGTCGGCCGCGCGTCACGGCGGCAGTTCGTCCGCGCATTCGTCGGGCGGCTGACCGCGCTCTATGCGACGCGAACACATTGCCCAACGGGAGTACTGGCAGAAGCGCTGCGAAGACGCGGGCTTCAGCTTTCATTCGATCGACGGCCTCTATTGGGAAGAGGGCGTCTGCTACCACTTCTCGCGGCGCGAGATCGAGGATCTTGAGCACGCCACGAAAGAGCTTTACGACATGTGCATGGCGACGGCTGAGCACATCATCGAAAAGGAACGCTTCAAGGAGCTGGCAATCCCCGAGTCGGCATGGGCGCTGATCCGCGAAAGCTGGGACAACGATCACCCTTCGCTGTTCGGCCGCTTCGATCTTGCCTGGGATGGCAATGGCCCGCCCAAGTTGCTTGAGTTCAATGCCGATACGCCCACCTCGCTGATCGAGGCCAGCGTGGCCCAGTGGCATTGGCTTGAGGACGTGAAGTCAAAGCTCGGTCCGAATGCGGATCAATTCAACAGCCTGCATGAAGCGCTGATCGAGCAGTGGAAGTGGCTCAAGGCCGAGCACGGTTACGGGCACGTGCATTTCACCTGTGTTGGCGATAGTGAGGAAGACGGCGGCAACCTCGACTACCTGCGCGATACGGCGATGCAGGCGGGGCTCGCCGCACCGTGGATTGCAGTGGAGGAAATCGGCTGGAGCGAAGGCGACCTGGCGTTTGTCGATATGGACAACCAGCGCATTGAGACGTTGTTCAAGCTCTATCCGTGGGAGTGGCTGCTGGCGGATGAGTTCGGCAACAACATCCGCAAGACCAGCATGCGCATCATCGAGCCGGCGTGGAAGATGGTGTTGGCGAACAAAGGGCTGCTGCCGATTTTGTGGGAACTTTATCCCAACCATCCGCTGCTCCTGGAGGCGAGCTTCCAGCGCCACAAGGTGCTTGGCGACTACGTGAAGAAGCCGCTGCTGTCACGTGAGGGTGCCAACGTTGAAATTTACAAGGGCGGTGAAGTCATTCGCGCCGACGGTACCTATGGCGAAGAGGGCTACGTGTATCAGCGTTACACGCCGATCCCGAGCTTCGAGGGTAACTTCGTCACCATCGGTAGTTGGATCATTGGTGACTCACCCGCAGGCATCGGCCTGCGCGAGGATGCCACTGAAATCACGATGAACACGTCACGCTTCATTCCGCATTATTTCGACTGACGCGTCACTGCAACCACGTCACACTTTCATCCCGCACGAATAAAACGCCCGAGGATCACGCATGGAATACTCCGTCAACGAATCCGTTCGCTACTTCGATGATTTCCTGATTTATTTCGCCGTGGCGCTGTTGTGGCTTGCGGCGTTTACCTGGGTCTACATCAAGGTCACGCCGTACAAAGAGCTCGACTTGATTCGCGCTGGTAACACAGCCGCCGCGATCTCGCTCTCCGGCGCCATGTTGGGCTTTGCGATGCCGCTTGCCAGCGCGGTGGCCAACGCGGTGAATCTGGTTGACCTGTGCCTGTTCGCGGTGCTCGCGACGGTGGTGCAACTCGTGGCGTTCGTGTTCGCTCGCATGCTGATGCCCGGTCTGTCTGACGATATTCCAGCCGGGCACGTCGCCAAGGCCACGTTTCTCGCAGCCATCTCCCTCGCCGTTGGCTTGCTCAACGCAGCGGCGTTGGTCTACTGAGCGGCGGCTGCTTTAGCCCGGTCGCTTGCAACCGGATTTCTGTGCGTCGCTGCCCCGCTGCAAGTCGCGGGCGTACAAGAGCTACGAGTGCTGCAAGCCGAAGGTAAACGCGACGCGCGCCTGTGGCTCGCCGTTCACGCCAAAACCGGCCTCGCTCATGGTGACGTGATCAGCCCGCACGCTGAGTAGCGTCGACGCCCGCGTGCCATAGTGCCCGCTGCGAATGAAGATGCTGCCAAGCATGCGTTCAACGTCGAACGGCACCCCGGTATTGGGCAACTGCGCATCGGGTGTGGGGGTCGTGTTGTGCAGCAGGCGCTGCAGGCGGTCCCCCCGCTTGCCGGGGTCGCGCTCCGCCAGCGCGTGCCGGAACCCGCTCTTGAGCCGCAACAACTTTGGCCACGGTGTATCGAGCGACGCATTGGAAAAGCCGTGAATGCCGGGCTCGATGGCTTGCGCGATACGCGCCTGGGAATTGACGAACCACAGCGCGGGCGCGGCGCCGGCCAGTTCACCGCACAGCAGATTGAACCCCTCGTAACGATCTGAGTCACTCGCTGCGGATGTGATGAACTCCTGTGCTGAGTCAGTCCCTTCGACAAATCGTCGCACCAACTCGCCCCGAGATGGCGCGCTCTCGCGCCTCAGTGCCGGATTGCGGATATTGGTGATCATCGCGAACCGTCCATGCCGCGAGATGCCCAGCCATGCGCCACCGCTGCGCAAATCACGCCCCGCCAGCACTTCGTCCCCTGGCCACCAGTGCGCGCGCTCGGTGGGCCGCTCGTAGAACTCGTCGCGATTCGCGGCGAGCAACAACGGCTCATTCGTGTCGGGCGACCAGAGGAAGGCGGCGATGCACATCGCTTCAATTCGCGCGGCAGGCTTATCCTGGCGACTTGTCCAGTATGTCCAGCAACTTCAGCCGCTGCACCTTGCCCGACGGACCTTTCGGCAATTCGTCGACGAAGCGGAAAACCGCGGGCGTTTTGTAACGACCGAGCTGTGCAATGCAGTGCTCACGCAGGGCCGCTTCGTCGGCGGACGCGCCGGGCTTGAGTACCACGGCGGCGAGGATGTCCTGGCCGTAGTTCTTGTCGGGGATGCCGACGGCGGCCGCCTCGAGCACAGCGGGGTGCGCGAGCAGTGCCTCGTCAATCTCGCGCGGGGCGATATTTTCGCCCCCCTTGATGATGAGCTCCTTGATGCGTCCGGTGACGAAGTAAAAGCCGTCGCCGTCACGATGCCCGAGGTCGCCGGTGCGCAACCAGCCATCGCTGGTGAGCGCCTCCGCGGTCTTCTCGGGCGCATTCCAGTAGCCCGCCATCACGTTGTCGCCGCGCAGTTGCAGCTCGCCGGTGGCGCCGTTCGGCAGCACGTCGCCGCTGTCGACGGCTACCACGCGCGCATCGACACCGCAAGGCAGGCCGGGGGTGCCGTATTTGCGGTGGCCCGCGTCCTGCGGGTTGCAAAACACGACCGAGGCGCACTCGGTCATCCCCATGGCTTCGATCACGCCGATGCCGAAGCGTCGTTCGAACGCCCGGTGCTGATCGGGCGGTAGCGGGGCCGACGCTGAGCGAGCAAAGCGGATGAACGGCCGTGCGGGCTCGCTCGCCTCACCGTCTGTTGCGGCGTTGAGCAGGTAGGCAATGATGGTCGGCACCACATTGATCCAGGTCGGCTGCCACGTGTCGACCCAGCCCCACCACGCGGAGGCCGAGAATCGGTGCGGCGCGACGATGCTGCCGCCGCTGACGAAGGGCGCGAGCGTGGCGATGCATTGTCCGTTGATGTGATACAGAGGCAGCGAGGAGAGCACACGGTCGGAAGGCGTCAGGCTGTGCCACGCCGCCACCGTGCGCGCGGCGTGCAGCAGGTTTCGATGCGTGAGCAGCGCGCCTTTGGGCTGACCGGTCGTGCCGGAGGTGTACATCAGCAGGGCGGCCTCGCTGCCGCGCGGCGTGCAGCGCGCGGCGGGGACGCCGGGGGGCGTGGGTTGGTCGGGCGCGGCACCATTCGCCGTGAGCTGCGCTGCCAGTGGTTGATCCACGTCCACGGTCAACACTGTCGGGAGCGGGCCTGCGCCGTGTTGAGCGCATCGGGCGACGGCGTCGTGCAGCACCGCCTCGTGTTCCCGCGAGACAAACACCAGTCGCGTTGCGCTGTGTGCGAGCACATACGCGAGCTGCGCCGCTTGCGATAGCAAATTGAGTGGCACCGAAACCCGCGCGCAAAGCATGGTCGCGAGAAAGATGGACGTGGTGGCGAGCCCGTTCGGCAGGAGAAATGCGACATGCCCGCCCGCACCCACGCCGCGCGCGGTGAGGAAGGTGTCCAGCGCCGCGACGTCGCGCTCAAGCGCAGCGTAAACGTGGCGGTGGCCGGTTTCTGGCGCGAGCAGGAGCGGAGCGTCTGGCTGCTGGGCGACATGCGCCGCAAAGACATCGGCGAGCGACGCGCCGGTCGGCGTGGATGCGGTGACGATGGAATTCGGTGGCGCGGACGTCATGCGTTGCGAACGGGAAGGTTGCGAGTACAGCTTTTTGCCGAGAACCACCGGAAGACAGCCATCAGCGCTAGAAAATGCATTATCTCGACAGTTGGGAAAAACCGCTTGCAGTGGCCGCCGGCTGGTGGTTAGAACTAAAAAGCTGTTGAACGCCGACCCGATTGTGCAAGATAGTCACCGAGCAAGCGTTCAACGTCGGCTTCGCGCGGTGCAATCGGCCGGGCGATGCGGGTGATGTTCAGGAAATGCCGGTAGCCCAGGTTCTCGGAGAAGCTGTTGCCACCCCAGGTGCCGCAGCCCATCGACAGCGAAAACGGCAGCCCATTGTCGAAACTGCCCCCGGTGGCGATGCAGTGCGCCTGATTGACGATGACGCGCGCGACCGGCAGTGCGAGGCCCAGCCTCATGGCCAGCGCATCCGCTGCGCCGGGCGCAGCGTGCAGCCCGACCGAATGACCAGCCCCCTGGTAGGCGTAGATCGTGGCCACCTGCGCCGCCGCCGCGTCGAAATCGGCGGCTCGGTACACGGCGAGTACCGGCGAGAGTTTCTCTCCAGAAAACGGGAAATCCGGGCCGACGCCCGTTTCCTCGACCATCAGCACATGGGCGGTCGCCGCACGATCAATGCCGGCCGCGCGCGCAATCTCTCCCGCCGATTTGGCTGTGAGGTCTGCGGAGAGTTTGCCTGCCGGGAACAGCACCGCTTGCAGTTGGGCCTTCTCTGCAGCGTCGAGCAGCACGCAACCTTGCGCCGCAAGTGCCGCGAGCATCGCCTCATAAACGGCCGCATCAATCACCGCGCTGTTCTCGCTGGAGCAACTGGTCGCGTTGTCGAAGGTTTTCGAGCGCACGATGCGCTTGGCGGCCCCCGTGAGATCGGCGCTGCGGTCGACGATCACCGACACGTTGCCGGCACCGACACCGAACGCGGGTGTGCCGCTCGAATAGGCGGCCTTGATATTGGCCTGCGACCCGGTGGCGACGACCAGATCAACCTGCTTCAGCAGTTCGTTGGTTAACGCCTTGTTGACTGGCGCCGGCAGCAGTTGCACCAGGTCACGCGGCGCACCGATCCGGTCGAATTCCTCGTGCACATAGCTGAGCAGGAGCGCAGCCGTGGAATAACCTTTTGGCGACGGAGCGAGAATGATGGCGTTGCGGCCCTTCATCGCGTTGATGATCATGTTCGCCGGCGTCGCCCCTGGGTTGGTTGAGGGCGTAATGGCCCCGACCACGCCGGCCGGGCGGGCGATTTCGGTGATGCCGAGTGCGGCGTCTTCGTTGATCACGCCGACCGAGCGCGCGCCATGCAGATCGCGGATCAGACCGAGCGTCTTGCGATGGTTCTTCTGGATCTTGTCGGGTACGTTGCCGAGACCGGTGTCGTGCACCGCGAGCTCCGCCAATGCGCGGTTGCGAGCGGGCTCCATGATTGCCCACGCCGCAGCGGCGACCAGGCGGTCAGCGCCTGTCTGATCGTAGCGGTCCGCGATCACCTGCGCGGCGCGCGCTTTTGCCACGAGACCAGCGATGGTCTCGGCTTCGGCAGATCGCATCGCGGTCTAGTTGTCCACTTTCGCGCCGGACGCCTTAGCCACCTTGGCCCAGCGTTCCATCTCGGCTTTGATGAACGCGTTGAACTCCGCCGGAGGCATACCGCCGGCGTCGGCGGAGGCGTTTGCCCAGTTCTGCTTGATCGCCGGGTCAGCCAGCGCCTTGACGATTTCGCGGTACATCGCGTCCACGATCTCGGGCGGTGTACCTTTCAGCGCCCACACGCCGTACCACTGTGATACCTCACTATTGGCGAAGCCTTGTTCGGCAAGCGTCGGAATATCGGGGTACTGTGCCGAACGCTTCGGTGCCATGAGACCCAGCGGACGCGCCTTGCCGGCGCGAATCTGGGCGGCTGTGGCGCTCATGCCGTCAATCAGAACGTCGAGCGATCCGCCCAAAAAGTCCTGCATCGCCGGGCCCATCCCCTTATAGGGCACGTGGATCAGGTTAACGCCGTTATTGATCTTGAAAAGTTCACCCGTGAGGTGCTGCGACGTGCCTGATCCCGGCGAGCCAAAGTTGAGCTTGCCGGGGTTGGCCTTCGCGTAGTCGACCAGGTCCTTCACCGTCTTTACGTTGGGCAGCTTGGTCGGCTGCGCAGCGATGACAAACGGCATGATGGCCAGCAGCGTGACTGGGACGAAGTCCTTCTCGATGTCGTAGGCCAATTTCGGGTAGATCGACGGCGCAATGGTGTGATGCACCGCGCCGACGAGGAAGGTGTAGCCGTCCGCTGGCGCTCGCGCCGCCTGCGCGGCGCCGACCGTGCCGCCCGCGCCGCCGATGTTCTCGATGATGAACTGCTGGCCAGTCTGTTTGGTGAGTTGGGCAGAGAGTGGTCGCGCGAAGGTGTCGGTGCCCCCACCAGCTGGGAAGGGGTTGATCAGCCGCACCGGCTTGTTCGGCCAACTCTGGGCGTGGGCGGCCGGTGCCACTGCGGCGGTAATCAACGCGGCACCCGCCAACACGGCGGAAAGTGAACGAGCAACTTGCATCAATCGAAACACAACAACCTCCTGAGGTGTGAAGCGGCATTGTGACTGTGGGGCAGCATGAGCCGCGAGGATCAAACGGCGACAACGCCTTCCCCTCGATACTAGCCGACGGGGATTGCGCGCGCATTGGCGCAATCCCTTGCTGCGCTGCGTGGTGCTAGCGCTTGATTTCGGTGTGCTTGTACTTCGGCAGGAAGCGCGTCGGTAGCGCCAGCGCATCGCGGCGGAAGGGGTCACCCAGCTCCTTGGTCACCATGACCTCAATGACCGTGGTCTTGCCCCGCTTCTGCGCTTCGCAGGCGTCACGCAGCGCCGGGCCGACATCAGCCAGCTGGTCGATGCGCAAGCCTTCGGCACCCATTGCAATGGCCACGTTGGCCCAATGCGGCTGGTTGTCGAGCGCCACGCCAAGGTATCGACGGTTGTAGAAATCCACATGGTTTTTCTTCTCCGCGCCCCACTGCCCGTTGTTGAACACCACGGCGGTCACCGGAATGTTCTCGCGAACACAGGTTTGCACCTCGTTGAAGCTGATGCCCCACGCGCCGTCGCCCACGTACGCAACCGCAGGCCGGTCCGGCGCGGCGAGTTTGGCGCCGATGATGGTCGGGAAGGCGTAACCGCAATTGCCAAAGCTCATGGCGGCGAACATGGAACGAGGCTCGTTAAAGCGCAGATAACTGTTGGATACCGAGCAGATGTTGCCGATATCGGTAGAGACCATCGCGCGGGCCGGCATCGCCTTCTCGAGCTCGCGCAGCATCTGCCGCGGGTGCATGAATCGGGACGCCGCCGACACTTCCAGCGAATAAGCGTCGCGCTCGTGAGTCCAGCTGTCAAGCTCTTTCTCCCACGCCTTTTTCTCTTTGGCGATGGTGTTAAGCCGCGCGTCGCGATTGGCGTGGCAGGCCAGCGATTTTCCCTTCAAGCGTGCCGCCAGTGCCAGCGCCGACGCACGCGCGTCGCCGCAGATGCCAACGGAGATCTTCTTTACCAGGCCCAGCATTTTGGCGTCGGCGTCAATCTGGATGATCTTGGCGTTCTTCGGCCAGTAATCGAGGCCATGCTGCGGCAGTGTGCCGAACGGGCCGAGGCGGGTGCCGAGCGCCAGCACCACGTCGGCCTTGCTGATCAGCTTCATCGCGGCCTTGGAGCCTTGGTAGCCGAGCGGACCGCACCAGAGGCGATGCGCCGCAGGGAAACTGTCGTTGTGCAGATAGCTATTGCAGACCGGCGCGTCGAGGAGTTCGGCGAGCTTCACGGCGGCGTCGGTGCCATTGGCCATGATCACGCCACCGCCGGCGAGAATCACCGGAAACTTCGCCTTCGACAGCAACTCGGCCGCGTCGTCCAGCGCCTTTTCGCCACCCGCGCCGCGCTCCACCACGATGGGGGACGGGATTTCATAGTCACCGTCGCCGTAGAAATAGTCGCGCGGAATATTGAGTTGCGTCGGCCCGAGCTCAATGTGGGCACGGTCAAAGGCGCGCGCGGTCAACTCCGCCATGCGCAGTTTGTTGTTTACATGCGACTGGAACTTGGTAATCTTGGAGAAGATCGGCAGTTGCTCGGTCTCCTGGAAGCCGCCGAGGCCGAGCGTCATCGAACCGGTCTCAGGCGTGATGACCACCACGGGGGAGTGCGCCCAGTATGCGGCAGCCGTCGCCGTCACAAAGTTGGTGATGCCCGGGCCATTCTGTGCGATGCAGACGCCGTGGCGGCCAGACACGCGCGAATAGCCGTCGGCCATGTGCCCGGCGCCTTGCTCGTGCGCCACCGAGATAAAGCGGATACCCGCGCTCGGGAACAGATCAAGCGCGTCCATGTAGGCTGAGCCCACGATACCGAACACGTCCGTCACGCCCTGCGCGACTAGCGTTTCGACGAAGGCTTCTGACGGCGTCATGCGCGTCTTGCCCTGGGTAACGCGGCGGTCCACCTTGACCTTTGCCGTTGCCTTTGGCGTTGTCTTTGTTTTGGCCTGAGTTGCCATATCGCACCTGTCGATCATGAAGGGACACAGAGAGAACCAGTGCCACCGGTGCTGCGCACGACCTCGTTCGCGCCCACCGGATTGCACCGATCCGATGGACGAAGTGTGCGCAGCGATCCTGACGATGAACAGGTTGAACTCAAAAAAATGAATCGCTCCGTTTCATTTTTCGAGTTTTCCGTCGACTTGGGCATAATGGCCCTGCAAAATAAGTTAGGAACATAAGATGATGGACGAGCAGGATGACAGTCACCGGGAAAGCCGGGAAGCGGGGTCGGCAGCGCTGCGGTCGCTCTCGGTCATGGAGTTCGTTGCCAACAGCGAGCGCTCGGTCAGCCTGACTGAAATCATGCAAGCCGTCAATTTGCCGAAGCCCACGGTGTTTCGCATTCTGACGACGCTGGAAGAGGCTGGCATGCTACTGCGGGAGCCTGATGCCAAGCGCTACGTGCCCGGTGAGCGGCTCGCCAACCTGGCGGCGAATGTGTTGCTGCACTCACCGCACCGGTCGGCGCGGCGCGCCATTCTTGAGGAATTGGTAGAGAAGGTCGGTGAAACCTGCAACCTCACGATTCCCAACGGCCACTACGTGATGTACCTCGACCGCGTGGAATCATCCTGGCCGCTGCGCATCAACCTGCACGCCGGGTCCAAAGTTCCGCTGTATGCGAGCGCCAGCGGCAAACTGTTCCTCGCCTACGCCCCGAAGCGGATGCGTGACCGTTTGCTGACGAGTGCGCCGTTGATCGGCCACACCAAGAACACGCTCACCTCGTTGCGTCAGCTCGAAGCGGAATTTACGCGTATTCGCCGCAGTGGATATGCCGTGGACAACGAGGAATACCTGATGGGAATTTGTTGCCTCGCGGTGCCGGTGCTCAATGATCAGGAGCGCGTGGTGTCCGCCGTGGCCGTGCACGCGCCGGTAGCGCGCATGAACGTGGCACAGGCCGAAGAATTTTTGCCGGCGTTGAAGGAGGCGGCGGAGCAGATTGGACAAACCCTCGATTGGTGAGTCGCTAGCCGGCCCGTTGGACGTGCCGGAGGCCGCAGGGGTTGCCGCCCATGCGCCGCGTCTGAGCGCCATGGTCCGGCGCGCGCGATCCTTGCGCCCGCTACCCACAGCGGTGGTCTATCCCTGCGAAGCGGTGGCGCTGCAGGCGGCGGTTGATGCGGTGCGTTTGGGTCTTGCTGAAGCCAGGTTCTACGGGCCCGCAGAGCGCATCCGCGCGCTGGCGACGGCGAATCGCATCGAGGTGCCCGGCGCTGTCATCGATTGTGGTGATGCGCCAGTTGCCGCGGCGGAGCGTGCGGTGACTGACGCTGCCAGCGGGCTTGTGCAGGCATTGATGAAAGGGAGCCTGCACTCTGACGAACTGCTCGGCGCTGTGCTCGCTCGTGACGGTGGCTTGCGACAAAGTGGGCGCATCACACATACCTTTGTTTTTGACGTGCCGCGATACCAGAAACTGCTGGGTGTGACCGATGCGGTGGTCAACATCGCTCCTGACCTGAAGACCAAGTCGGATGCACTCCGCAATGGCTGCGAGCTGCTGCGCCGTATCGGTGTGACCGCGCCCAAAGTGGCGGTGCTCGCGGCGATCGAAACCGTGAATCCGTCGATTCCGGCGACGCTTGATGCCGCTGAGCTGGTCCGGCTTGGGCAGGCGGGGCATTTTGGTGATGCGCTGGTGGAAGGCCCGTTTGGTTTGGACAATGCGATCTCCGAGCAGGCCGCGCGCGCCAAAGGACTGCAGTCAACGGTCGCAGGACAGCCCGACCTGCTCTTGGTGCCGGACTTGAACGCGGGAAATATCTTTTACAAGAGCCTGATTTACCTCGCCGGCGGCGAATGTGCCGGCATCGTCCAGGGGGCGAAGGTGCCCGTCATTCTCACGAGCCGGGCGGACTCGGCGTTCAGTCGCATCGCGTCGTGCGCGCTGGCTCGATTGTTTGTTCCAGATCAAATAACCGGGTCAATTTGCTAAACTTCCACGGTTTTCCGGCGCGGTGTGAGCTTGCCTGTGGGCAACTGTCGCACGCCGGGAGGGGGATTGGCGTGTTGCCCGAAGGCTGCTTGGAGGGGGATTTCCGGGCAGCGCTCGATCGAGGCGATGACGCCGACTGACGAATTGAACATCGCGTTCTCGGGCCGTCTGCCGAGTGCGCCGGTTGGGGATAGTCGTGCGAATCGGGATGAAATCTGTGAACTCTGCAAGCAATAGTTGGCGCTCGGGCGCTTCCGCGTTGTCGACCCGTGTGTTGCGGGCAGCGACGGCATCGTTAGCCTTGTTGCCCTTGTACGCATCAGCCGACTGGAAGCTGAACCTGCAGACGCCCGCATCGGCGGTTGCTGCCGAGGTGTACGACGTCCACACCCTGATTACAGTGATTTGCGCCATCATCTTTGTCGGCGTGTTTGGCGTCATGTTTTATTCGCTCTACGCACATCGCAAGAGCAAGGGGCACAAGGCGGCGCAATTCCACGAGAGCGCGACCGTTGAGGCGGTGTGGACGATCATCCCGTTCTTCATTTTGCTCGGCATGGCGTTCCCCGCGACCAAAGCGCTGTTGCACGCCCGGGATACTTCCGCGTCTGACATCACGGTCAAGGTCACCGGTTACCAGTGGAAGTGGGGCTACGACTACATCAACGACGGCTTTGGCTTCGTTTCGAATCTTTCCACCCCGCTGGCACAGATCAAGAACGCCGAAACCAAGGGCGAAAACTATCTGCTTGAGGTCGACAACCCGCTCGTTGTGCCCGTGGGCAAGAAGGTTCGTCTTTTGTTGACTGCGAACGACGTGATTCATGCGTGGTGGGTGCCCGCGCTGGGCGTCAAGCAGGACGCCGTTCCGGGCTTCATTCGTGATACCTGGTTCCGTGCCGATCGCCCGGGCGTTTACCGCGGCAACTGCGCCGAGCTGTGCGGCAAAGAGCATGGCTACATGCCGATCGTCGTTGAAGTCAAGACGCAAGCCGACTACGACAAGTGGGTCGCCACTCAGAAGGACAAGGCGGGCGTCGGCAAAGTGGCCGCCGCGGTTGTCGACACCAAGACCTATAGTCGCGACGAATTGGTGGCACACGGAAAGACCATTTATGAGGGCGCTGGCGGTTGCCAAGGCTGTCATCAGGCCAATGGCAAGGGCACGGGCGCGTTCCCCGCGCTCGACGGCTCGAAGCTCGTCAATGGTCCGAAAGACGCCCAGATCAACATTCTGCTGAATGGCAAACCCGGCACCGCGATGGCGGCATTCAAGCACCTGAGCGACAAAGATTTGGCCGGCGTGATGGCGTTCACTCGTAGCACCTGGTCGAACAAGGCGGCGGAATTTGCGCAGCCGGTCGATTTCGCGAAAGCGCGCAACGGCGGCGTGTTGCCCGCGAGCGCTGGCGCGGCTACGGCCACGGCGGCCCCAGCGCAGGCGCCTGCTACTGCGCCGGCGAGTTCGGCGCTTGCCGAGAAGATCTTCTTTGCGACCGGCAAGAAAGATCTCCCGGCCGAAGCAAAGGCGTCGATTGATGCGGCCCTCGCGTTCCTGAAAGGGAAGGCCGACTCGAAAGTTGAAATTACCGGTTACACCGACAAAACAGGTGACGTCGCGGCCAATCTCGAACTTGCGAAGGAACGCGCGAAAGCCGTTCGCGACGCGCTGGTGAGCGCAGGTGTCGCGCGCGAGCGGATCAACATGAAGCCGCCAGCGGAAGTAACAGGTGGCAAGGACAACCGCGAAGCGCGGCGCGTCGAAATCAACGCCGGCGCTTGAAGAGCCCGCTCGATCCGACCCCGTTCAAAAGATAAGAAGCGATTCAGAGATTCAGGAGCAGGCGATCATGGCAAGCATTCCCCACGACGCGGTACATGGCGGTCACGGCCACGACGATCAACACGATCATCATCCCACCGGTATCAAGCGCTGGCTGACCACTACCAACCACAAGGACATCGGTTCAATGTACCTGTGGTTCAGTTTCACGATGTTCATCGTGGGCGGCATCATGGCGCTGATTATTCGCGCCGAGTTGTTTCAGCCGGGCTTGCAGGTCGTCAATCCGGAGTTCTTCAACCAGATGACGTCGCTGCACGGCCTGATTATGGTGTTCGGCGCGATCATGCCGGCGTTCGTTGGTTTCGCCAACTGGATGCTGCCGCTGCAGCTTGGCGCGCCGGACATGGCCTTTGCGCGGATGAACAACTGGTCGTTCTGGCTGTTGCCACCTGCGGCAATTTTGTTGGTGACGTCGATGTTTGTTCCGGGCGGCTCCGTGGCTGCGGGCTGGACGATGTATCCGCCGCTGACCGTACAGCAAGGCATCGGGATGGATCTGACGATCTTCGCCGTGCACATTCTGGGCGCTTCATCCATCATGGGCTCCATCAACATCATCACGACGATTCTCAACATGCGCGCGCCCGGCATGACGCTGATGAAGATGCCGATGTTTGCGTGGACGTGGTTGATCACCGCCTTCCTGCTGATTGCAACGATGCCGGTGCTTGCGGGCGCGGTGACGATGATCCTGACCGACCGTCATTTCGGCACAACGTTCTTCAATGCTGCCGGCGGCGGCGACCCGGTGATGTACCAGCATATTTTCTGGTTCTTCGGTCACCCTGAGGTGTACATCATTGCACTGCCCGCGTTCGGCGTGGTCTCGCAGATTCTCCCCGCGTTCAGCCGCAAACCGTTGTTCGGCTATCACTCGATGGTCTACGCCACGGCATCCATCGCGATCCTGTCGTTCATCGTCTGGGCGCACCACATGTACACCACCGGAATGCCGCTGGCCGGGCAGATGTACTTCATGTTTGCCACCATGCTCATCGCCGTTCCGACGGGTGTGAAAGTTTTCAACTGGCTTGCAACCATGTGGCGCGGCTCGATCACGCTGGAAACGCCGATGCTGTTCTGCCTTGGTTTCCTGTTCCTGTTCACGATGGGCGGATTCACCGGGCTGGTGCTTTCGCTCACGCCAGTCGATATCCAACTGCACGACACCTACTACGTCGTGGCGCACTTCCACTACGTCATGGTGGCTGGCGCACTGTTCTCCGCGTTCGCGGCCGTGTACTACTGGGGCCCGAAATGGACCGGCTGGATGTACGACGAGAAGCTTGGCAAGATTCACTTCTGGTGGTCGCTGATTGCCTTCAACGTGACCTTCTTCCCGCAGCATTTCCTTGGACTCGCCGGGATGCCGCGTCGTATTCCGGACTACAACCTGCAGTTTGCCGACTGGAATGCCGTGTCGTCGATCGGTGCGTTTGCGTTCGGCACGGCGCAGATCTTCTTCCTCTACATCGTCATCCGCATGATCGCTGGCAAGAGTGGCGTTCGCGCGCCGGCCAAACCCTGGGATGGCGCTGAAGGTCTGGAATGGACGGTCCCGTCGCCTGCCCCATACCACACGTTTGAGACGCCACCGGTCGTCAAGTAAGATATGTCAGGGTTGCACCCCGTGGCAGGCACCGACGCCGTCAGCCTGCGCCGACGAAACGCCCGTACCGGATGGGTGCTTCTCGCGCTGGCGATTGGCATTGCGCTTTCGGTCTGGTACGCCCGGGTTGCCTGAATCATGGCGCTGTCACGGCTCATCTCTTTTGCCAACAAGCAGATGCTGGGCAAACTGGCAGTCTTCACGGCCATCATGTTTGCGTTTGGTTTCGCGCTGGTGCCGATCTACAAGAAGATTTGCGAGGTTGCGAAGGTCAACGATTTCATGCGTCCTGAGCAGGTCAAGAACACTCAGGTTGATCTTTCCCGTAAAGTGCGGGTCGAGTTCGACTCCAATATCAGGAACCTGCCGTGGACATTCAAACCGGAGAAGACCTCCATTGAGGTGCACCCGGGCGAGCTGACTACGGTGGTCTATGAGGTGCACAACACCACCGGACGGGCAATGACTGGGCAAGCGGTGCCCAGTTACGGTCCGACCGAGGCGGCGGACCACTTTCGCAAGCTCGAATGCTTCTGCTTTACTGCGCAGACATTCAAGGCGTCCGAGACTCGGCAGATGCCGGTCGTCTTTCTGATCGACCCCAAACTGCCGCGTGATGTGAGCACCATCACGCTGTCCTACACGTTCTTTGAAATGCCCGGTGCAGGCACGCCGTCGACGCAGGCGCCCGCCGGAAAACTGGAAACAAACATGGTGGGCACGCCGCGCCAGGCGAGTTGAATCGCTCCGCGGCAACCGCCTACTTCGACTGACTTGTACTGCTAACCCGAGAGCTTGAGATGAGCGCTTCTACCCACGATACCCCCGGCAAGTATTTCGTACCTCAGCCGTCCCATTGGCCGCTCGTTGGCAGCGCGGCATTGCTGACCCTCGCTTTCGGCGCAGTCGGCAGCATGAATAGCCTGTCGTGGGGCTTGCCTGTGCTTGCAGTGGGCTTCGGCATTCTGCTGGTCATGTTGTTCGGTTGGTTCGGGGCGGTGGTGCGCGAAAGCGAAGGCCGCCTTTACGGCAAGAACGTTGACACGTCGTTCCGCTGGAGCATGAGCTGGTTCATCTTCTCGGAAGTCATGTTCTTCGCCGCGTTCTTCGGCGCTTTGGGTTATGCCCGTTTGCGCTCGGTGCCTGATCTGGCGAACGGCGTGACATCCATGCTGTGGCCTGATTTCGCGGGAACATGGCCGACCGCGGGGCCGCACCTGAAAGAAGTGTTCTCACCGATGGGCGCGTGGGGCATCCCCGCGATTAACACCGCACTGCTGCTCACCTCGGGGGTGACGCTGACGATTGCACATCACGCACTGATCGCGGGCAAGCGCAGCAAACTCATCACTTGGCTGGCCGCCACGATCGCACTCGGGGTGGTCTTCCTGGGCCTGCAGATCTACGAATACATCCACGCTTATAGCGCGCTCAACCTCAAGCTGTCGACGGGCATCTTCGGCTCGACGTTCTTCATGCTCACCGGCTTCCACGGCTTCCACGTGACCGTCGGCGCCATCATGCTGGCGGTCATTCTCGCGCGTTCGATGCGCGGCCACTTTGATGCTCAGCACCACTTCGCCTTCGAGGCGGCCGCGTGGTATTGGCACTTTGTTGACGTCGTCTGGCTTGGCTTGTTTGTTGTCGTCTACATGCTGTAGCCGAGAGCGACGTAACCAAATGGCAAAGCGGCCCGCGGGCCGCTTTTGCTTTCTGCGTGAGCCGCAGATCGTAAGCTGCGTGCGTGGTTTAGCGCCCGACGCCTTGCGGCCCGATCAGACCAAATTTGTAGGCCGCCATCAGGAAGATGAATAATCCGATCGAGATGGCCACGCGGATGGTCAGAGCGCGCAGCATGCGGGACGATCCTCGTCCCCCATCACGGAACAGAAAGACGAGGGCGGACGCCATCGAGACGATGATCGCGATCAGACAAAGAATGACAAGCCAGCGCATCCGCGCATTTTAAGAGCCAGATTGACGATGCCCGACACCACGCCGAGTGCGCAGCGCCGACGATTCCGCCCGAGACTGTGGGCGGCGTTGTTGACGGCTGTCTTTGTTGTGATCACGGTTCGATTGGGCAACTGGCAAGGCGACCGTGCCGGATGGCGTTTGGCACAACACGCGCAACTGCAGGCGGCGACAGCGGCGCCGCCGCTCATGACGGAAGAATTGCCGTTGGCCGTGAGCGACGCCGACGCGCTTCGCTACCGTCGCATCAACGTACGAGGCCGTTTTTTGCCGGATCAGCAATACCTGCTCGACAATCGGGTGCAGGATGGCCACGCCGGGTTAGCCGTGCTGCAGGTCTTTGCGCTGGAAGCGGCGCAGACCGACCGCCCGACGGATTCCCCTGAACGAAGCGGCTACGTGCTCGTCGATCGCGGCTGGATTGCCGCACCAGCGAATCGCGCCCAACTCCCAATCATGGACGCGCCGCCGGGCGTCGTCACCATCGACGGTCGTCTCAATCAGCCGATGTCACGCAATCCGGGCACCGCTGACAACGCACCCGGCCGTTTGCTGAACTACGTACACCTCGGCGAACTTAGCCGTCAAACCGGCGTTGCTTTACGACCCTGGTTGCTTGAGCAAACAGCGGGCCCGGGTTTCGTGGGAGGCAGCCGGCCGGCGCCGGGGGCAAATCACGAGAAGAACCTGATTTATCAGATGCAGTGGTACGCCTTCGCCGGGCTCGCCGTTGTACTGTTCGTCGTCCTGAGCTTCCGACCACATACTGCGCCTCGCGAGGCTGGAGCTCACACCAAGGAATCGAATTGAAGTCTTCCACCAAAATGATTGCGCTGGTAGCGCTGGTCTGTGCGGCCCCGTTTGTTTCGGCGTGGGTGGCCTATTTCATCGTTCAACCTGGGGGCGGAAAGAGCTATGGCACGCTGCTGCCGACGCAACCATTGCCGGCGCTTGACGGTAACCCGACGCGAAAGCGGCTAGCCGAGTCCAGCACCGGCTCCGCTGCACCGGGTTTGCCAGCCAAATGGAGCGTCGTGATCTCGCTGCCTGATCCGTGTGATGCGGCCTGCGAGGCGACGCTCTACGCCACGCGCCAGGCGCGAACGATGCTCGGCAAGGAGCGTGAACGCGTTCAGCGGATGGTGGTGACCAACGGCAATGCGCCTGCCGGGTTTTCTGCGAATCATCCGGACGCCGTCATCGTATCGCCGAAGGATGGTGGACTGCCTGCTGCGTGGTCGTCATTACTCGGTCGGGGCATTGTGCTGGTCGATCCGCTGGGCAACCAGGTTCTGCTCTGGCCATCGCAGCCCGATCCGAAAAGGCTTAATCAGGACTTGTCGCGCTTGCTGCGGGCGTCACGGATTGGCTAGCACGGAGGGTTGTGAATGTCTGCTCCTACCCCCCCCGCAATGCCCACCATCCGCCCATCGTCACCTTGGCGTGACTACTGGGTCGTCACCAAGCCTCGCGTGACGGCGCTCGCAGTGTTTACGTCGTTTATCGGCATGTTGCTGGTCGACACCCGTTTTCCGCCGATGTCCATCGTGATCGGCGGATGCCTCGGGATTGCGCTGCTCGCCGGCGCCAGCTTTGCGATGAATTGCCTGCTGGAAGCTGCGGTGGACGCGCGCATGAAGCGCACGCAGCGGCGACCGTCGGCGCAGGGACGCTTGTCAACCATGCAGATCGTGCTATTCGCCCTTCTACTGGGGGCGCTTGGCAGCGCAGTGTTGATCGTCACCACCAACGTGCTCACTTGGGCGCTCACACTCGGCACCTTCTTTGGCTACGCGTTTGTCTACACGCTGTACCTGAAACCGAATACGCCGCAAAACATCGTGATTGGCGGCGCTGCCGGTGCGATGCCACCAGTGCTCGGCTGGGCGGCCGTGGCCAACGATGTATCCGCTCCAGCTTTGCTTCTGTTTTTGATCATCTTCGCGTGGACACCGCCGCATTTCTGGGCGCTCGCGCTGTACCGCCAGGAAGACTACGAGAAATCGGGCCTGCCGATGCTGCCGGTCACGCACGGTCGCGATTTCACACTGCTACACATGCTGCTCTACACCTGGCTACTGCTCGCGGTCTCGCTGCTGCCGGTAGCGATTCGCATGAATGGCCTGATCTACGGCGTCGCCGCACTGCTGCTCGGTTTACGCTTCGTGCAACTGGTGTGGCAGCTGCGACGCGACTACAGCGATGCCAAATCGCGCGCTGTATTCCGCTTTTCGCTCACGTATCTCGCTGCGCTATTTGCGGTGCTGCTGGCCGATCACTATCTTCGGTTCTGACCGGTCGCTACGAGCAACCTGCTAGAGCTCGGCCATTTCGAAGTCGTCCTTGCGTGCGCCGCACTCCGGACAGGTCCAGTTCATCGGAATGTCGTCCCACTTGGTGCCTGGGGCGATGCCGTCCTCGGGGCAACCTTCTGCCTCGTCGTAGATCCAGCCGCAGATGAGGCACATGTACTTTTTCATGGTTCGCAGGCGCAGCGCCGAATGAGGCGCAAATTGAGTCAAACCGCCGGATTTTAGGTGAAACACTTCACGGCGAACGAATTGAACTCTGCGTCCTCATTAGAATCCAACATTGGGGAAACACTGAATAAACGGGGTGAGTCCGGTGGAGTCCGCCGACCATAGTCAACCATCGTCCGGCCAGTCCACATCGAGTTCGCCATCGATTCTCGCGTCACGCGCCGTGCCGCTGGCACCCGGGTCCGGGCAGCGTCTCAAGCTGGGCGCGATCCTGTTGGCGCGAGGCAAGATTGACGAAGCGGAGCTTGATCGCGCGTTGCGCCTGCAAGCGGCTTCAGCACGACCGGACAAACTGGGCAATTTGCTCACCACGCTTGGCATCGTATCGGCGCGCGACGTCACCCAGGCCATCGCCGAGCAGGCGGGTCTGCCGTACGTTGAGCCGTCGGCTTTCCCGGAAATCCCGATACTCGAAGAGCGCATCTCGGCGCGCTTTCTGCGTGATGCGCGGGCGCTGCCACTGGAAGAAGACGAAGAGACGCTCACGCTAGCGGTGGCCGATCCGGCCGACGACTTCGTGCGGCACTCGTTCGAGTTGATCAGCAACCGCAAGATTCATCGCGTCGTTGCGATCGGTAGCGACATCGATGCCGCGATCGAGCGGCTCTACGGCAGCGGCCGTACGGCCGTCGCGCAACTCACCGAGGGCGATCTTGAGGCGCGCCTCGATGCCGACGCCCTGGGCGACGACGTGCAGGCGCTGAAAGACCTCGCCTCTGAAGCGCCAGTGATTCGTCTGGTCAGCCTGCTGATCACCAACGCCCTCGAAGCTCGCGCGTCCGACATCCATGTCGAGCCGTTTGATAACCGCCTCATCGTGCGCTACCGTATCGACGGCGTCCTGCACGAGATCGAATCCCCGCCGAAGCGTCTCGCTGCGGCCGTGATTTCGCGCATCAAGATCATGGCGAATCTGGACATCGCCGAACGCCGCCTGCCGCAGGACGGTCGCATCCGCCTGCGCATTCAGGGCAAGGACATTGACCTGCGCGTCTCGACCGTGCCCACCATGCACGGCGAAAGCGTGGTGATGCGTATTCTCGACAAAGGCGGCGTGCAGCTCAATTTCGAGAAGCTTGGCTTTGCGCCCGACATCCTCGCCCGATTCAAGGATGCGCTCGCGCAGCCCAATGGCATTTTGCTCGTCACCGGCCCAACTGGCTCCGGCAAGACGACCACGCTCTATACCGCGCTCGATGGCCTGAACCAGCCTGACGTGAAGATTCTCACGGTGGAAGACCCGGTCGAATACCAGATGGCGGGGATCAACCAGATTCAGGTCAAGCCACAGATTGACCTCACCTTCGCCAACGCCTTGCGTTCGATCGTCCGGCAAGATCCGGACATCATCATGATTGGTGAAATTCGCGACCTCGAAACCGCGGAAATCGCCGTTCAAGCCGCGCTGACGGGCCATCTCGTGCTCTCCACGCTGCACACCAACGACGCGCCAGCCTCGGTGAGCCGTCTGCTCGACATGGGCGTGGACGACTACCTGCTGACCAGCACGCTGATTGGCGTGCTGGCGCAGCGTCTGGTGCGCACGCTCTGCACGCATTGTCGCGAACCGCATACGCTCGACGAACTCACGGCGAAGGAAATGGGGCTCAATCGCGTCACCAGCGAGCGCACGCCGGTGGTGTACAAGCCGGTCGGGTGTAGCCACTGCGGCAATACCGGGTTCACCGGTCGTGTGTGTATTGCGGAAATGCTGCCGATTTCGGAGCCAATCCGCCGCCTCGTGATGCAGAAGGCCAATGCCAGTGAACTGCGCCAGGCCGCGATCAGCGAGGGCATGCTGCCGATGTACGACGACGGCCTGCGCAAGGTCGCCGCCGGCGTGACGACGCTGGAAGAAGTCCTGCGCGCGACGCGCGAAGGCTAGGTACGGCATGGCGCTCTATGCATTTGACGCGGTTCGTGCCAACGGCGAGGCGGTCTCGGCGCAAGTAGAAGCAGCGAGCGAAGCCGAGGCCGTCGAGCGGGTGCGTGAGCAGGGCCTCATCCTGCTCAAGATTCAAACGGCAGCGTCGGCGGCGTTCGCCTCACACGAAAAAAAATCCAGCACCTTAGGCCGGTTGTTCGCATCGAAAAAGGTTTCGCGCGAACAAATCGTCGCGTTCACGCGCGATCTTGCGAATCTGATCGGCGCCGGGTTGCCGCTCGACCGCGCTTTCGAGCTGCTGGTTGGGCTCGCTGATACGGCGCCAGTCGCGGCGTTGCTCCAGGACCTGCGTGATCGCGTGCGCAGCGGCAAATCACTGTCGCAGGCGCTGGCTGAGCATCCCAAACTGTTCGACCGGCTCTACGTCAACATGGTTCGCGCCGGCGAAGCATCTGGCACGCTGGGGCCAGTGCTGGCGCGCATCTCGGAATTTCAGGAGCGCAGTGCCGAGTTGCGCTCCAGCGTGCAATCGTCGCTGATGTATCCCATCGTGCTGGTGGCGGTGGCCGTGGTTGCCGTATTGACGATGCTCTTTTTCGTGGTGCCGAAATTCGAGAGTACCTTCAAACAATTCGGCAAGGCGCTGCCGCCCGCGACAGAAAACCTGCTCGCCCTGTCGCACTGGCTGCGCAGCGACGGCTGGATGCTGCTGATCGGTCTGGTGGCGATCGTGATCCTCGTGCGCGGTCGCCTGCGCACGCCGCAAGGGCAGCTTAACTGGCACCGCCGCAAGCTGACGCTCCCGGTGCTCGGTGACTTGTTCAGCAAGATCGAGGTCGCGCGTTTTGCCCGCACACTCGGCACACTGCTCGGCAACGGCGTGAGCCTGTTGCCTGCGCTGACCATCGTGAAAGACACGGTGGACAACCGGGCACTGGCGGGCTCGCTGGATGGCGTGCTCACTCGGCTCAAGGCCGGGCAGGGCTTCGCCCGCCCGCTGATGGAAACCGGCCTTTACCCGAAGCTCGCGGTGCACATGGTGGCCGTAGGCGAGGAGACCGGGCGGCTGGACAGCATGCTGGTCAAGGTGGCCGATGTGTACGATCAGGAAGTCAACACGGCGCTGAAACGCGCGCTCGGATTGCTTGAGCCGGTGCTGATCCTCACTCTGGCGGTCGTCGTGGGCGGCATCATCTACGCGCTGATGAGCGCACTGCTCGGCCTCACGGAATTTACCGGCTGATGGCGGGTCACACGGCGTACGCGGGTGATCAACGTTCAGCTTTTTGGCGATAGCGGCCAGCGGGCGGTCGTTGGAGCCTGTTTTTTTGGCGAGTCGACTTTGGAAATAATTGGGCTATAACGACCAGCCAGCCGTCGCGGCAAGCAAAAAGTTGTTTGCGTCACGGCATCGTCCCAGATACTCAGGAGAAAACCATGAAACCACGCACTCACACCCGCCGTCCGCAGCAACGCGGCTTCACCCTGATGGAACTGCTCGCGGTGATCATCATCATCGGCGTGCTGGCGGCGACGGTCGGCGGGCGCTTCCTTGGTCAGACCGAAAGCGCCAAGGCCGGCGTCGCCAAGACGGAAATGGGGCAGATCGTTCAGGCGCTTGATCTGTTCAAACTCGAAACGGGCCGCTACCCGGCGGCGCAAGAGGGACTCGAAGCGCTGATCAAGAACCCGGGCAACGTGCCGAACTGGAATGGCCCGTACTTCAAGAAAGACAACATCAAGGATCCGTGGGGTAACGATTACAAATACACCAATCCCGGCCCCAACAACACGCCTTTTGAGATCAAGTCGCTCGGCGCCGACGGCAAGGAGGGCGGCGACGGCCCGAATGCCGACATCGTCAAGGGCTAGGAAACGGGGCGGACTTCGGCGATGCGGCGGGTGTCTCGCAGACTTCGAGTGCGCGGCTTCACGCTGCTCGAAATCCTCGTCGTGATCGTCATCATTGCGGCGGTGACGGCGATTTCGCCGCCTCTGTGGTCATCGGGCGTATCCTCAGCTGAACATCGCGCCGTGACGCGCGCCATTGCGCAGACGCTGCGTTATGCGCGCAGCGAGGCCGTGGCCAATCGCACCGACGTCGGCGTTGAGTTCAACCTTCAGGAACACGTCTATCAACTCCCCGGCGGCAAGCGCCAGGGCAAGTGGCCTCCCACGATGGAGCTCGAGCTCGTCACGACGGCGGCGGAAACCGTGGACGAACAGCGCGCCTTCGTGCGCTTCTATGCGGACGGCGGCTCCACGGGCGGACGCGTCACGCTCAAGGTGAAAGACCGAGCCTACCGTGTTGATATCAACTGGCTGACGGGGCACGTCAGCATTGACGACGCATGATCGGCCCCATCGCAGCGCCGCGGCGAAGCGACGGCTTCACCCTGCTTGAAGTGATCGTCGCGGTGATCATCGCTGCGCTCTGCCTGTCGGCACTGGCAGAGGTGTTTGCCGGCGGCGTTCGCGCAGCGGGCGCCACCAGCGAATACACGCGTGCGACCGCGCTCGCGCAGTCGCTGCTGGCGGGCGTCGGCGTCGAGAAGACCGCGAGCGACGGTGTCGAATCCGGTCTGACCCCGGACGGCCAGCTCAACTGGATGCTCTCGATCACACCTGAGCCGGTGGACGAAGCCGATGGCGGGTTGGTCAGGCCGCCGCTGGAACTGAAGCGCGTCGTGGCGCGCGTGGTGGCGGTCGACGCCGGCGCGCCACAGAACGGCACCGGGCGTTCGCGCGCGGTTGAACTTTCCACGCTGGTGGCCGTGCCGAGGCAAACCCCGTGATGCCCGCGACCGATTCGACTCGGCGGAGCGTCCGGCATCGCGAGCGCGGCTTTACGCTGATCGAACTGCTGGCAGCGCTCACCCTGCTGGCGGTGCTGGCGGCGGTATTGGCGGGTACGGTGCGTGGCGCCGAGCGCTCGACGAGCGCGGCGACCAACGTCGTCGAGCGTACCGAGCAATATTCCCGCGCCCAGGCGTTTCTGCGCGAACACATCGCCGGCATGCTGCCATTGCGCTGGCGCCGCGATGCACTGCAGCCGCTCAAGTTTGATGGCCGCGGCGATCGCATGACCTATCTCGCGCCGGTCACGTCACAAATCGCCGAGGGGGGGGTCACGTGGTGGCAGCTCATCGTCGCCAGCGATGGCAGCCCGGCGCGCAACAAGCTCATGCTGCGTCGGCAGCCGATTGATCCGGAACAAAAGCAGGTCCCCGATCTGAGCACCGCGCCCGAGCCGATCATCCTCGCCGACAACATTGAATCGTTGGCGATTTCGTACTTCGATGCCGGTAACGACCCACTGAACAATCGCGATGCCGGGACCTGGGTCAATGCCTGGGACGAGAACGCGCGCACACCGTACCTGATCAACATCCGCGTCACCGAAGTCGGCGGCCAGCGCTGGCCCGATCTGATCATCCCGCTCAAACTGACGCAGGCACTCGGCTGCAACTTCGATTTCCAACGCCAGCGCTGCATCATTTCCAACGCGGCGGCGCAGCGATGACGAAGCGAAGTGTAAAACCCAGCTCCCGATGCGACGCGGCTCGTCCTGCCCTGCGCGACTCGCAGCAGGGGATGGCGCTGATCATGGTGCTGGGGCTGGTGATTTTTCTGTCGATCGTGGCGCTGTCGTTCAGCGAAAACCAGCGTCTGAGCACGCGAATTACCGACAACACTGTGCAATCGGCAATGGCGCAGGCCGCCGCCGATGGCGCGGTGCAACGCATGGTGTTCGAACTCTCCCGACCGCGGTCGCCCGATGCGCAGATTGCGCAGATGCAGTGGAAATCCAATGGGGTGGTGCACGAATACGCGGAAAACGGCATGCAGATTGCCGTTTCAGCCCGAAATGAGGCTGCTAAAATCGATTTGAACTTTGCCGCCGAAGCGCTACTCAAACAAGTCTTCCTGCGCGGCGGGGCGGCGGACGACGAAGCCACTGCGATTGTCGCCGCGATCAAGGACTGGACGGACGCCGACAATCTGAAGCGACCGAATGGGGCAGAAGCCGACGACTATCGCACCGCAGGCAAAAAGGTGTTGCCGTCGAACGACTTTTTCATGGCTATTGAGGAACTGCAAAACGTGCTCGGGGTGACTCCGAAACTGTACAACGCGGTCGCGCCGTATTTCACGGTGCAGTCGCGCTCGCCTGGCGTTGATCCTCAATCGGCGTCGCTGATGGTGATGAGTGCGCTGCCGGGCATTGATGCCGGGGTTGCCGCCACCTGGATCGAGCAGCGCGATCAGGCATTGCGTGATGGCCTCACTGTGCCGCCGCTGCCGTTCAGCAACCCGTACTTCGCCACGGGCCTGACCGCCACGCGGATTCGCGCCGATGTCATCACTGCGACGGGCATCCGCGCCTCGCGCGAGGCAAGCATTCGCACCAGCGGCGCGCAGCGCGGCCGACCGCAATACTTCCTCTGGCAACGCGGGTTGCCCGCCGATGCACAGGGCGGGGCTCGTCCCGAGACGGATGCAAACGGCGCGATGCCCGGAGCAACCCGTGGCTGATCTGCCCAACGCCTCCGCGACGCTCGGACAGAGTGCAACACAGTTCCTTCACTGGTGGAAGCAACATCTGTGGGAATGTGTACCGGCCGGGCTCCGCAACGCGTTGACGCAATCGCAGCGTCCCGCCATGTGGTCTGGCGCGAATGATCACGTCTGGGCGCGCGGCGCAGCCATCACCGATAACAAACCCTATTTGCAATCGTCGCTCGCGCAGTCCGGTGGACCGGTTGCGCTGGTGGTCGGGGAAAGTAATGGCTTTCGTCGTAGCGTCGTGTTGCCGCTGAATGTTGAGCCGCAGCTGCAGCAGGTGCTCGGCTACGAAGTCGATCGCCTCACGCCCCTGCGGGCCAACGATGTGTACTACGACATTCGGGTCAGGCAGCGTGATACCCAGGCGGGCACGCTCACGGCGGAGTTGGTCGCTGTGCCGAAGTCGCGCGTGGCCCCGATGCTGGAGCTGGCCACCAAACGCAACTTGACGGTGGATCGGGTGGTGCTCGCTCCAGAAGACATCGACACCGGGCTTAATTTGCTGGCGTCTTCTCGTCGTGTCGACGAGGCAACCGGTCCGCGATACGGGTGGGTGAATCCGGCGTTGATGGCGCTCTGCGCGGGGCTCGCGCTCGCCGTCGTGGCATGGCCGCTGTGGGAAATGCGTCAGGAAATCATTGCGCTGCAACCCGTCGAAGCGACCGCAAAGCGGGACGCCGAAACCGCCAGTGTGCTGCAGCGGCAGCTCGAGCGGCAGATTGGGGAATACAACCTCCCGCTTGCGCGCAAGCATGGCGCGCCGCTGGTTGTGCAACTGCTCGATGACCTGAGCAAACGGTTGCCAGAAGACACCTGGGCACAGACGCTGGAAGTCAAACCGGTGCCCAACCAGAAAAGCAAGGAAGTCATCATTCAGGGCGAAACCGGTAGCGGTGGCAAGATTCTGCAGCTGGTGCAGGAATCGCCGCTGATCAAGGACCCAACATTCAAGGCGACGATGACGCGAGTGGCGCCGACCGCAGAGCGCTTTCACATCGCGGGCGAGTTGATCGTCGCCGATTTACCCAAGCCATTGCAGCTGTCGGACGCTGCCGCGGTGACCACAGTGCAGGTCGCACCGGCTCCTGCCGCCGGGGCCCCCGCAGCACCCAAGGCGCCAGCAACGACGGGGGCCCCCACCACGGCGACGGCGAACCCAAATCCGACCGGCAGCGCCCCGCCTGTGGCCGGTGCCACGCCGCCGGGTAGCGCGTCGATGACGCCTCCGACGAGCGGCCACACGCCACCTCCGGCGGTGCAACCGCCTGGCGATGCGCGCAAGCCTGCCCCGGCACCGACCGCCACGCCGATCCCGAATTCAGGAGGGGGCGTCAGCACGCCACCGTCAGTGACGCCCGCAACGACTTCGCTCCCGGAGAAAAAGCCATGACGCTGCCGACCGGCGTGAAGGGACGTTTGCTGGCGATTGTGCTGGTGTTGTTGTCGGTGCTGGCCGTGGTCGCTGCGGTCGCCATTCCCGCGTATCTGTTGTATCGCCATTACGACACCGCGTTGATGGAGCAGCGTGAGCGCATCGAGCGTTACCGGCGTGTTGCGGTGCTCAAGAATGATCATCAGCGCGCGCTCGATGTGCTGAAAGCACGCGAGGCAACCCGGTTTTTTCTCAAGAATTCCGCGCCCAATCTGGGCAGTGCTGAGCTGACCGACATGGTGCGCCCGGTGCTCGAAAGCAATGGCTCGCGCCTGACGTCCATCCAGCCCGTAACGGTCAAAGACGATGCGGGTTTCCGGCTGTACACGCTGGTCGTGGGTTTCAACGCAACTCCGGCGGCGCTGCAGAAGACGCTCTACGCGCTTGAAACCGCGATGCCGTATCTCTTCCTTGAAAACGTGACGTTGCGTGCCACGGTGCCGCGCGGCTTCAAACCCGCGCCGAATCAGGAGCCGGAGGTAACCGCGCAAGTCGAAATTCAGGCGTACGGCCCGAAAGACGCGCCTCGCGTCGCGCGCCCGGCGGCAGCGGGGAGCAAGTCATGACGCGCCTGATAAGTCTTCGCAATGCATTGATCGTGCTCGCGCTCGCGCTCATGGCGGCGCTAGGCTATGAGACGGATTGGGGTTCGGCGCTGTTCAACGGCAGTCCAGCGACTGTGCGTACACCAACCGGTAAGCACGAGATGGCTACGGTATTGCCGGACTTCAAACTATCGTCCGAGGCGTCGACCTATTCCCAAATCGTCGACAAGCCGCTGCTTAATCCAACACGCAAACCTGCGCCAACTCAAATCATTCAGGCGGCGACCGAGCCGCCCAAGCCGCAGATTCGGCGCGGCCTGTATCAACTGGTTGGCGTGACCGATTTCGGCAAGACGCGTGTAGCACAGCTGCGCGAAGTCGCCAGCAATCGCGTGCAGAGCGTTCGCGAGGGCGACAAGCTGCAGGAACTGACGGTCAAAAAAATCGACTCGGCGCAGGTCGTTCTCGTGTTTCAAAACGAGACGGATGTCGTGGATTTGCCCAAATTTACTGCTTCGGGGAAGGTACCTGCGCCGCCGGCCCCAGTCGCTCCGCCTGCGCCGCCGCCCGTCGCGGCGGCCACCCCGCCCACACCGGCGGCCGCCGTCGCGTCTCGACCCGTGGGCAACGCCGTGCCGCTGCCCGGTCAGGCGCCTACACCGGGCGTCGTTGCGGCTCCGGCGACTGCGGCGGCGCCCACGACGGATAGAAACGCGCTAATTTCCAATGCCCCGTTGCCGAATGGCCAACCGTACACGCCTGCGAACGCCGACGCCTTTATCGAGGCTCGGCGCCGCGCGCGCTTTGGCCAATGATGCCGCTACTGATCGAATGATGAACACACATAAGAGCGATTCGACATACTTCGCTACGCTCCGGAGCTTGCAGATGCCCAACGCACGATTTGTATTGGCTGCTTTTGCTGCCACCGTTAGCCTCACTGCGTGCACGCAGAGCCCGGTGAAGTCGTCGGAGAACGGTGTTTCACAACTCACGCCACGTGTGGCTGCCAGCCAGCCCAAGCTCGTTGGCGCAGAGTCCACTGACTCGGCGGAGAAGTTGGCTGAAGCCACCAAGAAGGCGGCTACGGCTCCGTTCGTTTCGTTGGGGACGGGCGATTTCGTCAATCGTCAGATCATGCGCCGACCGCCCGCTGCGGAAGCCGAGAAGGGGCCGACACTCAGCCTCAATCTCGAGAACGGTGACGTTCGCGAACTGGTGAAGAACGTCATCGTCGATACGTTGCAGGAGAACGTCATCGTCGATCCGAGGGTGACGGGCACGGTGACGATCCGCACCCCCAAAGGACTAGCGCGCAACGAGCTGATCCCCGTGCTCGACGCCTTGCTGCGCAGCGTTGGGTTCATGCTCCTGAAAGATGGCAACCTCTGGCGTGTTCTGCCGGCGGCTGAGGCGGTGCAGGGCACGACCACGCCGCGCGTCAACTACCGTGCCGTCGGGCCGGGTGCCAGCGTCGTGATTCTTCCCGTGCGCTGGGTGGGTGCCAAGGAACTGCAGCGGCTGATGGCGCCTTTCGCAAAGAACCCGGAAGCATCAATTCGGGTCGACGAGATTCGCAACCTGCTGTTCCTGTTTGGCACCGAAACCGAAATCAAGCACCTGCTTGAGATTGCAGAGATGTTCGACGTTGACCTGTTGTCGGGGATGTCGTTTGTCATCTACCCGTTGCAGAGCGCCGAGGTCAAGACGGTCGTCGCAGACTGGGAGAGGATTTTCCCGGCGGCCGGCAATCCATTGGCGGGCCTGGTTCGACTGGTGCCGATTGAGCGCATGAATGCACTGCTCGTGATCTCGCCCAACCCTGACGTCATCAAGGAAGCCCAGCGAATGCTGGAGCGGCTTGATCAGGGCAACGACGCCGGCGGCGGGGCACGACTCTATGTCTACAACGTACAGTACACACAGGCTGAAAAGCTGCAGGTGACTCTGCAACAGGCCATCACCGGACGTGTCAATCCCGTGCCCGCAGCGACTGTCGCTCCCGGACAGGTGCAATCGACATTGACGGCGCCGGTGTCGCCAATCGCTGGTCAGGGGTTGGTGGCGCCAGGCAACACCTTTGCAAACCCGACGACACCGGTTCAGACGCTTCAGGCGAATCCCACGATTCAGCGGCCGCAGGTTGCCGGGGCCGCAAATAGTCAGGCCAGCGCCCTCGCCCGCAACGCAACCGTGATTGCCGACAAGGATCGCAACGCGCTCTTGATCGTGGCGACGCCATCTGAGTATGCCGCCATTGAAGCGGCGATCAAGAAGCTGGATACGCCGCCGAAGCAGATCGCCATTGAGGTGCAGCTCGCGCAGGTGCAACTTACCGGCGACCTCAGTTTGGGGTTGCAAGGCACGTTCAGCGGCAAACCAAACTCGCCCATTAACCGGCTGACCTCCGCTGACGGGTCAGGGGCGCTGAGCGGAGGGGGCTTTTCCTATACGTGGCAAAACTCTGCCGCGAAGGCGCTGCTGAGTACGTTGCAGTCGAAGTCCCAATCGCGACTTCTCGCCGCGCCGACGCTGATCACGCTGGATAATCAGAAGGTCAGCTTCACCAACGGAACGCAAGTTTCCGTGCGTACGCAGTCCACCACCGCATCGGGAGTTACGTCCGGTACGGACTCCTACCAGTACATCAATACGGGGTTGACCATTAATTTGACACCACGCGTCAGCGGCGACAACGTGTTTCTCGAAATTCAGCAGCAGAACAGCACAGCGATTCCCAAGAAGAGTGATTCCACGAATCCCAATCCTGACATCGTGCAGAGCTCGCAGCAGACCACAGTGATGGTGCCAAACGGTGACACGATGCTGCTTGGGGGGTTGTTTACGGACTCGGGATCGTTTGATTCCGCGGGATTGCCGCTGGTGTCGACAATTCCGGTGCTCGGCGGCTTGTTCGGCAGCCAGGGGTGGAACTCGACTCGTTCCGAGCTGGTTATGCTCGTCACCCCACGAATTCTTTCGTCGGTCGAAGATACGCGCGGAGTCGTTGATGAGTTGCGCGGAAAACTCAAGAATATTGAAGCGATGATTGCACCGGTCAGCACCGCCACTCTGCCCGCCTCTGGTACGTTGCGCAAAGAGCGTGCGAAAGCGGAGGCGGAGTCCAACTCGAATGCGCTCGGTGAATTCGCCAAATCTCTGCGCGTACTAGGTGTCGGCGCAACGCAATGATTCAGCTTCTGTCCAAGGTTCTACAACATCTCTCCGAGTCAACAATGTTGCGAAATAACAACAGAACACCCGCGGCGGCCCTGCTGCTCGCCGTCATCGGCGTTGCACTTCTCGCTGCGTGCCAAACCGCGCCCAAGATGAGTGACGACAAGGCTTTCTGGGAGGCCAAGGTGGAGCAGCGCGCCCGTGACCGCTGGCAGGCGCTCATTGATCGTCGCTACGCGGATGCCTATAAATACTTTTCCGAGCCATCCCGGCAGGGCTTGAGCCTTGAGCAGTTCGAGCGGCAGATGAAAGCCATCGAACCGAAGACAGTTTCTGTGCGGACAGTCAAATGCGCGGCCGAGCAGTGCGCCGCCACGCTGGATGTCACAATGGAGTATTCTGTGCCCCGCATTGGTAAGCGGCAAATGCCGCTTCCCGTCGATGAAGTGTGGGTTGCGAACAACAACGAGGTGTTTTTGGTTCGTCGGTGACTGGACATCGACATCTGACTGGGGTATTATTTTCCCAGCAAAAGAATATGTATTGCTGTTGGTTCTAAAGTGATCACTCAAAAACTCAGACAGAGGAGTCAAATCTAACTATGATTACGTTCAAGCAAAAAGCGCTGTTCTCCGCAATCGCGGGCGTCGGTGCTCTCGCTGCGGCAGGCGCTGCGAACGCTGTCTACGTCAACCACGACGGTCTCGGACAAGCGCTCATCTACCCGTACTACACCGCCCGTGACGGCAACGCTACGCTGCTGTCGGTCGTTAACACGACCAACAACGCGAAGATCGTCAAGGTCCGCTTCCTCGAAGGTAAGAACTCGAAAGAAGTTCTTGACTTCAACCTGTTCCTGTCGCCGTTCGACGTGTGGACTGGTGCCGTTCTTCCGGCGACCTCGGCTGCTGCTGCGCTGCTGCCTGGCTACTCGAACCCGGGCGTTGACGCTCTGGGCGGCGGCATGCTCGTGACGGCTGACCGTTCGTGTACCAACCCGAAGATCCCGGCTGCTGGCGCCGCCTTCCGTAACTTCGCCTACTCGGGCGATACGACGGTTGCTGCTAACCAGTCGATGGATCGCTCGATGGAAGGCTATCTCGAAATGATCGAAATGGCTGAAATCATTTCGACCAGCACGCTGTGGTCCGACGTCAAGCACACCAAGGCCAACAACTGGACGCCGGCTTGCTCGCTCGTATCTAACGCCTCTGTGAATGCAAACGCCGCAGCGCTGACCGCGCCGACCGGCGGCCTGTTCGGCGCTGGCACCCTGCTCAACGCAGGCGGCGGCACCAACACGGGTTACGACGCGATGGCGCTGAACGACTTCTGGGCTACGGGCACTGGCTCGCAGTTCACGCAGTCTGGCGACGTCAGCCCGAACTTGGGTAGCGCTACCGGCAAGACCTCGGTTGTCCAAAATGGCCAGCTGATCTATTTGACCCCGTGGACCGCAGGTCGTGACGCTGTTTCGGCAACGATCATGCACGCCAAAGTCATGAACGAGTACGCACACACCGGCGACGGCGTGGTGGGTACTGACTGGGTCATGACGATGCCGACCAAGCGTTTCTACGTGAACAGCACGGTTGCTCTGCCACCGTTCCAATCTCCGTGGAATGGCAAGACCTCGAAGGATGACTTCGGTGTCATGGACACGGACCGCGAAGAGTTCAGCGCAACATCTGTCTCGACCGACGACTTCTCGCCGGGCCCGACGGGTTCTGCTGCTGACTGTACTGGCACGTCGCAAAACAGCAGCAGCATTCCGCTGCAGACTGTTGTTGCTTCGCTGTGCTACGAAGCCAACATTCTTGGCTTCGGCAAGATCCAGTCGAGCGCTAAGTCCAACGTTCTGGGTTCGACCAACTTCTTCAACCTGGTGACGGCCGTTCAGAACTCTGGCAATGCCGTGAACGCACCGGGCAACGAAGGTGGTTGGGCTGCTGTGACCTTCCCGGTCACGACGTCTGGCGCACACCAGCTGGTTGCAAACAGCGCGACCTCGGCAACGGGCGCAACCGCTGTAGTCAACTTGGCTGCTCCGACGGCTGCTGCGGCTCAGTACAGCGTGGTAACTTACGGTGGTCTGCCGGTGATCGGCTTCGCAATCGTTCAAGCCAAGAAGACGGGTTCGGATCGTTACGCTTCGTCGTACGGCCACAAGTACTCTGTCTCGGTCACGGTTGCTGCCAACTAAGATCGCTGATGAGCGTAAGCTCACAGACAAAAAAGCGGGCTTCGGCCCGCTTTTTTTATCGACTCTAGTAAAATACATTGACAATAAAACCGGGGCCTAAATTGACGCATCAAGTCAGGAGATCAGACGTGCGAATGCATGAAATTTGGAAACTGGTTGCAACCGCGCTCGGTCTTGCCGCCGCTCTCGCTGCGAACCCAGCCGCAGCACAATCGGCGTCGGCGAGCATCCCGGCCAACTGCACGCAAAACGGTACTACGGTAACCTGTACCACCACGACTACCTTTACGATCCCGACGACGGTCAACCTCGTATCGCAGACGTCGGGATCGGGATTTTCATACACGACAGGTACGTCGAATATCGTCTGCTCCGGCCTGAGCGCATCGCCATCGTCGGTCAGTGCAGTCAGTTCCAATGTCCTCCTGACGGCGAACTGCACTGGCTCGTACGCCTACTTCTGGAACCAGTCAACGGTGCCTACAAGCAGCGCCACGACAAACGTCACAACACCTTCGAGTACGGCATCGTACCCGGTGTCCTATCGCGTTGATGTGTGCCCTGCCGGATCGACCACGACGTCCGCCAGCTGCGTGACCTACACTACTCAGGTTTCGTATTCCGCCTCGGTAGCCGCGCCGAGTGGGTGCAGCATCACGCCGGCTTCACCTACGCTGGCCGCTGGAATCTCTCAACAATTCGCTGTCAGCTGCACGGGCGGCGGCCCCATCGCGACGTACAGTTGGACCAAAAATTCGACCCCGTTCGGTTCGGCGAGTACCATCACCGACACCCCGTTCCCCGTGGGTGGAAACACGGCAAACGTGGTCTACGCGGTTACCGTTGGTAATACGGGCGGCAGTGTGACGGTTTCGACGACCGCCACCCTGCAGTCCACCGTGACCAACTACTGCACCCGCGCCTATCCCGATGTTATCGTTCCCGACTCATCAGTCGCCGGCTACTATGACATCCCGATGATTGGTGCTGACACGTACACGATCAAGCTGACCATCAGCGATTCACAAAACACTACCGGTGCTGCCGTGTTGCCGTCGTTCGGCATCATCGAGTCACCCAGCGCGAATATCGCATTCAAACACGCGACTATCTCGAAGAACCCATGCGACTTCACGGGTACCGCCCAAACAATCATGTACTGGGAACAAACCGGCGGACGTCTGGTCACTCTTAACGATCCAAACCGTGTCGGAAGTGGTTTTGCAAGGCTCACTACTGGTGTTTGGTACGTGAACATCAAAAACCTCGACTGTCAGGGTTTGTGCTACACGCGCTTCTACATTCCGACTCCTGGTCTGCGATAACGTAGCCCATACCTACATCACCGGGGCCATCTTGGCCCCGCTTTTTTTTCCAACCCCCGATCAATGAAACTCAAACTTCATTTCGCCATATCGCTCGTGGCTGCACTTGCCAATGTTGCCCACGCACAAGTCCTGGCGAAGCAAGGCGACTTGACCGTGACAGCCAGCGACGTTCGCGCCGCAATCATTGGCTATGACGACAAGTCGGAAACCGCGAAATTTTCAAGCCTCACTGTGGCGAAGGACTCCATCTCCGCGCTTCTGCTGACAAAACAGTTTGTCCGTGGCGGAGACGCGCTCCTGCGACTCACCGATCGCGAGAAGGTCTTTCTGAACTATGCTGCGGACCGCAATCGCCTTGACGCGGCGCTTGCGCTGCTCGACCGCCGCGAGCGTGAACGGGCGAAATCCGACCAAGCCGCCATCGAAGCGCGCGCCAAGGAGTTCTATGACGCGCGCCCCGACGGCTTCAAGGTGCCGGCCAAAGCAAAGGTTGCGCATATCCTGCTGCGGCCGGACGGCAAGCGCTCAATCTCGGAACTCGCCGCGTTGGCAGAGAAAATTAGCAAGCTCGGGCGAGAGGGAACGCCCTGGCAGTTGCTCGTCGACACCTATACGGACGACGCCAAGTCGCGCGAGAAGGCCGGTGAAGTCGGCGACTTTTACGAGAACAACAGCGACCATCCGATGGTTGTCGGTGCGTTCCGCAGTTCCCTGGTCAACGAAATCTCGGAGCCCGTCCTGTCGCGAAGCGGTATCCACGTCGTAAAGGTGATCAAACGCGAACCGACGCGACGTGGCACGTATGAAGAGGTGAAAGAGAAGCTGATTGACGCGGTCATCCAGGAGCGCATCACCACCGCGCGACAGGACTTCATCAGCTCTCTCGAAAAGACGGCGCCCACCACCTTTGATGAGGGCGCAATTGCACCTTTCATAGCACAGTCGAACAAGTTCAATGACGAACAAATGCGACGCGCTCTGAACGCAGCAAACGCGTCGGACTTCGCCCCGCCCGCGCCGGAGGCAAAACCCGCAGACAACAACCGAGGTGGCGCGACGCGTCCGAAGTAGCAGGTAGATAAGCGATGCAGCTCAAGACACACCGCGCCATGCTGGCGACCATGATCGGAACGTTACTGGCAGCGCTCCATACGCAACCGGCACACGCGCAAACCTGCCCCTTCGACCAGGGCGCGTCGGACGCCGTCAACGACGGCGTGGTGCTCACGCGTTACGCCCTGAATATGACTGGCGCGACCCTCGTGGCGGGCACCAAGTACGCGGCGCTCGACCCTGCCAACGTGCGAGCCAACATCGAGTGCATGAGCTGCGGGCTCGACATGAATGGCGACGGCACCGTGGATACCACGGATGCGACCATCATCGCGCGGCACCTCGCAGGCATCAAGGGCAGCGCGGTCGCGGACGGCCTCTCGCTGGGCACGGCCACCTCCGCCTCACGGTCGACCAGCGCCGCCGTGGTGAGTTTTCTAGCCAACGGCTGTCAGGCAGGCGGCCCCATCAGTGCGTTTGTGCAGGGCGGAAATGCGTTCGGCGCGCCTGCCGTACTTGGGACCACGGACGGCAACACGCTCACGGTGACCACGGGCGCAAACAACGGCGTAAGGCTCTCGACACAACTGGCCGACGGCGCCTTCACGGCGATCAATGTGATCTCGGGCGCAGCCGGAAACGCTGCAACCGGCGGCGCCGTGGGCGCCACGATCGCCGGCGGTGGAACGCTGCAGAGCGGCACGCCCATCAGCAACGCTGTGAGCGGCAGTTTCGGCTCGGTCGGGGGCGGTTTGGGTAATACCGCTGGACCCCGAGCGGTGGTGGCGGGGGGCGACAGCAACACGGCGAGCGCCTATGCGAGCGCCATCCTGGGCGGCAGTGGCAACAGTGCCACCGCGACGCTGGCAACGGTGGCCGGTGGCGCGGACAATACCGCGACGGCCGCTTCGTCAACAATCATCGGTGGCCGGTCCAACCAGGCGAACGGATTTGACAGCGTAACCTTGGGCGGGAGTTTTGCCAGGACGCAGTTCACCGGCCAGGTAGCCCATGCGGCGGGTGCATTCCTCTCTGTGCCAGGCACCGCACAGTCCAGTGCATTCGTGCTGCGCAACCGGACAACAACCGCGACAGCGACCGAACTGTTTCTTGATGGTGCGTCGCAGCGCCTGCTGTTCCCGGCAGATCGAGCGGCTGCGCTAGAGATCCAGCTAATCGCGAAGAATGAACGGACGGACTTGCTGGAGACGGCGCACTACACCTTCCGTTGCACGTACGGCCGCGTCTCTGCGCCAGACGTCGCTGACATTCGTCCGGCGGGATGCGGAAAAACCGAGGTGCAAAAGGACGCGCTCGCCTGGGATGCCAACGTGGTACTGGGCGCAGACAAAAGCTTCCAAGTTCAGGTGACTGGCGTCGCAGGGCAGAACATCCGCTGGGTAGCGACTGTGCGCGCTACTGAAGTGGCACAGTAGCCACCACGAACGGGCCGCATGATCGCGCATAGTCGGAGCGAATCAGCCTCGCAGCGCGGCTGGCTGGGAAACCACGGCGCGCAGTAGTTCAACCACGCGATTCACCGAGTCGCCGGTCGGCCCGACCGACGCCGCTTCCTGAACACAACCGCCGAGCGCATCTTGAATCAGCCCCTCGAGTGCTGCTGGCGCGGCGTCGAGCCAATCGGCCACCCGATCGAACAAGGCGACCGCGTCCTGACGCGGAATCCCATTGCGACGCACCCACTGCGCAGATCTCGCCGGCCCGCCCGGAATGGCGTGTCGCACACACACGCGACCAGCCGTGGACAACCAGTTCGCGTCGAAATCACCCAGCGAATAGTGCAGAATCTGGAGGCGCGTTGCGGCACGGACACGCACCCCGGACCTGGCGGCGCGACACGTAAAACTCAAGTCGTAGCCATGAAAGCCGTCGTCAGGATCCCCATCCCAACCAATAGCGTGTGCGACGCCTCGGTGAGCGCCAATAAAAAAGCCATCGCCAAGCGCCATCGACTCGTCCGGACGGACGACCCCGCACCACGCGACGTCGCAGGCGCCCGGCGCCGCGCTGGGCAACGTGACGGCCCCACGTAGATACGCAGGGCCCGCCGAAAACCACGCCGGCCCAGCAAGCGCGGCAGAACCAACGGGGAAAAACACGTCCGCGCCAGCAAACGATTCGCGGACGCGACGCGCAAACTCCGGCGACAGCAATTCAATGTCGTCGTGCGTGAAAAGTAACCACTCACCCCGCGCGCTCGCCATACCGCGCCGATAACCGTCGCCCATAAAGCGGGCGTCGTCGATTCGGACGATTTCTACGTCGTCGCCAGCAAAAGCGTGTGCACACTCTGCGGAAAATCGCGCAAATCGGTCTTCGCGATGGCTGCACACGATGACCGAGATTGGCCCGGTCATGGCGGGACGCGGTACCGGTCGTTTCGGCGCGTCCACGTCGCACGAGTCCAGTTGCTGCAGAAAGACCGGGAAGAACGGATGGAAGTGAGCGGGGGAGTGAACCGCCGTGGCCAAACAGGCCAATTGCGCGTCCACCCGATCAGAAAAGTGCTCAAAAAGCTGCCGCACACTGACGCTGTGTGCAGATCGGTGTGTGGAGAGGCGCAGGTCCGAGAGCCAAGCGAGCGTCGCCGCATCGGGCCGACCGGCACGCGCCAGCATCAACCCGGCGTTGGCAAGACTCTCGCCATGCGACGCCGACGACACGTCAGAGCACTGAGCTGCGCGAAGAAAGTAAGTGGCCGCCAACAGTGGCTGCGCCAGCTTCGCCGCCGCCTGTCCGGCCAACCGCAACGCGACGGCGCTGGTCGCAGTTGCCGCAGTCAACTTCTCCGCGTCCGCGATCACCCCGGCATAGTCACCCCGTTGATACTGCTCCATCCACCGCGACAACGGCATGGCGAGCCTCTACGGGGGCGCTTACGCCTTCAGCACGCACGTGTGGCGTACGGCGCCCGCGCGATCATGGCGGGCCGTGAGCCCGACGGTCGCACCCGCCTTGCCGCGCACAATCCACGTGAAGCGAACGCGATCCTGCGTCGCGTTGGCGCCCGGGAAGAAGCTGACCAGTGTGTGATGGTTGTTGCGACCTTCCAACTGCGGGCCCTCAATCCGGCGTTTGCCCTCAACCAGCGACACACCGTCTGGTAGTTCAATTTCGGCCATCACGCCGCGCACCAGTTTTTTGCCTCGGGTGAGCTTGCTCACGTCAGACGGCAGGTAGCCCGTGTTGTGTACGCCAAAATCAACGCGCCACAAGTCGTCGCCCAATGCCGTGATCTGTGTTGAGTGGTGCTCAAGTTTGGGCGACATCAACGCCTGAAAGATGATCCAGTCGGGGAACTTCTCGACTTCCTTCTCCATCAGGTGTGGCGGCGGATTACTGAACGTGTGGAAGCGGTTCCAGCCGCCGAGTTCCACTTTGCCAAGCTCGGGATGGTCGAAGGCGTACCACTCAACGTAGCCCTTGCCCTGATGTACTTCATCGGTCCACCTGAGCAGCTTCAAGTCGTCCTCGAAAGGATGATCGCGGAACCAGTCGATGAACTTGTAGTCCTTGATGCCTGCTTCGCGCATCGGGCACCAGATCTCCACCACCCAGGCGTACGAACCGAGCTCGGTGTAGAGCCAATCCTGAGTTCCGGTGATGACTTCTTTTGGGTGGTACTTGAACTCGTGAAACACGCTCACCGCCGGGTAGCCGGTGAGCGCCTCCCCCTTTTTGCCCTGCGTCTGGAACACCCACATATCTTCCGGCGGCATGTCGTCGTCCGGCTTGGTGCCAAACGGGCGCAACAACACGCCACTCCAGGTGTGAAAGAACACCCCACCGCAAATGTTGCGGTGGCGATTGATGAATTCGACGCACGCGCGCACTTCCGGCTCGCTGGTCGGAAAGTCCCCTGCGCCGAGCTGTTGGCTTTCCGGGCGCCATTCCTCCGGAAAGTTGCGATTCAGGTCGAGTCCTTGTTTTGGCCGTGCGACGGGCAAATTGAAACCGTCGTAATTCTTGACGCGCCCCTCGCTCACGATGCGGTAGTACTCGCCGCCCGATTCCGTAGGATCGCGACGTACCATGAGACGTGGCTCGTTCGCGTGCTTTTTCCACGGCCCGTTGTCGTCACGGAAGCGCATCATCAGAATGCGACCGTCACCGTCGATGTCTTCGGCCTCGAGGCCTTCGATCGAATCCTCGTTGTAGGGATAGGGTCGTGTTGAGGAGCGGATGTACTTCGGATGATCCGCCATCGCCCATTCCGCGCCGTCCGGATTCACCCGCGGGATCACATATAGCGTGCGCGAATCCAGGAGGCGCGTAATGTCTTCGCGCTGGCCGTACTTCGTGAGCAGCGTGTCAATCAGTTTGAGCGCCGCGACAGAACCGGAAAGCTCGGTGGCGTGAATGTTGGCATCCACGTAGAACGCCGGCTTGGATAGCGGCTCACCCGTGGCGTAGTTGGTCAAGGTGATGCACCAGATCGGCCGCCCCTCATGGCTGGTGCCAATCGTGGCCATCCGCGCCAAGCCCGGGTGGGCGTCGCAGGCGGCGCGCAACAGGGTGGTCAATTCCTCAAACTTGACGAAGCGATCGTAGGGAAACATGGCGGCACGCAATCGGGCAAAGGAGCATTGTGCCAAACCGAACCGTCACGCCCACCCCGTGGCGGTGGTTAGCGAAATGGCGCATGCCAGCGCCAACAGCTTTTTAGGTCAAACGACAGCCATCCGGTCGATACGCTGATGAAATGGGAATAGTCGACTTTTTCCATATCATGGGCAAAAACCGCTTGCATCAGTCGGTCAAGCCAAAAAGCTGTTACTCAGGCCGGCTAGAGACTGCGCAGAAAGTCCGCGAGCGTGGCAAACACGTTGGGGCTGCTGCCACCCGCATGGCGCGGCGCATCGATGCGCGCCAGACGCCTGCGGTTCGTTGCCAGTTCGATGGCGCGCGTCGCAACCTGATCGCGGTTCGGCAGCACGCAGTCGTCCGCGCCACGAGCGCGCAACAGCGCGGCGCTCTGCCGGCCACGCAAAAAAGCGCCCTCATGCGTGACCACCGGAAGTCCTTGCGCCAGTGCGTCCACCGTCGTGCTCCCCCCGCTGAACGGCCAGGTGTCAAGCGAGACGTCCATCGCATGATGCAACGCGAGGAATTCCAGCCACGTCATCCACGGCCGCGTCACGAAGCGTTCATCCATCGCCACGCCGGCGTCGCGGCAGCGCGCGCGCAGCAGGGAGTCGAACGCAAGGCTTGAGACACCGGCGCTACCGTGGGGAAACCGAACGATGCGTGCACGCGGGTCGCGCTGCAACACCACCATCACCGTCTCGACGAACGACGGCGACCACTTCTGCAACTGCTGGCTCACCAGGTAGTAGTGGTCGTCATCGCTCAGTCCAAACGCATCACGCGTGCGGGCCGCAACCAGTGGCGGGGGCTCAATGCGCGTGCCCATCCCCGCGAGCCGCACCACACGCTCACGATAGTAAGGCGCCGGCGCGGGTACTTCGGCGGCGTCCGGTGCCAGAAAGTAGTCCATCGTCGGCAGGCCGGTGCTCAGTGGATTGCCGTACCCGGCGCACTGAATGGGCGCGCAGCGCAGTGCAGCCACCAGCAGCATCAACGGCGAGCCCTGCGGTTCGGGAAACACCAGCGCGTCATTCTCGTCGCGCAGAAGGGCATCGCGCAGCGCCGCCCAGCGGTGAATTTCATCCACGCCCAGATATTGCAGCGGCGTGCGCGCTGCGAGCCGTGCCGTGACGTCGTCGTTCGGTCCGACGGCGTAGAGGCGCACCTCGAACCCCGCCGCGAGCAAATCGTCAATCCACGCGTTGAAGAACCGTCCGGCGCTGCTTTGGTTGAGCCGGTTCGAGACGATACCCACCCGGCGCGGCGTCCCCCTGCGTGCGGCTTTGGGCGGTACGCGCAGCGGCGCCGCAATCGCGTCGACAAAATCGCCCCAGGCGCATTGGGCAGCCGTGATGTCGGCATCGTGATAGGCGAGCAGGAACGGCGTGGTGGCGAGGCAGCGCGCCCGCTCGTCACCGCGCAACGGCGACTGCTGCGCGGCAAGGGTCAGTGCGCGAACGGCGGCGATCCAGGTGTCTCGCCACAGCGAGGCCGAGGCGTCATCGCGATAAAACGCGGGCAGCATGTTGAGATGCCGCACCGCCTCGGGCGACAGCACCGGCTTGGCCGCGAGCTGGCGAAGATTGTCGAGCGCCAGGTCCGCACGTTCGGGGAATTCGCGCAGGAAAAATTCGCGCGCGGTTGCGGCTAACGTCGCATCCTCGGGGTGCGACTGCATCAGTCGGTCAAAGGCGGTCATCGCCGCATCGCGGTTGCCGGCCATTGCCAGAAGCTCGGCGTGGGCGCGGCCGATGGCGGCGTCACCGTTCACCAGCGTGGCGTAGGCGGCATGCTGGCGCAGTGCACGTTCAGCCTCGCCACAACCGACGGCGGCGCGCAGATAAACAATCCACCAGCTCGGCCGCATTGCGCCGAGCGCAATCACCGGCTCGATGCGATCGAGCGCCGTCCGATAGTGCCCGAGGTCAAATGCCACGCGCGCCACGAGCACACGGGTCGCTACGTCACCGGCGTCGCTCAACCAGCGGTCAATCACCGCCTGCGCATCATCCAGCCGCCGCAGCTCTGCCAGCGCGATGGCCGCACTGCGTGCTGCGGCGGGAGAGCGTTGTGCATCGCTGGCTGCGTCCCAGCGCGCGAGCAACTCAGGCAGCTGACGTGCTCGCAGCAGCGCGCCGAGCTGCGTGGATAGCTCCGGCGCCGGATCCCCGGTGCCCGCGCTCATGCCGTGTTTGCCTCGTACACGCCCGGACGCGTACTGCCCCAGTATTGCCGCGCATAGCAGCGGTCGACGACGCCCGCATAGCGGATGCCCGTGTAGTGCTCGGGAAAGAACCAGAAGCTCGGATAGATGCGAATGTAGCTGTGTCCGCCGCGACCGATGACGCGCGTGAATGCGAGCGGCCCGGTGAGCTTCCACACGTCCAGTGCCGGGCATTCGCGCAGACCGGGGGTCACCATGATTGCGTCGGTCATCGCCGCCATCAGGGGCGTCTGCGGCAAGCAGCCAATTACGCCGTTGGCGATCATGCCGGGGCGCGCGTATTCACTCTCGTGCACCGCAAATGCGCGATTGTTGAGCAGGTCATCGGTCAGCGGCGCGATGCATTCCGCGTCAGCGTCGATGTACACGCCGCCAAAGTGATGCAGCAACTCGTAGCGCACGATGTCGGCCTTGCCCGCGAAGTGTGGCATCGCGTCGTACGCGGCCTGCGCGCGCAGTGGCGGCAAGTTCGCCTCGGTCCACAATCGGTATTCCCAGCCCGGATGCATCGCCTGCCACGTTCGCATCCACTGCTCGGGCCGGCGCGACTGATCGCCGAGCCAGATCTGATGAATGATCTTCGGGATTTGCGTGCTCAATGGAGAGGAGGATTCAGTCACGGCGGTGGTGGGCTCACGCGGCTGGATCGGGGGCACCGGCCTCGACAGCACGGGCGAAGGTGTCGAGCAGCAGATTTTCCCAGTCTTGCGTAAACGCTGCAGTGTCGAACAGATCCAGCATCCTGGGATCGGCAAGATGTTGACGGTAGTCGCGCAGCCGCGCGCGGTCGAGGAGCAGGGCGTGCAGCCGGTTGGCGTAGGCTTCGATGGAGTCGGTGATCAACTCGTTGAGCCCCACGGCGGCCAGCAGGCTGGCACCAACGCGGCCGTGGTAGCCATCGCCCAGGCAGGTCAGCATGGGCACACCCATCCACAGTGCGTCGGCGCCCGTGGTGTGCGATGCGCAGGGGAGTTGGTCCAGCGCGAGGTCAGCCGCGGGCAGTCGTGCCAGGTGCTCGGCAGGCGGCACGCGAGGCGCCCAGAGCACACGCGCGGTGACACCATGCTCCGCAATCAGCGGTGCCAGTGCCGCACGCGCACTGGCGCCGGGATCGAGCAACCAGAGCACCGCGTCGTCCTGCGCGGCGATCGCGCGCAACCACACGCGGAACCACGGCTCGCTCCATTTGAACGACTGATTGAAGTTGCACAGCACCAATGCCTGCGCGGGCAATCCGAGCGCTGCGCGCGGCGTGGGCGCGGGGCGCAGGCGCCGGCGGTCATTCGCCTGATAGCAGCGCGGCAAGCGCAGCAACGTCTCGTTGTAGAGGGTATCGCTGTCGGGCGGACTGACGATAGCGTCGCTCACCAAAAACTCGACGCCCTGCCGCGCGAGGGTGCCCGGGTAGCCAAGGTAGTGCACGATTACCGGCGCAGGACGGAGCGCCACGATGCCGAGACGCTCGCCATAGGTTAAGCCCTTGAGTTCGACCAGCACGTCGATGCCGTCCGCCTCGATGCGCGCCGCAACCTCTGCGTCAGACAGCGCGCTGACTTCATGCCAGTTCGGGATGGCGCGTTGCAGGCGAGCACGGTAGGTCGAGTCACCGGTTGGGCCATAACTGTAGGCATAGGCTTCTATGCGCTTGGGGTCGTGCGCCTCGAACAAACCGGCCATCAGGATTGCCGTGGCGTGGTCGTGGAAATCGCTCGACAGATAGCCGACGCGTAGCGGCCCGGTGCGCGCCACCGCGCGGACATGCGGTGGCCGGGCAGCGACTGCTGCGTCGACATGCCGACCGTGCCGCTCGGCGTAGTCGCGCAATAGGGCCGGCGACATCTCGCAACCGAGCAACGTGAATGGACTCAGCGCAGGGTGCACCTCCCCAGCAGCGATGCGTTCCAGCATCGCTTGCTGCACAGGGGCGGCTTCGGACCAGCGGCAGGCAATGCGCAGCAGGTGCCAAAGCTTCGCCAGCGCGCCCAAATCGTCGGGCCGCATTTTCAGCAGCGCACGCAGGCGCGGCTCCGCCTGAGCAAAATCGCCGACGCGAATTTCCAGATTGGCCAGGGCCAGCGACAAGTCTGCGTCCTGCAGACCCAGCGCCAATGCCGCGCGAAGCGGCCGCACGGCCTGCGCCGCGCTCGGCGTGTGGATGAGTGCCAGCCCGAGCTCCGCCAACACCGCCGCATCGTTTGGCTGCAGTGCCGCCAAACGGTTCAGGCGCGCGGCACGTTCTGCGCTGCGCCCCAATTCGCGCAGGCACTCGCATTCCTCCCACACCAGTCCGGCGATGTCGCCGCACTGCGCGAGACCGCTGCGAACGGTCGCGAGCGCGTCCGTCGTGCGCGCCTGTGCGCGCTCCAGCGTCGCCAGTTCGGCAAACAGAGGTGCTGCATCGGCACGCAACCCGAGCCGGCGCGCACCTTGCACCGCTCGTTGTAAATGGTGAATTGCGATCGCGGGATCGTCGGCTCGTACTGCCTGCGCGAGGCGCAACAGCGCACCGGGGTGATCCGGGATGAGGTTGAGCAGGGCACGATAGTGCGTCAGTGCTGCCGCGCCATCACCCTGCGCCTCGGCGGCGAGCGCCGCGCGCAGCGTCAACTCGGCAGAGGGCGCGGGTGAAAGCACGACCGCGGATGGTCAGTTCGTGCGGGTTTGCAGCGCGGCCACGGCCGGCAGCGTCTTGCCTTCGAGGAATTCAAGGAACGCACCGCCAGCCGTCGAGATGTAGCTGACCTTGTCGGCGATACCGAATTGATTGATCGCGGCAATGGTGTCGCCGCCCCCGGCAATCGAGAAGGCCGACGAGCCGGCGATGGCGGCGGCGATCGCCTTGGTGCCGGCGGCAAACTGCTCGAATTCAAACACGCCGACCGGGCCGTTCCACACGATGGTGCCCGCCTTCGCCAGCACGTTGGCCAATGCCGCAGCGCTCTCTGGCCCGATGTCGAGGATCATGTCATCGTCGCTGACGGCAGCAATGGTTTTGGTGGTTGCCACGGCGGTCGCGGCAAACGCTTTGGCACAGACGACATCGCTCGGCAGTGGGACCGACGCGCCGCGCGCGGCCATCTTGTCGATGATCTTCTTGGCTTCGCCCACAAGTTCGGTTTCGGCGAGCGATTTTCCGATCGTCGCGCCCTGCGCCAGCAGGAAGGTGTTGGCAATGCCGCCGCCCACAATCAGTTGATCCACCTTGTCGGCCAGCGAATCAAGGATGGTGAGTTTGGTCGACACTTTCGACCCGGCAACGATGGCGACCAGCGGCCGCTTCGGGTTGCCAAGCGCATTGCCGAGCGCTTCGAGTTCGCCCGCCATCAATGGCCCGGCGCAGGCGATGGGCGCGAAGCGCGCGATGCCTTCTGTCGTGGCTTCGGCGCGATGCGCGGTGCCGAAGGCGTCGTTAGCGTATACGTCGCACAGCGCGGCCATCTTCTTCGCGAGCGCCTCGTCGTTCTTCTTCTCGCCCTTGTTGCAGCGGCAGTTTTCGAGCAGGACGACTTCGCCGGGCGCGACCGTGAAGCCACCATCGACCCAGTTCGCGATGAGTCGTACTGGCTGACCGAGCAGCGCGGCCAGGCGATCCGCAATCGGCGCCAGCGAATCCTCGGGCTTCAGTTCGCCCTCGGTGGGGCGGCCCAGGTGCGAGGTGACCATGACCGCCGCACCCGCCTTGAGTGCATGCTGAATGCCCGGTACCGAGGCGCGAATCCGCGTGTCGTCCGTGATCTTGCCCGCGTCATCCTGCGGCACGTTGAGATCGGCACGGATGAATACGCGCTTTTGAGCGAGGTCGAGATCGGTGAGGCGGAGAAATTTCATGTTCAGCGAGTGCGATAAACCATGTCAATGATGTCGGAGGTCAAGCCGTCAAGTTGCCAGGCGCCGACGCGGCGCCCTTCTTCGACGAAACCGACCTTGCGATAGAGGGCGTGGGCGCGTTCATTGTGGCTGTACACGTTGAGTTGAATGCGGTCCCAGCGGCCGCTGCAGGCGGCCAGCGCGGCGCGGATCAATCGCTCTCCAATGCCCTGACCACGATACGCCGGCGCGAGCAGCATACCGAGCGTGGCGCAGTGGCGTTGACCCTCAATGCGCGGCATCGCCGCAGGCACGACGTCGCAGAGCCCGACGACCACATTTCCGTCAACCGCCACGAAATGCGGGTGCCCGGAAGTGATGTTCGCGGCGTGATAGGCAATCGCCTCCGGCGCCGGGATGGCCGCGGTGAAGGCCAAAAAGCGCCGCTCCTCGAACACTGCGTTCAGGCACGTGACGAGGGAGGGTAGATCGGCCAGCTGCGTGGGACGGATCTGAACGTCGTGGGGCATCGATCACTCCGTCAATCGCGCCGGTCAAGGCTTGACCGACTCACCACGAACGACCACGCCGAGCCAACGCTTACTTCGCGCCCATCAGCGCGACCGTGGTGTCCAGCATGCGATTGCTGAAGCCCCATTCGTTGTCATACCAAGAGCAGACCTTGACCAGACGGCCGGAGACCTTGGTGCAGGTTGCATCGAACACCGAGCTGTGCGGGTTGTGGTTGAAGTCGCTGGAGACGAGCGGGCCGTCGCTGTAGGCGAGCACGTTTTTCATCGCGCCGCCAGCGGCCGCTTTCATGATGTCATTGACTTCGGCCACTGTGGTGTCACGCGCGGCGATGAACGACAGATCGACCAGCGAGACGTTGATGGTGGGCACGCGCACCGAGAAGCCGTCGAGCTTGCCGTTCAATTCGGGCAGCACCAGACCAACCGCTGCGGCGGCGCCGGTCTTGGTCGGGATCATGTTGTGCGCGGCGGCACGTGCGCGACGCAAGTCTTTGTGGAACACGTCGGTCAGCACCTGGTCGTTGGTGTAGCTGTGGATGGTATTCATCAGGCCGCTAACCACGCCGACCTGTTCGTGCAGCACTTTCACCAGCGGTGCCAGGCAGTTGGTAGTGCAGCTCGCATTCGAGATCACCGTGTCGCTCGCCTTGAGCACGTTGTGGTTCACGCCGTAAACGACCGTCGCGTCCACATCTTTCTCGCCAGGGGCCGAGATGATGACCTTTTTCGCGCCGCCGGAGAGGTGCGCGCCGGCTTTCGCCTTGCTGGTGAAGAGACCCGTGCATTCGAGGACGACATCCACGCCATGCGCGCCCCAGGCGATTTCAGCCGGATTGCGGACGGCGAACACCTTGATGTGATCGCCCTCGATCACGAGGTTGTCGCCCTCGACGGCCACCGTCTTGCCGAACGGGCCGTGCGCGGTGTCGTAGCGTGTCAGGTGCGCATTGGTTTCGCTGTCGCCAAGATCGTTGATTGCGACGATTTCGATGTCGGTGCGACCCGATTCGTAGAGCGCACGAAGAATGTTGCGACCGATGCGGCCGTAGCCGTTGATGCCTACCTTGATTGCCATTTGCGTTCCTTGTAGGGTGGGCACCCCGTGCCCACCGATTCACGAATGATGGGCATGGGGTGCCCACCCTACCCAAAAAATCGCGCCTAAATGAGCGCCTTCGCCTTCGCGACGACGTTCTCAACCGTGAAGCCGAAGTGCTTCATCAGCACACCCGCCGGCGCCGATTCACCAAACGTATCGATGCCGAGCACAGCGCCGGGCGTTTGCCCGCCGTGCACGTATTTCCACCAACCGTCACTGACACCCGCCTCAATGGCCAGCTTGGGCAGTTCGGGTGAGAGCACCGCTTCCTTGTACTCAGGGCTCTGCGCGTCGAACAGCTGCGTGCAGGGCATCGACACCACGCGCGCCTCAACGCCGTCGGCGGCGAGCGTCTTTTGCGCTGCCAATGCGAGGCCAACTTCCGAGCCGGTTGCAATGAGAATCAGTTTCGGCGTCTTGGCTTCGGCGACGATATAACCACCACGACGGATCAGCGCTTCGTGCGACGCGTCGCGCTTGATGACGGCGGTGTTCTGGCGCGACAAACAGAGCATCGTCGGGCCGTTCTTGCGCTCGATGCCACTGGCGTAGGCGACGGCGCTTTCGAGCGAATCGGCCGGACGCCAGACGTTGAGGCCGGGGATCAGCCGCAGCGAGGCGACGTGCTCTACCGGCTGGTGCGTCGGGCCGTCTTCGCCGACGCCGATGGAGTCGTGCGTGAAGATGTAGAGCACGCGCTGTTTCATTAGTGCCGCCATGCGTACGGCATTGCGTGCGTAGTCGCTGAACACGAGGAAGGTGCCAACGTACGGAATCACGCCGCCGTGCAGCGCCATGCCGTTGGCGATGGCACACATGCCGAATTCGCGCACACCGTAGCTGACGTGATTGCCGCTGCCGTCGGCGATGACCGCCGTCGACTGCTTGTGATTGGTGAGGTTCGAGCCGGTCAAGTCGGCGGAGCCGCCGATCATCTCGGGAAGTGCCGGACCGAACACTTCCAGCGCGTTCTGCGCGGCCTTGCGGGTGGCGACTTCCTTGTCCACCGCCGTGGCGGCGTCGACTGCGCGCTTCACGATGTCGGCGTAATTGGCAGGCAATTCACCGGCGAGGCGGCGCTTGAGTTCGGCGTCGGCACCTGCGAAAGCCGTGTTCCATGCGGCCTCCAGCGCAGCGCCGCTGGCCTTCGCGTCGAGCGCCTCGTAAGCCTCGGACGGCACCACGAAGGGCGCGTGCGTCCAGCCGATGTGCTTGCGCGTGGCGTCGATCTCGTCGCCCATCACTGCGGTGCCATGCGCGTCCGCGGTGCCGTGCTTGTTCGGTGAGCCGTGGCCGATGTCGGTCTTGCAGATGATCAGCACCGGCTTCGCGGTTTCTTTCTTGGCCGTTTCGATGGCGGCATCCACCGCCGGAATGCTGTGCCCGTCAATCGGGCCGATCACATGCCAGCCGTAGGCGCGGAAGCGCTCGGCGGTGTTGTCGCGGAACCAGCCGTGCACCTCGCCATCGATCGAAATGCCGTTGTCGTCGTAGAACGCCACCAGTTTGTTCAGGCCCCACACCCCCGCCAGCGAGCAGGCCTCGTGCGACACGCCCTCCATCATGCAGCCGTCGCCGAGGAAGACGTAGGTGCGGTGGTCGATGACATCGCCAAAGCGCTTGTTCAGCAGCTTCTCGGCCAGCGCCATGCCGACGGCGTTGGCGATGCCTTGCCCGAGCGGTCCGGTGGTGGTTTCGATACCCGCGGTAATACCGACCTCGGGGTGCCCCGGCGTCTTGCTGTGCAGCTGGCGGAACTTGCGGATGTCGTCCATCGACAGGTCGTAGCCGGAGAGGTGCAGCAACGAATACGGCAGCATCGAGCCGTGGCCGTTCGATACCACGAAGCGGTCGCGGTTGGGCCAGTGCGGGTTCGCCGGGTTGTGGCGCAAATGCTTTGACCAGAGTGCCACGGCGATTTCCGCCATGCCCATCGGCATGCCCTGATGGCCGGATTTGGCGGCGGCCACGGCATCGACCGCGAGCATTCGGATGGCGTTGGCGGCCGTGTGGAGGGCGGAGGCGGAGGGCGCAGGCGTGGTCATGCGGGTAGCGTAGAGAGGGAAGAAATGCGTAACTCGCGCCGGGCGCGGGTTAGCCCTCAATTATCGCCGAGCCGCGATGACGCAGCACTGACGGCGAGGCACCGATCGCCGACGGTGCAACGCCGGCATCGCGTTCGCTGCTGGCGTGACGGTTCGACGGGCACCAGTCAATAGCTCAACAGCTTTTGCGCCTAAACGACCGGCGGGCGGTCGTTACAGCCAAAAATGAGTGAATGTCAACTTGACAAAAAATACCGTGTAGACCACCGTGAGGCGGTCGATGCGGCCAAAAAGCCGTAACCCGCGTTACATCTGCGCCCAGGGCAACCCATCGAATCGCCAGCCGCTCTTGCGCCCGCGATGAAAGTTCTCGTCGAGATCGCCCTCGAAGCCGTGCAGCACGTTGTAGACGTCGGTAAACCCGGCGCTTTCGAGCACCTTGCCGGCGTCGACCGAGCGCTTGCCGCTGCGGCAAATCAGCACGACAGGCCGGGATTTGACACCGGCGACCAGCGCCTTCACATGCTGCGCGAATTCCGGCTGCACGTCCCAGTCGGGCGGCTCCTGCCACGCGATGTGCTCGGCGCCGACCGGGTGGCCCACATAGAAGAACTCGATCTCCGAGCGCACATCCACGAACACCGCGTCGGTGTTCTGGTGGATGAAGTCGAAGGCTTCTTTGGGTGAGAGGTGTTTCATGACCCGAGTTTATCGCGCGCCCGCCGTGAGAAAATTACGGCCTGATTTCCCTCGTTCGAGTCCACCATGACCCGCCGTCAACGCCTTGCTGAGCTGCTCCGCCAACGCATCCTGATTCTGGACGGTGGCATGGGCACCATGGTGCAGCAGTACAAACTCGGCGAGACAGACTACCGCGGCCACCTCTGCCGTGACCATCGCTGTGACTTGAAAGGCAATAACGACCTGCTGGTGCTGACCAAGCCCGAGGTCATTCGCGAGATCCACAGCGACTACCTCGCGGCGGGCGCCGACATCATTGAGACCAACACCTTCAGCGCGACTTCACTTGGGATGTCGCACTACGGTTTGGAGCCGATGGTGCGCGCGATGAACCGTGAGGCGGCGAAGCTCGCGGGCGAGTGCTGTGCGGAGTGGACCCGAAAGACACCGGAAAAACCTCGTTTTGTGGCCGGAGCACTGGGGCCGACGAGCACGACCGCGAGCATCTCGCCTGACGTCAATGATGCCTCGAAGCGAAATGTGACGTTTGATCAACTGGTCGAGGCGTACACCGAGCAGCTGGAAGGCCTCGTCGAAGGCGGCATCGATCTGGTGCTCGTTGAAACCATCTTCGACACACTCAACGCCAAGGCGGCGCTGTTTGCTTACCAAACGGTGTTTGAGAACGATCGTGATCCTCCACCGCTGATGATTTCGGGCACCATCACGGATGCGTCCGGGCGGACGCTGTCGGGCCAGACGGTGGGCGCCTTCTGGAACAGTGTTCGGCACGCGAAGCCGCTCTCGGTTGGCATCAACTGTGCGCTGGGGGCAGCCGCGATGCGGCCGCATATCGAGGAGTTGGCGAAGATTGCGCCAGACACCTTCGTCAGCGTGTATCCGAACGCCGGGCTGCCGAATCCGCTTTCCGACACGGGGTTCGACGAGACGCCCGCAGTGACCTCCTCGCTACTCAAGGACTTCGCGCAAAGCGGCCTCGTCAATATCGTCGGCGGCTGCTGCGGCACCACCCCGGCGCACATCGGCGCGATTGCTGAGGCGGTGGCGAAGGTGGTGCCGCGCTCGGTCGCACCGTAGCGCGAAGCCCAAAAACGCGCGTCTGCCAGTCGCTGCGGTGACTACTCCGCGTCGATCTTCGCCGCCTTGGTGAGCTGACCCCAGCGCTTGATCTCGCTGTCGATGAGCTTGGCGAGAGCGGCGCTGTCGGTGGCGTCGATATCAAAACCACCGTCGCGCAACTTCTGCTTGACCTCGGCGCTGGCGAGCACTTTTTGCAGCGCAGCCCCCACTTTTGCCTGAATGTCTTTGGGCAGATTTGCCGGTGCCATCAGTGCGAACCACGGCACCAGCTCGTAGCCTTTCACCTGTTCCGAGATCGCCGGCAGATCCGGCAGTGACGCCGTCCGCGTGCTGCTGGTGACGCCGAACGCGCGCACCTTGCCGCCTTTGAGTTGCGCCTGGGCGTTGCCCAAGTCGGCGAAGACGACTTCGATGTTGCCGCCGAGCAGGTCCACGATGGCGGGCGGAATCCCCTTGTACGGGATCATCTGCATCTCACCACCGATCATCGATGCAAACAGCGAACCCGACACCCACGAGCCCGACGAGCCCTGCCCGAAGCGCACCTTGCCAGGGTTGGCCTTCACATAGGTGACGAACTCAGCGAGATTTTTGGCCGGCACCTTGTCGTTCACAATCAGCACGAAGGGCGTCGTGGCGATCTTGCCGATCGGCGTGAAATCTTTAACCGGGTCGTACGGCACCTTTTTGAGCAGGCTGAGCACTGCTGCCTGCGTGGTGCTGGTCGTCACCAGAAACGTGTAGCCGTCGCCGGCGGCCTGCTTCACCTCGTTGGCGCCGATGGTGCCCTGCGCCCCCGCCTTGTTTTCGACGACGATGCTTTGACCCAGCTCCTTGCCCATCGCATCGGCCAGCACACGGCCCACCACATCGGTGGCGCTCGCCGCGGGGAAGGGCACGATGAATTTGATCGATTTGCTCGGGTAGGTTTGCGCCCACGCGCTGCCGCCGAGCGTCGTGAGGCCCACCAACGCGAGCGCGGCAACGCGGCGCAGGCACGCAGTCAACGGGCGTGAAGATGCATTCAAGGGGTCGATCACGGGGCGCTTCCGGTGAGTGTTGTCGCGCTGATTGTAGGCATGCCGCCGATGCTGCGCTGCGGTCCGTGCCTCGGGAAACCCGGAACATCCGCCTGAACGCATCGCGGCGCTTTGCGGAGCCGTGCCGTGGGCACAACGACACCGTCGGAGCCGGCGCAACGCGTCTGCGGCGGCCGGCCCCGTTCGCGCTGATTTGGCTTTTTAGTGCTGTAGACCGCCAAATGGTGATTGCAGCCACAAAAACGATAAAGTCGACTTATCGAAATTACGTCCTACAACCTGCGTGCGTGTGTCGTTGCGCGGAAAAAGCTGTATTGCTGCTGGCGAACCGACAAGAGCGGAGAGAATTATTTTTGGAATCGCTTTCCATATTGTGAAATTTTGGATAGCATTCCGTTTGAACCCGGCGCATCACTGCCACCACAATGACAGGATGCTGCGCCGCACCAACGCCACAATCCGTGGACACGCAATGCGACGCTGCGCCACCCGCAGCTGTCACCATCAAGGAGGCCCGGCATGGACATGCCAAAAGATCTCGACCCACAGGAAACCAGTGATTGGCTCGACTCGCTCGACAGCGTGATCGCCAACGAGGGTTACGAGCGTGCGCACTTTCTGCTGGAGGCGCTGTTTGACAAGGCGCGTCGCACGGGTGGCAACGCCCCGTTCTCGCCGAACACCGCCTATCTGAACACGATTCCGGCCCACCTGGAAGCCAAGAGCCCCGGCAATCACGAGATCGAGCATCGCCTGCGCAGCTATGTGCGCTGGAACGCGGCCATGATGGTGCTGCGCGGCGGCAAGAAAGATCTCGAACTTGGCGGCCACATCTCGTCGTTCGCCTCCGCTGCGACGCTCTACGACGTCGGCTTCAACCACTTCTGGCACGCGCCGAGCGCCAACCACGGCGGTGACCTCGTGTATGTGCAGGGCCACAGCGCGCCGGGCGTCTACGCCCGTGCCTTCATGCTGGATCGGCTGACGCAGGATCAGATGGACAACTTCCGTCAGGAAGTCGATGGCAAGGGCATCTCAAGCTACCCACACCCGTGGCTGATGCCCGACTTCTGGCAACTGCCAACGGTGTCGATGGGCCTGGGTCCACTCATGGGCATTTATCAGGCGCGCTTCCTGAAATACTTGCATGCGCGCGGGCTGGCCAACACGGCGGACCGCAAGGTCTGGGTGTTCTGCGGCGACGGCGAAATGGACGAGCCGGAATCGCTCGGCGCGATCAGCATGGCGGGGCGCGAAGGCCTCGATAACCTCGTGTTCGTCATCAACTGCAACCTGCAGCGCCTCGACGGCCCGGTGCGTGGCAACGGCAAGATTATTCAAGAGCTCGAAGGTGACTTCCGTGGTTCCGGCTGGAACGTCATCAAGCTCATTTGGGGCGGTTACTGGGATCAGCTCCTCGCGCGCGACAAAGACGGCACGCTGGTCAAACGCATGGAGGAAGTCATTGACGGCGAATATCAGGTCATGAAGGCGCGCGACGGTGCCTATGTCCGCGAGAAGTTCTTCGGCAAGTATCCGCAGCTACGGGAAATGGTCGCCAACATGTCCGACGAGGACATCTGGCGCCTCAATCGCGGTGGTCACGACCCGCACAAGATTTACGCGGCGTACGACAGCGCCGTGAAGCACAAGGGCCAGCCCACGGTGATCCTCGCCAAGACGGTGAAGGGCTACGGCATGGGTCACAGCGGCGAGGGCCTCAACATCGCGCACCAGGCCAAGAAAATGGATCTGGAATCGCTCCAGCAAATGCGCGACCGTTTTGGCATTCCGGTCAAGGACGAAGACCTCGCGAACTATCCGTACTACAAGCCCGCCGCCGATTCGCCCGAAGGTAAATACATGCGCGAACGCCGCGCAGCGCTCGGCGGTTACCTGCCGCAGCGACGCATGAAGAGCGTGAGCCTGCCCACGCCGGAAATGAGTGCATTCGATGCGCAACTCAAGGGCACCGGGGATCGCGAAATCTCCACGACGATGGCCTTTGTGCGCATTCTCAACACGCTGGTCAAGGACAAGTCGATTGGTCGCCACGTGGTGCCCATCGTGCCCGATGAATCGCGCACCTTCGGCATGGAAGGCATGTTCCGCCAGCTCGGCATCTGGAACCAGTTGGGCCAAAACTACCAGCCGGTCGACGCTGATCAATTGATGTTCTACAAGGAGGCGAAAGACGGCCAGATCCTGCAGGAAGGCATCAACGAGGCTGGCGCGATGGCCGACTGGATCGCCGCGGCCACCAGCTACAGCAACAACAACGTGCCGATGCTGCCGGTCTACATCTTTTATTCGATGTTCGGCATCCAGCGTATCGGCGATCTCTGCTGGGCGGCGGGCGACATGCGCGCGCGCGGCCTGCTGGTCGGCGGCACGGCGGGTCGCACCACGCTCAACGGCGAAGGCCTGCAACACGAAGACGGCCACAGCCACGTGTGGTTCAGCTCGATTCCGAATGTACGCACCTACGACCCGACGTTCCAGTACGAAGTTGCTGTCATCACGCAGCACGCCGTCAAGCGCATGCTCGACGAGCAGAAAGACGAGTACTACTACCTCACCGTGATGAACGAAAACTACGTTCATCCCGATATGCCCGCCGGTGCCGAGGCCGACATCATCAAAGGCATGTACCTGTTCAAGGAAGGTGGCAAAGAGAAGAAGAAGGGCATGCGCGTGCAGCTTACCGGCTCCGGCACCATCCTGCGTGAAGTCATCGCGGCGGCGGATCTGCTGCGCGCTGACTGGGGCGTGGAGAGCGACATCTGGAGCGCGCCGAGCTTCAATGAACTGCGCCGTGACGGCATCGACTGTGAGCGCTGGAATTTGCTGCATCCGATGGACGAGCCGCGCGTGCCGCACGTGGCCCAATGTGTGATGTCGAAGGCAGGTCCGGTGGTCGCCGCGACCGACTACATGCGCATCTACGCTGACAGCGTGCGTCCGTACATCAAGAAAACCTACAAGGTGCTCGGCACCGACGGCTTTGGCCGCTCGGACAGCCGCGAAAACCTCCGTCGCTTCTTCGAGGTGAACCGCTTCTATGTGACCGTGGCGGCGCTCACTGCGCTGGCGGATGATGGCGTCATCGAGCGCAAGGTGGTGGCGGACGCGATCACCAAGTACGGCATTGACCCGAACAAGCCGAACCCGACCACGGTTTGATCAGGGAGTAAGAGAACATGGCATTGCAAGAACTCAAGGTCCCTGACATCGGTGACTTTACCGACATTCCGGTCATCGAAGTGCTGGTCAAGGTGGGCGACACGGTGACCAAAGAGCAGTCGCTCGTCACGCTCGAGTCCGACAAAGCTACGATGGAAGTGCCCGCTGAAGCGGCGGGCAAAATCGTCGAGCTGCGCGTGAAGCTCGGTGACAAGGTGTCGCAGGGCACGGTGGTGGCGATCATCGAGCCCGCAGGCGCCGGCGTGTCCGCCCCGGTGCCCGCGTCGGCACAAGCCACGGTGGCACCCGCGCCCTCCGTTGCCGCACTCGCACCCGCCCCAGCGAGCGGCGGCAGCGTCGACGTCAAGGTTCCCGACATCGGTGACTTCAAGGACATCCCGGTCATCGAGATCCTGGTCAAGGTCGGCGATACGGTCAAGCTTGAGCAGTCGCTGGTGACGCTCGAATCCGATAAGGCGACGATGGAAGTGCCGTCGACGGCCGCTGGCGTCGTCAAGGACATTAAGGTGAAGCTGGGCGACAAGGTGTCCGAAGGCTCGGTCGTGGTGGCGGTCGAAGCCGCCGGCGCCGCTCCCGCTGCCGTAGCACCGACACCTGCGTCCAGTGCTGCACCCGTCGCCGCGCCTGCGCAGGCAGCGTCAACGGTGTCCACGCCGACCCCGCCGCCCGCAGCTGCTGCGACGAGCGTCATCAACGAGGCCAGCTTCAGCAAGGCCCATGCCTCGCCTTCGGTGCGCAAGTTTGCACGTGAACTCGGCGTCGACCTCGGCCGTGTCAAGGGGAGCGGCCCGAAGAGCCGCATCCTGCTTGAGGATGTGCAGGGCTTCGTCAAGGGCGTGATGAGTGGCGCCGCCGCAGCGCCAGCTGCCGCCGCGCCGGGCGGTGACGGCGGCGCAGCGCTCGGCCTCATTCCCTGGCCGAAGGTTGACTTCAGCAAATTTGGTGCGATCGAGGCGAAGCCGCTATCCCGCATCAAAAAGATTTCGGGCGCCAACCTGCACCGCAACTGGGTGATGATCCCGCACGTCACCAACCACGACGATTGCGACATCACCGACCTCGAAGCCTTCCGCGTTCAGCTGAACAAGGAGAACGAGAAGAGTGGCATCAAGGTGAGCATGCTCGCCTTCATGATCAAGGCATCCGTGGCGGCATTGAAAAAGTTCCCGACCTTCAATTCCAGCCTCGACGGCGACAACCTCGTGATGAAGAGCTACTACAACATTGGCTTTGCGGCAGACACGCCGAATGGCCTGGTGGTGCCCGTCATCAAGAACGCCGATCAAAAGGGCATCGTGCAGATCGCAAAAGAGATGAGCGAGCTCGCCGGTATGGCGCGCGAGGGCAAACTGAAGCCCGACCAGATGCAGGGCGGCTGCTTCTCGATCAGCTCGCTGGGCGGCATCGGCGGGCGCTACTTCACACCGATCATCAACGCCCCTGAAGTCGCCATCATGGGCGTCTGCAAGAGCGAGATCGCGCCGAAGTGGAACGGCAAGGAGTTCGAGCCACGCCTGATCCTGCCGCTGTCGCTATCGTGGGATCACCGCGTCATTGATGGCGCCGAGGCCGCACGCTTCAACGTGTACTTCGGGCAGTTGATGAGTGATTTCCGCAGGATTGCTTTGTAGCGCTGGGCGCTACAGGACGAAGGACGAATGACGCAAAACTTGATGATCGTTCTTCTCCGTGAATGCTTGAATACACCGCCGACGATCGAAGAATCGAATGACTTTTTCGTCATTCGTCATTCGTCCTTCGTCATTCGTCCTACATTAGAGCGAAGCGAAAATGAACATAGAACTCAAAGTCCCCGACATCGGCGACTTCAAGGACATCCCGGTTATTGAAGTGCTGGTGAAGGTCGGCGACACGGTCGCCAAGGAGCAGTCGCTGGTGACGCTCGAATCTGACAAGGCAACGATGGAAGTGCCCGCAGACGCGGCAGGCGTCGTCAAGGAGCTGCGCGTCAAGCTCGGCGACAAGGTATCGCAGGGCACGGTCGTTGCGATCATCGAGGCTTCCGGCGCAGCGGCTGCGGCTCCCGCGCCAGCACCGACCACTGCAGCACCTGCGCCCGCTCCGGCTGTTGCGCCTACGCCTGCACCCGTCGCCGCTGGCGCCTACACGGGTCGGGCCGACGTCGAATGCGAGATGCTCGTGCTGGGCGCCGGCCCTGGCGGTTACAGCGCGGCATTCCGCGCGGCCGACCTTGGCATGAAGACCGTGCTGGTCGAGCGCTACGCGACGCTCGGTGGCGTCTGCCTCAATGTGGGCTGCATCCCGTCCAAGGCGCTGCTGCACACGGCGGCCGTGATGGACGAGGTGAAAGCGCTCGCGAAGCACGGCATCAGCTATGGTGAACCGACGGTCGAAATTGGCAAGCTGCGCGAATTCAAGGACGGCGTGATCAAGAAGCTCACCGGCGGTCTCGCCGGCATGGCCAAGGCGCGCAAGGTCGACATCGTGCGCGGTGTCGGCACCTTCCTCGACGCCCATCACATCGAAGTCTCGCTGACGACTGGCACCGGCCAGGACACGACCGGCGAGAAGAAGGTCGTCAAGTTCCAGAAGTGCATCATCGCGGCCGGCTCACAGGCCGTGAAGTTGCCATTCATGCCTGACGACCCTCGCGTGGTCGACTCCACCGGCGCACTGCTGCTCGACGTCAAGCCCGAGCGCATGCTGGTGATTGGCGGCGGCATTATCGGCCTCGAAATGGCGACGGTGTACTCGACGCTGGGTGCACGCATCGACGTTGTCGAAATGCTCGACACCGTGATGACCGGCGCCGACCGCGACCTCGTGAAGGTCTGGGAAAAAGTCAACGCGCCGCGCTTCGACAACATGATGCTGAAGACCAAGACGGTCGGCGCCGAGGCGAAGAAGGACGGCATCTATGTCAAGTTTGAAGGCGAGAAGGCACCGGCCGAGGCGCAGCGCTACGACCTCGTGCTGGTCGCCGTCGGCCGTTCGCCGAACGGCAAGAAGATCGGCGCCGACAAGGCGGGCGTCGCGGTCACCGACCGCGGTTTCATCAACGTCGACAAGCAGATGCGCACCAACGTGCCGCACATCTTCGCGATCGGCGACATCGTCGGCAACCCGATGCTCGCGCACAAGGCGGTGCACGAGGGCCACGTCGCCGCAGAAGCAGCTCATGGCGAAAAGGCGTACTTCGATGCGCGCCAGATTCCGAGCGTGGCCTACACCGACCCCGAGGTCGCGTGGGCCGGCATCACCGAGGATGAGGCGAAGAAGCAGGGCCTCAAATACACCGTCGGCAAGTTCCCCTGGGCCGCGAGCGGCCGCGCCATCGCCAACGGCCGCGACGAGGGCTTCACCAAGCTGATCTTCGATGAGGAGACGCACCGGATCATCGGCGGCGGCATCGTCGGCACCCACGCGGGCGACTTGATTGGTGAGGTTTGCCTGGCGGTCGAGATGGGCGCCGACATGATCGACATCGGCAAGACCATCCACCCGCATCCGACGCTGGGCGAAAGCGTGGGCATGGCGGCCGAGGTTGCACACGGCACGTGTACGGACGTGCCGCCAGCGCGGAAGAGATAACGCGTCAGGCGGCGTTTGGGTGGGGTCTGGGGGCTAGACCTGGCCCCCAGCATGCGTTACCTCGTTTCCGGGTTTACGTTTGCCGGACATTCACCGCAAAAAAAGGACGCTTCGTGTGTCCTTTTTGCTTCATTCACTGTGGGTCGTAGCCTCGATGCAACGAAGTGGAATCGAGGGCAACTTTGGCTCGGGGAACAAATGCCTCGATTGCGCTACGCTCCATCGCGGCTACGGCACTACGACCACGCACACGCGCTACACGTTGAACAGGAAGTTCAACACGTCCCCGTCCTGCACCACGTATTCCTTGCCTTCGGCGCGCATCTTGCCCGCCTCCTTGGCGCCGTGTTCGCCCTTGTACTGAATGAAGTCGGCGAAGCTGATGGTTTGCGCGCGAATGAATCCCTTTTCGAAGTCGGTGTGGATCACGCCAGCCGCTTGTGGCGCGGTATCGCCCTTGTGGATGGTCCAGGCGCGCACTTCCTTCACGCCGGCGGTGAAGTAGGTTTGTAGTCCCAGCAGGTCATAACCGGCGCGAATCACGCGGTTGAGACCCGGTTCCTCGAGGCCGAGGTCCTTCAAAAACTCCATCTTGTCGGCGTCATCCATGTCGCCGATTTCGGCCTCCATGTTGGCGCAGACGGCGACCACCGGCGCCTTCTCGCTGGCGGCGTATTGGGCGACGGCCTGATAGTGCTTGTTATGCGCCAGATCATTGGCGTCGGCGACGTTGGCCACGTACATCGTCGGCTTCGCGGTGATCAGCGTGAGCTGCTTGAGCACCACTCTCTCTTCCGGGTAGAAATCAATGCTGCGCACGGCCTTGCCCTGATCGAGCACCTTCTGGCACTTCTCGAGCACGCCCATCATGCGCTGCGCTTCCTTGTCGCCGCCTGCCTTGGCGAGCTTGCTGTACTTGAGGATCGCTTTCTCTACCGTGGCGAGGTCCGCCAGCGCAAGCTCGGTGTTGATCACCTCGATATCGTCAATCGGCGACACCTTGCCTGCGACGTGCACCACGTTGTCGTCCTCGAAGCAGCGCACCACGTGGGCCGTGGCGTCGCAGGTGCGGATGTTGGCGAGAAACTGGTTGCCCAGACCTTCTCCCTTCGACGCGCCCTTCACCAGGCCGGCGATGTCGACAAACTCGACGGTGGCTGGCACCACCTTCTGTGGATTGACGATTTCGGCAAGCTGATTCAGTCGCTGGTCGGGCACCTCCACGATGCCGCTGTTGGGCTCAATCGTGCAGAAAGGATAGTTTTCGGCTGCGATACCCGCTTTGGTGAGCGCATTGAAAAGAGTGGATTTGCCGACGTTCGGAAGACCGACGATGCCGCATTGGACAGCCATGATGGTGGGGCGCGTTGTTGAGTTACTTTGATAATTGTAGGAGGTGGGCCGCACCCCAAGGACGAATGACGAAGGACGAGTGACGAAAACGCGTTACGCTCCTGATCGTCGCTGTTTCCGTCCTTCGTCATTGGTCATTCGTCCTGCGCAGCACATGAACATTCTTTATCTGCACGGCTTTCGTTCCAGCCCGCAATCGATGAAGGCGCGGCTGATGGCGGCGCACTTTGCGACGACGGAGCACCGCTTCGTGTGCCCGCAACTGCCCGCCAGTCCGGCGGCGGCGATGGAACTGGCCTGCGAATTCATCGAGGATCGCGGCGAACCGGCGTGCGACTGGGCGCTGATCGGCTCCTCGCTCGGTGGCTACTACGCCACCTGGCTTGCCGAGCGCTACGGCTGCCGCGCCGCGCTGTTGAACCCCGCCGTACTACCCGCAGACGACCTCGCGGGTTACGTGGGCGAACAGACCCTGTATCACTCCAGCGAGCCGTTCGAATGGCGCGCCGAGTACCTGCACGAACTGCAGGCGCTACGCATTGACCCGATCACACACCCCGAGCGCTACCTGCTGCTCGCGGCCACCGGCGACGAAGTGCTCGACTGGCGGCGCATGTGCGAGCACTACCCAGGTGCCCAGCAGCACATCATTGATGGCAGCGATCATGCGATCAGTGAGTTTTCGGCGTATGTTGAGTTGGTCGCGCGCTTCGTCGCCGATGACGAATGACAACTGTGCGAACAGGGAGCACAGCCGGTGTTGCACGGAATTTGGCGCTGGGGTTGAATCCACACTGACGGTACGACTGCGTGGAAGCGCTGTCCGTCCGATCAATGTTGTGCTGCGGCGTGCACGCTGCAACTATTCTTGAGGAGCACATTCATCATGGCAGAAGCGAAGACCAAACCGACCACCGCCAGCATCGAGGAGTACCTCGCGTCACGGGCCTCTTCAGAGCAGCTTGCCGATTGCCATGCGCTGGTCGCTCTGCTGCAACGGTTGACAGGCGAGGCGCCGCGCATGTGGGGCCCGAGCATCGTCGGCTTTGGCTCGTACCGCTACCCGCTCGCCAGCGGGAAGTTCGGCGAGTCCTGCGCGACGGGCTTCGCCGTTCGCGGCAAAGAGTTGGTCGTCTACCTTGTGGCAGAAGCGCCTGACCAAACCGCACTGCTGGCCAAATTGGGAAAACACAAGTTCGGCAAGGCGTGTCTGTACTTCAAGCGGCTTGCCGATCTCGATCAAAGGGTACTGGAGCAGCTGGTGAGTGGGACGCTGGCCGAGCTCAGGCGGCGTTATGGCTAAGCCAGCGCCGTAGGGCGGGACGCTGGCGGTCCCGCCCTGCCATCCAGCGAGCCGACGCGATCCGTGACCAGTGCGCGCGTCGACTGCGTCGCAACGTCTACGCCGCCTCTGCCATCCGCCGCATGCCATCCAGCGTATGCAAGCAAGCCTTCGCGACCTCGCGCCCTTTGTGCTTCATGTGTTCCCGAAAGAACTGCTGATGCGCAGCGTGCTCGTGAAACTGCTGCGGTGTGAGCACCGCCGAGAACACGGGCACGCCGGTGTCGAGCTGCACGCGCATCAGGCCGTCGATGACGGCGGCGGCGACGAACTCGTGGCGGTAGATACCACCGTCGACCACGAAGCCGCAGGCGATGATTGCATCGGGTCGCGCATCTCTGGCGAGCGTTGCCAGCTGCTTCGCCCGCAGCGGTATTTCAAAGGCGCCGGGGACGTCGTACTCGCTGATCTCGAACGTGATGTGCTCGGTTGCGCCATGGCGCGTGAGCTCGTCGCGAATGGCCGCTCTGGTGGCGGCGACGAGGTCGTCGTGCCACGCCGCGTGAATCACGGCGATGCGGAGTGTGGGGTTGCTTGGAATCTGATTCATGTTTTCCTCGATGAGTGTGAACAAAGAATCAGGGCACGCGAACGCAGGCCAACGCAGGCGCGTCCACGCGAGCGAACGCACCGGTTAGCCATGCAACGCGATCTCTTTCATCCGGACTGTGACCGTCGGCTCTGGCATCGCACCAGATCTGCTGACCCTGCATCGACCGTGCAAGCACGGTCAACCCAGGCGCTCGCGGGCTCTCGCGATGCCACCGGGAGGCCGCATCACGATTACCGCCGGTAGGGAATTTCACCCTGCCCTGAGAACGCTGCCAGCCGCGTCAGGCCGCTGGCAATAACATTCTAGGGTTCAACCTCTTCCAACGTGCAGACGATTGCGTCCGTCCGACTTGGCGCAATACAGCGCTTCGTCGGCCCGCTGCATCAACTCGGCGAGTGGCGTCGCCGCAGCGCCGGAAATCACGCCCGCGCTTGCCGTGATCATCAACGACACGCCGAGATCAGTCCAGTCGATGCTGCCGACCGCGTGGCGGATACGCTCGGCGACGCGCGTGGCCGCATCGAGATCGGTATTGGGAAGCAGTACGGCAAATTCTTCGCCGCCCCAGCGCGCGAGCAGATCCTGCTCGCGGCACACTGCGGCCATCGCCAGCGAGGCGCGCCGCAGCACGACGTCGCCAACGACGTGGCCGAAGCGATCGTTTACACGCTTGAAGTGATCAAGGTCGAGCACCACCAATGCGAGTGATGCACCTGTCGTGCGCAACCGATCGCTGGCGCTCTCCAGTGCGCGGCGGTTGGCGAGACCGGTGAGCGCGTCGGTGGTGGCGAGGTGATCGAGGGCACGCGTCTCCGCCTCCAGCTCGGCCTGACGTTGCCGCGTCTGCTCCAGGGTGCGGCGATGTTCGATGTTTTCAATGCGCCGAAGCACTTCCCCGTCGCGCAGCTGGGCGTCGATGTCGCGGGCGATCTTGAGGTGCGCGAACGCGGCGGCAATATCGCCCGCCGCTTCGCGACAGCGCACCAGCAGATCGCGCGCGTCACGCTCGGCCGGCCGAAAGCCACATGCGAGCGCAAGCGTGAGGCCGGCCTCGGCGCGCTCGATCGCGGCATCGAGATGACCGGCGTCGAGCTCGGCGGCGGCAATGTGCAGGAGCGCGTCGCATTCATCCTTCGGTGCCGGCAGTTCGCGAAATATGGCGATGGCCTGCTCACAGTGATCGACGACGGCGGCGAGCCCGCCGCGCAAGCGATAGGCGTGCCCCAGCTCGTTGAGGCACATGCCTTCGAGTCGGCGACGTGACGTGGCGCGCGCCAGCGCCAGCGAGTCGAGCAAGAGTTGCAGGGCCGCAGGCATGTTGCCCTGCGTCGGCTGCCCCGGACGGGTTGCTTCAATCTCCCGCAGTTCGAGCACCGCCATGCAATGCAGCGTATTCGCCGCGGCCGCGTCGTCGTGCAGAGTGCGCTGCAGGGCAAGCGCCTTCGCATAGGCGTCGCGCGCGCGGGCGTGATCGCCGACGCGGGCGCTGGCGATACCGATGCCAGTCAGAAAGCGGCTCGACAACAGCGTGTCGCCGATGGCGCTGGCGTGCTGCATGCCGCGGGCAAAGCATTCGATGGCGTCGCCGTAGTCACCGAGGTCGAGTGCCATCTGGCCGCGTTGCACCGCGATCTGCGCCATGCCTTGCGCATCCCCACGCGCTGCGTAGCCAGCGTCAGCGCCTTCGAGCCAGCGCCGGGCGTCGGCATGCCGGGACGCCATTCGTGCGAGCGTGCCCATTTGCCCCAGCGCCTGCAGCCGGGCGGGCTCGTCGTGCCGCTCCTGCGCCAACTGCAGCGCCTGCTCGGCCACGCGCATGCCGGTTTCGGCTGCGCCGGCAAGGATGCAGCGTTGCGCTTCCGCGAGCAGGGCGGTGAGGTCGGGCGATGGCATGGCGGGCGTGATGGTGGCGGCTACGTCAGGGAATGACGCGAGGCAACGCGTGATTGTGCCAAGGGTAAGCGTTCGGCATCACACCACGCGCTGCGCGCAACAGACGCGTGGCAAACCAGCCAGATCGGCATGGCGCGTCAGGCTGCCCAGACTCGCCCCGCGAAAGACCGCTGGCACGGTGTCGCCCTGATCGAACCCATGCTCCACGACCAGCCAGCCTCCAGGACGCAGGTGACGCACGGCGCCACGCGCGAGTTCGCGGTAGCTGTGCAGGCCGTCGACGGCGTCGGCCAGCGCCAGCGCCGGTTCGTGGCGCAGATCGCCCTGGGTCAAATGCGGGTCGCCCGGCACGATGTAGGGCGGATTGCTGACGATGAGGTCGAATCCGGATGCCTCACGGGTGGCCTCCGCCTCGAGCCCGGAGAACCAGTTGCTCTGCAGGCACTGCACGTTCGCGGCGCCGAGCGCAAGCGCGTTGCTGCGCGCCAGCTCAAGCGCGGGTGCCGACACGTCCAGCGCGATGACCTGGGCGTCCGCCCGCTCGAGTGCCAGCGTGACCGCGATGCAACCCGTCCCGGTGCCCACGTCGAGGATGCGCGGGGCGGCGACGTCGCGCAGGCGAGCCAGCGCGTGCTCCACCACGAGTTCGGTCTCCGGCCGTGGAATCAGCGCGACCGGAGCGCAGCTAAAGCGCCTGCCATAGAACTCGCGCTCGCCGATGAGGTAGGCCACCGGTTCACCTGCGACGCGCCGCGCGACGAGCGCATCGAAACGCTGCGCTGCCGTATCGTCCAGTGTGTCGAGATCGTGAGCGACCAGCCAGGCGAAATCGCACTGCATGACATGACCGAGCAGCATGCGCAACTCGAGTCGCGGCAAGCGGCGGTCGGCGAGCGCGGTGCGAATGTTCATGCGCCGTTCACCGCCGCCTGAAGCAAAACGAGTGCGATCGGCAATGGCTTTTTGCCTCCGACGGCTGCTACACGCCAATTAGCGCGCGATTCTCGTAAAAGTCGACTAGACATAAAATCACCCGCAAACCACCGCCGGTTCGTCGCTAGCGTCATGGAGCTGTTAGAGCGCATTCGTTGCCCTGGATAACGCGATCCCGATACTCGGCGCCGCTGCCGTGGCTGCGGCGCTCGCCAAGCAGGCTGCGTTCCTGCGCGCCGGGTGACGTATTTCAGCAACCTGCTAGCAGCCTGCTAGATGACGGCGCCGTCTTCCAGCATCTGCTCCACCGCACCGCGTGCCGCGCGTGCGAAATCATCGCCGCTGGATGCATAGATCACCGAGCGCGAAGCGTTGATGACGAGGCCCGTGCCTTTGCTGTCGCGGCCCACGGCGACGGTGGCTTTCATGTCGCCGCCCTGCGCGCCGACGCCGGGCACGAGCAAGGGCATGTCGCCCACCGCGCGGCGCACGTCCGCAATCACCTGCGGCACCGTGGCGCCGACGACGAGGCTGATGTTCTTGTTTGCATTCCATTGCTCCGCAGCGAGCTTGGCAACACGCAGGTAGAGCGGTTCGCCGTCGATCAACTGCTCCTGCAGATCAGCTCCGCCCGCGTTGGAGGTGCGGCAGAGCAGGATGGTGCCGCGATCGGCGTACTTGGTGAACGGCGCGATCGAGTCGCCACCAAGGTAGGGGTTCACCGTCACCGCGTCGGCGCGATAGCGTTCGAACGCCTCCACCGCGTAGAACTCGGCCGTGCTGCCGACGTCGCCGCGCTTGGCGTCGAGGATCACCGGGATGCCAGGGTAGCGGTCGTGGATATAGTCAATCGTCGCGGCGAGCTGGTCCTCGGCAGCCACGGCGGCATAGTGCGCAAACTGCGGCTTGTAGGCGCACACGATGTCGTGCGTGGCGTCGATGATGGCCTTGTTGAACGCAAAGATCGCATCCGGCCGGTTGAACAGCCGCTCGGGCAAGCGCTTCTTCTCCGGGTCCAGCCCGACGCAGACGAGGGAGCGCGCGCGGAGCCAGGATGCGTTGAGTTTTTCCTGGAAGTTCATTTTGGCTCCGCACAGGACGAATGACGCATGACGAATGACACAAAGCAGGGCATGATTGCCTCCATGTATCGAACGGTTCCGAGGGGATAAATCATTTGTCTCTCCAACTTACGTCACCAGAACAAAAATATTGACCAAGCTTTGCGTCCTAGCGACCACCGGGAGCGTCGTCATTCGTCTTTCGTCCTGCATGGATTCGGCTAAGCCGAATCCATGCTAGCCATCTGCTCCGCCTGATATTCCGATCGCAGCGCGTCGACCATGTCACCGATGTCGCCATCCATGATCATGTCGAGTTTGTAGAGCGTGAGGTTGATGCGATGGTCGGTCATCCGCCCCTGCGGATAGTTGTAGGTGCGGATGCGCTCGCTGCGGTCGCCCGAGCCGACCAGCGACTTGCGCAACCCGGCCTCCTTGGCGTGCGCGGCCTCGCGCTCGCGCTCCAGCAGGCGTGAGGCCAGCACTTCCATCGCCCGCGCCTTGTTCTGATGCTGAGAGCGGCCATCCTGGCATTCGACGACGACGCCGGTCGGGATGTGCACGATGCGTACGGCGGAATCCGTCTTGTTGATGTGCTGGCCGCCGGCGCCGGACGCGCGGAAGGTGTCGATGCGCAAGTCGGACGGGTTGATGGTGATGTCCTTCACCGGGTCCGCCTCGGGCAGGATCGCCACCGTGCAGGCGCTGGTGTGGATGCGGCCTTGCGCCTCGGTCTCGGGCACGCGCTGCACGCGGTGGGTGCCCGACTCAAACTTCATGCGCGAGTACGCGCCTTGGCCGACGATGCGCGCGATGACCTCGCGGTAGCCACCCAGTTCGCTCTCGTTGGCGGACACGATCTCCACCTGCCAGCGCTGGCGCTCGGCGAATCGCGTGTACATGCGCAGCAGATCGCCAGCAAACAAAGCGGACTCGTCGCCGCCGGTGCCGGCGCGGATTTCGAGGAAGATGTTGCGCTCGTCGTTCGGGTCTTTCGGCAACAACGCGATAGTCAGCTCTTTGTCGAGGCGTTCGATGTCGGCCTTGGCAGATTCGATCTCCTCCTGCGCCATCTCCTTCATCTCGGGGTCGGCCAGCATCTCCTGTGCCGCGGCGAGATCACCCTCGCGGGTCTTGAACTCCTTGAACAGCGCCGCCACCGGCTCCAGATCGCTGCGCTCTTTCGATAGCGCACGAAAGCGGTTCATGTCGTTAACCACCGCCGGATCGGAAAGCAGGCTCTCCACCTCAACCAGACGGCGGTCGAGCTGTTCAAGTTTGACGCGGAAAGTGTCTTTCATGGGCTCTCAAAAAAGGAAAAGCCACGCGCAACACTGCCTCATCCGGAAACCGGGATGACAAAGCAGGTGGGCGTGGCTACAGGTGCATTTGCGGCGATTTTAGGCGATATGGCGTGGCCACCGTCATGCGCCGACGATACGGCACGCCATCGCCAGGTAGCTATGCCCTCGCAAACTCCACCCGACTCTTGATCCACCGATCAAGAAACGCAGCCTTGTTGAAAGTTGGGTCGGATTCGAGCTGGGTGGCGGCATTGCGGGCGGCTTCGACGAGGTCGAGGTCTTCTTCGACATTGGCATAGCGTAGCGACGGCAGGCCCGATTGCCTCGGGCCGAGCAGTTCACCGGGGCCGCGGATGCGCAGGTCTTCTCTGGCGATGGTGAAGCCGTCGGTGGTTTCGTAGATCACCTTGAGCCGCTGTTTGGCGGTGTCGGAGAGTTTGTCGGCGAACAGCAGGATGCAGGTGGACGCAACGCTGCCGCGCCCGACGCGTCCGCGCAGTTGATGCAGTTGCGCCAGACCAAAACGCTCGGCATGCTCAATGACCATCCAGCTTGCGTTCGGCACATCGACGCCGACCTCGATGACGGTGGTGGCAACCAGCACCTGCGTGCGGTTCGCTGCGAAGTCCGCCATGATGGCCGCCTTCTCGTCGGCCTTCATGCGCCCGTGCAGCAGTGCGATGCGCGTGCCCGGCATGGCCGCAACGAGCTCGGCGTGCAGCGCGGTGGCATTCTGCAGCTCGATGTCCTGCGCGGCGAGCCTTTCGCTCTCGTCGATCAGCGGGCATACCCAATACGCCTGCGCGCCCTGCTGCACCGCCTCGCGAATGCGCCGTGTCACTTCGGCTCGCCGGACCTCGTTCACCAGGCGCGTCGTGATGGGCTGTCGCCCGCCCGGCAGTTCGTCGATGATGGAGACATCAAGGTCCGCGTAGTAGCTCATCGCCAACGATCGCGGTATCGGCGTGGCGCTCATCATCAGCGTATGCGGCGCGAGCGCCCGTTCGCTATCGCGCTGGCCGCGACTGCGCAGCGCCAGCCGCTGCTCCACGCCGAAGCGGTGCTGCTCGTCGACGACCACCAGACCGAGCCGCGCAAAAGAGACCTTTTTCTGGAACAGCGCATGGGTGCCGATGGCGATGTGCGTCTCGCCACGTGTGCAGGCAGATTGCGCAGCTTTCAACTCCGCGGCTGGCAAGCTGCCCGTGAGCCAGGTGATCCGCACCGGGAGGTCGGCGAGCCAGTGCGACAGCTTGTTGAAATGCTGCTCGGCGAGCAGCTCAGTGGGTGCCATGAACGCCACCTGATAACCCGCCTCCACCGCCGCCAGCGCCGCAAGCGCAGCCACAATCGTCTTGCCGCTGCCGACGTCGCCCTGCAACAATCGGGTCATGGGTGCCGGCCGCGCCAGATCAGCCATCGCTTCGGCGAGCGCCCGCTCCTGTGGCGCGGTCAATCGAAATGGCAGGCGCTGCCGCAGCAGGGTGCTGATCAAGCCGGTGCCAACGATAGGCGGCGCTGTTTCGCCCGCCCGTAACGCTTTCGCGTCGCGCAGTGCCAATTGCTGCGCCAGCAGCTCGTCGAATTTCACCCGCCGCCACGCCGGGTGCGAACGCGACTCCAGCGCTGCCACCGATGCGTCGGGCGGCGGTTCGTGCAGCACTTGCAGGGCAACCTGCCAGGTCGGCAACCGCTGCGCCACGGTCACCGCCGGCGGCAGCAGATCGGCCTGCCATTCGCGCACCTTGCGCGCTTTGCCGGCCAACGTGCGCAACGCCGCCTGCGGCACCCCAGCCGTTGCGGGATAAACCGGCGTGAGACGACCCTGCCCGGCAGCCTCCGCTGCTTCCTTCTTGAACACGGGGTGCACCATCTCAAGACCGTAGCGGCCGTCGCGCACTTCGCCGAACACGCGGACGTGAGCGCCGGGTTTCAGCGCTTGCACGATGTTCGGATAGAAGTTGAAGTAGCGTAGCGTCAAGCGCGGGGCGAAGTTGTTGCCGCCGTCGTCATCGGTGGCCCGCAGCAGCGCGACAAACTGCCGCCGTGGCCGGAACTGAGTCTCGGAATGCTCGACCACGCCTTCAACCACCACGGATTCTCCAGCCACCAGCTCGGCGATGGGCCGCACCTGCGTCTGGTCCTCATACCGCAGCGGAAAGTGCAGCAGGAAGTCACGCAGATGCTCGATACCCAGTTTCGCGAGCCTGGGTCGCAAAGCGGGTGGCAAATACGTCTGCTCGGGGATTGGCTCGGTGGTCACGCACCGAGTTTAGCGACAGGGCTGGCGAACGTCGCCCTGTGGTCGCATGACTGGACGATTGCGCTCGTTGTGGATTCGGGGTAGAACCGGTAGCCACAGCGCGGCCGACATTCAGGCCGCCCGAAGAAAAAGTAACTCCACGCCACCACGCCACGCCCAGCGAAAACACCCATGTTGCGACCCTCTCTAGCCGCCGTCCTTTCCGGATTGGTGCTGCCGCTTGTTTCGTTCACCGCGCATGCCACCGATCTGCCCGCGCTCGCTGAGACGCGCCCCGCTAACGAAGCGAACGACATCGACGAGCAGCAGATGTTTCTCTTCCGCGCGAAGGGTCCGGTCGACGCCAAGACGTTTGTCGCGCATGTGTTTTGCGAGGTTGAGGGCGTGCGCTCGGTCGACACCGTGCGCCCGGTGGGTGGCGCACGACGCAGCGAAGTACTGCGGGCGGCGGGCATCAGCAACACCGAGAACTGGATCGCTTTCCGCTGCACGCAGAACTTCCCGAGTGGTGCCAACGTCACCATTCGCTGGGATTCGCCAACGGCAAACACCAAGCAGGCCGTCGAGACGCTGCGCTTCAAGGTGCGCGCCGGAGACTGGCTGGAGCTGAACTGCAGCCGCGAGAACAAGGACGCAGGCTGCAATCCGCTGTCCACGGTGCGGGTGGGCTTTCAGCGCGCGATTGAACCGAAGGATGCAGCGCGCTTCCGCCTGCGCGATGATGCCGGCAAGCTCTACGCACCGAAGCAGGATAGCGACGACAGCGACGGCATCACCTTTGGCAAGCTGCCGCCGGAAACGCGCTTCACGCTGGTCGTACCGCCGAACCTGAAGGAATCGGGCACGGGCACACTGCTGACCTTGAAGCGGCCGTATACGCTGAAAACGGCCGCCTATCCGCCACTGGTCAAGTTCCCCCGCAGCTTCGGCATTCTGGAACGCCGGGCCGATCCGGCGTTGCCGATCACGGTGCGTAACCTGGAGCCTGGTACGAGCGGCGCGGGCACAGCGGCCACCCTTCGCCGCCTGCGCGTGAGCAATGAGCAAGAGATGATCCGCTGGTACGCCCGCACGCTGGGCTTTCAGCAGAGTGACCGCTCGATGGATGACGACGAGTATGACTACTCCGACTTCGGTGAGCGGCCGAAGGGCGAGGAAGACATGCGTGGCCGTTCGCTGCTGAAGGGCAATGCGCAGGCGCAATCACTGCCACTGCCGAAGCCGGGCGGACCGAAGGAGTTTGAAGTCGTCGGTCTGCCACTGGCCGAGCCGGGGCTGCATGTGGTGGAGGCAGAGTCCGCCGCACTCGGCACATCGCTGCTCGAGAAAAAGGGTGCCATGTATGTGCGCACCATGGCGCTGGTGACCAATCTGGCCGTGCACGTGAAGACGGGCACCGGCGGCGCCTTTGTGTGGGTGACGCACCTGAACGATGCAACCGTCGTGCCAGACGCCACGGTGCGCATGCGCGACTGCAAGGGCGCTGAACTTGCCAGTGGCAAGACCGACCGCGACGGCATTGCGCGCCTGACACCCAAGGCATCGAAGACGAAGGAATCCTGCCCAACCTTCGTGTTTGCGCAGGTGGGCGATGATCTCGCGTTCACCCGTACCGACTGGACGCGCGGGATCGAGTCCTGGCGCTTTAACCTGCCGTGGGACTACGACTACGAGGGCGACGACGCCAGCGGCAAACAGGTGTTGCATACCATCCTCGCGCGCAACCTGCTGCGCCCTGGCGAAACAGTGCATATGAAGCACTACGCCCGCGATCAGAAGCGCTTCGGTACGGGCGCGCCGGAGGTTGGCAAATTGCCGAAGAATGTCTCGATCGTCAACGTGGGCAACAATCAGCGCAGCACACTGACGCTGGACTGGAGCGCACGCGGCAACGCGGTCACTGAGCTGCGCCTGCCCGGCAACGCCAGGCGCGGCCAATATCGCGTCGAGATCAACGGGCGCACGACCGGACGCTTCACCGTGGCTGACTTCCGTCTGCCGGTCTACAAATCCGAGCTCAGCATTCCGATACCCAATGTCGTCGGCGGCGACGTGGCGAGTGTTGATGCGCGGCTCTCGTTTCTCTCGGGTGGGCCGGCGAGCGGCGACGTCGTCACCGTGCGTTCGCGCTTCGACAGCCGGAACTTGCCGGGCTTCGATAGTCTCCCGGACTACAGCTTCAGCGTGTACGAGTACGAGGGCGACGGCAGCCCGCGCAAGCGGCGCGGCGGCAGCAATCAACCGGAGGGCGAGGACCAGACGGTGACGCTTTCCAATGCTGGCAGCGCCCGTGTTGCACTCAGCACATCCAAGGTGGAGCGCCCACATACGCTGATCGCCGACATGGAATACAAGGACCCGAACGGTGAGATTTACACCGCACAGGCACGGAGCACGGTATGGCCTGCTGCGGTACTCATCGGCATCAAGACGTCCGACTGGGCGATGGCGCGCGAGAAACTCGTCTACGACATCATTACCACCGACGTCACTGGCAAGCCGGTCGGTGGCGTGAAGTTCAAGGTGAAGGGCACCAATCGCACGTGGGAGGCCTATCGCAAGCGCAACATTGGCGGCTTCTACAGCTACGAGTCGAGCGAGCGCAAGAGCGATCTCGGCGTGCTCTGCGAAGGCACCTCGGACCGCAGCGGCAAGTTCACCTGCACCAGCAGTGTCGCCGCGTCCGGCGAAATCCAGTTCACCGCAGAAGTGGCCGATAGCAACGGCCGCACAGCGAGCGCGGGCACCTCGATGTGGGCGTCCAATGGCGACGACTGGATGTTCCGCGCTGAGAGCTCGGACCGCATCGATCTGCTGCCTGAGAAGAAGCGCTACGAGCCGAACGAAAAGGCGCGCTTCCAGGTGCGCATGCCGTTCCGCGAGGCGAACGTGCTGGTCACGGTGGAACGCGATGGCAACGTGCTGTCGAGCTTCGTCACCAAGCTCTCGGGCAAGTCGGCCGTCATTGAAGTGCCGGTAAAGGAAGAATGGGCGCCTAATGCTTACGTGTCTGCATTGCTCGTCCGAGGTCGGGTGGGTGCGCCGGCGCCGACAGCGCTGGTGGATCTGGCGAAGCCGGCATTCAAGCTGGGCATCGCCAACATCGACGTCAACTGGCAGCGCTACGGCCTCAACGTCACCGTCACACCCGACAAACCCGAGTACCAGACGCGCGAGAAATCGATCGTCAGGATCAAGGTGGCGCGCAGCAACAACAATCGGCCGGGCGACGGCGCCGAGCTTGCCGTATTCGCCATTGATGAGGCGTTGCTGGAGCTGCAGGGCAACAGCACCTGGAAGTTGCTGGAGGCGATGATGAAGCGCCGCGACTACAGCATCAACACCGCGACAGCACAGATGCAAGTGATTGGCAAGCGCCACTTCGGCCGCAAGGCGCTGCCGCCCGGTGGCTCGGGCGGGCGCGGCGCCGGAACCCGTGAGCTGTTCGACACCTTGCTGTTGTGGCAGGCCAACGTAGTAACCGACGCCAACGGCGAGGCGACGGTGGAAGTGCCGCTCAACGATTCGCTGACACGATTCCGTATCGTGGCGGTGGCGGATGGCTATGGCGAGCGCTTCGGCACCGGCGAAGCCAGCATTCGCAGCACGCGCGACCTGCAACTGTTCTCCGGCCTGCCCGCCGTTGCCCGCAATGGCGACGAGTATCGCTCCGGGGTGACCCTGCGCAACAGCACAACGCGAGCTATCACGGCGGACGTGAGTGCCGAGATGAATGGCGTGGCACTGCCGAAACGCGAGCAACGTATCGACGCCGGCCAGAGCGCGGTGATCACCTGGGACGTGAAGGCGCCTGCCGACGGCAAGGAAGTCACCTGGAACTTCGCTGCGACGGAAAAGGGCAAACCGCGCGGCGATGCACTGCGCATCAAGCAGCAGCTGCAGACGCCACTCCCCATGCGCACGCTGGCCGACGTCAATACCGAAGTCAAGGGCAGGGGCAACCTGACCCTCAAGCCCGATGCCGGCACGAACAAGGGCGAACTCGTGGTCTCGCTCGCGCGTACCTATGGCGCCGACACCAGCGGCATCCGTGCCTATTTCGCGCGCTATCCGTTCGCCTGCCTCGAGCAGCGCATGACGAAGACGATGGGCAGCAAAGACGAAGCGCTGTGGGACATCATCGCCAATTCGATGCCCAACTACCTCTCGGCCTCGGGGCTCGCCAACTACTACCCGGGCGACAGCGGCGAGGGCTATCCGGTGCTCACCGCCTTCGTGCTTTCCGGTGCGCACGAGGCGGGCTGGAAGATCCCGGACGAAGCCCGCAACCGCATGCTGTATGGCCTCGAGCGCTACGTGGCGGGCGAGGTGAAGACGCAGCGCGCATGGCTGCCCAACGACAGCTACTACCTGCTCTCCGAAAAACTCATCGCGCTGGAGGCGCTGTCGCGCTACGACCGCGCCTCGAAGCGCCTGCTTGATACGGTGCGCGTGGACCCGGTCAAGCTGACGGCCGCCTCGCTGGCCGACTGGCTGGACATTCTCAACCGCAGCAAGGACATCGCCAACCGTGACGCCCAGCGCGCTGCCGCCATCAAGGAGCTGCGCGACAACATGCGTGTCGCCGGCAGCGTTGCCAATATCGCGCGCAGCGATGATCGCTGGTACTTCATGCGCAGTGACGATTACACGATGGCACGCATGTTCCGGCTGAGCCTCGATACGCGCGAGCTGGCCGAGTTCAAACTGCCCTTGCTTCGCGGCCTCAACAACCGCATGCAGCGAGGCGGTTACTTCTGGAGCACGCAGGCCAACCTGTGGGCAGCATTCGCGCTGGAGCGGCACAACAAGCAGGCCGCTGCCGATGGTCGCACACGCATCACTTACAACGGCGAGACGAAAGAAGTGGTGTGGGATGCTGGTTCGCTGGAGGGTGAAGCGAACTTTGTCTGGAATGCGGCCACCGCCGGCGTGAGCCTTGAGCATCTCGGTCGCGGCGAGCCGTGGGCACGGGCGCAGCTGCGTGGCGCGGTGTCGCTCACGGGAAAAGTGGACAACGGCATCACCCTGAGCAAGACGATCAAGCCCGTGCAGCAGAAACGTCCGGGCCGCTACAGTGTTGGCGATGTGGTGCAAGTGACGGTGACCGCAGACAACAAGGCGGGCCTTGGCTGGCTGGCCATTGATGACCCGGTGCCGGCGGGCAGCACGGTGCTGGGCGGCCTCTCCAAGCTCGGCAATGTGAGCGAGCCGCCGCGCACGTGGAGCGGTTATCGCTACATCGAGCGCAGCTTCACCAACGTGCGGTCGTCATTTGAGTGGGCGGGCAAGGGGCAACACAGCTTCTCCTACGACCTGCGACTGACAACGCCGGGCAAGTTCACGCTGCCGCCAACCCATGCCGAAGCGATGTACGCACCGGAGGTGAACGGTCAGTTGGGCAATCCGGTGTTTGAGATTGAGCCGTAACCCGCTCACCGCAAAGCGGTTCAGCAGCGGGGATGGGCAGCGCGGGTTGGTGCTGCTCGTTGCCGCTGCTACGCTGGGCTGGCTGGGCGTGGCGCACGCCGAAGCGCCGAAGTTCGAGACCGTGCGGCACGCGCACACTCCGAGCGAACGGCTGATACTGGATCGTCATGGCGCCGTGATCCAGCACCTGCGCAGCGACGACAAGGTCCGCCGATCCGCCTGGGTCTCGTTGGACGCCGTCTCGCCAGCGCTGATTGACGCGGTGCTTGCCTCCGAGGACAGGCGTTTTTTCGAGCATGGGGGTGTCGATCTGCGCGCTGCTGCGGCGGCGGCCATCACGAATCTCGGACAGGGCAGTGCCGTGCGCGGCGCCAGCAGTATCTCCATGCAGGTCGCCGCGATGATGGACCGCACGCTTGCTCGGGCGGCCGATGGTCGCAGCGTGCGGCAGAAACTCGATCAGGCGCGAGCCGCGTGGGCGCTGGAACGCGACTGGAGCAAGCCGCAGATTCTTGAAAGCTATCTCAACCGCGTTTACTTTCGCGGCGAGATTCAGGGCGTTGGCGCGGCGGCAGAAGTGTTGTTCGGCAAGGCCCCGCATGGTCTCAACGCGACTGAATCCGCCATCCTCGCGGCGTTGATCCGGGCGCCGCAGGCCCCACGCGCAGTGGTTGAGCGCCGAGCCTGCGAGGTACTGCGCAGCCTCGATGCTCGCGGCGATTGCGCACAGATCGCCTATGCCGTGGATCGCTGGGGCAATATCGGCCGCCTGCGCGACGAGCGCGAAATGGTCGCGCCGCACGTTGCCAGATTCCTTTCGGCGGAGAGCAATCAGAGCAGCCTCGATCGCGACCTTCAACTTGCTGCGCGTGACGCCATTGCCAAGCACTTGCAGCAGCTCGGTGGCCGCAACGCGCATGACGCCGCAGTCGTTCTGATTCACAACGCCAGTGGCGAAGTGCTCGCTTATGTCGGCTCGTCCGGACGGCTCTCGGCGGCCGGTGAGGTGGATGCCGCGCGTGCACGACGGCAGGCGGGATCAACGCTGAAACCATTCATCTACGGCCTTGGCATCGAGCGAAACCTGTTCACGTCGGCGACCCTGCTCGACGACGCCCCGTTTTCGGTGGATGTCGGCGGCGGTGCGTATACGCCGCAAAACTACGCGCACGAATACGTGGGGCCGGTCAGTGTGCGCACTGCGTTGGCCTCCTCGCTCAATGTGCCCGCGATTCGCGCGCTCACGCTCACCGGCGTTGCACCCGTACACGCACTGCTGCGTCGTGCCGGACTCAGCACGCTGGTCGATGATCCCGATCATTACGGCTTCTCTCTCGCGCTCGGCAGTGCCGACGTGACGCTGCTTGAACTGACCAACGCCTATCGCGCGATTGCGAACAATGGTCAATGGACAGCTCCCGCGTTCACCTGTCGGAGCAACCCGCCGCGACCGGACGCGTGCGGTGTGCCACGGGCGCAGGTCGCTTCTGCAGAATCCCGCCGCCTGTTCTCGGAAACCACCGCCTGGCTCCTCGCCGACATGCTGTCGGATCGCGGCGCACGCTACGTCACCTTCGGTTTCGACAATCCGCTCGCACTGTCACACTGGGCAGCCGTGAAGACTGGTACCAGCAAGGACATGCGGGACAACTGGGCGGTCGGGTTTAACGCGCGCGTCACCGTTGGCGTGTGGGTGGGCAATGCCAGTGGCGCACCGATGCACCATGTGACGGGCATCAGCGGCGCCGGGCCGATCTGGGCAGACGTCATGGAGGCCGCTGCCGCGCGTCTGGGCGCGGGCCGTTTCCGCGATCCTCCGTCGGGTCTCGTCCGGCGCCGCGTGCAGTTCGCCGCGAATGACGGCCGCGTGGAGGCCTCGCGTGACGAATGGTTCGCACGCGGCACTGAACCGGCCGGACCACTGATCGCCGTGCGTGAATCACAGGGCGTCGGCGCGCGCATCACCGCGCCAACCGATGGCAGCGTCATCGCGCTTGACCCCGACATTCCGGCAGATCGACAGGTGGTGCAACTCGCGAGCGGTGATCCTGCACACGCCAGTTGCTGGCAGGTGAACGGCGAACCGATCGGCTGCGCGACAGCGCCGCTACGCTGGCATCCGGTGCCGGGTGATCACGTTGTGCGATTGCTTGACGCGCAAGGGCAGGAGCGTGATCGCGTGTCGTTGACGGTGCGCGGGCAACTGGCCAGACGATCGTCACCCGCAGGTTCGACTACGCCTCAGTGATGCGGTCCCCGCCGGATGTCTTCAATCCGTACGATGCCATGCCCGTCGGCGGTCTTTTTTGCCGCGACTTTCCATGCGTGGCCATAAACGACTTCGACGCTGATGCGGATCGGGCCATCGTCGAGGCGACCCGCGTCGAGCGCAGCGGCGACCGCGGCGAGTCGCCTGGGTGTCATCAGCCCGCGCGGGCGCGCAGCCAATGTGTTGGTCCCGCCCATGGCCTGGAGGTCACGCCACAGCGCATTGGCGCTGCCGTACTCGAGCGTAATCACTTCCATATCCATCACCGGATCGGCGAATCCGGCGTGCACCAGCATGTCGCCAAGATCGTGCATGTCAGTGAACGCATGCACGCGCGAGGGCACATCAAGCCCGCACTGATGCAGCGCAGCGCGCAGCTCGCGCAAGGTGTCGGGTCCAGGCGCCGTGAACATGGCCACGCCACCGACGCGTAACACCCGATTCCACTCCGCCAGAAGGCGCGGTAAATCGGCGGCCCACTGCATCGCGAAGTTGCTCCACAACACATCCGCCTTCTCGCGTGGCAGCGGCAGGGCGGTCATGTCAGCAACCAGTCCACGAATGGTTGCTTGCGGCGTCCGCTCGGCGGCGTTGCCGAACCAGCGCCCCAAATGAGCGCGCCATCCACTCAGGTCGGGCGAGTCCGAGCTGGGCGCGGCGCGCGCCACCATCGCCCGCGCCTGATCGATTGCGATGACTTCGCTCGACGGAAAGCGCGCCGCGAGCAGCGCGGTGTGGGTGCCTGGCCCACAGCCCACATCGAGCACGGTGCTCGGGGTAATGCGCATCACGTCGAAGCGTTCCAATAGGCGCCGCCCCACTTCGCGTTGTACGACGGCCGCACCCGCATAGGTCGCTGCGCGGCGCTCAAAGCGGGCGCGTGCCGCAGAGGGATCGAGGACGCTGGCGTTCATCGCTGAATCGCGGCGCTGTGGGGCCGCGCCAGATGCGCGAGAACGTGCGCGGCCACTTCGTCGCCATGCGAGAGGTGCGGCGCGTGCGCTGCGTGCGCCAGTTCGACGTGGGTGCCGCCGGTCGCGTCCGCCAACCACGCACTCGATTGGCTGTAACTCAGGCGATCGAGGCGGCCGGAGATGGCGAGCAGGGGCGCGCGGATGCGGGTGACCTCGTCGCGCAAATCGACGCCGGACGTCAGCGCAATGCCGTCATCCAATGCCACGCGATGCGTGGCTGGACGTTGCGTCGCGAGGTGCTTGAGCGTGGCCGACAGCGCTGGCCAGCGGCTCGCCAGGTTCAACTCGAAGAACTGCGCAAGCGTTCCGGCGTAGTCCCGGCTCAGGCCACCACGCAGCAATTCCAGTGCGTGCGATGTGGTGGCATGGTTCCAGTCGTCAGCGCGCAAGAATCGGGGCGCCGAGGCAAGCGTGATGACATGACTGACACGTTCCGGAAAATCAATGGCCAGACGCAACGCCACCGCGCCCCCCAGTGACCAGCCAGCCACCGCGTAATGGGGGGCTATGGTCGCCATGCGGTGCGCGATCGCTTGCGCCATCGTGTCCAGTGTGAACGGTGCGACCGGCGGACTCAGCCCGTGACCGGGCAGATCAATCAGATGCACGCGGCAATGCGCCAGCACGTGCGGCAACCACGGGCGAAAGAACTCGCTATGCAGTCCCCAGCCGTGCAGCAGCACGATATCGGGCCCGCTGCCCAACGATTCAACGGGCAGACTCGGGAACGGGCTGGACGAGGAAGAGTGCATGGGAAAATGGGCGAATCACAAGCGTGTTGCCCGGATGTGCAGCAGCGCGCGCAAACAGACAAGGGATCGGCAAATTTTATTGCGCGAACTATTCAGCGGGCCTGATCGGGCGCGGCACATTCTGACGCGAACGTTGCCGCAGAGCTGTTTTTTTTGTGCTGACCCAAGTACGGAAGCGGTTTGTGAACCTTGCCGAGCCGCGACGCCGGGCCTGCCAGCGCAAGTGTGCCCGCGCTGCCAGCTCGCATCGGCGAACGCAGAAGTGTGCGGTCGTTGCCTCAAAAAGCCGCCGCGGTGGCAGTACTTGCACGCCCGATGGCGTTACGACTTCCCGCTGGATCACGCCCTGCTGGCCGCGAAATACCATCATCAATTCGCCCTCTATCGTTGGGCCGTCGCTACTTTGACGGCCTGGCCGTTTGCCGCGACTGAGCGCGTGACGCTGGTGCCGGTACCGCTCGCGCCAGATCGACTCGCCGAGCGCGGTTACAACCAGGCCACCCTGATTGCGCAGGAGCTGGCGCATCGCTTTCGTGGGGCCGATGGTGCGCCCGCACTCAGCGTGGACGCTAATGCCGCGCTGCGAATTCGCGAGACGGCCGTTCAGCAGCGTTTGAACTGGGTGGAGCGGCGCCGCAATGTTCGCGGAGCGTTTGCCGCCACGCGATCCTTCACTGGTGAAGCGGTCGTGCTGATTGATGACGTGTTGACCACCGGTGCCACGCTCAATGAACTCGCACGTGTCCTGACCGCTGCCGGTGCGGCGCAGGTCGATGCGCTGGTGCTGGCCCGCGTGCTGCCGATTCGCCGACGAGAGCGAAGCAACGCGTTTGGTCGCGCGGTGAGCTGAATCATGATTCACGTTGTATTGGTTGAACCTGAAATTCCGCCCAACACGGGCAATGTCATTCGCCTCTGCGCCAATACCGGGGCCATGCTGCATCTGGTGCGACCGCTCGGTTTTCCACTCGACGATGCGCGCATGCGGCGCGCCGGGCTCGACTACCACGAATACGCCAGCATGCAGGTGCATGATGATTGGGTGGCGTGCAAACGCTCGCTGGCCGAGCGCGGGGTGGCGCGCTGGTTTGCCATCGAAACGTGCGGCACGGCGTCGCCGCACGAAACAAGGTTGTGTGCGAATGATGCCTTTGTCTTCGGCAGCGAAACCAAAGGCCTCTCCACGGCCGTGCTCGCCGATTTTCCGCCCGAGCGGCAACTGCGGCTACCCATGCGTCCTGCGATTCGCAGCCTCAATCTCTCCAATGCCGTCGCCGTGACGGTCTACGAGGCGTGGCGACAGTTGGGGTTTTCGGGCGCGGATGAGCACGGAACGTCCCCTCGCTAGCGAACGGCGCGGTCTCGAACTTCGCAGGCGAAGCTGCAGCGCGACTGGCCCGGGCTTCGTCGTCGTGTAGCCCGGTTGCTCGCAACCGGGTCGCCGTGTGTTGATCCCCGGCTGCAATCGGGTGAACGATCTGCCGCATGTGACAGCGCACGCTCACTTCGACGCCAACAATTCCCACCGCTCCATCGCCGCCATGATGAGTTCATCGAGCTCCGCCGCGCGGCGCGACAGGTCAGTGGCTCGTTTGGCGTCGCGCTGATAGATCGCGCCATCGGCGAGTTCGGCGTTGATGGTGCCTTGTTCTACTTCGTAGGCTTCGATCTGCGCGGGGAGGCCGTCGAGTTCGCGCTGTTCCTTGTAGCTGAGCTTTTGCCTGGGCTTGTCTGGCGATGCGGCAGCGCCAGGGTTGACGGGCTTTGCCTCAGGCTTGACCTTTTCGCCACCGGAAGTGGGGGGGGGCTTGACGCCTTCTTGAGCCTGTTCGGCAATCGCCTGCATCACCTTCACCTGCGCCTGCCAGTCCGTGATGCCGCCTTCGTACTCACGCCACAATCCGTTGCCTTCAGCGACCAGACAACTGGTGACCACGTTGTCGAGAAAGCGGCGGTCGTGGCTGACGATGAAGACGGTGCCCTCGTAGTCGGCCAGCTTCTGTTCGAGCAGTTCGAGCGTATCGATGTCGAGATCGTTGGTCGGCTCGTCGAGCACCAGCACGTTTGCCTCTCTGGCGAAATGCCGCGCCAGCAGCAGCCGGTTGCGCTCGCCACCCGAGAGCATGCGCACTGGCGCGTTGGCACGCTCGGGCGGGAACAGGAAATCCTGCAGATAGGTCATGACGTGCGTGCGCTTGCCACCCACTTCGATCCAGTCACTGCCCGGCGAGATGAATTCGCCGAGCGTGGCGTTTTCGTCCAGCCCGTCGCGCATCTGGTCGAAATACGCGACCTGCAAGTTGTGGCCGACGCGAATCTTGCCGCGGTCGGCTGCGAGCTCACCGAGAATCAGTTTGAGTAGCGTGGTCTTGCCGATGCCATTGGGGCCGACCAGTCCGACCTTGTCGCCGCGCAGGATGGTTGCGGTGAAGTTGCGCACGATGACACGCTCGGCGAATGCCTTCGACACATCGGTCAACTCGGCAATCACCTTGCCCGACGCGGCACCACTCACGATGTCCATCCTGACGCGACCGAGGGACTCGCGTCGCGCGGCGCGTTGCAGGCGCAGCGATTCCAGCCGCCGCACACGGCCTTCGTTGCGCGTGCGCCGTGCTTCAATGCCTTTGCGAATCCACGCTTCTTCCTGTGCCAGCAGCTTGTCGAACTTGGCGTTAACCGTCGCTTCAAATTCAAGCTGCGCCGCCTTGGTAGTTTCGTAGGCGGCGTAGTTGCCGGGGAAGCCCGTAAGTTTGCCGCGATCAAGCTCCACGATGCGGGTGACCACATTGTCAAGAAACGTGCGATCGTGGCTGATGACGATGGCGCTGCCCTTGAACGCCGTGAGCAGCCCCTCGAGCCACGCAATGGCGGCGAGGTCGAGGTGGTTGGTGGGCTCGTCCAGCAGCAGCAAATCCGGGCCGGCGACCAGTGCCCGGGCGATAGCGACGCGCTTTTTCAGGCCACCGGAGAGGGTGGCAACGGGCGTGTCCGGCGCAAGCCCGAGCTGCGTCAGCGTGGTGGCGACGCGCGCCTCCCAGGTCCAGCCGTCGAGCGCGTCAATCTCGTGCTGCAACGTTGCCAGATGCTCGGCGTCGGGTGACGCGGCATGCGAGGCAGTTTCAAACTGTGTCCGCAGCGCGCGCACCCGCGCCAGCCCGTCGGCCACGGCATCAAAAATGCTCGCGCCGTCAGCGAACTGCGGCTCCTGCACCACGGTTGCCACTCGCAGGCCACCCTGCACTGCCATTTCGCCATCGTCGAGCGATTGCGTGCCGGCAAGCACGCGCAGGAGGGAGGTCTTGCCGGCGCCGTTGCGGCCAATCAGGCCGATGCGCTCGCGCGATTCAATGGCAAGGTCAGCGCCGTCCAGCAGCGGCGCGAGCCCGAAGGCGAGGTGAGCGTTTTGCAGAGTGAGAAGAGCCATTCAGCAAGTGTAGCGACAGCGGGATACAGCTTTTTGGCTGTAACGGCACATACACGCTATGTTTAGCGCAATTTCGTTAATAGTCGACATGAGAAAAAATGGCTGCTGAACGACCAAACAGAGGTCGTTCAGGCCGAAAAGCTGTTTCTGATACAACGCGTGCGTCGCGATTGAAGCAGGCGCGCATTCGCCGCGCCGATGCGCAGCGAGTGCAGGACACATCGGGAATTTGCATGCTGCATTGCATCAAGTCAAACGCGGCGCGATGCACCGTCTGGCGCGCTTTGCCGCGCTATCATGCATCGCATCCGGCGCGGCGGGCGCGGGGCAGTGACGCGCGGTTGAACTCACCGAAAACTTGCCCGCAACGCCGACGAGAACGACAACGAGGAGGACCCGATGGACAAACCGTGGCTCAAGAGCTACCCGGCCGGCATGCCCGCCGAGATTAAGTACGACCAGTACAGCTCGATTGTGCAATTGCTCGAAGAGAGCTTTCAGAAATTCGCCACCCGCCCCGCCTTCACGTGCATGGGCAAGACCATTACCTACAGCGAGGTGGACAACTTCTCGCGCGCCATCGGCGCCTATCTGCAAAGCCTCGGCTTGCAGCCGGGCGACCGGGTAGCCTGCATGATGCCCAACGTACTGCAGTACCCGGTGGCGGTTGCGGGCATCCTGCGGGCTGGCTTTGTGGCGGTGAACGTGAATCCGCTCTACACACCGCGCGAACTTGAGCATCAGTTGAAGGACTCCGGGTCGAAGGCCATCATCATTCTTGAAAACTTCGCCGCCACCTTACAGCAGGTGGTCGACAAGACCCCAGTCAAGCACATCGTGCTCGCCGCGATGGGCGACATGTTCGGGTTCGTGAAGGGTGCACTCGTCAACTACGTCGTGCGCAACAAGAAAAAAATGGTGCCGGCGTTTTCCCTGCCCACGGCCGTCAAGTTCAACGATGCCGTGGCGCGCGGCAAGGGCCTCGCCATGGCGCCGTCCAGGGCGAATTTTGAAGATCCGGCCGTGCTGCAATACACCGGCGGCACCACCGGTGTATCCAAGGGCGCGACGTTGCTCCATCGCAATATCGTCGCCAACGTGCTGCAATCCGAAGCGTGGATGCAGCCGGCGCTGACCAACCCGAAAAAACCGAAGGCGCCGGATCAGATGACCACCGTCTGTGCGCTGCCGCTTTATCACATCTTCGCCTTCACGATCTGCTATCTGCTGGCCATGCGGACGGGCGGACTGGTGGTGCTGATCCCCAACCCGCGTGACATCCCGGGCACCATCAAGGCGCTCAAGGGGTTCAAGATTCACATGTTCCCGGCAGTCAACACGCTGTACAACGCTTTGGTCAACGACCCCACGTTCAAGGAGCTTGACGTGTCCGACCTGCGCGTGGCCAACGGCGGCGGTATGGCGGTACAAAAAGCGGTCGCCGACAAATGGCTCGCCGCTACCGGCTGCCCGATTGTCGAGGGCTATGGCCTCTCGGAAACCTCGCCATCGGCCACCTGCAACCCCACGGACACCGACGCCTACTCGGGCACCATCGGCCTGCCCTTGCCGTCCACCGAGATCGCCATCCGCGATGACGACAACAACGACGTCAAGCAGGGCGAGCCAGGCGAAATCTGCATCCGCGGCCCGCAGGTGATGGCGGGCTACTGGCAGCGGCCAGACGAAACCGCCAAGGTCTTTGCGCCGGACGGTTTCTTTAAGTCCGGCGACATCGGCGTGATGGACGAGCGCGGCTACGTAAAGATTGTGGACCGCAAAAAGGACATGGTGCTCGTGTCGGGCTTCAACGTCTATCCGAACGAAGTGGAAGATGTCGTCGCCAGTTGCCCCGGTGTGATGGAGTGCGCGGTCATCGGCGTGCCGGACGACAAATCCGGCGAAGCGGTGAAGGTGTTCGTCGTCAAGAAAGACCCGAACCTCACCGAGCAGCAGGTGCGCGACTACTGCGAAGCCAACCTCGCCGGATACAAGAAGCCCAAGTACATCGTCTTCCGCGCTGATCTTCCCAAGACGCCGGTCGGAAAAATTTTGCGGCGGGAGTTGCGGGACTTGGACAAGAAAGCGGCGGCGTGAGGCGCTTCCGGTTCGCGTGGACTCGCGCGCGTCCCTCGCCTCGCGTCTTCCTGTGCACAGCCTGAGTTTCGAGAACCAATTGATGTGACGGAGCGTAAACATGGATAACGTTCGCATCGACCTGTCTGCGGTCGCAGATATCGACCCGGAGCAAATCGGTCGCCGGGCTGGCATCGCACCGCGACGCCCACCGGCGATGGGCTCAGAGACGGTGTTGGAGGGTGCTCTGCGTGCTTATGCTGCGACGGGGGCGACCGGGGCAGGGATCGTCCGTGATGCGCTCGCGTTCTCTGAGTCGCCAACTACCTCAGTTGCGTTTGTGGGGTCGATCCGGCGCGCTCCGGTAAGACCGCATCGAGACTGGACGATTGCAGTCGGGCCGTCGGTCTCTGCCGCGGCTGGCGCGGGAGCGGGCTTCAGCGGCGGTCTGTACTTTTGGAACAAGACGCCTTCCGGTGAAATTGGCTTCTTTGGGTCGGCGTCGTTTGTTGCGATGACGAACATTGGGGCCTCCGTTGTGGGGCAGGGCACTTACTATTTCGGTTCAGCACCAGATTGCTTGGCTGGAACGTCGCTTGTGGTCGGTATCGACGTTGGTCCACCAGGCAGGATCATTACAGGCGGCGGCTACTTGGTGTTCTCGCCCAACCCGGTACAACTGATTGGGATTAGCTTCGCGCTTGGCGTAGGGGTCAGCGCGCTTCCGGTCAACTTGAACGTGCAACTATCGCGGACATGGATACGACCCATTTAGCCGCTTGTTGGCGCTGCGTGGACAGCACCCGCCGACGATGCGCAGCGCGCATCGCGGTGCGACGGGGCCGACGTAGGCGATACGGTCCGAACCGTTGGGGTCGATGTGCAGCCCATTAGCTCAAGTGCATCAGACTTCGGTTGGCGCGACCCGGGACGGTTGACGACAGATTGGCCGAGCGCACGACGCTGTCGTGCAAGTCATCGGCGGAGTGCACACACGAGCAAGCCCGAAGCGTCCTACCTGATTGACGCTGTGCCGTCAGGTTCTTAGGAGATCACATGAAACGCGTTACAGGCATTGGCGGAATTTTCTTCAAAGCCAAGGATGCGCCGACGCTACAGGCCTGGTACAAGCGACATCTCGGCATTGACGTGCAGGTGTGGGGTGGCGCGGCGTTCTCGTGGGCCGATGAGCGCGGCAACCCAACGGGTGGCACGACGATCTGGTCGGTGGGCGACGCGTCCGCCGACACGTTTGCGCCGAGCACGGCCCCGTTCATGATCAATTACCGCGTGGCCGACGCGCGGGCGCTGCACAGGATGCTCAAGGACGAGGGCTGCAACGTGCTCGACAAGATCGACGAGTCGGAATACGGCATCTTTGCCTGGGTGATCGACCCGGAGGGCAACAAAGTGGAGCTGTGGCAGCCACCACCGGGGCAATGAGCCTGCGCTGCGCTCGCATGCAGTGGTGGACGCGATATGCGCCGCGTCACGCCGCCGAGGCCGCTTCGCGCATCGTCTGAAGTAGCACGTCGGGAGGTTGTGCGCCGGAGAGTGCCAGCCGTTGATTGAATACGAAGAAGGGCACGCCGCTGACGCCTTGTTGGCGTACTGCGGCGTCCTGCGCGGCAATCTGTTGCAGGGTCGCGTCGTCTTGCAACACGTCGCGCGTTGCGTCAACATCGAGACCGCATCCCGCCGCGATGCGCAGGAGCACGTTGAGGTCGCCGACGAATTCGCCCGCCACGAAGTAGGCGCAAAACAGCCGCTCCACCACCGCGTCGCCCCTGCCTCCGCCGCCACCTTCCACGCTCTGCGCGTAGGCAATCAATGCATGCGCCAGCAAGGTGTTGGGCTGCTGTTTGATCGCATCGAAGTTCATCGCCAGCCCGGCGTTGGCGCCGGCCGCCTTGACGCGTGCATAGATGGCCGCAGCGCGCTCCGGACCGCCGAACTTCGCTTCGAGATAGGCGCGGCGATCTTTGCCTTCCGGAGGTAGATCGGGGTTTAACTGAAACGGATGCCAACGCACCTCAACCGGAGCGTCTGCATGATTGGCGCGCCAGGTAGCCAGCGCTTGCTCAAGATGCCGTTTGCCGATGTAGCACCACGGGCAGACGACGTCGGAGACAACATCGATTCGGATCGCAGGTTGGGTCACGGAAATCACCGACTCGCTGAGAAGTGCAAGTAAGACCGCATCGCTCACGCCACCAGACTGTGGGCTGCGCTGCGCAATGCGTCGGGTGCGACTTGCGGCAAGTCAATGCGGCGGGCGTCCTTCAGTCGCGGGTAATTGCGCGCGATGGCGGTTGTATACAACGGATCGTAGTGATCCACCATGAGCGAAGCGAATAGCGCGTCGATGTCGCGCCGGTCGGCCAGGTCTTGCCACGTGGCGAGAAGTTTGGCGCCACGCAGCACTTTGAGTGGGCGCAGCTTTTCCATCAACGCCTGTGGATTGGCAACGAAGTGCGCGTACTCATTGCGGATGTGCGCCACGCGGGCAGCGAGCGGGACGTCGAGCCACACGCAGTCACCCGCTGCCATTGCCGCGCGCATGGCATCCGGCATTTGCAGGTGGCCGATCTTTTTGCTTTCGGACTCCACAAACACGGGCCGCGTTGGGTCGAGCTGGCGCAGCGCATTCCACAGCAGCGTGTCGAAATGCTTCTGCGTGGGCTGAGGCGTCTCCTGCGCGCCGAGCAGGGAGCCACGATGATTGGCGAGACCTTCAAGATCAATGACCTGTGCACCCGCTTGCGTCAGGGCCCCGAGCAGGGCAGTCTTACCGGTGCCGGTGCAGCCGCAAATCGTGACGTAGCGATGCCGCTGCGCCAACGCCGGGAGCTCGCTGTTTACCCGGGCGCGAAAGGCCTTGTAGCCGCCACTCAGTTGCCGCGCATCAAAACCGATCTCGCGCAGCAGCCAGGTGAGCGTGCCCGAGCGCTTGCCGCCGCGCCAGCAGTAGACGAGCGGCGACCAGTCTTTCGGCTGACTGGCGAAATGCCGTTCAACCATATCGGCAATGTTGCGCACCACGAGTGGGGCACCGACACGTCGGGCGGCGAAGGGCGAGTCGACTCTGTTTGTGGTGCCGACGCGAGCGCGTTCCTCGTTGTTGAGGACAGGGCGATTTACCGCCCCGGGGATGAAATCTTCCGCGTATTCACCCTCAGAGCGCGCATCGATGATGGTGGCGCCGGGCGCCAGCCAGCGGTCAATGGCATCGGCGGTCACGAGTGTGGGGCGATGGCTCATCGTCCTGCCTTGAGCAAGGGCCACAGTGCGGGCCACACCGTGTCGAGCAATTCAGGTTGCGCGGCCGCCGTTGGGTGAATCTTGTCGGGCTGAAATTTGCTGAGATCGGCGCCGATGCGCTCCAGAAAGAATGGCACGAGTGCAGCGCCGGTCGCCTTGGCGACCTCGACGTACATCGCCTCAAACTGCGAAGTGTAGGACGCGCCAAAATTGGGCGGCATGCGCATGCCAACGAGCAGGACCCGGGCGCCGCTGGCGCGTGCGGCCTCTGCCATCTTCAGCAGATTGCTCTTGGCCGCAGCGACAGGAGACCCCCGCAGGCCGTCGTTGCCGCCGAGTTCGATGACCACGATCGACGGTTTGTGTTTGGCCAGCAGCGCGGGCAAGCGGGTGACGCCACCCGCCGTCGTGTCGCCGCTGATGCTGGCGTTGACCACGGGGGTTGAAATTTTTTGCTGCGTGAGCTTTTTTGCCAGCAGATCAACCCAACCTTCGCCCGATGACAGACCATAACCGGCCGAAAGCGAATCGCCGAGGATCAGGATGGGGCCGGTACCGGATGCCGCGGCGGCGAGCGGCGTCGAAACCAGCAGCGACGACAGTGCGAGCAGACCGGTGACAGCGAACCGGATCCAACTCACACTTCGAACAAATTTCAACTGAAACTCCATTAGCACATTGTAGGAGGCTGCCCACGAGGCAGCCTTGACACAAAATCAGCGCCAGAAACGGCTTCTCCAGTATTTGGCGCTCTCCGTCCGCTTTCAATCTACCATCGCGAACGTCATGACCGAACCCAGCAAGACCGACCACCTCAACGCCATACCGGCGATTCACGCCGACCGCGTTTCCCGCATCGTGCCGCTCGGCGAACGGCAACTGACGATCCTGGATGATGTGTCGCTGACGGTGGCGCGCGGAGAGACGATGGCCATCGTCGGCGCCTCGGGCTCTGGCAAAACGACCTTGCTGGGCCTGCTCGCAGGGCTGGATCGGCCCGACCAAGGAAACGTGGCCTGGCACGGCGAGACGATCAGCGCGCTGTCGGAAGAACAACTCGCGATACGGCGGCAGGGTGCGATCGGATTCGTGTTTCAGTCGTTCCAATTGCTGCCCGCGCTCACCGCGCTGGAAAACGTCATGCTGCCACTGGAGCTGGCCGGTGCACGTGACGCGGAGAGTCGAGCGAGTGCCTGGCTTGATCGGGTGGGGCTCGGCGAGCGCGTTGAGCACTTGCCCCGTCAACTTTCAGGCGGTGAGCAACAGCGCGTGGCGATTGCGCGCGCATTCGTGGCTGACCCGAAGATTGTGTTCGCGGATGAACCGACAGGAAATCTCGACACCGATACCGGGGCAGAAATTGTTGAGCTGATGTTCGCGTTGAATCGGGAGCAGGGCACCACGCTGGTCCTGGTCACGCATGACATTGAGCTCGCCGCTCGCTGCAACCGTGTGCTGCGGCTAGCGCGCGGCAAGGTGGTGGCATGAGCGTCGTGCCGCGCCTTATCGTGCGCTTCGTGCGGCGCGAGCTGCGCACCGCCGAGGCACGCATTCTGGTGCTAGCGCTCGCGGTGGCGGTGGCGAGCGTCGGAGCGGTGGCGATGTTCTCCGAGCGCGTCAAGGCGGCATTTGCCAATCAGGCGAACGTGCTTCTAGGCGCCGACGTCATGATTTCCGGTGATCGGCCGCTGCCGGAATCGCTGATTGCCGAGGCAACAGCGCGCGGCTTGCGCACGACGCTCTCCACCCGGTTTGGCAGCATGGTTGCGGCAGTGCGCAACGACGCCGTGGCGCCCGCCGGCGACACCGCGCTGAGTGATGTCAAGGCGATCTCCGGCGACTACCCGCTGCGTGGCGCTCTGGAGAAACGCAACGCAGCGGGCGAGCGCGTGCCATTCGTGGCGAGCGTTCACCCGGGTGAAGTGTTTGTTGACGAGCGCCTCGCGGCGCGGCTGCGGGTAAAAGCGGGCGACCGCATCGAACTCGGCAAACTCAAGCCGCGTGTCGCGCAGGTCTTCGCCGAGGAGCCGGAGGTTGCCGGCAGCTTCCTCTCGGCGTCGCCGAAGGTGCTGATGAGCGATGCCGACGTCGCAGCCAGTGAGTTGCTCGGCCCCGGCAGCCGCGCGACGTACCGCCTGCAGGTGGCGGGGGATCGGGCGCAGGAATTCGCCGAAGCGATCAAACCAAGACTCGGCCCCGGCCAGCGATTGGAGACCGTTCGCGAGTTGCGACCGGAAGTGCGCTCCACCCTGGAGCGCAGCGAGCAGTTCCTCGGGCTCGCGGCGTCGTTCTCCGTTTTTCTCGCGGTGGTGGCGATCGTGCTCGCCTTGCGTCGCTACCTTAAGCGCGAGATCGATACCGCGACGCTCTTCCGCACACTCGGCGCGGGTCAGCGGCAAACCTTTCTGCACTTTCTGGGCCAATTCTTTGTGCTGGCACTGATCGCATGCGTGCTCGGCGTGCTGCTTGCCTTTGTTGCGCAGGCGCTACTGGCCTGGGCTGTGCGCGGCTTGTTTGCCTCGACACTGCCCCCCGCCGGCTGGCTGCCGCTGGGTAAGGCGTTTGCGACGGGGCCGATCCTGCTTTTGGGTTTTGCGTTGCCACCGCTGGTCGCACTGGCCGCGACACCACCGGTACGCGCCTTGCGGCGAGAGTTGCCGGCGGTGAATGGTGGCGGTGTGTTCGCCGTCCTGCTTGGCGCGATTGCCGTGTTGGCTGTCGTGCTGATGCAGTCGCAGGACTTGCAGACCGGCGCCATCTTTGTCGGCGGACTGATCGCACTGGTCGGCCTGGCGACGGGATTCGCGGCGCTCCTGTTGTGGGCGATCCGGCGCCTCGTCCGGCACGGCCGTCTGGGCAAGTTGGGCGGTCCGCAGAGCTGGGCGTATGGTCTGGCCAACCTGGATCGGCGGCGCCTCTCCACCGCGCTGCAGATTGCGTGTCTGGGGCTGGGAGTGACCACGCTCATCGCGGTTGGCTTCGTGCGGACGGATTTGTTCAGCGCGTGGCAAAAGTCACTACCGCCCGACGCGCCGAACCGATTTCTAATCAACATCCAGCCCGACCAGATCGAATCGGTCCGCACGCTCTTGCCGAAGACTGCGGATGGCAAACCTATCGCGCTGTACCCGATGGTGCGTGGCCGCCTGGTCGCGGTTAACGACAAGGCGGTCAGCCCGAAAGACTACGCCGACGAACGTGCCAAGCGACTGGTGGATCGCGAGTTCAATCTCTCGGCGGCGGAAGCGCTGCCACCGGCAAACAAGATCGTGGCGGGTGAATACTTTGCGGCGACCGACCGCGGTGTGATGTCGATCGAGGACGGTATCGCGGCCACGCTGGGCCTGAAGCTCGGCGACCGGGTGACGTTTGACGTGGCGGGTGAAGCGCTCGAGGTACGCATCACCAGCCTGCGCAAGGTGGAATGGGACAGCTTCCGCGTCAACTTCTTCGCCCTGCTGCCTGAGCCGACCGTGGCGCCGTTGCCGAAGAGCTACATCACGGCGTTTCACCTTCCCGGCAGCGACAGCAAGACGTTGCCAACCATTGTCAACGTCGCGCCGAATGTGTTGGCCATTGATGTGTCGGAAATCATGGGCAGAGTGCGCGCGATTGTTGACCAGGTGGCGCGCGCGCTGGAGTTTGTGTTCGCGTTTACATTACTTGCTGGCTTGCTCACGCTCTACACGGCCGTGGTCGCCACGCAAGACGAGCGGCGCTACGACACGGCACTGATCCGCACGCTAGGCGGCACGCGCCGCCAAATCGTTGCCAGTCTGATTGCCGAATTCTCCGCACTCGGGGGCGCCGCGGGGCTGCTTGGCGTGGCGGGCGCGATTGCGCTGACCTGGACACTCGCAACACGGATACTGAAAATCGACTTTGTGGCGTCGCCGTCGGTGTGGATTTCTGGATTCGCGCTCGCAACCGGCCTGACGATGCTTGCGGGCTGGCTCGGTACGCGTAGCGTGCTCAATACACCCCCCATTCAGGTGTTGCGAGAATAGTGCGCGACGACCATGGGAGCGACGGGGCACGGAAAGACGGCATGATCGACATACAAACCATCGAACATCGCGTTGCCAACGCGCGTGACTGGCACGGCACGCCGCTCGGCGAGGCCGGCGACATGAGCGTGCGTGAACGTGCGCAGATGCACGCGGCGCTGGGCCGTGCCGTTCGGCCCGCCGGCGTGTTGCTGCTCCTGGTAGAACGGGGCGCCGATCTCTCGCTCGTGCTGACCCAGCGCACCGCGCATCTGCACGATCATGCAGGACAGATCAGTTTTCCGGGCGGGCGCATGGACGAAGGGGATACCGACATCGTCGCGACCGCCTTGCGCGAAGCGAACGAAGAGATCGGGGCCGATGCGGCGCAGATGCAGGTCGTCGGCACATTGCCCAATTACGTCACCGTCACCGCCTACGAGGTGACACCGGTGGTGGCGCGATCACAGCCGCAGCGGTTCTCCGCCGACCCGTTTGAGGTGGCCGACGTGTTTGAGGTGCCGCTGGCACACATTCTTGACGAAGCGAACTGGCGACGCGACAGCTTTCTGCGCTTTGGCAAGCGGCGCGAGTATTGGGCCGTGCCATGGCAGGAGCGCTATATCTGGGGTGCCACAGCGGGCATGCTGCGCACCTTCCGCGACGTATTGCTACATCCGCAGCACGAGCATCATGATTGATCAGGGCGGCAACAACGAAAGCGGCGCGCAAAGCACGCCGTACGTTCTGTTTGGCGGCGACGCTGGCGTTCGCGCACTGGTCGATGCGTTCTATGACCACATGGACCTGGACGAGTCGTACACCGGAATTCGCAAACTGCACCCGGAATCGCTCGACGGGTCGCGCGACAAACTGTACTGGTTTCTCTGCGGTTGGCTCGGCGGCCCGAATCGCTACGTTGAACGGTTTGGGCACCCACGCCTTCGCGCCCGGCACTTGCCGTTCCCGATTGGCGAGGCAGAGCGCGATGCCTGGCTCAATTGCATGCGCGATGCCCTGAGTGACTGCGACGTCGCACCTGCGCTACGGGCGTGGCTGATGCAGCAGCTCTTTGGTACTGCAGACTGGATGCGCAATCGGGCTGGCTGATCCCGCCAGATCATCGAGAATGGGGCAGTCCGGGCGGTGATCGCCCTGACAGCAACGGATAAGACTCAACAGCGTCTGTTGCATCGCCTGCATGGCTTCGATGCGGCGAGCCAGGTCGTCGGCGTGTGCCTGCGCGATGCGCTTCACGCTGGCGCTGGTACGCCGGCGGTTTTGCCATAGGCCCACCAGCTCGGCGATCTCGGCCATCGAGAAGCCGAGATCGCGGGCGCGCTTGATGAATTGCAGCGTGTGGATTTCGCGCGGGCCATACTGCCGGTAGCCATTGTTGCGACGCGCCACCCCCGAGAGCAATCCCAGCGTCTCATAGTGGCGGATCATCTTGGCGCTGACGCCGGACTGCGTCGCTGCCTCGCCGATGCTCAGCCCTGAGGACGCCAATGTGTGAGGCTTTCCGGTAGTGTGGGCACTAACCACACGAACAATGGCCACCGCAGCCGCCCGCTGCTTTTTCGACGGTGTAGCCTTCGTCGGCAATTGCAGCGGCCAGCGCATGGCGCGGCGACTCGCTTTGCACATCAACGCGACCGCTGCTGCGGTCAATACTGACCACCGCGTGCGGATCAACCCCCTTGATCGCGCCGGTGACCGCCGCCTCGCAATGGCCGCAAGTCATGCCTTGTACGTTCAGTGTGTGTTGCATACGTATTTCCTGAAGATGGATTCTGGTTCACGATGCTCGAAGTATGAACCTTGCCATGATGGGAAGGTCAAGCGATCTGGCCCCCACCAGCGCCGAAGTGCAAGCCAGTTGACCCGCATCAAACAAAGCGTTCCCCTTCTAAAAAGCGTCACTCAACACTTGACCTTGCCATCATGGCAGGGTTTAGTCTTGGCATATGAACACCCTGGCCCCCCCGTCTGTCGTCAACACGCCGCTTGCCTCTGAAGACATTTCGATCGGTGGCATGACCTGCGCATCTTGCGTCGCCCGCGTTGAGCGTGCCTTGAAGAAAGTGCCAGGGGTGACCGAGGCGACGGTGAATCTCGCCACCGAGTCGGCGCGAGTCACGTTCGATGCCGGTCTGGTCGGTGACGCGCGCTTGCGGCGCGCGGTGCGCGATGCAGGCTATGAACCACGAGAGGTCGCCGCTGCCGATGTCGCGGACTCGTCACCGTGGCAAGGCTTTGCGCCGGTGGCTCTTGGTCTTGCACTGTCGGCACCGCTGGTGCTGCCAATGATCGGCGACGCATTCGGCAAACACTGGATGCTGCCGGCATGGTTGCAGTTTCTGCTGGCGACGCCAGTGCAGTTCGTTCTCGGTGCACGCTTCTACAAGGCAGGCTGGCACGCCGCGAAGGCGATGACGGGCAACATGGATCTGCTGGTTGCCATCGGCACCAGTGCCGGCTGGGCGCTGTCGATGTGGCTCTGGCTGACCGCAGCGCCGGGTGAGATGATGCATCTCTACTTTGAGGGTTCCGCAGTGGTCGTCACACTCGTGCTGCTTGGCAAGTGGCTTGAAGCCCGCGCCAAGCGTCGCGCCACCACGGCGATCCGCGCGCTGCACGCCCTGCGGCCGGCCGTGGCGCATGTGATTGGCAAGACAGGCGCCGAGAAGGACGTCCCGGTTGCCGAGCTCCTGAACGGCGACCGGCTTGCAGTGCGTCCTGGCGAGCGCATTCCGGCGGACGGTGTGGTGGAGGAGGGCGGCAGCGAGGTCGATGAATCCATGCTGACCGGCGAGCCCCTGCCTGTGGCGAAATCGCTGGCGGCAAAGGTCACCGGTGGCAGCATCAACGGCAGCGGCCGGTTGCTGATCCGGGTGACAGCGACGGGCAGCAAGTCGGTGCTCGCGCACATCATCCGCCTGGTGGAAGATGCGCAGACCGCGAAGGCGCCGATCCAGCGGATGGTGGATCAGGTCGCCGCCGTGTTTGTGCCGGTGGTGCTGGTCATCGCGCTGGCCACGCTCGGCGGCTGGTGGGTGGTGCGCGGCAGTTTCGAGACGGCGGTGATTCACGCCGTCGCGGTGCTGGTGATTGCCTGTCCGTGCGCGCTTGGCCTGGCGACGCCTGCTGCGATTATGGCCGGTACCGGCGTGGCAGCGAAGCAGGGCATTCTAGTCAAGGATGTGCAGGCGCTGGAGCTCGCGCACAAAGTCGGCGTCGTCGCGTTCGATAAGACTGGCACGCTCACGGTTGGCCAACCCCGACTGACCACCCTTCAGACCGGTGCAGGCTACAGCGACGCGCAATTGCTGGCGGTGGTCGCGGCGGTGCAGTGCGGCAGCGAACATCCACTGGCGCGCGCCGTGGTGCGGGCAGCTGAGGCGCGCACCGACGCTGCGGCGCTGACGGCCGTTGATGTTCGCGCCGTACCAGGGCGCGGCACGGAAGGTGTCATCGGCGATACGACATGGCTGATCGGCAGCCTGCGCTGGATGCAGGAGCTCGGCGTTGACCTCTCACCGATGGCGTCGAGCGCTGCCTCGTTGCAGGCAGATGGGGCGACGGTGTCCGCAGTTGCCCTGCGCGTTGCAGTGCGGACCACGACTCCGCAACTCGTCGGGCTGCTGGCTTTCGGTGACGAACCCAAGCCCGGGGCGGCCGCCGCGCTCGCGCGGCTGCGCCAAACGGGGCTGCTCCTGCAAATGATCTCGGGTGACAATCGCGGGGCCGCACTAGCCATGGCGGCGCAGCTGGGGCTCGCGCCCGACGAGGTGATGGCCGAGGTACTACCAGGAGACAAGGCGGCGCGCGTCGCTGCGTTGCGTGAAGGTGGGCACGTCGTGGCGATGGTGGGTGATGGCGTGAATGATGCCCCGGCACTCGCTGCTGCTGATGTCGGTATCGCAATGGGCACCGGTACTGATGTGGCGATGCACGCAGCAGCGATCACTCTGATGCGCGGCGATGTTGCGCTGGTTGCCGACGCGCTCGACATTTCGCGTCGGACGGTCGCCAAGATAAGGCAAAACCTATTCTGGGCGTTTGCTTACAACGTCGCAGGCATTCCGCTCGCGGCGTTTGGCTACCTGAACCCCGTGGTCGCCGGCGCCGCGATGGCAATGAGTTCGGTGAGCGTGATGACCAACGCGCTGCTGCTGAGCCGCTGGCGGAGACCTTGAGGCATGTGTACGTCAGGGCCGTGTCCGGAAAGTGCCGTGAAATCCGTATTCACGGACAGTGGAACCACGCCTAACACTGCAAGCAAATCGCACTCCGGTTCACAAGATCGACATCACATGGCAATGTGATGGTCAGGCGAGGCGTGAAGCGCATACACTGAAGTGCACCGCGCCGGCGCCGGCGCATCGCGCATCAGCACTCCTCGCCGTCGCAACAGAGCGGCTCACATTGCAAAACCAATCCGGAAGAGTCTTATGATGCATCGTCACCTCCTGCAACGTATCGGTGTCGCGGCCACGGTAGCACTGTGGGGTCTCTCATTGCCGGCGCTCGCCGCGCCCAGCGTTTTTGCCGGCACCGGTACGGGCAGCATTCCCGATGGCTCGGTCAGTTGCAGCGCGCCGGGTGTGCCGCTGGTGATCTCGTTCAACGTCAACGGCATGGGTGCGCCGCTGACCGATGTTCGGGTGACCATGACGTTCATCCCGCAGCACCAGTTTGCCGGCGACGTGGCAGCAGTGCTGAAGGCGCCTGGCGGATCGCCGTCGGCGACACTCTTCGGCCGCATCGGCGCAGTGACTGGTTCGCCCAACGGTTCCGGGCGTCATCTCTCTGGCACCTACACGTTTGTCGACCCCTCGATCAGCAGCGCCAACATCTGGGCGGCGGAAGCAGCAGTGGCGTCGCCGTCCGGCGTCATTCCAAGTGGCACTTACGCCACCACGGTGTCGGGAGTGGTGGCAGCGTCGCCCGCTTCGACTACGCCGCTGCTCTCGGTGTTCACCTCGCTGACTGGCGCCCAAATCAACGGCACCTGGACGCTGGAGCTGACCGACCGCTGTGCCAGTGATATCGGCGGTATTTCCGCCGCGTCGCTCACGCTGGATTCGTTCCCGCCACCGCCGACGCAGTTCACGCTGGCGCCCAGTGCGCTGGATTTCGGCACGTTGCGCGTCGGTGACGCTGCGTTTCGCGCGTTCAGTGTGGTCGGTCCCGCCGCCAACGGCCTCGACATCGAGATCCCGGCGGGCGCTTGCAGCATTGTGGGGCCGGATGCTGGCAGCTTCGCCAAACTGTTCAACGCCGTGACGATTCCGCCGGGACAATCGGCGTTGCTGTCGGTCGTATTCCGTTCGCTGACGGCGGGCGTCAAGACGGCGGCGCTCAGTTGCACCGGCTTGCTGCCATCCGGCGTCACGCCTGCCACCATCACCGTGCCGTTGACCGGCACCGCGGGCACACCGCCGCCGCCGCCCAATTGCTTTGATGTCGATGGCGACGGTGTGATGAACCCACTGGTGGATGGGCTGTTCATCACCCGGCTGCAGCTCGGGATGTCGCTCAGTGCTGCCACCAATGGCATCACCTTTGGCGCCCCCCGAAATACGCCGGCCAAGGTCGCCGCGTTTATGTTGTCAACTTGTGGCTACCCATTAACGCAGTAGCGGTGGATGCCGGCCACCTCGAACGGGCACGTAGCATGTCGCCATGCTCGTGCTGTTTAACAAACCCTATGGTGTGCTGTCGCAGTTCACCACTGACGGTGGCCGCTGGCGCACACTGGCTGATTTCATCGATATCCCCAATGTATACGCTGCCGGTCGTTTGGATGCGGACAGCGAAGGATTGCTGCTGCTGACAGACAATGGGCGCTTGCAGGACGCAATATCTGGCTCTCGGGCCTTTATGACGAAGACTTATTGGGCTCAGGTGGAGGGAGTGGCAACCCTCGCGCACGCCATGCGGCTCACGCGTGGCGTGATGCTCAATGACGGCTCGGCAATGGCGCTCACGGCACGTTTACTCGACAGCGCGCACGAACCCTGGCCACGTGACCCGCCGATACGCGTGCGCAAGTCGATCCCGGACTCATGGATCGAACTGACGCTGGACGAGGGACGCAATCGGCAGGTGCGCCGTATGACAGCCGCCGTCGGCTTGCCGACACTACGCTTGATTCGTACAGCGATTGGACCGTGGTCAGTCTCACCACTTGCCCCCAGCGAGCTGCGCGTCATGGATGACGACGAGGCGTTCAAGCAACTACGGCGGTCGTAGCTAGGCGCCGACGAACGCACCGAATCACGCTCGCGTGCCGACATCGGCGTCCTTGCTACCGCGAAACGTACTTCCCGAGCTCCGTCTTGGCGATGGCGTTGCGGTGCACTTCGTCGGGGCCGTCCGCGAAGCGCAGCGTGCGCAGATTAGCCCACGCCCCGGCAAGCGGGAAATCATCGCTGACACCGCCGCCGCCGTGCGCCTGAATCGCCCAATCGACGACCTTCAGCGCCATGCTTGGCGCGACGACTTTGATCATGGCAATCTGCTGCTTGGCGACCTTGTTACCAGCCACATCCATCATCCATGCCGCATTCAGTGTGAGCAGGCGGGCCTGATCAATGAGGCAGCGTGCCTCGCCGATACGTTCATGCCACACCGACTGTGCGGCCACGGGCTTGCCGAACGCCACCCGGCTGGCGAGCCGTTTGCACATCAGTTCCAGCGCCCGCTCGGCCACGCCAATGGAACGCATGCAGTGGTGAATTCGTCCAGGCCCCAGGCGGCCCTGAGCGATCTCAAAGCCTCGCCCCTCTCCCAGCAGGATATTGCTCGCAGGAACGCGGACGTTCTCAAACAGAATCTCGCAATGACCATGCGGCGCGTGGTCGTAGCCAAACACATTGAGCGGCCGCACCACTGTGACGCCCGGCGTGTTCGCGGGCACCAAAATCATTGACTGTTGAAGGTGTTTCGGCGCGTCGGGGTCGTTCTTGCCCATCAGGATGTAAACAGCGCAGCGTGGATCACCCGCGCCGGAGATCCACCACTTGCGGCCGTTGATGATGTAGCTGTCGCCGTCGCGGACGATGCGGGTCTCAATATTGGTAGCGTCGGACGATGCCACTGCCGGCTCGGTCATCGCAAACGCAGAGCGCGTCTTGCCGGCCAGCAGATCGGGCAGCCATTGTGCCTTCTGCTCAACCGTGCCGTACTGGATGATGGTTTCCATGTTACCGGTGTCGGGGGCGGAGCAGTTGAACACCTCGGACGCCCACATGACGCGACCCATGATCTCAGCCAGCGGCGCGTACTCCATGTTGTTAAGCCCGGCGCCATACTGGCTGTGTGGGCAGAACAGGTTCCACAAGCCTTGCGCTTGCGCGATGGGCTTGAGCTCCTCAATCACCTTGACTGGCGACCAGCGCTTGCCGAGTTTGGTGTTCTCCGCGACTTCCTGCTCGTAGCGATGCTCGTTCGGATAAATGTGCTCGTCAAAAAAACGGAGCAACTGCGCTTGATACTGTTTGACTTTTTCCGAGTGCTGGAAGTCCATGGTTGCCCCTTTGTGATATTGAATTTGCGTGAATGAAGAAGTGGTGTTCTGCGAAAAATTACAAACGGTCGACGACGGGTGAGTCGCCGGCGCGGATGTTGACGCCGATCAGCGCTCACCCTTAAGGCGCTGCACGAGGCCCCAGCCCTGCTCGGCAATCAGACGCGCCGACTTGCCCATGGCGACCGCTTGTGCGCTCGCGGCTGTGCCATCGACCACGCGCTTCATGATGCCCTGAAGGATGCCGGTGAGGCGGAACATGTTGTATGCGAGATAAAACTCAAAGTGCGGGATACCGCCAGCCCGTCCGGTACGCTCGCAATAGCGAGCGACGTAGTCGCTCAACGCGGGAACACCCGTGCCGGTCAGGTCAATGCCCGCCATGCCGCGTCCGCTACCGGGAGGCAACACCCACGTCATGCAGTGATAGGCGAAATCGGCGAGTGGATGCCCCAGCGTGGAGAGTTCCCAGTCGAGCACGGCCAGGATTCGCGGCTCGGTGGGATGGAAGATCACGTTATCAAGACGGTAATCGCCGTGCACGATGCTGGTGGCCTCACCCGGTGGCAGATGCGTCGGGAGCCACTCAATCAGCGCATCCATCGCCGGGATCGATTCGGTTTCCGACGCACGGTATTGCTTGGTCCAGCGTGCGATTTGGCGTGCCAGATACCCCTCGTGCTTGCCGTAGTCGGCCAAGCCGATTGCGGAAAAATCGACCGAGTGCAGAGCCGCCATGACGCGATTCATCTCGTCGAAAATGGCGCTGCGCTCTGCGGGTGCCACGCCCGGCAGTGTCGGGTCCCAGAGCACCCGCCCTTCAACAAAATCCATTACATAGAACGCGCGGCCGATGACCGACTCGTCTTCGCAGAGGGAGTGCATTGCTGCGACGGGCACGGTGGTCCCCGCGAGCGCCTGCATGACACGGAACTCGCGGTCAATGGCGTGCGCCGAGGGCAGCAGTTTGGCTGCTGGCCCCGGCTTGGTCCGCATGGCGTAGGTCTTGCCCGGCGTGATGAGCTTGAAGGTTGGGTTGGATTGCCCGCCCTTAAATTGTTCGACGGTGAGTGGCCCTGCGAAACCCGGCACATTCGCGCGCAGGTAGTGCTCCAACGCCGGCACATCAAAGCGATGTTGCTCGGTCACTGGTTTGGTGCCGGAGAAAAGCTCGGTTCGGCTGATGTCGTCGCTCACAGCGAAATTCCTGAATGATCCATTGCCCACACCCGCCGGCTTGAATCGGTCGCAGCAAGCCGCTCCAGCGGCGAGTGTGCCGATCGCATGCTACGCCAGCAGATTCGAGTGCCTGCTCAATTATGGGGTGGATGGATCGGTGTCAAGGATCACTCGTCCCATCCCGGATATCGCCGCGCGAGTCGGCGCAGCACGCCCGGCCAAGCAAGCCGACCCCCCTGTCCCTTGGTCACTTGCCGTGCCTGCGCTTGTGCCGTCGCGATGATGCTGTCCGGGATCGTCGTGAGCAGGCCGCCAGACTGCGCGCGCACCTGAATCGCGCATGCAGACTCGAAGACATACATCAGCTGAAACGCATCAGGAATGCTCGGCGCCGCAGTTAACAGGCCGTGATTGCGCAGCATGAGGAAATTCTTGTCGCCCAGATCACGCACGAGGCGCGGCTTCTCGTCGTCGAGCAACGCCACGCCTTCGTAGTCGTGGTAGGCAATGCTCGCCAATACGAAGATCGACTGCTGTGAAATCGGCAGGACGCCAGCCTTCTGTGCACTTACCGCGACACCGTTGAGCGTGTGGGTGTGCAGCACGCAGGCGGCATCGTGGCGCGCGGCATGCACGGCGCTGTGGATCACAAAACCGGCGGGGTTGATCGGGTGCGGATTGTCGTCGAGTTTGTTTCCTGCGAGATCGATCTTTACCAGCGAGCCAGCGGTGATCTCCTCAAACATCAGACCGTACGGGTTGATCAAAAACTGTTCATCCGCGTCGGGAACTTTCGCGGTGATGTGCGTAAAGATGAGGTCGTCCCACCCCATCATCGCCACCGCCCGATAGCAGGCCGCGAGATCGACGCGTGTTTGCCACTCCGCGACCGATACCCTCCCTTTCACCGTGTCCGCGTTCCATTCGCTCATTCCGATTTCCTCTGGAGTCGTGCCAATGCACTGAAGTTGTTCACGTCCGCCTCTGAGTGGCGATGTAAGCGCGCACGATGTCGTCAAAATCGGCGTCGGCGGTCATGCCCAGCATGCGGCCACGATCAGCCGCAAAGGCCAGCGGCCACGACGAGACAAGGCGATCAATGGTCGGGTCCAGGTGCCACGACACGCGCGCCGCCACGGTGTCACCCGCTACACGCGCTAGACTGGACACCATGTCACGAACCGCAACGGTGATGCCCGGCACGCTGATGCTGCGCGTGGTGTGCAGCGCGGAGGCTGGTGCCTCATGGCCGATGATCAGATTGTCGATCACGCGCGGCGGACTCTGCACCCACATCGCGGTCTCCGGGTGCACCGGGCACACGGCATCGACGCCAGCGATCGGCTCGCGAATAATGCCGCTCGCGAAGCTCGACGCAGCTTTGTTCGGCTTGCCAGGACGCACCGTGATCGTGGGCAGGCGCAGCGAACGGCCATCAATCATGCCGCGCCTCGACATGTCGCTGACAAGCAGCTCGCCCATTGCCTTCTGCGCGCCGTACGAGCCTTGGGGCGTGAGAATCTGATCGTCCGGCAATACTTGCGGCAGCGCACCGCCAAACACGGCGATCGAACTCGTGAACACGAATTTCGGCGGCGCAGGTAATTGCCGAGTCAAATCAAGCAGGGTGCGGGTGGCATCCACATTGACACGCATGCCGATGTCGAAGTCCGCCTCCGCCTGACCGCTGACGACCGCAGCGAGGTGAAAGATGCTGGTCGTCGCGGGAGTCAATGCCTGAGCCAGAAGCGCTCGCACGCCAATATCGCCGGTGACCTGCGACACGCGTGGATCGGTCAGCCACGCCTCGCCCTCGGCAGCGATCATGTCGACCAGAACCAGTTCGTCAATCCCGCGCGGCGTTCCACGCGCGTCAGTTAACTCCCCGCGCTCAAGTAAACGCTGCGCCAGCAAACGCCCGAGGAACCCGGCACCACCAGTGATCACGACACGCATGAATCGCCTCCCTGCCGGGGATTTTAGAATCGCACGATGCTCCGCGCCGCCACACTGATCGATTCTCTGCCCCTCGCCACTGGTGAAACGCAGGTCATTGCGGCCATCCAATCCGCGCTGATGGAAACGGGCTGTTACGTCGGCGCCTCGATTTTCAGTCCCGACCTCACGTCACGGTTGGCCACGCGCGCAACGGCGCTGGCGTCGTCGGGCGAATTGCAGGCTGCGCGTGTCGGTCGCGCGGCGGGCGCGATGCACGTGGGCTCCATGCGAAGCGACGAAACGCGCTGGCTCGACGCAGCGCCGGCCGACGCGGCGGAACGCGACGCCCTGAATGCGGTCGAGGACTTGCGATTGACACTGAATCGGTCGCTGTTTCTCGGCGCGCGGCGGGCTGAGCTGCATTTTGCGCGCTATGCGCCGGGGGCGTTCTATCGGGTACACCGCGACCGCTTTCGCGATGACGACGCGCGCTGCCTGACGCTGATCTTCTATCTCAACGCTGGGTGGCAACCAGACGACGGGGGAGAACTGGTGCTCTACGCCGACGACAACAGTGGGGCCATCTTGCAGCGGATCGAACCACGCGCCGGGACCATGGTCTGCTTTATGAGTGAGCGTTTCCCGCACGAAGTGCGGCCGGCCCGACGTGAGCGGTACTCACTCACGGGTTGGTTGCGGCGTGATGGTGACTTGTTCGTCGACACGGTTCGGAAATGAGAATTCTGGTGCAGCGCGTTGCCTCGGCCTCAGTGACGGTGGATGGTCACGTCACGGGGGCTATCGAGCGCGGCTTGCTGTTGCTGGTGGGCATCACGCATGACGACACGGAGTTGGTGGAAGATCGCATGGCCGACAAGATTATCAAGCTGCGCATCTTCAACGATGACGCCGGGCTCATGAACCGGAGCGTGCTGGAGGTGGGTGGGAGTGTGCTCGCAGTGAGCCAATTCACGCTGTACGGCGATGCACGCAAGGGCAATCGGCCGAGTTACACCGACGCGGCGCGCCCTGATCAGGCATCGCCCGCGTTTGACCGCTTCGTTCAAAAGCTCGCGACTCGGCTCGGCCGAGTGGTGCCGACAGGTGTATTTGGCGCCGACATGAAAGTTGCGCTGGTCAATGATGGCCCCGTCACGTTGTGGCTTGATTCGGCGATACGATGAGTGCCTCACCTCGGCCAACAAGCACCCTGGATCATTTGGTCGTGGCAGCGCGCACTCTGGACGAAGGCCGTGCCTGGTGTCGTGTTACGCTGGGCGTTGACCCAACGGGCGGTGGCAAGCATGCCGGGCTTGCCACGCACAATACCCTGCTTCGGCTCGGTGCGGCGGAGGCGCGTCGTTACCTTGAAATCATTGCGGTTGACCCCGACGCCGGTTGCACAAGTTTCCCGCGCTGGTTTGGGCTGGATACAGCCACCGTGCAACGCGACATCGCGCAAGGCCCGCGACTGGTCGCGTGGGTCGCTCGATGTGGCGGGCGCGACGATAGCTTTGCCGGTGCTGGCGGTGCCCCGTCTACCGCGTTAGCGATTGAAACGCTGGCGGCAACGACCGGTTACGCCGCTCATGTCGTTCGCGCGGCGTCGCGCGGTGATTTCCGGTGGCGTTTCGCGTTCACGCCGGATGGTGAGCGAATCGCGGGCGGGGTGCTGCCGCACCTGATTCAGTGGGACGTCGCGATGCACCCCTGCGATCATTTGCCGGAAAGCGGCGTACAGTTGTCGTCACTCCTGCTGGGCGCCCCGGTGCCGGACGCCACGCGCGCGATGCTCGACGCGCTCGCGTTCGATGATTCGCACGTGCTGGTGGCGCAAAGCGCCTCGCCGCAGCTGGTGGCTACGCTATTCACTCCCACCGGTACCGTGACGCTCGATTGACCGACGCACGCAACGTGCACAGCGTCATCGTTTGTGCATCGTGAGGCGTTATGCTTCGCGCGACTTTTTCCGGACAACCGCCATGAAATTACCCCGGTTTGGCTTGACGGCGACATTGGCGCTGGTCGCGATGGCGACGGTGCAGGCGCAACAGCTCAATATCCTCTGCTCCACCGAAGCCGATTGGTGCGCAAGCAAGGCGCGCGAGTTTTCGGTCGCGACGGGTATCAAGGTCAACATCGCGCGCAAGGCGACAGGCGAAGCGTACGCACAGTTGAAGGCCGAGGCGGCCAACCCGAAAGTCGATCTTTGGTACGGCGGCACGCACGACCCCCACCTGCAGGCGGCCAACGAAGGTCTGCTGCAGCCCTACGTCAGCAGCAATATGAAAGATCAATACTCGTGGTCGGCTGACCTGCTCAGGAAGACGTCTGAACAGGTGGTGGGCATTTATCGCATCACGCTGGGCTTTGGTTACAACCGCGACTTGCTGGCGAAGAAGAATCTGAAGGCACCCGCTTGCTGGGCTGATCTTATCCGGCCGGAGTACGCTGGCGACGTAGAAACGTCCAGTCCGGCAACCAGCGGCACGGCGTACACGATCCTCGCCACCGTCGTGCAACTGATGGGTGAAGAGCGCGCATTTGAGTTTCTGCGCGCGCTGAACAAGAACGTGAACCGCTACACCACGAGCGGCACGGCGCAGCGGCAAAGCGTGTCGCGCGGTGAGTCGCTGATTGGTGTGACCTTTCTCGACGAGTTCATTCCCGAGCAGTACGTGAACGCACCCATCGAAACCGTGCTGCCCTGCGAAGGCACCGGCTACAGCGTTGGCGCGATGAGCCTGATCAAGGGCGCGCGCAATGTCGCCGAGGCGAAGCGCTTTTACGACTGGGCCCTCACAGCCGACGCCCAGACGATCCGCGACCAGACGCGGGTGATTGCCATTCCATCCAACCGAGCGACGTTGGTGCCCGATCGAGTGAAGGCGCTGGAAAAGGCACGGCTCATCGACTACGACTTCGTCCGTTTTGGCGCCAGCGCTGAGCGCAAGCGCCTGATTGAAAAATGGGATCGCGAAGTGAAGAATGCTCCGCGCTGACCCCAGAATTTCCGTAGCGGTTGTGTGAAATCACCGTGGTCGCGGCGAGCCGCTTCTACAATGACGTTGCTTTTGGTCTGACTCAACTACAGGGCTTACTTCTCATGAAAAAGACACTCCTGACGCTCGCTGCAGTGGCTTCGTTTGGCGCTGGGCCCGCGTTCGCGCAGCAGGTGAACGCGTATTGCTCCACCAATCAGTCGTGGTGCGAAATGGCGGCGGCCGAATTCACCAAGATGACGGGCATCAAGGTGGTTCAAACGCATCTCGGTACCGGTGAGGCGCTGGCGCGACTCAAGGCGGAGGCCAGCAACCCGAAGACAGACATCTGGTGGGGCGGCACAGGTGACCCGTTCCTGGCAGGCGCGGAGCAGGGCCTGCTTGAATCCTATCGCCCGGCGTATCTGAAGGATCTCCACGACTGGAGCGTGCGCCAATACGACATGAGCAACAACATGGTGGGCGGCTTCTACACCAGCTTCATTGGTATTGGCTACAACGAAGACATGCTGAACAAGGCCAAGCTGCCGGTGCCCAAATGCTGGGCCGATCTGGCGGATCCGAAGTACAAGGGGCACATCGAAATGGCGAATCCCGGCTCGTCGGGCGGCGCCTACACGATTGTCGCTGGACTGGTGCAGCAGATGGGCGAAGACAAAGCCTTCGACTACATGAAGAAGCTGCACAAGAACATCACGCAATACACCAAGAGCTCGCAGGCGCAGGCCAAGAACGTGGCTCGTGGTGAGGCCACCATCGGAATCTCGTTCCTGTTCGGATTTGAGGAAGAACGGCAAGCCGGATTCAAATCCACCAAATCGTTTGCACCCTGTGAAGGCACGTCGTACGAAGTCGGCGGCATTGCGCTGATCAAAGGCGCGCGCAACGCTGCGCAGGCGAAACTGTTCTACGACTGGCTGATGGGGCCGATCGGTCAGGGCATTGGCGCGAAAGCGAATTCGCTGCAAAACCCGGCGAACAAGACGTTCAAGCAGGACGCCAAGATTCCGACCATGGATGGCGTGAAGCTGATCAACTACGACTTCAAGAAGTACGGCGCGTCGGCGGAGCGCAAACGCATCCTTGAGCGCTGGGAGAAAGAAGTAAATTCGCTGCCGCGCTAGTCTGTCGCCGGTCCGCGTCGGAGCGGACGTAACAGCTTTTCAGGAAAAGCCGCTGTCATTAGCGGCTTTTTTCTTTCTTTTTTCGAATGTCGACATGGCTGCTTTTTGGCTTGAAACGACCGTAGGCTGGTCGATGGCGCACAAAAGCTGTTGGTTTGACCTCAGCGATCGTTTGCGGTTTCGACGAATTGCAGCGCCTCCGAGTTGATGCAGTAACGCAGCCCGGTCGGCTTCGGGCCGTCGGGAAAGACATGGCCGAGGTGGGCGTCGCAGCGGGCGCAAAGCACCTCGGTGCGGCGCATGCCGAAACTCGAATCTTCTTTCGTCGCAACGTGGTCGGCGACCGCCGGCCGGTAGTAGCTCGGCCAGCCGGTGCCCGAGTCGAATTTGCTATCGCTCGCAAACAAGGGCAAATCACAGCAAATGCAGTGATACACGCCGGTCTTGTCGTGATCCCAGAAGCCTCCGCAGAACGCGGGCTCGGTTCCGTGCGCGCGGGTGATGCGGTACTGCTCGGGGGTAAGCTGGGCGCGCCATTCAGCGTCGCTCTTGACGATTTTTTCCATGTTTTTCCTTTGCGACAAGTGGCGATGCCCGCCTGGATATGGTGCGCGTCATTGCGCGTTGGCGATGCCTGACCATGAAGGCGTGAACCACCGTTGGTGGCTCGCGCGCAGTCATTCCTTACGACCGTTCACTAACGAGTGTCGCAGGGTGACAGCGCAGCCACTTCCACCCGGCAATCGTAAAACGTGGCGCCGCCGCCCATGTCGGCCAGGGCCTGACTGGTCAGATCGTTGACAAAACCCTCCGCACCCGGGTGATCGCGCCAGTGACCCCAGAGGAGAGTTGCCACACCCGTCCGCGTGTTTTCGCTCAACCGGCAGGCGAGTTGCATGCTGCCTCGGCGGTTCCACACACGTACACGTTGTCCATCGGCGAGTGAGCGTGCCGTCGCGTCGTCCGGGTGCAACTGCAGCGTCGGCGGACCGTAGCCCGCCATCAACTCGTCAATATTGCCGAACGTGGAATTCATCGCATTGCGCAGCGGCGGCGTGTTGAGTGCGAGCGGGAATGCCTTGGCGGCTTCACTCGCATCGCCCTCATGCGGCGGCACGTAGTTCGGCAAGGGGTCGAAACCGCGTCTCGCCAGCGTCTCGGAGTAGAACTCGCATTTGCCGGACGGTGTGCCGAAGCCGCCGTTGGCAAACGGGGTGATGAAGCCGCCTTGCTTCGGGTAGTTCAGGCGCAGAAAGCCGTCGCGCTCAAGCGTGTCAAACGATTGACCCGCAAGGGATGGATGATTCCAGTCAAAAGCATGGCGGATCAGCGATTCATCGTCTTCCGCCAGGCATGGATCGGTCAGGCCCATACGCCGGGCCAGACGGCGGAAGAGTTCGGTGTTCGGCAGACTCTCGCCAACGGGTGCAATGGCGCGCCGATTAAGCACGAGATCATAGTGCCCGTAGCTGCGGTGGATGTCGTCGTGTTCGGGCGACGTGGTCGCCGGCAACACGATATCGGCGAAGCGCGCGGTGTCGGTGATGAACACGTCGTGCACAACGGTGAACAGATCCTCGCGCGACAGCCCCGCCAGCACCTTGTTGCCGTCGGGCGCCACGGCGCCAGGGTTGGCGTTATAGACGAAGAGTGCCTTGATCGGTGGGCCGTCGAGCGTGGTGAGCGCATCACCCAACTGATTCATATTGACCATGCGCGGCAACTGGCCGTCGCGAGTGGGCATCAGGTCGGGCCGTTCCAGATAGCCAAGATTCATCGGGTAGGCACCCGAGGTGGAAAGCTGCAAACCGCCGCTGGCCTCGCGCCAGGCACCGGTGAGCGCCGGCAGGCAAGCAATGGTGCGCGTCGCCATGCCGCCGCCGCCGTGGCGCTGCATGCCGTAGTTCAGCCGGATCGCGGCCTTCTTCGTGGCTCCGTAGGCGGCGGCGAGTGCTTCGATGTCCGCGGCCGGGATACCGCAGATCGCGGCGGCGCGCTCCGGCGTCCAGTCGGCAACCCGCTCCCTCAATGCGGCGAAGCCCAGCGTATGCCGCGCGATGTACTCGTGATCGAGTCGGTCGTCGCGAACGAGCACATGCATCATGGCGAGCGCGAGCGCTGCGTCGGTGCCGGGTTTGACGGGCAGCCATTGATGACATTTTTCGGCCGACAGCGAGCGATAGGGATCAATCGCGATCAGTCGCGCCCCACGTCGTTTGGCCTCCTGGCAGCGGCTCCACAGATGCAGGTTCGAGGTGATCGGGTTGCTTCCCCACAGAATGATCAGTTCGCTGTGGGCGAAGGCCTCGATATCGGTACCCAGGCGCGTGCCGAGTGTGACACTCAGGCCGGCCGCGCCTGCACTTGCGCAGATCGTGCGGTCCAGCTGCGATGCACCCAGCGCGTGAAAGAAGCGGCGATCCATCGAGCCGTATTGCAGCATGCCCATGTTCCCGGCATAGCTGTACGGCAGGATCGCCTCGGCACCGTGCCGGGCAATGATGGCCCTAAATTCCGAAACGATGGTGGCCAGCGCTTCGTCCCACGAGATCGGCACGAACTGCCGGTCACCGCGCCCGCCCTTCGGACCCACGCGCCGGAGCGGCGTCGTCACTCGCGTCGGGTGATACGTGCGCAGCGGATACTTCGCGACCTTGGTGCACAGTACGCCAGCCGTTACGCTGTGCGCTGGCGATCCCCTGACCTCAAGCAACTTGCCGCCCGCAACGTGATATTCCAGTGCGCACGTGTCCGGGCAGTCGTGCGGACAGGCGCCCTTGATCACGCGGCGCACGTCACCCTCGTTTTGTGTTTCGGTTCGGTCATCGATCATCATGGTGAATATCCACTTCGTGGTGCCGTCGACGGTGCATGGTGCCAGACAATCACACCGCGCCCGGCCAACGCAAGGCGAGCGGGGAATCGTTGTGTTTCGCTCGCGATTTACTTACCCGATGCCGCGGCGATGACCTTCATACTCACCAAGTCGGGCGGCCCGAGCACTTTACCCCGACGATCCACCAGCGTTAAGCGAAACTCGTAGCCGCCGGGCTCCAGGTCGAATTCGTATTGCGTTTGACCGTCCGCCAGGACGACCTTGCGCTCGACCCGATCGCGCCGCAACACTTCGATCTGAAAGTGACCGGTGCCTTCTGCGTCCACGTCACTGGCACAAACGCCATAGCCTTCGGCGCCGAACTTCAGGACGAACGGGCTACGCACGGCATCGCCTGACCGGACATTCTGGAAGTAGGCCGGCGTCGCCGCCGGGGTCGGCTCTGTCGTGACGTTGTCAAACCACGCACGACAACTTTCGTCAAAGCGTGCCTGCGTGACTCGCGGCGAACCGGTGGACAGCAGGGAGCTGCGGGGCCCGATCACGTTGACCGTGACTTCGCGGGAGAAGATGTAGTAGGGGCGATGCTCATGGTCGGCGAACAACAGTCTCAACGTGCGCCTTCCCGGCGCCAGATTGAGCGTTGCAAAGGTCTGGCCTTTGCCAAAGTGGACGTACTTGTCGTTGAACGGCATCGACGCCTGCACATCAACCGGCAGTTTCGTGTCGATCAGGATGTGGTGATGCCCGGCTGCGGCGTGCGGTTTCCCGGCGGGGACGACCCCCATACCGCGAATGGCGAACTCCACGCGGAAGGGCGAATACACATTCATACCGTCGCGAATATTGGCAAACCCGACGCTACGCGTCCCGTCGGAGCGGTCACTCGCCGTGCGTGCCTTGACAAATTGCGCCCAGCAACGCGCCTCCAGCGCGTCGCTCCACCCTTCGGCTGCGTGAATGGGTAGGCCGACCATGAGCGCGAGCGTGGGCAACCACCATGCCACGTTGCGAACGACGGGGGCCAAGTTGTCGTGCGTGGGTGGTCCCAGAGAACAACGCATCAGAATCACCTCTCGATCATTTCTTCCAATTTTCGCCTCTTGGGGTGTACCGGTGCGTTAGCGGCGTCTCGGAAACGTTGCGCGGGTCATGGCATCCGCGCCCTGCAGGGCGCGGGGCACGACTTCAGGACGACGGCGCCACCGCGACTTTAAATCGGCTGTCGCCGAAGCCGACGGCCTGCGCATCAGCCCGCATGGCCTTTTCCAGGGTGTGATCGACGTCAAACGCAGTGTCGCCGCCGTTCCACGCCGCCGGCAAACCGTCATCGAGAACTATCGTCGACTTGCTTTCACCGGCGCGGCGAGGAGACAGCGCCAGCGACTGGAAGTCAAACAGACGTGGGTCTGCGAGGTGCGATGGCACCACGTTTTGCAGACTGCGGAACATCGTCTCGACACGGCCAGGAAATTTCTTGTCCCATTCCTCAATCATTCGACCGACCACTGCGCGTTGAAGATTAGGCTGTGAGCCGCAGAGGTTGCACGGGATGATGGGGAAATCGCGTTCTTTTGCGTACTTCACAATGTCCTTTTCGCGCATGTAGGCGAGCGGGCGAATCACGACGTGTTCGCCGTTGTCAGACACGAGCTTGGGTGGCATCGCCTTCAACTTGCCGCCGTAGAACAAGTTCAGGAAGAAGGTTTCGAGGATGTCCTCGCGATGGTGCCCCAGTGCAATCTTTGTGCAACCGAGTTCCTTCGCCGTTCGATACAGGATGCCGCGCCGCAGCCGCGAACACAGCGAGCACATCGTCTTGCCGTCTTCGAGCACGCGCTTGACGATGCTGTACGTGTCGGCCTCGACGATTTTGAACGTCACGCCGAGCTTTTCCAGGTACTGCGGCAGGATGTGACCGGGGAAGTCGGGTTGCTTCTGGTCGAGGTTGACCGCGATGAGTTCGAAGTTCACCGGGGCCACGACCTGAAGCGCGAGCAGCAGGTCAAGCAGGGTATAGCTGTCCTTGCCGCCAGAAAGGCAGACCATGATGCGGTCGCCTTCGTCGATCATGCCGAAGTCAGTGACGGCCGCACCAACGATATTGCGAAGGCGCTTGCCCTCGCGCGAGAGCGAGAACGGCAGCGTGCGGGGCTGGCGAAAGATCGATTGCGTGCTCATCGCATGATTCTAAGAGCCGCGGTTGGAGCCAGACTCACAGGCCGTCGTGGTCCAGAAAAGCGAAAGGGGCCGTGTGGCCCCTTGTTAGACGGTTTCCGGTGTGTGCGCCCGATCAATCCCGGCTGGTCAGACCGAGGAGACTGAGCAGGTTGCTGAAGATATTGAACAGGTTGATGTAGATCGACAGAGTGGCGCTGATGTAGTTGGTCTCGCCACCGGTGATGACCTGATTGATGTCATACACCAGCCACGCTGAAAACAGGCCAATGAACAAGACGGTGCAGGCAATCATGAGCGCCGGCATCTGCAGCACGATGCCGCCAATGGCCGCCAGCAGGATCACGCAAAAGCCGACCCAGAGAAACTTGCTCATGCCGGCGAGCGACGTCTTGATGCTGCTCGCAATCGCGGCCATGCCGGCAAAGATCAAAGCGGTTCCGCCGAACGCGTATGCGATCAGCGTCGCCCCGTCGCGAAGCGCCAGCACGCGCCCCAGAAGGACAGAGAGCCAGAAGCCCATGAAGAAGGTGAACCCGAGCAGCATCGCCACGCCGGCGCCACTGTTCTTGGTGCGTTCGATGCCATAGCTGAACGCCATGACAGCCCCCATCAGAATGAGGAAATTCAGCCACCAGGCGCCAAATCCCTTGAAGCCCATCATCACGCCCAGAGCCGCACCCGCGACGGTTGGGACCAGCGACAGCGCAAGCAGGAGATACGTGTTGCGCAAAACTCGGTTTTGCGGGCTGGCGAGTGCTTGGTCGCCGCGCGCAGGGGAGAATTGGTCTGTGCTCATTGAGGACTCCGACAAACAAGATCAACGTGGACGTAATGTAGGTGGATTGGGAACAATTTCAAGGTGAAAACCCCAATTTGCCGTTGTTTCGCGAAAAAAAAGCGCACACAACCGGCGTTTTGTGGCATCCTTGCATAACGTGGATTAACGTCACAGCGTCATCGACAGCGTTTTTCCTCGCGTCAGCGAGTTTCCTGGTTCCCGAGTGTCAGCGTTTGCAACTGATCGAGTCCTTGAAATCCGCGGTTTTTCAGTTAGTCAAGGATAGATTTACACACTATGGGTAATCGTTTGTTTGTGGGCAACATCAGCTTCCGCGCGACGCCGGACATGATTCGCTCCGAGTTCGAAGCGTTCGGCGAAGTGTCCGACGTTCATCTGCCGATGGATCGTGAAACGGGCCGCATGCGCGGTTTCGCGTTCGTTACGATGGCCACTGACGCGGCTGCGCAGGCTGCGATCGCCGGCATGAACGGCAAGTCGATCGAAGGCCGCCCGCTGGTCGTCAACGAAGCGCGTCCGGCCCCGGCGGGTGATCGTCCGCCGCGCGGCCCCGGTGGCGGTGGTGGCTTCCGCGGCCCCCGGTCGGGCGGTGGCGGCGGTGGCTACGGTGGCGGCGGCGGCGGTGGTCGCGGCGGCTACGGCGGCGGCAACTACTAAGCGCTCGCAACATCGCGCTGAAAAAGCCGGGCTTGGCCCGGCTTTTTTTATAGGCCCTTGCGCGGATCGGCGGGAACTGATTGCAGGTGATCGCGTGTCGCGAGCATCGGGAAGATTTTCGACCAAGTGAGCGCAATCAGGAGGCTGCCGATGCCACCGGCGACGACCGAGCCCATCGGGCCGATCCACGCCGCTGTTGCACCCGACTCAAACTTGCCCAACTGGTTGCTGGCGCCGATGTACACGGAATTCACCGCGCTGATGCGCCCGCGCATCCCATCCGGCGTTTCCAGTTGCACCAGTGTCTGCCGGATGACCACGCTGACCATGTCCGCCGCGCCAGAGATGGCCAGCATCGTCATCGACAACAGAAAATTTGTCGACCAACCGAACGCGACCGTCGCAGCGCCGTACGCCGCAACGGCCCAAAGCAGCATCGGGCCGACGCGTCGGCTCACCGGCCAGCGCGTCAAGGCCAGTGACATCAGAAACGCGCCGGCCGCGGGTGCGCCTCGCAGCAAGCCGAGTCCCAGCGTACCCACGTGCAGGATGTCGCGAGCGAACATCGGCAGCAGTGCTGTGGCGCCGCCCAGCAGGACTGCAAACAAGTCGAGTGAGATCGCGCCGAGCAAGGCCCGGCGCGCGACGATGAACGAGACACCGGCCGTCAGATTCGCCAGGGATGCTGGTGTCCGGGTTGCGTTCGGGTCGTTGCACGATGCGGGGTAGCGCAGCGTCAGCGCCAGCCCGAGCATCAACAACGCCGCACAGGTTGCGTAGACCGCCGTCGCGCCCGCCATGTAAATCGCCCCGCCGAGCGCGGGTCCCGCGATGATCGCGGCCTGTAGTCCGGATGCTGCAAACGCCATGGCGCGTGCCAAGAGCGGTGCCGGCACGAGCAAGGCAATCAGCGCTTGCTGTGCGGGCATTTGAAAGGCGCGCGGCGCCCAGCAGTACGGAGAGACCGAGCAGCAGCTCCCGGGTCAGCCCGGTCTTCGCCCCGCTTCCCGTCACGCCCGTTGGCGGATAGCTCGCCAACGCGAGTGCGACCGCGACCAGCCACTGCGCTGCCAGACGCGCGGCCACGACGCGTCCGGGATGAAAGTGATCTGCGACATGACCCGCGGGCAACCAAAGCAATAGCGCCGGGACAAACTGATACAGACCGACCAGCCCGAGGTCCAGGCGCTGCCTGTGAGGTCGTACATCTGCCATCCCACGGCGCGACCATTAGCATCTGGTTGGCCGCCGTGCCTGCCAGTCGCACGACCCAGAAACGCAGGAAAGTGCGCTCGCGGATTAGCGCGCGAAAACCTGCCTCGCGGGGCGTCGACGTTGCGTCACTGCGTTCTTGGCTAACGGCTGCGTCCGGCGCTTGCCCCTGGCAAGCATATCGGTAGCACCCGGACGCACCGGGGCGAGCGACGCGCCGGTGACGACGAACGCATCTTGCGCTAGGCTTTCGGCATGCCGCAACCGAAAAGCCGTTCACTCACCGTCGCTACGTACAACATTCACAAGGGCTTTTCGCATTTCAACCGGCGTCTGGTTGTGCACGATGTGCGGGAGCGGCTGCGTGGAATGGGGGCTGATGTCGTGTTCTTGCAGGAAGTGGTCGGACACAACGCGCGGCACGTTGAAAATCACGCCACGTGGCCCGTTGAGCCGCAGCATGAATTTCTGGCTGAAAGCCAATGGCCTGCGCGCGCCTACGCCCGTAATGCGGTGTACGAGCACGGCCATCACGGCAACGCCATCCTGTCGCGCTTTCCGATGTTGCGCAGTGAACACGAGGACATTTCTACCAACCGCCTTGAACAGCGCGGCCTGCTGCATGCCGAGATCGCCGTGCCCGGGTGGCGCGAGCACCTGCACTGCGTGTGTGTTCATTTGGGTCTGTTCGGCCGGTCGCGCCGCAAGCAAGTCGAAGCGGTGTGTTCCCGCATCGACGCCTTGGTGCCCGCGGGTGCGCCGCTCGTACTGGCGGGGGACTTCAACGACTGGCGCCATCGGGTCGGCGATCCGCTGGCGCGGCTAAACCTCCGGGAAGTGTTTGAAACTGCGCACGGCCGGCCCGCCCGCAGCTTTCCGGCGCGACTGCCAATTCTTCAACTGGACCGCATCTATGTTCGCGGTTTCACGGTGCACAGTGCGCACGTGCATCGTGGCCGTGAGTGGGCGCGATTGTCGGATCACGCTCCGCTCGCGGCGCAACTGGTGCTGGCATGATCACATACCACCCTGGCAACCATGTCGAGTTACTGCACTGCGGCGCGGAATTCTTCCCGGCGCTGGAACAGGCGATCGATGCCGCGACGAGCGAAGTTCGACTGGAAACCTACATTTTTGCAGACGACGAAACAGGCCGCCGCATCGCGGCGGCGCTCGCCCGCGCCGTTCAGCGCGGCGTGGCCGTGCGGGTGGTTTACGACGGCTTCGGCTCGGCGTCGTGGCTTGGCGGCATCGACCAACGCCTGCGCGCAGCGGGCGTGGATGTCGCCGTGTTCCGTCCCGACACCGGGTGGCAACGTTTTGAACGCTCGCGGCTGCGTCGTCTACATCGCAAGCTCGCGATGATTGACGGCCGTGTCGCCTTTGTTGGCGGCATCAACATCATCGACGACCTCAACATGCCCGAGCCGCGCCATCCGCGCTTTGACTACGCCGTCTGCGTGCGTGGGCCACTGCTGGCTCGAATTCACACCGCGATGGCCGAACTGTGGGCACGCTTGCACCAGCACGGGCTGGACCGCCTGCGCGCCATGGTGGCGGCGTTCCCACCGGTGGCCGATCCCGCGGGTGACCACCACGCGTGGTTCGCGTTCCGCGACAACGTCAGCCACCGTCGCGACATCGAACGCGAGTACCTCGCTGCGATTCTCTCCGCCCGACAGGAAATTCTGATTGCCAACGCCTATTTCTTTCCGGGCCGACGATTTCGTCGCGCGCTGCTGCGCGCCCGGCGACGGGGCGTACGCGTGCGGCTGCTGCTACAGGGGCGCCAGGAGTATCTGCTGCAACACTACGCCACGCGGGCACTGTATGGCACTCTGCTCGATGCCGGTGTTGAGCTTCATGAATATACGAAGAGTTTTCTGCACGCCAAAGTGGCCGTCATCGACGACCAGTGGGCGACGGTGGGTTCGTCGAATATTGATCCGTTCAGCCTGCTGCTGGCGCGCGAGGCCAATGTATTTGTGCGTGACCCGAGCTTCGCGTTGAGACTCAGGACAAGTCTTGACGACGCGATCGAGCACGACGCGCGCGTCATTCGGCAGGAGCGCTGGAGCAGCCGCCCGCTGCTGGATCGCCTCTTGACGTGGACGTTGTACGGCGTCGCGCGGGCGCTGATGAGCGTACTCGGCTACGGCCGACACTGACCCACAGACGCCCGCCACGGGAGAGCGCGCCTCGCTCCGTTGTCAGCGTTCCTATAATCGGCGAATGAGCGACGGCGACAATCAGAATAGGGCGGGGGCGCGCGCTGTGGAGGAGATGACGGTTTCGGAGCGCCGACTGGCAACAGTGCGCCTGGCAGGCTTTAGCGATCGCGATCGCGAGCTGCTGCGGTTGTTCCTGCGCCGGCCGCCTGGTGCGGGCGTGAGCCTCTCTCTTGTGGATGACGAGACGGCGGACCTTGTCATCGCGAACACGCAGCAGGCCGAAGGCGTGTTTGCACTGCGCAATCTCTCAGATCGCGCCAACGCGCCAGCGGCGATCGGCATTGTGGAGCGGTTTGAACGCGACGCGCCCTACTACCAGGTCGCGCAGGACAGCCAGATGCTGTTTTCGCTGGCGCAGGGTATCAATCGAATTCGCAACGGCTGGGTTCCGCCGGTCACTGGCAAGCCGTCGGGCGTTCGCGATCCCTTGGATCAACGCGTCACCGGTCGCGGTGGATCGCCGGAAATCGATGCCGCATCCGCGTCCTCTGCGCTGCGCTCACCCGTGGTGCCAACAGGCGCAGCGCCGACGTCAACCGATTTGCCGTGGCAACGCGGGCTGCATGTGCTGGTGATCGACGATTCCCATTTTTCCCGTGAGGCGGTCGCCTCAGCGCTGGTCAAAATTGGCTTCCACGTGCAGACCGCTGAGAGCGGGGAAGAAGGTCTGAAACTGGCGTCAAAGCGGCACTACGACGTGGCCTTAGTGGATTTCGAGATGCCAGGCATGAAAGGCCCAGAGGCGTTGCGCCGGCTTCGGGCATTGAACGAGCAGGCACCCAGCGTGTTGATGATGCTGACTTCGCGCTCCGGCGCCGTAGATCGATTGCGCGCCAAGTTTGCAGGCTGCGATGCCTATCTGACGAAGCCTACACGTATGAACGAGTTCCTCAAAAAGCTACGCGAATTTGCGGCCGAAGGGCGCCTCTCGCGCTCGTGAGGCGTCACTCGGGGCATCCGTCCGCGAGCGCGATGCCGTCTACCGGGCCGGTATTGGCGCGTCCACTGCGCATCCTCTGGCCGTATCTGGCGCGGCACAAGCTTCGCATCGCCGTCGCGCTCGCGTGCCTGCTGCTGGCGAAAATCGCCAATGTGGCTGTTCCCATCGTATTGAAGTGGATCGTCGATGCGATGAGCACGACCAGCCGCACGCAGGCGCTGCTCGCCGTGCCGTTTGCGCTGTTGGTTGCGTACGGTCTGGCGCGGCTCTCGGTGACGCTGTTTACCGAGCTGCGCGAGTTCTTCTTCGCCAAGGTGACGCAGCGCGCGGTGCGTCGCGTGGCGCTGGAAACCTTCGAGCATCTGCATCGCCTGTCGCTACGTTTTCATCTGTCGCGGCAGACGGGGGGGCTCACGCGGGATATCGAGCGCGGCACGCGTGGCATCTCGTCCCTGCTGAGTTTCATGTTGTTTTCCATCGGGCCGACGCTGGTGGAGCTGGCGCTGGTGTGTGCTGTACTCGCGTGGAACTACGACTGGACGTTTGTTGCCATCACGCTCACGACGCTCGTCGGCTACATTGCCTACACCATTCTGGTGACCGAATGGCGCACCACGTTCCGCAAGGAGATGAACGAGCTCGACTCCAAGGCCAATTCGCGGGCGATTGACAGCCTTCTCAACTATGAGACGGTCAAATATTTCGGTAACGAGCGATTTGAAGCGAACCGTTACGACCAAAGTCTCGAACGCTGGGAGCGCGCCGCGGTCCGGTCACAGACCTCGCTCTCCCTGCTGAATCTGGGGCAGAGCCTGTTCATCGCGGTAGGCGCGACGCTGATCATGTGGCGCGCGATTGACGGCGTCATTGCCGGGCGCATGACGGTGGGCGACCTGGTGTTGGTCAATGCGTTTTTGATCCAGCTGTACGCACCACTGAATTTTCTCGGCGTGGTGTATCGCGAAATCCGCCAGTCAATGACCGACATGGGCCGCATGTTTGCACTGCTGCAGGAGCATCAGGACGTGTCGGATCGAGCGGGGGCAGCGACGCTCGGTGCGGTCAAGCCCGTACGCGGCGAGATCGGCTTCGACGCGGTTGAATTTGCCTACGAGCCGGATCGGCAGATCCTGCACGGCGTGAGTTTCACCGTTGCGTCGGGCCAGACCGTCGCGGTGGTGGGGCCCAGTGGCGGCGGCAAGAGTACGCTCGCGCGGCTGCTGTTCCGCTTCTACGACGTCACCGGCGGCGCCATCTCGGTGGATGGCCGCGATCTTCGCGACTACACGCAGCAGAGCCTGCGCGCTGCGATTGGCATCGTGCCGCAGGACACCGTGCTGTTCAACGACACACTGGCTTACAACCTCCAGTATGGCAACCCAAAGGCCGATGCCGATGTGGTGCAGGCCGCCATTCGTGCGGCGCGACTGGATGCGTTCATCGCCAAGCTGCCGCAGGGGCTGGAAACCACCGTCGGCGAACGTGGGCTGAAGTTGTCGGGCGGTGAGAAGCAGCGTGTCGCCATCGCTCGAGCGTTGCTGAAGAATCCGGCCATTCTGATTTTCGACGAGGCGACGTCCGCGCTCGACAGCGAGAGCGAGAAGGCGATTCAGGCGGAGATCCGCGCCGCCAGCCGCGAACGCACGACGCTCATCATTGCGCATCGCCTGTCCACCATCGTCGATGCAGACCAGATCCTGGTGATGGACGGTGGGCGCATCGTTGAGCGCGGTACCCATGCCGAGTTGCTTGCCCGGCCCGGGCTCTATGCACGGCTCTGGACGCTGCAAGCCGAGCAGGGGTGAGCGGCGCAGCGCGGCTTGCTGTCAGCTTGCCATAATGCGACGGTTCTGAAGTGAATCACCGAATCGCACTTGTTGTGCAGGCTGCTCTTTCATCGATCATGCACCTATCTCTACTACCTACCGGATGTCATTTTCGCCAATGGCAGGCATTGCGCGGCTCGGTTGCGACCATTGTTCTCGCGCTCATCTGCGGCGCCCCGGCGCTCTACGCACAGGTGCCGATGTCTGCGGCGAGTGACCCGTTCCCTGCCTTCGAACGCGGGCCGGTTGTCGAAGGCATTGCGCAATACACACTCAAGCGCAACGGCCTCCGGGTTCTGCTTTTCCCCGACGCGTCCAGTCCCAAGGTGACGGTCAATATCACTTATCTCGTCGGCTCCCGGCACGAGGGTTACGGCGAAACCGGCATGGCGCACCTGCTCGAACATCTGCTGTTCAAGGGCACGACCAGCATGCCCAAACTCTGGCAGGACTTGTCGAGTCGCGGCTTCATCTACAACGGCACGACCTGGACTGATCGCACCAACTACTACCAGAGCTTCACTGCGAACGACGGCAACCTGAAGTGGGCGCTGACGATGGAAGCCGACCGCATGGTGAATTCGCGCATCGCGCGCGAAGACCTCGACACGGAAATGACGGTGGTGCGCAACGAGTTCGAGATGGGCGAAAACCGGCCGCAGTTGACCCTGTACCACAAGGTGCTCGCCACCGCCTTCATGTGGCACAACTATGGCAATTCGACCATCGGCAACCGCAGCGACATCGAGAATGTCGGCATTGATAACCTGCGTGCGTTCTATCGCACGTATTACCAGCCGGACAACGCAGTACTGCTGGTCGCCGGTAAATTCGACGACGCGAAGACCCTCGGCTGGATCGCCGAGTCGTTCGGCCGCATCGAGCGACCGACGCGCACGCTGCCCAGGCTGTGGACGGTCGAGCCGACGCAGGATGGCGAGCGCGAAATCACGCTGCGACGCGTCGGTGACAGCCAGATACTTTTCCCGGCCTATCGCGTACCGGCGGCTGCGCATGCCGACGCTGCGGCGATTCAGGTGCTGCTGGCGCTGATGACGGCGGAACCTGCAGGACGGCTGTATCAGGCTTTGGTGAAGTCAAAACTGGCGGTCAGTGTGGATGCCGAAATCGACCTGATGCACGACGCGTCGGTGGTCGGCATCTGGGCGATCCTGAACAAGACGCAGTCCATCGAGCGCGCGCGTGAGGTGCTGCTCGGCACGCTCGAATCTGCAGCGGGCAAACCATTCACTGCGGCCGAACTCGCGCGCGTCAAGCTGCAATTTGCGAAGAACTACGACCAGTCCATTGCCGATAGCGCACGCCTCGCTGTCGGGCTGTCAGAGGCCATTGCGGTGGGCGACTGGCGCTTTTACTTCTTCCATCGCGACCGCATCGAACGCGTGACCCTGGCGGACGTGTCGCGTGTGGCGGGCACCTACTTCAAGGCGCAGAACCGCACGCTCGGGCGCTTCCTGCCGACGGCGAAGCCTGATCGCGCGGAGATCGCGGCATCGCCCCACGTTGCGACGCTGCTCTCTGACTACCGCGGTGCAACCGATATCGCACTCGGTGAGGCGTTTGATCCCTCGCCCGCGCACATTGAGCAGCGCACCGAGCGCTATACGCTGCCCAACGGGCTGAAAGTGGCGCTGTTGCCCAAGTCGACGCGGGGTCATGCCGTGCAGATGGCGCTGCGTATTGGTTTTGGCGACGAGAAGTCGCGCGCTGGCAAACACGCCGCCGAGGCGCTGGCCAGCGCACTCATGCTGCGCGGGGCGACCGGCATGAATCATCAACAGATTCGCGACCAACTCGATGCGCTGCGCGCCAGTGGCAGCCTGAACCTCGGTGGCGGCGCGTTCCAGACCAAGCGAGCGCACCTGCCTGCGTTGATCACCCTGCTGGGCAAGCTCTATCACTCGCCGACGTTCCCCGCCGACGAGCTGGAGCTGGTGCGCAAGGAGCAGATCACCGCCATTGAGGAGAGCGCGAAAGACCCTGAGTCGGTGGCGAGCACGGCGCTGGAGCGCCATTTCTCGCCGTATCCGCGTGGTGACGTGCGCTACGTTCCGACGGCGGCGGAGCAGTTGAGTGATCTCAAAGCCGTCACCCGCGCCGAGATCGTCAGGGTCGCCGCGGCATCGCGCGGTCTGAGCGCCGCTGAAATTGCCATCGTCGGCGACTTTGATGTCACCGCCACCAAGGCGGCGCTCGCCGCAGCGTTCGGTGAGAGCCGCCTGCGCGCGCCGTTTGCGCGGATCACGCGCACGTTCAAGCCGACGCCGCCAGTGAGTCAAAAAATCGCCACGCCGGACAAGGAAAACACGAGCTACGTTGCGCGCACCAGCTTTGCTCTGCGCGACAGCGACTCTGACTACGCCGCGCTGCTGCTGGCCGATTTCATCATCGGCAACTCCGACGCGTCTCGCCTCTGGATGCGCATCCGCGAGAAAGAAGGCCTGAGCTACAACGTGTTTAGCGAGCTCGCCGTGCCGACGTTTGGCGATCAGGCGAACTGGACATTTGGATTCATCGCCAACCCGCAGAATGCTGCGCGGGCCGAGGCTTCGCTGCGTGACGAGATTGCCACTGTCCTGCGCGATGGACTCAGCGACGAGGAATTCGAACGACAGCGCCAGTCGCTGATGGATCAGCGCAAGGTCCGTCGCTCCCGCGACGACGCCATCGCCGCCCAACTCGTTGCCTTGACCGACACGGGACGCACCTACACCTTCGTGGCCGATCTCGAGGCTCGCCTGCTGGCGCTGACCCGCACCGACATCGAAGCGGCGATCCGCAAGTACCTGCGACCTCTGGCGCTGTCCTCCTTCGCGGCCGGGGATTTCGCGCGCGTGAAGCACTGATCGCGCATGCTATCGGCCAGGGAACACGTCGTACGATGCGCCGGAGTTCGCCGCCAATGCCCCCGTCCCTCGAAAAGCAGCGTGGATCACACATGACATCGCGGCCATTCACAGCCTGCGTGGTGTGCAGCCTCCTGGACGAGTCTGATACGGCTTTTTAGTTCAAGCGGCCAGCCAGCCGTCGTTGTAGCCAATTTTTCACCACAGTTGACTTGGCGAAAAATGGCCATCAAACCGCCGCTGAGCGGTCATTACGACCAAAAAGCTAACTCAGGACGCTAGGGCGTGTTAACACTATTTTCACGAGATGCGTTGCAGCGAGACGGCGCTGGCTGCAAGGCGCGATGCGAAGAACGTGGTGATTCCACATTCAAGCATCGCAACGCCGCAGACACGCCGTCTCGCTGTAACCCTGCGGGGCGTGTCGTACGTCGCACGCAAAAGCGGTGCCGGGCGTTGTTGCGAAGTCCTTGCGACACACTGTCGCTGCGCTCCGTGCCCGCACCACGGCGGCCTTCGCGCCTAAGCAGGCATCGAAAATACGACCGCCGCACTCGTGAAAATAGTGTTAACACGCCCTAGCGTGCCAGCCGGTACAGTCGCCCGCTATCGGTGGCCAGATAGATCCAGCCATCCGGTCCTTGAGCGACCACGCGGATGCGTTCGCCGAGTGCTTTCACCGGTAACACTTCCTCCTTCGAAAGCACCGTATTGCCGCTCAGCACGATGCGCCAGAGCGTGCTTTCGGCGAGCGCGCCAGCAAACGCGTTGCCCTGCCAGCCCAGGTCATCGAAGCGCGACCCCGTGTAGAACACCAGGCCGGATGGGGCGGTCGACACGGGCAACCACGTGGTCAGCGGCTCCTCGTAGGTGGGCGCGTGTGTACCCCCTCCGGGTCGACACGCGACGGTGTTGCTACCTGCGCTGTACGGGCAGCCGTAACTCACGAGCGGCCAGCCATAGTTGCGGCCCGGCAGCACGCGATTGAGCTCATCGCCCCCGAGCGGACCGTGCTCGTTCAGCCACAAATCATCGCTGCCGGGCCGGACGGCGGCTCCCTGCGGATTGCGATGGCCGTAGCTCCAGATTTCCGGTAGCGCGCCGGGCGTACTGAACACTGGATTGCCGGACGGGATGCTGCCATCGCGATTGATGCGGATGACTTTGCCGAGTGTCTTGCCGAGGTGTTGCGCGTTGTTGCTGGTGGGATTGGCCGGATCGTCGGTCTGCCGCTCGCCCAGCGTGACCAGCAGTGTCTTGTCGGCACGAAACGCCAGGCGCGAGCCAAAGTGTCCGCTGCCGCCGACTTTTGGCGTCTGTCGGTAGATCACCGTGGCGTTCTGAATCGCCGTGCCCACCAGATCGCCGCGCGCTACGGCGGTGCCTGAGCCACCGCTACCGCTCTCCGAAAACGTCCAATAGATTCGCGGGTTGGTCACGAGATCGAAGTCCGGGTCGAGCGCTACGTCCAGCAAGCCGCCCTGGCCGGCCGCAGTGAGGTTGGGCAACCCGGGGTTGATTGGCGACGACACGCTGCTGCCATTCGCGCTCACCAGCACCATGGTGCCGCCCTTTTGCGTGACGAGCATGCGGCCGTCAGGAAGGAACGCCAGACCCCAGGGACTGCTCAGCGCGCTGGTGAGCAGCGTGGTGGTCGGCGGGCCGGGTGCGGGATCGGTAAACGACGTGCCGCAGGTGCTGTTGAGATGTTGTCGAATCTGCGACCAGGTGTGGCGCGGCGGCGTGCCGTTGATCGTGGCGGCGGTGACCGCCGAGCCGGTGACGCCCAGCATTGCACGCAGCAGCATCACGCCATCGGTCGCCGCCGAGGGTGCGTTGCCGCTGCCGTCGAGATTCAGGCTGCCGTCGGCGCGCATCGAATCAATGTGCGCAGCGATCAGGGCCGCGTCGGTCCGCCCACCCAGCGGGTTGTACGCGTTCTGCACCAGAGCGGTGTTCGACAGGCCGAGGAGCCGTCGCACAATCAGCACGCCATCGGTGCTCGCACGCACCGTCGAGTCCTGATCGATATCGAGGCTGCACGCGGCATCGCCTCGCATCGGCAGCGCGAGACCCAAGGCGACGCTGCACCAGAGTGCAACGATTGAACGATGGCAGCGCATCACGCCTCCCTGGCCGGAAATTACGTGGCGACTAAGCGGTGAGTTTACCGCGTCACGATGACAATAGCATAACTTTCGCCGCGTCACCCTGCCCGCAGCGCATCCACAATCTCCATGCGCGCCGCGCGCAGGCTGGGCAAAAAACCGCCGACCACGCCCATCACGGCGGCAAAAACCATTGCCTGCGTCGCGATGCCGGGCGTCAGGTGAAAGCCGAACGAGAGTTGCGAGAACGACGTGAAATTCATCGTGGAAACGGTGAACAGTTGCAGGAACGATGCGGCGGCCAGACCCGCCACGCCGCCCAGCAGCGCCAGCAGCACGGACTCGAGCAGGAAGGCCCACAGGATCGCCGCGCGGCGAAAGCCCAGTGCGCGCAGTGTGCCGATTTCACCGATGCGGTTGGACACCGCGGCGTACATGGTGATCGCCGCGCCGATGACGGCACCCAGCGAAAAAATCAACGACAGCGCAATGCCCAGAATGGACAGAAACTGCGACAGCGCCTTGCTCTGCTCCTCGTAGAACAGCGGCTCCACCTTGACGTCGAGTTTGAGCCGCACATCGCTTTCGACACTGGCCTTGAGGCGCGCGAAATCGCTGCGCTCCGCGAGGCGCGCGATCACGCTCGAATAGCCAATGCGGCGAAATGCCTGCCCCAGCTGCTCGACATCGCCCCAGGCTTCGGAATCGAACGCCGAGGCGCCGCCATCGAACACGCCCACGATGCGCCAGTCGCGCCCGGCAAATCGTGTGCTGCCGCCCACGTCCATGCCCTCAAAGCCCGCATGCACGCCTTTGCCCACGACGATCTCGCTGGCCCCCGGCGCAAACCAGCGCCCCTCGATCAACTTCACCTGCGGCCGCAACGCGATGCCGACCTCGCCCAGGCCACGGACGACGACGTTCTGCGGTTTGTTGTCGCCCTTCTTGGGCGCACCGATCAGCACCACGATCTCCTTCGACACCATCGGTTCGGCCTTTGCGTTGCGGGCCACGGTGGGCTGCGACTCAATCAGCGCCGCCTGGTCGCGGGACACGCCGCTCTGGATCTCGGTCTGCACGCCCTGCCGCAGCAGGATCGCGTTGTCCTCGCTGCCCGTGCCCACCAGTGTCCTGCGCAGACCCGCGTCGAGCATGAGCACGGCCGCGAACACAAACACCACCAGCGCCATGCCGCCGGCGGTGAGCGCGGTCGTCAAGCGGCGCGTCCAGAGGTTGCGCGCGATGTAGTGCAGCGGCAGGTTCATGCGCCTGGGTCTACCTCGTCGCTAAGCCACATGGCGCAAGCCGTCAACGATCCGGATGCGGGCGGAGCGGATCGCCGGCAGCACCGCAGCCAGCAGCCCCACCACGACCACCGCCCCGAACTGCCACCAGAGCGTCGCCTCCGACAGACGGAACACGGGGAAGATGGAGCCAACGAACGACTTGAACGTCGCAATCACGGGGAACGAGAGCACCATCCCGAGCGCGCCCCCGAGCAGCGTGAGTGTGAGCGACTCGCCAAAAATCAATGCCACCACGAAACCCGGAGCAAAACCCAGCGCCTTCAGCGTTGCGTACTCAGCCACCCGCTCGCGCACGGTCATTGCCATCGTGTTCGCCACCACCGCGAGAATGATGATGATCACGACAAAGCTCACCAAGCGGATTGCCGCGACGATCGTCTCGGTTTGCGCCACGAAGCTGAGCTGAAAGGCTTTCTCGGTCTCGGTGAGTGTCTCTGCGAGCGAATTCTTGAACTCGGCATCAATCGCTGCGCTCAGCTCGGCCGCGCGGTCACCCTCCCGGATGCCGACCACGAACACGCCCACGCGATCGGCGGCGCGAGGAAAACCCTGCTTCACGCGCTCATTCAGATAGTCCCAGTGAAAGTACATCTGGCGCGTGACGGTGCCGTCGTCCTTGCCGTCAAAGATGCCGCGCACGGTGAACTCCCAGGTGCCGGGATAAATGGTGCCTTGCAACGGAATCTTGTCACCGATCTTCCAGCCATAGTTGTCGGCCAGCGTGCGGCCGATCAGGCAACCCGTCCGATCCTTGAGCATCGCATCCATCTGTTCCGGCGGCATCAGAAACTCCGGGTACAGATTGAAATGCGTGGGCAGTGTGACGGCGAACTGCGGAAAGAAATTCTTCGGGTCCTGATAGATGCCACCGAACCAGCTGCTCAGCGACACCTGCGTCACACCGTCGATGGCGCGCACCCGCTCGCGGTAGTACGTAGGCAGCGTGAAGGTGAGCGAGATCGCATTGCGCGTGATCAGGCGGTTGGCCGAGGCCATGTCGGAACCGGCGTACCAGGCGTCCACCACCGTGCGAAGAAGCCCGAAGGCGAGCACCGCGATGACCAGCCCGATGAGCGTGAGCAGGCTGCGCAGCCGGGCGCGAAAGATGTTCTTGACGATCAGTTTGGCGATCATGATCGGAAAGGCTATTCGCCGCTCACCACCTCGGTGCCGAGCAATTCGCCCTTTTCCAGATGCGTCACATGACGCGCGGCCCTGACTGCGCCGGGGTCGTGCGTGACCATGATGATGGTCTTGCCCATCTCGCGATTGAGCTGTTGCAGCAACGCCAGCACGTCAGCTGCGCTCTTTTTGTCGAGGTCACCCGTGGGCTCATCGGCGACGATGAGCGTTGGATCGGTGATGATGGCGCGTGCAATCGCCACACGCTGCTGCTGGCCCCCGGACAATTCGTTGGGATAGTGCTTCATCCGGTCGGCCAGGCCAACCAGCGAAAGTGCGAGTTCCACCCGTTCACGCCGGTCGCTGCGTGAGAGATCGGTCAGCATCAACGGCAGTTCGACGTTTTCGAAAGCCGTCAGTACCGGCATCAGGTTGTAGAACTGAAAGATGAACCCGATGTTGGCAGCGCGCCAGTCTGCCAGCTCGGCCTCACTGAGCTGCGCGATGTTGAGTCCACCCACCGTCAGCTCCCCGCCGCTCGGTTTGTCGATCCCGGCGATGAGGTTGAGCAACGTCGACTTGCCCGAGCCGGATGGCCCCATCAGCGCGAGGAAGTCGCCTTCGGGAATGTCGAGCGTGATGTCGGTCAGCACCGGCACGGCCTGGTCGCCGCGAACGTAGTGCTTGGAAAGATTGCGGATACGAACGATGGGCGGTGGCGACAGAGCGGCATCGCCCGCGACCGCCGCGTCGCTGCGCGGGGTGTCGCTCATTTCTTGGCGGCCTGCACCACCGCAGCGCCGTCGCGCAATTTGTCGGACGGTTTGGATACCACGCGGTCACCGGTCTTGACACCCGTCACCTCCGAGCTATCGCCTAGATCACGTCCCTTGGTCACGGAGGTGAGTTTCGCCAGCTTGCCGTCGAACACAAACACACTCGCTTTGCCGTCGCGTTCCACAATCGCTTCCTTGCGCACGGCAGTCACCGGCTTGCGGTCGCCCTCGCCAGGCTTTTGCTTGAGAAATGCGACCTTGGCACTCATGTCGGGGAGCGCGCGCGGTTCGCGCTCGACGAATGCGACCTTCACCAGCACCGTGGCCTTGGCCCGATCCACGGTCGGCACGACGCGCGACACCTCACCGAGTAGACGCACGTCGGGGAGCGCATCGAGGGTGATCTCGCACGGTCCACCCACGGCCACCTTGGCGATGCTGGCTTCGGCGACGTCAACCTCAACCTCCAGCGTGCTCATGTCCGCCATCGTCACCACGGCGCCCTTGGAGTCGGCCGCGGAGGAAAACGGTGTGATGATGTCACCGACGTTCGCGTTCTTGGTGAGTACCACGCCATCGAACGGCGCGCGGATGAGTGTCTGCTCCACCGATACGGTCGCCGCGCGGGTCTGGGCGTCGGCCACACCGATCGCCGCGTTGAGGCTGGCGAGGCTGGCGCGCGCCCGGTCGAGGCGCGCTTTGGCGGTGTCGAGCTGGGCGCCCGATACGAAGTTTTTCCGGAACAGATCATCCGTGCGACGCCAGTTCGCTTCGGCATCCACCAGCTCCGCTTTGCCCTGCTCGAGATTGGCCCGGGCTGCATTCGCCCCCGCGCGGGCCTGGTCGCGGCTCGCGGCCACGTCGAGCGCTTCGAGGCGAGCCAGCACTTGCCCTGCCTTGACCACACTGCCTTCCTGCACGCCAAGAAACTCCAACCGACCGGTGGCTTTGGTCGATACCGCCGCCTTGCGCGCCGCGACCACGCGACCGGTGGCGTTGAGCAGGGTGTAGCTCTGGGTGGGGTAGGCGGTACTTGCCGTGCTTAACTCCACCTCGGTCGGCGCGTTGGCGCTCTTCACCGCCAGCAGCGCGGCCAGTGCGGCGACCGCGGCACCACCGATGCCCCACTTGATCCACTTGCGTCGCCGCCGCGCGGTGAGCGCGTCCTGTGCGGCGTTGGCGGTTGCATCGGCGCTCTTGCGCAGGGAAAGTCGCGACAGATCTGCTTGCGCCACGAGTGGGGGCCTTTCAGCAAAACGGAGTGGGGACACGCACAGGGTTGCTGCGCAGCATCATTGGCGTTGTTTTAGCAGGGTGGCGCCGCAGCTTGGGGCGCTGGGTAACAGCACCCGCAGCGCAGCGAGCACCGGCGCCGTCGATATAGCTTTTTTGGATTCCCGGCATCCAGATGGCGGTTTGGTGACAAATATCAACTGTGTCGACTTCCACGTTTTCACCCCTCAATGCGCCGTCCGCTAGTCGTTCAATGCCAAAAGCTGTATTGGGTTGGACGAAGCAAGCCGCCTCGCCGTCGCCGCTATGATGTGCGGTCACGCCGCCTGTCCGCCGTTGTTGGCGAGCACCGTTCCGTTTTGCCAGTCGCTCCACCTCTCGCCGCTGCTTCCCCGCTCCCGCCGCAACGCGAATCGCGCCTGCTGTGGGTGCTGGCGCTCATGAATTTCACCAACATTCTGGACTTCATGATCATGATGCCGCTGGCGACGCACCTGATGCGTGAGTTCGCCATCGACACCGCACAGTTCGGGGTGCTGGTTTCGGCCTATGCGTTCGCGGCAGCCGCGTCGTCGTTGCTGATGGCCACGCTGGCGGATCGCTTTGACCGCAAGCACGCGCTGCTCGTGGTGTACGTCGGCTTGATCGTCGGCACGCTGGGCTGCGCGCTGGCGCCGAGCTACGCCGCACTGCTGGTGGCGCGAACCGTGGCCGGGCTGTTTGGTGGCGTGCAGGGCTCGATTGCTTTTTCGATCGTCGGCGATCTGGTGCCGGATCAACGCCGTGGTCGTGCCATGGGTATCGTGATGTTGTCGTTCTCGCTTGCCGCCGTGCTGGGCGTGCCGCTCTCGATTTACGCCGCCAGTCAGGGCGGCTGGCACGTGCCGTTCTTCGCCCTGGCGGCCACCTGCACGTTGCTGCTGGCCGTTGCGTGGCGCATGATTCCGCCTGTGCGTGGGCACTTGCGTCGCGGCCCACCGAGCGGCTTCTGGCAGGGGTACGCCGAGCTGTTCCGGGTGCCCAATCACTGGTGGGGCTTTGCCACGTCGGCGCTGCTCACGTTGTCGGGTATGCTGGTGATTCCTTATGTGGCCGCGTCACGCGTGCACAGCGAGGGTATGAGCGAATCCGAACTGTCGTGGTTTTACCTGGTCGGTGGCGCGGTCACATTGTTTACGCGCCCATTGTTTGGCCGCATGTCGGATCGCTACCCGCGTGCCGTCGTCTATTACTGGCTGATGCTGGCGTCGATCCTGCCGATGGTGCTGATCACTCATCGAACGGGTGCGTCATTCGGCTGGCAGCTCGTGATCTCGGCGCTGTTCTTCATTTTTGTCAGCGGCCGCTTCGTGCCGGCGACCGCGCTGTTGACGTCCGCCACCGTGCCGCAAATGCGCGGCCGGATGATGGCGTTCGGCGGCGCCGTGCAAAACCTGTTTACGGGGATCGCTGCGGCGGTGGGAGGCGCAATGCTGCAGAAGACCGATACCAGTCAACTGGTCGGCTACGAGGCAGTGGGCTACCTCGCTTGTCTCTGCGGTATGGCCTCATTGTGGACGGCGTTCAAGGTGCGCGCGGTGTCATGAAGCTCCACGTGCAGTCACTCGCCGCCGAACGGAGCAGCCGCGGCGTGTTTGCCGGGCTGGATTTCACTGCCGAAGCTGGCACGCTGCTGCGCATCACGGGCGCCAACGGCGCCGGCAAGACCACGCTGCTGCGGGTGCTGGCTGGTCTCGGCGCGCCGGCCGACGGCCAGTTCACGTGGTCGCACGACACGGCGTTGCTCACACCCGCGCAGGCCGCGTGCTTCGTGGGGCATTCCAACGCATTCAACGACGCTTTGACCGTCCGCGAAAACCTCGACTACGTGGCCGCTCTCGCCGATCAGCCGCGCACCGATGCCGTCGCCGCACTTGAGGCGCTGGGTGTGCGTGCGCTGCTCAATCGGCGCTTTGGCGCACTGTCGCAAGGGCAGAAAAAGCGCTGCTCGCTGGCACGCCTGCTGCTCCGACCATCATCCGCTGCCGCGCCGCAGCGACGGCGGGCTTGGCTGCTCGACGAACCGTTTGTTGCACTCGACGTGGATTCGCAGGCCGTGTTGGCGGGCCTGATGACTCAGGAGCTGGCGGCAGGCGGGATGGTGATCTACACCTCGCACCAGGCGGTGCCGATTGCTGCGGCAAACGCCGCGGAGGTGGCGTTATGAGCCTGTTCGCCGCAGCCGGCGCCGTGTTTCGCCGCGAGATCAGGCTGTTCGCGCGGCGCAAGAGCGATTGGGCGAATCCGTTGATGTTCTTTCTCATCGTCTGCTCGCTGTTCCCGTTTGCCGTGGGCAGCGAGGCCGAGCGACTGCGCACCATCGGCATTGGCGTGATCTTTGTTGGAGCGTTGCTTGCGGCCATGCTTGCGCTGCCGCGACTGTTTGACGAGGACGCGCGTGATGGCAGTCTCGAGCTCCTGCTCACCTCGCCAGAGCCGCTGGCGGGGCTGATTCTGGCGCGCGTCGCAGCGCTCGCGTTGGCGCTCGCGTCGGCGCTGGCCTGCGTGGCGCCGCTATTTGCGTTGTTCTATGCACTTCCGGCAGAGGTGGCGCTCACGCTCGCCTGGGCGGTGCTGGTGGCGGTGCCGACGCTCCTCCTGATTGGTGCGATTGCGGCGGCGCTGCTGGTTTCGGCGCGCGGCGGCGCCATTCTGACGGCCGTGCTGGTACTACCGCTCGCGATCCCCACGCTGGTGTTTGGGGCGGGCGCAGCGCAGCGCGTGTTGTATGGCGAATCGCCGCTGGCGGAACTCGCGTTGCAGGCGGCATTTCTGCTGCTTGCTCTAGCATTGTGCCCGCTGGCGGCCAGTGCCGCATTGAAGATCAGCACCGAATAAAGACACGTCGTGGCTCGCACCGAACAACAATCCACCGAACGATACGGCGGGCGCTGGTTCTGGCGCTATGCGTCACCAGCGGCCTTCTTTCCGCTTGCCGGGCGCATTGAGCGGCTGTGCTGGGCTGTCGCGGCCGTGCTCGGCGTGCTCGGGTTATATCTGGGCCTGTTCCGTGCGCCGGTGGATGCGCAGCAGGGCGAGGTGTATCGGGTCATCTTTATCCACGTGCCTGCTGCGTGGATGGCCATGATCATCTATCTCGCCATGGCCTTCTGGTCGCTGCTCGGTCTCTGGCTCGGCACGCGACTGTCGTTCATGATGAGCCGTGCGTTGGCACCGACCGGTGCGCTGATGACATTGATTGCGCTGTGGACGGGTGCCTTCTGGGGCCGACCGACCTGGGGCACCTACTGGGTGTGGGACGCCAAACTCACGTCATTCCTGATCCTGTTTTTTCTCTACGTTGGCTACATCGCATTGGCTGAAGCGTTCGATGACGTCAGGAAGGGCGATCGCGCCAGCGCCCTGATCGCGCTGGTCGGGGCGATCAACGTGCCGATCATCTATTTCGCTGCGGTGTGGTGGAACTCATTGCATCAGGGACCGTCTGTTGTGAAGCAGGGTGGGCCGTCCATCGCGCCGATCATGCTCTGGGCGATGCTCACCATGACCTTCGCGTTCTGGGCCTGGTGCATCGCCGCCGCGATGCACCGTGTGCGTAGCGTGATCATTGAACGTGAACGCAACGCTGTGTGGATGAAGCCGGTGGTGCGCGGTCAGGCAGAGAGAGAAAGAACGTGATCTGGGACTCCTGGACAGCATTTTTTGACATGGGCGGCCGCGGGTACTACGTCTGGATGAGCTTCGGTTTCACCGCGCTCGTGCTTGCCGCCGAAGGGCTGCTGCTGCGCCAGCGCCGGGCCGGTGCCGAGGCCGCAAACGACCGTGCGGAGGAGCAGGGCGATGACCGTTAAGCAGAAGCGTCTGGCGCTGATTCTCGGTGCCCTGGCGGTGATTGCGGCTGCCGTGGCGTTGGTACTGACCGCGTTCAAACAGAATCTGGTGTTTTTCTTTACGCCGTCGCAAATTGCAGCCAAAGAGGCGCCGGTGGGCCGGACGTTTCGCCTTGGTGGCATGGTCGAAACGGGCAGTATCAAGCGCGACGGTGTGAACGTGAGTTTTCGCGTGACCGACACAGCGCAGGTGGTGGCCGTGACGTACAGCGGGATCCTGCCCGATTTGTTCCGCGAGGGAAAGGGCGTGGTCGCGCAGGGCGCCCTCGGCGAGGACGGCGTATTCCGTGCCAAAGAAGTGCTCGCCAAGCATGACGAAAACTATATGCCACCCGAGGCCGCGAGCGCCATGGAAAAGGCGCAGAAGGCGCGCGACATGGCGGCCAAGACGCTCAAGCAATAATTTTCCGACTCTCCCTTGCCAGGAGCGGGGCGGGGTAGAAGGTGATGACTGGCCGTGGCGTCCGTTCACCGCATCCGCCCTCCACGAACCGCCTCCCACCGGGCGAGGGCGCCAGGACCACCCACGATGAACAAACGACTCCTTATCCCTATCGCATTTTTTGGCCTCGCTGCGGTACTGTACTTTGGTCTCTTCCGCGATCCGCGCGAGGTCCCGTCGCCGCTGATCGGAAAACCGGCGCCAGCATTCACGTTGAGCCTGCTCGACAAGCCAGACGGTCGGTTTTCGCCAGCCGACATGAAGGGCAAGGTCTGGCTGCTCAACGTGTGGGCGAGCTGGTGCCCGAACTGCAAGGACGAGCACCCCTACCTGCTCGACATGAAAGCAAAGGGGGTGGTGCCGATCATCGGCCTGAACTACAAGGACAAGCGCGACCTTGGCCTTGACGTGTTACGCAAGACCGGTGATCCGTACACCGTCAACGCCTTCGACCCGGAAGGCAAAGCCGCGCTCGATTGGGGGGTGTATGGCGCTCCGGAAACGTTTCTGATTGATCGCGAAGGCATCATTCGCGCCAAACACATCGGGCCGGTGACGCCTGAAATCGTGGAGCGAAAGTTCGCACCGTACTTCCGCTGATGAACCTCGACGCCTTCAGCTCCTCGCGCTCGCCGAAGTGAAGCCCGCCGCAGGACAGTGAGGCGGGCGGGGCACGGGATCGGTCGCAACTGATCCCGCCCGCGCCCCGGGCACGACGGTGTAAATCACGGAAGGCGAACCGCCCGCCGCTATCGCCGTTAGCCGCCCAAGTAAGCTGCCTTTACGCGCGGGTCGGCGAGCAGCGTTTTCGCGTCCCCCGCCAGCGTAATTTCGCCCGATTCGAGCACGTATCCCCGATGCGCGTTTTCCAGTGCAAGCTGGGCGTTTTGCTCAATCAGCAGAATCGTTGTGCCACGCTTGGCGATCAGATTGATGATCTCGAAAATCTTCTCGACCATTAGCGGTGCAAGGCCCATCGATGGTTCGTCAAGCATCAGCAGCTTCGGCTGTGCGAGCATCGCGCGACCGATGGCGAGCATCTGCTGTTCGCCGCCCGAGAGCGTGCCCGCGAGCTGTGCCGTGCGCTCCTTGAGGCGCGGGATCATGGTGTAGATCTCGTCGACTTCGCGCAGGATTTGTGCCTTGTCATTGCGGGCGTAGGCACCCATCAGCAGGTTCTCATGCACGTTGAGGCGCGCGAACACGCCGCGACCTTCCGGGCAGAGCGCGATGCCGAGCCCAACCAGCGCGTGCGAGGGAATGCCAGTGATGTCCTGTCCCTTGTACGTGACGGTGCCGCCGACCGGTTTGATCAGGCCGGAGAGCGCGCGCAGCGTGCTGGACTTGCCCGCCCCGTTGGCGCCAATCAGCGTGACCAACTCGCCTTCGTCGACATGAAAATCGATCTTCTTGATCGCCTTGATGCCGCCGTAGGCGACTTCCAGCTGTTTAACGTCAAGCAGCGCGCTCATGCTTTCTCTCCCGTTGCCGCGGGCTCGCCGTGCGCGCCGCCGAGGTAGGCCTTGATCACCGCGGCGTCCTTTTGAATGTGGGCCGGCGTGCCATCGGCAATCTTGCGACCGTAGTCGAGCACCGCGATGTGCTGGCATACGTTCATCACGAGACGCATGTCGTGCTCGATCAGCATCACGGTGATGCCGTCGCCGGCAATCCGCTCGATCAGTTGCCGCAGTGCAATGGTCTCGGTAGCGTTCATGCCCGCTGCCGGTTCATCCAGCGCGATCATCTTCGGGTCCGTCGCCAGCGCGCGCGCGATTTCGAGTCGCCGCTGTTCGCCGTAGGCCAGCGTGCGGCTTTTGTCGCCCGCACGTTTGGCGAGCCCCACATACTCCAGCAGTTCGTGCGAACGCGCGGCAATCGCGGCTTCTTCGCGGTGCACCGACGGCGGCCGGAATATCGCGCCAAACGCGCCGGCTTTGGTGCGCACGTGGCGGCCGACCATCACGTTTTCGAGCACCGACATTTCGCCAAACAGGCGGATGTTCTGGAAGGTGCGCGCGATCCCCACCTGCGCCACTTCGTGCGGTGCCTTCACGTTGAGCGGTTTGTCGTCGAACGTGAACTTGCCCTGATCAACCTGATAGAGACCGGTCAGCGTGTTGAAAAACGTGGTCTTGCCGGCGCCGTTGGGGCCAATCAATCCGAAAATGGCGCCGCGTGCAATCGACATCGACACGTTGTCGAGCGCAGTCACGCCACCGAATTTCTTGGTGACCCCTTCTGCAGTAAACAGCATGCTGGCCATCATTTCTTCTCCGGTGAGGGCCACAAACCGGCCGGTTTGAACAGCATGATCAAAATCATCGCGAGCGAGAAGATCAGGTTGCGTAGCACCTCCGGCGCGATGAGCACGGTGCCAAATACCTTGTGCTGCATGTTTTCGTCGGCCACGTAGCGGATCACCTCCGGCATCGCGGCCAGCAGTACGGCGCCCAGAATGACGCCGGGGATGTGCCCCATGCCGCCGAGCACCACCATCGCCAGAATCATGACCGATTCGAGCAGGCCAAACGACTCCGGACTGACAAAACCCTGCATTGCCGCGAACAGGCCGCCGGACAATCCCCCCGTCAACGCGCCAAAGGCAAATGCCGCGAGTTTGATATTGCGCGTGTTGATGCCCATGGCTTTGGCTGCGATCTCATCCTCCCGCAGCGCTTGCCAGGCGCGGCCGAGTCGCGAATGCTGCAAGCGCCAAACTCCGATCACGGAAATGATCGTAAAGACCAGAAACACGTAGTAGTACAGCTGCAAGCCCGACAGCTGCAGCCCAAAGATCTCCAGCCCTTTGCTGACGTTGAAGCCAAAGAAACTGATGCCATCGATGCCGGTGATGCCACGCGGGCCATTGGTGATGTTGTAGGTTGCATCCGACCACGGAAGGCCGACCTTGTCAAAATTGTTCATCAGGATGCGCACGATCTCGCCGAACCCGAGCGTGACGATGGCAAGGTAATCACCGCGCAGCTTGAGCACCGGCGCACCCAGCATCAAGCCGGCGAGCGCCGCGAGAAACGCGCCCAACGGCAGTAGCACCCAGAACGGCAGGTGCATGTTGAAGTGACTCGATGCCAGCATCGCCCAGGTGTAGGCGCCCACAGCGTAGAACGCGACGTAGCCCAAATCGAGCAAGCCCGCGACGCCGACCACAACGTTGAGGCCGAGCGCCAGCATCACATAGAGCAGCGTGATGTTCAGAATGCGCACCCACGCCTGACCAAGAAAGCCGGCAAAGATGGGCAACAGCAGCAGCGCAACGCCCAGCAGGAGCATTGCGATCAGTTTCTTTTTGTTGTCGGCGACCAGCGTCGTCATGGCTTAGGCCCTTTCCGCAACACGTTCGCCGATCAGGCCCTGCGGGCGGAAAATCAGCACGGCCACCAGCACGACGAAGGCGAAGATGTCCTTGTAGTCGCCGCGCACGAAGATCAAACCGACGTTTTCCACGAGTCCGAGAATCAGGCCGCCCACCATCGCGCCCCAGAGGTTGCCAATGCCACCCATTACCGCGGCCGTGAACGCCTTGAGGCCGAGCATGAAGCCCATGTAGTAGTGCGCCTGCCCGTAGTTCGAGGCAACCATCACGCCGGCGATGGCACCAAGCGCTGAACCAATGGCAAACGTGATCGCGATGATCTTGTTGATGTCGATGCCCATCAGGCCCGCGACCTTCTGGTTCTCGGCAGTGGCGCGCATCGCCGTGCCGATCTTGGTGTTGTGCACCAGCCAGAGCAGACCGGCCATGAGCGCCACCGAGGTGATCAGGATCACGATCTCGTTCATGTTGATCGTGATGTGCCCGATTTCGATTGGCGTTTTCGAGATCAACTCCGGGAACGAGAAGTAGTTGCGACCAAACACGAGAATCGCAATCTGCTGCAGGAAGATCGACACGCCGATCGCCGTGATGAGCGGCGCGAGGCGTGGCGCGTTGCGCAGCGGCCGATACGCAATGCGCTCCACCAGCACCCCCACGGCGGCGCACACCGCCATCGCAATCAGGATGGCGAGCAGGAGCGCGATCATCGGTGGCACGCCGGCGCCGAGCAGCCACTTGGCGAGCACCAGCGCCGTCAGCGCCCCAATCATGACCACTTCGCCGTGTGCGAAGTTGATGAGTTGCAGAATGCCGTAGACCATCGTGTAGCCCAGTGCAACCAGCGCATAGACGCTGCCTACCACCAGGCCATTGACGATCTGCTGCAGCAAGACGTCGATTGACATGTATTCCCCGCTTCAGTGAGAGTATTGGTGTGTAACGCGGTCGGCGCGCTCTCCCTGCGCCGACGCCTTGATGAGCGGTATTCTGCCCTGATTCAGGGCGTCCACCCTGTCAGTTTCATGCCGATTCGGCGTTGACCTGTCCGACGCCACCCTACAGGCACGAGGCATGCCAATTCCGAGTCAAATCAACGCGTCATCAACGTCACGTTGCCTCCTGCTGCGACCGTGTTGATGGTGATCGTCTGCTCCCCCAGGAAGCGCGGCAGGTAGAACGGCCCGCCCGCCTTTGGCCCGGTGCCTGAGAGGCCTTCGCCGCCGAAGGGTTGCACGCCCACGACTGCGCCGATGATGTTGCGATTGACGTAGACGTTACCGACATGGGCCTGCCGCGCCAGCGCCTCAGCCCGGCTGTCGATGCGAGTCTGGATGCCGAGCGTCAGGCCGAAGCCGAGCGCGTTGATCTGTTCGATGACGCTGGCTGGATCGCCGGACCAGCGCACCACTTGCAGCACCGGACCAAAGATTTCCTGCTTGACTGAGGCGATGTCGTCGACTTCGAACAGGTGCGGGCCGATGGTGTGGCGGGCGGCATCAACCACCGGGTTTGCCGGTGTCGAGCTCGACTGGCGGCTGGCAAGCCGTTCGACGTGCGCGCGGATGCCCGCAAATGCTTCCGCGTCAATGAGCGGCCCGATATCAGTCGCCAGTGCCGCGGTATCGCCCACGATCAGTTCCTTCATTGCGCCGCGCAGCATGCTGACGACCGGTTCGGCAATTTCCGCATGCACGCAGAGCAGGCGCAGCGCCGAGCAGCGCTGACCCGCCGAGCGAAACGCCGATTGCACTACCGCGTCGACCACATGTTCCGGCAGGGCGGTGGAATCAACCAGCATGGCGTTGATACCGCCGGTCTCGGCGATCAGCGGCACGATGGGGCCATCCTTCGCCGCGAGGGCACGCTGGATGATCTTCGCCACTTGTGTTGATCCGGTGAAGACCACGCCGGCGACGCTGGCGTGTGCCACCAGCGCGGCACCGACGGTTTCGCCCGGACCGGTGACCGTCTGCAACACGTTGCCAGGAATGCCGGCGCGGTGCAGGAGCTTGACCGCCTCCAGCGCGATGACCGGTGTTTGCTCGGCCGGCTTGGCGACGACGGTATTGCCGGTGACCAGCGCGGCGGCCACCTGTCCCATGAAGATGGCCAGCGGAAAGTTCCAGGGGCTGATGCAGACCCATGCCCCCCGGCCGCGCGGGTAAAGCGTATTGCTTTCCCCCGTCGGCCCCGGCAACGCGAGGGGAGCACACACGCGCTCGGCCTCATCGGCGTAATAGCGCAAGAAGTCAATCGCCTCGCGCACCTCGGCCACGGCGTCGCCCCAGGTCTTGAACGCCTCCTTGACCAACAACGCGCAGAAGCGCGGCAGCTCGGCTTGCAACGCATCGGCGGCGTTGCGCAGCATGGCGGCACGCGCCGTGATCGGACGTTCCCGCCAGTCGTGAAACGCGGCCCGCGCGATTTGCATTGCATCGTGAGCCTGCGCGGTCGTTGCGTCCGGTGGCGGCACGATCTGCGTGCCGGCGTACGCGGCCAGTAACGGTCGGCGCATCGGCTCCACCGTCAGGTCGATGCCATTGCTGTTGCGTCGCGGTGCCAGGATGTCCTCCGGTAGCGGGAACGGCCGCGCGTCGGTGACGTAGAGCGGCGAGGCGAGCAGGTCTTCGATTGCGATGGCGTCGTCGGCGAGCTGGTGTACGAACGATGAGTTGGCGCCGTTCTCGAGCAAGCGACGCACGAGGTAGGCAAGCAGATCCTCGTGCGAGCCCACGGGGGCATACACGCGCAGCGTCTGCGCAGGCCCGGCCACGCCGGAGGCGAACAGTTCACGGTAGACACCGTTGCCCATGCCATGCAGCCGCTGCAACTCGTAGCGCGCCTCGAAGCGCGTCGCCATCTGCACGATGGCCGCAATGGTGCCCGCGTTGTGTGTGGCGAACTGCGGAAAAAAAGCGTCCTTTTGCCGGAGGAGAGAGGCCGCGCACGCGAGGTAGCTCGAATCAGAATGATGCTTGTGGGTGAATACCGGGTACGCCGGCAACCCCATCTCTTGTGCGCGCTTGATCTCGCTGTCCCAGTAAGCACCCTTGACCAGCCGGCACATCAGGCGCAGCCCGTATTTGCGGGCCAACTCGCCCACATGCTCAATCAGCTCCAGCGAGCGCGTCTGGTAGGCCTGCAGCGCCAGACCGAAGCCCGTCCACGCGGGATGCTTCGTCTTCACGTGCTGCAGCAGGACTTCGAAAACGTCGAGCGACAGTTCGAGTCGGTCCACCTCTTCGGCATCAATGGTCAGGTTGATGCGTGCGTTGGCCGCCATGTCGCAGAGCTGCCGGACGCGAGGCACCAGTTCATTGATCACCCGATCACGCTGCGCGTCTTCGTAGCGGGGATGCAGTGCGGAGAGCTTGATCGAAATGCCGTCGGTGTCGGCAGGGCCCACGTTTGCCGTGGCTGCATGCGCCTGCGCCAGCATGCGGATAGCGTGATGGTAGCTTGCGAAGTAGCGGTCGGCGTCGGCCATGGTGCGCGCCCCTTCGCCGAGCATGTCGAAGCTGAATCGCAGGTGTCCGTCGCTGCGCCGCTGCGACTTGGCTTCAGCCAGCGCCTCTTCAATCGTCTGGCCGAGCACGAATTGCCGCGCCAGCAGCTGTACGGCGCGCAAGGTCGCGGCGACGACGGTCTTGGCCCCGAGCCTGGCGAACAGACCCGGCGACTCGTCGGCATCGGGCAACGTCTTTTTGGAGAGTGCAATGACCGAATTCGACAGTCGGCCGAGCGCGCTGGACTGGTTGCTGTCCCCGCGGCTGTCGAAGTGGGCGCGGCCAAGTTGATCCGCCGTCAGTGCAATCGCCGTGGCGGAGTCGGGCACCCGCAGCAGCGCTTCGGCAAGGCGCATCAGTGCAAGGCCTTCCGGTTTGGAGATGGGATATTCCTTGAGCAGACTCTCCATCGCCCAGAACGGCGGTGGGTTCTCGCGCACGGCGCGCACCCACGGTCGGGCGGTCTCGATGACTTGTGGCCAGTCCAGCGTCGTGGCGACGCTTTCGACGTTGCGGCGCACGATCGTACTTTCTTCGCGATAGGGAAATGGGAGGCGCATGATGTTTCGACGGGCCTGCTGACGATTGAATAGGTCGCCATCGTATGGCTTAAAGTGCCGAGTTATTAACTAAAATTCACTGTTTTTGATGTCACTAATCAGGATAAGATGGCCGAAATCGACACGATCGACCGGAGAATTCTCGCTGCACTGCAGAAAGACGGCCGCCTGAGCAACCTGAAGCTGGCGGAGGCGGTGTCGCTGTCGCCAACGGCCGTGCTGGCGCGCACCCAGCGGCTAATTCGCGACGGTTACATCCTGGGCTTCGAGGCGCGACTGAATCCGGCCAAGCTCGATTCCGGCATGACGGTTTTTGTGGAGGTGCTGCTGGATCGCACCACACCGAACATCTTTGACGCATTCAAGGCGGCGGTGTTGACCCACCCTGAAATCGCCGAGTGCCATATGGTGGCCGGTGGCTTCGACTACCTGATTAAGCTGCGGGTGCGCGATATGGAGGCGTACCGCGAGTTCGCCAGTCGGCGACTATGGCAGTTCCCCGGCGTACGCGAGACACGGACGTACGCCGTGATCGAGGAAGTCAAGGACGGCGGTCCGTTGCCGGTGTAGCGACGCCGGCCACGCTGCCTATGGCTTTGTGGCTTAAACGACAAACCGATGGCGGTTGTATCTCGATTTTTGTGCAAGTCGACTTGTCAACGAATCAGCCTGTATTGACCGCTGCGCCGTCGATGAAACGAAAAAGCTGTTCCGTATTCATCATGGGCCCGTAGCCGTTGCGCGGAGGTCGTCACCGGCTCGTCGGTCGATCACGCGAAACCTCCAAAAAAAACGGCACCCGAAGGTGCCGTTTTTGTGAAGAGACAACGCCCGGGTGGGCGCGAAGCGATTACTTCTTCTTCTCTTCTTTTGCCGGGGCTGCAGCCGGGGCCGGCGCAGCGGCGGCCGGTGCGGCAGCGGCCGGAGCAGCGGCTTTCGGGCCACCGATCACTTCTGCCACGTCCCATTTGCCACCCTTGACGACGAACACAGTGATCGCGCCGTCTTTCATGTCGCCCTTGTCGTCGTAGGCGTAGGTGCCTGCGGCGCCAGTGAACGTGCCGCCCTTGATCGCGTCGATGATCTTCGCGCCTTCGGTGCTGCCCGCTTTCTGCATGGCTTCGATCAGGATATTGGTCGCGTCGTAGGTGAACGGCGCGTAAGCCTGAACGTCAACATTGAACTTGGCTTTGTACTTGTCGTAGAAAGCCTGGCCTTGCGGCATCTTCTCTTTCGGCAGACCTGCCAGCGTGGCGTAGGCGCCTTCGCCTGCGTCACCCGCGAGCTTGATGAATTCGCCGGTTTGCGCACCGTCGCCGCCGATGGCCTTGGCCTTGATGCCAAGCGCTTTCATCTGCTTCATCATCGGGCCCATCTGGGCGTCCATACCGCCGAACATGATGACATCCGGACCCTTGGCCTTCACCTTGGTCAGCACGCCCTTGAAGTCCTGCTCTTTTTCGTTGGCGAGCGCTTCGCGGATCACCACCGTGCCGCCAGCGGCCTTGATAGCCTTTTCGGCCTCATCAGCGAGACCAACGCCGTAGGCGGTCTTGTCGTCGATGATGGCGATCTTCTTGCCGCCCATGCCCTTGACTGCGAACGTACCGATCGCGCCGCCTTGAGCGACGTCGTTAGCCACAGTACGGAACACGCCCTTGAAGCCCTGAGCGGTCAGCTTCGGGTTGGTCGCGGAGGGGGTGATCTGCGGGATGCCTGCGGTGTTGTAGATCGCCGACGCCGGGATCGAGGTGCCCGAGTTCAGGTGACCGATCACGCCGACCACTTTAGCGTCAACCAGCTTTTGCGCCACCGTGGTTGCTTGCTTGGGGTCCGCTGCATCGTCTTCCGCGAGGAATTCGAATTTGACTTTCTTGCCACCGATGGTGATGCCCTTGGCGTTGGCTTCTTCAACGGCGAGACGCGCAGCGTTCTCGTTGTCTTTGCCAAGGTGGGCGATCTGGCCAGACGTCGGGCCGACGTGGCCGATCTTGACGACGAGATCCTGGGCCGGGGCCGGCGCAGCAGCAGGTGCCTGAGCCTTCGGCTCTTCCTTCTTGCCGCAGGCGGCAAGGCCCGCTGCAACGGCGACCGCGAGGGTAGCCAGTGCGAATTTGTTGATTTGCTTCATGTGACGGAGTCCTCCGAGAAAAAACCCGAGGATTATGCTGCGGGCTTTTCGCGCTGTCAACGCGAAATCGCCCGCAAAACCTCATTCAGCGGTGTTTTCCGGCAATCCCTTGGGTGAGCTGAGGATACCGTCACGGCGGGTGGTGGCGCACCAAAGGTGGCGCCCCGTGCAGGACCAACCAGACGACAGCCGATGTCAGCCTCGCCCAACGAACGGCATTTTGGTGGCCATGATGGTCATGAATTGCACATTCGCTTCGAGCGGGAGATTAGCGATGTGAACGATGGCGTTGGCGACGTGCTGCACGTCCATGCGCGGCTCGACCATCATCTCGCCGTTGGGCTGCAAAACGCCCTTGGCCATGCGTTCAGTCATCTCCGTGGCCGCGTTGCCGATGTCGATCTGGCTGCACGCAATGTCATATTTGCGGCCGTCGAGCGAGGTGGTCTTGGTCAGACCAGTGATCGCGTGCTTGGTTGAGGTGTAGGGCGCGCTGTTGGGGCGGGGGGCGTAGGCCGAGATCGAGCCGTTATTGATGATGCGCCCGCCGCGCGGCGACTGCGCCTTCATCACGCGAAACGCCTCACGCGTGCATAGAAATGAGCCTGTGAGATTGGTGTCAACCACGGCTTTCCATTGCTCGACGGAAATATCCTCCAGCAGTACGGGGGGCGCGCCGATGCCTGCGTTGTTGAAAATCACGTCAACGCGCCCGAAGGTGGCGACCGTTCGGTCAAACAAGGCTTTGACCGAATCGGCGTTGCTCACGTCGGTGACCACCGCGAGACCGCGTGAGGCGTCTGCACCGGCGGAGGCGACCGCGGCTTCCAGCTCGGCTTGGCGGCGGCCTGCGAAAGCGACGCTGTAACCGGCCTTCAGCAGAGCGACGGCCGATGCCTTGCCGATGCCGGCGGACGCGCCGGTGATGATGGCGACTTTGCCGTTGCCAGAGCTCATTGCGTACTCCTGAAGAGGGGATGTTGATGTGCCTCGGCAAGTGTAAGCACCGGCGTCACGCAGCAGTCGACGCGCTCAAAGAACTCGGTCCAGTGCGCTAGCGACTGCAGCTGGAAATGGTCGCTGAGTTCCTTGCGGACGCGTAGCCCGACAACGCCGCTGCTGGTGCCTAGCGGGATCAGGTGCGGCTTGCCGATGGCTTCACACAGCACTTGCCAAAACTTCGGCTCCAGCGCACCAACCGCGAGATATCGCGCGTCCGCCGTGCCGTAGACGCCGTAGCACGGCCAGCCGCCGGTTAGCCAGTCCTCTCCCCGCAGTTGTGCCTTGCCCAGCGCCAGCGCATGCTCGGCGATGATGTTCAGTTGCGCCACTTCGTGCGTCATCGACACGTCCACGAACGCGCCCTGCCCTGTGGTTCGTGCTTGTACCAGCGCGGCGCAGAGGCGCGCGGCCGCCGCCAGTGCGCCTCCAGCCAGATCGGCGATCTGCCAGTTCGACATCGTCGGCGGACGCCCGCGCTCGCCGATTTGATCCAGTACGCCGGACATCGCAAGGTAGTTGATGTCGTGCCCCGCCCGGTGCGCCCACACGCTATGACTGCCATAACCGGTGATCGCTGCGTAAACGAGTGCCGGCCGCCGGCTACGGAGCACGGCGTCGCCCAGTCCGAGTCGGTCCATGACGCCGGGGCGAAAGCCTTCGACCAGTGCGTCGCTCTGGTCAACCCATTCCAGCAGTCGCGCTCGGCCAGGACCGGACTTGAGATCCAGCCGCTCGAAGGATTTGCCGCGGTTGACCAGCGTGTACAACGGCGACACCTGTTCGGCGGGGGCGTCTGCTGGCAGTCCCAGGCGGTTAGCGTAATCGCCTTCCGGTGGCTCGATTTTCACCACGTCGGCCCCCCAATCGGACAGGAGGCGTGTGCACGCCGGCCCTGGCAATAGGCGCGTCAAATCAAGAATGCGGACGCCTGCTAGCGGCTTGAACGGCGGCGGTGTGGTTGGGGCGGTGGGTGTTGTCATGTCGCGATTATCGACGCCCGAGGCGCTGCCGTGGGCGCCGTCGCCCTGTTCAGCGTTTCCCGCAGGTAGCCGACGCCTACAATGCCGACGTGTACTTCCCCCGTTCGCTCACCAACGTCATTTTGGCGTGCTTCGTGCTGTCGGCTGTGCCCCTCGTGGTGGCGCTGGCCGAGCTCGCGTTCGGGCTCGATAGTCTTGCCAAACGGTCGCAACTCTCGGTGCGGGAAGCAGAGGCCGCGAGCGCGGCGTCGCGAGAACTGCGCGAAGTGACCGGCAAGATGGAGCGCGCCGTGCGTCAGTCGATCGTGCTTGAGGACGCCAGTCTGATCGACGGATATCGCAAGCTGGACGGCCAACTGGAGCAGGCACTCATCCGCAGTCAAAGCTTGCCACTGGCAGACGAGGAACGCGCCGCGCTGAAGCAGCTTGGCGCCCAGCGAACCGTCCTGGCTGCGGCACTGCGCAATGGCATCCCGGAAGTCGCGGAGCGCCCGAAGCTGGTTGAATCAGCCGCCGATCTGGCCGACGGCGCTGCGCAGGCCGCTGCCATGCTCGGTCGCGTGACCGAGCGCGAAGTGGTGACGCTACGCGAAATGGCCGCCAGAACCCGCGAAAACTGGCCGTGGTTCCTTGGCGTAGCCGCCGCCACTGCGTTGTTGCTGGCGATCGGCTTCTCCATCCTGATTTCGCGGCCGCTGCGCAATATTGACCGCAGTATCCGCAAGCTCGGGCGTGGTGAATTCAACGAGGATATTGCGATCAAGGGCCCGCGTGATCTGCGTTCGCTGGGAGAACGGCTCGACTGGTTGAGGCGCCGCCTGCTTGAGCTGGAGACGCATCAGACGCGCTTCCTGCGGCATGTCTCGCACGAGCTGAAAACGCCGCTCACCGCCGTGCGGGAAGGCTCTGAACTTCTCAACGACCGCATTGTCGGAGAGATGTCGATGCAACAGACCGATGTCGTGCGCATCATCCGCGATAACACCGTGTCGCTGCAACGCCTGATCGAGGACTTGCTTTCCTACCAGCAACACAAGAGTGCCTCGCCGCAGCACATTGAGGCGGTCGAGATGAAGGCTGTCATCGAACGCGTGGTACGCGAGCATCGGCTGGAGATGCTGTCACGTGCCATCACGGTGCAGGTGCGCGGTGACGCAATTACGTTGATGGGTGACCGCGAACAACTCCGGGTCGTATTGGATAATCTGGTATCGAACGCGATCAAGTACACGCCGCGTGGCGGCAGCGTTCGAATCATCTCGACCATTGATGAACGCATGGCGCAAATCGATGTCGAAGATGACGGCCCGGGTATTGCGCTGGATGAGCAGGAGCGGGTGTTCGAAACTTTTTACCGTGGCGACGCCAGTGCGGCCGGCAACAACGGCAAAGTCAAGGGGTCCGGTCTCGGGCTGGCGATCGTTCGCGAATATGTCCTCGCACATCAGGGGCACGTGTTTGTGGTGGAGCCCGGCAAGCCGGGCGGACGTTTTCGCGTGCGCTTGCCGCTTGACTTGACGAAGGGCGATGCGACGCCTGGGCTAATGACTGCGCCGTCTGCAGCGCCGTCGTCAATGGGAGATTCAATTGCAGCATAACGATGGCAGTCGTTGCCGCCGGCTGGATTTTCGTCTTCGACCGGGGCGTTTGCCTGCGGTATTGCTCATGTTCGGCCTGCTCTCCCTCGGGGGCTGCGCTACCGCGCCGGACAGTCCGCTGGCACCCAAGCAACCACCTGCACCGCCGGTGACGCAAACGGTCTACGTGCCGGTGTATGTCGAGGTTGAAAAGCCCGCGCCAACGCCACCGCCACCGGAGCCAATCCGTTTGCCCGAGGATCAGGACCAGACGCTGTCGCTGCTCGCCGAAATGACCCGCGCGAGCAACGCTTCAGCGGAAGATCTGCGCAAGGAGTTGGTCGCCGCCGGCGCCCTGTTTAACAAGGAGCGAAGCCATGTCAATCGGCTGCGATACGCGTGGTTGTCGGCCCTGCTCGGGCCCGCTGCGGGCGACGACGCGCGGCTGCAAGGCTTGCTGGAGCCGTTGCTGGCGAAAGGCAGTGGCCTCGTCACGACGCACCCGCTGCGTCCCGTGGCCGATCTGCTGCTAGCGCAAATTGCCGAGCGCGGACGACAAGTGCGCGAGGAGCAGAAACGGGCCGACGCGCTGCAACAGAAACTCGACGCGCTCAAGGCGATTGAAAGACAGATGCTCGATCGCGAGCGTCGGCGCAACTAGTTCGCTATGGCTGCTGAAATCCTGCTGGTCGACGACGACCCCGACTTGCTCAAACTGATTGGCCTGCGCCTGTCTGCGGCGGGCTACCGAGTAAAGACCGCCGAAAGCGGCGAAGCCGCGCTGGCCCAAATTGCCGTGACGCGTCCCGCCGTGGTGGTGACCGACCTGCGTATGCCGGGTATCGACGGCATGCAACTCTTCGAACAGATTAATGCCCAGCACCCGACGCTGCCGGTCATTATCCTTACCGCGCACGGCACCATTCCCGATGCCGTAGCCGCCACGCAGCGGGGAGTCTTCGGTTTTCTGACCAAGCCCTTCGACCCACAGGAATTGCTGAAGAAGGTCGCGCAAGCCGTGGCGGTGGCTGGCGAAGCGCGCGACGCCGCACCGGGGAATCCTGCGGACGCATGGCGTGCCGACATCGTGACGCGCGCCGCGAAGATGGACGATCTTCTCCGCCGTGCCCGTCTGGTCGCCGATTCGATGGCATCGGTGCTGATTCTGGGCGAATCGGGCACTGGCAAGGAGCTGCTGGCGCGTGCGATCCACAGCGCCAGCCCCCGCGCTGTCAAGCCGTTTTTGGCGATCAACTGTGCCGCAATTCCCGAGCAACTGCTGGAAAGCGAACTGTTCGGCTACGCCAAGGGAGCGTTTACCGGCGCAGCGACTGCCCAGCAGGGCTTGTTTCAGGCTGCGGACGGTGGCACGTTGTTTCTCGACGAAATTGGCGATATGCCACTATCGCTGCAGGCCAAATTGTTGCGCGTACTTCAGGAGGGTGCGGTGCGACCGGTTGGCGCCACGCAATCGGTCAACGTCGACGTCCGTATCGTTTCGGCGACACATCGAAATCTGGACCAGATGCGGGCTGACCGCACGTTTCGCGAGGACCTGTTTTACCGGCTCAATGTGGTGGCACTGAAGCTACCGCCGCTCGCGGAACGGCGCGAGGATATTCCGCTCCTGGTGAGCCATTTTCTGAAGAAGATCGCGGCGCGCTACCGCAAGCCGGTGCCAACGCTCGCGCCCGACGCCCTCGCTGCAGTTGTTGCGGCGCCCTGGCCAGGCAACGTACGGCAACTCGAAAATCTGTTGGAGCAGGCCGTCGCGCTGTCCACCACGCACGTCATTCCGCTGTCGTTGGTGCGGCACAGTCTGGACGATGCGGACGCACCGTTGGTCTCTTTCGAAACCGCACGCAAGACGTTTGAGCGTGAATATCTGGTGCGTATCCTGAAATTGACGGCGGGCAACGCCGCGCAGGCCGCGCAGATGGCCGGTCGCAACCGCACCGAGTTCTACAAGTTGTTGCAGCGCCACAATCTCGAACCTGGCATGTTCAAGACAAGTGGAGACTGACAAGACACCAGCCCAACTGTCATCCGTACCGGACGAATAGGGACGACTTCGGCGACGGGTGGTGGCTCGCGACCGTTCGGGCTCTTCGAGGGAGATATATGGGTACCTTTGTTGTGTGCCGGCACTACAGTCAGTGTCCTGCGATACGCTCAGCACAAGCTCATAACGACCAGATTTATGAAAATTCAGTTCAAAGTCCTGCGCGACGCCGCGCGCAGTAGTCTGCCGGCCTACGCCACGCCCGGCTCGGCGGGTCTGGATCTTCGCGCCTGCATCGATGCGCCGATCGAACTGGCCGCTGGCGCATCGACCCTGATCCCCACCGGCATCGCCATCCACATTGCTGACCCCGGTTTCGCGGCCTTGATCCTGCCGCGTTCCGGTTTGGGCCACAAGCACGGCATCGTGCTCGGCAACCTCGTTGGCCTGATCGACAGCGATTATCAGGGCGAATTGATGGTGAGCTGCTGGAATCGCAATCCCGCTGGAACGACGCAGTTCGTCATTCAACCCGCAGAGCGCATCGCACAACTGGTCATCGTGCCGGTGCAACAGGTTAGCTTCGAGCAGGTGAGCGACTTCGCGGTCAGCGAGCGCGGAAGTGGCGGCTTTGGCAGTACGGGGCGCGGTTGATGGGCTCGGCACCACCGCCGCGTCCGCGGGTGATCTGTCTGGGCGTCGCCACACTTGACCAGATCTTTCGTGTCGACACCATCCCGGAGGCGCCCGCCAAGTTCGGGGCGCTTGAATTTATCGTCACCGGTGGCGGCATGGCGGCAAATGCCGCCGTGACCGTGCAACGATTGGGTGGCAGTGCGGAGTACTGGGGGCGCGTCGGCGACGACGATGTGGGTGACCAGATTGTGCGTATGCTGGCTCGTGAAGGCGTCGACGTGTCGCACGTGTATCGTCTGCCCGGCGCCCGGTCGAAAACCGCCGCCATTCTGGTTGATCGCCGTGGCGAGCGACTGATCTGCTCGGCCCCCGCTCAGGGCTATCCGCCCGACACATCGTGGCTGCCGCTCGCCGACGTGCGTGACTTCGATGCCGTGCACGCCGATTCGCGCTGGAAGCCCGGGGCGATGGCACTGTTCGATGCCGCGGCGGACGCCGGAATTCCGAGTGTTTTCGACGCTGACAGCGGTCAGCGCGACGAGATTCTCGACATCGCGCATCGTGCAACGCACCCTGTCTACAGCGAGCCGATGACCAAAGCGCTGAACCTGGGTGGCCCCGAAGAAGCCATGCGGCGCGCGTTTGGCGGGCGCAACGTGATTGCGGGTGTCACGCTCGGCGAGCGCGGCACCCTCTGGTTCGACGGCCACACCATGCACTGCACGCCAGCACGCGCAGTCAAGGCCATCGACACGCTGGGCGCCGGCGACACCTGGCACGGGGCGCTCGCGTTTGCGCTAGGCGAGGGGCAGTCGCTGCCGACGGCGATTAGCTTTGCGACGGACGTCGCGGCGCTGAAGTGCACACGATTTGGCGGGCGCAACGGCATCCCTACCCGCGACGAGGTCAATGCGTTCCGTGAAGGTTTTGCGGTTGGCCATTGAACTTTTTGCCATCCGCCGCATCTTAGGGTTGTGGCAAGACGATGCGCAGTTGACCCCTCTGCTGGCGCGTCGTTGTCCTCCCAGAGCGTGCTTCCCCCGGCGCGCTCGTGGTGACGTTCAGGGCGACCGTATCCCCCGATCGGTCGCCCTTTTTTCTTTTCCACTGCAACGGAGGCTGAGGCCACCGCTGACGGGTGGATGCGACTTCTGGCAAACTCCACTACTATCGGGAGTACTGCGTCGTGCCGCATGATCCGGCGATCCAACGCGGTGATGGAAAGGCGATGCAATGAAATCCGGAAAATTGGCGAACGCAAATTGGCAAAAGGCAGCGTGGGTCGGCGTCGGTGCGACGATGGGCGTCGCACTATCTCTGGCGATCACGGTCGACGCCAACCGTGATGCCAAATCGGCAATCCCGCTGGATGAACTGCGCACGTTCTCCGAAGTGTTCGCGCGAGTCAAAAATGACTATGTCGAGCCGATCAGCGACAAGAAGCTCATCGAAAGTGCGATCAACGGCATGGTTTCGAGCCTTGACCCGCATTCCGTCTTTCTGGATGAGAACGCCTACAAAGACCTGCAGAGCGCCACGACGGGCAAATTTGGGGGCATTGGCGCGGAAATTGGCAGCGAAGACGGGATGGTCAAAGTCATCGCCCCGATCGATGATACGCCGGCTGCCCGTGCAGGCATCCGCGCCGGCGATCTCATCGTCAAGATTGACGACGAGTCGACACGTGGTCTCACGGTACAGAAGGCGGTGGAGCGTATTCGTGGCAATCCTGGCACCTCGGTCAAGCTGGAAGTTTTCCGCAAGGACACGCGCACGACACACAACTTCGCGTTGACGCGCGAGGAAATCAAGATCCAGTCGGTCAAGGCTAAGGTCATCGAGCCGGGCCTCGTGCATGCGCGTATTCGCACCTTCAGCGAGACCACCGTGCCTGATTTGAGCAAGGCGCTGCGCGATGCCGAGGCGAAGGGGCCGCTCAAGGGCGTTGTGCTTGACCTGCGCAGCAACCCCGGCGGAGTTCTGGGCAGTGCGATTGGCATGTCGGCTATGTTCCTGCCCAAAGACTCGCTCGTGGTGTACACCGAAGGGCGAATCGAAGGAAGCAAGAACAGGTATTACGCCAACCGCGCCGGCATGTCGCCTCGCGCACTCGAAGCGTTGTCGCAGGTACCGGACAGTGCCAAGTCGGTGCCCGTGGTCGTATTGACCAATGGCGGTTCAGCTTCGGCATCTGAAATCGTGGCCGGGGCGCTACAAGATCACAAGCGGGCCACGGTGATGGGTACGACGACGTTCGGCAAAGGTTCAGTTCAAAACATCATCCCGCTGTCGGCGACATCAGGCGTCAAGCTGACCACGCAGCGGTACTACACGCCGAATGGGCGCTCCATCCAGGGTACCGGTATCGAGCCGGACGTGCTGATCGAGCAGTTGACTTTCGACGGCGTGATGTCGCCGAAGACGACGCGCGAGAAGGACTTGTCTCGCCACCTCGTCGGCAAGGACGAGAAGAAAGACGCCGCCCCCGACGAGGACACTTCGGAAGAGGCGCAGGACGCGAAACTGCAGAAAGTTCGTGAAGACCAGAAGAAGCTCAAGGGCTTTGACTGGGGCAACGAAAAGGACTTCCTCTTCGCACAGGCGCTGAATCAACTCAAGGGGCTGCCCGTGGTGCGCTCCACGATCGAAGCGAGCGCGACCAGCGCCAAGGCGACGGTCCCGGCGAAGTAATCGCCGGGACATGAACGCTCTGATCGTCAGGCGGCAGCGAGTAGCGTGTCGCCGTAGCGGCCGAGGTGCCAGTCAGCGTCGCCGAATGTGACGCTGATCATTGTCAAGCGCTTGAAGTAGTGTGACGTGTTCAGCTCGTGCGTCACACCGATGCCGCCGTGCAGTTGCACGGCGTTCTGGCCGACGTAGCGGCAGCCCTGGCTAACCAGCGTCTTTGCCGCTGAAACCGCCTTGGCGCGCGCTGACGGGTCCGGGTTGTCACAGGCCACGGCTGCTTCCATTGCCATGGAGCGTGACATCTCGACGTGCATCAGCATGTCCACCGCGCGGTGCTGCAGCGCCTGATTCATGCCGATCGGCCGCCCGAATTGCTTGCGCGTTTTCAGGTATTCGACGGTGATCTTGTGCAGTTCGGCCATTGCGCCCACCGCCTCGGCACAGAGCGCCGCGCAGGCGACGTCGAGCGCGTACTCAATGGCCGCTGCCGCTTTGCCGCGTTCGCCCAACAACGCGTCGGCACCGACTTCGACATTGCTAAGTTCGATGTCAGCGCCGCGTTGCGCGTCCTGCATCGGATAGGCAAGGCGCCTCACACCGGTGGCCGTAGCCGGTACCACGAACAACGACGGTGCTGCGTCACCCGTGACCGTTGCCGAAACGAGCAACTGATCAGCCGCATCGCCGCCAAGCACTGACACTTTCTTGCCACTCAGCACGTAGCCTGCGCCGTTGGCGGCGGCCGTCGTGGCGACGGCGTTGCGTTCGTAACGCTGGCCCGGTTCGCTGTGGGCAAAAGCGTAGAGCGTTTCGCCGCTGGCGAGCCCTTCGCTGAGCGCGGCGCGCTGCGCCTCACTGCCTGAGGCCTTGATCAGCGCTGCGGGGAGCACGACGCAACCGAGGTAAGGCTCCACCACCAGACCGCGGCCGAGTTCTTCCATCACCAGCATCGTGTCGACACCGTTGCCCCCCAGGCCACCGTCGGCCTCGGCGACCGGTAGCGCCATCAGCCCGATTTCGGCAAGCTGGTTCCAGTGGCTACGTGACCAGCCTGCCGCAGACTTGATGATTTTCCAGCGGTGGTCAAACGTGTAATCGCGATCAATGAATTTGGCGAGTGAATCCTTGAGCGCGTTCTGCTCGTCGGAGAGATTGAAGTCCATAGGTTGTCTCCGTCGGGGTTAAAGGCCAAGCACCATCTGGGTGATGATGTTGCGCTGAATTTCGTTGGAACCGCCGTAGATGGTCGTCTTGCGGAAGTTGAAGTAGTGGCCGGAAGCGAAGCGGAACGCCTCGTCCGACAGCCACGGCACATCGGCTGCGCCATGCTCGCCTTCGCGCACGTACGGCAGCGCTGCAGGGCCGGCGGCCATCATGGTCAGTTCGGTCAGTGTTTGCTGAATTTCCGAGCCCTTGATCTTCAGCAGCGATGCCTCGGGGCCCGGCGCACGCTTTTCGGCCTCGGCGGCGAGCACGCGCAGCAGCGTGATTTCGAGCGCGCGCAGATCAATCTCAACCTGCGCCAGTTTGTCGCGGAAGCGAACATCTTCAATCAGCGGGCGACCGTTGGACTTCGCCTGCTTGGCCACGTGCTGCAGGCGCTTCACGATGCGTTTGCAACGCCCAACACCGGCAATGCCCGTGCGCTCGTGGCCGAGCAGGAACTTGGCGTAGGTCCAGCCCTTGTTCTCTTCGCCGACACGATTGCTCACCGGCACCTTGACATTGTCGAACCAGACCTCGTTCACCTCATGCTCCTGATCGAGCATGATGATCGGTCGCACGGTGATGCCCGGTGTTTTCATGTCGATCAGCAGAAAGGAAATGCCCTCCTGCTGGCGGCCTTCGCTGGACGTGCGCACCAGGCAGAAGATCCAGTCGGCGTACTGGCCGAGCGTGGTCCAGGTCTTCTGGCCGTTGACGATGTAGTGATCGCCGTCGCGCTCGGCCTTGCACTTGAGCGAGGCGAGGTCAGAGCCCGATCCCGGCTCGCTGTAGCCCTGGCACCACCAGTTCTCGCCGGAAAGGATCTTCGGCAGGTGGTAGTCCTGCTGGTCCTTGTTGCCAAACGCCATGATGACGGGCGACACCATGCGCAGACCGAACGGGATCAGTTGCGGCGCGCCTTCATCGGCGGTGACTTCGTCGAAGATGTGTTGCTGCGTCGAGTTCCAGCCGGTGCCGCCGAACTGCTTGGGCCAGCCGACGCCAACCCAACCTTTTTTGTGCAGTGCGCGATGCCAGCCGAGGTAGTCCTCGCGCTCCAGACGCGAGCCTTCCAGCACTTTGCGCGCGACCTCGGGGTCAAGGTTGGCGCGGGTGAACGCGCGCACTTCACTGGCGAACGCCAGTTGCTCAGGGGAATAGTTGAGGTCCATGGACGCCTCTGATCGTTGCGGCGGAGGTCACCGTTGCGAGACTGCACAAAGCGTTCACCCGGCGGGCCAGGCAGCGTTACATTGCAGGGCTGACGCCTCCTCATCAGCAGCGACAAGTTTAAGCAAAGTTCGACATGGCTATCCCCGCGTTTTTAGAGAACAGACTCAGTCTTCCCGTGATGGCAGCGCCGCTGTTCATCATCTCGCACCCGCCGCTGACGCTTGCGCAATGCCTGGCGGGTGTGATCGGTGCCTTCCCGGCGCTCAACGCGCGCCCCCAGGAACAGCTGGACGAGTGGTTGGCCGAACTCACCGAAAAGCTCGCCGCCGCGCAGACTGCCGACCCGTCACGCCGCATCGCGCCCTACGCCGTGAACCAGATCGTGCATTCCAGCAATGACCGGCTGGACCACGACATGCAGCTGTGCGAGAAGTACAAGTCGCCCATGTTGATCACCTCGCTCCGTGCGCCCGGCGACGTGGTGAAGCAGGCGCATGCCTGGGGCGGCGTGGTGTTCCACGATGTGATCTCGGTGCGCCATGCGGAGAAGGCGCTGGAGGCCGGCGTCGACGGGCTGATCCTCGTTTGCGCAGGCGCGGGCGGTCATGCGGGCACGCTGTCGCCCTTTGCGTTGGTGCGCGAGGTGCGCCGCTTCTACGACGGTCCGATTGCGCTTTCCGGCGCGATCGCCCACGGCGCCAGCATCCTTGCCGCGCAGGCGATGGGCGCGGATTTCGCCTACATGGGTACCCGCTTCATCGCCACCCAGGAAGCGCGAGCCGCCGACGGATACAAGGACATGATCGTCAATTCGTCGGCGCAGGACATCGTCTACTCGTCGCTGTTCACCGGCATTCACGGCAACTACCTGAAGGAATCCGTGCGCCGCGCCGGGCTCGATCCCGACAATCTGCCCAGCGCCGATAAGAGCGCGATGAACTTCGGGCAAGGCGCGGTGAAGGCATGGAAGGACATCTGGGGCTCAGGTCAAGGCGTCGGTCAGATGGACGACGTCCCAGCCACCGCGACGCTCGTTGGGCGCCTGGCCGCCGAATACCGGTCGGCTGTGGCCGAACTGGATTCGAAACGCACGCCCTATCTCCCCGCATAGCCGCGCGCACCTCACATGAGTGGGTGGGAATTGATGCAGCTCACTTGACTTTGATGATCTTAGGAATACTCTTGCAGGCAAACGACAAACATTGCGAGGGATCACCGATGAACGTTACGGCAGCGAATGGTTTGAGCGCACATGCACGACTTCGAAGCGCCGCTCAGAGGGGCGCCCACCTTACCCGGCATGCGGTGCAGGTCTCGCGTCAGCTTTTCGTCGGGCTGATCCTCTTCCTTGCTGCCGCTGGCGCCCAGGCGCAGATCGCTCTCGAGTCAAACGGCGCCGATCCTTCGATCCATCAGTACGATCAACGTGTCGCGGACACTCCAAAAGTTAATCCGGGCAACATCTCTCTGGAAGGATCGTGGGCCTATACGATCTCGAGCGGTACGGTGCGGCTGCAGGCAGGGGTCATTGCCAATCGGCGGTCCTCAGGCGTTTCCGGCTCGCTTCGCGTTGAGTTGTGGGCGTTGCCGAGCCCGTACAGCGGAGGCAGTGCCACTGGCTACAAGATCGGACAATCCTCGGTGCTGTCACCGCTTACTGCGGGCTTTCAGTACACCAACATCGACCAGACAGTCGCGCAGCTCGCCACGCCGCCTGCCGGTACCTGGTACATGTACATGTTCATTTCCGAATACAACGCCTCGTCGCTGAACGATGGATTTGCTTGGGTCGATTGGGAGACGTTTTCCAATCCCACCTGGGTGATCGGCAGCGTCGCCTACCCTGATCTCGTGGTGACGAGCGTGTCGCTCAGCGTGCGAACCGCGACCGTCGGGCAACGCATTTCCACGCAAACCACGACCGTGCGCAACAACGGCTCCGCAACCGCACCCGCAGGCGCGCGCGTGAAGTTCTATTGGTCCACCAACAATATCATTTCGCTCGCTGACACCTACAGCGGCTGGTATTGCGACGTCGGCACGCTGGCGCCGGGTCAGTCAACCACGTGCAGCGGTCAGGTCGACGCGCCCAGTACGGTGGGTACGTACTACTTCGGTGCCTACGTCAACGAGGACGGAGCGGTCACCGAGAGCGACTACAGCAACAACACCAACTATGACCCGCTGACCGTCAACATCACCAACGTCGCGGCATATCCCGACTTGGTTGTCGTGAGTACCTCCATCGGCACGCGTCTGGCTTCCAGCGGGCAGCGCCTCACGTCGCAGTCCACCACGATCCGGAATGCTGGAAGTGCTGCTGCACCCTCCGGCGCACGCATCAAGTTTTACTGGTCCACCAACAGCATCATCTCGACTGCCGATATTTACAGTGGCTGGTACTGCGATGTCGGCGCACTTGCCCCGGGCCAGACGATGACTTGTGCCGGTAGCGTCGATGCGCCGAGCGCGCCTGGTACCTATTACTTTGGGGCGTACGTCAACGAGGACGGCGTGGTGATCGAAAGTGATTACAACAACAACACCGGTTATGACCCGCTGATGGTCTCCATCGTGTCGGGCTCGGATGCAACCACTGACATGGTCGAGTACTACCATCCGCCGCTCGACTACTACTTCATGACTTCGCGCAGCAACGAAATCGCCTTGCTGGACGCAACGCCGCCGTTCCGCCGTACGGGGTTGAGCTTCCGCGTCTACTCCGTCGCCACCGGCTTGAGCTCGGCGTTTGGCACGCGGATGCCAATCACGCGCTTCTACTTCGATAAGGTCGCCGTTAGCGCAACTCGAGGCAGCCACTTCTACACACTCGTTCCGTCTGAACTGTCCGCGCTGACCTCGCTCAACCCAACCAACTCGGCGGCGCCACGCCTGCCCTACAACGAAGGGATCGATTCCTACGCGTACGTGCCGGTGGTTGAAGGCGTCGGTGGACGTTGCGCAACGGGCTTGATCCCGGTCTACCGGGTTTTCCGTGGCAATGCGCGATTCCCGGACAACCCGAATCACCGCTTTACGACCAGCCTTTCAACCTATAGTGCCTTTGTTGCCTTGGGCTGGGACGGTGAAGGCGTGAAGTTCTGCGTGCCGAGCTAAGCGCGAAACGGCGTGAGCAGCGCTAACGCTGCTTCGCCAGCGCGGCGCGCGCCATGGCGTCTACCTTTGCTGGGGCGATGAGTTTCAGCCAGCGTCCGAGCTTGCCTTTGCTGGTCATCACTTCGTCTCGCTTGCGTTCGCGCATGGCCTGCACAATGAGCCCGGCGCAGTGCTCCACGCTCATCGCGCCGGTTTCGCTCAGGCCCGAGACACCGGCCGCCTGGCCAGCAGCATTCCAGCCGTTGCGGCGAATCTCGGTGGCGACGACGCCGGGGTAGATCAGCGTCACGTCCACTCCATCCGGTTGCAGCTCGGCGCGTAGCGCCTCGAAAAATCCAGTCTGTGCGAATTTCGTTGCACAGTAGGTGGTGCGCGCCGGGACGCCAATGAGTCCGGCCAGACTTGAGACTGCGACGATCAGACCTTTGCTCGCCTTGAGGTGAGGCAGCGCCGCATGCGTCGGCCAGACGCTCCCCATGAGGTTGATGCGCATGAGGCGCTCGTACACCGCCAGATCGCTGATCTCGTCAAGATAGGCATGCATCGAGACGCCGGCATTGTTGACCAGCGTATCGATGCGCCCGAAGCGCTCGACGGTGGCTGCGATCAAAGCGCGGCAATCAGCTTCGATTGACACATCGGTGGGCACGACGAGTGTAGTGGCGCCCAGGCGCTCGCAGTGCTGCGCGACGACGTTGAGCGCGTCCCGCCGCCGCGCCGCCAGCACCAGATGAGCCTGCTCGGCCGCAAGCTGGCGCGCTAGTTCTGCGCCAATTCCATCGGAGGCTCCTGTGATGACGATAACCTGGTTCGCGAACGACATGACACCTCCCGATTCGAACGATTTTGCGCGCCACTATGCGCCTTGGGCAAGATTGAACCGAGTCGTCGCCTCCGCGAGGTAGAACCACTCATAGTTCGCTTCAGCCAGCGCGTTCGGAAACACGATGTAGCCGTCGCGTGGGGCGCGCACTACCTCGCCGTTGGCGCGAGTGCCGATCACGTCGCCAGCCTTCAGTGCGTCAAAGCTTTGCCACGGCCGCGCGAAGGCGTCGTTGCGGTCGAATTTGTCCACCACCGTGCCGAGATGCAGCCCCTCCATGTCGGTGGCAGCGGTTGGTACGGCCTCATCGGTCAGGCCAAACAGCGCCAGTGTGTTTCGGATGGCGCGATACGCCACCTCAGGGCCATGTGGATCGTCGTGCTGTCCGCATTCGAGCGTGAGCGCCATACCACCCGTCGAGCGCATGTATTCGGTCGTGCCGACGCCGTACTTCGCGTCGAGGTCGTGCCGCTTGCCTTCGCTCGCAGGCGCTCGTTCAGCGCGTGCGCGGCGCTCGTCCACGCCGGTGGCGTAGGTACCGAGCCAGCCATCCACCGCGCGTTTCACGCCCAGACGCATCGCCCAGTCGCGCTCAGTGTCGCCATGAACCGTCGGCTCCAGCGTGCCTGTGTTGTTCTGCGGTCCCACCATCACGAACGCCCGCCCCTGTGCCTGAAAGGAATGCAGGTCGAGCAGCGCATCATGTTGTGCGAGCAGCGGGCACAGCCAATTGGCAATGTGATCCTCGAACTCGACCGGCGTATCGGCGGGCGCCAGGTTGCGGTTCAAGTTGCGGTCCCCGTTGCGACGCTTCAGCGCATACGCCTTCGGGTTAGTGATCGGCACAAAGGTCACGCGGCCACGCGCCAGTGTCAGCTCGCCGCGCTCGATCTCCGTGATGATGCGGCGAATACCGTGCGTGCCCGCGACCTCATTGCCGTGGACGGCGCCGGTAATGATCAGGCGCTTGCCGGGCGCGATGGCGGTGAACTGTACAGACTGGAACGGAAGAAACAAGCTCATAGCACTCGGCAAAACACTGCTTTCAGATAACGGCTCTCATTCACATGCGCGAGCCACGGATGATCCGGCCCTGCGCCGCGCACCTCAAGCACCTGCACCTCACGGCCCGCGTAGAACGCTGCCCGGCGCAGCATATCGAGGAATTGCTCCTCGCTCACCACGCCGGTGCAGGAGCACGTGAGGAACAAGCCACCCGGCTTCACCACGCCGAGCGCCAGCTTGTTCATGTCGAGGTATTTCTTCAGTGCCTCGATCACCTCATCACGCGAGCGAGTCATCTTCGCTGGATCGAGCACCACCGCGTCCCAGCGCTTGCCTGCCTCTTGCGCATCACGCAGCCAGGGAAAGATGTCGGCCTGCGTCACCTTCGCCTTCACGTTGTTGAGACGCAGATTGCGGGTGGCAAAGTCCACCGCCTCTTCATCGAGATCAACACCGGTGATGTCGGTCGCACCGTGCAGGCCGGAATAGACTGCGAAGCCGCCCGAATTGCAGCAAAGATCGAGCATGCTGCTGCTGCGCGTCGCCGCGATCAACTCACCCCAGCGCTTGCGGTTGTCGCGCTGGTCGCAAAAGAAACCGGTCTTGTGCTTGCCGCCGATCGGTACGTGAAACTTCGCACCATGCTCGGTCACGATCACCGGCTTCGTCGCTTTTCCGGGCGGGCAGTCGAAGCCTTCCTGCTTCTGCGCGTTATCGTCGCCAAAGGCAAATATCCGCGCGTTCGGAAACTGCGTCAGCAGCGCATCAAACACCCAGTGCTGCATGCGCCACATGCCCGCAGCGTAAAACGCCACCACCAGCACATCGCCAAAGCGATCCACGATCAGCCCGGAGAGACCGTCGCCCTCGGCGTGAATCACGCGGTAGCTGTCCGTTACTTCGTCCAGGCGATAGACGTCGCGACGCAGACGCACGGCGTCGGCCACTTTCTCTGCCAGCCAGTGCGCATCAATCTGCTCATCAACCTTCTCGGTCAACAGCCGGATCGCCATCGGCGCCTGCATGTTGAGCAGACCGCGACCCACAAACTCCCCATCAACGCTTCGTACTTCCACCAGGCTCCCGGGAAGAATGCGTTCGCCAGGTCGCTCCACCATCTTCTGAAAGATCAACGGGTGGACGTATTTGCGTTCGCTTTTCAGGCGGACCACAGGCAGCGACGAGCCACCATGCCCGCCACCGCGACGTTTGCGGGGGACATCGTTCATGGGTGGAATGATAGAGGCTGTGCCGCCTCCGGCGCGCCGGTGGCGCTGCAGAGGCGTACCGCGTTACGACCCTGCCGTCAGGCTGGCGAGCGCCTTCGCCAGCGCAGGGGCCATCGCCACTGCATTGGTCGGATGCGCGATACAGTCGGTGCTCCATATTTCACCGACACCTGCATCGCGCATCGTCGCCAGTGCGCCCTCGGCGAACAGCGCGTGGGTCACGGCGACGTCAACGCTCAGCGCACGCGCGGCGAGCAAGGCCTGAGCGGCGCGAGCGACGGTGTGGCCGGTGCTGGCCATGTCGTCAAGCAGCACCGCCGCGCGACCCGTCACTGGCACATCGGGCAGAGCGACCTCCACGTTGCGGTCACCGTGGCGGATTTTGCGGCACACCGCATGGTCGAAGCCGTGCGTGGCAGCCGCCTGTGCTATCCACTGCGCGGACTCTTCGTCGGGGCCGACCAACAACGCGCCGGGGCGTCGGGCCCTGATCAGCTCGGCCAGCAGCGGCGCGGCGCTCACCAGGATCGGCTGGGCAACAGGCACCGCCTCGCCGAGCGTGGCGACGCGGTGCAAATGCGGGTCAACGGTGATCACGGCGTCGAAGAGCCCGGCGAGAAACTGCCCCACCACACGCTGGCTCACCACCTCTCCTGGTTGAAACGCGATGTCCTGACGCATGTAGGCGAGGTAGGGCGCCACCAGTGTCAGGTGGCGTGCCCCCAGCTGGCGGGCGGCTTGCGCGGCGAGCAGCAACTCAACCAGCTTCTCGTTGGGCCGGTCCAGCGACCGAAACAGCACCACCCGCGCTGGCAGCGCGGCGGGCAGCGTGAGCTTCAACTCCCCGTCGGGGAAGCGGTGTCGCTCGATGCGCAGCGCGTGCGCCCGGCGTTCCGGATCGAGTGCGGTCAACCGGAGTACCGGCTCGCGATCTTCGTCGAAATAAAGCACCGCGGTCGCCATCAGAACTCCACAAACACCTGCGGCACGTCGCCACTCGTGCCGATCAGGTAGCCACTGGCGCGGGCGCTGGCTTGCCGCGCGAATTCGAGATCGGACGGGTAGTCCGCGTAAATACGGTACAGCGGCTCGCCCGCACGGACGGGCTCCCCGAGCTTGCGCAGCAGTTCCACGCCGGCTGCTTTCACCTTAGGCGCGCCCGCGAGCCGCGCGATGCGTGCAATCTGATAGTTGTCGATGCTGCTCACCACCCCCGAATTACTCGCGCACACCTCCACCACCAGCGCGCCGAGCGCCGGATGCTGGTGATCAAACGCGCGCTCGCCCTGCATGCCTTGCGCGGCGATCAACGCATTCATCCTGACCAATGCGCGGCCCGAATCGAGGATGTCGCGCGCGATGGCAAAGCCGTCGCCACCACGCACGTCCGGGTCGGCCTCGATCATGCGGCCGGCCAGGCGCAACGCCTTCTGGCGCAAATCGTTCGGCGCATCGGGATCGTTCTGCAGCACGCGCATCACGTCGCGCGCCTCCAGCACCGGGCCAATGCCGCTGCCAATGGGCTGTCGGCCGTCGGTGATCACCACGTCCAGCGAAAGGTGCATGCGGTGTGCGACGTACTCAAACAAGCGCCGCAGGCGTTGCGCCTCGGGCATCGAGCGCACTTTCGCCGTCGGCCCGATGGGCATATCGAGCACCAGATGCGTCGAACCCGCTGCGATCTTCTTCGAGAGGATCGACGCCACCATCTGCCCCGGCGAATCGATGGAGAGCGGGCGCTCGACCGAGATCAGCACATCATCCGCGGGCGAAAGATCGGCCGTGCCGCCCCACGCGAGACAACCACGATGCTCCCGCACAATGCCCGCCAGCTGATCGAACGGCAGTTCGACCCGCGCCAGCACTTCCATCGTGTCGGCGGTCCCGGCGGGCGAGGTGATGGCGCGCGAGGACGTCTTCGGGCAGAGCAGACCATGCGCCGCGACGATCGGCACCACGAGCATTGAAGTGCGGTTGCCGGGGATGCCGCCAATGCAATGCTTGTCCACCACCAGCGGCTCTTTCCAGTCCAGTCGCCGCCCGGTGGCAACCATCGCCTCGGTCAGAAAGTACACCTCCTCGCGATCCAGTTCGCTGCGGTTGCAGGCGACAACGAATGCGGTGAGTTCGATTTTGGAGTAACGCAACGACGCGATATCGCGCACGATCGACAGAAACTCGTCACGCCCCAGCCGCTCGCCGGCAATCTTGCGAAACAGCGCCGACATCGACTCGGGTCGCTCGGCCTGCGAGATGGCAACCAGATGGCCGGGCTCCACGCCCAGTTGCCGAAAGGCATCCTCCGAGAGCCCGAGCTGCTGGCAGGCAACGATGGAGGCATCATCCACCACGTTCAAGGTCGCAAGAATCCGTCGACCGTTGGCGCGCACCTCAACCTTGGAGAGCGCCTGAAAGCCCTCCGCGCGGTACACCTCGCAATCGCGGTGCAAATAGGCCACGTTCTCATGCCAGGTGTCGATCGCCACGCGGCGCAGCGCGAGGTGGCGCTCGCCGTTGTGGGGCGCAGGGGAGGGGGCGGACGTCGGTGCGGAATCGGGCATGCCACACACGCGATGCCCAATGGGGGATCGCGGTTCAGGGAGATAGCGTAGAGCTTAGCGCGTTGTGCGCTGCGGCGAATGTGATCGCCGTCAAACCCGAGCGATCAGTGCGCGTGGGGTTTCCAGCCCAGCAGACGGGCCGGCAGAAAGAGAATGGCGCGCAACAGCGCAAACACGGCCCCGACGGCGATACCCAGCAAGCGGAACGGCAGCGTCAGCACCCAGACGACTGGCCACAGCACGAGCGCCAACAGCGCAAGCGGCCACGCCGCTACAAAAAGCAGGCACCAGAGAACAAACAAGATCAGGAACTTCATCATTCACCCCGCGCAGTCCGCGCCGTTGCAAAAGTCTAGCGACCCCCAACAACGAACGTCCCGCTCACGCGATGACATTGCAGCGGCCGGTCAGACCGCCTTCGGCGCCGTGATCACGACCCGTTCCATCGCGATGGGGGCGTTCACATCGAACGCGTCATCGGCTTGCGCTGTCGCGAACAGACCCACCACCGCGCCGACGGTAGCGACAGAAAACACCGTTGCGCTGAATGCGGCCAGCGCGCGTTCGGTAAGGGACAGGACAGAAAATGTGGTTTGTTGCATGATGTGTCTCCTTCGGGAGGGGGTTCGGGCAGTGGCGTTTGCCGCTGCGTTGAGTGAACTGTAGGTGGACACGTTTCGCACGCCAACGGCATCGCGACGAACCGGGGTGGATGCGGCGCGAACAGCGGAAATTCTGCGTCGGCTGGTTGCGCACGGGACAGACCGCGCCTGATTTGCACTGCGTCAAAGCGGCGCTGTCACGGGGCACCTAGACTGCACCCGTTATCCACTCCCCGTTCGTGGTGAGCCCGTCAACTCATGAACGGCGCATCGCCACGCGGCACACCAACCATGTACGCCGAAGTCACCGTCAATTGCGAGAGCCGCGAATACCGTTTTGATCTACACGCCGACGAGGCCATGACGCCCGACGACGCACGTGCCTGGTTCGACGAACAGGTCGTGGCGCTCGAGTGCGAGCCGTTTCGCCCCACGGGAAAATTGCTCGGCGCCGACAAGGTGCTGGTGGTCGCGCAGGCCGCTGGCCCCAAAGGCTTGAGCGACGCCGCGTGGGGCAAGCGCTACGCGGCGGCCGCGACCGCACTGCTCGCCCAGCGCGCCGTGCATGTGGACGTGGACGCGATGACGATCACCTGCTAGTCCGGGTTAGGCGTCCGCGTGGCGCGGGCTGCGACCAACCGCGGATGGCGGCGACGCAACGCGGGTGCGCGGTTGGCAACCTGCAGTCAAATAGCGGTCACTGACGTACCGCCGCAACAGCGCCGGCTTCACCCATCGCAAAGGACTCACCATGACCATTGACCAACAACGCGCCACGCTCGCCATCGCCCTGATGAGTGCATTCGCCGATGGCGGAAAGGACACGCGCGAACGCGATTTGCTCGAGCGCATCGTCGCCCGGTTGGCGGGCGAGGGCGGCAGCGCCGCAGCGCTCGATCCGCAAGGGTTGTATGAAGACGTGGTGTTTGGTCGCCTCACGGTGCAGAGCGCTGGCGCCGCGTTGGGCGACGATGAGCTCGCGCGTCGTAACGCCTATCAAATGGCGGTGGGCGTGGCCAACGCCGATGGCTCACAAAACGAGCGCGAGCGGGCATTTCTTACCCAGCTACGGGCGGCGCTGCGCCTGTCCGACGCCGACGCCGCAGCACTCGAACACGACGCGCTCACTGTGGCCGACGCTGCCTGGGGCGCCGCGGGCACGGCGGTGGCAGGCGCGTCGGCCAGCGCGGCATCGTCGCCCGCAGCGGCGGATTCACCCGCGCTCGCCGCGCCTGTCGACCGCGCTGCGCTCGACAAGTCCATTCTCAACTACAGCATCCTCAACGGCGCGCTGGAGCTGCTCCCCGCCTCGTGGGCGACCATGGCCATCATTCCGCTGCAAACACAGATGGTCTACCGCATTGGCAAAGCGCACGGCTATGAGCTGGACTCCGGCCACATCAAGGAATTTCTCGCCACCGTGGGCGTGGGGCTCGCGTCACAGTACCTCGAGCAGGCCGGTCGGCGCCTCATCGGCGGCCTGTTCGGCAAGCTGGCGGGCGGGCTGGTGGGGGGCGTCGCGCGGGGCGCCACCGGCATGGCCTTCTCGTTTGCATCCACCTATGCGCTCGGACAACTGGCCATGCGCTACTACGGCAGCGGCCGCAGCATGAGCACCGACGTGCTCAAGCAAACGTTCGACGACCTGCTCGGGCCCGCAAAGGCGATGCAGGCCCGCTATGTGCCGCAGATCGAGGAAAAGGCGCGCGGGCTCAACATGGGCAGCGTGATGGACATGCTGCGCGGCAGTCGGGCCGGGTAACGGCCTGCGCGCGCGAGCTACCCCGCCTTCGTCTTGAACGCCGTGGCCACCAGCTTTTCCAGCACCTTGGCGTCCACATCCGCCATGCGGCTCACATACAGGCAGCCTTTGCCCAGCTTGTGTTTGCCGAGTTTGGCGAGCAGGGCGTCGGCGCCGTCAAAGCCGGTGACGCCGTAGATCGAGATATCGCCCTTGCGCGAGGAGAAGCCCACCGCGCAAATCTCGCCGGTCTTGCCGCCCGCGAGGGGGTATTTGTGCACGCCAAAGCCAACGATCGCGGTGCCCCACATCGCGGGCGCCGCCTTGGTGGTCTTTGCCATCAGCGCCATCAGCGCGGCGCAATCCTGACGCCGGCCTTCATCGGCAATGGCGTCGATGTAGCCCTGCGGGCTGGCGAGCGTGGCCTTGGTCTTGTTCTCAGCCATGGGAAACCTCCTGACGAAAGCGGTGGTTGACGATTGGGCAATGCTGAACAAGTCGGCGCGATACGTCGAGCGCGTGAGACGGGTTCGGCGTTTCCTTGGTACAACGGCGAGCGAAAGCGCAGTCTATTCATCTGCCGCGATGTTGTCCAAGCCCTCGGTGGCGGCTGGGGCGTTGCGATGCCGCACGCGGCAGCCTCTGCATGCGATCATCGCGCCGATGACTCAGCCCTTGATGCGCCCACGGCGCCCCACCTGCCCGCGCTGCCAGCGCCCACTGCGCACCTGCCTGTGCGCGTTGGCGCGGCCCACGCCGCACCGTACTGAGGTGCTGGTGTTGCAGCATCCGCTGGAGCAGGGCGAGGCGAAGAACAGCGTCGCGCTGCTGCGCCTATCGCTCGCGCACTGCGGGGTGGTGGTGGGCGATCGCTTTGCGCCCGATGCGTTGCACGCGCTGTTGCACCCGCCCGGCATGCAGGTGCGCCTGCTCTACCCCGACGTGTCCGCCGCCCCGGCGCCGCCCGCGCCTGATCTCAACCCGTCGGTGCCGTTGCGGCTGGTGGTGATCGATGCCACCTGGCGCAAAAGCCTGCGCCTGCTGCTGGAGCATCCGCCGCTGGCCGCGCTGCCGCGCGTCACGCTCAACGCGACCACACCCACCCGCTACCGCGCCATCCGCGCTGCGCGCCGCCCCGATCAACGCTCCACACTGGAGGCCACAGTGCAAGCGCTCGCGATGCTCGAGGGCGCGAGCTTCGATGGCGGGCCGTTGCTCGATGCCTTTGGCCGGTTTGTTGCGCGGGAGGTTGACCGCCAGAGCACAGTCATTCCAGCGCGCCAGTAACCGCAGCGCAGCATCGCGGCGCCAGCCGTCTCGCTCGACCGCCCGTTAAGTGACTCATACGGTCGCAAGCAACGCGGAGATTCCGCCACAGCACGGTAGTAACATCCCGCGCCAATATTGACCCCACCCCTTCGGAGACAGCCGCATGCGACACCTCTCTGCCATCACCATTGCCCTCGCTGCGCTCGGCCTCGTGGCCTGCAACAAAGCGCCCGCGGATGCGCCTAAGCCTGGCGCGGCCAGCGCGCCCGCCGCTGCCGCCAAGCCCGCCGCCGCTGCGCCCAGCACCGACCCGGAGTTTGAGCAGCTCAAGACAGTGACGGCGGTAGACGCCTGCGCCACCCTCACGGCAGAAAAGCTCAAGGCCGCGTTCCCCGATCTCAGCTTCACCCAGCACCAGGCGTTGGCGCCGCGCATGAGCGGCTACATGTGGGATTCGCGCTGCAGCTACCGCGCTGGCGTGGGCACCATCGAATTCGCCAAAGACGCACCGACGCACACGGTTGACATCTACATCGGCACCGTGGTCAACGAAGCCAAAGCCCAGGCCAACCTCAGATCGCGCGGCGAGCTGGCCAAGGCCGCGCCGAACTACATCGCCCAGCCCGACCTCGGCCCGGATGCCTATGCCGTCACCGACACCGGCATGGCGCGCGTTTTCTACGTAAAGGGCAAGAGCGAATACCAGCTCAACTTCTCCGACCTCAAAACCCCGAACGCGGAGAAGGTGAAAAAGATCGTTGCGCTGGCAAAGGCGCTGTAAGCGCCCGTCGCTCTGGGCGTTGCCAAAGGGAGCGCCCGTGTCACCACCGCCATGCCGCTGCGAGCAATCCATTGGCCGTGTGAGTCTGTTGAGCACGTCACAAGGTCGCGAGTCGCGCGATTGACGAAGGTCAGCAAACGACCCGATGGCATCCATGAGGCGGCGCCCAATCGTCGATTTCTGGCCGTAGTCGTGCGATCATCTCCAGTAGGTAAGACTTGGGTAACCGCAAGGCCTCCGCGCCGACGCACCATTGGGGCGGCGAGATCGTGGACCAGTGCGCGCGTTACCCGTGCCTTTCTATGCCACTCGGACAGACTACACGCATGGGTTCCCGCTATCGCTATCGGCGCCGGTCACGAAACAGCTTCGGCTCTGCCGTCACAGACTCCGCCGAAATCGCAAACCGCCTAAGCCCGCGCGGCGCGTTCGTTGTGGGCGCGCTTGGTTTCGCGTTGTTCTACTGGGTCTTGCCCGGGTTGCTTGTTGCGTGGGCTGAGCACAACAAAGCGAAGATGACCGGAAGCTTTGCGCCAGTATTCGCAAAGATGATTGATGAAGTCTTCCTGCGCCGGTTCATTCATCCAGCTGAATGGGCGGGTATCGCGATGCTCGTTGTCTGCTGGATGATTGGGCTGTGGAAGTGGCTCACCTGGCGAAGTCTTACGCGGCGTGGCGTTCGGCAGGCATCTGTCTTGTCGCGGCTCGTCTCTCGCTGGTTGGGTTAGGTGTGGGCCGCGAACCCGCATGGAAGCGATCAGTGGTCGAAATTCGAGCTTGGCCCCTTTGATGTTGAGGGGTGTGCTCGCGTGAAGCGGTGCCCACAATTCGACTTGCGGGCGTGGCCCTCTGAGTTGTTCGTTGTTCAGATGCTCACGATCTCAGACACCAGGATGCCCGTCATCGTCACAATCGATCTCGCCAACTTTTTGGCAGTATGCTCCAAATTAGATAGTCAGGACTACACACGATGAAAGTGATCAGTTTGATCAACATGAAGGGAGGGGTCGGCAAGACCACCCTGGCCGTAAATATCGCTGATTGCTTAACGCGGCAGCATCAGGCGACGGTGCTCATGCTTGACGCTGACCCGCAGTTCAATGCCACTCAGTGTTTGATGTCGCCAAGCGAATACGTTGCACATCGTCAAGCGGGGAAAGACACCATGCTCGAGTTGTTTGATCGAAGGCGAATTAAGGCATCCTCAGTTCATGCACCGGCTGACGTTCCACCAAAGAAATTGAACGAAATTGCAGTTGTCGAAGCACGAAGGAATTTGTTCCTTCTTCCAGGCAGTCTTGATCTCTATCGCTTAGAGATGGCGCCGGGCGAGGGGAGAGAGAATCGCCTGAAGGCGTACCTGTCAGCAATTTCGGGGGATTCCAACTATGATTTCGTCATCATCGACACACCGCCCACCCCCTCGGTCTGGATGACGAGTGCGTTGATTGCCAGTGACTATTACCTCATACCTGTTCGCCCAGATCCGCTCTCACTGACGGGACTCGATCTTCTCAAGAGCATCGTGGACGACCGGAAGGAAAATTACGGGTTGGCGGTTAAATGCGCGGGAGTCGTACTCACCATGACGCGCCAAGGCACAAATGTACTGAACGATGCGAAGGCATATCTTTATGGGGACAATTATTGGAAAGATCGTCTGCTCACCGCTGAGATACCAAGTCGAGTCAAATTTGCTGAGCAGCAGCTGGACAACATCTTTATGCTTGACTCAGATGCGAGCGAGATGAAAAGCTCTATCGTGAAACTAACAAATGAATTGGTAGTTAGGGTTTCGTAATGGTCTCTAGGAAGAATCCAATCAGCGATGCAGACGCGGCGATAAAAACCCTTGATCTGCTGCAGGAGTTAGTTTGGGCGCTACAGTCTCGAGAGTCTAGTGATCTGCTCAGCGGCGTCTCGCACCTGCGGCAACTGGCAATGAAGGACCGCACCGAGAGGCGCGCGCATGATAAGCGTCTACCCGTGCACGCGCGGCAGCGAGACTTGAAAGCACTTGTTGGCTCAATGCCGCTAGTGCTCGCAGATGCGGAGCTTTTTCCATCAAACGAAGACATCGCTAAGTTCGCCGTCGAAGCGCTTCAAATTTCGATTGCGCGGTGGGAGAAGCGGTCTCGGTACGAAATGATTGGCATGCTCGTGATGGAATCGATGAATGCAAGTCCGCAGAGGCTTCGAGAAGTCGGAAGACTACTCAACAAGATTAGTGACGAATCTGAGTCAATGGCACAAATCAAGCTGAATTCACGACAAACGGGATTCACCTGGAACGAAGCGATTCGGTCTCTCTCGACCTCCGTCGAATGAACTCGACTTCCAGCGGAGATTTCGGTGAACTTGTACTTTTTCTCAGAGCATTCTCGCTTCAAGCCATCACCGATGATTCAGTGAGACTCGCGGCGCTGAAGCGCGCGCACAAGCAGTTCCTTGCCATCTTGACTGTCGCAAGTGAACTAATGGATAACAGCAGCGTGGTGGGCAAGAAATTTGCGGTAATCTATGGTCAACCGGGCGCCGCGTATCTTGGCGAAGTTGTTTCTGACTGTTCCGAATTTATGATGAGCCTCGTGCTCGGTATGCATCGTTCGGCTGGCGGAACACTCAGGTCCGCTATCGAATCGTATTTGAAGGCGTTCTCCGCAGTGCAAGTGCCCGAGATCCTGACCCGCACGTCCGTGCCGCAAGTATTCGCGGACGCGGAGAACTCCGCGATGTTCACTGCGGGCGTTGGCAAAGAAGGAATTGCTGAACTCAAGGGTTACTACTCGCAACTTAACTCGTTTGTACACACTGTGTCTGCTCAGCACATGTTCAGCGCATTGGCGATTGGCAGCTTTCCACGTTGGCCTGCAACAACGGATACTCTAGTGGAGACTTTCACCAAGGTGACTCGTGTATTTATCTGGACGATTGTTGGCATGCGCCGCGATCTTTACGACCAGTTCGATCACCGGAACAAGGCGATTGCAGTTCAGGCGATGACCCGCGTGCAACGGCGCCGGGCTTTGGGCGTTGATGATCCCGCCTAGTCGCATGCGTTCTGTATCAGAGAGCAATCGAAGGGGCTAGCGTCGAATTTTCCCGAGTGAATGGAACTCCTGCCAGGACGCCCTACGTTCGCGCCGACACCGGCAAGCGTCGGTCTATTCGTTCGACTTCACTTTCCACAGGCGAGCCGTTTCAACGTTCTTCTGCACGCCCCAGCCGTAGTCATAGAGCATGGAGACGGCCTGGCAGGATTCGCGATAGACCGACGTGCCTTTGCCCATCTCCATTGCTCGCAGCAGGCAGCGCATCGCGCCGGGATATTGATCGGTGGCCACCAGCTTGCGGCCCTGATCCAGATGGTCCTGCGCGGACGCATCCGCCGGAACACCGTCACAACTCGCAACACCCATTTCCGCAAACGTTTTGCCGGGTGACGATTTGTCGACGATTGCGGCATTGCCTCCTGCGAGGCGAACCACTTCGATCAAGATGTCTGGCGTGCTGCCGTCAGGGCGGCAGCGCTTTTCAGCCAACACCTTTTTCATCACCTCAATCTCGCCCCGCGAAATCGCGAGCGATTCGCGACGCGCACCTTCACCGCGAACCGACCACGCCATGCCATAGCCGCCGAGCGCAAGCGTAGCGACGCCAAGTGCGTTGAGCGCCAGCTGTTTGGTGGCGCGGCCCGCCATGTCGGCCGACATCTGCTTCTCGTTCTCCTCTTCAATCGTCAGCAGTTCGGCCAGCCGCGAACATTCGACCGACTCAAAACGCAAATTGAGCTCGGGCGTTGCTTCCTTGGCCGACACAAAGGCGGGCGGCGTCGCACAGCCCGTGACCAGCACACACATCGCGACGGCCAGCGCCGTTGCCTTTTTGATTTTTCCCATCACCGCGCCGTCGCCACGTTCAAAGAAGCCGGTCTCGCATTTTTCTCGGAGGATTGTGTCTGGGCATTCAATCCCTATCGCGCACGCCTTCAGTCCTCTCGACTCGCCGCTTCGGGGTAAAGCTCCGGCAACAAAAACTGCAGCGCATCCAGCGGGAACGCAACGCGCACGGGGGCGACGTGGCCGGTGCTGGTAACCAGCCCGGTGTCGATGAGGTCGGAGAGCAGTTTGCGGGCGGTGCGTTCACCCAGCCCGGTCATCTGCTGGAACTCGCCGCGCGCGGTCGGGCCAGCAAGAAACAGGTGGTAGAGCGGTAGCGCGGCTTCCGGGCGGATGCGTTTGTCGTGCGCGGCGCGGAAGGTGATGAGCGCCTGAATGCGCGTTTTCATGCCGTCGAGGTGGAACATGCGGGTCATGAAGCTCACCTGGTCCTCGCAGATGCCAATGAACCACTCACACCAGCGGCGCAGTTCCCTTTCGCTCAGGTTGCCGCGCCCGTCGAGGTCACCCTGGCGCGGCGCATCCGCCGCATCAAGGCGCTCGTAGTATTCGTCGCGACGGCGGGCGAGGCCGCGGCTGACGGACCACAGGCCACTGCTCATTGGCCACAGCGCGCAGTGCGTTTGCAGCCGGCAGGCGCGGCCGTTGCCGTCGATGAACGGGTGAATCCACGCCATGCGCTGGTGCGCGGCGGCAGCGACGATGAGCTGGTCCTCAAACTGTGGCGCGCGGGCAAAGACCTGATCGAAGCGCGCAAGAAATGCGGGCAGCGCGCTGGACGGGGGCGGCTCATGTCGGCCCACGGCCACCTGCTTGGTGCGCCATTGCCCCGGCGGGATAGCTTCGCCCTCGGCGGTGCGGCGGTCTGGTTCCTCCAGGCGGCTGTAGAGCGCGGCGTGCGCCTGCTGGATGAAGGCGCTGGAGAGGGTGGCCGCGCCGCCGCCAGCTGCGGATTCCAGTGCCCGCTCCGCCTCAATGTGGGCGAGCGCGACGCGCTGCAGGCGCGCAACGTCGGGCTTGTCGGAAAAGTCACGCCGCAGCGCGCGGCCGATGTTGTGCGGATGCGTGCTCTGGCCCTCAATGCGGTTGGAGTAGTAGGAGTTCATCTCGCGCACCAGCTCGCGCAACGTGGCGATGGTGTCGGGATGCACGGCCCCCGAGAGCCGCAGCGACTGTTCGATGACTGCCCGAGACCGCTCGCGCAGCGAGTCCAGCCCCGTCTGCGGCAGCAGCGGCTCAAACTGATGCGGCTGAGTGTATTGCGCTATCGGGGTGTTTTTCATGGCGATTTGGCGGCAATATTTGCCGGTTATTATGCCGTAATAGATGAACTCCGGAATGCAAATAAGTGCTTATAAATTAGGTTGTTATTAACACGCATTCACATTGAATGCGAAAATATCGGAATGAATTGTGCCGGTACTATTGCCGGCATGATACGCTGGTCACTCTCCGCTTGGCGTGAAGCAGGCTTTCAACAAATCAACCTCGCGCAGCGCGGTGAGATGCCGGATGACTGGAAGCCGATGCCAACGATAGGCTCAGGCGTGCAGGAGATTCGCATCCGCGACACGTCGGGTGCGTTTCGAAGCAATTAATGGGACCAGGTTCGAAATACCGGAAACGCCAGCCAACTGACCGCTGACTAACCGATCACATCAACGCCCGCGAAACACGTTTGATAGCGCAACGCAGCGCCCGTGAATCAGCGATGACGTCAGTAGACGAACCCCTCCAGCAGGTCCACCGGATCGCCGTAGCGGCTGGCGGCTTCGATCACTTGCGGGTCGCGCAGCGCGGTGAGCAGGCCGGCGTCGATTACCACGTTGTCGCCCGCGGTGACGGTCATGTCGAACGACACGAGGTCCTGATGTACGGGCGGCTCTTCCCAGTTCGGCATCACCTTGCGGATGAAGTCGCTCGGCTTGGCGAGATCAATGCCAAAGTGCAGCGCGCCCGGCGAGTTTGACCCGGCGGGATAGATCGTGTGCCGCGGCGCTTTCGGATTGAAGCCGCAGCCGCCACCCTCGATCAGCTTGCCGCCCACGAGCATGTCGCGCAGCGCCTTCGCGTCGTCCGATTCGCCGTGCACGGCGGTGACGAACTTGTCCTTGAACTCCACGGCGATGTTCTCGGCAAAGGGCCTTTCAAAGCCGATCGCCCACTGCGGATAGAGCACGCCATTGATCGGCAGCACCGCGTTGGTGTCGTTCTTCATCGCCGTGCTGTCCCAAAAGTTGGGGCCGTGCGTCGGCAGGTAGTGGATGTAGCAGCCCGGCTCGTCGGCCGTCATCATGCCGCGCCAGCGATTGCCCGCGAACATCGGGTCGCGCATGGCGGTGGTGTAGGGGATGGTGAGGTCGCTGCCGCGCGCATCACTGAAGCGCAGCGTGAAGTCCTGCCCCTTAGGGAACTTGCGCTCAGTGGCGCGGATGATCTCGCCCACCAGATCAATCGGAAAGCGCGCCTGCGGCGTGTGCAGCAGGTCAAGATCGCGAAAGTAGGTGATCTTCACCCAGCGCTGGCCCGCCTTGCGCATCGCCACGTTGAACGGGTCTTCGATCGAGCAGAACCAGGTGGAGACGACGAAGGTGGCGGCCTGAATCAGGGGCTTCACTTCGTCGGGCACGCCGGGCAGCGTGGTGCTCGGCGCCATGAAGGCGGAGAGCGTGGCGCCCCTTGCTTTGGCATGGCCGCTGATGGCGTCCACCACGCGCGGATCAAGCAGCGGATCGGTCAGCATCAGCACGCGGTCTCCCGCGCGGAACGCGAAGGTGCGCGTGAAGTTGTCGAGCGCCTGAAAGTAATGCTTGGTCGCGGTGATCGCCGGGTTGAGCGGGGGTGGCGTGCCGATGTAGTTCATGTGGGTTGCTGCATTGCTGTTGAGTTCGAGCCTGCTTCGCCGTTCAGCGTCGTCCCCACGCGGGGGACGTGCACACCGCGGGCGTCAATCCACCTTCGCGCCGGATTCCTTGACCAGCCGCGCCCACTGCGGCAGCTCCTTGGTGATGTGCGCCAGTTGTGCCTCGGGCGTGCTGTAGATGGCCACCGCGCCGCGTGCGGTCAGGCGTTCAATCACGGCGGGCTCCGACAGCGCCTGCTTCATCGCCGCGTTGAGTTTTTCGACGACGGCGCGAGGCGTGCCTGCCGGCGCGAAGATGCCGTCGCTTGCGATGATTTCGTAGCCCGCGAGCCCGGCCTCCTGCAGGGTGGGCAAGTCGAAGCCGGGAACCCGCGTGCTGCTCGTCACGGCAATCGCCTTCAGCTTTCCGGCCTTCACCTGCGCCGAGAGATTCGCCGTCAGGTCGATCATCATCTGCACCTCGCCGCCCAGCAGGCCCGTCAGTGCGGGGCCGCCGCCTTTGTAGGGGATGTGCTGAATCTCCACGGCTGCAACCCGTTTGAAGAGCTCGCCCGCCATGTGCGACGTGGTGCCGTTGCCGGCGGAGGCGAACGAGACTTTGCCGGGGTTCGCTCTGAGGTACTCCACCAACTCCTTGAGCGTGCCTGCAGGCACGCTCGGGATCACCACGAGCATCGCCGGGATGTAGCTCACGCGCGAGACCGTGGCGAAATCCTTGATCGGGTCGAAACCGGGCTTGGCATACAGCGCGTGGTTGATGCCGTGCGTGCCGTTGGTGCCGTAGAGCAGCGTGTAGCCGTCGGCCGGGCTGCGCGCCACGGCCTCGCTGCCGACATTGCCGCCCGCGCCCGGACGGTTCTCGATGGTGATGGGCTGGCCGAGGATTTCGCCGGCGCGTGGTATCACGGCGCGCGCCAGGTTATCGGCACCACCACCCGGCGGGAACGGCACGACCAGCTTGATGGGTTTGTCGGGAAAGGCTTGGGCCGCCGCCACGTTCGCCATATTGGCCACCGCCGCCGTCGCCGCCAGCACCGCCACAGCCATTGCACGGCCCCAGTTCACCAGTCGCACCATCATCGCACGTCCTCCAGACTGTGTTCGTCGCACCAGCGGGCGTTGCGCTCGCGAGGCCACAATTCGATGCGCTTTCGCGGCGCCGTCGCAGGCCCGCTGAACGGCGACCGCAGGCGATCAACACCGAAATTCCCGTGATCGAAGAATATCTTGAGATGACTACCTCGCGCGGTTCCGGAGTCGGTTCTGGCCGGGAGAACGGTTGCGTGCGCTTAGCGAACACTAAGCCAGGTGGCAGAAGGGCGCAATCAAGGGGCCCCGTTTGCCAATTGAGACTACGCCGCGACCGGCGAACGATTGAGCGCGTTGCGAACGTGCTTGCCACGCCCACGGATCGTGCCTGGCTATTGCTGGTCAGGCTGGTACTCACGGCTTGCCGCAGAGTATCTCTGCTTTGATAACCGCACCAGCTCGCCGCCGGATGACGCGCTGCACCTCGTCGCCGAGGTCAGCCTTTCACAAACCGATACTCATGCTGCGCGTCGCGCAGAATCAGTGTGGGTCGGCCGGCTGTGTCGTCGCGGACGAACTCAATCCCTTCGAGACCGGGGTCGATCGTGATGTAGCTTTGTGTGCCGTCCTCGTTCTTGCGCAGCGCGAGCTCGCTGCCCCAGTGCACCGTGCGCAGGTAGGCCTTGCCACCTTTGCGGGTGACGGTGATGCCGCCGAGCTGGGCGTTCCTGTAGCGCGGCGCGAGCTTGTTCAACGCGGCTGCCGGAATGGGCAGCGTCAGCAGTTCACGCTGCTTTTCGCTCGCGGCCTTGCGGTTCGCGGCGGCGAGGCGAATGCTTTCGTCGGCTTCTGGGTTGCCGTCGAATACGATCTCCAGAAACTTGCGGAGCAACGGGCCGCGGAGTTGCACGCCCGCGTCGGCGTTGGTGAGAATCGTCAGGCCCATGTTGTGCTCGGGCAGCCAGATCATGTTCGAGTGATACCCGAGCATGTCACCACCGTGCGATGCGATGGGAATACCGTACTGACGGCTGACAAAGAGGCCCATGCCGTAGTGGGTGTCTTCACCGGCCATCACTTGCGGGGCGTAGCGCGCGGCCCAGTTGGGCTCGCTGATCAGCACCTTGCCCTCGGGCGTCTTTCCCTTGTTTAGCTCCATCAGCACCCAGCGCGACAGGTCGCGCGAGCTCGTCCACACCGCGCCGGCGGGGCGAGCGGGGATGATGGTGTAGTTGAGGCCCATGTCGGCCACGCGGGTCTTGCCATCAAAGCCGTCGCCGTGCGGGCTGGCGTGGTTACCGCGCTGCGCCTTGGCGAAATCGAACGTGGTGCGCGTCATGCCGAGCGGTGCGAAGAATTGCTCGTGCATTGCGCGGTCGTAGGCGGCACCGACCTCGATGCCGGGCTTGAGCGCTGCTGCTGCGATGTAGCCGCCCGCGCCCACCATCAGGTTGCTGTACTGAAACACCTCGCCAAATTGGCTGGTGGGTTTCATCGGTGCCAGCTGGGCAAAGGTGGAGCTCGCCGGCGCTTTGGCGCTGGCGAACAGCCATTCGAGGTCCTGCCGCGGCATGCCGGTGCAGGCGCACACGAGATGCCGAATCTGTACCTGCCGCGTGGTTTCCGGATCCGCCAGTTTGAACGCGGGGTAGGCGTCGGCGGCGGGCTGATCCCAGCGCAGCTTGCCGGCATCCACCGCCCTGGCGAGCAGCGCGGTGGTCATGCTCTTGGTGTTTGAAGCCGCCATGAACAGTGTGTCGGCATCCACCGGCTCGGGCCGCCCGAGCATGCGCACACCGAGGCCGCCTTGCCACACCACCTTGCCGCCATCGATGAACGAGAGGCCCACGCCGGGCACGTCCAGTTGCTGCATGCCCTCGGCAACAAAGGCCTTGAGCCGATCGATGCGCTCGGGCGTCAGCGGCTTGGCGGCGCGGCCCGCAAAGCTCTCACGCTCATAGCCTTTGGGCCGCAGTGTGGTGAGGAATTTGCCAATCGGTGCGCCGCGCTTTTCCAGGGTGGCCTGCGATGCGTTGAGCAGGATCACCACCCAGCCGCCACTCGTGGTGGAGCGGCGGGCGATGGCCTGAATGGCGAGTTTTTCATTGGGCGACGTTTCGTAGTCGTATACCTTCACGTCGGCCCAGCCGTTGCGCGAGGCGCGGGCGGTGGCCAGCTCCAGCTTGCGCTTGAAGCCCGGCTCAGCAAGCGCCCACGCCTGCGTGATGGCGTCGTCCGCGACCTTCGCGCTGGCAATGTCCACCAGTGTGACCGTGGCATCGCCTTCGGGCGCGGTCACCCGCGTGATCGCGCCATCCTGCCTGAGCGCAAAGCCTTCGGGCGGCGTAAACGTGTGACCGGCTGACGTGGTGTCGGCCATCGCCGGAGCCGCGCCGAAGGCGCAGGTGATCGCAAACGTGAGTACGAAGTTTCGCAAGGTCACCTCCAAATCGTGCAGCAGCACCATTGAGCACGAACGCGGCACCCGCGGTTGGCCGCGTCGCGCCCAAAAGTATGGCACAGCGCTGATTGCCAAATGCGGCGTCGTACTGACTACTCCACCGTCACGCTCTTCGCCAGATTGCGCGGCTTGTCCACATCCGTCCCCCGTGCCGTGGCGGTGTGATACGCGAGCAACTGCAGCGGCACGACGTGCAGGATCGGCGAGAGCACGCCGTAGTGCTCGGGCAGGCGGATCACGTGCACGCCTTCGCTTGAGTTGATGTGCGAATCGGCGTCGGCGAACACGAACAGCTCGCCGCCGCGGGCGCGCACCTCCTGCAGGTTGCTCTTGAGTTTCTCGATCAGCGTGTCGTTCGGCGCGACGACCACCACCGGCATCGCCTCCGTCACGAGCGCGAGGGGGCCGTGCTTCAGCTCACCGGCAGGGTAAGCCTCGGCGTGGATGTAGCTGATCTCCTTGAGCTTCAGCGCGCCTTCGAGCGCGATTGGGTAGTGCAGGCCGCGACCGAGGAAGAGGGCGTTTTCCTTGCGCGCAAATTCTTCGGCCCAGGCGATGATCTGCGGCTCCAGCGCGAGCACGCTGCCGAGGGCCACCGGCAGATGGCGCAGTGCCTTCAGGTGCGCAGCTTCGTGGTCGGCGCTCAGGTGGCCGCGCTGTTTGGCGAGCACGAGCGTGAGCAGAAAGAGTGCCGCCAACTGCGTGGTGAAGGCCTTGGTGGACGCGACGCCGATTTCCACGCCGGCGCGCGTGATGTACGCCAGCGCGCACTCGCGCACCATTGCGGATGTGCTCACGTTGCAGATGGTCAGTGTGTGCTCGTGCCCCAGCGATTTCGCATGCTTCAGCGCGGCCATGGTGTCGGCCGTTTCGCCGGACTGTGAAATGGTGACCACCAGCGCGCGCGGATTCGGCACGCTATCGCGGTAGCGGTATTCACTCGCCACCTCGACGTTGCAGGGTATCTTCGCGATGCTTTCCAGCCAGTATTTGGCGGTGAGGCCGCTGTAGTAGCTGGTGCCGCAGGCGAGGATCAGCACGCTGTCGACACCATTGAAAACCAGGGCCGCGTTGTCGCCAAACAGATCGGGCACGATGCCTTCCACGCCTTGCAGCGTGTCGCCAATGGCGCGCGGCTGCTCGAAGATTTCCTTCTGCATGTAGTGGCGGTACGGCCCCAGCTCGACTGCGCCGGAATGCGCGTGCACGGTGCGCACCGGGCGCTGCGCGGTGACGTCGCGTCCGCTGGCGTCGCTGATCCACACGCGGCTCAGTTGCAGGTCCACCACGTCGCCTTCTTCGAGGTAGATGATCTGGTCGGTCACGCCCGCGAGCGCCATGGCGTCACTGGCAAGGAAGTTTTCACCGTGGCCGGCGCCGATGATCAGGGGCGAACCGGCGCGCGCGCCGACGACACGATGCGGCTCGTCGCGGCAGAAGACGGCAATCGCGTAGGCGCCTTCCAGTCGTTTCGCAGCGGCCTGCACGGCGGCGAACAGATCGCCGTCGTAGAGATGGTCGATCAGATGCGCGATGACTTCGGTGTCGGTCTGGCTGGCAAACTCGTAGCCGCGCGCTTTCAGCTCGCCGCGCAGTGCGTCGTGGTTCTCGATGATGCCGTTGTGCACCAGCGCGATGCGCGGCGAATCACCGTCGCGCGAGAAGTGTGGATGCGCGTTCACCACGGCTGGCGCGCCGTGCGTGGCCCAGCGGGTGTGCGCGATGCCGGTGAAGCCTTCGAGCTTCGTTTCCTCCACGTCGCGGGCCAGCTCCGTAACGCGGCTGACGCTGCGCGCGCGCTTGAGCCCGCCATCCGCATGCACGGCCACGCCGCACGAGTCGTAGCCGCGGTATTCCAGCCGCTTCAGCCCTTCAACGAGGATCGGGGTGATGTTGCGCGATGCGACCGCGCCGACGATGCCACACATGGTTGTCCTTGGTTGCGTGATGTTGCGCCGCACCGGCCGGCGCTTGCTACGCCCAACGGTGCTTGACGTCCGGCGAAGCATAGTCGGTCGTGGGTGACTATTTATTGCAAATTACGAATCAGCACGTGGAAAAATTGCATGAGGCGATGAGTTTGCGGGAAAATTGCAGAAAAGTGCAAAAGATGAAATGAATGGACGATATCGACCTTCGCTTGCTGGCTGAATTGCAGGAAGACGCCGCCCAATCCAACCTGGCACTGGCCGCCAAAGTCTTCGCTTCGCCCGCGACTGCGCTGCGTCGGGTACGCGCACTCACGGAGGCGGGCGTGATTGAGCGGACGGTGGCGGTGCTGTCGCCTGAGCGGCTCGGCTCGACCGTGACGGCCATCGCCGAGATCACGCTGGATGTGCAGAACGCCGAATCATTCGCTGCGTTCGCGCGGCTCGTGGCGGCGGAGCCCGCGATTCAGCAGGTGTGGCAGACCGCGCCCACGGTGGATTTCACGCTGGTACTCACGGTGCGCGACATGGCGGAGTACCAGGCGCTGGTGCAGCGCGTGTTCACCGCCAGCAACAACGTGCGCAACGTGCGCGCACGATTCGCGACGGCGCGGCACAAGTTCAGCACGGCGCTGCCGCTGCCGTCGCCGTCAGCGGATCCGCGATCGTGACCTCGGACTCGCCCTCCAGAACCTGTGTTTATGGCTTTTCGTTGCTATCGACGGCTGGACGGCGGCTACAGCGAAGAAATACGACAAGTCGATAAAGCAAAAAATCACGCTGAAACGACCATCCAGCCGTCGATAGAGCAAAAAAGCCGTTATGGCGGTCAGGGACCGGCAACCGGCAACCGCTAAGCCTTCGGCCGCTTGCTCTCGTCAATGTCCATCAGGTGCCAGAAATGCTGGCGATAGGGGATGCGTTTGTAATTGAGCAGCCACGGCTGCATGACCACGTTCTGATAGCGGAAGATGCCGGGGTGCCACACGGAATACACCGTCGCCAATTCGTTCATGGTGCGGTAGAGCGCGAAGCGCTGCGGGCCGAGCGGCAACGTCTGTGCTTTCTCGTAGAGTTCGTCGTACTGCCTGAGATTGAAGCGGGCGAAATTCGATTGCCCGATGCTCTTGCTGTACAGCAGTTGCAGGAATGAGTTGCCGTCGGTGCCCGACGAATTCCAGCCGAGATTCCAGAACTGGATTTGTCCTGCGCGCGCTTGCTTCAGAAGATCGGGCCACTTCTGCGTGTTGAAGGTCACGCGGATGCCAATCGAATCGAGGGCTTTCTTCCACAGCTCGTCGTTCTCGCGATCGAGCGCGCGCGGCGTGGACGAGCGGGTGATGACCAGTGGTGAGCCGTCCGGCATTTCGCGAAAGCCGTCGCCGTCGCGGTCCTTGTAGCCGAAGCGGTCGAGCAGCGCACGTGCCAGCTGCACATCATTCTGGTTCAGATTGGGCTTGTTCGGGACATGGCCGGTCTGTGTCGGCGGGATGATCTGGTTCGCTGGCGTGGCCTGGTTGCGAAACACGATGCGCACATACTCATCGGTTGGGTACGCCATGATCATCGCACGCCGCAGCGCGATTTTTTCTGGTGCGTAGCCACCCACCGTCGGATCGGTCATATTGAAAAAGTCATAACCCAGTGCGGGCTCCAGGGCTCGCTGGTGCCGCACGCCACGGTCGGCGTACTCGGGTAACAGTTTGCCGTCGCGAACCACGTTGCCGATCAAGTCGCTGCCAACAAACTCATAGTCGAGCAACCCGGACTTGAACGTGAGCAGGCGCGGGTTTGCCTCTTCGATGATGCTGATCTCGACGTTGCCGATCAACGGCATGTCACGGCCTTGATACTTCGCGATGATCGCTTTGTCCTCCGCGGTCTCGCCCTCCGTCAGCGGATACTTTCGTGAGTAGTTTGGGTTTTTGCTCAACAGCAGTTTGTTGCCCTTGGTCCACTGCTTGATCACATACGGGCCGACTCCGACCGGGTTGTTCATGATGCGTCCGCCCGGATCGCGGTAAGCCTCGACGACTTCGCGTGCTACCGGTGACCAGTTGTACTGCTGCATCAGCTCGATTAGCAGGTAGTCGGGTTGCTTGAGCGTCATCTGCACCGTGTACCGGTCGATGGCCTTGAGCCCGACCAGCGGCTTGTCGTAGTCGAATTTGCCGCTCTGCTTTGCTTCAGCTACCAGCTCGTCGGCACCGAGCACCTTGCCGTCGATATGCCACAGGTTGGGCGAGATGATCTTCGGGTCGAGCATGCGCTTCCACGAGTAGACCAAATCCTCTGCGGTCAGCTCGCGCTTTTTTCCCTTGAACACCGGATCGTCGCCGAAGTGAAGACCCTTGCGAACACGCAATGTCCACAGTTTGCCGTCGGCAGAAATCTCCGGCATGGATTCGAGCAGCACCGGGCGGAGGCGCGCCGGTCGAACGTAGTAGTCGAACTCGAAGAGGTTGTCGAACAGCGCGTTGTTGACGTGTCCCGAATAGAGATCGTTGGTCGCCTGCGGATCAAAGCCGGTCACATCGACCTGAAATGCGACGCGGACCGTCTTTGACATATCGGTCGCGGAAGCGCCCGTGGCAGCGGCGAGGGTGGTGCCGAGCGCGAGGGCGATGAGGATGGCCTTCATGGTGTTGCGGCGCTCCAGAATGAGGGATGCAAAGAAGTCGAATTATGGCGAATGCGGCGATTCCGAGACGTCGCGGGTTTTCCCCGTGCGTGTCAATTCAACGACGCCCGCGTGAACGCTCGCGCGCGGCCACATCAATGTCAACGTACTTCCACGGCGTGCGCCAGAACGGATGCCGCACGTAGTTGGTCAGCCACGGGTGCGACACATCGTTGGCGTAGGTGTGAAAACCGAAGTCGAGCACCGAGTAGGATGCCGCGATGCGCGACAGGGCCGCATAGATCGCAGTACGGCGCGGGCCGATCGGCGTGGCTTCCGCCAGGTCATACAGTCGGTCGTACTCCGCATCCTTGAACTGCATGTCGTTGATGGCGTTGATGTTGCGCGACACCAGCAGGCTGGGGTAGCCACTGCCGCCGGGGCCGCTGGAAATCCAGCCCCAGCCCCAGGATTGCAGCTTGCCGGTGCGAGACATCTCGATCAGGTCCGGCCATTTCTGGTTGAAGAACTGCACCTTGATGCCGATGGCATCCATGCTTTGCTTCCAGATTTCGTCCTGCTCGCGCGACTTGCTGTCGGTTGGGTTGCTGCGCGTGAAGACCAGCGGCGTGCAGCCAGGCGCCTCGCGGTAGCCATCACCGTCGCAATCCCTGTAGCCAAACCGGTCGAGCAGCGCGCGGGCCAGCGGTGGGTCATACGGCGGACGCAGGTTGAGCCCTTTCTGGTGGCCGTTCTGCGTGGGCGGCACAAGTTGCGTGGCGAACTCGGCCTGTCCCTTATAGATTGACTCCCGTTCTCGTGGGCTGTTGTAGCCCATCAAGATGGCGCGGCGCAGCGCAATCTTCTCGATGGCCATGCCGCCGACGACCGGGTCAGACATGTTGAAGTATTGAAACTGGAGCGACGGCTCCATGATCCGCTGGTGGCGGATACCCTGTGCGGCGTACTCCCGCTTCAATGTGGTGCCGTCGAACAGCCGGCCATGCATGTCGCGTGGCACGTCGACCTTGTCCAGTTCACCGCTCTGAAAGGCCAGCATGCGCGGCAGCGATTCCTCAAGAATCTGCACCTCGATGCGGTCCAGTTGCGGCACCTTCAAGGTGGGCGATAGACCGGACGCCAACGGGAGGGCCTCGTCACGGTAACCGGAATAGCGCGTGAGAACGATTCGGCTGGAACGCTTCCACTCAGTCGCCGCGAGCTGGAATGCATTGGTGCCGATCGGGTGTTCGCGCACGCGCCCGCGTTCGTCGCGATATCTTTCGATGACTTCACGCGCCACTGCAGAAAACGCAGCAGAGGTGAGATCGTACAGAAACTCATACTGCGGTTTGTCAAAGACGATCTGCAGGCGATAGCGGTCCAGCGTTCGCAGCCCGGCCATCTCGCGGTCGTAGTCAAACTTGCCGGATTTCTCCGCCGCTTCGCGCACCGGCTTCATGCCCACCAGTTTGTTCTCGATGAGGTAGTAGTTCGGCGAGGCGATCTTTGGGTCCATCAGCCGCTTGATGGAATACACATAGTCGGCAGCCACCAGCTCTCGCCGCTTGCCGCCGAACGCCGGGTCGTCCTGAAAGAAGATGCCGGGCTTCACCGTCAGCGTGTAGGTGCGACCATCTGGCGATACCTCCGGCATCTTTGCCAGCGTCGCCGGTTTCGGCGCGACGGGGCGGGCGTGATAGTCGAACTCCAGCGGCGGATCGAACACCATGCGAATGATGTCGCTTGACGGAATGTCATCCGATGCAGCCGGGTCGAATGTGGATTCCGCCGCGGTGAACGCAATATGCAACGTCTTTGGCGCCGCGCGCGCCGGTGCAGTCACAAACGGCAACGCAAGCGAGACGAGCGCGAGGAGGGCGGAACGACTAAGCTTCATGGCCGCATTGTGCACGTACTGCGGCGGTTCCGTTGCATTAGCGCCACGCTCGCCGGGCGATGAACCGGCGGGGCCACGCGATCGCCGATACTACGCCCTCGGACGAGGGGAAACGCTGAACGCGGGCCGCCCGAGCCGTGCATCGAAAATTCGACCGCCGCACACGTGAAAACAGTGTTAACACGCCCTAGCTACCGCCTGCCGATTCGCTTTGACGTTGCAAAGTTGCGAGCGGACCTGGCGTTGGTTGACGGCACCGACTGGCGACCCCACTTTCACAAGGAGGACTTCTCCGGGGAGTGGTCTGGCCTGGCATTGCGGTCGCTGAGCGGGCGCGTTGATGATCTATTTGCACACCCGGGCGACCCTGACGACTATCGACCCACGCCGTTGCTCGAGCAGTGTCCCTCCCTGCAACAGGTGATCGCCGAACTGGGCTTGCAATGGCGCGGCGTTCGCCTGTTGAGTTTGGGCGCGGGGAGCCGCATCCTGCCGCACCGCGATCGCGGGCTGGCCTATCGTTTCGGCGAACTGCGCTTGCACATTCCCATTCTGACGGGTGATGCGGTTGAATTCGTGGTCGCGGGCGAGCGCGTGGTGATGGCCCCGGGTGAGTGCTGGTACTGCGACTTTGATCGCGAGCATTCCGTCGTGAACTCTGGCAGCGAGCGCCGCGTGCACCTCGTGCTTGATGCCCCGCGTGATGCGCGATCCGACGAGTTGCTCGCCGACGCGCGGATGCCGCCCGTTACGGAATTCGACGCCATGGACGAGGACACGCAACGGCGGGTCGCTGCGCAATTGCAACAGCGCGGTGATGACACATCGCTGCGGCTCGCCGCAGCGATCCTCGCGTCACTGTCGTAGCGACGTCGAGATCGCGTCCAAGCGCGCTACGCCAGCGCCATTACGATGTCTTTTGCCAGCGACGCCGCTTCGTCCTGTGATGCAACGAAACGCCGGACGCTTAGCTTCTCGTTGCGTCAGGCGCCAGATGTGGCAAGGCTGAAAATTGCGCGGCGCGCTCGATGTCGGCGCCCACGCGTAGTAGCAAGTCTTCGCGAAACTTGTGGCTGACGAGCTGCACACCGACGGGCAAACCCGCGACAACACCGGTTGGCACGGCCAGTCCGGGCAAGCCCATCATTGCGGTGCCCAACAGTGGGCTCTGCGCGCGGATGAGCTGGTTCATCGCCGCAACAGACACCGTATCCGCGTCCACGGCGAACTGGCGTGACCACGAGTTGGGCATCAGCAACACGGGATAGTCGTCGAAAAACTGCGACCACTCGCGGGCGATGGCGAGCCGCCGCGACAGCGCGTCGAGATACGCGTCGCGATCCAGCCCCGGCCGACCGTGATAAACGAACTCCAGATTGCGCTTGACAGCGGTGTCACCCATCAGCTCAATGGCGGGCAACCCGGCGCGCCGCAGATCGTCATAGACCAGCGTGCGCCAAAGCTCCGCACCTTCCTCAAAATGTGGGGGCTCTGCCTCGATGACATCGTAACCCGCCGCCTGCAACCACTCCGCTGCCTGCTCGATGGCGGCAACCACTGTTGGGTCAGCATCGTAGGCGGCGTGTCGTTTGAATACCGCAACGCGCGGAGGTGCGCCTGCTACCGAATCACTCGCGAAAGCAATCGGCGCCGGAACCCAGTTCGGATCGAGCGTGCTGCCTTGCGCCATGACCTCCAGCGCCAGTCGCGCGTCGGCCACCGTCCGCGTGAGGGGCCCCTGCACCGACATCAGCTGGTTGCTGATGATGCGGTTCGGAGCGCTGCCCTTGAACGCCGGAACGCGTCCGACCGTGGTGCGCAGGCCGACCACGCCGCAGCACCAGGCCGGATGTCGGATCGAGCCGCCGTAATCGTTGCCATGATGAATCGCGCCCATGCCCGTGGCCGCCGCAGCAGCAGCGCCGCCGCTCGAACCGCCGGGTGTCACCGCAGCGTCGAACGGGTTGAGCGTGCGGCCATGCAACTCGTTGTCGGTGAACCAGCGCAACGAAAACGCTGGCGCGTTGCTGCGCCCGATGATGACCGCACCGGCGCGGCGCAGATGTGTCACGAGTGGCGAGTCGGTCTGAGCGATGTTGTCTTTGAGCGCGACGGCACCGTCGGTGGTTGCCTGTCCGGCGACATCGATATTGATCTTGATCGTGACGGGTACACCATGCAGCGGACCGAGCCACTCGCCGCGCGCTGCGGCCGCGTCCGCGGCGTCGGCACTCGCGAGCGCGGCCTCGACGTCGGTGGTGACCAAGGCGTTGATGCGCGGGTTCACCGCAGCGACCCGGTCCAGCACGCTTTGCGTAATCACGCGCGCCGAAGCTTCGCGGCGACGCAGTAGCGCAACGACTTCAGTAGCGGCGAGTCGCCAGTAGTCTTGACTCATCCTGACTTTACCCTGTCGGATGAACCGGCGCTACGCCAGCGCCTTTTCGATATCTTTTGCCAGCGACGCCGGTTCGTCCTGCGGCGCGAAGCGCTTCACCTTGCCATCCGGTGTGACGAGGAACTTGGTGAAATTCCATTTCACGTTCTTGCTGCCGAGCAGGCCGGGTGCTTCCTCCTTGAGGTGCTCAAAGAGCGGCGCGGCGGTGTCGCCATTGACGTCAACCTTGGCGAACATCGGGAAATTGACACCGTAGTTCAGATCGCAGAAGCTCGCGATCTCGCCTTCGTCGCCGGGCTCCTGATCGCCGAACTGGTTGCACGGAAAGCCGAGCACTTCCAGACCCTGATCGTGATACTTGTCGTAGAGCGCCTGCAAACCCTTGTACTGCGGCGTGAAACCGCATTTGCTGGCGGTGTTAACGATCAGCAGCGTTTTGCCCTTGTACTTCGAGAGCTTTTGCGGCTTGCCGCTGATGTCCTTGACGGTAAAGTCGAATGCGGTGGTCATGAAGTTTCCTTGCCAAACTGTTTGCTGTAGAAGCGGCTCTGCCGCAACCCTCGTTGTCGCCACTGTTCGCGGCCAACCGCGGCTACATTGTCAGCGCCGCGAAGCCGCGTTCCAGATCGGCCTTCAAATCGCGCTCGTCTTCGAGCCCGATGTTCAGCCGGATCAGCGCGCCCTGATGTGGCCAACGCGTCCGCGATTTCGCGAGATCGTAAGTCAACGCGAGCGAGCCAATACCTCCCCAGCTTGCGCCGATGCCGAAGAACTCAAGCGCTTCGATGAAACGTGCCGCCGCATCGGCGCCGTACTGGTCATGCAGCACGAACGAGAACACACCCGTGGAGCCGGTGAAATCGCGTTTCCAGACGTCATGGCCGGGGCAATCTGGCAGGGCGGGATGCAATACCAATTTCACTTCGGGACGGGTCCTGATCCAGCGCGCGATGTCGGTGGTGACGCGCTCGACGTGACGGATGCGCAGTGGCATCGTGGGCAAGCCACGCAGCACCAGGTAGATATCGTCCGGCGCGCAGCACTGGCCGGTTTGCAGCGCCATGTCTTTCACCCGCTTCCAGGTGGCTTCGTCCCTGGCCGTGATCGCACCCATGACGAGGTCGCTGTGTCCAGCGGGGTACTTGGTGAGCGCATGGACCGAGATGTCTGCGCCGAGTTCAAAAGCGCGCAGATACCAGCCCGCGGAGTAGGTGTTGTCAATCGCGACCAACGCACCCGCGGCGTGCGCGGCGGCCGCGATGGCGGGCAGATCGCTCACTTCCATGGTGATCGAACCGGGCGTCTCGACCCACACGAGTCGGGTGTTGGGCTTGATCTGTGCCGCAATGCCGGCGCCGACCAGCGGGTCGTACTGCTCTACAGTGACGTTCATGCGTTTGAGCAGCCCGTTCGCCAGCGTCTTCACCGGGTCATACACATTGGCTGGGATCAGCACATGGTCGCCCGGCGCAACAAACGGCAAGAACGCGTAGGCGACCGCAGCGAGGCCCGACGGAAACAACACAGTGGCGAAACCACCTTCCCATTCGGCGAGACGGTTTTGCAGATCACGCGTGGTGGGGGTGCCACTGGTGCCGTAGGTGTAAATCGATTCGTCGAAGCCGGAGCGGTTCTTCCACTTGCTGACGTTTTCGAACAGTACCGTCGAGGCGCGCTCGGTGCCGGGCACCAGCGAGCGAAAACCGCCGGGGACGGCGCGCTCGGGATGAATGAGCAGGGTGGCAGGTTGCTTGGTGGTCATGGGCGAGTGAGTGATCGATCGCGCAGCAGGGTGCGCGCGTGATGATCCAGGTGATCGTTGACGAAGGTGGCGATGAAGTAGTAGCCGTGATCGTACGCTGGGTGGCGCCGTAACGTGAGCGCCTGCCCGACCGCCGCACATGCCTGTTCGAAACATTCGGGATGCAGCTGCGTCGCAAGAAACTTGTCGGCCAGCCCCTGATCAATCAGAATGCCGTCGGGGAAGGGCGCGGCGGTCGCTGAGGCCATGAGCTCGCTGGCGTCGTGTTCGCGCCACGTTGTGGTGTCGGAGCCCAGGTAACCGGCAAAGGCCTTCTGCCCCCAAGGGCATTTCATCGGCGCGCAGATCGGTGCCAGTGCTGACACCGACTTGAACAATCCACGATGACGCTGGGCGAGCGTGAGCGCGCCATGACCACCCATCGAGTGGCCCATCAGGCCCAGTCGATTGCGATCGATCGGTAGTACCGTCGCGAGCAGTGTCGGCAGCTCTTGCGTCAGGTAGCTCTCCATGCGGTAGTACGTCGACCACGGCGACTGTTCCGCATCGAGATAGAAGCTCGCCGCAAGCCCGAAACCCCAGTGGTCGGTCTCACCCGGCAGGCGGGCGTCGCGCGGGCCGGTGTCGGGCGCGATGAGGGCGATGCCCAGTTCGGCGGCACGGCGCTGTGCGCCGGCCTTGATCATGAACGTCTCTTCGTTGCAGGTAAGACCGGCGAGATAGATGATTGCCGGCGCGCAGCCGCTGCTGTCATCGCGCACCGCCCGCGCCGGAAGGAACACCGAGAAACGCATCGGCAGCCCGATGGTCGTGGAGTGGTGCTCGTAGAAGCGCTGCACACCGCCGAAGCAGCCGTGCTCACTAAGCAACCACAGCGTCGTGTCGGACATCAGTAGATGACCACGCCGCGAATCGACTCGCCGCGTTTCATGAGGTCGAAGCCTTCGTTGATCTTTTCAAGTGGCATGGTGTGGGTAATCAGATCGTCGATATTGATCTTGCCCTCCATGTACCAGTCGACGATCTTCGGCACGTCGGTGCGACCGCGAGCGCCGCCAAATGCTGAACCCTTCCATTGGCGACCCGTCACCAGCTGGAAGGGCCGCGTGCTGATCTCGGCGCCCGCCTCGGCGACGCCGATGATGATGCTCTGGCCCCAGCCCTTGTGCGTGCATTCGAGCGCCTGACGCATGACTTTGGTATTGCCGATGCACTCGAAGCTGTAGTCGGCGCCGCCGTCGGTGAGTTGCACGATGGCGTCGACGACGTTCTCGGCGTCTTTCGGATTGATGAAATGTGTCATGCCGAACTGGCGCGCCATCGCCTCGCGTGCCGGATTGATGTCGATCCCGATGATTTTGTCCGCGCCGACCATCTTCGCGCCCTGGATCACGTTGAGACCGATACCGCCGAGACCGAACACCACAACGTTGGCACCCGCCTCGACTTTGGCGGTGAAGATCACGGCACCGATGCCGGTAGTGACGCCGCAGCCGATGTAACAAACCTTGTCGAACGGTGCGTCCTTGCGGATCTTCGCGAGCGAAATCTCGGGGGCGACGGTGTAGTTGGAGAACGTCGACGTGCCCATGTAGTGAAAGATCGGCTTGCCGTCCAGCGAGAAGCGGCTGGTGGCGTCGGGCATCAGTCCCTTGCCCTGCGTTCCGCGGATCAGCTGGCACAGATTGGTCTTGCGCGACAGGCAGAACTTGCACTGTCGGCACTCCGGCGTATAGAGCGGAATCACGTGGTCGCCCTTTTGCAGTGTCGTCACGCCAGGACCGACGTCGACCACGACGCCCGCGCCTTCGTGACCCAGTATGGCCGGGAAGATGCCCTCCGGGTCAGCGCCCGAGAGGGTGTAGTAGTCGGTATGGCAGATACCGGTCGCCTTGATCTCAACGAGCACTTCACCGAACTTGGGGCCCTCAAGGTCGACGGTTTCGATGGTCAGTGGAGCGCCCGATTTCCAGGCGACGGCGGCTTTGGTTTTCACGCGGCGAATCCTTTGCTTCGAAGCAGCGTCCAGTGTATTCGCCCGAGTGGCCAGGCGAGCCGTGGCCGGTCCACCTCTTTTCTGAACGCAATAACCGCCGCGACGCACGACGAGCCTAGAATCGGCCAGCCGCACATGTACGGGCGTGCGGCGGTGACAGAAGCATCGGCAGGAGAAGCGAATGAAGTGGTTGAAGGCTCGCGCATGGGCTGCGGTGGTGGTGGCGGGGATGGCGGGTGTCGCAGGTGCGGCGACCCCGGCGGGCGGTGTCCCGGGCGGCATTGCGCCACCCAAGCTGGTGTTGGTGGTGCTGGTCGACGGATTGCCGCAAGAACAGTTGCTCAAGAACTACGATCTGTTCGCGCCGAACGGCCTGCGCCGGCTGATGGACAAAGGTGCGTGGTTCTCCGATGCGCATCAGGCCCATGCGTTCACGGTGACAGCGGTCGGGCATGCCGCCATCCTCTCTGGCGCGTACCCCTATCAAACCGGCATCATTGGCAACGACTGGAAGACCCGCGACGGCAAGTTTGTCTACAACACCGCCGACACCGCGCACAAGTATCTCGACGGCACGCCGACGCAGGAGGAGGACGGTACCAGCCCGAAGCTGTTGCAGGTGAGCTTGCTGGGTGACGAGCTGCGCTACGCCAGCAACAACGCGAGCCGCGTGTTCTCGGTGGCCGGCAAGGACCGTGGTGCGATCCTGATGGCCGGCAAGACGGGCACAGCCTACATGTATTCCACCAAGACGGGCCGCTTCACCAGCACCAGCTACTACATGGACAAGCACCCGCAGTGGTGGGAGGACTACTACGCGAAGTCGCCGCAAAACAAATGGTTCCACCAGCGCTGGAATGTGCTGCTAGAGGACAACCCGAAGGCCTATGAGCGCGCGTTGCCTGAGGGGCAAAAGGCGGCGGTGTACAACCAGATGACCTCGAAGATGGGCTACCTCTACGGCATCGGTGAGACCAGCCCTGGTGGCAGCTATTACCGCATGCTGATGCCGAGCCCGTTCGGTGACGAGATGACGGCGGAGTTCGCCACCGCAATGATGAAAGCGGAGGGCATCGGCCGTAATGCGAAGGGCGCGACAGACATTCTGACCGTCAGCTTCTCCAGCCACGATTACATCAATCACAACTTCGGACCCGAGAGCATTCAGTCGATGGACCATTTGCTCCGGCTGGACCGCACGTTGGCAAAGTTCTTTGAGGCGGTGGAGGCGCACGCAGGCCGCGACAACGTGCTCACCGTGTTCTCCGCCGATCACGGATTCATGAACACGCCGGAATACAGCGCTGGCCGCGGCTTTGAGGCCGGTCGTATTGATCCGACCGATACCCGCAATGCTGTCAATGCGCTCGCCGAGAAGAAATTCGGCATCCCGAAAATCGCCACTCAACATATGGTGGGTGGCTGGACGCTGGACTACGCCGCCATCGACGCCAAGGGACTCAACCGCGAAGACGTGGAGAACTTCATGGCACGCGCCCTGCTTGAGCAGCCGGGGATCGGTTACGCCTTCACGCGAAGCCAGCTGGAACGCGGCGATCTGCCCGCGCATCGCGTGGCGCTACTGTCGCAACGCGCATGGCACCGGCAATCGGCGGTGGACATCATGGTGATTACCAAACCGTTCTACTACTTCCAGTCGAAGTCATCGAACCCGGGTAGCGTGTGTTCGCACGGAACCCCGTACAGCTACGACACCAACGTGCCGCTGATGATTCATGGGCCGAAGTGGGTCAAAGGTGGTCGCTATACGCAATACACCGAAACGGTTGATATCGCCCCGACGCTTGCGCAGTTGCTGAACATTCGCATGCCGAGCGCCAGTGAGGGCAAAGTGCTGACGCAGGCGCTGGTGGGGCGGCCGTAGCCGCGATGCAGCGCAGCGAAATCGAGGCATGTTCGGGCCGCGAACGCCAGCCGTACCTGCGGCCGCGTTGTAGCCGGCAATGACTCACGTCAAGGCGCAGGTGCATCCTGCTGCCCGCCCATTTGCCGTCGAAACACCCGCGGCGACATTCCGGTGACACGGGTAAAGACACGGCTGAAGTACGCCGGATCGTTGAAGCCGAGCGCGTAGGTGATGCTCGTGATGGGCTGGTTGGTGTAGACGAGGTAGCGACGGGCCTCGCGCATGATGCGCTCATCGATGAGCGCGGACGCCGGGCGCCCGGTGGCACTGCGGGTGATGCGGCTCAGGTGGGTGGCGCTGATCGCCAGCGCCTGGGCGTAGTCCGTCACGCGCCAGTGTTCGGCGAAACGTGCTTCCAGCAGGGCCTGAAAACGGTCAAACAGACGCGACTCGCTGACAGTGGCGCCCTCGTCAGAAACAGCGGGCGCATGGCGGGCCGCGAGGCCGAGCAGGGTGCTTGCCAGCCCGCGCAACAGCAGCGCTCGTGCCGGACCGCGACCGGCGAACTCACGCGCGATGCCGGCCATCAAAAGCCTTGCGTCATCGGGCATGGCCACCACGAAAGCGTTACCCAACGCCCGACGCACGTCGCCCACACCACTCAGAATTTCGTCCAGCAGTTCGGTCGCCAGCGTCGTCACCCAACCCTCGGTCCCACGCTGAAACGAAAAGGCGTGCACGTCGCCCGGTGGCACATTGACCAGCGACATCGGCGTGAGCACGTGGCTGCCCTCATCGATTTGCACCGAACCGCGACCGGCAGTGAGCAGCAGCATTTGATGCAAGCGGTCGTGGCGGTGTGGGGCCAGTTCCCAGTCGTGCAGGGCCGATCGGGCGGCGATGGTTTCGCAATGCAGGATGTCCGGCAAGTGGGCCGATTCACCGAACAGATTGAAGTTGAGGATGTTCCCGTGACGCTGCGGTGCAGAAGGTGCGGCGGTGGCTTGCATGTACGAATCGTACAAGTATTGGCCGCATCTGACCATTCCTCGCGCGAACTGTCGCGTCTACAGTTCGCCCTGCTATCCGCCGCAACGGCGATTGAGGAAGCGCTGAACGAGTCCATCGATGTGTAACGCGCGCAGGGCTCGTTCAGCGCATCCACCAAAACAGGAGGACACGATGAAGACACAGGTTTGCATCATCGGCGGCGGCCCCTCGGGCCTCATGCTTTCGCAGCTCTTGCACCTCAAGGGCATCGACACGGTTGTGCTTGAACGGCAAAGCCGTGAGTACGTATTGAGCCGTATCCGCGCTGGCGTGCTGGAACACGGCTTCGCCAAGCTCATGCGCGAGGCGCAATGTGGCGAGCGCATGGACCGCGAAGGGGAGATCCACGAAGGCTTCTACATTGCCAACAACGGTGCCATGAAGCGCATGGACCTGCACAAATACAGCGGTGGCAACTCGGTCGTGGTCTATGGACAAACTGAGCTCACGCGCGACTTGTATGAAGCGCGCGACCGAATGAAGGGCATCGTCATCCATAACGCCGAGGACGTGCAGCCGCATGAGTTGACCAGCAAGACCCCATACGTCACCTATCGCAGCGGCGACGACATCGTGCGCATCGATTGCGACTACATCATTGGCGCCGATGGCTTCCATGGCGTCAGCCGCAAGTCGATTCCGAAGGACGTGCTGCGTGAATATGAAAAGGTGTACCCCTTCGGCTGGCTGGGCGTGCTCTCGCGCACCAAGCCAGTGTCTCCGGAGCTGATCTATTCGCGTACCGATCGCGGTTTTGCGCTGTGTTCGCTGCGCTCGCAGGTGTTGAGCCGCTACTACATTCAGGTACCGTTGTCGGATACCGTCGAAGACTGGTCCGACGACAAATTCTGGGATGAACTGAAGCGCCGTCTGCCGGCCGACGTAGCGGCGCGACTCATTACTGGCGCATCCATCGAAAAGTCCATCGCGCCGCTGCGTTCATTCGTAGCCGAGCCGATGCGCTACGGTAATCTCTTTCTTGCGGGTGACGCCGCGCACATCGTGCCGCCCACCGGTGCGCGCGGCCTCAACAGCGCCGCCTCCGACATCTACTACCTCTATCACGCGATGGTCGCGCACTACAAGAACGGCGACGATAGCGGACTGGACGGCTATAGCGCCAAGGCGCTCGCCCGGGTGTGGAAGGCGCAGCGCTTCTCGTGGTGGATGACCACGCTGCTCCATACGTTTCCTGACTCTATCGACTACGACCGCAAGCTGCAGCAGACCGATCTCGACTACCTGTTCTCATCCGAGCCAGCGCAAAGCTCGCTGGCAGAGAACTATGTGGGTCTGCCATTCTGAGTGTCGACCGTCAGGCTGCAGGCCGGACTGACTTCGCGGCGGACGGTTGCCCGCTGATCAGCTGCTTTACCCAGCGGTTGGGAAAGCGCCGTCCGGTGGTGATGGCGTAGAAACGTTCCCGCACGCCGGGCACGGCGCAGCGCTCAAGCAGCGTGCCCGCCGCCAGCTCATCACGCACCACCACCGTTGGCACCAGCGTGACGCCCGGTGCGTCGCGCGCCATCAGGCGCAGCATCGCCATGTCGTCGATCTCGCCGAGGACGCGCGGCGTAATGCCTGCGGAGTGCATGGCCAGATCGAACGCGGCGCGCATGGTGCTGGCGTGGCTCGGTAGCAGTACGGGCGTGGCCGCCAGGTCGTCCGGGTAGCGGAACGGCCGACGCTGGCGCGACCGCCGCGAGACGAGGCTCACGGCGACATCCGCCAGCAGGTGGCTGTGCCGGTTTTGCCCGGCGTCGCGCGGCACCGGAACGTTGGACAGGAGCATGTCCAGTGCATGCGCATCAAGCTGCGCCAATAGCTCCGGCATCGAGCCAGAGCGCAGCACCAACTCCACCCCAGGCTCCGCGAGCAGCGGGCGCAACAGGGTGTACTGAAAGTTGCGCGACAGGATGGCCGTAGCGCCAATGCGAACGATCTCGCGGTTGTCTGCGGGCCGGCCGCGCAGCACGGCGAGCAACTCATCCCCGGATCTGAAAATCGTGTCGGCGTACTCAAGAGCAATCCGGCCGGCCTCGGTCAACGCCAATCGCCGGTGTTGCCGCACGAAGAGCGGTTGCCCCAGGCGATCCTCCAGCTGCCGGAGCTGGATCGAGAGTGCTGACGCGGTCACGTGCAACCGACTCGCCGCCGCGGCAACGCTGCCCTCGCGTGCGATGGTCCAGAAGTAGTGAAGGTGGTGATAGTTCAGGCTCGACACGACGGCATTCCTGGATTGGCCCTGACCGTAGGCTAAAGAAAATTAAGGTATACGGCAAATTCATTGAACTGGCGTAACGATGCGGTGCAGCCTAGTATTCGCTGAATCAACAAATAACGGGGTTCACCATCGACGCCACGCTCGTCCGCAGCCTGCTTGACCCGGCCGTTCTGTTTTTCTTTTTTGGTCTGTTCGCGGCGGCGGTTCGCTCGAACCTGGACATCCCGCCTGCGATCGCGAAGTTCTTCTCGCTCTATCTGTTGATGTCGATCGGCTTCAAGGGGGGCGTGAGTCTGGCGCAGACGGGCTTTACCAGCAGCATGCTGCTGGCGCTGGGCGCCGCGCTCACACTGGCATTCGTGATCCCGGCCTACAGTTACGTCATCCTGCGTACCCGGCTGAATGCCTTTGACGCGGCGGCGGTCGCGGCGACCTATGGCTCAGTCAGTGCGGTGACGTTCATCGCAGCCAACAGTTTCATCGAACAGCAGGGCGTGATGCCGGGTGGCTACATGTCTGCCGCGCTGGTGTTGATGGAATCGCCCGCCGTGCTGATGGCGGTGATTCTCGCCAATCACGCACGTCGCGCGGGCGAGCAGCCCGGCGCGATGCCGCGTGAAGACGTGTCGATGAAAAATATCCTGCACGAGGCCTTCACCGACGGCGCGCAACTGCTGCTGCTCGGCAGTTTGTTGATTGGTCTGCTCACCGGCGAGCATGGCAAAAAAGTACTCGATCCGTTCACCGGCTCAATCCAGAAGGGCATCCTCGCGTTCTTCCTGCTCGAAATGGGGCTGCTGGTGGGCAAGCGCTTCCGCGATATCGACAAAGGCTCGCGCGGCTTCATCGCGCTGTTCGGCCTGGTTGCGCCACCGGTCAACGCAGCATTGGCTGCCCTGCTTGCGCATTTGCTCGGGCTGCCGCTCGGCGACACCTTCATCCTCTGCGTACTCGCCGCCAGTGCGTCCTACATCGTAGTGCCCGCGGTCGTCCGCCATGCGATCCCCGAGGCCAACGCGGGCCTGTACTTCAGCATGGCGCTGGTCGTTACATTTCCGTTCAATATTGCGGTGGGAATCCCGCTTTACTTTGCGGTGTTGAAGGCGGTGTGGTGAGGCGGGAGATCACAGCGGCAGGAGACGTTGTATACGCGCGGACTGCGGTGCGAGTTCCCGTGGGGCCCGCAGCGGCAGAGGACGAAGGATGCACACAAATGCTGCCGCCAATGGTAGGCCGTGTTGGACTTGAACCAACGACCCAAGGAGCGTGACCAGATGAATCGGAGCGTTGTGCGAGTTCTCGAAAGCCACGTAGCGGCAGAGGACGTTGATCGCGTGCGAATCGTTGTTCGAGTGGTAGGCCGTGTTGGACTTGAACCAACGACCAAAGGATTATGAGCATGGTTACGGCTATTGTTGTTTTTCGCCACTCGTCGCCCTCTGCGGACAACGGACGTTAACAACCTCAACAGCCCCGCGGGTCGAACGGCAAGTCTCGGTAAACCGTGACCGGCCTCGATCAACGCTCGGCGTAGCAAGCGTGCGATCTATCTCTGCAAAAGGCACGGGGCTCGTAGCCACCGCGTAGCAAGATTTCCCGCATGCACAAAGACCAACCAACCCCCAGCAACCGCCTTAATTTCACCAAGCGAGTCCTCGACCGGCTGACGCTTCCGCGTGAAGGCGTGGCCTATTTTTACGACACGGACACCAAAGGGCTCGCGATCAGCGTCGGCAAGACCGGCCGGAAGAGTTTCTTGCTCTACCGACGCATCCAAGGCAGACCTGAGCGCATCAAGATCGGGCGCTACCCGGATGTGAGCATCGAGCAAGCTCGCAAGACGGTCGCGGCGCTGAATGCAGACATCGCGCAGGATCTCAACCCTGCCGAGTCGATGCGCGAACGACGCAGCGAGATAACGCTGGCCGACTTCTTCAAGGTCTACTACGAGCGGCACTCGTCCGTCCGCAAGGTGTCCCACAAGGAAGACATCGAGAAGTTCGAGCGCCACATCGACACGAACAGGTACGGCGTCAACCTTGCAAAGCTGCGGCTGTCGGACATCACGCGCGCTCAGCTTATCTCCCATCACGCAAAGATGGGCCACATCCCGACGACGGCCAACCGCGTGATCGCTCTCATCAGCTCGATGTACAGCCGTGCCATCCAGTGGGGCTACTTCGACGGTAACCATCCCTGCCGGGGAATGGACAAGTACAGGGAGAAGTCCCGCTCAAGATTCGTACTCCCCGATGAGATGCCCCGCCTCATGCTGGCCATGGAGCATGAAACGAACGAGCTGGTGCGTGACTTCGTGAAACTCGCCCTGTACACGGGGGCACGCCGCAGCAATGTCCTGGCGATGCAATGGCCAGACGTGCACCTTGAACGCAAGGAATGGAGCATCGAGAGAACCAAGAATGGCGAGCCACAGACCGTGCTGCTGACCCCAGAGGCCATCGAGGTTCTGGAGAGAAGAAAGAAGGCCGCCGAGGGCAGCAAGTCACTTTTCGTGTTCCCTGGTTCCGGCGAGAGCGGCCATTTGGTGGAGCCACGAGGGGCTTGGGAGCGCATGCTGGCGCGCGGCACGGCGTTGGGTTTGGTTGAGGCGTTGGCGGAGAAGGCAACGGCCAAGACCTTCGATTACCAACTGGCCCTGGAAGAGGCTATCGACTTCCCGATTCAGACCATCGAACGCTACACGCCGTTGGCGGAGAAGCACGGACTGCACTTGCAGCACTACGAGATGCGTGACCTGCACATCCATGACCTGCGCCGCACGCTGGGCTCTTGGCTGGCCAGCAGCGGCACCAGCCTGCCCATCATCGGCAGGGTTCTGAACCACAAGACCCCGGAAGCCACCAAGGTCTACGCTCGATTGATCGTCGCTCCGGTTCGTAACGCCATGGAAGAAGCCACGGCGGCCATGCGCAAGATCGGCGAGCAGTAGAACCACGGCACGTGGACTGATTGAATTTCGCATCACTTGAACAAAAGTAGTGCGGATATTAAACTCACTCATCATGAACCAGTCTGACCGCATCCTCGAACTGGCCCGGCACCGGCGCGTGCTGCGGGCAGCGGATGTGCGCGAGCAAGGCTGGTCGCCGCAGCTGCTGATCCGGCTGCACCAGGCCGGCAAGCTGCAACGGCTGGGCCGTGGCCTGTATGGACTGCCCGATGCTGAAGTCACCGAGCACCAGACGCTGATCGAGGTCTGTCAACGCGTGCCCAAGGCCGTGCTATGCCTGCTGAGTGCGCTGCAATTCCATGAGATCGGCACGCAGCTGCCGCACGAAGTGTGGATTGCGCTGCCCGAAGCGACACAAACCCCGGCGCTGAGCTACCCCTCAATGCGCATCACGCGCCTGCGCGGCGGCGCCTACAGCGAAGGTATCCAGACCGTGACCGACCACGGCGCCCCCATCCGCGTGTACAGCGCCGCCAAGACGGTGACCGACTGCTTCAAGTTCCGCAACAAGATTGGCCTGGACGTGGCGCTGGAGGCGCTGAAAGACGCTTGGCGCGGCCGCAAGGTCACCATGGCTGAGCTGAGCCACTTCGCCAAGATCAACCGGGTCGAACGTGTCATGCAGCCCTACCTGGAAGCGGTGACGCAATGACCGGAAACCTCTCCGCGTCGATCCTGGCCCGACTGCTGACCCTCGCCAAACAGCGCGGCGACGACTACAACCTGCTGCTGAACCGGTTTGGCATGGAGCGCCTACTGGCTCGCGTCAGCACGTCCTCGCATGCTGACCGCTTTCTGCTCAAGGGCGCCCTGCTCTTCGCCCTCTGGTACGACACCCCGCACCGCCCGACGCGGGACGCTGACTTGCTGGGCTTTGGCCCTGACGACGAGGCGAACCTGATCGCCACCTTTCGCGACATCGCCACCATGGACCTGGGTGACGGCATTGTGTTCGACCTCGACTCCGTGAAGGCCGACGCCATTCGCGAGGACAACACCTACGGCGGCACCCGCATCACGATGGTGGCACGCATCGGTTCCGCACGCTGTGCCCTGCAGATCGACGTGGGCTTCGGTGATGCCGTCACGCCGGGGCCACAAACAGTGGCTTACCCCACCTTGCTGGGCGACTTCCCGGCCCCTACGCTGCGGGTCTATCCGGTTTACACGGTGATCGCCGAGAAATACCAGGCCATGGTCATGCTGGGGCAGGCGAACAGCCGCATGAAGGACTTCTTCGACCTGGCGGTCGTCGCACGGCGCACGGAACTGGACGGCGCCACGCTGGCGGCAGCCATTGCCGCCACCTTTGCCCGACGCCAGACCGCCTTGCCCACCGAACGGCCCTTGGGACTGACCAAGCAGTTCAGCGAAGACGCCGCAAAGCTGCGCCAGTGGCGAGCCTTCCTGAACAAGAACCGCATCGAAGCCGCGAGCCTGGGTGACACCGTGGCGTTGCTGGATGACCTGCTGTGGCCACCAACCCAGGTCGCCGCGGCCGGCAGTCAGGCAACTGCTACTTGGCGCCCTGAAGCCATGCGCTGGGTCTAGGCGCCAAGCCGCTCATGCTCTCTCGGCAAACAGCCCGGCGAAATCGTCATGCCAAAAGGGACTTTCTCGCTTCGGGAAAACGTACGCGGAGCCCCCACTGTCAGTCACGCCACCAGCAGCAGGCCGTAGTCCTCCTTTGCTGATGAACCCAACCCCAATGACATGGTCCCGGCCGTGGCTGGCCAGAAATTCACTAACCCGGACGCGAAGGGCCGTTGGTGGCTGATCGCCCGCTCCATCCTGCTGAGCCAGATCCATCAACGATGCCGCTTCCAGCCCGTCGAGCCCCGCCAGGAACATCCCGGCCCGTTGTCCAGAGAGTTGTCTCTTGGCCGCCCTCGACAAGGTGTCAAACGTGTAGGTCAGCAGCGAGTCATCCTGTGCGCTCTGAAGCACAAGGACGATTGCGCCCCCACTCTTCCGACCGACGATCAGAGCCTGCCTGTTTGTCGTACCAGTGATCGCGTCCACTCGGTCCCGTGAAATCACGGGATTCCCATCTCCACCAACCTCACCGAGCAGCGCGGGATCGAACTCATAAATTCGCAGATTCGCCCCCTCCAGCTGACAGTTGACGGCGCCGGACAGCACATGGCGAACCACTGACTCCGCCAACTTCCGGCGTTCCACAAATGTCCCTGGCATGCGTCCATCAAGGGTCAGCACAGCCGCGACACCTACTTTCAGCCCTTTCCCAAGGGCATCCAGCTTGGGCGCCACGAGTGCAGAGAAATCCAAGGCCTCACGCTTTGGAATTTTGCGCCCTTTGTCGTCGGAGATAGATTTGCATTCGACTTCAAGCCCTTGTGGTCCGAGAGCCGGGATCAAGAGATCCATCGTGCCGCCCCCAGTCACTTCGGGCCATTGAACTTCGAGACCACGCCGAAGGAAGTGAGTCGCGGCCGTCAGCTCCAGGCGCATCCCGCGCAAGTCATCCGGGTTCTTCAGCGCACCGTGAACACGGCGCACGAGCTGGGCGCGCTGAGGCCCGGCGGAGGATTCAGCAATCGACAGTACCTGAGCGGCAAAGGCCATGCACGGATACAGCGGGCTGATATCCATCTGCTGCACGGGCAACCGGCCATACTTTTTGGTGAGTTCGGTCGCCGCCTGCAGGCCGAAAGCGAACTCATTTTCTTGAAGCAGGTGCTCCCTCAGCAGCTTGTTGCCTTTGATATCTATCTTGACAAGGTCAACCCGCTTCTTCCAGTGCTGCGCACCGATCAAGTCACTGAACCGCTCGAAAACTGACGGGATGTCCCCGGTATATAGCTCGACCTGCAAACTCCCCTCCCTTCTTCGCAGGCCTACATTCTGCTAGTACCAGTCAAAGCAGCGACGGTATCTTTCGCTTTTCGACCGGCCGGATGTAGCGGGCCAGCACGGTATCGCTGCGGTGCCCAGTCTGCTCTCGGATGAGCCATGTGGGCAGCGATGCCATCGCCGCCGTGGTCACGTAGCCTGCGCGAAGGCTGTGGCCCGAGAACTCCTCCGGCTCACGCCCCATGGCCCTGGCCGCGCGCTTCACGATCAAGGCCACCGACTGCGCCGTGAGCGGGTCATCAGACACCACGCCGCCCTTGGTCACCGAGCGGAACAGCCAGCCGGTTTCGATGCCAGCCACCGCCAACCACGCCTTGAGGCTCTGAATGGGGCACCGCTCGCCGCTGGCCTGCGGCAGAAACACCGAACGCCCCTTGCCAAACTGATCGGTCTTGGAAAACCGAAGCAGCACCTCGGCATGGGTCTCGTGGAAGGTCACGTCCTCCACCCGCAAGGCCACCAACTCAGCGCGGCGGAACGCACCCGCGAAACCGACCAGCAGCAAAGCCCTGTCTCGCGCTGCCTTGGTGGGGTGTGACTTCTGCTGGTCGAGCACGGCCAGCATCTCCAGCAGCACGTCGCGGGTGATTGGCTTCACCGCACGCTGGCGGGTGCCGTGCTGGCGACGGATGCCTTTCATGGTCGCCACGACCACATCGGCCCGCGTCGGCGACTTCAGCCCTTGGTCGCGGTGGGCCTGTGCGATGGACACGCAGCGCCGCTCCAGCGTCGCCACTTTCATGGCCGGGGCTAACTTCGCCAAGTACTCCGCCACCATTGCCGGAGTTGCCGGTATGGCCCCGCCGTGCTGGATGAAATGGCGCACATCGCTGGCATAGGCCCGCTTGGTGGCTGTCGAGCTGGCAGAGGCGACATAGCCAGCCACGGAGCCGGTCGGCGGCTTCTCTGCCGTTTTGGCTGCGGTACTGGCGGCGGATTCTTCGCTCGACGCTGGCGATTTGGTGCCAGCCGATGCGTGCGGCTTTTTGGTGGTCATTTTGGTAGTGATAAGTGCGTGCTATCGCTACGAACGCAGCGACAAAAAAGCCGTGCGGCGCGAACGCGGCACGGCGGAATGAACTGGCCGCAACTTTGCGCTGCGGCCTGCGGACGGTGATTTGGGGTTAGTAGCAGCTGGGCAGCAGCACCGTGGTGACCGACCGGTCCCACTCGGTGATGACCCACACGACCGCCGGGTCGCCTTCCTTGCCGATGTCGAACGAAGAGAAGATGCGCGACTCTCCGGACAAAACAGCCTGCCAGTTGGCATTGCGATCCTCCGCGCACATGGCGTCCCACTCGCACCGCTGGTGACGGCGCAGTAGGTCGAGGACGCTCCCACCGCGCTTTTCAATCAAACGCAGCGCGGGTGGCGTGGCGACGACATCGCCCAACTCGAAGAGCACGGGCAGGTGGATGGCGATGGGCAGTGGATCGTTGGGCGATGCAGGGCCTGCCTTGGGCGGCATGGCGGATTCTTGAGACATGGGGTTTCCTTCAGATGGGGTTGCGCCAACCTGCCCGCCAGAAACGACAAAGGGCTGAGACAAAACGTCTCAGCCCTTGGGGGTGACCGGCAGCGATCGGCAGATTTGCTTGCGCGGCGCGGCTGACCAGTTGAAGTCAGCCACCGCCGCGTCGTCACAGTAGCGCGGGGCGAAACCGGCCGCAATCTCGGTATGACTTCGCTTCAGACGAACCAGAAATCACCACACATCCCAGCTGCCGTCATCAGACGACTTGGCCTCAGGGATGGGCGAGCTGCCATTCGGGACGGCGTAGCCCGGTGGGACCGCGCTCGGACGAGCCGCCCTCACCAGAATGTCGCCCGAATCGAGCAGACGGATGTAGAGGTGGTCGCCGCATTGCAGACCGGCCCGCTCGGCAATATGGCTCGGCACTCGAACACCGAGCGAGTTACCCCATTTCGACAGCTTGCTTGGCATGGTGTTGCACTCACTTCATTGATACACATTGGCTATCGCAAATTGGCAGAAGGCGCCCTGGCCAACCATGCTTCTGTCTCTGTAGTGCTGTCTTGTAAAGGCTCCGGGCGGAATTTCCCGCATCTACCAGGAGCTATCTATGAGCACCGCTCAATACATCGAACGGCGTTTCCGGGCCAACAAGGTCTACATCACCGAAAAGCAGCGGATGGGCCACTACACCCGCTTTGACCTCTGGTGCGGCCTGATCGTCAACGTCTACGACACCGGCCGCGTCGTGGTCCAAGGCCGCATCCGCGCTTTCGACTACTACGACCCCTTGCCTCCGATCCGCAAGATCCTGCCTTTCGACACCGCCTGGCAGTTCACCCGAGCCAAGTAAATGCACCACTGATGGATCATCGTGGCGGTCCACCGACCGCCACGGCACCCAATGCCCGCAAAACGCAGTACATTTGCAGGACAAGACCATTTGGGTGCACGACCATGAAACGACTGAAGGATGAGACCTTGTCTATCCGCACTTCAGCAGACATCAAGCAGTTGCTGAAGCTGGCGGCGGCACGGGAACACCGATCCGTCGCGTCCATGATCGAGGTGCTGGTTCTGGCCTACGCGCAAGAGCACGGCTTGGAAGCCGCGCCCGATGCGCCGGTCAACGCTGGGGAGCGGAAGAAGAAACATGGAACTGATTGACAACATCACCCGGTTGCTGGGTGACGACCTCAAGGCGACGCTAAAGCCTAAGTCACGGCTGAAGATCGCCGCTTCGTGCTTCTCGATGTACGCCTTCGAGGCCTTGAAGGCCGAGTTGGAGAAGATCGACGAACTCAGCTTCATCTTCACCTCCCCCACTTTCACGGCCAGCGAGGTCACCGACAAGATTCGCAAAGAGCGCAAGGAATTCCACATCCCCAAACTCGACCGCGAACGCAGCCTGTACGGCAGCGAATTCGAGATTCAGCTACGCAACAAGCTGACCCAACGCGCCATTGCCAAGGAATGCGCCGACTGGATGCGCCGCAAGGCGCGGTTCAAGAGCAACCGCACCAAGGCACCCATGCAGCCTTTCGCCGTGGTCCAGGCCAGCGGCGCAGACACCGCCTACATGCCGCTCCACGGCTTCACGGCTGTGGACCTCGGCTACCAGCAAGGCAACGCGGTGTCCAACCTCGTCAACAAGATGGACGAGCCCGCCTTCGCCGCCACCTACCTCAGCTTGTTCGACCAGATTTGGAACGATCCCGAGAAGCTGGAGGACGTGACCACGCAAATTTGCGAACACATCGCCTCGGTGTACCAGGAGAACTCGCCCGAGAGCATCTACTTCCTGATGCTCTACAACATCTTCAACGAGTTTCTGGATGAGATCGACGAGGACGTGCTCCCCAACGACCGCACCGGCTACCAAGACACGCTGATCTGGAAGAAGCTCTTCAACTACCAGCGAGACGCAGCCACCGGCATCATCAACAAGCTGGAAACCTACAGCGGCTGCATCCTGGCCGACAGCGTGGGCCTGGGCAAGACCTTCACGGCGCTGGCCGTGGTCAAGTACTACGAGCTGCGGAACAAGTCCGTCCTGGTGTTATGCCCCAAGAAGTTGGCCGACAACTGGCTCAACTACAACCGCAACCTCAAGACCAACATCTTCGCCAAGGACCGTTTCAACTACGACGTCCTTTGCCACACAGACCTCAGCCGCACCAGCGGCGAATCCTTCGGCACGCCGCTGAACCGGATCAACTGGGGCAACTATGACCTCGTGGTCATCGACGAGTCCCACAACTTCCGCAACAACGACGCCTACAAGGACAAGGAGACGCGCTACCAGAAGCTGATGAACAAAGTCATCAAGGAAGGCGTGAAGACCAAAGTGCTGATGCTGTCAGCCACCCCTGTCAACAACCGCTTTGCCGACCTGCGCAATCAGCTGGCGCTGGCCTACGAGGGTGACTCTGAAATCCTCAGCAAGAAGCTCAAGACGGGCAAGAGCGTCGAAGAAATCTTCCGTGGCGCGCAGACCGCGTTCAACAACTGGGCCAAGCTGCCCCCCGAGGAGCGCACCGCACGCGCCATCCTCGACTCGCTGGACTTCGACTTCTTCGAGCTACTGGACAGCGTGACCATTGCACGCTCGCGCAAACACATCCAGACCTTCTACGACACCAAGGACATCGGCCAATTCCCCGAGCGCCGCAAACCCTTGTCGTATCACAGCCCGCTGACCGCACGCACGGACGTGATGGGCTTCAACGACATCTTTGCCCAGCTGTCCTTGCTGAAGCTGTCGGTGTACGCACCGGTCAGCTACATCCTGCCCAGTCGCCTCAAGAAGTACGAAGAGGCTTACGACACCAAGGTCGGCGGCAAAGGCACCCTCAAGCAAGCCGACCGCGAGAAGAGCCTCCAGGCCCTGATGACGGTGAACTTGCTCAAGCGGTTGGAAAGCTCGGTCGAATCATTCCGGCTGACTTTGAGCGCCTTGCGCCGCAATCACCAAGGCACCCTGGCGAAGATTGCCACCTTCAACCAGTCGGGCGCGTCGGCCAGCGTGGGTGATCTGACCGAAGTTCTGGCGAACCTTGAAGGCGACGACGACGAACTTCCGATCCTCGACGATGAATCCGGCGAGATCGGTGGCAAGGTCAAGATCAGCCTCGGCGACATGGACCTGCCGTCGTGGGAGCGCGACCTGAAGGGCGACCTCGAACTCATCGACACGCTGCTGGCCTCGATGAACAAGATCACACCAGAGTGCGACGCCAAGCTCCAACACCTCAAGGCGCATGTGCTGGAGAAGATCGCTAACCCAATCAACCCTGGCAACAAGAAGGTGCTGATCTTCACCGCCTTTGCAGACACGGCCGACTACCTCTATGCCAACCTCGCCCCCGTGTTGCAAGAAGCCCATGGTCTGCACACCGCCAAAGTGACCGGCAAGGGCGCGCCGAAGTCCACGCTGAAGAAGGGCTACGACTTCCAGGAGTTGCTGACGCTGTTCTCCCCGCGCTCCAAGGAGAAAGCCGTTGTGCTACCAGGCGAGCCCGCCGAGGTCGATTTGCTGATCGGTACGGACTGCATCTCTGAAGGCCAAAACCTTCAGGACTGCGACTACCTCATCAACTACGACATCCATTGGAACCCCGTCCGCATCATCCAGCGGTTTGGCCGCGTGGACCGCATCGGTTCGCCCAACACCAGCATCCAGCTGGTCAATTACTGGCCCGACATCACCCTCGACGAGTACATCAATCTCAAGGACCGGGTGGAGAGCCGCATGATGATTGCGGACGTGACCGCCACCGGCGACGACAACGTGCTGTCCGCGCAAGCCAACGACGTGTCGTACCGCAAGGAGCAGCTGCGCCGCCTGCAAGATGAAGTCATCGAGCTGGAAGACCTGACGACCGGCGTATCCATCACCGACCTCGGCCTCAACGACTTCCGCATGGACTTGCTGAACTACGTCAAGGAGCATGGCGAGCTAGGCAACGTGCCCAACGGCATGCATGCCGTGGTGCCGGCAAAGCCCGCCATGGGCCTGTACCCCGGCGTCATCTTCACGCTGCGAAACCTCAACACGGGGGTCAACGTCAATCAGCACAACCGGCTGCACCCTTACTACCTCGTCTACATCGACCGAGCTGGCCATGTGGTGCACGACCACACCGAGGTCAAGCGCCTGCTGGACTTGGCTCGCACCTGCTGCAAGGGCCAAGACAAGCCGATCCCGCTGGCGACTCAGCTCTTCAACGAGGAGACAGCCGAAGGCCGACAGATGCAGGTGTACTCCGATCTTCTGGGTAAGGCGATTCGCTCCATGATCGAGGTGAAGGAAGAGAAGGATCTGGACAGCCTGTTCACCGGCGGCAAGACCACGGCACTGACCAACACCATCTCTGGCCTGGACGACTTCGAACTCATCACCTTCCTGGTGATCCAGGAGGCGGGATGAGCGCCTTGTTCGCCTACCCCAAGCAAGCGGAGTTTGGCCGCGTACTGCCCAAGAACAAGATTTACGAGCACAGCGGCGCAAACACCCGCTTGAAAGACTTGTTCGTGGAGCAGGTGGATCAGATCGTCTGGCGCTACAAGCTGGCGCCAGAGACGATCAATCTGGCCGCCAAACCAGGCGTGCCGGAGATTCAAGTCTTCGCAATCCAGTTGAAAACCGCTGAGCTGCACCACGACGTGCTCCGCTGCATCGACGGCGCAGTGCAATTCCCCATCATCTTTGAGCTGACTCAAGGCCAAGGAGCCGATGCCAGAACGCAGGTGATCGCCGCTTACAAGCGGCCCAGCGAAGCGGATGCTGCAAGCTGGGTTTGCTCCGAGTACTTCAAATCAGGATGGATGCCCGCCACCGCCGAGCGTGTGCCGCTGCCTCTCGCTCTCGATCTTGCTGGACTCTATGAGCAGGTGCTGCACCGACTTGTGCCGATAGCCCCGAGAACTCAAGAGCCTTTGCGCAACTTGATTGCGCGGACAGAGGCAGTGATGACAAAGGCCAAAGAGGTGGCAAAGACCGAGGCCAGTCTTGCCAAAGAGAAGCAATTCAACCGCAAGGTAGAAATCAATTCCAACCTGCGCCAACTTAGAGCTGAACTTGAACAACTAAGCCGCTGAAGCCTCTCGAAGGCAAAGCAGCGACTAGAGGAAATATATGGAAAAACTAAAAATGCATTCGACAAATCTGACCCAAGAAAACATCACCCGCATTCGTGATTTGTTTCCAGGCTGCGTGACCGAGGCCAGGGGTGAAGACGGCGAATTGAAGCTGATAGTGGACTTTGATCAGTTGCGCCAAGAACTCTCCGAGTCGCTGGTGGAGGGGCCTCAAGAACGCTATCACTTGAATTGGCCTGGCAAGCGGGAGGCATTACTAACTGCGAATGCCCCAATCGCCAAGACGCTTCGGCCCCGCAGGAATGAAAGTGTGGACTTTGAGACCACGAAGAACCTGTTCATCGAGGGGGACAACCTCGATTCGCTGAAACTCTTGCGGGAGACGTACCTGGGAAAGGTGAAGTTGATTTATATCGACCCGCCCTACAACACGGGTAATGACTTCATCTATGACGATGACTTCTCGGTTTCAGCTGACGAGTTTCTAAAGCGATCCAATCAAAGGGATGAGTCTGGAAATCGCCTTGTGGCCAATACTGAGTCCAATGGTCGATTTCATTCGGATTGGCTTTCAATGATGTATCCGCGACTGAAGCTGGCATCAAGTTTGCTGCGCGACGATGGCATTGCATTCATCCACATTGACGACAACGAAGTGGATACGCTTGGGAAGTTGTGTTCAGAGGTGTTCGGCGAGGACAACTTTGTAAATATTATTACGGTCAAGACAAAGGTGGGAGGAGTTTCCGGAAGTTCGGAGGGGAAGAGCCTCAAGGACACCACGGAATTTATCTGGGCTTTTGCAAAGAACAAAGAGAGCTTGCAGCTGAATCCAGTCTACATAAAAACGAAGTTGTCTGATCGGATTCGTGCTTATGAGCAAGATGGGAAGAGTTGGAAGTACACCTCCATCATCACCAAGTTGGCAGACAAAGTTTTAATCAAGGAGGATGCCAACAAGGGTGCGCGCTTCTTCGGCTACAAGACCCTCGAAACAATGTCAATTCAAGCTTTTGCGAGAGCAAATAAGCTTGCAGAGGAAGATGTATATAACCAATATGCGGACAAGATTTTCCGCACAACCAATGCCCAAAGTAGTGTCAGACAAACAGTCATCAAGGAGACAAGAAATACAGATTTCCCAATGTACGGATGTGAGTATTCACCGATAAAAGGACGTAACGAGGGAACAGTCATCGAGGTCCTATACAAAGCGGGATCCACGAGTGATCAAAGAAACATGGTCATGTTTCTTTCGGATGTTGTTCAGAAGATTGATGGTGTCTATTACTACCTAGACAAGGTTGGGTCGCTTTGGGATGACATTGACTATAACAACCTCACCAAAGAAGGGAATATCGAGTTCCCAAATGGGAAAAAGCCAATAAGACTTTTGCAGCGAATGATCGCACTGGCCTCTGCAGGTGATGATCTCATCCTCGACTTTTTTGCTGGAAGTGGAAGTACCGCGCACGCTGTTATGCAGCAGAACGCGGAAGATGGGGGTAATCGCCGCTTCATTCTGGTTCAGTTGCCAGAGAGTTGTGACCAAGAGGGGTTCTCCAAGATATCAGATATCAGCAAGGAGAGATTGCGGCGAGCAGGCAAGCAGGTTCTGGAGGGAAACTGCAGCGAGGGCTGGCGCAAGGATGTTGGTTTCCGTGCTGTGCAGGTCGATACGTCAAATATGTCTGACGTTTATTACTCGCCAGACCAGCATCAGATTGGCCAGATCGACCTGTTGGTAGACAACATCAAGGACGACCGCACGCCAGAAGACCTGCTGTTCCAAGTGATGCTCGATTGGGGCGTTGACCTTGCGCTGCCCATCGCCAAGCAGACCATCCAAGGCAAGGATGTTTTCCTTGTGGACGGCAATGCGCTGGTCGCCTGCTTCGATGGTCACGGCGGTGTCGATGAAGACTTCGTGAAAGAGCTGGCCAAGGTGCAGCCGCTGCGCGTGGTGTTCCGCGATGCTGGCTTCAAAGACAGCTCGGTCAAGATCAACGTGGAGCAAATCTTCAAGCTGCTGTCGCCTGCCACCGAAGTGAAGTGCATCTGAAGGGCTGGCGATGAAACTCAAGTTCAAGACCCAAGCCTACCAGTCGGCGGCGGTGCAAGCCGTGGTGGACTGCTTCAAGGGCCAGCCACCCGCATCTGCGGAGGCCATCACCTATCGCATCGACCCCGGCCAAGCCAAGAAGGGCACGGAAGACTTGTTTTCCGACTCCGGCTTCAAGAACGCAGACCTGGCGCTGACCGACCTTGCTTTGCTGGACAACATCCAGCAGGTGCAACGCGGCCAGAACCTTCCCGTGTCCGACGTGTTGGTGAAGAACAAGGTCGCCCGCGTCAACCTCGACGTGGAGATGGAAACGGGCACAGGCAAGACCTACTGCTACATCAAGACGATCTTCGAACTGAACCGCCGCTATGGCTGGAGCAAGTTCATCATCGTGGTGCCCAGCATCGCAATCCGTGAGGGCGTGGCCAAGTCGCTGGAGATCACCGCCGAGCACTTCTTAGAGACCTACCAAAAGAAGGCACGCTTCTTCATCTACAACTCCAAGCAACTGCACCACCTGGAGAGCTTTTCTTCGGATGCGGGCATCAACGTCATGGTCATCAACGTGCAGGCCTTTGCCGCCCGTGGTGCCGACAACCGCCGAATTTACGAGGTGCTGGACGACTTTCAGTCCCGCCGCCCGATTGACGTCATTAGCGCGAACCGGCCCATCCTGATCCTGGACGAGCCGCAGAAGATGGAAGGCGCGCAGACCTTGAAGTCCTTGGAGGAGTTCAAGGCCTTGATGGTGCTGCGCTACTCCGCCACGCACAAAACAACGCACAACAAGATTCACCGCCTGGACGCGCTGGACGCCTACAACCAGAAGCTGGTGAAGAAGATCGCCGTGCGCGGCATTGCGGTGAAGGGGCTGGCGGGCACCGCCGGCTACCTGTACCTGCAATCGATCGAGATTTCGAGCAAGAAGCCGCCCGAGGCCCGTGTCGAGTTTGAGCAGAAGCTGGCAGGCGGCAACATCAAGCGCGTGGTCAAGAAGCTGTCCAAGGGCGACAACCTCTTCTCAGACGGCTTTTCTAACGGGCTGGACCAGTACCGCGACGGCTTCGTGGTGTCGGACATCAATGCCAACACCGACACCCTTAGCTTCACCAACGGGCTGCAGTTGACGGTGGGCGATGCCACCGGCGACGTGACCGAGGCCGCACTGCGCCGCATCCAGATTCGCGAGGCGATCAAGGCCCACTTCGACAAGGAGCAGGCCCTGTTCCAGCAAGGCGTGAAGGTCCTGACGCTGTACTTCATCGACGAGGTAGCCAAGTACCGCGACTACTCGCAGCCCGACGAGAAAGGGGAATACGCCCGTATCTTCGAAGAGGAATACAACCTGTACCTCAACGAGATGCTGGACCTGGACGAGACGGCTTACGTCAAGTACCTCAAGGGCATCACCGCCGAGAAGACCCACAGCGGCTACTTCTCCATCGACAAGAAGACCAAGCGCGACGTTGACCCAGACATCGAGAAGCGAGGCGAAAACGCGGGCCTGTCCAACGACGTGGAGGCCTACGACCTCATCCTGAAGAACAAGGAGCGCCTGCTGTCACTGGACGAGCCGGTGCGCTTCATCTTCTCGCACTCGGCGCTGCGCGAAGGCTGGGACAACCCGAACGTGTTCGTCATCTGCGCGCTCAAGCACAGCGACAACACCATCTCCCGCCGCCAGGAAGTCGGCCGCGGCCTGCGCCTGTCCGTCAACCAGCAAGGCGACCGCATGGACCATCCAGCCATCGTCCATGAGGTGAACGTGCTCACCGTGGTGGCCAGCGAGAGCTACAAGGACTTCGTTGCGGCGCTGCAGAAGGACATCAGCGACTCGCTGTCTGCCCGTCCGAAGGTGGCCGATGAAGCCTTCTTCACTGGCAAGGTGCTGAAGACGGCCACCGGCGATGTGGAAGTCACCCCGCAGCTGGCCAAGCAGATCTACAAGTACTTGCTCAAGAACGACTACACCGACGATGCCGACCGCATCTCTGGTGCGTATCACGACGCCAAGAAGGCCGAGACATTGGCCGAGCTTCCGCCTGAACTGAAGCCCTATGCGGCCCAGGTCTACCAGCTGATCGACAGCGTGTTCAGTGCCAACCAGTTGCCCGAGATCGGCGACGACCGCCGCCCCAAGAAGAACCCGCTCAACGCCAACTTCGATAAGCAGGAGTTCAAAGCCCTGTGGAACCGCATCAACCGCAAGGCGGCCTACAGCGTCAGCTTCGAAGAGGCCGAGCTGGTCCAGAAGGCCGTGGCCGTCCTGAACGACAAAAACGCGGGCCTTCGTGTGACCCCCTTGCAGTACACGATCCAACGCGGCGAGCAGGCCGAGGCCGTCACCTATGACGGCATCAAGTCCGGCGAAGCGTTCAAGCTCAAGGCCACGGAAACTGAGGTCAACCGCCTGTCGGTGCACTCGGCCGTCAAGTACGACCTGATCGGCAAGCTGGCCGAAGGCACGCAACTCACCCGCCGCACGATTGCTGAAATCCTGAAGGGCATGAACGTCGCAGTCTTCGCGCAGTTCAAGACCAACCCAGAGAGCTTCATCGCCGAAGCCATCCGCCTGATTAACGAGCAGAAGGCCACGGTCATCATCGAGCACTTGGCCTATGACCCGGTGGAAGACAAATTCGACCTCGATATCTTCACGGCCGGCCTGACCAAGCAGGACTTCAGCAAGGCCGGCGACAAGCTGCAACGCCACATCTACGACTACGTGCTGACCGACTCCAACATCGAGCGCGAGTTCGTAAAGGAGCTGGACACCAGCAACGAAGTGGTGGTCTACGCCAAGCTGCCACGCGGGTTCCTGATCCCCACGCCCGTGGGCGACTACAACCCCGACTGGGCCATCTCGTTCAAGGAAGGCGCGGTCAAGCACGTCTACTTTGTGGCAGAGACCAAGGGCTCCATGTCCAGCATGGAGCTGCGTGAGATCGAGAAAACCAAGATCAAGTGCGCCCGCAAGTTCTTCGACGACATCAACAAGAAGTTCGCCCCGGAGCAGGTCAAGTACGACGTGGTGGACAGCTTCGGCAAGTTGATGGAGTTGGTGAAGTAACTAGAACATCAGATTTCAGGGAGAAAGAATGACAAAACACCTTCTGATCTTGGGCGCTGGCGTTGACCGAACGACCGGTATTGACTTTCCATTGGCCAACACCTTGTTGGCCGACGTGACTCGTTATCTCGATGGCCCCGGCAAGGACGTGGAGACGGCGCTGCGCGACATGCTCCCGGGACTGCGATTCAGCTTCAACAGCATGATCGCCCGTGCTGTCGACAAGATCGCAACCAGGGAGCCCCATGAACAGAAGGCCATGGTTCAGCGGGTACAGGACGCCATTGCGCATCTTGGCGCCGAACAAGACGGCATTCGCAAGCACGGCGAACTCATCATCCGCTTGTTCAACAAGCTGGCCACTATCGCGCAGGAAAGCCAACTTGATGCCGACACCGAGGCCTTGATCCGCGAGGTGTTCCCAAAGGATGCCGATGAACTGATCGACAGCGACTCGATCCTCGACATTCACAAGCTCTCCCTGTCCGACACCTTCAAGACGGTGCTGAAGAGAACCTTGAAGTTGGGGCTCAGCTCCGAGCGCCATGAGGTTGCTGCTGCGCTGGGTGCAGACATGCTCAACATCGAAACGCTTCTGATCGAGAAGTTTTTGGGCTTCTACAACGACAAGCCTGCCGACATCAAGAACTACCTGTACATCGCATGGGCGCTGTGGGCCTACCTCGTCGCAAAGCAGAAGGAGGTTCTGGAAGCGCATGCTGCAAGCCCGTTGCCCTTCTACGGCAAGGTGCCCGATGACCTCCGCGCGATCACGCTGAACTACACCGCCTTCCTGGAGCAGAGCCTCGGCGCCGCGAAAACCATCTACTTCCATGGCGGGCTGAGCGATTACGTCCGCATGGATACACGCGACCTGCTTCCGGTTGATGACATCCTCAATTGCGACCCTGCGAAATTCATTCGAGAAGTCGTGACCCCGAACGTTGATGTCAGCGCCGATGACCTTCGACAGCAACGGCATGTGATTCCAGCCCTGGTGCCACCGCTTCGGTTGAAGCCGATTCTTTCCCACCGGTACATCGAGCTGTGGAGCCAAGCGTCAGATTGGGTCAAGCAGGCTGAACACGTCGTCGTCGTAGGATATTCGTTCAACAACGCAGATGAGCACTTCAACGACATCTTGCGATGCCACCCCGACCGCCGAATCGACATCGTGGTGCCGGAGGCAACGTCGACGCAGTTCGTTGCCCGGATGGAGAAGGTGTTTGGAACAGCTGCGAACCAGTACAACAAGATCAAGGTCAACGGCTTCGACGCACTGAAGGCGAAGAAGGTTAGATTGATTGCGGCGAAGGCTGGCGACGTCAACCTTGCCGATCTGTTTGCAAGTTGATCGAGAAGTACCGCAGATCGACAAGCCTATCTGCCCAAGTCGCTGAGCACGTCTTCGATCACACCCTCGGGTATCCCTTGCACCACAATTGGTCCGGCCAGCGCCTCAAGCCTCCGCCGTAAGGCGTGATGTTGCGAGAAGCGCGCCAAGAGGGCTCGCATCATCGTGTCTCGGTACCGATCACCAGCTGGTTGACTTCGCCACGCCCGCGCCGAAGGCCACGGCCAATCTCGCGGGTGCGCCGTCCGCCAGTACTGCCCATCCAGAACAAATGGGTAAGCACTGGCCGGATGCAGCCAGCCGAACTCGTCGACCGGGGAATGGACGACGACGTGAGGAACCTCCGCTCGCGCGTTCTCCGGTGAGAACTCAATGGCACCGTCCAGGTCTGGCCGGTAACTGACGCTGCACCAACCCCGGTCCAGCAACCGAAGGCGCAAGAAGTAGTCCTTGCCGAGGCAACTCAGGTCAGCAAGCAAGAACACGGACTCCGCCTTTCCGAAGCGGCTGAGGCCTGACCACTGGTCGGGAGTCAGTGAGAGCCGGGGCTCGCATGCTGCGAAGAGCCCATCAACATCCTTGGACGGCACCACGTCGAACCGGTAGCCCAACGTCAACGGCGCACCGCTGGACCGAACGCCAATGACCGTGCCAGTTTGGCAGCAGGCAAACCGCAAGGGTGACCTGAACACCAGTGCGGAGTCCGCGAAGTGGATCGCCATGGCACCAGCCAGCAAGCTGTCGGCCACCACGCCAACCTTCTTGCCAGCCGCACGCCATGGCTGGATCAGGTCGATTCGCCTGATAGGCTGAATCAGCAACTGTTCCAGCAGCATGGGGGGTCACTCCGACGACTCGTTGCCTGTGCCGATCTCGGTGGCGGGCATTTCGGAGGTACCAACGCCTGCGACATCGAGGGACGCCGGGTCTAAGGCCGGCGACACATCGCCGCCTTCAGCCGACCCAATCGGCGTGACCGGTGCCTTCTTCTTTGCGGCCGGTTTGGGCTTCCCGGCCGACGCCTTGACCACTGCCGTTTTTGGAGGCTTGGCCGTTGCCTCACCAGCCGTCTTCGCGTCAGGGCCCGCCGACTCGACCACTTCAGCCGCAGCCTTCTTGGTGCCCTTCTTGGGCGAGCCTGCTTGCTCAGCGAGAAGCACCGGCACGAAGGTGTCCAGCTTGATGCGATTCCAGTCCCGCCGCTCCTGCTGCTTGAGCCAGAAGCCGGGGTCGAGCACGCGCTCGTCGCCGTCCGGCAAACGCTCGAAGACGACCAAGTGCGAATTGCCCGTGCTGGGCATCTTGCGCGTCTCCATGATCGCCAGCGAGGGCATGGCAGCCAGGCTCTTGAACGGTGCCTTCTTGCCATGGCCGATGCCGAAATGGGCCAGCAGCTTGAACAGATTCTCGTGGGTCGTCGTGTACGGGCCATCTTTCGGATAGCCCAGCTCCTTGATGGCGACCTTGCGCACCGTTGCCAGGGACTGACCACTGACCATGGCGACGCAGGCCAAGCCGCAGTCCGTCAGCGTCTCTTGGGTTACCAGCTTCACAGCCATTTCGTCTCTCCTTTGCCGATTCGGTTCATCTCTCGTTCCTTTCGAGGTTGAGCACGGCATGCAGCGGCGGGCCAGTGCTGCCAAGGGCACGGGCTGTCATGTGTGCGGTGGGGGATTTGCGGCAATGCCGCAGTGAGACGCGAGCGCAGCGGCCAGTCTGGTCGGTGACCGTTTTGGCTCGCGCTTTACCGTTTTAGCCGCCTGCGATCAGGAGTGGCAAGCGCCGTGTGACTTCGCCAGACGCGAGTTCTGGATGCCGGTCATCGTGGTCCTTCGCAAGGTCTCTCGCCCACAAAACGTGCGATTTGCAGATCAACAAACTGCGCGCTTTTCGTTAACCGAAACCTACATTGGACCCATCGAAACGACGGAGCGATGAATGAAGCAGATTGAGATCAACAACGAGTTGCTGACCGAGGCCCAGGCGGCAGCCTACTTGGGGCTGAAGAACCCCAAAACGCTGGCGGTCTGGCGATGCACCAAACGGTACCCGCTGACCTACGTGAAGTACGGGCGCACGGTGCGATACCGCCGCAAGGACCTGGATGCCTTCATCGAATCAGGCGTGACCCGCGTTCAAGCGCCGGAGGTCAGCAAATGACGCCGTAGACCTTGACCATTTTGCGCCGGGTCCTGGCGCGACCACACCGTGTAATACATGAATAGCTGTTCATATTGGTTATGCAGATATGCCATGTATGACTTGATGAGACATACCAGCTTATAGACCTACCACCACCAATATGGGTCTATGGCATGAAGGAAGTGAGATTGAGATGTTGACTGAAAAAATGATTTTTGTGGATACCACTGCCACGCAATTCAACCTGACGGAGTCTATGGACAGCGAGGCGTCGCAACCCAGCAATGCACGTTCGGGACCGCCCCGCGCCAGGCGCATGTCGGTTCCGGGCGACTTTGCCGATAAAGATCTGCACGCCCTTCACCTGCCCTCGAAGAATATCTTGATCGTGGAGGGCAGCGTCAACAACTACAAACAAGGCCATAACGTCTTCGGCTCGTGCAACGTGCCGGAGCAGGTGCTGAGTGCATTCAAGGCTACGCACTGCAAGTGGTGCTACGAATTCTCCGAACAGGAAAAGCGCCGAATTGAAGCAGACGAAGGCATGACACTGAAGCGACTGGACGTTGGGGTGAATCTGGCCCTGCCGCCAGATACGCCGATCAGCCGCGTGCTGGTCGAACTGGCACACAAGATGGTTGACGCGGGAATCGACACGTCCACCTATGGCTACGGCGAAACGGTCTACCGGAGCCAGCACTCGCAGAGTTCCTCGCACAAGTTCTATGACAAGGCCAAGCAGTTGTACGACACGCGAGGCCTGCCGTCTAACTTGCCGAATCGGGACGCCATCATGGAGTTCGCCAAAACGGTGATTCGGTCCGAGATCGTGCTCCGCTATCCAAAGATGAAAATCTTGGAGATGACCAAGCCCCGCGATTGGACCCTCGCCAAGCTGAAGGCCGAACTGGTCAGCGCCTTCGACAGGTTGCATCTCAGCGGGACAGTGCGTGCGGGTTTAAGCGCGCTGGACCTCCGCGACGTGAAGCACATGTACCGCACAACCTACCGCTGCTGGGAACACGGCGACGATTTGCAGGTTCTGCTGGAACCCAAGGCCTACAAGCGTCAGGTGGCCTATTTCGAGTCCATCGGCTTCGACATCACGACTCCACCGCCCGTGAGCGGCGAGGAAATCCCGTTGGGCGACATCTTCACGCTGTCCAATGCGGTGGAACCGCCGCCCGAACTGTGGGGCGACGATGACGACGCGGAAGCCGTCGAATGCTGACCAGGCTCGTGATGCGTCTATCGAGCGGCGTATCACCGCCCTGAAGCCCGGTCAATCTGCCTTCATCGCGAAGGCCATGGCGACGATCTGCCGGAAGGCGTCGTCGCTTTCTTCAATGTACTTCTCGCTGCGGGCCCGCCAATTCGGCACCATGGCGGACGAGCCAATGGCGGCTCCGATCAGGTCGATCAAGTCTGTGTTCTTGCGGCGCCGTTGGGCCGCCTTCCCCGCCGCACCCCCGGTCGGATGGTCAAGATGCCCGTAGTCAGCGTGGAATTGCCTGACGATCAGGTCGCGGTCCAGTCTCGGATTCAGCGTGCCTTGCGCTAATCGTGCTTCAGCGAGTGCGTCCCAGGTTCTGAGCCAAAACGGATGCAGTTCCACATGCTTGAGCAAGACCCGGCCGACTTTCGCTGCCGCCCGAGGGGAGAAGTCGCCCGCGAAGTCTTCATCCCGAAGAACTGCCTTGCCCATCAACTTTCGGCCGGGGGCCGGCAATGGATCAAGCGCACGCTGTGGGCGCTTTCTCGCAATGGCCTGAGCCTGCTCGAACTCTTGCCGAATTGACTCGACCTGCTGATCGAACGAGGAGTCCAGCCGGAGGCGAACCAGCACCTCGTTGGCGCGAAGGTAAGTGCTGATGTTTTGCGGGCGGTCTGCCGGTGCCTCGTTGGAGATGACCGAGACTGCCGCAGCGGGGGCACCGAACAAGCCGCTCTTGCGCAAGTGGTCGAAATGCGTGGCCGGGTTCGGCACGTAGGTGATCCCCCACAGGTCCATGACCCAGCGGTATCGGTTCATCACGAACCATGGCTGCCCCGCTTTCTCCTGCGCCGCGATATAGGAGCCGAAGGTCTCGTCCTGACCTGCAATGGGCGGTTCGCACTGGTGACCATGCAGCGGGCATGTTGCCCAGCCCGGAAAAGCCGGGGGGCTGTCGCTGGTGTAGTAATGCTTGGGACTCGACTTGAAAAAGCTGGGCGACTTGATGCCCAGCTGATCGAGTTTGCGATATTGCCTGCGGTAGCGCGGCATGCGCCGCAACAGTTCCCAGGCCAGACGCAGGTAGTCGTTGCGCGTGTAGCTGTCCAGTGGCTTGAGCGCCGGATACTGATCCTGCTTGCGCCAGTTGGCACCGGGTGCAAACAGCTCGTGCGACTCTTCGTCACCCGCCTCGAAGCGCAGCCACTTGGGGCGGTCTGCGGAGCTTGAAGGCGTGCGGGGCATGGGTCCAATTGTCTTATGAATGGTAGGCCGTGTTGGACTTGAACCAACGACCAAAGGATTCAGGTTTGCATGAGTTTCCTCATTCCCTGGACTATCTCACCACCCTCGCCGCGAATTGCTTCGCGCGTTAGGGTGCCGGGCGCTCTTGGGGTGCTTATCGGATTGGCTCCTCACACCCTAGTCTCTGCACCTTCTCGCCTACCGGTCCTTCGACCTGCCTTCGGCGAGCTTGGCTCAGGATTGCCGGGCCATTGACTGGCTGACGGTTTCCCTGAGTTCACCCGGTTTTTCCATTGCCGCTTTCACGGCAAGGTCACCATTTCGATGAGTCCTCTGCTCTAACCAACTGAGCTAACGGCCCATTCATAAAACAACTTCAACTCTCCGCGCTTTCAGCGCCCCAGAGGGACGCCGAAAAAAAACGCCATTTCTCCTTCAGTAGCAAGAACGTAGCAAGCGACCTGCCGCCAACTTCCTCGGTAGCAATCCGGCGAAATCGCCAGAACGCTGTAAGTGCTTGATTTCAAAGCGTTGGAATCAAGCAACCAGTCCGAAAAAAGTGACGGTTAATCGCTCTGGCCTCTTGATTATGAGTCCTCTGCTCTGACCAACTGAGCTAACGGCCCACTGCTGAAAGAATTATCGCATCGGTGCTAAGGGCTTCTCCGGTCGTCCCGCGCCTGATAGCCACGGCGTTCATGATTCGACGGGCTCACCGCGAACGGACGGCGCGAACGACGGGCAGATGACTGACGGGACCGAACGACGGATGCTTAGAGCGTACCGACACGCAAAAAAATAAGAAACGGGCCCGAAGGCCCGTTTTATTTCGTCCGACACGAGAAGCGCTTACGCCTCGGTGACGAATCCCTTGAGTCGCTCAGCGCGGCTCGGGTGGCGCAGCTTGCGCAACGCCTTGGCTTCGATCTGGCGGATGCGTTCGCGGGTGACGTCGAACTGCTTGCCGACTTCTTCCAGCGTGTGGTCCGTGTTCATCTCGATACCAAAGCGCATGCGCAGCACTTTGGCTTCGCGTGGCGTGAGCGTGTCGAGCACTTCCTTGCACAGGTCACGCAGGCTGTCCTGCACAGCGGCGTCCACTGGCGTGAGCGTGTTGGTGTCTTCGATGAAGTCACCCAGGTGGCTGTCATCGTCGTCACCGATCGGCGTTTCCATGGAGATCGGCTCCTTGCTGATCTTCATGATGCGGCGGATCTTGTCCTCCGGAATTTCCATGCGCGCGGCGAGCGTCGGTGCGTCCGGCTCGATGCCCGTTTCCTGCAGGATTTGCCGCGAGATGCGGTTCATCTTGTTGATCGTCTCGATCATGTGCACGGGTATACGGATCGTGCGCGCCTGATCGGCGATCGAGCGGGTGATGGCCTGACGAATCCACCACGTGGCGTAGGTTGAGAACTTGTAGCCGCGACGGTATTCGAACTTGTCCACCGCCTTCATCAGGCCGATGTTGCCTTCCTGAATGAGGTCGAGGAATTGAAGTCCGCGGTTGGTGTACTTCTTGGCGATGGAGATTACGAGACGCAGGTTGGCCTCGGTCATTTCCTTCTTCGCCTTGCGCGACTTGGCTTCGCCAGAGGACATTTGCTTGTAGATGTCCTTGAAGTCCTGCAGCGGCAGGTTGACTTTCTTCTGCAGTTCAATCAGCGCTTCCTGGCGCTCAACCAGCGCCTGACGGTTCTTGGCAAAGGCGTCGCTGTGCGGCTTGGCGGCAGCGATCTCGCGGTCGACCCACTTGAGGTCCATCGACTTTTCCGGGAACAACTTCAGGAAGTAGTCGCGCGGCATGTGGCACTTGAGCACCATGAGCTCTTGCAGCTTGCGCTCGTGCCCGCGGATTTTCTCCACCTCACCGCGCACTGAATCACAGAGTTGCTCGACGATCTTTGCGGCGAAGCGGATATCAGTCATCTCTTCGCTGATCTTCTTCTGCGCCTTGACGTAGCTCTCGTTCTTGTACTCACCCTTTTCAATGTGGGCGAGCAGCTTCGCGTGGTTCTTGCGAATGGTGGCGAACTTTTCGAGCGACATGGCCTTCAGCTTGGCGAGCTGTTCGGCCGAGATGGCGGCCGTGGCCTCCTCGTCTTCTTCCTCTTCTTCTTCGGCCTCTTCGTCTTCGTCACCGTCGTCGGCAGCAGCAGCGGGCGCCGGCTCCGGCGGTTCAAGTCCGGCCAGACCATCGACGATGTCGTCGACCACCGCTTCGTCCTTTTCGATCTTGTCGGCGAGCTCGAGGATCTGCGCAATGGTCATCGGGCAAGCGGAAATTGCTTGCACCATGTGCTTCAGGCCGTCTTCAATGCGCTTGGCGATTTCGATTTCGCCTTCGCGTGTGAGCAGCTCCACCGTACCCATTTCGCGCATGTACATGCGGACCGGGTCGGTGGTGCGGCCAAATTCGCTGTCCAATTGCGAAATGGCCTGCTCGGCTTCCTCCGCCACATCGTCGTCAGCGACGGCCGACGCCGTTTCCGTAATGATCAACTCTTCGGCAGCGGGGGCTTCGTCGAACACCTGGATGCCCATGTCGTTGATCATCGCGACGACGCTTTCGATCGCTTCGGCGTCGACCAAATCGTCGGGGAGGTGGTCGTTAATCTCGGCGTAGGTCAAATACCCACGGTCTTTGCCGAGGGTGATCAGCGTTTTCAGGCGCAGGCGACGCGTTTCTGCATCAACGGTCTTGAATGGAGCGAGAGCATCCATGAGCGCTTGTTGCTTTTTCTCCAGCAACAACTGCTTGCGTGTCTTCGGCTTGCCGGTCAGCGGGTTGATCGCGACGGGCGCAGGTGTGGCGGCTGCCGCAGCCGCTTCGACAACGGGCTCCACTGCGTTTTTCGGTGGACGGCCCGGTTTTCCGGTCTTGACGGCGACCGGCGCCGGCGCGGCCGGCTGTGCCGCAGGTGCGACCGCTTTGGCCGGGGCCTTCACGGGTGGCTTCGCCGCAGCGGCGACCTTGGCCGGTGCTGCAGGCTTACCAGCTTTGCCCGCAATGGCGGCTTGTTTGCCGACGGTCGCCCCCTGGGTGGTTGGTGCCTTGATCGGGGTTGCCTTGGCCGACGTCTTGGCGACGATCTTGGCTGGAGTTTTTGCGGCGGGCGCCTTTGCGATGGCTTTTGCCACGACTTTCTTCGCGGCAGGTTTTGCGGCGGGCTTGGCGGTGGGCTTGGCGGTGGGCTTTGGCGCGACCTTGGCTTTTACCGCCGGCTTGGCCTTGCCGGTCTTCGCTTGCGGCTTGGTGACCTTGGCCGCTGCCTTTGCGGCAGGTTTAGCTTTGGTGGCGGGTTTGGCGCCCGGCTTTGCTTTGGCTTTGGCCGCGGTGGGGCGCGGGGCCGCTTTGGCCTTGCTCGCGGCCTTGCTCAAGGGCTTGGCCTTAGCCACACCTTTCGTCGACTTTTGCTTGGCAGCAGACTTGGGGGCTGCTTTGGGCGCCGCCTTGGATTTGGCGACGCCGGGTTTCGCGCCCGGCTTTCCGGCTTTCGGGGCTTTGGTGACTTTGCCGACGGGTTTTGATTTTGCTTTTGCCATGCGTGATGAGTTCCATTTACGTGCGACCGGTGCCCCGGCGGGTTGCGCGCAGGGCACCGCGCGCGTGCGCGGTCAACAATATGCCGGGCGTACGGGCGCGCAAGCGCTCAGCAGGCCCTTGTCCCAAACTTGCGCAGTAGTGCAACGGCGGTGGCGAATCTTGCCGGGTGCCGGGCGGGCGCGCCCGTTGATAGGGCATCACAAGAAATGGGGGTAACCTTTAATTTTACCAGCGACGTGCCGCTTATTTGTGCAACGGCGGCCGGCGACGATCCGCAATCGGGCGCCAAGGCGTGATCGGGCGCGTATGACATCGAAAAATGACGCCGCGCGATCAGCTTTTTGCGTGTATCGACCTATCAGCAGTCAGCTAAGCGGGAAAATTGTAAAAGTCGACTTTAGTCATTTTATCGCCGCAAAGGCCTGTATACGGTTGTTGCGGTGCATAAGCTGTATCGTTTGGCGGCGTACCCGCCACTCGCGCCGCAATCCAGGCGCTTGGTCGCACTGCGGCTGCAACGCCGGGCCGAAACCACTAACGTTGCGCCACCAGATTACAAAGGGTGGGCGCTGGCCCGGTAGTGGTTGATGAAAAAGTCTGTTTGGATCGCAGCGGGCACTGTCGTGCTGTTGGTAGCAGCCGGCGGGGGCTGGTGGGCAGCCAAGAACGGCGCACTGAAAGCGTCGTCGGCCAAGGCGGCGGAGGGCAAGGGCGCCGATCAAAAACCAGCCGACATCACCCTCATGCTCGCCGCCGCGGACGTGGCAGTGGCCGGCCCCGCGACGCTAACGCAATCGCTGGCCGTCGCTGGCACAGTGGACGCAGCGCGGCAGGCCATCGTACGCTCGCGGCATGCCGGCTTTTTGACGCAGGTGAGCAAGCGCGCAGGCGACGCGGTGCAGTCGCGCGAGCGTCTGGGCGTGGTCGACAGTGACGAACTGCGCCTGCGTATTGTCGAGCGCGAGTCGACCTTGAAGCAGACGCAGGCTGCGCTGACGGTGGCCGAATCGAGCCGCACGCAGCAGCGCTCGCTGGCGGATCGTGGCTTTATCTCGAAGGCCGCACTCGACAGCGCGGACAGTAACTACGTCGCCGCGCGCTCTGCGTTCGACGCCGCGAAAACCAATCTGGATATTGCGCGCGCCGCGCTGGCCGAGACCGCGCTCATCGCCCCGCTCTCGGGCGTGATCGCCAAGCGCTCCGTCGAGCCGGGCGAGCGCGTCGGTGGCGAGATGGCCGTATTCACAATTCTCGATCCGACCTCGCTGGAGGTCGTGGTGCCGATTGCCGCCGAGCGCGTTGCCGAACTGAAAACGGGCCAGAAAGCAAGCTTTCAGCTCGACGCGGGCGGCAATGCGGTGGAGGGCACGCTGACGCGCATCATCCCCACCACTGGCAGCGCGGCGCGGACTGTGGAAACGCGGTTCGCCTTGCCGGCCGCGACGACCGTGCCGGCGGGCGCCTTTCTTTCCGGCCATCTGCGGTTGAGCCAGCGCACCGTGCCGATTGCCGTGCCGCGCATCGCCATGAAAACCGATGTCAATGGCAGCTACGTCTGGACGGTGCAGGACGGCAAGGCGACGCAGCGCCGCGTCAAATTCGCGCCCTCGGCGGGTGAGACCAACGCGTTGGTGCCCGTGGCGGACGGACTGGCGGCGGGCAGCACCGTCCTGACGCTGCGCGGTACTGAGCCGGTGGAAGGCCAGAAGGTCGCACTGCCAGGCAGCACACCACCGGCTGCGCCAACCGCCAGCACCGTCAGCAACAGCAAGTAGGCGGGACGCATCATGTGGATGACTCGCGTTGCCATCAAGAACCCCGTGTTCTGCACGATGGTCATGCTCGCGCTGATGGTGATGGGCGCGGTGTCGTATTTCCGTCTGCCGATCGACGCGATGCCCGAGGTGAACCTGCCGTTTGCGTTTACCGTGGTGGCCTACCCCGGCGCCAGCCCGCAGGCGGTGGAAAACGACCTGACCAAACCCATTGAGAACGCGCTGAACTCGATCAACGGCGTGAAAAAGATTACGTCGCGCTCGCGGGAAGGTTCGTCGGTGGTCATCGTGGAATTCGCGATGGGTACCGAGATCAAGGTTGCGATGCAGGAGATGCGCGACAAGCTCGCGCAGATCCGACCGAGCTTCCCAAAGGAGGCCAAAGACCCGTTTGTTTCCCAGGCGAACCGCGACGATGATCGCGCCGTGGTGTCACTCGGCGTGACATCGAAAACGCGAACGCTTCCGGACCTTTCGTATCTGGTGGAAGAGGTGATTCGTCGCCGCATGGAAAACGTGCCGGGCGTGGCGACGGTCAACATCAACGGCTCGTCCACGCGCGAAATCCAGATCGAACCCGACCCGGCGAAACTGCGCGCCCGGCGCATCGGTGTCGATCAAGTCCTCGCGGCGATCCGCAGCGACAACATCGACGCGCCGGTGGGCAACATCATCGTTGGGCAGAGTGACAAATCGGTGCGGGTGGATGCTCGCTTCAAGCAGGTCGCGGACTTCGCCAATCTGGTCGTCGCGCGGCGCGATGGGCTGCAAGTGCGGTTGGGTGACGTCGCGACCGTCATCGACGGCAACAAGGAACAAACGAGTTTTGCGCGTATCGACGGTTTGCGCGCGATCAGTCTGGACATGCTCAAGGTGCGCGGCAGCAATACCGTCGAAGTCGGGCAGGGCGTCAAGGCGGCGATCGACCGACTGAAGAAGGAGTTGCCAAAGGATGTTGAGCTGACGGTGTTGTCGGATCAGTCGAAGACGGTGAAAGCGAACGTCGACGGTGTGAAGCGCACGATCATCGAAGGCGGTGTACTGACCGTCATCATCGTATTCCTGTTTCTCGCGTCCTGGCGCAGTACGATCATCACGGCGCTCACGCTACCCATTTCGGTGGTGGCGACCTTTATTGCGCTCTACGCCTTCGGCTTCACACTCAACGCGCTGACCCTGATGGCGCTTTCGCTCTGTATCGGGCTGTTGATCGACGATGCGATTGTGGTGCGCGAGAACATCGTGCGTCACCTGGCGCTGGGCAAATCGCACCACGACGCGGCGCTGCAGGCGACCGAAGAAATTGGTCTGGCCGTGCTGGCGACCACGCTGGCGATTGTTGCGGTGTTCGCGCCGGTCGCGTTCATGGGCGGCATCATCGGGCTGTTCTTTTTCCAGTTTGGCGTGACTGTGGTCGTCGCCGTGATGATCTCGCTGTTCGTGAGTTTCACGCTGGACCCGATGTTGTCATCGGTGTGGGCCGATCCGGAGGGCAACCGCTTCCGGCGGCTGCCGTGGCTCGGCCGGTTTCTGGCGTGGTTCGATCAGCAGATGGCGGCCTTGCAGCATCGTTACGAAGGCGTGATCCGCTGGGCACTTGCCTATCGAAAAACGGTCCTCTTCGGTGCGCTTGGGCTATTCGTCGGCAGCATGTTCCTGTTCCCGCTGATTGGCACCGAGTTCGTACCCAAGGATGATCAGAGCGAGTTTGGCCTGCGTCTGGAAACGCCCGTCGGCTCGAGCCTCGACTACACAACGGTCAAGGTAGCGCAGGCGGAGGCGGAACTCAGAAAAATTCCCGAAATCACCATGCTGTATAGCGGTGCGGGCGGTGGGCGTGGCAAGAACACCGGCTGGATCAACGTGGTGCTGAAGCCGCGCCACGATCGCAAGCGCAGCCAGAAAGACATCGAGGATGCGGCCCGTGATGCGGTGAAGGGTATCGCCAGCATGACGGTCTCCGTCGGTTGGAACAAGCCCGTGCAGGTGTCGTTCGTCGGCCCGGATGCGACCGTGCTCAAACAGCTGTCTGAGCAGTTCGTTGAACGGCTGGAAAAGATCAACGGTGTGGTGGATATTGAGAGCAGCGAAAAGGCAGCCGTACCGGCGCTGGTGATTCAGCCGAAGCGCGCGGAGTCGGCCGAATTCGGCATCACGCCGTCCGCCATCGGCACCATTTCGCGTGCACTGGTGGCTGGCGACGCGGTGGTGACCTGGTTGCCGCCGTCGGGCAACTCGGTGGATGTCTCCGTGCGCTTGCCAGCGGCGATACGCAACGACCCGGCGCAATTGCTGCAAATTCCGTTGGCCAATCCGCGGGCGCCCGAGGGTGACGCGCTGGCGCTGGAGCGGGTAGCCACGATCGCCGAGAGCTCCAATCCAAAAAGCATTGAACGGGCCTATCTGCAACGGCAAGTGACGATCAGCGCCAACGCCAAGGGGCGGCCACCGGGCGACGTGGGCAGCGACGTCAACAAGCTGATCGAAGCGTTCTCGCTGCCGCCAGGCTACCGCTTCCAGCAGGATGGCGACAACCAGATCATGCGCGACTCGTTCGGCTATGCCGTTGTGGCACTGGTACTGGCGGTCACCTTCATCTACTTTGTGCTGGGCTCGCAGTTCATGAGCTTTGTGCAGCCGATTGCGATTATGGCCACGCTGCCCATGTCATTGATCGGCGTGATGCTGGCTTTGCTGGTGACGCGAACGACCTTCAACATGTTCGCCATGATTGCCTTCATCATGCTGATGGGCCTCGTGGTGAAGAACGGCATTCTGCTGGTCGACTTCGCCAACCAGGCGCGGCGCGACGAGGGCAAATCCATCGTCGAAGCCCTCGTCGCGGCGGGACATATTCGCTTGCGACCGATCCTGATGACAACGGCTGCGATGGTGTTCGGCATGCTGCCCATGGCACTCGCGCTCGAGGAGGGTGGCGACGGGACGATGGGCCGGTCGATTATCGGCGGCGTACTGAGTTCGACGGTGCTGACGCTGGTGGTCGTGCCGGTGATCTACGCCATGATCGAAGAATTCAAGGCGCGTCGGGACGCAAAGCGGGCGGCCAAGGCGCAGCCGGCGGCGTCAGCCGGTGCGATGGGCTCGCTACCAGCGGAATGACGTCGACCGCACACCATTCGTCAGGTGCGCCCCACAGGGGTCGCGCACGGCTTGCGCCAGCGCAACAATCCGCTAAACTTTGATAAATGACCGCGAGTCAGTTAATGGGTCTGACCGCTAAAATGGCAAGTTCACAGAGAAAACTCGGGCGCCTTTTGCGGTGCAGCAATCAGTGATGAACATCGAACAAGTCCGTTTCAATATGGTCGAGCAGCAGATCCGCACGTGGGACGTGCTGGACACCGACGTGCTCGATCTGTTGCACGTTATCAAACGCGAGCAGTTTGTCCCGGCACCGCAACGTGAATATGCGTTGATGGATGTCGAAACGCCGCTGACGCCGATTTCCGCTACGGCACGGATGTGGACACCGAAGATGGAAGCGCGTGTCGTTCAGGACCTGGGCCTGAAAGGCGATGAGCATGTCCTCGAAGTCGGCACTGGTAGTGGCTATCTCACGGCGCTGCTCGCCGCGCGGGCAAACCGCGTAACGTCGGTTGAAATTGATCCGGCGCTCGCGAAATTTGCCACAGACAATCTCGCGGCAGCGGGCGTGACCAACGCCACCGTGATCACCGGGGACGGTGCGCACGGCTGGGGCGGCGCGGCACCGTACGACGTGATCGTGTTCACCGGTTCCATGGAAGTGTTGCCGAACGACGTGCTGGCACAACTGAAGTCCAGCGGCAAAGTATTCGCCGTGATCGGCAAGGCACCGGTCATGCAGGCCCAGCTGATAACGGTGACCGACGGCAAGCGCCAGGGGCGAACCCTGTTCGAGACGGTCGTCGCGCCGCTGTCCAACGCCGCCAAGGCGCCGGCGTTCGTGTTCTGATGGTTCAACAGATTGACGCGCCAACGCTCGCGGCGGCACGCGCAGACGCGCTGGCCGATGCCATTCTCCTCGACGTACGCGAAGCGTGGGAATTCCAGACCGCGCGTATTGACGGGTCGGTCAATCTGCCAATGTCCACGCTCGGCGCCCGCGTTCGCGAGGTCATCGACATGCAGACCAGGCCGGATCAGGCCGTAGTCGTGATTTGTCATCATGGTGGTCGCAGCATGCAATGTGCCCACTTTTTGCAGCAACAAGGCGTCAGCCCGGTCATCAATCTGCATGGCGGCATCGATGCCTGGTCCCTGCAGGTCGATCCCGCCATTCCCCGGTACTGACGACGACTCGGGACGCCACCGTAGCCCTTTTTGATGGAGTATCGAATGCACTTTCCTCGTGTTTTCTCCCGTTCGACGCTGAGCGCCGCGCTTTTTTTGGCAATCGCCGGGACGACCTTGGCGGCGCAAGGCGCTGATCTGCTCTCGCTCTATCGCGAAGCGGCGGGGCAAGATCCGGCGGTGGCCGCGGCGCGCGCGTCTCTGGTCGCGGCTCGGGAGCGTGTGACACAGGCGGAGGGGGCGAATGGTTTTGCCAGCGGCATCGCGGCGGGCGCGAACGCCAACTACTACGACTTGCATATCCGCAACGCACCGCGGGCGCAAACAGACCGTGCGTACCTGACCGCCAGTGTCCAGGCCTATGTGAACAAGCCACTGTACCGACCTGCGAACAATGCCGCTATCGAACAGGCGAACGTTGCCGTGAAGCTCTCGGAGCTGTCATTGAAGGCCGCCGAAATGGACGTTGCCAATCGCGTGGCACAAGCTTATTTCGACGTCTTGCTCGCGCAGGACAACGTGACGCTGGTGGGCGCCCAGAAAGCGGCCCTTACTGAGCAACTGGCACAGGCAAAACGAAATTTCGAAGTCGGTACCGCCACGATCGTGGACACCAACGAGGCCCAGTCGCGCTACGACCAGGTGCTGGCACAGGAAATCCTCACGCGAAATGAAGTTGAGCGGACGCGCTGGGCGCTGCGCAACGTCGTCGGGCGCTTCGAGGCGACGTTGAAGACGCTGAGAAACAACGCGCAGGTCGCACTGCCCACCCCTAGCAGCATGGAAGCCTGGGTGACCCGCGCCGAGAGTGAGGCCTATGCGGTGCAGATTGCCCAACAGACGCTCGCCGTATCCGAGTACGACATCAAACGGGCTCAGGCAGCCAAGAGCTGGACGCTGGATGCGACGGCGAACGTCAGCCATGCACAGGCCACGGGCAGCGTGACCAGTGGCAGTGGAACGTGGAGCTACTCCGGGCTCATTGGGGTGTCGTTCAATCTTCCGTTCGACACGACGGGCTCACTAAACGCCCGCATCCGTGAAACGCTGGCATTGGTGGAGAAGAACCGCAACGACCTCGAATCAGCGCGTCGAACGGCTGGCCTGAACGTGCGGCAGGCCTATCTGGGCGTCACCAGTGGGGTCGCGAGTGTCGCGGCGCAACAGCAGGCACTCAAGTCGGCCGAAACGCAGTTGGCCTCGACCAAGCTTGGCCTCGAGGTGGGGGTGCGTACCAATCTCGATGTGCTTAATGCGCAGCAGCAAGTAACTCAAGTGCAGCGCGACCTTGCGCAGGCGCGCTACAACACCTTGCTCAATGAGGTTCGCCTGAAAGCAGCGACCGGCATTTTGGGTGAGGATGATCTGCGCGCGACCAACGCCTACCTGAGCAACTAGGACGCGGTCGCCCCGGCGAACCCGGCGACCCGGAGGCCCGGGCCGTGCGCCGTCGCGTGGCGCAGAAAACCAGTTTCAAAGTCGCTGCGTATCAACGGAGGTGTCAACACATCTGTCGGAGCGAGCGATGGCCTGGTACAAGCGTCAACGGCGTTTTTTTGCGCCGGTCGTAGCGTGGTCGCTGACGGCCGGTTGTGCGCAGGGCGCCATGCCTGACGACCAAATGCTGGCGCCATACGGTGGCTACGATGGGCTCAGCCGGATCACGGCCACCTTTGTAGAGCGTGTGCAGAAGCATCCCCGCATCGGTCGTTTCTTTCAGGATGCGGACGGCGAGCGCCTGTCGGCGATGTTGAGCGACCAGTTCTGTGACCTGCTTGGCGCCGGCTGCAAGTATTCCGGCAAAAAAATGCTTGACGTGCACCGCGGGCTCAGCATCGGCACGGCAGACTTCAACGCGTTGGTCGAAGCACTCCAGGAAGCGCTCGACGCAGCGGGCGTGCCCGTTGCACAACAAAATCGCCTGTTGGCACGCCTGGCACCCATGCATCGCGACGTGGTGCAGCGATGATGCCAGCCCTCAACGCAGCGGTCCTGCTGCTGGCCGTTCTGCTTCCGGTCACCTCCCAAGCCGCTGTCTTCATTGGCGTCGCCAGCGACCGCGACGGGCAGGTGCTTCCCAACGCCGTAGTGGCCTTGAAACCCATCGGACAACCGGCACCGCCGTCGGCACCGGCGACGATCACGGTGACGCAGGAAGGGCTCAGCTTCAAGCCCTACGTGTCTGTTGTGCGTAGCGGTTCCCGCGTAGTTTTTGCGAATCGCGACACGGTGGAGCACCACATCAAGTCGTTCAGCAGCATCAAGCCCTTCGAGATCGCTGTGCATCGCCCCGGTGACACGCCGCCCCCCATACAGTTCGACAAGGAAGGGGCCATCATCGCGTACTGCATCCTGCACGATTGGATGCGAGCCTATGTCTTTGTTGCAGACACGCCCTGGGCGGCGGTTGCGGGTGAAAGCGGTTTTGCGCGAATCGAAGGCGTGCCGCCCGGCGACTACGAACTGCTCGCCTGGCATCCCGACCTCGGACAGTTCAAAGCGCCGTTGTCATCGCGGGTGATGGTCGGCGCGACGGGAACAACGCAGACCACGATCCGCTTTGATTTCAAGCCGCGTCCGATTCGCCGTGCGCCAAAAACCGCCGACGGCAAGGTCGCCGCAGCGCATCTGCACCATTGATTGCTGCGAACTACCGCCGTCCTATTTGGTCGGCGCATCCGCGCGCTTCACGGTGATGCCGCGCTTGGCTAGAGCGTCGAGCAGGTTGTTATCGCCGACGAGATGACCGATGCTGATGACCACGAAGTGGCTGTCAGGCTGCTTCAAGTACGACTCAATGACCTCGGCCATGGCGGCGTGGCGGTCTTCAAATACGCGCCGGCGTGCAGCCTGCCCGAGTGCGGTGTCGCCAAACTCCTCACCGATCACCCGGCTCAGCGTGGCGCCGTCGCCGACCCGGTAGGCATCAATCATCTCGAACAGGCGCTTCTCCATTTTGTTCGAACGCACCGTTTCGAGGAAGCGTGTCATGGCGGCTGCAGCCTCAGCGTTGGGTGCTGCCGCAAGCGACTCGCATTGCTTGCCGGCGCCGACGACTTCGACCACCCGCTTCTTCGCCTGCTTTGCTTCGCGCACAAAAATCACGTCGAGCCCGCGGCTGAAGTCGACGCCAAGCTGCTGCAGCTCGGTGCCGACCACAATCAGGTTGACGAACCAAAGTTTGCGCCCCTCGACGGCGTTCGGCGGCAGATTGGACGCGCGCAGATAACCCGTAAGCGCCGCGAAATCCTCCTGCGAAAGGACGCTGTCGATTCTCTCGGTCGTTGCGGCCAGTTTGCCGCAGACTTGCTGTGATGCTGGCAGTGTCATGTCCGTTTCGACTGCCAATACTTTGGCCGCTTCAAAGCGCTTGATCACGAACTCGGGCACGGGGTAGAAGTCGTTTTTTCCCACATGCAGTGAGCCGAACAACGCCAGCGCCTTGCCGTTTTTCGAGAGTTCCCAGAGGAACGGATTACTAAGCTCGGCACGCGCAGGTGGGGAAACGATCAACGCGCCCAGCACGTAAACCGCGGATAACCCGGACGCAAGCAACCGCATTGCCAAGGGAAGAGAGTAAAGGCGTTTCATATCGCGATAATAGCTGGATGAAAACATCAGACCCGACATCGGCAGCCGAGGTTTCATCCGGCACCTCCAGCGGTGAACGGAAAGCGGGTTGGCTGGCTGCTTTGGCGGTATACCGTCAGCCATCGTCCCTGCGCATGTTGGCACTCGGTTTCGCCGCGGGTTTGCCGTACCTCCTGATTTTCGGCACACTCAGTTTCTGGCTGCGCGAGGCCGGGGTGAATCTCTCCACGATCGGGTTCGTCAGCTGGGTGGGTGGGGTATTCGCATTCAAGTGGTGTTGGTCACCACTGGTAGATCGCATGCCGATTCCACTGCTCACCCGCTGGCTGGGGCGGCGGCGCAGCTGGTTGCTTCTGGCACAAGTGGGGGTGGTGATCGCACTCTGTGGCATCGCGCTGTCGGACCCCAAGACGTCGTTGTCTCAAACGATTGCGTTCGCCGTCATGCTTGCCTTTTGCGCGGCGACGCAGGACATTGCGCTTGATGCGTTTCGCATCGAATCAGCCCGCCCTGACGAACAGTCGGCGCTTTCGGCGGCGTACCAGATCGGCTACCGGCTGGCGATGATTTGGGCTGGCGCTGGCGCGCTGCTAATTGCGGCGCGCGCAGAAACGCCGAACCCGGCCCATTACGACCCGCTGGCATGGCGCACGGCGTACCTCGTGATGGCAGCGTCGATGCTGGTAGGTTGGCTGACGGTGCTGCTGTCGCGCGAACCTGCGCATGTACCTCTGGCTCCAGCCAGAGATTTGAGAAGCTGGCTCAGTGAAGCCGTTGTTTCTCCGTTTGCCGATTTTGTCCAGCGGTACCGTTGGCACGCTGCGCTGGTGCTGGCCCTGATTGCCACTTACCGCGTCAGCGACATCGTGCTGGGCATCATGGCCTATCCGTTCTACAAGGACATGGGCTACAGCAAGGAAGAGGTTGCGGCAATTTCCAAGCTATATGGCGTGATCATGACGCTGGTGGGGGCGCTCTGCGGAGGCGTGCTATCCAAGAAGATTGGCTTGATGCGCACCTTGATGCTGGGTGCCGTGCTGTCCTCCGCGAGCAACCTGCTCTATGCATGGCTGACAACGCGCGGGCACGACTTGACGGCGTTGACCGCCGTCATCTCGGTGGACAATCTGGCCTCTGGTATCGCGGCTACGGCGTTCATTGCGTACATGTCATCGCTGACCAATATCAGCTACTCCGCCACGCAATACGCAATGTTGTCGTCAATGATGCTGTTGTTCCCGAAGTGGCTTGCCGGCTTCTCGGGCGTCGCCGTCGAGCGTGTCGGCTACGCGCACTTCTTCATCAGCACGGCCGTGATCGGCGTTCCGGTTTTGCTGTTGATCTGGCTTGCGTCACGCCAGCTTGCGCACCATGATCGTCCGCAGACAATGTAGCGTCGGCGGACGCTTAGTCCTGCACTGAGCGCGGGGCGGCTGGTGCCACCTGCACGCTGTTGCCAATGGTCATGAACGTGCCGCCTGCGACGTAGTGAAGTGTGCGCAACGCGTCGGGCGTGTCGGCTTCGTAGCGCCAGTGTCCGTCAGCAAACACGCGCGCGTCGGCCCACGCCGCGGTCACCTGACCGATAAACAGGTCGTAACGTGATTCAGTGCTGGCCTCCGGAACGACGTCGCACTCCAGCCAGGCGACGCAACCCTCAATCAAGGGCAGGTCCACGTCTTTTCCGATGAACGTCTGCAAGCCGAACTGAGCGATCTTGTCGCGCGATTCCGCCGGCAGGTCGTGGGCGGACAGGCGACCGACCGCGAGTGTCTCTGCAGCGATTGCGAGCGAGGGAACGCTGAGTGCGAACTTCCCCGATGCGGCGATCAGCTGGCGAGTCCATGTCGCACGGTCGAGCACGACGGTCACCTGCGCCGGTTCGAAGTTGAGCGCCATATTCCAGGCCGCTGCCATCACATTGCGCGCTCCGTTGTGTGCGGCGCTGACCAACACCGTTGGCCCGTGATTGAGCAGTCGATAGGCTTTAGCCAACGGCACGGCGGTGATGAACTCGCCTGGCGATGACGCGATGTACAACGACGATTCTTGCGAGACAGTCATGCATCAGAGTGTAAGGTTCCGGCCATTGGGGGCGCGTGCTTGTGCCTGCGCTGGCTCTCGACGTCGTTAGAACGGCGTCGAACAGACGAACTCGCGGCGATCAGCATGCACCGGATGCGGGAACGCGATGACCCGTGCGTGCAGCATCAATCGCGGAGCAACTGCAACGTCCGGCGGCGCATAGAGGCTGTCGCCGATGATCGCGTGTCCAAGCGACATGAAGTGCACCCGCAGCTGATGGCTTCGCCCGGTAATCGGGGTGAGCTCGACGCGCGTTGTTCGCTGGCTCAAATCGCGTTCCAGCACCCGGTAGAGCGTGGTCGAGGGTTTGCCAAGATCCACATCGACTTTCTGCCGGGGCCGATTGGGCCAATCGGTGATCAGGGGCAGATCGATGTGGCCTGCGTCGTCGGCAACCAGCCCGCTGACGATGGCCTCATAGCATTTGTCTACGACGCGCTGCTCGAAGGCGCGACTGAGCGCACGCTGTGCAGCCAGGCCACGCGCGAACACCATCAGCCCCGACGTTTCCATATCGAGGCGGTGCACGATCAGCGCGTCCGAAAACGCTTGCTGCACCCGCGCGCTCACGCAATCCTGTTTGTCGGGACCGCGACCGGGAACAGAGAGCAGGCCAGCGGGCTTGTTGACGATCACGAAAGAGGCGTCCTGATGAACGATGTCAATCGCGATGCTCATCCCCTCATTCCCGCCAACGCCGGGCCGACCGGGACTACGAGCGAACTTCGCCCACGACCAGGTATTCGAGCAGTGCCTTCTGCGCATGCAGGCGGTTTTCGGCTTCGTCCCACACCACGCTCTGCGGCCCGTCGATCACGCCGGCGGTGACTTCCTCGCCGCGATGCGCCGGCAGGCAGTGCATGAACACGGCAGACCGGTCGGCCAGCGCCATCATTTCCTCGTCCACGCACCAGTCGGCGAAGGCCTTTTTGCGCGCTTCGGTTTCCGCCTCAAAGCCCATGCTCGTCCACACATCGGTGGTGACGAGATGGGCGCCGCGCGCCGCCTCCAGCGGGTCGGCAAACACGCGGACACTGCCGTCGGCGGACTTCAGCATCGACTCCGGGATCGCGTAGCCCGGCGGCGTTGACGCGTGCACGGTGAAGCCAAGGATCTTCGCGGCCTGCAGCCATGAATTCAGCATATTGTTGGCGTCGCCGACCCAGGTGACCGTCTTGCCCTTGATGTCGCCGCGTTGCTCGACATAAGTGAAAATGTCAGCCAGCACCTGGCAGGGATGATGGTCGTCTGTCAGACCGTTGATCACCGGCACCCGCGAGTACTCGGCGAAGCGTTCGACCACGCTTTGCTTGAAGGTACGAATCATAACGACGTCGACCATGCGGCTGACGACGCGGGCAAGGTCCTCAACAGGTTCACCGCGCGAGATTTGAGACGCCTCACTGGTCAGAAAGATGGCCGACCCGCCCAGCTGGTTCATCCCCGCTTCGAAACTCACACGCGTGCGGGTCGAGTTCTTCTCGAACACCATCGCCAGCGTGCGGTCACGCAGCGGGTGATACAACTCGTAGCGCTTGAAGCGATCCTTGATGATGCGCGTGCGCTCGAAAAGATAGGCGTACTCCTCTGCCGAGAAATCGCTCATCTGCAAAAAATGACGCACGTTGGCGACCGGTGGGCTGCTCATGGGCATAGTCGTTGCATCCGGAAGACCGGAGGCAATCCCTCCAAAAAAGCGAGTTTACCCGCGTTGCTAAAATGAAAATTCTCGCCGCACCGCCGTTGAAGCGTGCCGCGACGTCCCCAGACATTAGGCCCGCCATGAGCACCAGCGCAGACAGCGCGCGCAGCAACCCGACGACCAGCCATGCGATGACGAGCGATCTCGTGATCCGGGGGATCACGCGCTCCGGTCAGCAGTTCCGTCCGAGCGACTGGTCTGATCGTCTGTGCGGCGTCATGTCCGCTTTCGGTGCCGACGAACAGTTGCGCTACAGCCCTTTGGTCACTCCGGCCTTGCGCGACGGCGTGCGCTCGGTGATCGTGCGGCGCGAACTGGCTGATCTGGAGCCACGGCTGTTCAAATTCTTCCTGAGCTTCGCGCTCGACAATGAACTTCAGATTACGTTCGACGCCGACGCTGTGGCGACCTTGTTGCCTGAAACCGTGCGTCGCATGTCTCAGGACACGCCGCCGCCGGCTCCGGCCGTGCCGCGTCCGGCCGAAGACTACTGACGGCAGCAACCACCGACGTGCCGTGCCCGGCAAACCCAACGCTGCTATCCGCGATGGCAGTGTGTCGGGGTGGGTTGAGCGAAAAAGTGGATACAAAACAAAAAAGGCCCCGGAGGGCCTTTTTCTTGGGTGCTGAAATGAGGAAGCGGCTTACGCTGCTTTCTTTTCGCCCAGGCCCTTGACGGCGCGAACCAATCGGCTCTTGACGCGCGAGGCGGTGTTCTTGTGCACGATCTTCTTGTCTGCGATACGATCAATCACAGATTGCGATTCCTGCATTTGCTTCATGGCGCCGGCTTGATCACCAGCGGCCACGGCTTTCTGGACTTTCTTCACCGCGGTACGCAGTTGCGTACGCAGCGCTGCGTTGTGAGCACGCTGCTTGTCGTTCTGACGGGCGCGCTTCTTGGCTTGTGCGGAGTTGGCCATGGATGTTTTGTAGTTAGGTAACGGTCGGTGAACCCGCTATTCTACGGGGAATTGTTGCATCGCGCAAGCTATGTAGCGGCGCACTACGCTTAACGTGAATTTGTTCAAGGCCATTGTTGGCGTTTCCGCCCTGACCACGCTCTCCCGCATCGCCGGGCTGGCGCGCGAAATCGTCACCGCGAAAGTGTTCGGTGCGGGTGCTGCGAACGACGCGTTCGAGATCGCCTTTCAGCTGCCGAACATGATGCGGCGATTGTTTGCTGAAGGCGCTTTCGCGCAGGCGTTTGTGCCACTCATTGCAGAGTACAAGGGGCTACGCGGCGAAGCGGCCACTCACCAACTGATCAATCGAGTGGCCACGCTGCAGCTCGTGGCGCTGCTCATCGTCACGCTGCTCGGCATCGCCGCTGCGCCGTGGTTGATCCCGCTTTTCGCCTCGGGCTTTGACAAGACAGCCGGGAAAACCGAGCTCGCCGCGCAACTCCTGCGCATCATGTTCCCTTACTTGATGTTCATCTCGTTGACCGCGCTGGCGGGCGGCGTGATGAATATCTGGAAGCAATTTGGCATCCCTGCGTTCACGCCAGTGCTGCTCAACGCCGCGATGATCGCCGCGTCGCTCTGGGGCGCGCCGCACTTCGCGCAGCCGATTCATGCGCTGGCGTGGGGCGTCGTGCTCGGCGGTGTGCTGCAACTGGCGTTGCAGCTCTGGCCGCTCTACAAACTGGGCATGTTTCCGCGGCTGGACTTTCACTTCCGCGACGAAGGCGTGCTCCGCATGCTCAAGACCATGGCGCCCGCCATCCTTGGCGTGTCGGTGGCGCAGGTCAGTTTGCTCATCAACACCAACTACTCGTCATGGTTTGGCGATGGCGCGGTGAGCTGGCTGAAGAAAGCCGACCGCCTGATGGAGCTGCCCACGGCCCTTCTGGGCGTGGCCATTGGTACGGTGATCCTGCCCGCGCTGGGGGCGCTGCGCAACGAGAAAAACGTCAAGGGCTACGGTGAGTTGCTGGACTACGGCATGCGATTCGCCCTGCTGGCAACCTTACCGGCGATGGCGGTGATGGTGGTGCTGTCGGTCCCGATGATTGCGACGCTGTTCCAGCGTGGCGCGTTCAGCGCCGTCGACGCGCTGAGAACAGGCCCAGCCGTCGCCGCGTATGCGGTGGGGATTGTGGCGCTGGTGTGGATCAAGATTCTCGCGCCGGCGTTCTACGCCCAGCAGGATACGGCGACGCCGGTGAAGATTGCCGTTCGTGTGTTGCTGATCACGCAGCTGTTCAATCTGTTCTTTGTTTGGGTGGTGTTTGACCGCTACGCGTACGAGTACCGACACGCCGCGTTGGCACTGTCGACGAGTCTGGGCGCCGTACTCAACGCCTGGTGGCTGTATCGTGGCTTGCGCGCCCGGTCGCTCTATGCGCCGCAGCCGCGCTGGGGGCGTTATGCCCTGCATTTGACGGTGGCGACAGCATTTGCCACCGCGGTGATCCTGATTGCGTGCCCGGCCGCGAGCTGGTGGGTGCTGCAACCGGTACACGGCCCCGAAGTGCCCTGGGCCGCGGGCCTCCCCGTCGTCGAGCGCGTGGCCGGCGCGATCTCGTCGCACTGGTTCGAATTCCGCCGTATCAGCACGCTGGCGGCGCTGTTCGCGCTCGGTGGTTTCGCCTATCTTGGCGCGCTGCACTGCTTTGGCTACCGGCTGCGTGACGTGAAGCGCTGAATCGCTACAGCTTTTTGTAGCCAGCGACAGCTGGTTGGCCCGTTTAGCCTCGTTTCTAGTCGAGTCGAGTTACAGGAAAAACAGGCTGAAATGACCGCATGCCGGTCGCTGGACTCGAAAAGCTGTATGGCTTGCGTTAGCGCAGCTTGCGCGCCGGCCGCCTCGGGGCGTCACTGGTGGGTGCCAGCGCGCGAATGTGCAGCACATGATCCACCAGCTCGAAGCCGTGGTCGCTCACGATTTTCGCGATGCGTTTCTCGATCTCCGCATCGTGGAACTCCACTACTTTGCCGGTGTTCACGCAGACGATGTGGTCGTGCTTGTCGCCCTCGTTCAGTTCAAAGATCGACTTGCCGCCTTCAAAATGGTGGCGCTTGAGCAGGCCGGCCTGCTCAAACTGCGTCAACACACGATAAATCGTGGCCAGCCCCACATCGAGGCCGTCGTCCATCAACAGGCGGTAAACGTCCTCAGCGGTCATGTGGCGCACCTTCGAGTTCTGGAACAAATCCAGCACCTTCATGCGGGGCAAGGTGGCTTTGAGTCCGGCGTCCTTGAGATCCTGTGCGCGAGCGGGCATGGCGACAATCCTGAATGGGCAATGCGGAGCAGCGTAAAAGCAGCGCGTCAGCCTGGCGAGGCGCAACGCGACGCCTGCCCCCAAGACCGCATGTTCGCGGGCTGAAGGGCTGCTTTCGGGCGGCTATCATAGCGGCTTGACTGATCGTAAAACTGCTTTCCTATGCGCGCCCAGCCCACGCTGCTTACCCTGTTTGCCCTGCTCGTCACCATCGCGTTGACCGGTTGTGGCCTGGTCTACAAGATGGAGATCAATCAGGGCAACTATGTCACGCAAGCCATGGCGGAGCGGTTGAAGGAGGGCCAGACGCGGCAGCAGGTCAAGCTGATTCTCGGCACACCGGCCACCGAAAGCATCTTTCACAAGGATCGCTGGGACTACGCCTATTCGCTGGAGCGGCGTGGCAAGCCGGTCACCCGCCACACGTTGACGGTTGAGTTTGCCGACGACAAGCTCAAGCGCTGGACGGTCGCTGATCTGCCGACCTCGCCCGTCGTCGACCGCGATCCGGCGTACGCCAATCTCGAGCGCGACAGGAAGCCCGACGATGGCCCGGGCTGGTGGTCGCGTCTGACCGACTGGTGGCGCAAGTAGCGGTCACCCCCCCGACCATGACCGCCCGCCTGATCGTCGCCGGTGCGTCCGGCAAGATGGGACGCATGCTGCTTGAAGCCTGCTCGAACGACGCCGAAACGGCGCTGGTCGGGGCACTCGATGCGGCGAAAAGTCCGGCCATTGGAGTGTCCGCCCGTGCCTTTGGCTGGACGCGGCCGGCCGCTGCGTCAAGCGATGAGGTGACCGTCACCGCCGAGCTCGGCACGCTGCCACGCGGCGCCGTGCTGATCGATTTCACGCGCCCGGAAGCGACACTGGCTTACCTGGACGCTTGCGTTGCCAACGGCGTGGCGATGGTGATCGGCACCACCGGATTCGATGAGTCGGCCAAAGCGAAAATTGCCGCCGCCGCCACGACGATCCCGATTGTGTTCTCACCGAACTTTTCGGTGGGTGTGAATACCGTGTTCCGGTTGCTCGAGCTCGCGGCGAAGTCGCTACAACCGGGCTACGACGTGGAAATTCTGGAAATGCACCACCGCATGAAGGTCGACGCGCCCTCCGGCACGGCCATCAAGCTGGGCGAAGTCGTCGCCGAGGCACAAGGCACGCGCCTGGCTGACCGCGCGGTCTACACCCGCCAGGGGCACACCGGCGCGCGCACCGCCGGCGAGATCGGTTTCGCGACGCTGCGAGGCGGTGACGTGGTGGGCGACCACACGGTCGTCTTCGCCGGCATCGGTGAACGCATCGAAATCAGTCACAAGTCGTCCAGCCGTTCGAGTTACGCGGCGGGCGCGCTGCGCGCAGCCAAATTCCTGCACGGCAAGTCCGCAGGCCTGTTCGATATGTTCGACGTGCTGGGGTTGCGCGACGCGGCCTAATCGCTGCCGAGGCGGCCGCTCACTCGGCGGCCCGCGCCTGTGCGGGTGCAAACATCGCTTCCATCTCCTTGCGCACTTTGTACGCAGGCGCTGCGGTGTCGAGTGCTACATCGGCCCAGCAGAGCGACTGACCTTTTTTCACCGGTCGTAAGAGCTTGATGCCATGCGCCAGTCCGAGCGGTAGACCGCCCGTCGCGGCGGACTTTTCCGCGGGAAACAGTTTGCCCCACACGCAGTAACCGCCTTCGCCATCGAGTGTTTCGCCGACGGCCAGATCGCGCTTCGCGGTAGCCACCACGTCCGCGTTCCACGCGTGCGCCACGCCGGTGGGCTCGCCGCGCAATGCCACGCTCGCGACACTCATTCCCACCTCGAGTCCGATCAGGTGCCAGCGCTTGTAGAGCGTGAAATAGCGGCCAGTCGGGTCGGTGTGCGCGTTGTATTCCTCGAAGCAATGCTTGATGTACTCGGTTTCTGCTTCCACGGTGACCCAGACGCCCATGCGGATGTCGTAGGGAATCTTGCGGCCGTCCGCCTCAAGGGAAGAGATCACTTCCACCATGCCCTTCTTCTCAAGCACGCCGCCCTCGCTGCGTGGACGCGTGACGTACGGGATGTCTTCCACGCTCGCCGGCGGGTAAAGCAGACCGTTGCTGGGGACCGCGAGGCCGGTGGCGTTGCTCACGGCCGTCGACTCGATGCTCGGTTTGCTGCCGTCGAGGAACGAATTGAACATCTTCGGGTTAAGTCCACCCCGCGTCGCCTGCTCGGGGGTCAGTCCGTAGTAGCCCCACACGGTTTCCGGCGTGCTTTCGCAGAAATGCGGCAGCCACTTGTGCCCGCGCCCGGCGGCGACGACCGGAAATCCGCAGGTCCGCGCCCAGTCCACCAGATCACAAATCATCGCTGGCTGGTCGCCAAACGCGAGCGAATAGATCACGCCGGCTTCGGCTGCCTTGCGCGCAAGCAGCGGTCCGCAAAAGGCATCGGCTTCGACGGTCACGTTGACGACGTGTTTGCCATTTGCAAACGCGGCGAGGCAGTGCTCTACGGCGGCGTAGGGGTGGCCAGTGCATTCCACCACCACGTCGACGCGCGGATCGGTCGCCACCGAGCGCCAGTCGTCGGTCAACCACGTACGCCGGCTGCTGATCGCGGCGTCGAAGGTGGGCGCATCGGCCATACCGGCGGGCCAGCCAACGCGCGCGAGATTGACGAGCGCCGCCTGTGGATTCAGGTCGGCAATCGCCACCAGATGGACGCCGGCGGTGCGCGGCACTTGCGACAGATACATGCTGCCGAACTTGCCAGCGCCGATCAGTGCGACGCGAATGGGTTGCCCCGCGGCTTCGCGGGCAAGGAGTTTCTTGTGCAGGATCATGCGGATGCTTTCGCTGGCGTTGCCAAGGTAGGGTTGTACCCGGCATTGAGCCGACGGCCAAACCATTGATTCAATCTGTCGGGATGGCGCTGACATTTCGCCCTCGCAGGTGCAGATACGTGAGCGCTGGCGCAACTCTTGCTGCATCGGCCGAACTCCGGGCGTTCGCCCACCCGAAAGCGCGTCATGATCACTGAACTTTTTGCGACCGGCCTCCGCGCTCGCCTGCACGGCGACAACGAACGGCGCGCGGGCTACACGTCGGCTCCGGCGGGCACAACCGGCCGCACCGCGGCGAGCGGTGACGCAAATCGGCAGTTCACTGCTGCGGCCTGCCCAAAATGCGGCGACGCGTTTAACTGCGGCGCCAGCGCCGCCTCGTGCTGGTGTCAAAGCCTGCCGCCGCTCAATCTCGACAAACGCCCCGCCGACTGGCCCGACGACGCCTGCCTGTGCGGGCGATGTCTCGGCGCGGCGGTGGCAGAACAGATTGCGCGTTGATCTACGGCTTTTCGGATCAAGCCACTGATTGGACGCCGATACAGGCCGATTTTTGACCAAGTCGACAAGTCAGAAATTAAGGCTGCAACGACCGTGGAGCGGTCGATGTAATCGAAAAGCTGTTTCTGGGCGGAATCCGCCGTCGGATACAATTCCCACGCTCTAGATACCACGTTGCGCGCGCTGCATCCGTCAGCGCAGGTGGGGGTCGATACGTCGAGGTGGCGCGAAACCGCACATCGCCGGATCACACTCGCCGCCGCAGACTAGGGCTCAAACCACCATCGATCGCCGCTTCCCACGTTGCCGCGGCGGTCTACGCACGAGAGCCGCATCATGACTTCTCTTATTTCTCCCAGCGTGCCGGCGATCCTGGCGCTGGCCGACGGCACGGTGTTCCACGGGCGCTCGATTGGCGCTGCCGGACAGAGCACAGCCGAGGTGGTATTCAACACCTCCCTCACCGGCTATCAGGAAATTCTCACCGATCCGTCCTACGCCGGGCAATTCGTGACGCTGACCTATCCGCACATCGGCAACGTGGGCGTGAACGGCGAGGACGTGGAGTCGCGCAAGGTGTTCGCCGCTGGCCTCATCATTCGCGACCTGCCCGCGGTGGTGTCCAACTTCCGTGCCGAGCAGCCCCTTGACGCTTACCTGCGGGATGCGGGTGTGGTGGGCATCGCCGACATTGATACCCGAGCGCTCACCCGCCTGCTGCGCGACAAGGGCGCGCAGAACGGCTGCATCATGGCGGGCGATATCGACGAAGCCAAAGCCATCGCCGCCGCAAAGGCCGCGCCCAGCATGGCCGGGCAGGACCTCGCCAAAGTGGTGAGCTGCACGGCGCCCTACGACTGGACGCAATCCACCTGGGCGCTCGGCAGCGGTTACGCCACGCGGGGTGAAGCGAAGTTTCACGTCGTCGCCTACGACTACGGAGTCAAGCACAACATCCTGCGCATGCTGGCCGAGCGCGGCTGCAAGCTCACCGTGGTGCCCGCGCAAACTCCCGCGAAAGACGTGCTGGCGATGAAGCCCAGCGGCGTGTTCCTCTCCAACGGCCCCGGCGACCCGGAGCCGTGTGACTATGCCATCGCCGCCATCAAGGAAATCGTTGCCAGCGGCACACCCACGTTCGGCATCTGCCTCGGGCATCAGCTGCTCACGCTGGCCAGCGGCGGCAAGACCATGAAAATGAAGACGGGCCACCACGGCGCCAACCATCCGGTCAAGGATCTCGGCGACGGCCGCGTACTGATCACCAGCCAGAACCACGGCTTTTCCGGCGATCCGGCGAGTCTGCCCGGGAACGTGCGCGTCACGCATGTGAGCCTGTTCGACGGCACGCTGCAGGGCATCGCCCGCACCGACAAGCCAGCGTTCAGTTTTCAGGGCCACCCGGAAGCGAGTCCGGGCCCGCATGATGTGGCGTACCTGTTCGACCGTTTCATCGGCCTGATGGCGAAGTAGCCATGGCGAGCCGAGGCAAACCGACGGCTGACGCGTTGCTTGCTGAGCGCGTTGCGCTGGTCAGTCGCGTCGAAGGCGGCATTTACCTTATTCGCGGACAACGGGTCATGTTGTCGACCGATCTCTCGGAAATTTACGGTGTCGAGGTACGCGCTCTAACGCAGGCGGTCGGTCGTAATCCGGATCGTTTCCCGGAGGACTTCGCTTTTGCCCTGACAAATCAAGAGTTTGCAATCTTGAAATCACAATCTGTGATTTCAAGTTCGGGTTGGGGTGGCGCCCGCACGGCACCACTCGCATTCACCGAGCTGGGGGTCGCGATGCTGTCGAGCGTGTTGCGCAGCGAGCGCGCTGTCACCGCCAACGTCGAGATCATGCGCGCCTTTGTCCGCTTGCGTACGGCGCTGGCAGAGAACCGCGACCTGCAGCGCAAACTCGCGGCGCTTGAACGCAAGTATGACGATCAGTTCAAAGTGGTGTTCACAGCCATCCGCGAATTGATGTCGCCGAAGGATCCGCCAAAAAAACGGCAGATCGGTTTCATTCGGGACGAACAATGAGGACGCGGCGTCTGCTCTTGGTCCGCCACGGCGAAACCGACTGGAACGCCGAAGGCCGCATTCAGGGCATGCTCGATGTGCCGCTGAACGCGCTGGGTCTGGCGCAGGCGCGCGTGGCGGGTGACGAATTGGCGCGCACGGTCGATGTGGCAAGCGTCGTCTGCAGCGATCTCGTGCGCACGCGCGAGACCGCCAAACCGCTGATCGCGGCGACGGGTTTCGGGATTGCGTTCGACGCGCGGATTCGCGAGCGCCACTTCGGCGTGCTGCAAGGCCGCACCTATGCCGAGTGGCGCACCGAAGACGCGGCCGGAATGGCCCGCTACCACGCTGGCGACCCCGACTATGGCCCGGAAGGAGGCGAAACCGCGCGCGCATTTCTGGAGCGCTGCGTCAACGCCATCACCGACATGGTCACCGCCTGTGATGAAAAGACGCTGATTCTGGTCACGCACGGCGGCGTGGTGAGCTCGATGTACCGCCATTCGCAGGGGCTTGGTTTTCACAGCGAGCGCACCTGGAGCGTGCCGAACGCATCCATCAGCGAATGGCGCGTGGCATACCGCGACGACGCGCCGGTTTTCTACTGCGAGCGCATCGGCGACGAACGGCATTGGCTGCGCCAGGACGAACGACGAAAGACGAATGACGAAACTGTCGATGTCATTGGACAAGGGTAAGTAACAGGGAAATTACGACTGCCGATCGATGTAAGCCCCGCTTTGCGTCATTCGTCATTCGTCATTCGTCCTTGAACGAAGTCACACATGCCAAAACGCACAGACATTCAAAGCATCCTCATCATTGGCGCCGGCCCGATCATCATTGGCCAGGCCTGCGAGTTCGATTACTCCGGCGCGCAGGCCTGCAAGGCGCTGCGTGAAGAGGGTTACAAGGTCATCCTGGTCAACAGCAACCCGGCAACCATCATGACCGACCCGGAGATGGCCGATGTCACCTACATCGAGCCAATCACGGCGGCCGTGGTTGAGCGCATCATCGCGAAGGAAAAGCCCGATGCGCTGTTGCCCACGATGGGCGGCCAGACGGCGCTCAATACGGCGATGGAGCTCTCGAAGAACGGCGCGCTCAAGCGCCACAACGTCGAACTGATCGGTGCCAACGAGCACGCCATCGAAAAGGCCGAGGATCGCCTCAAGTTCAAGGACGCAATGACCAAAATTGGTCTCGGCTCGGCGCGCTCGGCCATTGCACACACGCTGGATGAGGCGCTCGCAGCGCAGAAAACCGTGGGCTTCCCGGCCGTGATTCGTCCGAGCTTCACGCTCGGCGGCACCGGCGGCGGCATCGCCTACAACCACGAAGAATTCGTCACCATCTGCAAGAACGGGCTGGAGCTTTCGCCCACCAACGAGCTGCTGATCGAAGAATCGCTGCTCGGCTGGAAAGAGTTCGAGATGGAGGTGGTGCGCGACAGGAAGGACAACTGCATCATCATCTGTTCGATCGAAAACCTCGATCCGATGGGTGTGCATACCGGGGACTCGATTACCGTCGCCCCGGCCCAGACGCTGACTGACAAGGAATACCAGATCATGCGCAACGCCAGCATCGCGGTGCTGCGCGAGATTGGCGTTGATACGGGCGGCTCCAACGTGCAATTCTCGATCAACCCGAAAGACGGGCGCATGATCGTGATCGAGATGAATCCGCGCGTGTCGCGCTCGTCAGCGCTGGCGTCAAAGGCCACTGGCTTCCCGATTGCCAAGGTTGCCGCCAAGCTCGCGGTGGGCTATACGCTCGACGAGCTGAAGAACGAAATTACCGGTGGTGCGACGCCGGCGTCGTTCGAGCCGAGCATCGATTACGTGGTCACCAAGGTGCCACGCTTCGCGTTCGAAAAATTCAAGGAAGCCGACCCGCACCTCACCACGCAGATGAAGAGCGTCGGCGAAGTGATGGCGATTGGCCGCACCTTCCAGGAATCGCTGCAGAAGGCACTTCGCGGCCTCGAAGTGGGTGTGGATGGTTTCAACCTGAAATCGGTCGATGCCGACAAGATCAGCGAGCAATTGTCGAACCCGACGCCGGATCGCCTGTGGTACGTCGCCGATGCGTTCGGCGTCGGCATGAGCGTTGAAGAAGTGTTTGAGGACACCGCGATTGACCCGTGGTTCCTTACCCAGATCAAGGAAATCGTTGACCTTGAGCTCGCGATCGAGAAACGTTCGCTGGAATCGCTCAGCAAGGTTGAGCTGCGCCACCTCAAGCGCAAGGGCTTCTCGGATCGCCGTCTGGCTTACCTGCTGAAGACCACGCAGGATGCCGTCCGCGCAGTGCGTCATGCGCACGGCGTGCGCCCGGTCTACAAGCGCGTGGATACCTGTGCCGCCGAGTTCGCCACGAAGACGGCCTACATGTACTCGACCTACGAGGATGAGTGTGAGGCGCAGGCGACTGACAAAAAGAAGATTATGGTGCTCGGCGGCGGGCCGAACCGTATCGGGCAGGGCATCGAGTTTGATTACTGCTGCGTTCACGCCGCGATGGCAATGCGCGAAGACGGCTACGAGACCATCATGGTCAATTGCAATCCGGAGACAGTATCGACCGACTACGACACGTCGGATCGCCTCTACTTCGAACCGGTGACGCTCGAAGACGTGCTCGAAATCGTACACGTTGAAAAGCCGATCGGCGTGATCGTGCAGTACGGTGGCCAGACGCCGCTCAAATTGGCGCGCGACCTTGAACGCTGCGGTGTGCCGATTATCGGTACGACTCCGGACGCGATCGACGTTGCCGAAGACCGCGAGCGCTTCCAGAAACTCCTGCAGCAGATCGGGCTCAAGCAGCCGCCGAATCGTACCGCCCGCGACGAGGCAAGCGCGCTGCGGCTCGCTGACGAAATCGGCTACCCGCTGGTGGTGCGCCCGAGCTACGTGCTTGGCGGCCGCGCGATGGAGATCGTGCACGCGCCGGAGGACCTTGAGCGTTACATGCGCGAGGCGGTGAAGGTGTCGAACGATTCACCGGTACTGCTGGACCGCTATCTGAACGACGCGATCGAAGTTGACGTCGACGCCCTCGCCGACGGCACTGACGTGGTGGTCGGCGGCATCATGGAACATATCGAGCAGGCGGGCGTGCACTCGGGCGACTCGGCCTGTTCGTTGCCGCCTTACTCGCTGTCGAACGCGTTGCAGGATGAACTGCGCCGGCAGACGGTCGCCATGGCAAAGGCGCTCAACGTGGTCGGACTGATGAACGTGCAGTTCGCCGTAAAGGAAGAAGGTGGTGAGGACGTCGTCTACGTGCTCGAAGTGAACCCCCGTGCCTCGCGCACCGTGCCGTTCGTGTCCAAGGCAACCGGGCGTCCGCTGGCGAAGATCGCAGCGCGCTGCATGGCCGGGCAGTCGCTCAAGTCGCAAGGCGTCGTTGGCGAAGCCCTGCCGCCGTACTTCTCAGTGAAAGAGGCGGTGTTCCCGTTCAACAAATTCCCCGGCGTTGACACCATCCTCGGTCCCGAGATGAAGTCGACCGGTGAAGTGATGGGCGTGGGCTACAGCTTTGCGGAGGCGTTCGAGAAATCGCAGCTGGCGGCGGGTACCCGCTTGCCGACATCGGGCAAAGTGTTCCTCTCGGTCAAGAACGGCGACAAACCCAAGGTCGCCGAGGTCGCGCGCATCCTGCACGAAGTGGGCTTCAAGCTGGTCGCCACCAAGGGGACCAGTGCGGCCATCGCCGCTGCCGGCGTTCCGGTGGAAACCGTGAAGAAAGTTCAGGAAGGCCGCCCGAATATTGTCGACACCATCAAGGATGGCCAGATCGCACTGGTCATCAACACGGTGGAGGAAAAGCGCGGCGCCGTGGCTGACAGCTCCTACATTCGCCGCGCAGCGCTGCAGGCGCGGCTGCCGATCTACACCACCATTGCCGGCGCCAAGGCAGCCGCGATGGGCATTCAGGACGGTCCGGAACTGACGCCCTATCCTTTGCAGACACTTCTCAAAGAAGTTGTAGTACAGTAACCCCGTTAACGATCTTTTTGGCCCGCCGAGAGCGAAATCGGCGGGCTTTGTTTTTGGTAGAAGAAAGATGTCACAGATCCCCATCACCAAGCGCGGCGCCGAACTTCTCAAGGCTGAACTGCATCGTCTGAAGACGGTGGACCGCATCGAAACCTCGCACGCGATTGCCGAGGCGCGAGCGCAAGGGGACATCAGCGAAAACGCGGAATACGAAGCCGCGAAGGAAAAGCAGTCCTTCATCGAAGGCCGCATCCTTGACATCGAAGGCAAGCTCGGCAACGCACAGATCATTGATCCCGCAACGTTGAATGCAGAGGGCCGCGTGGTGTTTGGCGCGACGGTCGAGTACGAAGACCTCGAAAGCGAGAAAAAGTCGACGTACCAAATCGTCGGTGAAGACGAGGCTGACTTCAAGACCGGCAAAATTTCGGTGGGCTCGCCGCTCGCGCGTGCCCTCATCGGCAAGGTCGCCGGCGACGTGGTTGAGGTGCAGGCGCCGGGCGGCGCACGAGACGTGGAGATCGTCTCCGTCCGTTACGTGTAGTCGCAGTCAGCTCGGGTGTCACTCCCCGCGCGCCAATGTTGCGCGTTGCGATAACTGCGACTGCGTGTGTGCATCCTTCAGGCTGCGTTCGCTCGTGAAATCAGGCGATCAGCGCCGTCGTGGGCCGTATGAATCCTTATGTTCTGCGGCTATGCTTCGCACATTGCCTGCAAGAGGAGCGCATATGCTATTTGCAATCACCCGCACAGTATCGTTCGCCGCCACCGCGGCGAGCGTGTCGGTGGCGCTGTTCTCTTCGGGAGCCGTCGGCGCACAGGCACCGCAGGCCTGCCCGTTTAGTCAAGACGCCCTCAAAGCCGCGTTCGGCGTCAATTTCGACGCCGGCAAAGCGCAACCGGCGATGGGTACGGGCTGTACCTACAAGGCCGTGAGCGCGCCCTTCACTGTCGGCGTGTACATCAATGTGTCCCTGCCAGAGGCGCAACGCAAAATGTTCCTTGCTGCGGGCACCAAGCATGAACTCGTTCCGGTGCCCGGCGACACCGACAATGCCGTGTGGGTGAGGCATCGCGGTGACGTGCCTGCGTTTGCGCAGGTGGCGTATGTACGGCGCGGCTTTGACGTGCGACTGCAAGTCACTGGTAGCGGTTTCGAGCCGGATGAGAAAGTGCGCGCGGCGAAAATTGAACGCCTCAATCAGCAGTTGCTCAAGCTTTCGCGCGTGCCGTAGCCAGGCCCCCATCGCACGGGCTCCCATCGGTCACCCAGCGCCCCAGTGGGGTGGACACGCCGCGTGAGTGCGGCGAGGGGTTTGGCAGACACGCACCCATGGGTGCGTGCCGGACGGCAGAGGCGGGGCATCTATACCCCAAGCAACTCCACCTCAAACACCAGCGTCGCGTTCGGCGGAATGACACCACCGGCGCCGCGCGCGCCGTAGCCGAGTTCGGGCGGGATGACCAGCACGCGTGTGCCGCCGACTTTCATACCCTGCACGCCTTCATCCCAGCCTTTGATGACGTGGCCGGCGCCGAGCGGAAAGTCGAACGGGTCGTTGCGGTCCTTGCTGGAGTCAAACTTGGCGCCGCGATGGTCGGCCGCCGATTCGCTGTACAACCAGCCGGTGTAATGCACGGTCACGTGCGCGCCGCGCGTGGCTTCGGCGCCAGTGCCTGGGGTGGTGTCGTTGTATTGGAGGCCGGTGGCGGTGGTTTGCATCTAGGTGTCCCGTGCGGTTTGAAAGAGGCAGCGAGCGTAACAGGCTCGCGTCGCACCCGCCCGCCTCTTTAACGGGCTTCGACGTGGGCTGGAGACGGCTCGCCGCCGCCGGAGGACCCACTCGCCGCCCGCAGGTGGACTCACTCGTCGCCAGCACGCGGACTCAGTTGTCGCCATCAGGCGACGGCGCCACCCGGCGTGCCTATAATCCTTGGCACTGCCTTCCGGTCGTCACGACGGCTGGGCAGCGGCGCGGGATTTCGCGGGCCAAGTGCTGGAGGACGCCACCGGATGACTGGTGGTGTAGCAACCCCAAGTACGGAAGCCGTGCCGCGGGGACGTTACCACTCACTACAAGAGGAGTTTGACCATATGTCAGCCACCACCTGGCTCGTCGTTTCGCTGATTTGCGGACTGGCGGCCGTTCTCTATGGCTTTGTATCCATCCAGTGGATCAATGGCCTCTCCGCGGGCAACGCCCGCATGCAGGAAATCGCCGGTGCGATTCAGGCTGGCGCCAAAGCCTACCTCTCGCGGCAATACCGGACGATCACGATCATTGGCGTGGTGCTCGCGATCGTGATTGCCTTCGCGCTGGGTTTTGATACCGCGCTGGGTTTCGCCGTTGGCGCCGTTCTTTCTGGCGCGGCTGGCTTTATCGGCATGAACGTGTCGGTACGCGCGAACGTGCGCACCGCCGAGGCCGCGCGCGGCGGCATCAACCCGGCGCTGGCCGTGGCGTTCCGCGGCGGTGCGATCACCGGCATGCTGGTGGTTGGCCTGGGTCTGTTGGGTGTGGCTGGCTTTTACTGGTTCCTGATTCGCGGCGGTGGTGCACAGGATTCGCTGCACACGCTGATGGGGCCGTTGGTTGGTTTTGCCTTTGGCTCATCGCTGATTTCGATCTTTGCCCGTCTGGGCGGTGGCATCTTCACCAAAGGTGCTGACGTCGGCGCTGACCTCGTCGGCAAGGTCGAAGCGGGTATTCCCGAGGACGACCCGCGTAACCCCGCCGTGATCGCCGACAACGTGGGCGACAACGTGGGCGACTGCGCTGGCATGGCGGCGGACCTCTTCGAGACTTACGCCGTGACCATCATCGCCACGATGCTGCTCGGCGCGCTGCTGATGAAATCCAACGCCGCCGCCGCCGCTGTGTATCCGCTCGCCCTGGGCGGTGTGTCGATCATTGCCTCAATCATCGGCTGCTACTTCGTGAAATACAGCGGCAGCGGCAAGATCATGAATGCGCTGTACAAGGGCCTGATTGTGGCTGCGGTCCTGTCGTTGATCGCGTTCTACTTTGTGACGCAATCGATCTTCGCCGGTGTGGCCGGTGTGTCGGTCGGCGCGCTGTTCGGTGCGTGCGTCGTCGGCATCGTGTTGACTGGCGCGCTGGTGTGGATCACCGAGTACTACACCGCGACCGAGTACGCCCCGGTGCGCCACGTTGCGCAGGCGTCCACCACCGGTCATGCCACCAACATCATCGCCGGTATCGGCGTGTCGATGAAGTCCACCGGCTACCCGGTGATCGCGGTGTGTATCGCCATCCTCGCCGCGTACTGGCTGGCGGGTTTGTACGGCATCGCCGTGGCCGCGACCGCCATGCTGTCGATGGCCGGTATCGTGGTGGCACTCGACGCGTATGGCCCGATCACCGACAACGGTGGCGGTATCGCCGAAATGGCCGAGCTGGGCCCGGAAGTGCGTAACGTCACCGATCCACTCGACGCGGTGGGCAACACCACGAAGGCCGTGACCAAGGGTTACGCGATCGGCTCAGCCGGTCTGGCAGCGCTCGTGCTGTTCGCCGACTACACTCACGGCCTGGAGAGCAAGGGCATCAGCACGATGTTCGATCTTTCCAACCACATGGTGATCGTTGGCCTCTTCATTGGCGGCCTGATTCCGTATCTCTTCGGTGCGATGGCCATGGAAGCGGTCGGTCGCGCAGCCGGTTCGGTGGTGGAAGAAGTGCGCCGCCAGTTCCGCGACATCAAGGGCATCATGGAAGGCAAGGCCAAGCCCGAGTACGGCCGTGCGGTTGACATGCTGACCACCGCCGCGATCAAGGAAATGATCATCCCGTCGCTACTGCCGGTGGCGGTGCCAATTCTCGTCGGCCTGATCCTCGGTCCGGCGGCGCTCGGTGGTCTCCTGATGGGCACCATCATCACGGGTCTGTTCGTTGCGATCTCGATGTGTACCGGTGGCGGGGCCTGGGATAACGCCAAGAAGTACATCGAAGACGGCAATCACGGCGGCAAGGGTTCGGACGCGCACAAGGCGGCCGTGACTGGCGACACCGTGGGTGACCCGTACAAGGACACCGCCGGCCCCGCCGTCAACCCGCTGATCAAGATCATCAACATTGTGGCGCTGCTGATCGTGCCGCTCGTCGCATCGATTCATGGCGGCAAGGGTGCGCCCGCAGCGTCTGGGCACGGTGCTGCTCCAGCCGCCGCAGTGGTAGCTGCGCCTGCCGCGGCACCCGCGGCAGCGCCGGCGGCGACGACGGCCACCACGACCGACGTCGGTAGCTACACTGTCACCACCAAAGTCGATGGCGACAAGAGCACTGGCCTGATGAAGGTTTACTTCGCGAGCGGCTCGTCGGCCTTGCCTGCTGGCGCAGACAAGGGCGTGGCGGAAATGCTCGCCGCGTTCAAAGCCAAAGCGGGTGCCAAGCTCGCGCTGAGTGGCTATGTTGATCCGAGTGGCGACCCTGCGAAAAATGCCGAACTGGCCAAACAGCGCGCGTTCGCCGTTCGCGATGCATTCAAGGCAGCGGGCGTCGCGGAGGACAAGATTGAACTTAAGAAACCGGAAGACCTGACGGCGGGCGCGACCTCCGCAGCCGAAGGGCGTCGGGTCGAAGTCAGCCTGCAATAGGACGACGCGTCAGCGAAAAAGCCGCCTTCGGGCGGCTTTTTTTGTTCGCGACGCCCGTCCCGCTCAGACGAAATCACGATGCACAGTTGCTGCGGCACGACTTGAAACCGACCCGCTCGCGCTGCGGCAACGCCGACCCGCCCGCAGCAGGAAAACCAAATTCGATTCGACGCAAAAACTCACGAACCCGCATCCGCGTTTGCTGGCAGCCCTGTTTTCCTGCGACCGCATGAACTATCCGGGCTAGCGAGCGCAGGTGCGGAACCCGGCGAAAACATCCGTGCGCTCTGCGGTGAAGTAGTTTCGATAGCGAGCGTGGTGCAGCAGAGGTAGCGTTGCGGTCGCACCGCCGCGCAATACGCGGTGGCTACCGTCAAACCACGGCGCCGAGTACTCGCGGTAACGATCAGCTACGAAGCCGGGGTACGGCGCGAACGAGTTTGCCGTCCATTCCCACACCGCGTCACCCCACTGAATTGCGCCCAGGGCGGCTGCGTATTCCCATTCAAGCTCGGACGGCAGTCGGCGGCCCGCCCAGCCGCAGTACGCATCGGCGTCGACCGCGGAAACGTGCACCACCGGCGCCTCTGGATCGAGGGGAAGCCACTGGTCAAAGCTGCGCTGTTGCCAGTCGGCTTCACTGTGAGCGTGGCCGCGATGGCGGCGCCAGTGCCGGGGATGCGTCTTGCCGGTGCGAGCCTCGTACGCACCCGATGCCACAAAGGCGAAAAACTGTGCGTTGGTGAGTGGCGTTGCGTCAATGGTGAACGTCGCGACGGCCCTCGAGCGACAGTCTCTTTCGTTGTCGAAACTGAACCCCGGCCCGTCGTAGCCCATAAGGTGTTCACCGGCCGGGACGAGCACCTCACCACCAGGGCGCACGGCGGTTGCCGCCCGCACCCAGGCTGGGCGTGACCAGGCGAGAGCTTGCGCGCACCATGCGATCGCCTCGAGGTGCATTGCTTCGTGAAACAGCGCGAGGCGGAACGGATACAGCGCCGAGTCATCCTCACCGGCAAGCGTCAGCGCGTCAAGCACCGCGGCGTGCGCGTCGTCCATGTAGTCCCGAGCGCTTCTCCGCGTCAGTTGAGGCAGCCGCCAGCGCGCGTCATGCGCGATCAGGTTGGAGTTGAACATCGCGTCGGCGTCGGCCCAACAAGACGCAGTGTCGGCGACCGTAGCACCCGCCACCGTGTTGTACGCACGACGTACGCACCACCACTCGGCGAACCAGGCCGCATGTGCACACTCCCAGAGCGGAGGATTGATGCCGCGCTGATAGGGCGGACACAGGCCGCGCTCAGGGAGCTGCTCAACGTAGCTGCGGCTGAACGCCCGAACGGCAGTGAGCGCTTCGCGCAGGCTGGCGTTGTCCAGATATCGCGCTGTCTGTCCGATCGTCAGCAGCGCACTGTGCGATAGTTGCCCAGTGAAGCCGAGTGTCGTCATTGTTTCTCCTGCCAATGCCAGTGCCAACAACGGAAACTGGCACACAGCGGCGCGCTGGGCACGATTTCTCTCCCGTGATTATGCGGTCAAAGTGGTCGAGCGATGGAATCGCAGCGATGCGCTGCCAGACGCTCTCGTGGCGCTGCACGCGCGCCGGTCGGCTGAATCAGCGCTGCAATTCCGCCGAATACGTGCTCACGGAGGGTTGCTGTTGGCCTTGACCGGCACCGATGTCTATCGCGACATCCACCATGATGAAGCCGCAAAGCAGTCGTTGACGCTCGCTGATCGCATTGTGGTGCTGCAGCCGCGTGCGCTCGATGAGCTGAGCCCATCGGTCCGCAGCAAGGCGAACGCCGTCTTCCAGTCCGCGCCAACGCTGAAACCGGGTCGTCGCTCGACGCGACACTTCGACGTCGTACAGGCTGGACATCTGCGTCACGAGAAAGACCCGTTCACCCCGATTGCAGGGCTGCGGCACCTACCCGCTGCCAGCCGCATTCGTTTGACGCAGATTGGCAATGCGCTGGACACGCACCACGCCGACACGATGAAACGGGTGCTGCGCGACGAACCTCGTCTGCGCTGGCTGGGGGCGCTGGGCCACGCCGCAACGCGACAGCGCATCAAGCGCGCCCATTTGCTGGTGATTGCCAGTCGAATGGAAGGTGGCGCCAATGTCATCGTCGAGGCGGTCACGTCTGGTGTGCCCGTGATCGCAAGCGATATCAGCGGAAACGTCGGCATGTTGGGCGAACACTATCCGGCGTTGTTTCCGTTCGGCGATGCCGCCGCCTGTGCTGCGCTGATGCGGCGAGCGGAGGCGGACGCCCGCTACTACGAGCGCCTGCAGCGTGCTTGCCAGCAGCGGGCGAAGTACTTCGAACCCGATCGCGAGGCCGCCGGTATTCGAGGCTCAGTCGCTCGCGTGATGGCGCGGTGAGCGCGCAGGCATTGCCCGGCAGTTTGCGACAATATGTCCCGTTGCCCTGATTCCCGGAGAACCGCATGAATGCCCCCGCCAGCAACATCGCCAGCGAGCCACGTCTCACTTCGCTTTCGCACGGCGGCGGCTGCGGCTGCAAGATCGCGCCGGGCGTGCTGTCGGAAATTCTCAAGAACAGTTCGGGGTTGTTGCCGAAGGAGCTGCTGGTGGGCATCGAGACGGCGGACGATGCGGCGGTGTACAAGCTCAACGACGAGCAGGCGCTGATCGCGACGACTGATTTCTTCATGCCCATCGTCGACGATCCCTTCGAGTTTGGCCGCATCGCCGCGACCAATGCGATCAGCGATGTCTACGCGATGGGCGGCACGCCGATCATGGCGCTGGCGCTCGTCGGCATGCCGATCAATGTGCTCTCGGTCGAAACCATCGGCAAGATCATCCGGGGTGGCCAGAGCGTGGCGACTGCCGCCGGCATTCCGATTGCAGGCGGCCACACCATTGATTCGGTGGAAGCGATCTACGGCTTGGTGGTGATGGGCCTCGTGCACCCCGACAAGGTGAAAAAGAACGCTGACGCGAAGGCCGGCGACGTACTGATCCTCGGCAAACCGCTGGGTGTCGGCGTGCTGTCTGCTGCACTCAAGAAGGAGAAGCTTTCAGCCGAAGGCTACGCCGCGATGATCGCCAACACCACCAAGCTCAACAAGCCCGGTGCGGCACTCGCCAACTTGCCCGGCGTGCACGCCCTCACCGACGTTACCGGCTTCGGCCTCGCCGGTCACACGCTGGAAATCGCGCGCGGCGCCGGGCTCACGGCGGTTATCGAGTGGGCAAAAGTGCCGTTCATCAAAGATGTGAAAAACCTTGCCGCGCAGGGCTATGTCACCGGTGCTTCCGGTCGCAACTGGGCCGGCTACGGCAAGGACGTCACGCTACCCGCAGACTTCGCGGATGTCGACCGCGCGTTGCTGACTGACCCACAAACCTCGGGTGGCCTGCTCGTGTCCTGCGACCCCGCGAGTGCCGGTGATGTGATTGCGCTGTTTAACCGCGAAGGGTTTGAGAGTGCGGCGGTGGTGGGGCGGATGGAGGCGGGGGCGGGGGGGTTAGTTGTCTGCTAACGAGACTCGATAGACCTAATCCAACAAAGGCGTGAAATCACGAGTAGACATTGGTTGCTTGCCCGCCGGAGCACGCCCTGAATAGTCGATCAGAATGCGTTGATTCAACGGCGCGGCCTCATCGTTGATACGCGCGACGGTCGCCGCGAGCGCGGGTGCATTGGGTGCGCCCGTTACCAGGTCCTCGACCAGATACCGCGGCGCCCAGCCAATCATCTGGTAGTCAGATGTTGACAATGCGACAGCCAGTCCCGTCGCGGGGTTGTTGACCTCAATCATGATCTGCAACTTGTCGCCGACCTTGAGTTCAGCAGCGCGCTGGATCGCACGATCCCCCAAATAGCGCAAACCATGCAGGAAAAATCGTACACAGAAATTTCCTTCTGCATCGGTGCCGATTTTCGGAAACACTTCGAGGTCGTCAGTGACCCGTTCGCCACCCGATACTGAAAGGATGGTGATCGGATCGGCGTCGCCGCGATCCAGATCAAGCCATCGAATGTAGTCGGCAAAATCCGTGCGCTTCGGTGACAACACGCGATTCTTGAACAGGGGAAACAGTTCATCTGATTCGTAGGACTGCTTGAAATCAGGGAACGCGAGAAGCGGAGAAAATCCCAAGTCATCCCGCGCCTTTTCCGCGCCGTGCGTGTAGCGAAAACGATAGTGACTGGCTTCAGTGTCGGCGTCAAGACGCCCAACGGGGAACCATGCGCGGCTGCGTACGGAATCTGCGGGCGCCTGCCAGGCGAGAAATAGGCTTTTCATGGTGTTTCGAGCAGTAGTTTACGACTTGCGACCACGAATGAGAGCGCAAATTCCCGTCCGGGTTCGCTGATGCGTTCACCAGGAACCCGCCAAATGATCTCGCGCACGGCATCGAGCGAAAGGTTTTCAATTCTGGACCTCCACGGGCCAAAAAACTCGGGATACCGGTTAGCGAGCATCGCCGCCAGCGCTATCGGGCTCATACCGGCCTTCGACGATCCGTTCTCAAAAATGCCACCCTTTCCCTTGTGGATGTAGCGCAGTAGCGTTCCGTCGCGGAGATGGCGAAGCCTGGCTTCATCGGTCAGCTCGCGACCCAATGACGATGCGTGATCAAACGTCGGTGCGAGTTGCGTATGCAGCGTTCTGAAGCCGTCTTCATCTCTCCGGAACGTGAGCACGGCGCCCCAGTTCTGGTGATGGCGATCGGTGTTGCCAACTAGCGCGTCGAACACCAGATAGCCGACCATGCGAATCGCTGCAGCACGGCGCTCCTTTTCGTCAGGGAACATCTTTTCGATCACCGCAACGATGTTGTCGAACGTGTGCTCTGCCTGTCCGCGCTGCTTGTCCTTGTCGTAGCCAGTGATAAACCCACCCAGCAATTCGTTGCCATGCACCAGATCGCCAGGGTAATCGGTGAGAAACGAACGCACTGCGCAGCCGCGCTTGCCCGCCGCCACTGCGAGCTCGGCGCGATGGGTTGGCAGGCCCAGCAGGCGCGCGATCTCTGACGCCACCTTCTCCGACCAATCCTCGCCGGAATGTTCGCGTGCTTCCTTGAAAAGCCAGTTCTCCGCGTTCCACTTGAACCAGAATTTGGCTTTGCTCCCCAAATGCTCGACGTCGCTGCGCATGGCAGCCGCCACTTCGAGGATCTGGAATGGTTCACTCATGATTGCGTCAGGTAGCGGTAGCGCCGGTATCGCCCCACACGCGGGCCAGCGTGGCCTGGATTTTTTGCTCGAAGCGGGTGATCAGCTCGCGGTTGCCGTTGACGAGCGCCTGCTCGGCTTCAATTTCGGCGACGATGGCTTGTTGGGTTGCGAGGGGTGGGACTGGAATACGAAACGCAAGTACATCGCTTTTCGTAATGTTCGGGTCTTTTCGCGTGCTATTGGCGACGCCCCGCCAGTAGTCCTTCGATGCATTGAGTATCGCGATCAGAAAGTATGGATTTACTCTTGGGCTTGGCAGCAATGCAGTCATTGCCTGATTACTCGCAGCCTCGATTTCAAGAATGCCCGTTCTACCGATTTGGTTGAATCCGCCGTACATCGCGATCAATACTGTTCCGACGGGCAACACACTAAGGTGCGTATCAGCTATGGCCAGTGGCGTGACCTTCTCGTCTGTCTCAGTAACCGGTCCGTCTGTCAAATCGAGCGTCTTCACCCAAGGGATCGTGCCGTTCTCGAAGTACGCAGAATTGCTACGAGACGGCGTCGTTCCCGATTTGGTGTCGAAGATAGAGCCCAACGATTCAAGCGGCCAATCGGGGTGGATGGGGATATGGGGGCGGTAGTGGTCGAGGACGGCGCGAGCACCGTCGATGACTTTCTGGTAGCCCTCAATCTCCGCCACGATTTCCTTCTGTACCTCCAGCGGTGGAAGTGGAATTTCGAGTTCAGCGAATTGTGCCCATCCAACCCGTGGGAGTTGCGCGCCTTTAAGTTGCGCCATGACCGCATCGTTGAATCGTTGCGTTCGGAACAGGAACGCATAGAGTGCTGGATCGGCTTGCCACCCAAGCACCTTGATCACAAAAATGTCCGTAGAACAAATACCGCGCCGGTCTGCGAGCCACACCTTGTTCAAATTGGGACGCAACTTGCCATAAAGAATGTCGCCTGGCTCAAAGCAATTTTTCAGACTCTTGATCTCGGCGGGATTTTCCGTGGTGATTTTGCCGTCAAGTTTGCCGGTGCCTTGAGCGATGTTCTCAAGCCCGAGATATGTTGTGGTGCCGGTGAGCGTTTCAGGCAAGACCGTCAGTCCTGATTTTTCGAACACATCGCCAACGGACACAACCGGCCACACCGACGCCGAATCTGCGCCCGCCCGATACCGCTCCCCACTCAAATTGAACTCGCCATTCGCAGCGAGTTTCTCCTTCGCCACAATCAGCCCCTTCGTCAGCCACGTACCCTCACCCTGCCCTCTCCCGCTGGGAGAGGGTTCCATCGGCAGGCGCAGTCGCAGGCGGTGAAGGTAATCATCCAGCTCCATCTTCACCTGCGGCAAGTCGCTGCCCGCCACGGCGCGGCGCTGTGCACCTAGATCGTAGCCGTCGTTTTCGACCTTGAAGAAGGCGATGCTGTCGGCTTGCTTGGCAAGCGCTTTGTCGAGGATGAGGATGGAGGTTTTCACGCCCGAGTAGGGGTTGAAGCAACCGGCGGGCAGCGAGATCACGGCCACCAGCGACTGGCTCACGAGCATCTTGCGCAGCGCTTTGTACGCCGTCTGGCTTTGAAAGATGATGCCTTCGGGCACGATGATGCCGGCGCGTCCGGTGGGTGTGAGGTGCTCGGCGATGTAGTCGACGAACAGCACTTCGGAGCGCTTGGCGTCGATGCCGAAACGCTTGTGCGGCTTGATGCCACCCTTTGGCGACATGAACGGCGGGTTGGCGAGGATCACGTCGTAATGGTCGTTCCAGCGCTCGTCGCTGGTGAGCGTGTCGTACTCGTCCACACGCGGGCTCGGGAAGCCGTGCAGGTAAAGGTTCACCAGCGACAGGCGCACCATGTCGGGCGAGATGTCGTAGCCGACGATGTTTTCGACGAGCTTGTTGCGCTCTTTGGCGGTGAGCCGGTCGCCGGGGCGATCCTTTGCGTTCTGGCCGAGGATGTGCTTCCACGCCGAGATCAAAAAGCCCGCCGTGCCGCAGGCGGGGTCGAGCAGGTGCTCATGCTTTTGCGGGTTGACGACGCTGACGATGAAGTCGATCAGGTGGCGCGGCGTGCGGAACTGACCGGCATTGCCCTGGCTGCCGAGCACCGAGAGCAGGTATTCAAAGGCGTCGCCGAGCTTCTCGGAATGGTCATAGCGGAAGACGTCGATTTCCTTCAGGAAGCTGCGCAGCGTTTCCGGGTCGCGGTAGGGCAGATAGGCGTTCTTGAAGATGTCGCGGAACAGCGTGGGCAGATGCGTGTTCTGCGTCATCTGGCCGATGGCTTCGGCGTAAAGATTCAGCGTGTCCTGCCCGCCCATGTGTGGCGCGAGCAGCTTGGGCCAACCGAAGCGCTCGAAGCCATTGACGAAGAAGCTGCGCTTGCCGCCCAGCGCCTCGGCCTGCGCGTCCATGTCGTCCATGAACTTGTAGATGAGCGCAATGGTGATCTGTTCGACCTGCGACTTCGGGTCAGGCACTTTGCCCACCAGAATGTCGCGCAGGGAATCGATACGGCGCCGCGTGTCAGCGTCGAGCATGGGTCAGGGTTCTCACATGAATTGGTTCAATGAGACGTAATCTTTTACGTACTCGGGGATTAGTTTTCGCCATTCGGCGGGCACGGCCATGAGGTCGTTGGTACCGAAGCTGCGATTGACATAAAGCTCGGCAAAACGGCCATCGTCAATGATGGCGCGCAGCTCGGCGTCCTGCGCGTAGGCTTTGAAGAAATATCGCATCGCGGTCAGCGCGGTGGCGTTCTCTGCGCCGTCGTTCTGCAGGCCAAGCGCTGCTTGATTGGCGAGCACGAACTGCTGGAACTCGTCGTCGAGCAGTTCGTCGGCTGACTTGAAATACGGAATCAGGCCGAAGATTTTCTGCAGGATTTCCTTGAGCGTGAGACGACGGTCAACGCCCGCCGCATGGCGCAGTTTGTCGAGCGTGTAGAACTCGCTGGGTTTGTCAAAAAGCTGGCGGATCACGTAGTCAGACGCCTGCTCCCAGCGCTCGTCGGCAACGGCGGTTTTCAGCGTGTCGTCGGCTTTCACGGTTTGTTCGAAGCGGTTGAAGAACATGCGATCGATGCGCATGCCCTGCGGGCCGATCTGCTGCTCGGCGGCGGCGCGCAGGGCGTCGGTGCCCGTGTGGTGGTAGCCCAGAGGCACCGGCGGCGGGGGAGGCGGCGGGTTCGGACCTTCACCGCCCGTGCCGCGCGCGGGAAGTTGCAGCACTTCGTCGTAGTTGAACTCGTGTTCGAAGAATTCGCAGTTGGCAAAGAAGTCGAAGAGCTTGAATCCGGTTTTGTCCGGTGCGGCGATCAGGGGCTTCATCGCTTCGTCGTGCAGCGCGTCCAGAAAACTGTGCTTGCGCGTGCCGCGCCCTTTGATCTGCACGAATTCCGATGGCGAAAACACCGGCCGCATCAGCGCGAGGTTCAGGATGTCCGGGCAGTCGTAGCCGGTGGTCATCATGCCCACGGTCACACAGACGCGGGCCTTGCTGGTTTTGTAGCTATCTAGAAAGTTGGCTGAGCCGAGCAGGTTGTTGTTGGCGAAATTGATGGTGAACTGCTGCGCGCCCGGGACGGACGAGGTGACCTGGACGGCGAAATCCGACTGGTACTTGCCGCGGAACAGCGCGTCGCCGAGTTCGTTGAGGATTTGTGTGAGCTTGGCGGCGTGGTTCTGGCTGACCGCGAAAACGAGACTCTTGCCAACCTCGCCGCTCACCGGGTCACGCAGCGCGTGCTGCAGGAAGGTTTCGCAGAAAACGTGATTGGTGGCGTCGGAAAAGAAGGACTTCTCGAAATCGGTGTGGACGAAGGATTGATCTTGAGCACCATTGCCGCCATCACCCGCTGGCACCGCAACCGCATAGCCGCGATCCGACAGCAATTGGGTGGTGACATCGGTGCGTGCATCGACGACGACCGGATTGACAAGGACGTCATCACGAACGCCATCAAGCAGCGAGTAACGAAAGGTGGGCTGGCCGCCTTCGCAGCCGAAGGTGCGATAGGTGTCCAGCAGCAGGCGGCGCTCCTGCTCGCGCGGGTCACGCGTGGTCGGCTGGCTGGCGTCGAAATTCCTGAGGTAGTCCTTCGGCGTAGCGGTGAGCCCGAGCTTGTAGCCGACGAAGTATTCGAACACGGCACGGGCGTTGCCGCCAATCGAGCGGTGCGCTTCGTCGGAGATCACCAGATCGAAGTCGGTGGGCGCGAACAGCCGCTGGTATTTGCCGTTGAACAGGAGCGATTGCACGGTGGTGACGACAATCTCGGCCTTGCGCCAGTCGTCGCGGCGTTCCTTGTAGATGACCGTGCTGTAGTCATTTTTGAGATAGGCATTGAAAGCTTTCCAGGCCTGATCCTCAAGCTCCAGCCGGTCCACCAGAAACAGCACCCGGCGGGCATTGCCAGTGCGCAGGAAGAGTTTGATGACGGCGGCAGACGTGAGTGTCTTGCCGGTACCCGTTGCCATCTCGAACAGAAAGCGCGTGCTGCCCTCAGCCACGGCATCCTGTAGTGCGTTCAGTGCACGCTTCTGGTAGTCGCGCAGGAAGCGCAGGTTGTTCTTTTTGACGAACGCCGGGCGTTCGGACGTGTTCTGCCAGCCCGCCTCGGATTCGTAGCCAGGCATCTGCGTGCGGGCGATGTAGTCGCGACCGACAATTTCAGTGGCGAGTTTGCGCGGGTCAGGCTGAAAGCGGCGGTAACTCTGGATGGAACCGGCCGTCGGGAACTGCGTGATGAGATACGGATTGCCGTGTTCTACGTCCCAGAAGTAATGCAGGTTGCCGTTGGAGAGGATGATGTAGCGGCAGTTCTGCTCACGGGCGTAGCGGCGGGCCTGCTCCTTGCCCACTAGCTGTGATGTTTCAATAGGTTGTTCACCTGAAAGATTCTGGGAGACTGGAGTTAGCACGCTTCAGAACTCTCAGAGGAAATCAACCAGGTGAACAGCCATAAGAATGCCAGATTGACCGTGGAAGGACGCAAGTTGCT
>JAEUPL010000016.1 GCA_016790165.1 Burkholderiales bacterium
GCAACTTGCGTCCTTCCACGGTCAATCTGGCATTCTTATGGCTGTTCACCTGGTTGATTTCCTCTGAGAGTTCTGAAGCGTGGTAACTCCAGTCTCCCAGAATCTTTCAGGTGAACAACCTATTGAAACATCACATCTAGCAGGCTGCTGAAATACTTTGGCGGATGGGCAGGAATGCAGATCGGACACAGGGCAAGGCGGTTCTTTGCGGCGCATAGCCGTCGATATGGGCAAAGAAACCAGCGCCGCCATGCGTTCGAGGCTGCGTTTCTGCACGCCACGCGAAGTATTTCAGCAGCCTGCTAGGCTCCGTTTCCAGTCCCGTTCGGGCTGAGCCCGTCGTAGCCCCCTTCTCGTCCATGGCGACTGGTTCTGGAGAGTTTCGAAACAAGGTTCCAGTCGCCCGCAATCAACGCCGCTTTCTTGGCGCGCAACCAGCCTTTCAGCTTGAGCTTAAACGCGAGCGCATCCGCACGGGGTTCAAACTCGCCGGTCCAAACAACGGCGAAAGAACGCGGTGGCGCGACGTAGCCGGCGGTGGCGATTTGATGGCGGCTGAGACGCGCCTCGAAGTTGTCCGTGTGCCCGATGTAGTAGGAACCGTCAGAGCAGCGCAGGATGTAGGTGGTGAAAATCACCGCAAATTCAGGGACACCAAGTCTGACGCAGCCCTTCGACGAGCTCAGGGCGAACGGCACCTCAGGAAGCTTCGTGGGGCACGCGGCTCCAAATTGCTGCCAAAACCAACTCGCATCAACGAGACACGAAGCGACGCGCGGCGGCGGCAGCGGCAGGGATCGTCCGACGCTACCGCAACTCTCCCCGCATCGCCTTCACCGTCGATTCAAGCCCGAAGGCAGTCACATCGCCAGCGGGCACCAGCGCGCCACCGACCAATTCGATGCGGTTGAAAAAGCCACGTATCCGCTTGAACGCCTGTCCATCGACGCTCCGGCTGAAAAAGCTGCCCCACAGGCCGCGCAATGCCAGCGGGACCACCGGCACGCCGGTCTCGGCGACGATGCGTTCGATGCCGGGGCGGAAGACATTCATCTCACCGTCCTTGGTGAGCTTACCTTCAGGGAAGATGCCCACGACCTCGCCCTCGGCCAGCGCCTGCTTCACTCGCGCAAACGCCTGCTCCATCATCGCCGGGTCTTCTTTCGCGCCGGCGATCGGGATCGCCTTCATCTGCCTGAACGCCCAGCCCAGCACCGGCGTTTTGAAAATGTTGTGATCCATCACGAACTGAATCGGGCGGCGGCAGGCGGCCGTGATCACCAGCGCATCCACGTAGCTCACGTGGTTCGCCACCACAATCACCGGGCCCTTGTCGGGGATGTTTTCGAGCCCCTTCACACGCAGACGGTAGGCAAACGAGATTAGCACCCAGCACAAGAAGCGCAACAGGAATTCGGGCGTCAGGGTGTAGATGTAAGCCGCGACCACCGCGTTCAGGATGCCAATGGTCAGGATCAGTTCGGGCACGGAGAAATGCGCAAACTTGATCAGCACGATCGCGAGCAGCGCCGATACCACCATGAAAATCGCGTTGAGGATGTTGTTCGCCGCAATGATGCGCGAGCGGTGCGACGGATCGGCCCGTTCCTGTATGAGCGCGTAGAGTGGGACGCTATACAGTCCCCCGCTGACCGAGAGCAGGAATAGATCGGCGATCACACGCCAGTGCTCGGGTTTGCTGATGAAGTCGGCGACGCCGCTCTGCCCCACCGGCTTCAGCCCTTTGCTGGCGAAGTAGAGGTCAATGGCGAACAGGCTCATGCCGATGGAGCCAAACGGCACCAGCCCGATTTCGACCTTCTTGCCGGACAGCCGCTCGCAGAGCAGCGAACCCACCGCGACGCCCACCGCAAACACTGCGAGCAATGCGGTCGCCACCTGCTCGTTGCCACCGAGCACGTCCTTGCTCATGTTGGCGAACTGATTGAGCAGCATCGCACCGTAAAACCAAAGCCAGGAAATACCCAGCATCGACCGCCAGACGACGATGTTTTTGGCAGCCAGCCGCAGGTTAGCGGCAGTTTCGGTGAACGGATTCCAGTTCAGTTTGAGCGAGGGGTCAGTCGCCGGCGCCAGCGGCACCGCGCGGCTGACCACATAGCCAATCACGGCGAGCACAATGGTTGCGGCCGCCACGATGACCGGCCCGCTCGGCTTCATTGCCACAAGCACGCCACCGGCAATGGTGCCGATCAGGATCGCGACGAAAGTGCCGGATTCGACCAGTCCGTTGCCGCCAACCAGTTCATCCTGATGCAGTGTCTGCGGCAGGATCGCGTATTTGACCGGGCCGAACAGCGTAGAGTGCAGCCCCATGGCGAACAACGCGATGAACAGGATCGCCAGATTCGCCGTGACGAAACCCACCGCACCCAGCGCCATCACCACGATCTCGAAAATCTTGACGCCTCGAATCACGCGCGTCTTTTCGTACTTGTCGGCCAGTTGACCGGCGAAGGCAGAGAACAGCACGAACGGCAGGATGAATACTGCACCCGCAGCGTTCACCAGGAGGTTCGAGTCCATGCCCGCGAGCGTCATGCCGCCGAACGCCATGAAGATGATCATGCCGTTCTTGAACACGTTATCGTTCATCGCGCCCAGAAACTGCGTCCAGAAAAACGGTGCGAAGCGGCGTGCGCCGAGCAAGGCAAACTGACTATGCGAGGTCGGGTCGGTCGTGGCAGACATGGTGAGACACGAAAGTGGTGGGATGGGCGTGATTCTGCCCTGACGGCAATAGTCGAAAGCAGACTGTGGCAAAGTAGCGGGAGTCGATACCGGGCGTTGTTGCCACGCTACCGGCGCATCGCGACGCCGACCGTGGCAATCGTCGGCCCGGCATCCTGGCGCCTCGGATGCACCCGCCTGCAATGCAGATGAAGTCGGCCATCGTGGCTACTTTTTCACCGCATTGGGAAAGAACAACTGCTCGCCGCCGATTTTGTAGGACGCAATGGTGGCCTGCCCTTCGCCGCTGACCAGCCAGTCGATGAACTTCTGCCCGGCCGCGGCTTTCACGTGCGGGTGTTTCCTCGGGTTCACCAGAATCACGCCATACGGGTTGAACAGCTTGCTATCACCTTCGACGATGATTTTCAGGTGCTGCCGATTCTTGAACGAGAGCCAGGTACCGCGATCAGCCAGCAGGTAGGCATTCATCGCCGCAGCGGTATTGAGCGCCGGCCCCATGCCTGCGCCGGTGTCGCGGTACCACGCCGCCTTCTCCGCGGCCGGATCAAGGCCCGCCTGCTTCCAATAGCGCAGCTCGGCGGCGTGGGTGCCGCTCTTGTCGCCACGCGAGACAAACGCCGTCTTCGCTGCGTGCACCGCTTTCAGCCCCGCGACGATGTCTTTACCTGCCGCTTTCGCCGGATCATCCGCTGGGCCGACCAGCACGAAGTCGTTGTACATCACTGCCACGCGCTCAACACCCGCGCCATCGGCCACGAATTTTTCTTCGGCCGACTGATCGTGCACGAACACGACGTCCGCATCGCCGCGTCGACCGACGTCGAGCGCTTGACCCGTGCCCAGGGCAACGACCTTGACCTTGATGCCGCTGGCGTTTTCAAAGCGTGGCAGCAGATGGGCAAAGAGGCCGGACTGCTCGGTTGAGGTGGTTGATGCCACGATGATTGAAGCGCTCTGCGCCGCCGCTGGGGTGACGCCGGTGATTGCACTCACGGCGGCAACCACGAGTCCCACCCGCCATGCCCGGGTGGCACGATGCCGTCCAATGGACGCCTCCATTCCCGTTTTCATAGTCGCTCTCCGTCCAGGTAAGCCCGGGCAGCCAGCGACACCGGGCAACTAAAAAAGTCCGCTGCGGACCGATCTTCTACCACGCGACCGCTGTCCAAAAAGACAATGCGGGTCGCCATGCGTCGTGCCTGCGCCACGTTGTGCGTGGTCATCACCAACGTGCAGCCCGCCTCATGCAGGTGCAGCAGGAGCCGCTCAATCGCAGCCGCTGACGAAGGTGCAAGATTCGCCGTGGGTTCATCCGCGAAGAGCAGGTCTGGCTCGCTGGCCCACGCGCAGGCGAGCGCCAGGCGTTGCCGTTCTCCGCCCGAAAGCGTTTGCGCGTGGCGATGTTGGTGACTTTCCAGATCACACATCGACAGCATCCACCGGGCGCGTGCACTGCGTTCCGGCTCGGCGCAGCCTCGCAGCGACAGCACGAACCGGACGTTGTCGACGACGCTTCGCGCCAGCACGGCCGGCCGTTGCAGGACATGCGCCTGGCGTGCGCGCGGCGGAGCACTGATCTGCCCCGCATCGGTGACAAGCACGCCGTTTGCGACCTTCAGTAACGTCGACTTGCCAGCGCCATTCGCGCCGAGCACCACCAATCGCTCTCCATGCGAAACCGCGAGACTGACGTTCGCGAGCAAGGTGGCCCCATCGCGCTTCACGGAAACGCCGACCAGATCAAGTAGTTTCGCCACATCAGACATAGCGACTTTCCAGCCATCGCTTCAATGCCTGCGCCACGCCACTGACGAGCAGCACCAGCGCGAGCAGCAGCATACCGAGCGCCAGTGCGAGCGGAAGGTCACCTTTCGAAGTCTCCAGCGCGATGGTTGTCGTCATGACGCGAGTGCTGCCCGCAATGTTGCCGCCTACCACCATCACCGCGCCCACTTCGGCGATGGCGCGGCCGAACCCTGCCAGCATCACCACCGCGAGGGAAAAACGCGCCTCGTAGAGCAACGTCATGACCCGCTGCGTCGTGGTCACGCCCAGCGAAGTCAACCACTCCGCCAGAGGCGCGTGCACGTCCTCGATGGTTTGTCGGGTCAACGCCGCGATGATCGGGAAGATGAGCACCGCCTGCGCGAGGATCATGCCCGCCGGCGTAAATAGCCAGGCCAGCGATCCGAGCGGCCCGCTGCGCGACAGCAAGAGATAAACCACCAGGCCAACCACCACCGGCGGTAGCCCCATCGCGGCATTCAGCATGACAATCACTGCCTGGCGACCACGCCACCTAGTGAGCGCTGCCCACGCTCCAAGCGGCAGGCCCAGTAATGCGCCAACCAGCGTGGCGCTCGCGCTGACACGCAGCGATAGCAGGGTGATCTCTGCGAGGGTCGCGTCTCCCGCCGCCAGCATTGCGGATGCGGACGCCAGGGCGTCGCCGAAAACGCTCATGACAGCACGCCGCTGGATCGCCCACGGCACCGTAGCCCGCAACGACGTACCGCTGGTTGGCCGACGGCCACGCGCGAACATCCACCAACGATTGCGTCTTGCGCTTCGCCACCCCTCCGGATCGGCCCCGTACTGTTGAGCGGGGACGTATTCAGCGTTGCCCTACTTCTCGGGGCGCCCATCCGACCGCTTCTTTCGGAGTTGTGGCGCACGAAGGCGCCACGTCGAGGCGAAGCCCTCCGCGACCAATGCAGCGCCGTAGAGCACGAGCGACCAGATCACAAACACTGTAATCATTAGCAGTGGGAACGCAACAAACGCACCGTACAGCGACTTGAGCTGCTGTGCCTGCGCCAGATAGTGCCCAATCAGGAAACGCGCGGCAACCACCAACGCAGTGACGCAAAGCGCAGCAAGAAACGGCGAGCGCCACGTGTACACCTTGACGGGCACCCAACGATAGACGAGCGTGAGCCCGAGCACCAGCGGTGCCGCAATCTGCAACGGATCGAAGACGTGGTTGAGCAGTCCCTTCGCCGACGGCAAAAGGCGAATGCAGAACAACTCCAGAAATTGCAGTAACCAGGCCAGGGCGCCCACGACAAGTGGCAACACCAGCAGCACCGCCATCACGCCGCGGAGGTAGCCCCAAACGCTGCGACGTGCCGGCCCCCAGATGCGATCCACTGCAGCGTTCAGCGTCAGCGCCTTGAGCACCAGATCCGCGGCGACGATGATCACGCCGGCCTGGCCCAGGCCGCGTGCATTGGCGCGAAGTTTGTCAATCACGGCAATCACCTGCTTCGCGGCGTCGGGAAACAAGTTGCTGTAGAGAAACTCGCGCAGCGCAGCATCGGCCGAACGAATCAACACACTCTGCTGTGATAACCAGAACAGGATCGCGAGCGCAGGCAGGGTGCCCAGTAGCGTAAGAAACGCCAGGTAGCCCGAGAACACCAGGCCATCACCTTTGAGGTAGCGACGAAGGGCGCGCCAGAACGTCATGCAGCACTCATTGGGCTCGTCGGCGCATGCAGCGTTACGTTAAACGTGCTCGCCACCGTTCACGTGAATCTCGGCGCCGTTGACGTAAGAGCTTTGCGACGTGCACAGAAAGTAAATCAACTGCGCCACCTCGCTGGGCTTGCCCAGACGCTTCATTGGGATCTCGCGCTCCACGATGTCGGCCGTTCCCGGAGAAAGGATCGAAGTGTCAATTTCTCCCGGCGCGATGGCGTTGCACCGAACACCATGGGGCCCGAAGTCATGCGCCATCTCCCGCGTCAAGGCGGCGAGTGCTGCCTTTGACGTCGCATAGGCAACGCCCGCGAACGGATGCACCTTGCTGCCGGCAATTGACGTGACGTTCACGACGCTGCCCTGCGCCGCTTTCAACTCATCGAACAACCCACGCGCCAACAGCGCAGACGAATACAGATTCACGTTGAACACGTTTTGCCAGGTGGTAAGCGCCGTATCGAGGACACCCATTCGTGGTGAACCCGTACCCGCTAAAGGCTGTGGCAGCTTGGGCGAGATCCCCGCGTTGTTCACCAGAGCGGCGAGCTGCCCGCCCGACACCGGTTCGTTCAACTTGGCGCGAATCCTCTCGATGATCTCGTCGTAGTGATCGACATCGTTAAGGTCGGCCTGAATATGATCCTTTTCGCCCTGCGGCCACGGGCAAATTTTGTCGAACGGTTGCCGCGAAACGGTGACCACGCGCCATTCAGCCGCGTGAAAGTGCTTCACCGTCGCGTGACCGATGCCACGCGAGGCACCTGTTAGCAGCAGGGTCTTCTTGGTACTTGCCATGCGCCGATTGTAGGAGGTGCGGCGCGAATCGCCTCCGGTGATCGGACGAGCCGTTTACTGCACGCCGCAGAACACGACGCCCTCGTCAACCCAACCAAGCCGATTGACCATGTCCTGGTGTTGAGTGAGGCTCATACTGAACCGGTGATTGCCATCGTCGACATAGCGCGCCCCCCCCTTGAAGGCACGGAAGATGGGCGCGGTGCCCGCCGGACAATTGCCAGCAGCGTCCGGCAGCACGGCAAAACCTTCCACCCCCTCTAGCTGTGATGTTTCAATAGGTTGTTCACCTGAAAGATTCTGGGAGACTGGAGTTAGCACGCTTCAGAACTCTCAGAGGAAATCAACCAGGTGAACAGCCATAAGAATGCCAGATTGACCGTGGAAGGACGCAAGTTGCT
>JAEUPL010000018.1 GCA_016790165.1 Burkholderiales bacterium
GCAACTTGCGTCCTTCCACGGTCAATCTGGCATTCTTATGGCTGTTCACCTGGTTGATTTCCTCTGAGAGTTCTGAAGCGTGCTAACTCCAGTCTCCCAGAATCTTTCAGGTGAACAACCTATTGAAACATCACAACTAGCCGTTCACCACTTCCGCAATCGCCCGCTCGGTGCGCGCGAGACCTTCGTCGATTTCGGCGTCGGTGATGTTGAGTGCCGGCGCGAAGCGCAGGATGTTGTTGTTGCCAGCGGTGAGAAAGACCACGTTGTTGCGGTGACCAGCCTTCATGAATTCGCTGGCGCGGTTGTCGTACTTCGCAACCAGCTCGCAGCCGAGCCAGAGGCCTTCGCCGCGCACATCACTGAACACGTTGTACTTCGCATTGATGGCCGCGAACCCGGCACGCAGGCGCTGTTCGGCCACGAGCACACGTTTCAGAAAAGCTTCGTTGTTGACGATGTCGATCACCGTTTCGGCGACGGCCGCGCCCAGCGGATTGCCGCCATACGTGGTGCCGTGGGTGCCAGGCTGCATGACCTCGGCGACTTCCTTGCGCGCCATGAAACAGCCGATCGGAAAGCCGCCACCGATGCCCTTGGCGCTGGTCAGAATGTCCGGCGTCACGCCCTTTTGCATGTAGCTGTAGAGCGCGCCGGTGCGGCCCACGCCGCTCTGGATTTCGTCAAAGATCAATAGCGCGTTGTGTTTGTCGCACAGCTCGCGCGCCGCGCCGAGGAAGGCTGCACTGCCGGGGTACATGCCGCCTTCGCCTTGCATCGGCTCAAGGATGATGCAGGCAACGTCGTCGTGCATCACCGCCCGCAACGCATCGACGTCGTTGTACGGCACGTGCGTGATACCCGCAGGCACCGGGCCCATGCCCTTGGTGTACTTCGGGCTGCCGCCGGTCGAGACGGCGAGCCAGGTACGGCCGTGGAATGAATTGGTCGTTGAGATGATGCGGTGCTTTTGCTCGCCGTATTTTGTGCTCGCGTACTTGCGGGCGGTTTTGAGTGCACCTTCGTTGGCCTCGGTGCCGCTGTTGCAGAGAAACACGCGGTCGGCGAAGGTGGCATCGACGAGCTTTTTCGCGAGCCGCATCGCGGGCTCGTTCACCATGTAGTTCGAGATGTGCCACATGCGGTCGGCCTGCGCCTTGAGCGCGGCGTTGAGCGCTGGATGGCAATGGCCGAGTGAGAGCACCGCGACGCCCCCAGCGAGGTCGACGTAATCGCGACCCTCGCTATCCCAAATGCGCGAACCGGACGCTCGCACCGGCACGAACTGTGCGGGGACGTAGGTCTGAAACATCACCTCATCGAACGTTGCCCGGCTTACGCGCAAGGTATCCGCTTCGCGAACGTGTGCGGGGGTGGCAATGTGGGACTGGTTTCTGATGGGGTCTAGCATTGGATCGGTTCCTCATTCAACCAAGGACGTCGGCCTTCGGCCTAGGACGGCGCGCTCGCTTCGCTTGCGCTAGGACGACGCTTCGCTTCGCTCGCTAGGACGCAAAGCTTGGCCAACGAGGTCGCTCATTCTCAGCCGGTTGGTGCGCAACGCCCTCCTTGGATTGAGCAATGAACGTCGCAAACCCTTGCGTCCTAGGCCGCGAAGCAGGCCGTCGTCCTAACGCGAGCGCAGCGACGCGTGTCGTCCTAGCAGGCGCAGAGCGCCTGCATCGTCCTGCACGCGCACGCTAGTGTGCGTGCCCGCCGTGCTGGCTCATGCCGTTGCATGCGGTGATCTGGATTTCCACCTTGTATTCCGGTTTGGCGAGCTTCGCCTCAACCGTCGCACGTGCCGGTGGTTGACCTTCCGGAACCCAGGCGTCCCAGGCCTCGTTCATCTGCGCGAAGGTGCTGATGTCCGCGAGGTAGATCGTTGCCGAGAGGATGCTCTTCTTGCTGGCGCCGCCTTCTTCGAGCAGATCGTCGATCTGTTTCAGGATTTGCTCGGTCTGGCCTTTCACGTCGGCCGACGGGTCCGCCGCGACTTGTCCTGCCAGGTACAGAAAGCCGTGGTACGTGACCATTTCGGAAAGACGCTTGCCGACGCCATAACGACGAATCATGATGTGCTCCAGTGAGGGAAAAAGTTTGCCCGCATTGTACGGTCAGCTGTGCTGCGCTGCGGCATGGCGTCGTGAAAACAAAAACGGCTGCCGAGGAGCATGGCAGCCGTTGCGAGGCCCGGAGGGCGGTCTGCGCGCGTCGAGGGGAGGCGACTGCGCAGATGAGGTCGCCGTGCGATCACCGGCCGTTGTTGCCGCTGCGCCTCGCGGGGGAGGAGAGGCGAGCGGCGGCCACGCGTCAGGGGAGGAGGGCGTGGCGATGAACGGAGGATCGGTCGGCGTTCTTGTTGTGTTTGGATCGAGCGAGTGCTATCCGCGGACGCGGCCTGCGTTAGCGGCGGGGTGCCGACGGCGCAACGGGCTCCGGCGCGAGGTTCACGCGCACGTTCATGGTGGGGCCGGGATCGTAGGCCATGCGCTGCGTGTAGTCGCGGCCCTGGTAGCGGTACACCACGTTGTAGCCAACGATTTCGTCGCGGCCGTCGTACACCGTGCGGCAGCGTTGCACGGTGCGTTGCTCAGGCACGTAGTCCACGCGGCCCGAGGGTGCCGCTGCAACCGGTGCGGCGGGGGCTGACGACGGCGCGGCGTTGTCGATCTGGTTGCCGACGAAGCCGCCGACGACGGCGCCGGCCAGCGTGCCGCGATCACGGCCGCCGGACGAATTGCCGAGCTGATGACCGAGCACGCCACCGATGATGGCACCGATGACAGTGCCTGCGCCGACCGTCCGCTCCGCCGTGGGGGCGGGTGCGGCGGGCTGCGGCGCGGCGTAGTTGGCCGTGGTGTAGCCCGCCGAGGGCACTGCGCGGGTTTCGGTCACGACCTCGTTGGCGCACTCCTGGCGCGGCACGTTGTTGCGCTCATAGATCGGCTGCGCCGAGAGCACCTGCGCGGTGTCGGTGTACGTGGTGGCGGGTGCCGCCGGGGGTGCAGACTGCGCCATCGCCGAGGAGACGACGGTGGCGAGCAACGAGACAGCGAGAACTTGTTTCATTCGGATGACTCCTAAGTCGGGTGGCGCAGCCGCGATCACTTGGCAGCAGCACAGGCGGTTTGACCGCTCGCGTGGCAAAACGTGCCGTCAGCGCGAGCGGTTGACCCGAGGATTGAGTTTTCAGACTAGTGCTCGTCGGTTATGGCTTTTCTGCCTTACGGACTGCTGCACAATGGTTTCATTGCGTTTTCAGCCAAAGTCGACTTTGCTTCAATTTGACCGCTCACGACCGTCCATCAGCCGCTGACAACGAAAAGCCATACACTTGTTCGCATGGATCATTCCGGGCCCAACGCCAACGCCGCCGATTTCGCCGCCGAAGTGGCAGCGTCGCGCAACTATCTGCTGCGCTTTGCGCGTCTGCAGTTGCGCAACGACGCCTGGGCCGAGGACGTCGTCGCGGAAACACTCCTCGCCGCGCTGGAGAAACCGCAAAGCTTCGGCGGACGGTCCAGCCTGCGCACCTGGCTGGTGGGCATCCTGAAATTCAAGATCATCGACTGCCTGCGGCACAACGCGCGCGAGGTGGCATCGTCACTCAACACCGACGAAGACGCCGAGATTGAGGATTTGCTGTTCATCCCCGACGGCCATTTCCGTAACGAACCCTACGACTGGCCGACGCCGGAAACCTCGCTCGCATCGAAGCAGTTCTTGCAGGTCATGGATGTGTGCATCGGAGAAATGCCGGCGACGATGGGTCGGGTATTTCTGATGCGCGAGTGGATGGAATTCAGCACCGACGAGATTTGTAAGGAACTCAAACTCTCGTCGTCCAACGTCTGGGTCATCCTGCATCGCGCGCGCCTGCGCCTGCGCGAATGCCTGCAGCTCAAGTGGTTCGGCAACGGTGCCGCTCCGGAAGCGTCATGAAATTACTGCGTACCTGCCGCGAAGTCGCGGCGTTGATCTCAGCCCGCGAGGATCGCGCCTTGAGCACGACGGAGCGCGTCACACTGCGTGCGCATGCATTTATTTGTCGCCGCTGCACTGATTGGGAAAAGCAAGTCGCCGCGATGCGCCAGAGCATGACCACGTGGCGTAGCGATCGGGAATAGATCGCTTGACTCGCTCCCCGCTCGCACGTGGTCGCGGGGCCAATGCTTAACCCTTCGCCACTGGCCGCGCCGGGTCGGCGCACCATTCGCTCCAGCTCCCGGCGTAGAGTGTGCTGCCGCTCAAGCCCGCGTGCTCCATCGCGATCATGTTGGCCAGCGCCGACACGCCACTACCGCACTGGTGAATCAGTTGCGTCGGTGACCGCCCGGCCAAAATCGTTTCAAATTCGCGGCGCAATTCGTCGGCGGGCTTGAACACGCCATCGCGCAGATTGCTCGGGAACGGCCGGTTGGCCGCGCCCGGAATGTGGCCGGCGACCGGATCGACCGGCTCGACCTCGCCACGAAAGCGCTCGGGCGCGCGTGCATCGAGAATGCGCCGGGCGGGATCGGCCATCGCCTCGAGGGTCTGCGCCACGGTGAGTCGCATCGCATCGTTGACGCGTGGTGTAAAGCGCGTTGCGGCGCGCGTGGACGGCGGGGTTTCCACCGCTCGCCCTTCCTTTTGCCATTGCGCCAAGCCACCGTCGAGTACGTGAACGCGCTCGTGCCCTACCCAGCGCAGCATCCACCACAGCCGCCCCACGAACATCGCCGTGCCGCCGTCGTACACCACGACGTGGCTGTCGTTGCTGATGCCGTGGTGGCCGAGCGTCGCCGCGAACGCCTCGGCGGACGGCAACGGGTGGCGACCGTTGCTGCCGTTCTTGGCCGCGGACAAGTCTTCGTCAATCGAGAGGTAGATCGCGCCGGGCAGATGGCCGGCCGCATAGGCTTCCCGGCCGATGTTCGGATTCATCAGGTCGTGCCGCGTGTCGACGATCACGAGGTTGGGCGCGCCCATCAGGCGGGCGAGTTCGGTGGTTGAGATGAGCGGAGAGGTCATAGCGCAAGACGCAGGATGAAGGGTTAAAACGGGGCGTTGTGATCGTCGTCCGGCGGTGGCGCGAAGTTCGCGTCAAAGTCGAACGGTATGTCGTCGAGATCGTCGTCGGGCGGGGCCGAGGCTTCTTCGCTCGCCGGAAGTGCGATGGGTGAGGGGGCCGGTGCGAGCGGTCGAGTGACGACGGGGGCGTTGCCGTGCGCGATCGGTCTTGCCTCAACCCGGTTGTCTCCGGGCAACAGAGGCAAAGCGCTCCCGCGCCTGACGCCCAACGCGAGAATACCCATGTTCGACAAATGCTCCGGCACGGCGACCACACGGTTCGCCGGGAACAGTTGTCCGCCCTCGATTTGCTTACGCAATTCCCGCAATTCGGATTCGGCCTCCTCGTCACTGACCACGGCGTCAAGCTCGCTGTCGCGATCGGTTAGCAAGCGCGACACTTCGCTGGCGAATTCGGTTTCCCGAAACTCCTCCAGCAACGCGCCCACGTTCGGCTCATCGGGAAAGCGAATCGCCACGCCGACCACCGCTTGCAACAGGCGCAGCACCTGTGGCGCGCTGGCGCTGTCGGGGAACTGCATGTCGACGAGATACATCGCGAGCTTGGGCCGCGCCAGAATGCGGCGCGCATGGCTGCGCACGCGCTGTGTCGCGGGGTCGCTACGCGCTGAGGCGGGCATCGGAGGACGTCGCGCCACAAAGCGCGTCCGCGCGGCACCATGACTGTCCTCGGACGCGACGCCCTCCGCCGCTCGCGGTTTTACGGGTGGCAACAGCGCGTGCGATGCGATGTTGACATCGCCTTCAAGCACTTTGGCCAGCGTCTCGCGCAACATGGGGGCCGACACCTGTTCCAGATGCACGCGTGCTGCGGCCGCTCGTGCGGCTTTTGCTTCGGCGCTGTCGCCGGCGTGCCGCGCGTTGAGCTCGCGTATCCAGTAAGCCGACAGCGGCAGTGCGTTGGCAACGTACTCCTCAAACGCTTCCCGGCCGTGTTCGCGGATGTAGCTGTCGGGGTCGTGCTCTTCCGGCAAAAACAGAAAGCGGACCTGCTTGCCGTCGCGCAGCGCGGGCAGCGCGTTCTCCAGCGCGCGCCACGCGGCACGTTGTCCCGCGGCGTCGCCATCGAAACTGAAAACGACCTCGTCGGCCAGGCGCATCAGGCGCTGCACGTGCGCCTCGGTGGTTGCGGTGCCGAGCGTCGCGACCACGTATTCCACGCCGTACTGCGCCAGCGCCACGACGTCCATGTAGCCCTCAACCACCAGTACGCGGTTGACCTTGCGGATGGTGGCCTGCGCCTGAAACAGGCCGTAGAGTTCTTGGCCCTTGCTGAAGATGGGTGTTTCGGGCGAATTGAGGTACTTCGGTCCGCCACCGTCGTCCTTGCTGCCGAGAATGCGGCCGCCGAAGGCGATCACCGCGCCCTGCTGGTTCAGGATCGGGAACATCACGCGCTCGCGGAAGCGGTCGTAGCGTTTGCCGGCGTCGCCCGTCGTGACCAGCCCCGCGGTTTCCAAAAGCGCGTTGTCGGCGTAGTCATCGAACGCGCTCGCCAGCGACTGCCAGCCAGGGGGTGCCCAGCCAAGGTGAAAGCGCCGCGCCACCTCGCCGCTCACGCCGCGCTTTTTGAAATATTCAACCGCGACCGGCGAGCCTTTGAGCTGCTGCTTGTAGAAGAGCGCGGCGGTCTGCATCACCTCAAACAAGCCGCCCGCCTGCGGATCCGCCACGCGCGTGTTGTCGTGCGGCACGCTCATGCCCACGCCCTGCGCCAACTCCTCCACGGCGTCGGGGAACGTCTTGCCCGCGTACTCCATGAGAAAGGTGATGGCCGAGCCATGCGCCCCGCAGCCAAAGCAGTGGTAGAACTGCTTGGTCGGACTCACCGTGAACGAGGGTGACTTTTCCTTGTGGAACGGGCAGCAGGCCTGATAGTTCTGGCCGGCCTTTTTGAGCGGTACAAGACGGTCGATCACCTCGACGACGTCGACGCGCGAAAGCAGTTGAGCGATAAAGTCGTTCGGGATCACCCCGCTATTTTCGCCCAATCGCCGGCCGGGGCCGGACGACCGCTACTCGTAGCGCAGGCACTCGACAGGCTGCAATTTCGATGCGCGCCGTGCCGGGTAGAAGCCAAAAAACACGCCCACGGCGCAGCTAAACAGCGTGGCAATGGCCACTGCCTTGAAGCCGACCGTCATGTCGAATTTTCCGGTGGCGGTGACCGCCGCAGCGAGCCCCGCTGAGAGCGCAACGCCGATGACGCCGCTGACCAGACAGATGGTGACAGCCTCAATCAAAAACTGCCAGAGCACATCAGCGGGCCGCGCTCCAATCGCCATGCGTATGCCAATTTCCCGTGTGCGCTCCGTCACCGAGACGAGCATGATGTTCATGATGCCGATGCCACCCACCACGAGTGAAATGGCACCAACAAAACCAAGCGCGACGGAAAGCCCGGTGGCGATCGCCTCGCCAGACTTTGCGAATTCGCCGAAATTCACCACGCGGAAATCATCCTCATCTTCGGCACGCATCCGGTGCCGGTCGCGCAGCAACTCTTTCACGTCGACCACCATGTCGTTGAGCGTCTCCGCGCTGCGGGCTTGCACCACGATGTACTGCACCGAGCGCGGAGAGGCCGTGCGCACCAGCGTCACGCGTGCGGTGGAGATGGGCACGATCACGATCTCGCCGATATCGCCCGCGTCAAAGCTCTGACCCTCGTTGTCGAGCACGCCGGTCACCTGAAAGCTCTGGTTGTCGATGCGGATCGTCTGCCCGATCGGATCGGCTTTATAGAAGAGCTGCTCGGCGGTCTTCTTGCCCAGCACGGCGACGCGAGCCGCACTCGCCACGTCAACCTCGGTGATGGGGCTGCCCTTGGCCATACGCAGATTGCGAATCTTGAATGACGCGGGCGTGGTGCCTTGCACCTGTGTATTGCTGTTGTCATTGCCCACCGAAATCTGGGACCAGGTGGTGAGCATCGGCGCGGCGCCGACGACACTGGGCAGGCGATTGAGCGCCTCGGCGTCATCGAGGGTCAGCGTCTGCACGGTGCCCGTGCGCAGCCGCGCACCGGCTGATTTGCGCATGTCGGCCTGCACCAGCACCAGGTTGCTGCCCAGCACCGAAAGCTGCTTGTTGATGAACGCCTTGATGCCATCGCCAACCGCCAGCATCAACACCACGCTGGCGATGCCGATGATGATGCCCAGCATGGTGAGCAGGGTGCGCAGCGGGTTGGCGAGCATCGCGCCAGCGGATTCGGAGAGCAACTGGGTGAACTTCATACCGTCGCCTCCGCGGGCCGTGTGGCGCGACGCGCCTGCTCTGTTGCGTCGTCCTGCTGCAGCTGATGCAAGCCCTCGCGGGCCGGGCCGTCATACAGCACCAGTCCATCCTTGAGTCGAACCAGACGCTTTGCGCAGGCCGCGATGTCAGGCTCATGCGTCACCAAAATGATGCTTTGCCCGCGCGCTTGGTTGATCTGTGCGAACACGGCCATGATGTCGGCGCTGGTGCGCGTATCGAGATTGCCCGTGGGTTCATCCGCCAGAATCAACGGCGGCTCCGCCACCAGCGCGCGCGCGATGGCAACGCGCTGCTGCTGTCCACCGGAGAGCTGGTTGGGCTGTCGCTTCGCCAGATCGGCGAGGCCCACTTTTTCCAATTGCAGCAACGCCCGCTCACGCGCGCGCTTGCGTGCCACCCCGGCGTAGACCAGCGGCAGCGCCACGTTGTCGAGAATGCTCATGCGCTTGAGCAAGTTGAAGCTCTGGAATACAAAGCCGATGGTGCGGTTGCGCAGGCCCGCCAGCTCCGCGCGCGACAACTGCCCGACGGCCTGACCGGCCAGCACGTAGCTGCCGCTGGTGGGGGTGTCCAGGCAGCCGAGAATATTCATCAGCGTGGATTTGCCCGAACCGGACTGCCCCATGATCGCCAGAAAGTCGCCGCGCTGCATGGTCAGATCAATGCCGTGCAGCACCGGCGTTTCCACGCGGTGACTGAAGTAGCTCTTGCGCACGTCCGTGAGCCGCACCAGCGCGTCGCTGCCTGAGCGGTCGGTGGGCATCATTGCTTGGTCGGATCGGCCAGCAGCGAGCGCACGACCACCTTGTCGCCCGCCTGCAGCGGGCCTTTTACAATCTCGGTGTACTTGCTGTTGGCGACGCCGATCACCACGTCCACGGGTTCGGCGGTGTTCGCGTCCTTCAGCTTGTAGATGCGGTACAGCCGCTCACCCGACTTGGTACGCAGGCCGAGTTCGTCAGTGCCGTCGGGTTCGCCCACCGCATTTGCGGCCGCTTTCTTTTTCTCGTCCGGCTTGCCGTCGCTGCCGTCTTTGGCCCCCAGCATCCTTTTCTTCATCGAATCCATCGCCACCTCGAAATCGCTCGGGCGATAGCGCAACGCCGCGGTTGGAACGCGCAACGCTTCCGGTTTGTTCGCGGTGATGATGCGCACCTGCGCCGTGAGACCGGGCTTCAAGAGTTCGTCCGGGTTGTCCACATCAATCACCACGTTGTAGGTCACCACGTTCTGCGTGACGTTCGGCGACAAGCGAAATTGCCGCACCTTGCCTTCGAAGTCGCGCTCGGGGAAGGCATCCACCACAAAGCGCACCGCCTGTCCCGCTTTCAGCAAGCCGACGTCGGCCTCCGACACATTGGTGTCAATTTGCATTTGCTTCAGGTCTTTGGCGATCGTGAAGAGGTTCGGCGTCTGAAAGCTCGCCGCCACGGTTTGCCCGAGATCTGCCGTGCGCTTGATGATGACGCCATCAATCGGCGAGCGAATAATGCTGTTGTTGATGTCGGCCTGCGCTCGTTCGAGCTGCGCACGCGACAGCTCAACCTGCGATTTCGCCGCGTCCAGCGCCTGCCGCAATTGCTCCAGTGTGGCCGCGGAGATAAAGCCTTGCTCCACCAGCTTGGCGTTGCGGTTGTAGTTGCTCTCGGCGAGCGTGAGCTGGGCGCGCGCCGCGCTCAGCGATGCGTTTGATTGCTTGACCATCGCCTGCAGAAGCGTGGGATCAAGTTTGAGCAGCACCTGCCCGCGCTTCACACGGTCATTGAAATCGACTGTGAGCTCGCTGACCGTGCCCGATACCTGCGTGCCCACGTTGACCAACCCGACCGGGTTCAACGTGCCGGTCGCCGTGACAAACTGCACGATCGACCCGCGATCCACATCCGCCACCTTGTAGCGTGGCTTGTCGTCGGGTGCGCCCTGGACTAACCCCGTATCAACGGACAGTTTAAGGCTGGAGAAACTCCAGTGGTAGCGAGGTGTCGATGATGTTATCGGACACTTCGGTGTCTATCGGCGCAGGGTTATCCATGGCCCCGCGCTCGTGCTGGCCCTTCAAG
>JAEUPL010000022.1 GCA_016790165.1 Burkholderiales bacterium
GTGGAACAACAGCGCCGAGCGCACCGCTTGGCTGCCGTCCTTCCTGGCCTACTACAACGCCCGCAGGCCCCATTCGGCCTTGGGCCACAAGCCTCCAGCTTCCCGACTCAGCGGGAAGAACCTATTGCAACTTAACACCTAGTGCGGGTGAGTCAGGCGTTGCAGGCACGCAACGCTTAGCGAACAACTTTTCGCCTGATGCGACGGCTGGGCGCTGGTTATAGCTCGATTTCGGTTGAAGTCGACTTTCCACGAAAATCGAGTCAAGTTGGCACCAGATGGTGAGAATCGCCAAGAGCTGTTACTGCTTCGGGCGGCGTAGCTGTTGCGTGGGCGAGGGACGCTTCTTTTGGAATTCAAACTGTGTGCGACGAAAAGAGTATTGACAATCAATGAGTTGCGTACTTTCGGCCAATAGCGCAAAAACAACAGTGAGCACGCGTGCGATTCACGATCGGGTTTTTGCACTGGCTCGAACGTCCGCTTGATGACACAATCGCATAGTCAATGTTTCAACTGCCCAAAACGGGATTTCAGGGGTGTTTATGATTCAGAAAAAGCAACTGGCTGTCGCTATCGCGGCAACGTTTGTGGCCACTGGCGTTGCTTACGCGCAACCGGCCCAGAAGGTCGAAAAGGTCGAGATCACCGGCTCCAACATCAAGCGGACCGATGTTGAGACCGTTGCACCGGTCGACATCATCACGCGCGAGCAGATCGAAAAGTCGGGCCAGCCGACGATCGCCGAAGTGCTGCGCAACGTGCCGGCCAACACGGGTAACAGCTACGGCGAGAGCTTCTCGAACAGCTTCGCGCCGGGCGCATCGGGTATCTCCCTGCGCGGCCTCGGGCAGAAAGCTACTCTGGTGTTGATCAACGGTCGCCGCACGGCGGGCTACGGTTTCGCGCAGAACCTGCAGGACACTTTCGTTGACCTGAACTCGATCCCGTCGTCAGCGGTTGAACGGATCGAAGTGCTGAAGGATGGCGCTTCGGCCATCTACGGCTCCGACGCGATCGCCGGCGTGGTCAACGTCATTCTGCGCAAGGACTACAAAGGTCTCGAGCTGGCCGCTGGTGGTGGTACCGCAGCGGGCAAGAACGAATACCGCGTGAGCGCGACAGGCGGCTTCGGCGACCTGGGCAAGGACAAGTATTCCGTGCTCGGTGTGCTCGACTACTACAAGCGCGAGCAGGTCATGCTGTCCGACACCGATTTCGGCAAGACCCGCGATTTCCGCGATCAAATGGGCGGTCGTAACTTCCAGTCGCTGACGGGCCTGGGCACCTGGCAGCAGTACACCAACGCCGGCGCGGCAACGCAGAACTTCCAGGCGGTTTCGAACTGCGCCGCCGTGGGCGGCACCGTGATGACCGGTCCGCAGGCGGTTGCAGCCGGCCTCATTAACCTCTCGGGCAACCAGTCTGCCGCCAACATTGCGGCGTTGACCGCGCGCGCAGCAGCAACCAATACGTTCTGTACGTATGACGCCAACAAGTTCATCTCGGCGCTCCCGGGCACTGAGCGTGTGGGCTTCCTGGGCCGGGCGACGGTGGAAATTTCGCCGGCACTGCAGGGTTACGCCGAAGTGGGCGTCTCGCACAACAAGACGGAACAGATCTTCACGCCGCCGTTCTTCTCTGCCACCACCGGCCTGACGATGACGTCAGTGGGTCTGCGTCCGTTCACCTACAACGTGAACTTCGCGCCCGGCGTTGCTGGCAACCCGTTCAGCACGCTGGCACGCTACACCGGTTCGCAGAACGACATGGGCTCGCGCGATCAGACCATCACGACCGATGCCTTCCGTGGCCTGGCCGGTGTGAAGTGGACGTTCGGCTCGTGGGACGGTGACAGCGCAGTCGGCTGGTCGCGCAGCAACACGGTGGCCGACTACTTCAATCGCTTGCGCATCGACGGCGTCAGCTCGTCGTTTGGTATCACGTCCGCCGCACAGCCGCCGGTGCCGACGTCGACGTCATCGACATACAACCTCAACAACACGTCGTTGAACTCCGCTGCGGTGCGTGACTCGTGGCGCGCCAATTTCTCGCGCAAAGCCGAGTCTGAGCTGTACTTCATCGACACCAAGGCCTCGACCGAGTTTTCGCAGCTGACGCTGCCCGGTGGCGCCGTTGGCCTCGCCGTTGGTGCTGAGTATCGCAACGAAAAGCTGCGCGACACGCCGGCGGACATCGCCCAACAAGGCCTGATTCTCGGTCAGGGCATCACCAAGACCAACGGTGACCGCAACAGCGTTGCTGTATTCGCCGAGGCAAATCTGCCGATCCTGAAATCTCTCGAGGGTCAACTCGCAGTTCGTTCAGACCGCTACAGTGACTACGGCAGCTCGACGGTGCCGAAAGTGGGCCTGAAGTGGAAGGTCTCGCCGGAGTTGCTGATTCGCGCCAACTGGGGTGAAGGCTTCCGCGCGCCGACGCTGCCGGAAATTTCGCCATCGGTCGCCACGTTCTTCACGCAGGTGAATGATCCGGTGACGGGTGCCTCAGGCATCAACATTTCCGGCATTTTCTCGGGCAACCCGAACCTGAAAGCCGAGACCTCGAAGAGCACCACGATCGGTGCGGTGTTTGAGCCCACTCGCGACATGAACTTCGGCGTGACCTGGTTCGACATCACGTGGAACGACCAAATCAGCTACTACGGGTTCCAGACGCTGGTGAACAACAACGGCATCATCAACGGCGTACAACGCGGTATCGTGACTCGCGACCCGGCGACGCAAAACATCGTGTCGGTGCAGACGAACTACACCAACCTGTCGGAAGTGAAGACCAGTGGCTTCGATTTTGATGCCAACTACCGCTTCAATACGCTGTACGGCAAGGTGGGTCTGCAGTTGGGTGGTAGCTACATCGAGAAGTTCCAGGTTGACGGCTACGAGTGCATCGGCGCCAACGATTGCTTCGGTGGCGGGTTGCCGCGCATCCGTGGCTTCGGGCGTGTCACTTGGGACCAAGGTCCGTACAGCCTCGCCGCGACGGTGAACTACATCCACAGTTCGTACCAGAAGCTGCTCGCTGCGACGTACTTCTCGAACGCTAACGACCCGCGTTTCCAGAACGGCATCTATGGTGACCGCATCGGTTCGCGTACCACCGTCGACCTGTACGGCGCGTACGAGTTCAACAACAAGCTGAAGGTCTCTGGCTCCGTGATCAACGTGATGAACAAGAAGCCTCCGTACGATCCGGGTTCTTCGTCGACCTACCTGTACGACTTCTCGCAGTACGACGTGCGCGGTCGCGCACTTCGCCTGAACCTGACGTACAAGTTCAAATAGGCAATGCGTAATGTTTCCGCAGGCGTGAGCAGGCGGAAACTGATTGCAGGGGGGCTTTTTGCCCCCCTTTTCATTGACGTGCAGGTTTCGCCTGCGGCGAGGACGCACGCTACACTGCTCGCGTCACCACAATCAGTGCTTTCGACAGGGAGTCGAGATGGTTTTTTTTCGTAGTGTTGTTGCGACCTTGCTGCTTGCTTCTGCGACGGTTGCTACGTTCGACGTTCCAGCGCAGCCCTCGCCGACAATTCCGGTGGAGACGCTGTTCCGGAAATCGGAATATCGGGGTGTGACGTTCTCGCCCGATCAGAAATTTATGGCTGCACTGGTCCCAGTTAATAGCCGATTCAATCTGATGGTGATTGATCTCGAAAAGCGGGCTGCCACGCGCGTTACCAACTTTGATAAAGCGGACGTCCTGTCCGTCTCTTGGGTTTCCAATCAGCGCCTGGTGTTTACCACCGGCGACGAACAGCAATTCGCGGCCAACGCGGGCGACGGCGGCCTGTTTGCCGTTGATCGTGACGGACGCAACTCGAAGGTGTTGGTTGACCCAGTGACGGCGCGTACCAACCAGGCGGCGTTTCGCCAGACCTCCTACTTGCGAAGGATCAAGGGCTCGGACGACGAAATCCTCGTTTCTGCGAACGACCGCGTTGCGGATTCGCAGGACATCTATCGCATGAATATGTTTACGGGCCGAAAGTCACTCGTTTCGTTTGACTCGCCCGGATTCGTGCAACGCTGGCTGCTTGATGGAGCAGGCACCGCGCGCGCTGCGCTATCGCGTGACGACAAAGCGGGCCGACACTTCTTCTCGTACCGCAGTGATGAGAAGTCACCGTACCGCGTTCTTCGGGAGTGGGACTATCAACTCAAAGATGTCGTAATACCCGTCAGTATGAACACTGACGGCAAACAAATGGTGGTTGCCAGCAACATCGGGCGCGATACCGTCGCATTCTTTAATTTCGATCCGGAGGCGAACAAACTCGGCGCGCTGATCTACGGTGATCCTCGGTACGACATGTATTCGCTGGGGCTAATCGGCGCTCCGCTCGGCGAAGGCGGCGCTATCGTGCGCGGCGGCAACGAAGAAGACTTTAGCCGCATCATCGGTGTTCGCTATTCGGCGGACAAACCAAAAACCGTGTGGCTTGACGAGGCGATTGCGAAGACGCAGGCCACGCTGGACGCGGCGCTTCCTGCGGGCAATGTGAACACCTGGAATCCGCATCAGCGGCGGACGCTCGTGTTCTCGCGAAGCGACGTTGATCCCGGGCGCTACTACATCTTTGATCAGGACAAGCGGACGATCGAAGACACCGGGTTAGCTGTGCGTCGCTGGATTGATCCGAAGCAGATGCGCCCCATGCAGTACGTGTCCTGGACCGCGCCTGACGGCATGAAAATCGGTGGCTACCTGACCTTGCCGGCGAGCTACAAGCCGGGGAACCCCGTGCCGCTGGTCCTCCATCCGCATGGGGGGCCGTGGTCGAAGGACAACTGGGGATTCAATCCGGAGGTGCAGTTTTTGGCCAATCGTGGTTTCGCTGTGCTCCAGCCGAACTTCCGTGGCTCAACCGGTTATGGGACGACGCACCTCAAAGCGAGCTACAAGCAGTGGGGCGATGCGATGATCGATGACATGATCGCAGGTGTGGAGTGGGCGATCAAGGAAGGGTTCGCCGATCGCAATCGGCTCGGCGTGTATGGTGCCAGCTACGGTGGCTATTCAACCTTGATGGCGCTGGTCAAGCGACCCGACATGTTCAAGTGGGGTGTCAACTACGTTGGCGTCACTGACATGTTTGTTCATCAGGACACGCAACCCGCGCAGCGATATGGTGACTTCGGCCGTCTGGCGAAACTGATTAACGGTGATCAGACGACGGACCGGGAGATGTTTGAACGTACCTCACCGGCACGCCATGTGAACCGGATCAAGGCGCCGGTTTTCCACGCGTATGGCGGCGTCGATCGAAACGTCGATATCGAGAACGGTCGCGTCATTCGCTCGGCGTTTGACAAAGCCGGAAAGGAGCAGGAGTGGATGTTCGTCGCCGACGAAGCGCACGGCTATCGTCTCGACAAGAACGTTGCCGAGTTCTACAACCGTTTCGACGCGTTTATCAAGAAGCACACGCCCGGCATGCAGTAGCAGTACCGCACCCGATGGACGCCTGACGGCTCAGAAGCGATCGCATGCTCTCGCCTCGCCTTGGCGAGGCGATAACGCCACACGAATGCGGGCGGCTGCTTCGGTGGCTTACGGATCAGGAGTTGCGGCTTCGTATCGCACGGGTATCGCGACGCGCCGGGAACGACAGAGCCTTCATATCGATCTCTGCGTGCGCATCGTCTGGAACCCAGAAAAATGGGGGGCGGAGCCCCCCATTTTTCTGCTTGGCGCGAATCTACTTCGATCCGATCTGCTCATCAAGGAACTTCAGGACCTGTGTGTAGAGATCCACATTGTTCTCCAGTTTGCCGAATCCGTGACCTTCTTTCTCCTTGATCACAAACGCCTTGGCCGGGTTGCCTGCCGCCTTTAGCGCTTTGTCCATACGGATGATCTGGTCGATGGGGACGCGGATGTCGTCCTGGCCAGCGTAGAGAAACACGGCTCCTTTGATTTTGTCCGCATGATTTACTGGCGACAGATCGCGGACCAATTGTGAGCGCAGATCATTTGTGCCGATGATGGCTTTCCAGTAGTCGGTGAACGCCGGGTTGCTGACGTAGTCGGTATCCAGCGATGTGTTCTGATAGACCATATCGGTCACCGCGAGTCCTGCGACTGCGCACTTGAACAGATAAGGCGTTTTCACCATGGCTTGCAGCGCGGCGTAGCCACCGTAGCTGCCTCCAGAGATGCAAGCGCGCTTCGGATCGGTGAACCCCTCATCGATTGCCCATTTCAGAGCGTCTTCGTGATCCTCAGACATCTGTCGACCCAGCGTGCCAAAGCCTGAAGTAAATATCTTGTTACCCAATCCCGGAGTGACCCGGAAATTCGGTACCACCACGGCGTAGCCCCGGGACGCGAACAGCTGGCCTTCAATCCATCCAAACCCTCTGCCGAATCGATCCGCCCGCACCGTGGGACCGCCGTGGATGTGGACCACAGTTGGCAGTTTCGTGCCCGCCTGGTACCCCTTGGGGAGGAAGAGGTACCCCGGTATTTCCAAGCCATCGCGCGTACGGTAAACAAATGGCCGCTGCTCGACGAGCTTTCCGTCCAGCCATGGCCGAGACGCGCCGACTTCCTCCATCGTCCGTTTAGTGTCATCGAGGAAGTACCAGCGCGTCGCCTTGGTATCGGAAAACGAGGTGACGAGTAACCGCTTGCCATCCGGTGTGCGGCGAAAGGTGTTGATCATCCCAGGCAGCACCGCGTCCAGGCTGGCCTGAATACGTGCGCGATCCGGGTCAGTCCAGACGGTTTCCGGGCGCGCGGCCTCGACGCGGTAGCCAAGGATCTTGTTCGTTTCGAAGTCGACGATCGGCCCGAGTGTTCTGTTGCCCTGCGAGTCGGCACCCATGTCGTAGCGTGGGTGTGCTGCAAGTAGTTCGCCGACCGTCTTGGTCTTCGGGTCATACCGGTACACCGCCATCGTGTCGCGGCCCTTATTGGTCGCGATTTGCAGCGTCTGATCATCGCTCTCGAAGGCCAGCGGCACGAACACCGATCCCTTGTCGCGGGAATAGCGGGCGATTTCCTCCCACTTCGCGTCGGCCCCGGCACGGTAGTAGACGACGCGGGTCAACTCATCCTTGACGCCGGCGACGACAACGCGGGGTGTGAGCTTGCTGTCGAGCAACCACTCAACCGTCAAGTCGGCGGGCCGTCCGGAAGTGAGCAGCGTGGTGCGGCCCGTGTTCAGGTTCAGGCGGTAGAGATCGATCGAGTCTGACGACGTCTGATTTCCCTCGGCAATGATTTCATCGGTATTTCCGGGGATGGTCCGATGAAAGTCGAGACTTCGGTAGACATTCTGGTTGCGGGCGCGCGTTTCGCGAACGGTTGGCGCGAGACGACGGCCACCGCTGCCGTCGCGATTAATGACGTACAACCCGCCGCCGTCAAATTGACCCGCGCCGGTCGGCGAATTGGCCTGCCCCAGTGAAAACACGAGCCGCTCGTCGCCCACCCAATTCACGTCAACGACGTCATAGTCCTCAATCGCAGTGAGCACCGTGCCTTTGCGGCTGTCGATGTCCATCACCAGGAGGTTCATGCGGCCCTTGTGCGGGGCGGTGGCCGCGAGGTACTTACCGGAACGCGAGAGCTGGGGGTTGTTCAGGGTCGGATTTTTCCAGATGTCCTCAACGGAGAGCGTGGAAGAGGTACTTTGCGCGGAAGCGTCAGGTGTCAAGAGCGCGTACGCCGCAGCAAAGCTCGCGGCCAGAATCAGGTATCGCATGAAGGGGGGCTCCTCGTGATGTGTACAACGGGAAACATTATTACGGCAGTTCGCCGTCGGGTGCGTCATTGGTCGCAACCTGTCGTCATTCATCGCAATCGCTGGCGTTTTTTTCTTACGCGAGAGGGACCGCTCCCCAAAAACACCGGGTCGGCAGCGATTTCCCGCATGTTGCACGAGAACAACGCGGAGCTAATGGCTTTTTGTGCTTAACGGCCAGAATACGGCCGTTTCAACCACTTTTTTTGAAAAGTCGACTATAGGACTAGTCGAGCCAGAAAAGCCTATGCGAAGCCGATAAAGCCAGAAAGCTGTTGGTTGGTCTGACTGCGATGACGTGACTACGATCGACGCGGACAATGCCGCGGTCAAACAGTGTGCTACGGAAATTCGTTTACAAATCATTGAGTTGCGGTCGTGACCCGGAGTCCAGCTTGGCGTCGGCCAACCGCAGCGCACCCGGGCTCAGAATGACGGCAAGCTGACAGCTCTGTCCCGCTAGTGCAAAATCGAACGGTCATATTGTCGTCCTAATTCGGGGAGTCTGTTTATGCAGTTGAAGAAGAAGCACGTCGCTGTCGCGGTCGTGCAGGCCGTTGCCTTTATGGGTGCAGGCGTTGCGTTGGCGCAGGATGCGCAGCGTGTCGAGCGCGTTGAGATCACCGGTTCTGCGATCAAGCGCATCGAGTCTGAAGCCGCGTTGCCGGTTCAGGTTCTTACACGCAAAGATATTGAGCGCTCGGGTGCCACGTCGGTGCCGGAGCTGATTCAAAAGCTGCCGGCCGTCCAGGGTTTCACCGAGGCGTCAATCTCTGTCGGCGGTGGTGGTGGTGGTTTGTCGTCGGCTTCGCTCCGCGGTCTCGGCGCGCAGCGCACGCTGGTGCTGCTCAACGGGCGCCGTATGGCACCCTACGCCGGCCAGACGCTCACCGGCTACGGCGATGGCATCGACCTCAACCTGCTGCCGCTCGCATCCATTGAGCGCGTGGAAATTCTTACCGACGGGGCCTCCACGCTGTACGGCTCTGACGCAGTGGGCGGCGTGATCAACTTCATCACCAAGAACACGTATACCGGCATCGACATCGCCGGGCAATACATCAAACCCGAAAAGTCGGGCGCGACGGAATACAGCCTCTCGGCCAGCGCCGGTTTCGGCGATCTCAAGAAAGACGGCTACAACGTCATGCTGGCCCTGGCTCACAACGACCGCGAGCAACTGCGTGCGGATCAGCGTGACTTTTCGCGTACCGGCATCATTTCGTTCGGCTACAACGGCCAAACCTACGACTTCTTCAATGGTTCGAGCCGCAGTATTCCCGGCAACATCCGCCCGGGTGCTGCCGACAGCGCGCTCGGCGCGCGCAATCCGTACTTCATGGCCAACGGCAAGTGTCCTGAGCGTCATGTCACGATTGGCAGACAGTGCTTCTTTGACTACGCGTCGACGCTCGAAATCTATCCGGAAATGTCGCGGACGAGCGGCCTGCTCACGTTCAACAAAGCACTCGCAGGCGGCCACACGCTGTTTGGTGAAATGCTGTACGCCGAGTCGAAACTGATCTCGCGGATTGCTGCGCCGCCAGTGGACATTCCGATCGCCACCACGAGCCCGTTCTACTCCGTTCCCGCAAGTCTCGGCTACACGGACAATGTGACGGTGCGCTGGCGTATGTGGGATGCGGGAAATCGCACCACCGAGAACACTGGCAAGGCTCTGCACCTCGTTGCTGGCGCCAAGGGCTCGCTCGCCGGTTGGGACTACGGTACGTCGTTGACGCATAGCACCAATGAGTGGCGTGAGAATCATTTGGCCGGATGGCTCAAATCGAACGAATTGCTTGCGGCTTTGAGCGCGGGAACGTTGAACCCATTTGTGGAGCCGGGCAAGCAGTCAGCGGCCGGGATGAATACGATCAACTCGGCAGTTAACCGCGGAACCTACAAGGCGGCCGATACGGGTTTGACGATGCTTGATCTGAAGGCATCGCGCGAATTGTTCAGCGCGCCTGGTGGCGCGGCGATGGTTGCGGTCGGCGCGGATTTCCGTCGTGAATCGAACTCATACTCGCCCTCCGCGATCGCTCAGGGCATAGGCAACAACATCGCCGGTGACAGCGGTGCGGAGAAACCGTTTGACTTGTCTCGCAACGCCTACGGCGCGTTCGCCGAGGTCGCGGTTCCCCTGTCAAAGACGTTCGAACTGACGGGTGCAGTGCGCGGCGACCATTACTCCGACATCGGTGGTACGTTTAACTACAAGCTCGCCGGTCGCTGGCAACCGACGTCGCAGTGGTTGGTGCGTGGCTCGGTCGGCACGGGCTTCAAGGCGCCTTCATTGGCTCAGGTGTCCAACATCCGGCAGTTGTACGGGGTCACAGCTGGCTCCTATGCGTGCCCGTTCGCTGCGACCGACCCGATGGCGCGCTACTGTGTTCCGGGTTCGACCCAGTACAACGTGTTCGCCGAGGGCACGTCCGGCCTGAAACCGGAGAAGTCGCAGCAGTTCTCACTCGGCGTACGCTTTGAGCCGTCGCCGATGGCAACGCTTGGGGTTGACTTCTGGGCGATCAACGTGAAAGACCGGATCACCCAGCTTGACGAAAGCGCCATTTTTGGCAACCCGACGACGTATCGTCATCTGTTCACGACCTACACTGATCCGACGTCCGGCTCGACGGACCTGGCGATCCTGCAAAAGAATGAGAATCTGGGCAAGCAGCAGGTTTCCGGACTGGACTTTGATCTGGCTTTGCGCTTCAAGACGCCGATGGGTCAGTTGACCTCGCAGGTGCTTGCGACGTACATGCTCAAGTCGAAGTACCAGCGCGAGGCCGGCGGTGCGTACTACAGCGATCTCGGATACTTCAACGATGGAGCGGTCACCTTCCGCACGCTCGGTCGCTGGATCAACACGCTTGAGTATGGCAAGTGGACGCACAGCGCGACGATCAACTACAAGTCGGGCTACGCCGATCAGTTCCAGAGCGCGGAGGACTGCCTCGTCAGCGACGCGAACGGCGATTGTGTTGACATCCGTCGCCAGGTGAAGGCGTATCTCACGGCAGACTGGCAGACGACCTATCAGCACAACAAGAACCTCAGGCTGACGTTGGGTGTGCTCAATCTGCTCGACCAAGATCCGCCGTTGAGTATCAAGACGGTGGGCGGTCACCAGTTGGGCTACGACAATCGCTACACGGATCCGCGCGGTCGTACGTTCTATGGTCGCCTGAACTACTCGTTCAAGTAACATCGCCACGCTCTGGTTGGCGCGAGGCATACCACCTCCGCTGCCAACCGTGCTGCACCCCGGGCGCAACCCGCCCGGGTGTTGTAGCAACCGACCCGCCAAGTCACTTGAGGCCATCCGCCAACAGTGATCGTTCTCACAAGGAAGGAAGATCAGATTTTTCCCGCCAAGACGGCCCGCGTTTGCACGGTTCCGTTCCCGATTCGCAACGTCACGGCCACTACACACCGCTTCCCCCAGAACTTCGGCACCACACCTGCAGCGTGGTTCTGAAGGGCGCTTTGCGCGGCTCGCGCAATCAGTCCGATTCTGCGAATCGGTAGTGGTATGTAATTCCCGGGTAAGGTACATTCCTTTCGTATTCACATTTTGATGGCTGTCGTGTGCTCTGCGCACGCGACGCCTGCTCATTGCAGACCAAGGAGTTCTTCGTGACCATGAAGTCATTTCAAACTGTTCGCCGTGTTGGTGCCGGAGCGGTTGCCACCGCCATGCTGGGGGTGTCGTTGCTGAGCGCCCCGTTGTCGGTGGCACTCGCCCAGCAACCCGCGGGCGGAGCACCCGCCGCCGCCACGGGTGCGGCGACCGCGCCAGCAGCCGCGCCTGCGGCGACTGCGGCCCCCGCTCCTGCGACCCCTGCAGCGGCACCCGCTCCGTTCGCGCCCGGGAAACCGGCGACTGAAAAAGTCGAAAACCCCTATGGCCTCAAAGCACTGTGGGCCGAGGGAGACGTTGTCGCCAAATCGACTCTGATCATCATGGTCATCATGTCGGTGGGTACGTGGTACATCATGATCTCCAAGCTTCTCGAGCTGGCAAAAGTGGGGCGCCAGGCCAAGGCCGCTGCGGCCACGTTCTGGAGCGCGCCGTCAGTATCTGCCGGCATTGACACGCTGAAAGAGCAGAGTCCGTTCCGCTTCCTCGCTGAAGCGGCTGTGGAAGCAACCAAGAAGCATGAAGGATTGCTCGCGCACATCGGTCTCGCCGACTGGCTGGGGCAATCGATTCAGCGTGCGACGGACAGCGTGCAAAGCAACCTGCAAAACGGCCTTGCCTTCCTTGCTACCGTCGGCTCCACCGCCCCGTTCGTGGGGCTGTTTGGTACGGTTTGGGGCATCTACAACGCGTTGGTGAAGATTGGTGTGTCGGGGCAGGCTTCGATCGACAAGGTCGCTGGCCCCGTCGGCGAGGCGCTCATCATGACTGCGATCGGTCTCGCGGTCGCGGTGCCTGCGGTGCTTGGCTATAACTTCATCGTACGCAAGAACAAGACCACGATGGACGGCATCCGCCACTTTGGGTCGGATCTGTATAGCGTGCTGATGGCGTCAAACGCCGGTAGCCGTCGCGCGACTGATACCGCCAGGAGCTAAATCTTGGGCATGAACGTAGGCAGCGCCAGCGGCGACGACGATCAAGTCAACTCCACCATCAACACCACCCCGCTGGTGGACGTGATGCTGGTGATGCTGATCATCTTCCTGATCACCATTCCCGTGGTCACGACGTCGATCAAGGTGCAACTCCCGAAGGAAGAAATCCAGATTCGTGAGTCGAAGCCGGAAAACATCGTCATCTCGGTCGATGCGCAGAGTCGTATGTTCATGTACGACACGCCCATCCGCGACATTCGCGACTTGACCGACCGCCTGAAAAAGGTGTCGAAGATGGATCCGCAGCCCGAAGTTCATATTCGTGGCGACCTCACGGCGAACTACGACGGTGTCGGACGTGTCATCTTTGCCTGCCGCTCGGCCGGGATCTCGAAGATTGCATTCCTGACAGAACCCGCACCGCGCGGGGAGTGAGCGCGTATCGGCAGCGTTGTTGCCGATGCGTGCTGTGTGCCTCCGGATTTGATCTGATGGTCGGTTCAATGAGGGGCGATTCGGCGCAAGGCGGATCGCGGGCGCAGGAAAATTCGGTGTGGTTGTGACGACGTTTTCGCGGCAACCATTGGATACAAAGGAACCCTACCTATGGGAATGAACGTAGGTAACTCAAGCGGCGGCGATCCGGACGTCATGGTGGACATGAACACCACGCCGCTGATCGACGTCATGCTGGTGTTGCTCGTGATGCTGATCATCACGATCCCCATCCAGCTGCACTCGGTCAACATGAACATGCCACCGCCATCGCCCAACAAACCGTTGGTCGAACCCGAGGTGGTGAAGATTGACATCGATGAGAACAGCGTGGTGTACTGGAACGGCGCAGCCATGCCGAATCGTGCTGAACTGGAAACGAAGATGGCGACGGCGTCTGCGCAGGCGGTGCAGCCGGAGATTCATCTGAGACCCAACAAACTTGCCAAGTATGAAGTGGTGGCCTACGTGATGGCCGCCTCGCAACGCGCGGGGCTGGTGAAGATGGGCATCCTCGGTCACGAGCAATTCCTGTAGGCGTATCGACATGGATTACACCTACAAACCCGGCAAATCAAGCAAGCGCACCGTGGCTGTGGCCGCGGTGCTTGCGCTGCACGCCTTCATCGTCTATGCGCTGGTCACCGGCCTCGCGCGCAAGGCGGTCGAGGTCATCAAGAAACCGCTGGAGGCGAAGATCGTGGAGGAGGTGAAGCTGCCGCCCCCACCCCCGCCACCACCGCCTCCGCCACCACCGCCGAAGCAGCCCAATCTGCCGCCACCCCCTCCGGCGGCACCGCCTCCGCCGTACGTGCCACCGGTGGAAGTCGCTGTTCAAGCGCCCGCCGCGCCTTCAATTACTACGACCACGGAACCGCCGAAGGCCGAGTACAAGATCGCGCCCCCGCCGCCGCCTGCCCCCCCCGCGCCGCCTGCGCCACCCGCGCCACCACCGAAGCCAGCGATGCCGGCCAAACTCGGTCTGGCGCAGTTGCCGGGCGCGTGCCGACCCGACTCACCACCCGTTCGTGACATGAACAAAGCGGGCGTTGACCGGGTTGAGGGGACCATTCTTGTGACGGTGAATCCGGACGGAACGTTCAGCAACGTGCGCGTCAAGGAAGTGACGCCAGGCAACCTGCGCAATGCGGTGCAACGGACGTTCAATGGTCCATTGACTGATGGCGCCTGCCGCACGGAGAAGACCGGCAGTTCGCACGAAGTTGAGATTCCATTCACGATGAAACTCGACTAGGAGACTGGGCGGCGGTTCGTTTTCTCATGCCGCCCAGACTCGCTGGCTCACCCGGCAGCGCGCCGCCGGGAGCATCGGTAGGGTGGTCGCCCAGAAGCTAGGTCGCTATTGGGTGTCCGCACCAAGTCGTTAGCCATCGGAGTTATAACTGCGGGTCGCTTTACCCGCGTGGCCACCCACACTTCTGATGCGCAAGAATCTCATCAAAGAAAAGATGTCCCGCGGCGAATGCACCACCAACGGCTGGTGCGCGCTGGGTTCACCTTATGCGGCGGAGATCATGGGGCATGCCGGCTTTGACAGCGTCACCGTTGACGCGCAGCATGGCTTGTTTGACTTCGGTGCGGCGCTTCCCATGTTGCAGGCCATCTCCGCGACACCCGCAGTGCCTATTGCGCGCGCGCCGTGGAACGACGCGGCGGTCATCATGCACCTGCTGGATGCGGGTGCCTACGGCATCATCTGCCCGATGATCAACAATCGCGCTGAGGCGGAGCGGCTGGTGGCGGCCTGCCGTTATGCGCCGGCTGGTTCGCGCAGCTACGGACCGGCACGTGCTGCACTCTACGCGGGGGTAGACTATTTCGCGCACGCCAACGACGAGATCGTTGTGTTGGCGATGATCGAAACACTGGATGGCGTGAAGAACGTTGAGGATATTCTCGCCACGCCCGGCCTGGACGGCGTGTACGTCGGGCCCAATGATCTCGCGCTTGTGCTCGGGGCCAAGCCCGGGAGTGACCTCACCGACAAGCGCTGCATTGACACCATTGATTACATCCTCACGCGCGCGCGGGCGCACGGTAAGTTTGCGGGTATTTTCTGCGCCAGCGGGCAAGTCGCTGCCATCCGCCGCAAGCAGGGCTTTCACCTGGTGACGTTGAGTCAGGAGAGCAGCTACATCGGCAACACGGCGCGCGCGCACATCGCCGCCGCGCTCGCTGAGCCATCGGCCGGCGCGATGCCCAAACCATCGACAGGCTACTAGTGGGCGTTACGACTGAGGCAAGATTGCTCCATGGGTGGACGTTGGCTGCCCGTCGGCGAGCCATGGCGACCGCTGCGCTCCTGATGGGTGTGGTTGCTGCAACGGCCTCGTTGGCCAGCGCGCTCGAGCCGGTGCCAGTGAGCACGCTCGATCTCAATCGCTATTTAGGCACGTGGCACGAGATCGCCTCGATTCCGCAGTTCTTCCAGCGCAAGTGCGTCCGCGACAGCCGTGCCAACTATTCGCTGGTTCCCGGCGATCAGATTCGCGTCGAAAACACCTGCACGCGTGACGACGGTGGCCGCGAGCGCGCCGACGGACGAGCCCGGCGGGTGGGGGACCCTCGCGGCGCCGGAGACGGGCGGCTCGAAGTGAGTTTCGTCGAACTCTGGGGAGAGCATCGCTTCTGGTTTGCGGCAGACTACTGGGTGATCGCGCTGGACCCGGACTATCGCTGGGCTGTCGTAGGTCACCCATCGCGCCGCTATGGTTGGGTGCTGGCGCGTGAACCCAGGCTCGCCCCGGCGGTGCTGGCGGAGGTCATCGGCCGCATCAAATCGCAAGGTTACGATGCCTGCGAGTTCATTGTCACACCACAAACGGGCGGGCTGTCGGTGCGCCGGCCGCTTTGCGAGGCACTGCCGTAGCGTCCTGAGTTAGAAATTCGATGCCTGATTGGCAAGTTGCCTCAGCGAACGCTGGTTGAGGCGGGAGGAACGGCAAGCGCCTCGACTCCGTCATTCCCGCGAAGGCGGGAATCCAGTGACTTTGGTGTCCACGGCGAGCGTCCGTGGCGCGAAAAGTCGCTTGGCCCCTGCTTTCGCAGGGGCGACGTCGTGCTTGAACTCTCCGTACACGGTGCACGGCGACGGTTTGCTGAGCCAGCTTGCTAATCAGGCATCGAACTTCCAACTCAGGACACCAGCTCTCCCGCAGCATTTGGCCCGTGACTGCGCAGGCATCGTTGACCTGCAACGCGGCGCTGAGATCGCGTCAGGGCAGATCGAGATAGCGGACAACGGCGACTTCAAACGTCGCGATTTCGGCCCACCGCAGGCGGTCATGGATGGCGGTTTCGCCACTGCTCATGCTGACTTCGTATCGCTCGCCTTTGAAGCGATAGTGGCCATGCGTGATTCCGCCGCGTTGCGACATCGATTCCCACCCACAGCACAGATATCGCAGCCTGGGCATGCGTGTCGAGCGCGCGAGCTGCGCTTCTACTGCCCGGGCAGCGCTGCCGCGAACATGATAGGTGGCTCGTAGCGCGGGCGTGCCGTGCAGCGTGGTTCGTTCACAGACGTGGAACTGCGCATCAATTGGTTTGCCACGAGCGATGGCGAGGAAGTCAGCGCAGTGTTCGCGGGCTGTGCCGGTGGGGCTCGGACTAGCTGTTAAGTTGCAATAGGTTCTTCCCGCTGAGTCGGGAAGCTGGAGGCTTGTGGCCCAAGGCCGAATGGGGCCTGCGGGCGTTGTAGTAGGCCAGGAAGGACGGCAGCCAAGCGGTGCGCTCGGCGCTGTTGTTC
>JAEUPL010000028.1 GCA_016790165.1 Burkholderiales bacterium
CGTCAGCGTCTGCCGCTTCTACGGCGGCAACAACGGTGGGCCAAACACCCACTTCTACAGCGCGAGCGACACGGAATGCAGCTGGCTCAAGGGCTTCAGCTTCCTGAGCTACGAAGGGCAAACGTTTCGTGTGAACCTGCCACTGCCGCTGGCGGCCAACGCGCCGGTAGGCACGCAACCCACATGCCCCACGGCATCGATCCCGCTCTACCGGCTCTACAACAACGCTGGCGCACCGGGCAAGACCTATGTGTCGAACCATCGCTACGTCACCAGCCGCAGCGAAGTGGAGGCTGCGGTGAGCAGAGGATGGCTCGACGAGGGAACCGTGATGTGTGTGCCGGAGTGATGCAGCGCTGCTTACGTTAGGCTCAACTGGTTCAGAACGTCGCGACGACATGTCCAGAACGTTGCGACGATTCGCGGTCTCGACGCGCGCTGACTTGGTTTACGCTGTGATGTGCACAAACCGGAAAGAGGCATCCGATGAGTACCCGCCGAGAACGTGACAAGCACTCCTGCTGGTTCCGGGTGGCAGTCGCGTCGCTATTGACCACCGCTTTCACAACGCATGCCATGGCGCAATCGACGAATCGGGATTTGTCGGACTACTACCTGTATGCCTGCGGTGTCGAGTTTGATGCGTGCCCGTCCGGGGCCGTGCGTCGTCTACCGCCCATTGTGGCGGCGCCCGCGTTGCCGATACCCGCTGGACGGGTCTGGGAACGCTACTTCTACATTGAAACATCCCGTCTGAATCCGAATCAGACGTTGGTTTACCGTCCGTACGCATTTGTGCAGCCCGTACCTTGCCGGATCGAGTCGACGACCCTCGATCGTCCGGTTTTCGAAGGCGCCATCATTCGCGAAAGCAACCGGTGGCGGTGGGGCTACGCTGAAGGTTGCGGACCAGATTTTTTCATCGGCCCGAGTCCGGTGAGATGGACGCTGGACGACGAAATTTCCATCGGCGCACCAGTGCGTCGGCGCGCTCTCGATGGCAGCGAATTCGATGCGTCACCGATGTCGATCGTGCGTGCAGGCGCGCCGTGGGCGACCTACTACTGGGGCTACAAAATCGGCCTCGTCGAAACTCAGAGTGATTGGAACGATGCGAACAGAAGCAAGTTTCCGGCAGATTGGCCTGGTTTTCCACCGTCCAGCGAGAACTTCAAACTCACCGCGCTACCCGCGCCGTGGGCGGAAGGTGAGGTGACGGAGTACGCGAACTCAACGGATTTTCCGAAACAACCGGATGCACAATATTTCTATGCCGCGTCCGACGCTGACCGCGCGTTACTTGACGCCCTGCCAAATTGGTGGCGCACAGGGCGAGGCTTCAAGCACGGCGGCTACGTCAGCGTCTGCCGCTTCTACGGCGGTAACAACGGTGGGCCGAACACCCACTTCTACAGCGCCAGTGACACCGAATGCAACTGGCTCAAGGGCTTCAACTTCCTGAGCTACGAAGGGCAAACGTTTCGTGTGAACCTGCCGTTGCCGCTGGCGGCCAATGCGCCTGCGGGCACACGGCCTGCCTGTCCGGTGGGATCGATCCCGCTCTACCGGCTGTACAACAACGCTGGCGCACTGGGCAAGACCTACGTGTCGAACCACCGCTACGTCACCAGCCGCAGCGAAGTGGAGGCTGCGGTGAGCAGGGGATGGCTCGACGAGGGAACCGTGATGTGTGTGCCGGAGTGATAGGGCACCTCGAACCGGCCAGCCTGCAAAGCCCCGTTCATGGTTCGATCCTTCGCCAAGCTCAGGACTCACCACGAACGGAAGTGCGTGACGAGCGCAGCGTTCACTCCTGAGCGGAGTCGAAGGGGCATCACGAACGGCGATGTGAGCATTGCGCTCACGGATCGTCGCGCACGCGCAGAAAGCTTGCGAATCGTGGCTTGCCGCTGGGCGTGACGTCGCGGTAGGTATAGGTGACCGTGCTGCCAATCGGCGGCGGATGCTCGCGCTGGGCGTCGCTGAATCCGGTGCCGAGACGGAAGAGGACGCCGTCTTTCGTGCGCATTTCGAGCGCGCCCAATCGTCCGGCGTTGCGGCCTTTGCCCGCGATGTGGCGGACGACCGTGGCTTCGGTGTCGAGCAGCGGCTTGAGTTTCAGCAGCACATCGCTACGGCCCGTGACGTAGGGCGCGCTCGCGAGGTGCAGCATCAGGCCTTCGCCGCCGCCTTTGACGACGCGATCAAGCCGGCGCTTGAGTTCCGCGCGGTCCGCCACGCGGGTTTGCTCGACGGCATGCAGCTGCGGCCAGCGCGCTTGCGCCACCACCTCTCGAATGCGCGCGTAGCGTTGCTCAAAGTTGCCGAGCGTGCCCGCGGCGTCGGGCAGTTCAAAGATCAGGTAATTCACGCGCTGCCAGTCTGCTTCGACCGGGGGTGACATGCGCACGATGCCTGAGAGTTCGTCGAATTTTCCGCGCGCCAGCCAGAGTTCGCCGTCCAGCGGTACCGCTGGCAACCGTGCGAGCCACGCCGCGGGCGCGGGCACCACGCGACCACTGCGAAAACGCAGCGTGGTGCCGTCCCACACGGCGCGCACGCCGTCGAATTTTTCGCTGACGAGGTAGTGCGTGACGTCGACGTTCGGGCCGAGCACGTTGGCGAGCAGCAACGCCGGCTCTTTCGCCGTGCCGATGCGTGCAGCGCTCGCCAGCATCAGCGTGGCAAGCCATAGCAGCGACCAGCGTCGTGGCGGGCGGTACATCCCGCGAATTTATCGCACGACCGCCGTGGCGCTGGCGACGGGCAGTTTCCAGCCTCGCGCAGCCGTCTTCGAATAGTCCACCTGCTGCACCAGCGCGCGCAACTGCGCCGTGGCCGGGTTGTTGCCGCCAATCGTGAAGCGATCCTGCAGGTAGTACGGCGGGATGGATTGATAGTGGAGCACGGCACGCACGAGGCGCACATTGCCCGCAACGCTGGCAGGCAGACGATAGGTAACGCGGTCGCTGCCGCTGCCGTTGTAGTAGCCGGCATTGGTCACTGCGGGCACCGCCACGGGCGCGGTCCAGCTCGCGTACGGGCCATTGGCGTCCCACCCAGCGGGCATCAGGCGATTGTCTTTCACGCTCTTGGCGAGACCGAGGAAGCTGGTGGTGAGCAACCCTTGCAGGTCCTTGTCACGCGCCTCGTAGATCTGAACCGACTGGCTTCCGGTGATGATTTTCCAGTGCGGCTGCCACGCGGTTTTGCTGAATTCCGTGGGCAACGGCTGCCCCGCGTCGTTGACGATCACGCCCTGATCATTGCTCCGGCCGGACGACCAGACGACGTTGCCACCTTGATCCAGCGCGGTGAATTCGATGAACGCGCGTCGGAAGCCGACCCCTGACGGAAATTTGTGCCCCGTCTGGTTTTTTACTTCGACGTCCACATCCAGACCCTTCGCGCTGCGCCGCTGTGCGACGATGGCGACGCTGGCGGTGGCGCTTTGCACCTGCTGCGTGGTTTCCTGGATCGACAGATCAAGCCTGGGTTGGTAGGCGAAGTTTGTGGTGTCGTAGTTGCGGTCACCCTGCGTCAGCCCGAGCTGCGCACCGAACTGCTTGAACATTTCGAGCACGAACACGTTGGCGCCGACCAGCGTGTGGCGGCTGTAGTCGGCACGCGTTTTGAGGGTGATGTCGGCGGCGGGCGCCGTGTTCGGGAACGGTTTGCCGTTGGCGTCGAGGTACGTGTCATCCTCGATGTTCGCGATTTTGCTGGCGATGCGCTGACCTGCAATCTGACCTGGCATGTGGCATTGCTGGCAGGTTTGCGGCGTGGCGCCGGGCTTGACCGGGGTCTTGGTCTGATAACGACTGTTGAGCCATTCGAGATAGGTCGTTTGCTCGTGCGACTTCGGTTGCTGGCCGAAGGTCGTTCGGTTGTAGGTTTTGGTCTTGTCGAGGATCGGCGTTTCGACGACGTGGCAGGAGCCGCACATCGCCGGGTCGCTGATCGCGGTGCCATGCATCGGCGTCATTCCGATCGCGTTTTTCATCGGAAACGTCACGATGTCCTTGAACGGGCCGTACACCGTTGCGGCGTCCCCGGTTTTGAAGTTGCCGGTGAAACTGGCGGGTGTGCCGAGGCCGTCGGGCAGCATGCGGTGGCAGCTGAGGCAGGAGATGCCGTCGCGCGCCAGCGCACCGTAGGTGGCGTTGGGGCCCGTGGTGGCCAGAAAATCGGCGTGCGTGAACAGAGCGTTGGGTTTGTCGGTGGTGAGTTGACGCTTGCCCATCACGCCATGGCAGGTGTAGCAGGCGTTGTCGATTTCGGCGGCCACCGAGGGGTAGGTGAGTGTTTCCGATTCGCGCTGCGCCTGAAACACCGGATCGCGCCCGGACAGGCCCATCATCGAGGCGCCCCACTCGCCGAACGGCGAGATGTTCTTCAGTTGCTGCGTCGGCGGATTTCGCGGGGGCGTATTGGGTGGCCACGACATATTCGACTGGACTTCGAATGCCAGATTGCTGGCGTCGTGGCAACCGGAACAGGCGTCCGAGGTCACGAACCCCGTTGGCCCGGCCGCGCCGACATTGACGACGCTGGCCGATTGCGGCGGAATGGTGTTCGGAATCGCGTTCACAGCGGGGGCCGGACCGGGGACCAGCACGGACGCCTTCGGAGTGTCGATCGCCGCAGCGGTAAGTGACATCACGCGCGCATGCAGCGAACCGCCGCGCAGGCCCGTCGCCTCCGGCAGCCGGGTGCCACCAAAATTCCCGGCGATGTTGACCAGCGACGAGAAGGTCAGCTCGCGCGTGCTCGCCGAGGCGTGGCAGCCGACGCAGTTCGGGTCGTAAAACTGGCCACCGTACAAACCGTCACCGCCGTTTTGCTTCTGCGGATCGACGTAGCCCCAGAACCAACCGTCGTACGTCGCGTCCTTCTTCTTGACGATGATCGTCCAGCCGTTGATCGCGCCGGGCTGACCATTGTTGTCGTTGTACATCTGCTTGACGATCAGCGCGCCGTCCGGGATGCCGCCCTCAGGCCGTCCCGCCTTGAGCCAGGCGTAGACAGACGGCGCGTAATAGTTGAAAACGAAGCCGTGCACGGAGCGAGCGCCGCTGGGCGAGGGGCCGGACATGCGCGGCGCGGCGTCATGCGGCCAGTTGAGCCACTGCGGGCAGCCGGACCAGATGAAATTGGCGACCGTCTGCAATTGCGTTGCCGACAGCGGCTGCAGGCACGCCGGCGGAACGGAGGCGTGTGCCGGGGTGCTCGGCGGGGACGGGGTGTCGGCCGCGCGGGCCGGTACCGTCAGCGACACGGTCAACAGCGCGGTGGCAATGACTCGGCAGATTGCGCGGCGCCAACCCGCATCGATGTAGCCTGAGGCCGCCGCTGGCAGGCGTGTTTCCGTTTGTCGCGTCATTGCATCCCCCGTTGCGCCGAAAAAGCGCGACGCAAGACATTGTCATCAGAAAAGTACTAGAGCGCAATGGCCCCGTCGCGTCAGGACGTCCTAACAGCTTTCTGGCGCAAACGACCAGACAGCGGTCATGGAAGCAATATTTTTCGCCAGGTCGACTTCCGTCAATAATCGCCGAGAACGACCGGCGAATTGTCGCTCGAACTAAAAAGCTGTTAACGGAGACATCCGCCGGAAAGTCGTGAACGCGGCGGCGGGGCGCGAACCTACGGTGTCAGCGGCGATAGTCGTCGCGCGGTCCGGGCGGCAGATCACCGTAGCCGTCGTGCTCGGGCGGCTCGGCGTGGGCGATACGGTACTCCTCGTTGGCCCAAGCGCCCAGATCGAGATCGCGGCAACGCTCGGAGCAGAACGGGCGAAACTTGCTGGACGGGGTCCAGGGCACCGGGGTGTGGCAGTGGGGGCAGGCGACGGTCGGCATGACAATGGCACCGGCCTACAACGCGCAAAGCGCCAGCCGGAACGGGATGTTGCGGGTGGTGACGGCCGCGCGCCCACCGCTCTGGAAGCGTGCACCGTGCTCCAGAAAACGCAGGTTGACGGTGTACTTGTTGGCACTGACTTCGGGGACGACCGCATGCCCGGTTTCAACCTCAATGCGTGCGATGAGCGGTGATCGCGCGTTGGCCAGGCTGCGGTGAAAGTTGCCGTGATGCGCCGTCTCATCGGCCAGCGGGGTGGATTCGCGCAGCAGACGCAGCACCAGGAGCACCGCCTCCTCGAGCGGCGCGAGCGGATCGAGCCATGCTTTCAGCGTGGTGCGGCGCTCATATTCGCCCCGCTCCAGCCAGCTGTGCAGCATGGGCAACTCAAACGCGCAGGCGCCGCCGGGGCTGGACGTCCGTTGCCGCACGGCCTGGAGCCATTCGCTGTCGCGCAAGTGCTGGCCAATACGCCCGATTTGGCCATGCATGTCGTGCACGACGGTGTCCATGTCGGCGAGGAACTCGGCGAGCGCTTCGCGCGCCACGTCCGGGTTATCGAGCTGGGTGCTCCAGAGGGATCGCTGCCGGTCCAGCTCCTGCAGCAGATCGGTCTTGAGATCGCTTCGCCCCGCCGTGTCGACAATGTCGAAGATGCCAAGCAGGGCACTGCGGTGATCGATGCTGTCCTTGCGCGCGGCGAAGGTGCGCGTGCGCACGAAGAGCTCTTCAAGCCGAAGCCAGGTGCGCGCCCGTTCGCTCAGGGCGCATTCAAACATCAGCAGACTGCCGCTCATGGCGTGGATGCTAGCGAATCGGGCGTTGTGCCGTGCTCGCCGGGTGCCCGGGCCGCGCCGGACACCCTGTGCGCCCACCGCGCATTGGCGACCAGCACGGTATGCAGCCGATCGACCTGATCGTGAAGCTGTGCCAGCGTGCTCGTGTTGTCGAGCACAAATTGTGTCCTACGAAGGCGCTCCGAGCGCGGCATCTGCGCGTTGATGATGGCACGCACGGTGGCGGCCGGGACGCCGCGCAAGGTGCTGACACGTTCGATCTGCGTCGCTTCGTCGACGTCCACCACGATCGCGCAATCGATGCGCGTTGCATAGTCGGCCGACTCAAACAGCAGCGGCACCATGTGAATCACGTACGGCGCCTTCGTCGCCGCCTCGCAGCGCATCAGTTCGTTCGTGCGCTGGCGCACTTTGGGATGGATGATGTGTTCAAGCCGCTTGCGCGCGTCGCTGCTGGCGAAGACGACTTCGCGCAAGGCGCCCCGATCGAGCACGCCGTCGGTGACGACGCCTGGAAATGCCGCCGCAATCTCCGGCAGCGCGGCGCCACCCGCTGCTGTGAGCGCGTGCGAGATCGCGTCGGCATCGATGACATAGGCGCCGAGTTCAGCAAAACGATTCGCCGCACTCGATTTGCCCGATCCGATTCCGCCAGTCAGCCCGACGAGGAATGAGCGCGTCGCTGGCGTTGAAGGCGCGGCGGCAGACATGGGCGCGGTACCGATGTGCGATCAGAACGGACGCAGCCGTTCGCCGAAGAACAACACGATCACCCCGGCGAGTGCGAGGTAGGGGCCGAACGCGAGCGCAGTGTGTCGCCCTTTGCGCTGAATCAGCAAGGTGGCGATGCCCAGCACGGCGCCAACGACCGACGACAGCAACAGCAGCACCGGCAGGGCCATCCAGCCAAACCAGGCACCGAGCGCGGCGAGCAATTTGAAGTCGCCATAGCCCATGCCCTCGCGGCCGGTCGCCAGTTTGAACAGCCAATAGATGCTCCATAGCGCCAGGTACCCGCATGCGGCCCCGATGACGGCATCGGTCAGCGGAGTGAATAGCGAAGCGGTGTTGAACAGCAACCCCAGCCACAAAAGCGGCAACGTCAGTTGATCGGGCAGCAACTGCGTGTCGATGTCGATGCCCGTCAGCGCGACCAGCACGGCGCAAAATGCCATCGCGGCCAGGGCTTGCACCGTGGCGCCGAACTTCCAGGCGCAAGCGGCGAACAACAACGCCGTGCCCAGCTCAACAAGTGGGTAACGCGCACTGATGGCGCCGCCACAGGCGCTGCATTTGCCTCGCAACACGAGCCACGAGATGACCGGAATATTTTCCAGCGCGCCAATGACGTGTCCACAGTGACCGCAGCGCGACCGCGGCGTGAGCAGATTGAAGGTGGGTCGCTCGGCAGCCGCTTCGTCGCGCGCTGCCGCGACGTCGTCTTCCCACGCCCGCTCCATCATCACCGGCAGGCGGTAGATCACGACGTTGAGGAAGCTGCCAATCAGCGCGCCGAAGACGGCCGCGAACCCGAGCAGCAACGCCGGCTCACCGGCCAGCGTTGCCTGCAAAGCTGAGAGCAAGGTTAGACCACCGAGCCGAGCTTGAAAATCGGCAGGTACATCGCGACCACGATGGTGCCGATCACCACGCCCAGGAATACGATCATGATCGGCTCAATGAGCGACGACAGGGCGGCGACGGCGTCGTCCACCTCGCGCTCGTAGAAGTCCGCAACCTTGCTCAGCATGCTGTCCAGCGCGCCGGTTTCCTCGCCGATGCGCGTCATTTGCATCGCCATGGTCGGAAAGACATTGACTTCCTCCATCGCAACGGTGAGGGCGGTGCCTGTTGCGACGTTGTTCTGAATCTTTCTTGTCGCGTCAGCGAAAACCTGATTGCCGGCTGCACCGCCCACGGCGGTCAACGCGTCGACGAGCGGGACGCCTGCCGCGAACATGGTCGCTAGCGTCCGCGACCAGCGTGCGACTGCGGCCTTTTCGAGTACTGCGCCAAGTACCGGAAGCTTCAGAGACAGGCGATCAACACCATGCCGGAAGCCAGGAATTTTCTTCCAGAGATACCAGATCACACCAAAGGCTGCGAGCGGCACCAGGGCCACGATAAACCAATACTGCACAAACCAGTCCGAGATCGCGACGATGACTTCAGTCAGCCACGGCAGATTGGCGCCGAAGCTTGAGAACACCTGCTTGAACGCGGGAATCACGAACCACATGATGATCGCCACGACGACCACGGCGATCACGATGACCGTCGACGGATAAAACAGCGCCGACTTGATCTTGCCTTTGAGCGCCAGGATCTTCTCTTTGTACAGTGCTAGCCGGTCAAGAATGCTGTCGAGAATACCGGCCTGCTCGCCCGCGGCGACGAGATTGCAGTAGAGTTCATCAAACTGCATGGGATGACGCTTGAACGACACCGCGAGGCTGTTACCCGCTTCGATGTCACCCTTGATTTCGAGCAGGAGCCGTGACAGGCGGGGATTGCCGGTACTTCGGGCGGCGATATCAAAAGATTGCAACAACGGAACGCCGGCGCGAGTCATCGTCGCCAGTTGACGTGTGAAGAGCGCGATTTCCTTTTCCTTGACCGTGCCGCCGCCGCGGAAGGTCTGCTTTTTGACCTTGTTGACACGAATACCCTGCCGCCGCAGCGTGTTACTGACCACCGTCTCCGAGGCGGCGCGCATTTCGCCGCGTACTTTCTTGCCGGTCCGGTCGGTGCCTTCCCAAATGTAGGTGTTTGCCTTGACCTCCGGTCGCGTCGGGCGCGCGGCTGCGGGTCGAGTGGTTTTCGGTGCGGCGGTGGCCATGCGGTGGAATCCTGTAGTGCGGGCGCGGTGTGTGTTGAAAGGACGCGGTGTGGTCGGTGTCAGGCGTTGGTCACGGCTTCAATTTCTTCCAGCGACGTCACGCCCTGCCTGACCTTCAACAGGCCCGATTGTCGCAGGTCGCGCACGCCTTCCCGTCGCGCCTGAGCTGCGATTTCGAGGGTATTGCCGTTGGCCAGAATGATCTTCTGCATCGGTTCAGAGATGGGCATTACTTCATAGAGCCCCACCCGTCCTTTGTAGCCACTGCCCTTGCACGCGTCACAGCCGACTGGCTTGTACGGCGACCAGGTGCCGTCCAGGTCGGACTCGCTAAAGCCGGATGCCAAAAGCGTTTGTACCGGAATGTCGGCCGGCTGCTTGCACGCCGTGCACAAACGCCGCGCCAGACGCTGCGCGGTGATCAACAGTACGCTGGAGGCGATATTGAATGCCGCGACGCCCATGTTGGAGAGGCGCACCAGCGTCGCCGGGGCGTCGTTGGTGTGCAGCGTCGAAAGGACGAGGTGGCCGGTTTGCGCGGCTTTGATCGCGATTTCTGCGGTCTCGAGGTCGCGAATTTCACCGACCATGATGATGTCCGGGTCCTGCCGCAGGAATGACTTGAGCGCCGCGGCGAACGTCAGACCCGCCTTGTCATTGACGTTCACCTGATTGATGCCGGGAAGGTTGATTTCCGCCGGATCCTCGGCCGTCGAAATGTTGATGCCCGGCTTGTTCAGCAAGCCGAGACAGGTGTAGAGCGAAATGGTCTTGCCGGAGCCGGTCGGTCCGGTGACCAGAATCATGCCGTAGGGGCGCTGGATCGCGGCCATCAGCGCGGCTTTTTGATCGGGCTCGTAGCCAAGCGCATCGATGCCGAGCAGCGCATTGGACGAATCGAGAATACGCATTACGATCTTCTCGCCGTAGAGCGTAGGCAGCGTGCTGACGCGAAAATCGATGGAGCGAGTCTTGTTGAGCGCGAGCTTCATGCGGCCGTCCTGCGGCACGCGTTTCTCAGAGATGTCCAGCTTCGAGATCACCTTGATGCGCGAGGCGATCTTGTCGCGAATGGCCAGTGGCGGCTTGGCGACTTCCACCAGCGTGCCGTCCAGACGATAGCGGATACGGTAATACTTTTCGTAGGGCTCGAAGTGGATGTCCGATACCCCGGCATTGATCGCATCGATCAGGATTTTCTGGAGGTAGCGCACCACGGGCGCGTCGTCGACATCGACCCCGTCGTCCTCGATCGGCGCAGCATCGTCCATGCTGACGTCAAGGTCGCCCATGTCGCCGGTGTCCAGCGAGGACATCGAGCTGTCATTCTGCGACGCAACTGCCGAGATGGCGCGCGCCAGCTTGTCGTCTTCAACAACAATCGGCTCGGCGATCAGGCTGGTCTTGAAACGGAATTCTTCCAGCGCCTGCAGGTTGGTCGGATCCGAAACGGCGACAAACAGGCGGTTGCCCCGCTTGTGCAGGGGGAGGGCGCGGCGCGCCGTGATGAGCTTGGCGTCGATCCACTCCTTGTTGATCTGATTGGTGTCGAACGCGGCCAGGTCGAGCAGCGGGACGCCAAATTTCTCAGCGGCAAATTCCGCAAGTTTCGACGCCGTGACTCGCTTCGAGCTGATCAGTTCTTCCACGAACGTGGTGGACGAGGCGTTGGCCTGCGTCTGCGTCTGCTCCGCCTCGGCCTGGCGGAGGACGTTGTCTTGCACCAGGGCGCGACCAAGACCGGACAACAAGACTGGGGAAGACGGGTGTGCCACAGCGTGGGATGAAAAAGGTAAAGTAAGTTTGGCAGTTTGCCGCGCAAGCGCTTGGCTGTAAAGACAATTTTGCCTGAGCGGGCTCAAGCCGGCGGGCCAATCCGACAGCGGCGATCCGGCGGGCGACAGCCGGTGGCCGATGGGGGTGGCGTCGGCGCCGACACCTAAAATCAATGGCAACCACCGTTTTCCCGCGCATCATGGCCAATCAACTCACTGAACGCTTCAATCGCCTGGTCAAAACCGTGCGCGGTGAGGCGCGCCTGACCGAATCCAACCTGCAGGATGCCCTGCGCGAGGTGCGGCTGGCGCTGATTGAGGCGGACGTCTCGCTTCCGGTGGTCAAAGCGTTCATCGAGCGCGTCAAGACCGCCGCACTGGGCGCCGAAGTCGCCACCTCGCTGACGCCGGGACAGGCGTTCGTCGGCATCGTGCATCGCGAGCTGGTCGCGCTCATGAGTCCACCCGAGGGCAAAGCAGGCGCGCTCCACCTCGCGGTGACGCCACCCGCGGTGATCCTGCTCGCCGGGCTGCAGGGCGCGGGCAAAACGACCACCGCGGGCAAGCTGGCACTCAAGCTGCGCACCGAGCAAAAGAAAAAGGTGTTGCTCGTCCCGTGCGATGTGTACCGTCCAGCGGCGACCGAGCAGCTGAAAACCCTGGCCGGGCAGGTCGAAGTCGACTTCTACGCGCCGGACGCGTCGGTCAGCACGCATCCGGTGGCCATTGCCCAGCAGGCGATTGAATGGGCCCGACCGCGCTACTACGATGTGGTGATCGTCGACACCGCCGGTCGCCTGGCGATCGATGAGGCGATGATGGCCGAGGCGGCAGCGATCAGCGCCGCCGTCAAACCGGCTGAGACGCTGTTCGTGGTCGACGCCATGCTCGGTCAGGATGCGGTGAACACGGCCAAAGCCTTCAACGAACGGCTCACGCTCACCGGTGTGATCCTGACCAAGCTCGATGGTGATTCGCGCGGCGGCGCGGCGCTCTCGGTGCGAGAAATTACGGGCGTACCGATCAAGTTTGCTGGCGTAAGCGAAAAACTGGACGGGCTGGAGACTTTCCGTGCCGAGCAGATGGCCGGTCGTATCCTCGGCATGGGCGACATCGTTTCCCTCGTCGAATCCACGGCCAAGGCCGTCGACATGGAGGCCGCGCAGAAGCTGGCCGCCAAGGTGAAGAGTGGCAAAGGCTTTGACCTTGAGGATTTCAAGCAGCAGATCGGCCAGATGAAGAAGATGGGGGGCCTCTCGGGCTTGCTCGACAAGATGCCGCTCGAACTTCAGCAGGCGGCGGCCAAATCCGGTGGCGTGGACGAAAAGCAGGTGGCGCGCATGGAGGGCATCATCAATTCGATGACGCCGCTCGAGCGCCGCAAGCCCGACCTCATCAAGGCGTCACGCAAGCGCCGCATCGCCGCGGGCGCTGGCGTGCACGTGCAGGAGGTCAACCGTCTGCTCAATCAGTTCGAGCAGACGCAGACCATGATGAAGAAGTTCTCGCAGGGCGGGATGGGCAAACTCATGCGCGGACTGGGCAGCCTGCCAGGCATGAAGGGCAAGTTCCCCGGCTTGCGCTGAGCGGCGCGCTTTTGCCGCGCGGCTCCGATGTAATGGCTTTTTCGCGCTAAGCACTGCTGAATCGAGGTTGCGTGCGTATTCTTGTGAATGTCGACTTGTGGCGATTTCTGGCTGAAACGACCGTCCGCTGGCGATTCACGCCAGAAAGCTGAATTCAAGTGAATTTCACACCGATCATCAAGGAGGTGGGCCGCGGCGCTCGCGGCGCGCGGGGGCTGGACGCGGCGACGGCCCGTGAGGCTTTCACGGCGTTGCTCGACGGCGCGGTGAACGACATCCAGCTCGGCGCGTGGTGGCTGGCCATGCGCATCAAGGGCGAAACGCCTGACGAACTGGCGGCCTTCGTGGACGCCATGCAGGATCGACTGTCGTTTCGTGTTGACAGCGGGGGGGCGCCAGTTGCGGTGCTGCCTTGCTACAACGGGGCGCGGCAATTGCCCAACCTCACGCCGTTGCTTGCCTGGGCGTTGGCGCAACGGGGTGTGGGCACGCTGCTGCACGGCGTGCGGCACGACCCGAGTCGCGTGACGACCGCGGAGCTCTTTGCGGCGCTGGGCTTTCCCGTTGCCGAGACTGGGACAGACGCGGAGCGTGCGCTCACCTCGAATCGCTTTGTGTTGACGCCGATTGATGCGTTGCACCCGAAGCTGGCGACGCTGCTCGCCAACCGTTGGCGCATCGGTGTGCGTTCAACGCCGCATACCGTAGTCAAACTGCTGCAGCCTCTGGCAGGTCCGCAACTGCGTGTCGTCGCGTTGACCCACGGTGACTACATCGAGCGTATGGCCACTCACCTCACGGAGCGCGGCGGCGCGTCCGGCGTGGTATTTCGTGGCTGCGAGGGCGAACCGGTGCTGCACCCCAAACGCCCCGTTCAGGTGCGAATATGCCGCAAGGGTGAAACGCTTATGCGCGAATGGCAAGGTGTCGCTGAGCACGATCTGCCCGACACTTGTGACATCGCGGCCACGGTCGCCTACATTGAGTCCGTCATCCACGGCCAGCGAACGCTGCCGCCGTGGATTGAATGGCTGGCACGGGAAGTGCAAGCTGCAACGCATGAACACACCGCACCCGCCGGGTAAGCCCGGCAACGTCTTTCTCGTCGGCGCCGGACCGGGCGATATCGAACTGCTGACGCTCAAGGCGGCTCGTCTCCTGGCCTTGGCCGATGTGGTGCTGGTGGACGACCTGGCCGGCAGCGAAGTGCTCACGCTCTGCCCCCAAGCACGCGTCGTGCACGTCGGAAAGCGGGGCGGCTGCTCGAGCACGCCGCAGTCGTTTATCGAAAGGCTGCTCGTCCGCGAGGCGCAGGCCGGCCACACGGTGGTGCGACTGAAAGGCGGTGATGTGTCCTTGTTCGGTCGTGCGAGCGAAGAAATCGCGGCGCTGGAGACGGCCGGAATTGCGTTCGAAGTCGTCCCCGGCGTGACGGCCGGGCTCGCCGCCGCCGCGACGCTGAAAAGCTCGTTGACGCACCGCGACCACGCCCACGGCGTCGCGTTCATCACGGCACATGGCGCCGAAGGCGCCGAAATCCCCTGGCAGGCGCTGGCACAGTCCGCGCTCACGCTGGTCGTGTACATGGGCGTTGCGCGCGCGGCGTCGCTGCGAGCGAGCTTGCTGGCGGGGGGCATGAGCGCCGACACGCCGGTGATTGCAGTGCAGAACGCATCGCGCGACAACGAACGCAGCGTCTGCTCTACGTTACGGGCAATGGAAGCGGACTTCGCGGCGCACGCACTGCAAAGCCCGGCGGTGCTGGTGATTGGCGAAGCCGTACGGGAGCGCGCGCAGCAGTTGGCCGACGAGCAAATGTCACGCGTGCCGCCCGCGGCGTCACCGCGTCAAGCACAGGCTTGAACTCGGCTGCCGCCGCGAGCCAGGTCGAGCGGCGGGATGCGCAATTGGCGCTAATCTGCGATGCTTCTACCCTCCGCATCCATCACGCCGGTTCGCCGCATGAGTAGTCACACCGCCATTCTGTTCTTCGCCCACGGTTCGCGCGACGCCAATTGGCGCCGCCCGTTTGACGCGATCCTCGCGGACTTTCGCGGCATGCACGCAACGAAGTTCGCCGAGCTCGCATTCCTTGAATTCATGCAGCCGGACTTTGCGACGGGCGCACAGTCGTTGGTCGCTCAGGGCGCGACTGAGATTCGCGTGATTCCACTCTTTCTCGCGGAAGGCGCGCACACGCGGCGCGATCTGGCCGCATTGATCGAGATGGCGCAAACGGACCATCCGTCGGTAAGATTCACCGTGTTGCCCGCGATCGGCGAGATCGAATCCATCCGCTCCGCGATTTCCAGCTGGGTCGCGACGCAGTTGTAGTCGGGCGGTTTTTTGTTCCGTGGCTGTGATCGAAACTGCGGGTCACGTCATGACGCACCTAAAGCGGCCGCAGCGCCCGCACCACCGCCATCAACTGCTTTGCCCGGTCGGTGATTCCTGCCCAGTTCCGCGCGGCGATCAGCCCGCGTGACGCAACGGCCGAGCTGCCAAACGCCGCCAGGTTGGGACAGGCGAGATACGCCGGAATGTCATCATCCCGAATCCCTCCCGTTGGGCAAAAATTGGCCTGAGGGATGGGCCCGTGGATCGCCTTTAACCACGCCGCGCCGCCGTAGAGCGACGCCGGGAAGAACTTGAGGGTTTGCCAGCCATCATCGAGTGCGGCGAGCACCTCTGACGGCGTGACGGTGCCGGGCAACAGCGGCAAGCGGGCATCGTGACACGCTCGCCCAATGGCGTGCGTATAGCCCGGCGCGACCGCGAACTGCGCGCCAACGTCTACGCAGGCGCGAACTTGATCCGCGTGCGTCACCGTACCCACGCCGGTCACCATGGGCAGGCCGGACTTCACGATCGCCGTGATCGACGGGAGGCCGGCAGTGGTACGCAGCGTTACCTCGATGCAGCCGACGCCGCCGGCGAGAAGCGCCTCGGCCAACGGCACCGCATTGTCGGCGTCATCGATTTCGATCACGGGGACATAGCCCAGGCGGCGGAGGGTGTGATTCAAATCCATGGAGTCTCCAGCAATCCGATGACGGGCGGTTAGTTTCAGCGAAAAAACACCGACGCACCGACGTTGGCATCCGCCACATTGTCGCGGAACACCGTGAACAGTTCGCGGCCCCAGCCCGACTCCGCTGCCGGCGTTGCCGCGGGATTCCTGCCGGCCAGCACATCCGCGTCAACGTGCAGCCTCAGGGTGCCCCGATCGCAGTCGAGGGTGACGACATCACCATCCTGCACGCGTGCGAGCCCCCCACCCGCTGCCGCTTCGGGGGTGACATGAATGGCGGCCGGCACGCGGCCTGACGCGCCAGACATGCGACCGTCGGTGACCAGTGCCACCTTGATGCCGCGATCGAGTAGCACTGAAAGTGCGGGCGTGAGCTGGTGCAGTTCGGGCATGCCGCAGGCGCGCGGTCCCTGAAAGCGCACGATGACAACGGCATCGCGCTCGAAGCGGTTTGCCTTGAATGCCGCAATCACGTCAGCTTGGGAATCGAAGACGTGTGCGGGTGCGGTGATGACGCGATGCTCCGGAGCGACGGCCGACACCTTGATCACCGCTTCGCCGAGATTGCCTGCGAGCACCCGAAGCCCGCCCTCTGCGCTGAACGGCGCACTGGCCGGGCGCAGCAGCGAGGCGTCGCCGGACTGTGTTGGTGCAGGCTGGTAAGCAAGCGCGCCTGCCGCATCGGCTTTCGCGGCGAGTGCTTGGGTGTAAAGCGCCATGCCGCGCCCCATCACGGTCTCAACGTCGTCGTGCATTAACCCCGCCGCAAGCAGCTCCCGAAACAGGAACGCGGTGCCGCCGGCGCGATCAAAGTCGTTTACGTTGGCGTCGCCGTTTGGGTAGAGCCGGGTCAACAGCGGCGTCACCTGTGACAGCGCATCGATGTCCTGCCAGGTCAGCTCAAACCCGGCCGCGCGGGCGATGGCGACCCAATGCATGGTGTGATTGGTCGAGCCACCGGTGGCGAGCAGTGCGACGATGGCATTGACCAGCACGCGTTCATCAATCCATTCGCCAAGGCCTGCCTTCTCGCGCCCCGCTTGGGCCTGTTTGGCGAGCGCAGCCATTCGCGTTGCGGCGGCCCGAGTGAGCTGGGCGCGACGCGAGTCGTTCGGCTGCACGAATGCGGCGCCGGGAAGCATCAGGCCCATCGCCTCCAGCAACAACTGGTTGCTGTTGGCGGTGCCGTAGAAGGTGCAGGTGCCTTCGCTGTGATACGCCGCCATTTCGGCTTCGAGCAGCGCCCGGGCGGGGACTTTGCCCTGTGCGTGCTGTTTGCGCACACTCGCCTTTTCCTTATTCGACAAGCCGCTTGGCATCGGCCCGGCAGGCACAAAAATCGCCGGCAGGTGGCCGAATGAGAGTGCACCCAGAAGCAGGCCCGGGACGATCTTGTCGCATACGCCCAGCAGCATCGCGCCGTCGTAGAGGTCGTGCGACAGCGCCACCGCGGTGGACATTGCAATCACGTCGCGTGAAAACAGCGACAACTCCATGCCCGGCTGGCCTTGCGTCACGCCGTCGCACATGGCCGGTACACCGCCCGCGAACTGGGCCACCGCCGCATGACGACGCAATTCGCCCTTGATGACCGCGGGATACTCAGCCATCGGCTGATGCGCGGAAAGCACATCGTTGTAGGCGGACACGATGCCGATCATCGGCACCGGCTCGCTGACCACACGCAACTTGTCGCCACTGGGCAGGGCCGCGTAGCCATGAGCGAGATTGGCCGCGCTCAAGCGCTGCCGCGCGAGGCGTTCCGCGCGGTGCTGGCGCTGTGAGGCGAGTTTCTCCAGGTACGTGGCGCGCCGGGCCTGGCTGCGGGTTGCGATGGCGGTCGTGACGCGCGCGACAGCGACGTTGACCCTCAGGTCTGGCGTGCCGGATGAAGCGATGGGCGGTGCGGGAGGGCGAGGCTCGGAGGTCATTCTGTAGTTTTATAACAGCTGAAAACTACATACAACAACCAGCACCATCGTGGCGCACACTAAAATAGCAAGCTGAGGAAGCGTGGCCGAGCGGTTGAAGGCACCGGTCTTGAAAACCGGCGACGGGGCAACCCGTTCGTGAGTTCGAATCTCACCGCTTCCGCCAATTTTGCGCGCCGACGCCTGTTTCTACGCAACCGACCGCGAAACTGGACTCAAGGTGTCGAACGAGGTGCCAGCGTCGTGATCCCGCACGTCCCGCTCAGATAGTCATAAATTGCTCCCCACGTCTGGCGAGTTGCCGGAGGACTGCCGCTGATCGCGGCCGCGGTGACGGCGCTGCCGCCGTAGCCACTGAGCGCACGCAGCAGGAGCACGCCGTCCGTGATCGCACTGGTGCTGACGCCGTTGCCGTCGATATCGGTCATGGCGTTGGTGAATAGCGCGTCAATGAAGTTCTGGATGTCGGTGCGATGCGTCGGTGTGTCGCCGGGGCGGGTACCGAGCGGGTTGTAGGCTGCGTTGGTCAACGCCACGCCACTGAGTCCGAGCATGCGGCGCAAAATCATCAAACCATCCGTGTGTGGCAACACCTGACCGTCGCCGTCAACG
>JAEUPL010000020.1 GCA_016790165.1 Burkholderiales bacterium
TCAGCCTGCTAGCCGACAATTCGGAGATCAAGTGGGTGTTCGTGGGGAATCGATGCGCTGAATGCGGCACCCTTGGTTCAATGGTCGATTGGAAGATTGGCTATGCGCCCTCACTACAGCTCCTCAGCGAGGCCTAACCCCCCGTATATGGACTCCCCCCAAAGGACAAGAGGCTGATCGATAGGTCTGGCGAACTGGAAGTGCTTGCAGTCGCGCGGTGACGTAAATGCGCCGGCAACAGAGGTGGGCTCTGATGTGGCCCGTGCCATCATGGAATCTGCGTGAGCGCGGTGCCAATCGTTACAAGCGGCAGACGACGAATCGTTGCCAGAAGGGTTATCGGCAAGTCGCGCTCTGGAGTGTTTCCGGTAAGCCATGAAGGGCGATCAATCTTTCGAAGCAAAGCGGGCTCGCGGCGACAGTAAAGGGTTGCGGAGGACTGGATCAACCGCTCGAAGCAAAGCTGGGGTAGCGGCGACGCCGGGACAACAAATGGGCTATGGCGTCACAAGAGGGGGATGACGTCAGCAGGCGTGGTGTAACGGGATCGGTTACGCGATGTCGCGGAAAATGCGAAGCTTCTGTTCACACTGCCGGACGCATGAACGTCTTCTACGCTGACCACTTTGTGTTGCCGCTGCCGGACGGCCATCGCTTTCCCATGCAGAAATACCGTCTGTTGCGCGAGGCGGTGCAGGCGTTTGCGCCCCATGCGTTGCACGAAGCGCCTGCCGCGCGCGATGACGAATTGCTGCTCGCACACGACGCAGACTATGTGGCCCGGATGTCGGGCGGAACGTTGAGTTCGCTCGAAATCCGGCAAATCGGCTTTCCGTGGAGCCCGCAGATGGCGGAGCGGGCGCGGCGCTCGGCGGGCGCGACCATCGCCGCGGCGAAGGCGTCGTTGCGTGACCGCTGCGGCATCAACCTCGCCGGTGGCACCCATCACGCGTTTGCCGATCATGGTGAGGGGTTTTGCTGCTACAACGACGCCGCCGTGGCCGCCCGCGTGCTGCAGCGCGACTGCCGGATCGGACGCGTGCTGATCTGCGACCTCGATGTGCACCAGGGCAATGGAACGGCGCGAATCTTTTCGGGGGACGCCAGCATCTTCACCTTCTCCATGCACGGCGAGCGCAACTACCCGGTGCGCAAGGAGCAGAGCACGCTCGACGTCGAGCTGCCCGACGGCTGCAATGACGCCGCTTACCTCGCCACACTGCGCGAGCACCTGCCGCGTATCGTGTGCAGCTTTGAACCAGAAGCGATGATCTATCTGGCCGGGGCCGATCCGTTCGAGGGCGATCGCCTCGGGCGACTCAAACTTAGCAAGGCCGGGCTGGCCGAGCGGGACCGCTACGTGCTGACCTTCGCGCGCGAGTGGGCCATCCCGGTCACGGTGACGATGGCGGGCGGCTATGCTCACGACGTTGCCGACATCGTCGACATCCATTTCAACACCGTCCGCACCGCTTTCGAGGTTTTTTCATGACCGCCGATGCTCCGATCCTGATCGCGCCCCACCCCACCCTGCCCGGCGTCGCCACCTTCACACTGAATCGGCCGAAGGCCCTGAATTCACTGGATTTTGCGATGACGGAGGCACTGGTGCCTGCGATCCGGCAAGTGACGACCGATCCCGCCCTGCGCGTGGTCATTGTGCAGGGTGCCGGGGACCATTTCATGGCGGGTGGCGACATCAAGAGCTTCGCCGAGACGCTGGGGGAACCCGGCAGCGAGCGCAAAAAGCACTTTATGGCGTTGATCGCTACCGTGCATGCTGGCGTTGAACTGCTGCAACGATCCGACGTGATCACGATCGCAAAAGTGCGCGGCGCCTGCGCTGGGTTTGGACTGAGCCTTGCCATTGGCTGCGACCTCACCATCGCCAGCGACGACGCCTACTTCGCCAGCGCCTACAAGACCATTGGCCTGACGCCGGACGGCGGCCAGTCCTACTTTTTGCCGCGCATCGTCGGCGTCAAAAAGGCGCTGGAGCTGGTGCTGCTGTCAGAGCGCATCAAGGCGGACGAGGCGGCAAGGCTTGGCCTGGTGAACAAAGTGGTCGCACAGTGCGAGCTGGACGCGGCCGTAGACCGCATCGCGGCGACGCTCGCCAGCAGTGCCAGAGGCTCAATGACCGGCGCCAAACGCCTGCTCACGACCTCGCTGTCGCATTCGCTCAGCGAACAACTGAACGCGGAACGCGAGAGCTTCTCGAACTGTGCCGCCAAGGACGATTTTGCGGAAGGCATTCGCGCGTTCGTCGAGAAGCGGCCGGCGAAATTCGGCTAAAGAAGCACATTTCGACCACACGCTTTCAGCGACTACTGAAACGCTGACGGCGACTATGGGAAGTTGGTGCCACAAAACTGATTCAACCGATCGCGCACTGGGTTCCATGCCGACACGCCGGTACCTGCGATGATCGCACTCGCGTCGAACCCAAGCATCGCCCGCACCAGGATCAGGCCCTCCAGCGTTGCCGAGAGCGCGTTGTCGCCGTTCATGTCGAGGTTGCAGGCGATGGTGGCGTTGCCTGTGGACGTGCGGAACGGATACGCCTGGCCGCTGATGATGAGCTTGGTTTCCGCCGTGCCGCTAGGATTGGCGCTGATGTGGCGCACGGCAATGTAGTCGCCCGACAGAAAATCCCACGGCCCCTCAAACCAGCCTGTCGAATAACACGGCGACGCGCACCCGACATACGGCGTCACGCACACACCCGGCTGCGTGGCGATGCACAGTTCGCTGCCGCCCGCGCCGGTGACATACGCCGCTTGCTGATTGTTGGGCGGCGCGGGCGTGATCACCAGCCGCACTTCGTTTGATGTGCGAATCGTGTTCGGCGGCACGTTGCTTTGCGGGATAAAGCTAAACGGATTGGGAATGCGATTCACCGCCGCCAAGTCGGTGGCGAATCGGCTGACGAAGGCGTCGCCTCCACCCGCATTCGTCCCCTGCTGCGGATTCACTGTCGGGAAGTTGGCGCTATCGGTGACGCCCGCCACATACACGCTCCCGCCGGTGGGATCGATGGCCAACGCGACTGCGGGGTCAGCCGCGCTGCCGCCCAGATGGGTGCCACCGCGGATCTGGGTGAGTGCGGCGTTGAAGCGCAGGACGAACGCGTCTTCAGCGCCGCCGACGTAGGCCGCCTGATAGCCGTTGGCGACGAGCGCGGCGGGCAGCACCGCCGTGGTTGAGCCCGCCACCAGCACCTCACCACTTTGCGGATGGATCGCGACGGTGCAGTTAGCGGGGCACTCGATTCCCGCGCCACCGAAGTAGGTGGTTTGCCCGATTGCGGTGAGATCGGCAGAGAGGCGGCTGACGAAGCCGTCCTTCCCACCCCCGTTTGCGCTCTGCGCTCCACCGGCCACATTGGGCAGCGCGCCGGGGGCTGCGCTCTCAGACGAGCCCGCGACCACCACTTCGCCGGTCAGTGGATGCATCGCGAGGCTGCTTGCGAGGTCATTGCCCCCGCCGCCGAAGTACGTCGCTCGCACCACACTGGAGAGATCCTGTTTGAGCCGCGCGATGAACGCGTCTCCGGTGCCCACATAGACTGGCTGCGCCGCGCCAGCGAGCATTGCGATGGGCAGGCCGCCGCTGGTTTGACCGGCCACAAACACATCGCCCGATCGCGAATCAATGGCGAGCGCGCTGCCGGAATCGGTGTTAGTGCCGCCGATGAACGTGTAGCGCACGGCCGCTGGGCCTGCATCCAGCAGATCGGCGGGCAGCCGGGCGATGAAGGCGTCTCTGTCTCCCGCGCGCGTGGGTTGCGTGCCGACCGCCGTGCCCGGCAGCGTGCTGGAATTGGTCGTGCCCACGACGTGCACGAAACCGGTCATCGGGTGCACAGCGATGGCGTCAATCCGATCGTCGAAACCCGCCCCGCCGAAATAAGTGGCTTTGGTCAACGCGCGCAAATCGATGCTGAGGCGCGCAACGAAGCCGTCGAAACCTGAACCGGTTGCATTCGCATGCGCAGCCTGAATCGCGCCGCTCGTGCTGGGCAGCGTGGACGTGCTGTGCGCCGAACCCGCCACGTACACCGCGTCGCCACTCGGGTTGAACGCGAGGCTCGTGCAGCGTACATAGCCATTGCCAAAGTAACTGGATTGCACCAATCGCGACAAATCGGCGCTGTAGCGGCTAACAAAACAGGATGTCCCCGTCGCACTGGGCTGTGCGCCGCCGGTGGCGGCTGGGAACGACGCAGACTGCGTCCACCCCGCCACGTACACCTCACCTGAATGCGGATGGATGGCAATGGCGCTGATTTGCTCGTAGTCACTGCCGCCAAGATACGTGGACGCCAAAAGCGGGTCGATCACGAGCGGACGGGTTGGGTCGTAGCTTCCGAGCGCAAATCCGTAATGCTGAAACGGCGCATCGAGCGCGTACGCGACTTGCACCGGCTCGCGTACGCCGTTTGCGGTCTCTTGAAACGCCACCGGCGCAGTAAAGGCGATGTCACCGTTGCCCGTCGTGGCGATCAAGCGGCCGTCGCTGCCAATAGACAAGCGCTCTGCGCCGTCCACCGCGATGCGAATGACGCCCGGGTCGCGTCCGGGCGCGACGGTAAATAGCTTCTCGACGTTGGCATTCGTGGCTTTGAGCGCCACTGCTACACCGGGGAAAACCTCGCCCAATTCAACTTGTCCGTAGCTCGGCACATTGCCTGCCTGCACTGCGCGGTCGTGCGTCATGAAGCTCACTTGGCCGAGCTGCGGATCGCTGCCACGGGGTGCTTGCTTGATTGCGCCACCAACAAATCGCTCGGTGAGTACCCAGCCGGGGTTGCGTGGTTCGAGACGTTCACCACGAGCGGGCGATCCATCTCCACGAGCAGTGGTTGGTTTCGAGGACTCGGTGCGCTTCATGCCGTTGAACTGATGCACCAGCGCACCGTCCTGCGTGACCCACACCGCCCCGGCAAAGCTCTGCGCGCGAAACGCGGCACGCGCGTCCCATTGACCGGCGTTGGCCACCCAGGGGAGGCTGGTCGCGGCCAGGGATTGCGGCGCGGTGGCAGGCACCAGCCTCGCTGCGCCATATGCCTGGCTCTGCGCCGCTATTGCGGGAAGTGGCGCGGCGATCAAGACCGTCAGGCCGAGGCTCAGTGCGGTAGAAAGCGTGCAACACGCCTTGCGACGGACGACGGGGGTCAGGGCCATAGAATTCTCCGGTAAGCAACAGGGCCAGTGGGGGCCTAGCGCGCGTTTGCAGCGACTTTAGCGTGAAATCCCCAACGCCTCGCGCGGGACGGTGAATTTTCTGCAACTTTGTTGCTTTTCGGGGCCTTTCCGGCAGAAAACGCACGGCGGACCGAGTCAAACTGCGGGGTCCAACCACTGTTCCGGCCAGAACAGTCACTCGGCGTGCACCTCGATGCCCATCGGCGAGCGCCGATTCGTCACGCTCAACCTCGGACTGACTTGTCCAGCGCGTCCCAGGCCGACTGCTAGCGCGAAGCCAGGCCCGCCAACACGATTTCCGCCGTCGCCAGGTTGGTCGCGACCGGCACATTGTGCACATCACACACGCGCAACAACGCGCTGATGTCGGGCTCATGCGGCTGCGCGGTCAACACGTCGCGAAGAAAGACGACGGCGGCGACATGGCCCTCGGCAATCTGGGCGCCAATTTGCAAGTCACCGCCTTCGGGCCCGGAGAGATAGCACTCGACTTCAAGCCCGAGCTCGCGCTCGAGGAGCGTACCGGTCGTGCGCGTGGCGATCAGTGCGCGACCGCGGAGCGCATGAGCGTGCACGCGCGCAAAGGCAATCATGTCCTGCTTGCAACGGTCGTGCGCGATGAGGGCGATGGCTTTCATGGTGTGCCCGGCTGTCGCTATACCTGTGCCGCGAGAAATGCCTTCACGCGATCGCGCGTGGGGATTGCCGTGATGGCACCGTAGGCCGTGGTGGTCAGCGCGGCCGCGGCATTGGCGTAGCGAATCGCGTCGAGCAACGCGTCACCCGCGACCAGCCGCGCAATCGCCGCACCGGCGAAGCAGTCGCCCGCGCCGGTGGCATCCACCGCGTCAACCGCGAACGAGGTCATTTGAATCACGTCAGCCCCCTCGCCCTGACTGATCTGCACGCCCTGCGCACCCAGCTTCAACAGCACCACTTGCGCGCCCAGGCTGTGCGCCCATTTCATGATCGTCTCGTGATCCTCGCTGCCGGAGAGATCGCGTGCGTCTTCGAATGAGGGAAAGAAATAGTCGGTCAGCGGCAGGATCTCGGCCAGTGCTTCGCGCGCTTTCGAGAGCGTCCAGAGGCGCGTCCGTACATTCGCGTCAAACGCGGTGCTCACGCCCGCGTTGCGCGCTTCGCGGAACAGCGAGCACGCCGCGGCGCGCGCAGACTCCGAAATGGCCTGCGTGATACCACTCGCGTGAACAAAGGTCGCCGCCGCAACGGCATCAGGATCGATGTCCCCGGGTGCGAGCTTGGTGGCCGCCGAGCCCGCGCGTGCGTAGCTGAACTGGTGCCCGGCAGGACCGTGATGAATGAAGTAGCCCCCCGTGCTGGCGCGGTCATCCACGGCCACTTCGGCGCAATCAATGCCCTCGTGTTCCAGCAGCACGCGGAGCTGCGCGCCAAACGGATCGTTGCCCACCCGCGTGATGTAGCCGACGCTGGCGCCTTGCCGGGCGGCGGCAATGCAAAAGTTCATCGAGTCGCCACCGTAACCCAGCGTGTACTTGCCGGGCTCGGCCGGAATGGCGCTCATTTCCCAAAGGGGTTCACCGAGCGAAAGAATGTCAGGCATGGGTGTACCGGCTCACGAAAGTGTCGCCATTGTCGCCCACGGCTGCGCCGATTCCAATGCCCGCGCAGCGCGCAGCACCAACGCGTCGCCATGCATCGGTCCCACGATCTGCACCGCCAGCGGCAGGCCGTCGTCGTCGAAACCACACGGGCAGACGCAGGCGGGCTGCTGCGTGAGGTTGAAGGGATAGGAAAACGGCGTCCAATCAAGAAAGTGCTCGATGGGCGTGTCCCACTCCGTTGACGCGCGCGCCTTGAACGCCGGCACGGAGACGCCCGGGGTGAGCAGCAGGTCGTAGCGCTGGTGAAACTTGCGCATCAGAATGCCCAGCTCACCGCGTCGCTTGGTCAACGCCTGCAACTCGGGCACGCTCACACGGGCACCGGCCTCCGCCTGTGCCGCCAACGCCGGATCCACCAGCGCCTGCTGCGCCGGGGTCATGCCGCCATAGAGGGTGGCTGAGCCGATGAACCAGAGCTTCATCGTGATTTCGAGCGGATTCTCGAATCCAGGGTCAACTTCTTCGACCTGCGCGCCCAGCTCCGCGAGCTTTTCTGCGGAACGACGCACCGCTGCGGCGATGGCGGGATGCACGTTGTTTACATAGCCGAGCGCCGGGCTGAACGCCACGCGCAGGCCACGAACGCCCTCGTTGAGCCCGACGGTGTAGTCGCGCGGATCGAAAGGCAGGGACGTCCAGTCGCGGGCGTCGGGCCGCGCGATCACGTTCATCAGCATCGCGGCGTCGGTCACGGTGCGCGTGTGCGGCCCGAGGTGCGCCACCGTGCCAAATGGCGACAACGGCCACGCCGGGACGCGACCGAATGAGGGTTTGAGCCCGAAGCCGCCACAGAAGGCGGCCGGAATGCGCACACTGCCGGCGCCATCGGTGCCAATCGACAGCGGCCCGATGCCGGCGGCCACCGCGGCCGCGCTGCCGCCCGACGAACCGCCCGAGGTGCGCTCGAGGTGCCAAGGGTTCCGCGTCACACCGGTCAAGGTGTTGTCGGTGGTGCCCTTGATGCCGAATTCCGGCGTAGTCGTTTTGCCGATGATCACCAGCCCCGCCTCGCGGCACCGCGCCACACTCGGGGCGTCATCGTTCCACGGTTGCGCCGGATCGATCGTGCGCGAGCCCCGCCGCGTCGGCCAACCCGCCGTCAGGATCAAATCCTTGATCGAAATCGGCACGCCGTCGAGCGGCGACAGTGGCCTGCCCGCTTGCCAGCGTGCTTCGCTGGCGCGGGCATCGGCCAGCGTGCGCGCCCGATCCTCAAAGCAGAATGCGTTGATTTTCGGCTGCCACTGGTCGAGCCGTGCAAACACCGCATGCGCGACGTCGACGGGCGACGCTTCGTGCCGGCGGTACGCCCGGGACAGGGATTCAGCGGAATAGTCAGCGAGAGAACCGGTAGCCAAGTCAACCTCCGAAACGGATAACCGACGCGAAGACTATCCGAGGCGTGTGACGCGGACGCACATGCCGTTCAATCGAGCGAACAGCTTTTGGCACTTAACGACCAGCCAGTGGTCATCGCAGACATATTTAATGAAAAGTCGACTTTGCACGAAAAGTGCCCCGAATCGGCACAGATTGGTCGTGGAGTACGAAAAGATGTAACCGATCCATTCGGATCGATTGACCAGGCCGCCCCTACCCTCGCGACACTTTGCCCACGCCGCTCACGCTGGTCTTCACATCGGTGGCCGTGCCGGTCCAGGTGAGGCTACCCACACCGCTGACGGACGCTTTGAGCGATTTGTCCGCGCGCACGGTGCCGCTGCCCACGCCCGAAAGCTCCGCGTCCACACGGTCGGCGACGAGGTTTTCCGAATCCACGCTGCCAACGCCGGAAAGCTCGATCTTGAGCGTATCGACGCGACCGGCGAGCTTGGCGGTGCCCACACCGGAGGTGTCGAGCGTGAGCTTGCCGCCGCTGAATCCACCGGCGTCGATGGTGACGGCGCCAGAATTCTCGATGCGTTCGATGGACCGCGCGTTCACCTCAAACACGATCGGCGTCTTCGGAACGTAACTGCCCTTGGTCGACAGCACCAGCACGCCGTTGCGCACCTCGCTCGAGATCAGGGGCAGCAGGTTGTCGTCGGCCGTCACCCGCAGCGACTCGGCCGGGCCAACCACCAGCTTGAGCTTGCCGCTCCCGGTCGCTTCAACCGCTGTGAACGCGGTGACGGCCCGCGTTTCGCTCGCGCTCACGCCACTGCCCTTCACGCCCTTGCTGTCGCCAATCGTGATGTTGATTTCTCCGCAACCGGAGAGCGGACCGGCACCGGCCACGGCCAATCCGAGCGCGAGCGCAGCCACTGCGCGGCGGCGCAGGCCGCCCCACATCGTATTCATGGTGTGTCCTTTGCTGCTGGGTGAAAGGGCGCTCAGGCCGTCTTCGGCGAGGCCTTGAGCACACTGGTCGCCGTGGTGACCAGTCCGGCGATATCGGTCAGATTTTGTGGCACGACAATGGTGTTGCCGGTGCGTGCAATGTTCGAGAGTGCCGCCACGTACTGCTCGGCCACCTTGAGATTGACGGCCTGCAAACCGCCCTGCGACTCGATCGCGAGCGCGATCTTGCGAATGGCCTCGGCATTGGCTTCGGCCTTCGCCAGGATCGCCGCCGCCTCGCCCTGCGCCTGATTGATCTCGGAAATCTTGTCGCCTTCCGACTTCGCAATCGCCGCTTCTTTCTGCCCCATCGCGATGTTGATCTGTTCCTGCTTGCGGCCTTCGGAGGCGGCAATCAGCGCGCGCTTTTCGCGCTCGGCCGTGATCTGCGCCTGCATCGCGTGCAGGATTTCTTTCGGCGGCGTGAGGTCCTTGATCTCGTAGCGCAATACCTTGACGCCCCAGTTCATCGCCGCCTGATCGAGCGCCGACACCACGGCGTGGTTGATCATGTCGCGCTCCTCAAACGTCTTGTCGAGTTCGAGTTTGCCCACCACGCTGCGCAGCGTGGTTTGCGCGAGCTGGGTGATGGCGAGAATGTAGCTTGACGAGCCATACGTCGCGAGCTTCGGATCGGTCACCTGAAAATACAGGATGCCGTCCACCTGCAGCTGCGTGTTGTCCTTGGTGATGCACACCTGGCTGGGCACATCGAGCGGCACCTCCCGCAGGTCGTGTCGCGCCGAGATGCGGTCAACAAACGGGATGGTGAAGCGCAAGCCTGGTTCGAGCACGCGGTCGAAACGCCCAAGGCGTTCCACCACGTAAGCCCGCTGCTGCGGCACCACCTGAATGGCCTTGATGACGAAGATGATGCCGACAATAAAGATCGCCAGCGGCACAATCGATCCGAACACACTGTTCATGATTTCAGTCCCCAGATAGCGGCCCGAGTGCGGGCCAGTTGCACTAAACCAGTTGGTAACGCCGAGCAGCTTCGCGAGCACGATCGCGCCAATCACCCCCGCGGCCCACTGCTTGACGCGTTCGACGCTCCGCACGCCCGCCGGATGCGGCTGCAAGGGGTGCTCGCGTGTGTCCTCGGTCGGGGCGCGGGTCGTCTTTTCGTCGCGCGTCGCGTCTCGCGTGAGTCGCCTGAGCCGCTGTTCGACCTGCGCCCCCGCTTCACGGACCAAGCGCGCGAGCGGATCGTCGGCCGGTGGTTTGTTCGAAGCCATAGGATTGAACGTCGCGCTAGCGCACCGTCACGCCGGCACCGGCCCGACCACGAGCTGCGCGCCTCGCATGCCAACAATCAGCATCTGCTCGCGCCGTGGCGTGGTTGGCGCGTCCAGCACGGCGTCCCAGTGCGTACCGCGGTAGGCGACGCGGGCGCTGCCATCATCGCGCCATTCGATCACGTTCACGCGCTGCCCGATGTCGAGATTGTTCGACAAATGCGGTTTCGACATGTGCGTCCGCTTCCAGCGGTTGACCACGATCGTGCCGACCACTTCCACCACAGCGGCCACGCTCCATTGCCAGCCGATTTCCAAACCCGCGACCGCAGCGAAGCCACCCGCCACGCAGGCGATGGCAACGATCAGCAGGTAAAAGGTGCCGGTCATCATCTCTACCCCCACCAAAATGGCGGCGGCGATCCACCAGAGGTATTGCAGAGCCATGAATGCGATCTCCGTAACTGGGTTGCAGTGAGTGCTGATTGCTTGTAGTGGATGTTACGGCGACGTGGCGGGCCCCGCTAGTGCTGCTTCCGCTGTTCACGCCCCCCCCCCCGCGACTGGTCGCATGCGGCGCCGTCGGGGCCAGAAAATCGTCGGAATCGGCGCATGCCGCAATGCACAAAACACCGCTAAACGCCCTATAATCAACGGTTTACCGTCAGCGCGGCGACCTCGCTTCGAGGCCGTCCTTTAACGTCCTTCACGACCATGCCGATTTACGAATACGCCTGCCCTGACTGCGGTGCCCAGAACGAGCACATGCAAAAGCTCGCCGACGCGCCAATCGCGGCCTGTCCGACCTGCGGTAGTCAGAAATATTTCAAGAAGATCTCCGCGGCCGGCTTTGCCCTGAAAGGGACGGGCTGGTATGCCACTGACTTCAAGGGCGGTGGCAGCAAGCCAGCCGAGACCAAGAAGGAAGCCGACGCCAAACCGGCCGAATCGCCTGCCGCAGCGCCCGCCTGCGGTGCCGGCGCGTGCGCTGCGTGCACGACCGACTGACCGCGACCCACCAGCACCAGGAAGGCACGCGGCCCGCACCATGATCAAGAAGTACCTGCTCGCGGGCCTGCTCGTCTGGGCGCCGATGGGGATCACCATCTGGGTGCTGCATTTCCTCGTCTCCACACTGGATGCGACGAGCCACCTGATTCCCGAGGCCTTTCGTCCGACGTGGAACGGCATGCAGATTCCGGGTTTCGGCGTGCTGCTCTCGTTTGTGCTGCTGTTTGTGACCGGCGCTGTCGCCAGCAATGTGTTTGGCAAACAGATCACGCGGGTGTGGGACAGCATGATGCACCGCATCCCCGTGGTGGGCGGCATCTACAAAAGTGTCAAGCAACTCACCGATCCGGTGCTCTCCGAGAACGGCCAGGCGTTCAGCAAGGCGGTGCTTATCGAGTTTCCGCATCCGGGGCTGCATTCGGTTGCGTTTCTGACCAACACCGTCGACGGCGAGCTGCGCGCGCGGCTGAGCGAAGACCATGTTGCCGTGTACATCCCGACGACGCCGAACCCGACCGGCGGCTACATGCTGCTGGTGCCCAAGACCAAACTGGTCGAGCTCGACATGACGGTCGATCAGGCACTGAAGTACATCATCTCGATGGGCGTGGCGGCCCCCCCTGCGGCGCTCAATGGCGAGCTCGCGCGTTGGGCTGCCTCCGGGCAATCCACGCTGATGCCCGCGCCGCTCCCGCCCCCCACGCCTGGCCCCAATCCGGGGAATACCAACGCGTGACCAGGCCGGGCGGCGCCTGCGTCATCTGAGCCAGCCGCCCCGTGCCGATGGCAGCGGCCTTCGTATTGGCCGCGATGCTCTCAACGGCGCGTCACGGATTCCTCAGGGCCCCTCCGGCCGTGTTCTGTTTTTCCTGCCCTACCTGCGCGTAGCGGCCTTCCCCATTTTGCATTTGAGTTTGATCATGCGTACCACTTACACCGGTCTTGTAGACCAGAAATACCTCGACCAAATCGTCACCCTCACCGGCTGGGTGCACCGTCGCCGCGACCACGGCGGCGTGATCTTCGTTGACCTGCGCGACCGCGAGGGCATCGCCCAGATCGTGATTGATCCGGACCGCCCCGACGCCTTCAAGCTGGCCGAAACGCTGCGCAACGAGTTCTGCATCCGCGTCACCGGCAAGGTGCGTGCGCGCCCGGCCGGCACCGAGAACAAGGACATGATCTCCGGCGCCATCGAGGTCTTCGCCCACGAGATCGAGATCTACAACGCTTCGCAGACGCCGCCATTCATGATGGACGAAGCCAACATTGGCGAAGAAGTGCGTTTGAAGTACCGCTACCTCGACCTGCGCCGTCCGCAGATGGCGAAGAACCTGCTGCTGCGCGCCCGCGTGTCGGCCGCGGCGCGCGAGTACCTCAACGAGCGCGGATTCGTCGATATCGAGACGCCGTTCCTCTACAAGAGCACGCCGGAAGGCGCGCGCGAATTCCTCGTGCCCTCGCGCATCCACGACGGCCAGTTCTACGCGCTGCCGCAATCGCCGCAGCTCTTCAAGCAGCTCCTGATGGTGGCGGGCTTCGATCGCTACTACCAGATCGTGAAGTGCTTCCGCGACGAAGACCTGCGCGCCGACCGCCAGCCCGAGTTCACGCAGATCGATATCGAGACCTCGTTCCTCGGCGAGCGTGAAGTGCAGGACATGATGGAAGGTCTCATCAAGCACCTGTGGAAAGCCGGTCTTGGGGTGGACCTGCCCGACTTCCCGCGCCTGCCCTACGCCGAGGCGATGGGCAAGTACGGCAGCGACAAGCCCGACCTGCGCGTGAAGCTCGAATTCACCGAGTTGACCGACGTGATGAAGACGGTGGACTTCAAGGTCTTCCGCGGTGCGGCCGACATGAAGGACGGTCGCGTGGTCGCCCTGCGCGTGCCCGGCGGCGCCAAGCTCTCGCGCAAGGAAATCGACGACTACACCGCGTTCGTCGCGATCTACGGCGCCAAGGGCCTGGCGTGGATCAAGGTGAACGACGTCACCAAGCTCAACGACGAAGGCCTGCAGAGCCCCGTGGTGAAGTTCCTGACGCCCGATTCGCTCAAGGCCATCATCGAGCGCAGCGGCGCGCAAAACGGCGACATCATCTTCTTCGGCGCCGACCGCAAGAAAGTGGTCAACGATGCCATCGGCGCCCTGCGCGCGAAGATCGGCCATCAGCACGGCGCCGAGCTCGGCTTCTTTGAAAAAGGCTTCAAGCCTTGCTGGGTCGTCGACTTCCCGTGCTACGAGTACGACGAAGAGAACAAGCGCTACGTCGCCGCGCACCACCCGTTCACGAGCCCGAAGGACGACCACTGGCCGCTGCTCGACACCGATCCGTCGCAGGTGCTCGCCAAGGCCTACGACGTGGCGATGAACGGCTGGGAACTCGGCGGCGGCTCAGTGCGTATCCATCGCCCTGAACTGCAGGCCAAGCAATTCGCCACGCTCGGCATCAGCGAGGAAGACCAGCGCGCCAAGTTCGGCTTCCTGCTCGACGCGCTGCAGTTCGGCGCGCCGCCGCATGCGGGGATCGCCTTCGGCCTCGACCGCATCGTCACCATGATGTGCGAAGCCGAATCGATTCGTGACGTGATTGCATTCCCGAAAACGCAGCGTGGGCAGGACTTGATGGTGGATGCGCCGACGCCGGTGACCGAGAAGCAACTGCGCGAGTTGCATGTGCGGTTGCGTAATCCGCAGGTGGCGGGGTAACAGCGTAGGGCGGGACGCTTGCGGTTCCGCCGTGCGTGACCGCAGAAGGCCATTCAATCGAAATTCGCAGACCATCGCAGTCGGCGAAACCGCAAGCGTTTCGCCCTGCGATATCTACGAGATCTAGGGGAATACGTGAAAAGTAGCAAGATGCTGAGCCCCAACTCCACGCGGCAGCGGCGGGTCCCGGCCGCGTGCGTCGCGGCGACAGCTCTCGTTTTCAGTTTCGACGCCAGTGCCGGAACCACGTCGTGGTTTGCGTTTGCCGACGCTGCGTATCAGAGGGGCGGAGCACTTGATCGCGTGGACGTACTTCCGACAGGAATTCCACCGTTTGCGCGCGACGAACTAGCGCCGGAGCGACGCGCTTGGGCGGGCGATGCCGGTGTCGGTTACCGGATCAGCGATCGAGTCTACGTCGTTGCGAGCATGGGTACATCGACACGCCTCCGGACCCAATATGCGGCCAACACCAAGCCGATTGGGCTGCCGGCTACGACCACCATTCGCTCGCTCAATCAGCGTGACAACGCGACCCTGATGCTCGGCTACAAATTCTTCAAGGCCCGTGGCCTGGAAGCGCACGTGGCCGCCGGCGTGGAATATTCGAAAAATAACATCAACAGCGAAATCCACAGCGTGTTCGTCCTGCCATCGCCAGTCCGTTACGAACGGACGAGCTCGACGAAGACGGGCGCGGTGGTTGAAGCGAGTGTCGGCCACCAAATCACGCCGTCACTGTCTCTCAGCCCGTACGTGCGTTTGTTCGAGCGCAACCGCAGCCAGATTGGTCTGCGTTTGGAAGTTAACTTTTGACCTCTCACTCTGGCGCCGTAGCGCGTACTACGCGCGCATCGGAACCGTCCGCGTGATCATGCCTGTGTCGCGCCCTGGCCGTAATCCGGGGATCGCGGCATACCTCTGACGTGACCTTGGGCGACCAAACTGCCTCGATTACGCTTGGCTAATCGCGGCTACGAATCGACACGATGAAAACTTCCGCTGCTTCATGGGTCATCCGACCCGCGCTGGATGCTTACGCCGACGGCATGTGCGCGGTGCTCAATGACATCATCTGTATCGGTGGAACGACTGCGATAACGAGTGAGCTATCGCCCGACGAAATGCGCGAGTGGCTCATCTTGGGCGACACGGTGGTGTCGTGTTTCGTAGCGGTTGATATGGATGAAATGATCCTTGGTTTTCAGTGCCGTAGCCCGGATTAGGCGCGCATCGAACCCGTCCGCGTAACTACCGACGTCTCGCGCATCCGCCGTAATCCGGGGATCGTGGCGTTGCTCTTGCGCCACCCTGCGCGACCCAACGGCCTCGATTACGCTTCGCTAATCGCGGCTACGAATCGACACGATGAAAACTTCCGCTGATTCATGGGTCATCCGGCCCGCGCTGGATGCTGATGCCGACGGCATGCGCGCGCTACTCAACGAAATCATCCGCGTGGGTGGAACAACGGCAATCACCAATGAGTTGTCAGTGGACGAAATCCGCGAGTGGTTCATCTTGGGCGACACGGTGGTGTCGTGTTTCGTGGCGGGTGATATGGATGAAATGATCCTTGGTTTTCAGTCCCTGAGCACCTATGGCAGCCTGCCCACCGGCTGGGTGGACATCGCCACCTTTGCCAGCCGCTCGCGGCAGCAGTCCGGCGTGGGCACCGCCCTCTTCGCCCATACCCGCAAGGCAGCGGCGCAGCGCGGTTTCACCACGATCAATGCGTCCATCCGGGTGGTCAACGAGGGCGGCCTGGCGTACTACAGCCGCATGGGCTTCGAAACCTACCTCGTCGAAGACGGCGACGCGCAGGCGCAGGGGCGTGCGTTCAACCGCGTGCACAAGCGCTTTGAGTTTCCGCAGTCGGCTTGAACAGCGCCGCCAGCGGGCACGCCCCATGGCAACAGGCGACTAACCCTCTGGCACACACCTCGGCGGAACCGCGAGCGTCGCGCCCTACAACGGCTACGGCGTGCCCACCTACCGACGCTGTTCGTGTCCGACTTCCGCCGACGATTCCGTAACGCTTGACATCCACACACGCTTCAGGAGTCACCGTCATGGCGCAAGACAAGCCGGTCGAGTTGCAGATCAAGAACAAAGGCGGCTTGCCGCTGCCAGGCATCGTTCAAGGCATCATGTACGTGGTGTTTTCGTTTCCGTTGATCGTGATCCCGATGACGTGGAGCGAAGTGCCGAAGAATCCGAAAATCCTGCTGTTTTGGCCGCTGATGTGCATCCCGCTCGCGGTGATGTATGTGTTGCGGCGCGCGTTTTCGCGCTTTGCGGTCACGCTCTATCAGGATGGTAGCGTCACCGTGACACAACCCTTCAATTCGCAGCAGATGTCGCGCGAACAGCTGCACACGATCGTGACCAAAGTCGCCAACGCGCATGTGGGCGGCAGCACCGCGCCGATCCGGGCACCGATTCCGTGGCTGTACTTTTTCGACCGCAACGACAACTTGCTGTCGAAGGTGTCCCCTTCTGGCTTTGACCACGGCGACATCGAGCGCATGCTCGAAGCAATTCACCGCGTGCGGCCTGACGTGCGTATCCAGCACCAGTAGGCGTCTGCGCGGCGCCGGCACGTGTGTTACCGGCCAGCCAGCGTCGCCGCTGCGTTACGGCATCCCCGCCTGCGTGGCCAGCGCACGCATCACACGTTGCCAGCCTTTGCTCGCCTCGGGGCCTGCCGCGGCGAAGGCCTCGGCGAACAGACGGTACTGCTCGCCGGTCAGCGTGGCTTCGAGCGCCGTGCCATCCGCGGTGAGGCGCAGTTCACGCACGCGGGCATCGTGATCGGCCTTGCTGAGATCAATCAGGCCCTGCGTTTGCAGCTGCCGCAGCGGCGCGTTGAGCGCCTGCTTGGTGACGTTCAGTGTGCCCTGCAACGCGCCCACGCTCATGCCCGGCGCTCTCGCGACGAAGAAGAGAATGCGGTGGTGCATGCGAGTCAAGCCACGTGTGGCGAGAATTCGATCGGGCTCGGCGATCACGGCGCGGAGCGCGTAGTGCATGAGCCGCCAGGCCTCGCCCAGTGCGGCGGTGTCGGGCCCATCACTGGGGCGGCTGGGGCGGTTGGTACCGACGACCGTTGATTTTGCAAGGCCTCTAGCGGCCATAGGTCAACCTGCTTGACATTTATTTTGGACGGTCGCAAAATACGTCAACGTTGTTGACCTATCGCCCGCCGTCTCCATCCACTGCGACGTGGTGCCGCTTCAGCAACGCAAGGCGGAACACCCCAGCCCCGCCGAAGCCCGCGACACCCCTCGCCTAAAATCCGGTTCATTCTGTGCTGCGACGGCGCCCGTAGCAGGCGGCGTCCCAACCACTCATTTTGGAGCATACCTATGTCAATGGCAGATCGCGACGGAAAAATTTGGTTCGACGGCAAGATGGTGGACTGGCGTGATGCCAAGATCCACGTGCTGACCCACACGCTGCACTACGGCTGCGGCGCATTCGAGGGCGTTCGCGCGTACAACACCGTCAACGGCCCGGCGATTTTCCGCCTGCAAGAACACACTCAGCGCCTGTTCAACAGCGCGAAGATTCTGCGCATGAAAATTGCCTTCACGCCGGAAGAACTCAACGCAGCGCAATGCGCAGTGATCCGCGAAAACAAGCTCGAGAGCGGCTACCTGCGTCCGCTGGTGTGGGTCGGCTCCGAGAAGCTCGGCGTTTCGGCCAAAGGCAACACGATTCACACGATGGTCGCGGCGTGGCCGTGGGGTGCGTACCTCGGCGAAGAAGGCATGAAGCGCGGCATCCGCGTGAAAGTCTCGAGCTACACGCGCCACCACGTGAACATCACGATGACGCAGGCGAAAGCGGTGTCGAACTACACCAACTCCATCCTCGCCAACCAGGAAGCCACCGACGACGGCTACGACGAAGCGATGCTGCTCGACGCCAACGGCTTCGTCTCCGAAGGCGCGGGCGAAAACGTCTTCGCGGTGAAAGACGGCAAGATTTACACACCGGACTTGTCCGCAGGCGCACTGAACGGCATCACGCGCAACACGGTGTTTCACATTGCCGCCGACCTCGGCCTCGAAATCAAGGAAAAGCGCATTACGCGCGACGAGCTCTACATCTGCGACGAGCTGTTCTTCACGGGCACCGCCGCCGAAGTGACACCGATTCGCGAACTGGATCGCATCGAAATCGGCAAAGGCTCGCGCGGCCCGATCACCGAAAAGATTCAAAGCGCGTTCTTCGACATCGTCAACGGCCGCAATCCGAAGTACGCGCACTGGTTGACCAAGGTCTGATCGCCTGCGCGGGAGCGGCCCGTCGCGACAAGCCGCTCCTACAATTGCCCCATCCACTGCCCGATTGCCAGCCATGAGCACCACCACCGCCGAAGCCATTCATGTGACCGCCAAAGACCTCCACGGTCACGGCGTTGTGTTTTGCCCCAACCCGAAAATGGAGCAATGGTCAACGCACCCCAAGGTCTATCTCGACGTCGCGTCGACCGGTGAGGCGACCTGCCCGTATTGCGGTACGAAGTACGTGCTCGACGGCGCCGCGCCGCACGGTCACTGATCGCGCGTTCTCGTCCGCAGCGGTTTCAGCTTTTTACCGGTAACGACCAGTCCGTCGTCGATTGCGGCTGAAAACGGTGCTAGTCGACTTTCACTAAAATCGCGCTGTATCGACCAGCTGGCGGTCGATGGCCTAGAAAAGCCGTATTGAGCGGTATGGTAGCCCACGCGTCGCGCCGACACGCACCTGCCTCGCACCCACGGCGGTGGGTGCAGCTACAGATCGCGCAACGCAGCGTCAATGTGCGCCGCAACCCGCGTTGCGTCGCCCAACGCGTTGGCGTTCAGCAGCGCGAGCTTCACCAGAAACAGTTCAGCTTTCTCGGGGCCGGCGCGGTCGATCGCCTCGGCGAGCCGGTCGTACACCGCCTCGAGGCCCTCAATCGGCAGCGTGCCCGCCGTCGCACCGCGCTGCTGATCGCCGCTCATGTTCGTGCCCTGATTCATTCAGCCTCCTCCGCACTTCCTTTGCCAGTGCCTTGCGTTGCCGCGTTGAGCGCGGCGCGCAATCGCGTAGCGTCGAGCGTTACCCAGCGCGCGCAAATGTGCTGGTCCGGCCGCAACAGGTACGCCCCACCGCCAGCCTCGATGCCGTAGCGCTGTGCAAAGTGGCCGTCGCTGTCGACGAGCGTCTGGTCGGCGCCTGCCACGCTGCGCGCCGCGCCGTCGGGCGGCGTGACCGCCGTGACGGCGAGCGGTACGCCGCGCTGGCGGGCGCGGCTGACCTCCCGCACCAGAGCCGACGGCAGCGCCGCATCCCGCGTGAAATAGAGCAGATCAAATCGTCCGCCGACGTGATCGAGCAAAAAGTCATCCGGCCCCAGCCGGATGTTCTGCGGTGGCGCGCCGTGCCCCGGCCCCTGTTTGAACAGCGCATTGTCGTCGCCCGCGCTATTGAGCGGCGACTGCGTGTATTCATGCGGGCGCGAGGTGCGCCAGTGGTAGAGCGGCCCGACGAAGGGCTCCGACAACGACAACGAGAGCACCGCGTCGCGCAACAGTCGAAAGCCGCGGCTCGGCGGTGCCATGAAGCGCGTGCTTTTGCCCGCCTCGGCGATGATTTCGCGCGCGGCACCCACCCGCTCGCTGCTGTAGCTCGCGAGCAGCGTCGCGGGCGCCGCGCCGTTAACCACCAGCGCAAGCCGCCAGGCCAGCGCCTGCGCGTCCTGGAAACCCGTGTTGGCCCCGCGCACGCCGAAAATCGGCAACAGGTGCGCCGCGTCGCCGACAAACATCACGCGGCCATGCACATACTCGGCCAGCGTCAACGCCCGTGCGGAGTACACCGAGCTCCAGTCCATTTGCCACGGCGTGCCGCCATGGCCGATCATTGCGAGCTGGGCATCGATGCGGGCTTTCAGCGAGGCGGGGCGCAGCGCGTCCTCGGCGCTTTCGTTGGCCGGCAATTGGTAGTCGATGCGCCAGATGCCGCGCGGTTCGCGATGCATCAGCACGGTGTTTTCGGGGTTCCAGTCGGGGTCGAAATACGCACGGCGCTCGGTCGGGAACGGCAGGTCGATCCGGATGTCTGCAATCACGAATCGGCCTTCGTACGAATCGCCTTCAAGCTTGAGGTTCATCGCGGCGCGGATGCCCGAGCGCGCACCGTCGGCAGCCACCAGCCAATGCGTGTCGAGGCGGTACGGCCCCTCCGGCGTGTCCACCTCAATCTGCGCCATGCCGCCGGTTTGGCGGACTGCCGTGAGCTTGTTGCCCCAGCGCACCTCAATCAGCGGGTTGGCCAGCGCGGCCGCCATGAGGTATTCCTCGAGGTACTGCTGCTGCAGATTGATCATCGGCCAGAAGCGATCATCCGGATCGTGCAGGCCCTCCATGCGATACACGCGCTGCCCGCGAAAAAACGAATTGCCAAAGCGCCACGGCAAGCCGTTTTCGCTGACGCGCGTGGCCACGCCAACCTGCTGCAGAATCTCCATCGACCGCCGCGTGAACACAATCGCCCGGCTGCCCTCCGACACCTGCAGTTCCGATTCAAGCAGCACCGAGCGCACTCCGTAGCGCGCCAGCTCCAGAGCGGTCGTCAACCCCACCGGCCCGGCGCCCACGATCACCACGGCCGCGCGCTGCGCCGCAGGCGCGACCTCAGGCGAACGCGCCGAAGGCAACCACGGCGCATGCACCTGGTAGTCGTAGTAGATGGAGTGGCGGGGGGTGCGGGAGGGGGTGTGCATGGGGCAGAAGTCGTGCGCCTGAGGCGTCCAAGCGCTCAGTGTAGGCCGCTCACGAGCGCGCCCGGCCGCACTGTGCGCCGATTGCCCAACGGACAAATCCTAATATTTGTCGTCTGGCGCTCTGGGTGCGCGTGCAGTGCGCCGACACCGGTAGCATCACATTGTCATAGTGCGTCTTGTCCGGGATGCGCGTCGTGACGCATGCCGCGCTGACGCTTCCGATGGGTTCAATGCGAGACGTAGCGCCCGTAACTACTTTCACTCTCAACGTCCGAGCTACAACCCATGAAATCCATTCTTTTTGCCTTCGCATCGATCCTCATCCTCACCGCCTCAGGCTGTGCGACCTACACGCCCAGCATGGCAAAGATCGATCCCGTTGCCGCCGGCTCCGCAAAGGGTCAGAACAAGGGCGTCACCGTTCACATCAATGAGCACATCCGCAAGGCGAAGTCGGAGCGCGCGTTCGACACCGATCTCCGCGACGACGGCGTGGCAGCGCTATTGGTCGGCATCCAGAACGGGCACGGCAAACCGTTTTCGTTCACGGAAAACGACATCGTCTTGATGGACGGAGACAAGCCGCTGACGCGCCTCTCGCCCGAGCAGGCCGCCGAGAAGGCAAAGAAGAGTGCCGCCGGTCGCGCCATTGGCTGGAGCCTGATCGTTCCGATCATCAGTATCCCGATCGCGGCCACTGCGTCGGTAATGCACACCAACAAGGTGAACCGTCAGATGCGCGAGGACTTCGTCAACAAGAACCTCGGCAACATGGTGCTTGCACCGGGCAAGGACGTGTCCGGATTCGCTTTCTTTGAAGTGGAAAAGACAAGATCGTCGTTTCCGAACCTCACACTCGTGCTGACTGGGGCGCTCGAGGGCGAAGCCGAGAAGGTGAAGATTTCCGTCGCGCTGGCGCCGATTGACACCGCCGTGCCGGACGCTGCGCCTGTCACCACGGCGACGCCCGAGCCCACCGCGCAACCCAAATAGTGAGCGGTCCGCCGCCGCGATCGCATCGTTGCTCCGCCGAATGGGTTCGCTCGCTGCGGCGGAGCCGTGAGTGGGGTCTCGTTCGCTCGGCGACGAGGCGCTCTAGCCAGACGCCCCGGAGATTGGCTTTTCTACGCTAACGACCATTCCACGGTCGATAGCGACCGATTACGACCGAAGTCGACTATCCATGAAATCGACCGACAGAGGCCGTCCAGCCGTCGCTAGAGCAACAAAGCCGTAACCACGCCCGCCCCGCTCATCGGAGTCTGGGCGTGGCTGGCCGCCGTCAGAGCAGCTCGCCCTGATCGCCCTCGCCCGGTTCCACTTCGGGCTCATCAATGCGTTCGATGCCGGAGAGCTTGACGCCGTCGTCGAGCTTGATCAGCGTCACGCCCTGCGTCGAACGGCCCGATTCGCGGATCGACTTCACCGTGGTGCGGATCAGCACCCCGCCGGTGGTGATCAGCATCACTTCGTCGCCTGGGTTCACAAGCGTCGCCGCTACCACTTTGCCGTTGCGCGCGCTCTGCTGGATCGCGATCATGCCCTTGGTGCCACGACCGTGCCGGGTGTACTCGACGATCGGCGTGCGCTTGCCGAAGCCGTTTTCGGTGGCCGTGAGTACCTGTTGCTCCTCGGTACCGGCCACCAGCATGGCGATGATGCGCTGGTCTTTCTCGAGCATCATGCCGCGCACACCGCGGGCGTTGCGGCCCATGCTGCGCACGTCGTTCTCGTCAAACCGCACCGCCTTGCCGCTGTCGGCGAACAGCATCACGTCGTGCTTGCCGTCGGTCAACGCCGCGCCCACGAGGTAGTCACCGTCATCCAGATCCACGGCGATGATGCCGGTTTTCTTCGGGCGGCTGAAGTCCTCAAGCGACGTCTTCTTCACGGTGCCCATGCTGGTCGCCATGAAGATGTATTTGTCCGGCTCGAAACCCTTGGTGGCCACGATGGCCGTGATCTTCTCGCGATCCTGCAGCGGGAACAGGTTGACGATCGGTTTGCCGCGACTGTTGCGGCCGCCTTCCGGCACTTCGTAGACCTTGAGCCAGTACACGCGGCCACGGTTCGAGAAGCAGAGGATGTAGTCGTGCGTGTTGGCGATGAAGAGTTTCTCGACGAAGTCTTCTTCCTTGGTCGCCGTGGCCTGTTTGCCGCGCCCGCCGCGCTTCTGCGCGCGGTATTCCTCGACCGGCTGCGCCTTGAAGTAGCCGCCGTGCGTCAGCGTCACCACCATGTCCTGCGGCTTGATGAGATCTTCAATCGAGGTCTCTTCGGCGTTCAGCACGATTTCGCTCTTGCGTGCATCGCCGAACTGCTTTTTGATGTCGGCCAGCTCGCCCGAGATGATCTTCGTCACGCGTTCCGGCTTGGCCAGGATGTCGAGCAGGTCGCGCACGGTTTCGATCACTTCCTTGTATTCGGTGATGACCTTGTCGGATTCCATCGCCGTCAGGCGCTGCAGGCGCATCTCAAGGATCGCCTTGGCCTGCACGTCCGTCAGGCGATACGCCTTCTCGCCTGGCTGCCAGCAGTACTCCGGGCCGACACCGTCCGGGCGCAGGAAGTCCACATCGGCACGTGCGACCATTTCGGCGACCAGGTCGGACTTCCAGAGCTTGGTGGTCAGCGCGGTTTGTGCCTCGTCCGGCGTCGCGGAGGCCTTGATCAGTTCAATGATCGGGTCGACGTTGGCCAGCGCCACGGCGAGACCTTCGAGAATGTGGGCGCGGGCCCGGGCCTGACGCAGCTCGAACTGCGTGCGCCGGGTGACCACCTCGCGGCGATGCAGGATGAACTGTTCGAGGAAGTCCTTCAGGTTCAGCACGCGTGGACGCTGGTCCACCAGCGCCACCATGTTCATCCCGAAGCTGTCCTGCAGCTGGGTGTTCTTGTAGAGGTTGTTGAGGACGATGTCCGGGATTTCGCCGCGTTTCAGCTCAATGACGATGCGCATGCCCGACTTGTCGGACTCATCGCGCAGGTCAGAAATGCCTTCCAGCTTCTTGTCACGGACCAGCTCGCCGATTTTCTGCAGCAGGGTCGATTTGTTGACCTGATACGGGATCTCGTCAACGATGATGGCCTGGCGGTCGGTCTTGCCAATCGGCTCGAAATGCACCCGCGCGCGCATCACCACGCGGCCGCGGCCCGTGCGATAGCCGTTGTGAACGCCTTCGAGGCCGTAGATGAAGCCCCCGGTTGGGAAATCCGGCGCCGGGACCAGCTTGATCAGTTCTTCAATGTCGGTGTCCGGCTTTTTCAGCAGCACCTGAACCGCATCCACCACCTCGGAGAGATTGTGCGGCGGAATGTTGGTGGCCATACCGACGGCAATACCGGCGGAACCATTAACCAGAAGATTCGGAAATTTCGCAGGCAGAACCGTCGGTTCCTGCTCCTTGCCGTCATAGTTGGGCTGGAAATCGACCGTTTCCTTTTCCAGATCACCCAACAACTCAGCCGAAATCTTCTGCAGACGGCACTCGGTGTAGCGCATCGCGGCGGCGTTGTCGCCGTCGACCGAGCCGAAGTTGCCTTGACCGTCGATCAGCGTGTAGCGCAGCGAAAAATTCTGCGCCATCCGCACCAGGGTATCGTAAATCGCGCTGTCGCCGTGTGGATGGAACTTGCCCATCACGTCGCCCACGATGCGTGCGCACTTGACGTACGGCCGGTTGTGCACGTTGTTCGCCTCATGCATTCCGAACAGCACCCGGCGGTGCACCGGCTTGAGGCCGTCGCGCACGTCCGGCAGGGCGCGGCCCACGATCACGCTCATGGCGTAGTCGAGGTAGGACGAGCGCATCTCCTGCTCAAGGCTGATCGGTAGCGTTTCTTTGGCGAATTGATCCATGTCGGCAGTCAGGCAGGCAGCGAACGTCATTCGCCGCGCGGAAAAAGGTCAACTGTCGATTTTAGAGGGAGCGGCCCCCTCGCCGACAGCCGTCCGTTGCTTATCCGCCACAACCGCCCGAATTGCCACGAAACGGGGCATCGCGCACCGTCCGGCGCGTTGCGCCCCGCAAAACGGCGGTGTTATATTGCACAGGGAGGGGCTTTGTGTGAACCGCTATTGTGTGTGGCGGGCTGCGTGAAGTCACCGTGACATCGTCTCAAGCCTTCAAGGGGTACAAAATCAATGAAACTTCGCATCATCGCTAGCGCCGTTTCGGGTGCAGTGGTTGCGCTGTCTGCGGGCGTCGTGTTCGCACAGGCCACACCTGCCAACAGCGGCTACGTCATCTCCGCCACCGGCGCCGCCGACAACAACGTCGTGCGCAGCGGTCGTTATGGCACCAACAACGCCTCGTGCAACCTGTGCTGGCGCACCAGCTACTGGACGCCGGCGATGGCCATTGCCGAGTGCGATCCGGACCTCGTGAAGAAAGCCGCTCCGGCCCCCGCGCCGAAGCCTGCCCCCGTCGCCCCGGCGGCTCCGTCGGCTGCTACTGCGCCGGCAGCGCCTGCTAAGGCCCCGGAAGCGCCGAAGGCACCTGCTGCTCCGCCCGCACCGGCCGTGCAGAAGATCACCCTCGCGTCCAAAGCGCTGTTCGACTTCGACAAAGCCGTGTTGAAGCCGGAAGGCCAGGCAGTTCTTGACCGCGAAATCGTGTCGCGCATCAAAGAAGTGCAAAAACTGGAACTCGTGCTCGTGACCGGTCACACCGATCGTCTCGGCTCGCAGCAATACAACCAGAAGCTCTCTGAGCGCCGCGCTGCCGCTGTTGCCGCCTATCTGGCTGGCAAAGGCGTCGCCAAAGACAAGATCGAAACCCTCGGCATGGGCAAGACCCAACCGGTTCCGGGTGTCGTTTGCGAGCAGAAGAACCGCAAGCAATTGATCGCCTGCCTGCAACCGCATCGTCGCGTTGAGGTGGAAGTCAAAGGCGAAATCATCGTCAAGAAGTAATCTCGACGAAGCGAATTTCGCTTGAATAGAACCCCGCTTCGGCGGGGTTTTGTTTTTTTGCCGTCGCCAGGAGCAACGCCCCGTGACCAACGATGAGACGCTGATATCTGCTGCGTGGCTGATCACGCCGACCGCGACCGGCGTTCGCACCATCCCCGACGGCGCCGTCCTGCTGCACGGTGACCGCATCGCCGCCGTGGGCAGCCGCGCCGAATTGGTGACGCAGGCGGCACCGGACCAGCACCTTGCCCTGCCCCACCACCTGCTCGCACCGGGCCTGATCAACGCTCACGCACACAGCGCCATGGCACTGCTGCGCGGCGCGGCGGACGATCTTCCGTTGGAACGCTGGCTTCGCGAGCGCATCTGGCCGATGGAGGCTGAGCTACTGGACGAGCATTTCGTCGGTGTCGGCACCCGCCTCGCGGCCGCCGAAATGTTGCTTGGCGGTACCACCACCTGCGCCGACATGTATTTCCATACCGCGGCCGGCGCGCAGGCTTACCTCGAAATGGGTCTCCGTGCGATGCTGGCGCCGGGTATCCTGGACTTTCCGACGCGCTACGCGCCGGACGCCGACGGCTACGTCGCTTTGGCGCTGGCCGCGCGCGACCAGTTTGCCGGCGAGCCGACACTGTCGTTTTGTCTGGCGCCGCACGCCCCGTACACCGTTGGCGACGCCACGTTTACCCGCGTCGTGGCCTTCGCGGACGAGCTTGGGATTCCGATCCACACGCACCTGCAGGAAACGGCGCAGGAGGTCGCAGATTCCGTCACCCAGTTCGGCGAACGGCCAGCGGCGCGGCTTGCCCGCCTTGGCGTGCTCGGACCCTCGTTTTTCGCCGCCCACGGTGTCACGTTGAACGCGGAGGATATCGCCTTGCTCGGCAAATACGGCGCCTCCGTTGTGCATTGTCCGTCGTCGAACTTGAAGCTGGCGAGCGGGATTGCGCCCATCACCGACATGCTGCGCGCCGGTGTGAACGTCGCGCTGGGCACCGACGGCGCGGCAAGCAACAACCGGCTCGACCTGTTCGAGGAGATGCGTCTGGCCGCCCTGCTCGCCAAGGTTCAAGCGTGTGATGCCTCAGCCCTCAATGCCCGTACCGCGTTCACGCTGGCGACACTCAATGGCGCCCGCGCGCTGGGTTTGTCAGACGTCACCGGCAGCCTCGAACCGGGTAAGTCCGCGGACGTCATTGCGCTTTCGCTTGACTCGCCGGGCCTCACGCCGCTGTTCGATCCGGTCTCACATTTTGTCTACGCGGCCAGCCGCACGGACGTGACCCACGTTTGGGTCAACGGTCGCGCGCGCGTCGTTGATGCTCAACTGGTCGACGATGCCGCTCGCGTCTTGGCAGAATTGGCACCTCAAATCAACGCCCTGTCCGCGCGCGTCGCCGCGCTTCGTCACTGAACTTATCGCCATGTCCGCCACCGCCGAAACCCGCCCCCCGCACAATGCTGACCCCGATGAAGTCGCCAAGTTTTCGGCGCTGGCCAGCGAGTGGTGGGATGCGAATGGCAACTTTCGCCCGCTGCACGACATCAACCCACTGCGCCTCGCGCTGATCGACGAAGTGGTCGGTGGCGTTCGGGGCAAGCGCTTGATCGACGTCGGCTGCGGTGGTGGCCTCGTTTCCGAGGGGCTCGCGCGCATGGGCGCGCAGGTCACCGGCATCGATTTGTCCAGCAAGGCGCTGGCCGTGGCCAAGCTGCACGCCCTGGACGCCGAGGTGTCGGTCGACTATCGCGAGTGCACCGCAGAGACGATGGCGGACGAGCATCCCGCAACGTTCGATGCCGTCACCTGCCTTGAGATGCTGGAGCACGTCCCCGAGCCGGCATCGGTGGTCGCGGCCTGCGCCCGGCTTGCCAAACCGGGCGCACCGGTAATCTTCAGCACGCTCTCGCGCACGCCGAAAGCCTACGCGATGGCGGTACTCGGCGCGGAGTACGTGCTGCGTCTGCTGCCGAAAGGCACCCATGAATTCGCGCGCTTCATCAAACCCGCCGAGTTGGCGGCGCACGCCCGCAGCGCGGGGTTGCAATTGCTCGAGCTGCGTGGCATGGACTACAACCCGCTCACCCGCGCCACGCGCTGGACGCAAGACGCTTCAGTCAACTACATCGCGGTGTTTCGCAAAGGCTAGGCGGCTGCGAGGAGCCCGCTACGCGTCTTAGCGGCGGCACGCGCCGGTGGGCTTGCTACAATACAACGCTCATTGGGCGGTTAGCTCAGCGGTAGAGCACTGCCTTCACACGGCAGGGGTCACTGGTTCGATCCCAGTACCGCCCACCAATGACCAAAAGCCACGCCCCGCGTGGCTTTTTTGTTCACCGTCGGCTGGCGAAGGGCATCGCGATGAAACTCGGCATCGAAGGCAAATGGGCACTGGTCTGCGCTGCAAGCAAAGGCTTGGGCAAGGGATGTGCGAAGGCGTTGGTCGCCGAAGGCGTGAATGTGGTCATCACGGCGCGCGGCGCCGAAGCGCTGCAAGCAACGGCCAGTGAGCTGCGCGCGCTCAACCCCGCCGTCCGTGTGGTGACGGTGGCGGGTGACATCACCACGCCGGAGGGACGCGCCGCCGCGCTTGCGGCAGCGCCGCAGGTGGACATCCTGATCAATAACGCGGGTGGCCCGCCGCCGGGCGATTTCCGCAACTGGACGCGCGACGACTGGATCAAGGCAGTTGACGCCAACATGCTGACGCCAATAGAGCTCATGAAGGCCGTGATCGACGGCATGTGCGAGCGCGGCTTCGGGCGCATCGTCAACATCACCTCGGGCGCGGTGAAGGCGCCAATTGACACGCTCGGTTTGTCCAACGGAGCCCGCTCGGGGCTGACCGGTTTTGTCGCCGGATTGGCGCGACAACCCAAAGTCGCCAGCCGCAACGTCACCATTAATGGCTTGCTACCGGGTCCCTTCGACACCGATCGCATGCAGACGATGCTCTCGAACTGGGCAAAACGTGACGGCAAGTCTGTGGCCGAAACCGCCAGCGCTCGCCTTTCAAAAAACCCGACACAACGGATGGGCAACATCGACGAATTCGGTGCCACCTGCGCCTTCCTCTGCAGTCAGCACGCCAGCTTCATCACCGGGCAAAACATCCTGATGGATGGCGGTGAGTATCCGGGGACGTTTTAGGCCTCGGCTGGCTCATCGTTTCACATTTCCGCAGCTGACTTGAAGCATCCCGCGCGACGCGCGTACATTGCGCCAGATCACTTCAAGGAGGATTCGAAATGCAACGCTTTGTTCGCAGCTTGCTTAGCGCGTTGATGGTCGGCACAGCGCTCACGCATGCCGCCGCAGCACACGCGCAAGACAAGCCGCCGCTGAAAATTCTGGTCGGCTTCCCGCCGGGAGGATCAGCCGACGTCATCGCGCGCCTGATCGCCGATGGCATCAAGGCGGACTTTGGCGCCGTCGTGGTCGAAAACAAACCGGGTGCGGGCGGGCGCATCGCGCTCGGCGCCGTCAAAGCGGCCAAGGCAGATGGGCAGACCGTGATCGTGCTGCCGAGCGGTCCGATGGTGCTCTTCCCGCACGTTTACAAAAAGCTCGAGTACGATGCTGTGCGCGACTTCACGCCGATCTCCCTGATCGGGCACTTCCAGTTCGGCGTCGTTGCCGGCCCGGCGTCGACCGCGAAGACAGTGCAGGAAATGATCTCGCTCGCCCGTGCCAACCCCGGCAGCGCCAGCTACGGCACACCCGGCGCGGGCACCCTGCCCCACTTCATGGGTGTGCTGCTTGAACAATCAGGCGGCATCACCATGAACCATGTGCCGTTTCAGGGCGGTGGCCCCGCCAATACCGCGCTGCTCGGCGGGCACATCCAGTACAAGTTTGACGTCGTGTCCGAAACCGCCGAACTCCATCGTAGTGGCAAGGCGCGCATCCTCGCGGTTACCGGCGACAAGCGTGACCCGCAGGTGCCTGAGGTGCCCACGCTGACTGAAGCGGGCGTGCCGATGCGCGCCACGGCGTGGTTCGCGATGTACGGCCCGGCCAATCTGCCGGCCGACGTGTTGAAGCGTCTCGAAACGGCGGTCGCCAAGGCCGTGCGCGAGCCCAGCCTGCGCAAGAAACTGCTTGACCTCGGCTATGACCCGGTCGGTTCAACCTCCGCGGAGCTGGCCACCGCCCAGCGCACCGATCTCGCCCGCTGGGAGAAGCCGATCAAGGCGACCGGCGTGCAGCTGGACTGAGCGGCAGTCAGGACTCAGCATGTTCGCACCTAACGTTCGCCGAGTCATCGTCGCTGCCATTTCGGTCGGCCTGATGACTGCGGTCACCGCAGCCTCAGCGTTTGCGCAAGCCTATCCAGCCAAACCGATCAAGCTGATCAACAATATCCCGGCCGGTGGGCCGTCCGACTTTCTGGCACGTACTGTCGGCGAGCACATCACCGCCACCAGCAAACAACCGGTCGTCACCGACAACCGGGCCGGCGCGGGCGGCAATGTCGGCGCCGATGCCGTGGCGAAGAGCGCTGCCGACGGCTACACGGTACTGTTCGGCATCGATACGACGCTCACCGTCAATCCGCACCTCTATTCCGCCATGCCGTTCAAGGCGGACGACCTTGAGCCGGTGATCGTCATGGCATCGTCGGGTTTGCTGGTGGGCGTCCATCCGGGGACCGGATTCAAGACGCTGAAAGAGCTGGTTTCGGCGGCGCCCAAGCGACCGCTCAGTTTTTCCAGCGGCGGCAGCGGCAGCCCGGGACATCTTGCGGTGGCGCTACTGAATGACGCCATCGGCGCCTCCGTTCAGCATGTGCCGTACAAAGGCAACACGCCGGCGGTGACTGCTGTACTGTCGGGTGAAGTGGAAGGCGGCATCCTCGCCACACCGGGCATGCTGCCCCACGTCAAGTCGGGCAAGATCACGCCGCTTGCGGTGACCAGCCGGCAGCGCTCACGCGGGGCGCCCGACGTACCGACCGTCAGCGAGCTCGGTTTCAACGATTTGCGCTTTGAGGTGCTCTACGTCGCGTCTGTGCCCAAGGGCACGCCGGCGGCGGTGGTGCAGTACCTGCAAAAGGCGATTGCCGAGGCGCTGAACCGCCCGCAGGCGCAGGCCCAGCTCGCCACGATGGAACTGTTCTACGAAGGCGCCACCGGGCCCGATGCGAGCAAGCGGCTCGCAGACAACTCAACACGCTACGCTCCGGTGATCAAGAAGACCGGCATGAAAGTGGATTGATCGAGTGCCATGACGCGCCCCAACATCATCTTCATCGTCGCCGACGATCTCGGCTTTGCCGACTTGGGGTGCTACGGTGGCCGCGACGCCGCGTTCGGTCGCGTGTCGCCGGTGCTCGACCAGCTCGCAGCCGACGGCGTGCGGTTCACCGAGGGTTACAGCAATTCGCCCGTTTGTTCACCGACGCGCTTCGCGCTGATGACTGCCCGCTATCAGTACCGTCTGCGTGGCGGCGCCGACGAACCGATCAACAGCCGCAGCAAGAGCAGCACTGTGCTCGGGCTGCCGCCGGAGGTGCCCACGCTGCCCGGCATGCTGCGCGACGCGGGCTATCACACCGGGCTGATCGGCAAGTGGCATCTGGGCTACCCGCCACACTTCAGCCCGCTGCGCTCCGGTTACGACGAATTCTTCGGCCCGATGTCCGGCGGTGTGGACTACTTCACGCATTGCAGCACCACGGGCGCGCACGATCTTTACGTCGGCGAGAACGAAGCGCAGCACGAGGGTTACCTCACCGACCTCATCTCGCAGCGTTCGGTCGACTATGTGCGCCGCATGGCGGGTGATGCGCGCCAGGGCAAGCCGTTCTTCCTGAGCATGCATTACACGGCGCCGCACTGGCCGTGGGAGACGCGGCACGACGCCGCCATCGCCGCCGACGTACGCAGCAACCTCTTCCACCTGGACGGCGGCAATATCGACACCTATCGCCGCATGATTCATCACATGGACGAAGGCATCGGCTGGGTGCTGCGCGCACTGCGCGACGAGCAGCTGCTCGACGACACGCTGATCGTGTTCACCAGCGACAACGGCGGTGAGCGCTTCTCGGACAACTGGCCGCTGGTGGGTGGCAAGATGGACCTCACCGAGGGCGGCATCCGTGTGCCGTGGATCGCGCACTGGCCCGCCGTCATCGCCCCCGGTGGCGTGAGCGACCAGCACTGCATGACGATGGATTGGTCAGCCACGATGCTCGCGCTCGGCGGCGCCACACCGCCCGCTGACCACACGCTGGACGGCGTCGCGCTGACCGACGTGTTGCGCGACGCCAAGCACCGCTTCCCGCGCCCGCTCTACTGGCGTATGAAGCACCGCGGCCAGCGCGCGCTACGCGTGGGCGACTGGAAATACCTCCGCGTCGACGGCCACGACTACCTCTTCGACCTCAGCCGCGACGAACGCGAACGCGCGAACCGCGCCAAACGCGAGCCTGATCGCCTCGCCGCCATGCGTGCGCAGTGGGAAGCCTGGGACGCAACCGTGCCGGTGATCCCGGAGGATGCGACCGTGAGCCTTGGCTACGGGGCTACGGATATGCCGCAGCGGTAGGCGGACCGTGGCAGCAGGCGACGAGTTCTAGATGCGCAGCAAGCCCCGAAAGCCACGCGCCGCGTAGTACGACTGCGCGCCGTTGTGATAGGTGAACACCTTGCCATATCGGCGGTCGCAGAACAGCGCGCCGTCCAGCTGGCGAATCTCGGCCGGTGTGGCGATCCAGCTTGATGTCTTGAGGTCGAACTCGCCGAGCGTTTGCAGGGCTCGATATTGCGCCTCATCGAGCAGTTCAATGCCCATCTCGCGTGCCGCCTCCACCGCGCCGCCTGCAGGCTTGTTCTCCTTGCGTGCGTCGAGCGCCGTGCGGTCGTAGCATAGGCTTCGACGACCCGCCGGACTTTCGGCAGCACAATCGCAAAAGGTGATCCGCCCAGTCACCTTGTCGTAGTCAATCACGTCCGGCTCGCCGCGACTCGCCTCCATCGCCTGCAGCACCTTTAACGCGGCGGTGTTGCTCTGGATTCGTGCGAGCACAACATCCCAGGCAACGCCCGAATGGCGCCGGCTGTGCTTATCGAAGCGGGCTTGCAACGTGGTCAGCAACTCGTCACGCTCTTTGGACTTCATGGCAATCACCGCCCGTAGTTGAAGAAGTCCAGCGATCTTATGCCGAATGTGTCGGACTGCAACCGGCGTAGAGGCCAGATCGCCTGCATCCACGCTGGCACATCACTGGATCGAACCGCAAAACAAGCAGGGTGGCATGCTTGCGGAGCCGCCCATTGCGCTGGCGCTATCGGATAGTTCCCGCAAGCACCCAATAGCCCAAGCGCTGCCTAGTACGGCAGAGCCTCGGGCGTTCCGAACTACGGTACTTTCACCCTACACCCGCATCACGTGAAAAACGCGAGCTGATCCACGACAAGAATCGCTTGAAGCGCCCTGACCATCGTGTAGCTTTCGGCGGACGCTGCTCCGTGTCCGACTGCATGTCTTGAACTCGCCCTGCCCCGTTTTCCGGTAGGGTCGAAACTTTCAAAGGTATGCTGCCTCAAGTAGCGGCCAAACGCGCGCGTAAACAGCAACGTATCCGGCGCGCCAGCGTTTTGTTCACCGGAGGCTTCGGCAAATGTCAACAACTCCTTTATCGGTGCGCCCCGCCCTTCGTGCATGGCACGGTACGCGTCGTTCAAAATCCCCTCGATTTCCGTGAGCAATATCTTAATCACTGCTACTGGCCTTCGCGCCAGAAAAGCACATATTGCTTCGTCCAAAAGGGATATTCGCGCGGCAAAGTGCGCCTTCGCAACCCATCGCTCGCGCAAGAACTGCAACCGAGATGCATCGAAGTCTCGTAGGATTCGCTCTTCGACGTCCGCAATATCCAATCCCACTTCACAGTGATGGATGAGTTCCTTGAATTCGGTAGCGATCAACTCTGCAAACGGAAACCAACCAGCACCAACAAGACGTGAAAACGTCGAACTATCCTGCATCGCATCGTACAGATGCCGATATCGCATCACACGGTAAAGTGAGCCAAGCGTTGACGAAAAGCCATCACGGTCGAATTGACCTTTGGGGTTCACGTCGAACGCAAAACCGAATCGCCAATCTAGGCGGAAAAGACAGAACACCTTGTCATCGTCAGCGAATTCAACACAGGGAAATGTCATCCCCGTAATGTCCGCGATGTCGCTCTCGAAGACGGCGGTGTGCGCCTTTATGGCACGTTTCGTTCTGACGAGCAAACTCACGGCCCCTGTGTCGATCCACAGTTCAGCAACATTCTGAGCCTTCATCACAAGCAAGACGGTGTTCGCGTGGCGCAAGGAAACGTATTCGCCACTCCGCTGTGCCATGCTGCGCACAGCGTCTACAAAGCTCTCGACAAAACGATGAAAGCGCGGCTCATCCGATGTCATGGACAGCCTTGTTATTACCTCGACACGCTCGCCCTTCTTCGCCGCTGATGCCGTGAACCCCGCGAGTTGTTCAGCATTTTCGAATCGCAAAGGTTCGCCCAGGTTGCGAACGCTACCCACAGACTGTTCGCGGACGGTTCGATTGAGCGAGGAGCCATTAGTCAACGATCAGCCTTTGATACTAAAACGGACTATCCCCACCAAACTTCGGCCCCGCCGCTTTCACCGACTGGATCGCGCCGCCCGGCATGTAGGAATCGGTCGCGGCGTAGTTTTCGAAGCGGGTGAATTCGCCGCGGAAGGTGAGGTTCACCGTGCCGATCGGGCCGTTACGCTGCTTGCCAATGATGATTTCGGCGATGCCCTTCTGCGCAGATTCCTGGTTGTAGACCTCGTCGCGGTAGATGAAGAGGATGACGTCGGCGTCCTGCTCGATGGCGCCGGATTCACGCAAATCGCTCATCACCGGGCGTTTGTTCGGGCGCTGCTCCAGCGAGCGGTTCAGCTGCGACAGTGCGATCACCGGCACATGCAACTCTTTCGCCAGCGCCTTGAGCGAGCGCGAGATTTCGGAGATCTCGGTGGCGCGGTTCTCGCCACTGCTAGCACTCTGCATGAGCTGGATGTAGTCGATGATGATCAGGCCGAGCCCGCCCACCTGCCGCGCCAATCGGCGCGCGCGGGCGCGCAGCTCGAACGGGTTCAGCGCCGGCGTTTCGTCGATGTACATCGGGCTCGCGTCAAGCTGCGACAGCGCATCGGTGAAGCGCTGCCAGTCGCCCTCTGACAGGCGGCCGGTGCGCAGTACGTGCTGGTCCAGTTTGCCGACCGAGCCGATCAAGCGCATCGCCAGCTGCAGCGCGCCCATTTCCATCGAGAACACGGCGACCGGCTTCTTGAGCTTCACCGCGACGTGCTCGCCGATGTTGAGCGAGAACGCGGTCTTGCCCATCGACGGACGACCGGCAACGATGATGAGGTCACCGCCCTGCAGGCCGGCGGTCATGCGGTCGAGATCGGTGTAGCCGGTGGCGGTGCCGGTCACGTCGCTGGGGTTATCGCGACGGTAAAGCTCTTCCACGCGGTCAATCGCCTGTGCCGCGAGGTCGGAGAGAGAGAAGAAGTTCTGCTTGCTGCGGTCGCCCGATTCGGCAATCTCGAACACCTTGCCCTCGGCTTCGTCGAGCAGTTGTTCGCTGGTCTTGCCCATCGGGTTGAACGCCGCCTCGGCGATCTCGGTGGCCACGCCCGCGAGGCGGCGCATGACGGAGCGGTCGCGCACGATCTCGGCGTACCGGCGGATGTTGGCCGCCGTCGGCACCGCATTGGCGATGGCGCCGATGTAGGCAAGCCCGCCGACGTAATCGAGCTTGCCGGCCGCACGCAGGCTTTCCGACACCGTCACCGCGTCCGCCGGGTTGTTGTCAGCGGCGAGTCGATTGATGTGCTCGTAAATGAGCCGGTGGCCTTCGTTGTAGAAATCCTCCGCCTTCAGCACGTCCGCCACCTTGTCGATGGCGTTGTTGTCAATGATCAGCGCGCCGAGCACCGATTGCTCGGCTTCGATCGAGTGCGGTGGGGTGCGCAGGGCTTGTACGTCGGAATCGAGGGCCATTTGGCCGATTCTATCGGGCGAAAACGCCTCGGCCTGAGGCGTGGGAGTGAAGCGCGGCGGAGACCGGCTAGCTCAACCCGGTCACCGGCACCAGCGCCCCGTGCACCGCGCGCGCGGCGTCCGACGCAAGGAAGAGCACCACATCCGCCAGCGCTCCCGGCGCCACCCACTTGCCTGGATCCGCGTCCGGCATGTCGGCCCGATTCTGCGGGGTGTCGATGATCGTCGGCAACACCGCGTTGACGTTGATGCCCTGGTCGCGCAGTTCAGCGGCCATCGATTCGGTCAGGCGCATGACACCCGCCTTTGACGCAGCGTAGGCGCCCATGTTGGCACCGCCCTTTTGCGCGCCGAATGCACCGATGTTGACAACCTTGCCGCGGCAGCCGACGGCGTCTGGTGCCTGCGCCAGCATCTGCGGCACCACGGCACGGGCCGCGTGCAGCAACGTTCTAGTGTTGATGTCGAACAGGAAATTCCACGTGGCGTCCGACGTTTCGTGCACCGCTTCACCCATGCGAAAACCACCGGCGATGTTGCACAGCACGTGCACGCCGCCGAACCTGGCCACCGCCGCCCGCACCATCGCACTCACCTGCGCTGGGTCGAGCAAATCCGTCGTGGAAAGCAGCGTCCGTGCGTCGTCGGCGAAACCCGCGCGTTGCAGCGCATCGAGGTGCCGATCCACCAGCACGAGGTTCGCGCCCTGGGCAGCGAACGCCCGCGCGACGGCCGCCCCGAGGTTGCCCGAGGCGCCGGTCACCACCACGGTCTTGCCCTGAAAATTTGCCTGCATGTTGGCTCTCACGTTGACGCTGTTGCTGTGCGGGCGATGATAGTGAATCCATGCCGTCACACGTGTCACGGCCGTGCAGGCAACGTCCCCGCCGGAATGACTTTTTGCGCCTATCGACGTCTGAATGCGGGCTGGCAGGCCGTTTTCTCTTATGTCGACTTCGGCATTTTTTGACAGGTATCGACCATTGGACGGTGGATACAGCAAAAAAGCTGTTTATCCCAAATCCGGGTCGTTCGGTGTTGTTCGCCCAACTTGTTTTACAAGTAAATTACAATTCGTCAACTTGTAATCCTCAAGCCCGAACCAACATGAAAACGACGCCCGTCACCAAAGCCGACCTGGAACGTTCCGTCATTGCCGTGCCCCCCCTCGCACGCAATGCCGATTTTTCGCTGAACAAGGCCGCCAACCTGCGCCTGATCAAGCACCTCGAAGGTGGTGGCGTCAAGAACATCATGTACGGCGGCAACGCCAACTTCTACCACGCGCCGTTGGCCGAATACGCCGGCCTGCTGGACTTCCTGGCCGGGAGCGTGGCTGCCGACACCTGGGTGCTGCCTTCGGTCGGCCCCGACTACGGCAAGGCGATGGAACAGGCCAAGGTGATCAAGGCCTCGAGCTACCCCACCGCGATGCTGCTGCCGATGACCTTCCCGTACACCGACGACGGCATCGCCACCGGCGTGCGTCACCTGACCGACGCGATGGGCAAGAAGGCCGTGGTCTACATCAAAGCTGCAAACTACCTGAAGCCCGACACCGTCGCGAAGCTCTGTGACGAAGGCCGCGTCGCCTCGATCAAGTACGCCGCCGTGATGGCTGACCCGAAGGTCGATCCGTACTTGAGCGAACTTGTCAAGGTGGTCAGTCGCGATCTGCTCGTCAGCGGCATCGGCGAGCGCCCGGCCATCGTCCATCTGCGCGATTTCGGCCTCACCGGTTTCACCTCTGGCTCAGTCTGCGTCGGTCCGCGTGGCTCGATGCAGCTGCTATCCGTGCTCAAGCAAAAGAAGTACGACGAAGCCGAAGCGGTGCGCGCCCGCTACATGCCGCTCGAGGACTGCCGCGATGGCATCAGCCCGATCCGGGTGCTGCACGACGCCGTGACGCTCGCGGGCATCGCCGACATGGGCCCGATGCTGCCGATGCTGTCAGGCCTCACAGCCGCCGATCGTGCCCGCGTGGAGCCAGTGGCGAAGGCACTGCTGGCCGTCGATGGCGGTTACGCGGGCTAAGGACGCACCGACATCACGCAAACGGAGGATCTCATGCAATTCAACACACTTCGCCGCACCCTGCTCGCCACCCCCCTCGCCGCTGCCTGCACGCTGGTCGCCCCGGCCCTGGCACAGGACAAGTGGCCATCGAAACCCATCACTTATGTCGTGCCGTTCCCGGCCGGTGGCACCACCGATGTGCTGGCGCGGCTGATTGCGCAAAAGCTCGGCCCGGCGCTCGGCACGACCGTCGTCGTGGAGAACCGCGCCGGCGCGGGCGGCAACATCGGCGCGGACTTCGTCGCCAAAGCCGCGCCGGATGGCTACACCCTTCTCGGCGGCACCATCAGCTCGCACGCGATCAATGTGAGCCTGTACCCGAAGTTGCCGTACGACCCGATCAAGTCCTTCGCGCCCATTGCGCTCATCGGCACCAATGCCAACGTGCTCGTCGTCGGCGCCAACAGCCCCTACAAATCGGTAAAGGACATCACCGATGCGGCCAAGGCGAAACCGGGGTCAATCTCGTTCGCCTCCGCCGGCAATGGCACGTCGCAGCATCTGAGCGGTGAGCTCTACAAGTTGAGTGCCGGGCTCGACCTCGTGCACGTGCCGTACAAGGGCAGCGCGCCAGCGATTCAAGACGTGATTGGCGGTCAGGTGCCGATGATGTTCGATACCAGTGTCGTTGCCGGCCCGTTCATCGAGAGCGGCAAGGTGCGCGCACTGGCCGTGACCTCGGCAAAGCGCACGTCGCAGTTGCCGAGTGTGCCGACGATGGCTGAAAGCGGCGTCGCGGGCTATGACCTGCAGTCCTGGCAGGCGATCTTTGCGCCGGCCGGTGTGCCCGCGCCGATCCTCAGTCGTCTGCAGACAGAGGTGGCGAAGATCCTCAAGAGCCCGGAAATCGTGGAACGCCTCGGCAAACTGGGCATGGAAGCCTCAACCATGACGCCGGAGCAATTCGCTGCGTTCCAGGCCGCCGAGATTGCCAAGTGGGCCAAGGTGATCAAGGCCGGCAATATCAAGATCGATTGATCTACCGTCGGCGTGGGCAACGCGATGTCGAGCGCTGAAAACCCGCCGGCCACGGGCAAACGCGCCCGGCTGTCAGACGATATCTACGGGCTGATTTTCGGGCGCATCGTTGCCGGCGAGTTGAATGTCGGCGACAAATTGCCGTCCGAGAACGATCTGGCGGATCAATTCAACGTGTCGCGGCCGGTGGTGCGCGAGGCGCTGATGCGTCTGCGTGCGGACGGCCTCATCACTGCGCATCAGGGCCTGGGCTCGTTCGTCAGCGCGCAACCCGCATCGCGCCTGAAGTTGCTCGCGTCAGCGGACAACGTCGCGGAGTACCTGCGCTGCCAGGAAGTACGCATCGCGCTCGAGGGTGAGGCCGCGCGTCTCGCCGCGCTCCGCCGCACAGACGCGCAGATGGATGGCATCGACGCGACCCACCAGCGCTTTGCAGCCAGCGCCAACGAAGGACGCATCAACGCCGAGGAAGACCTCGCCTTCCACCGCGCCATTGCCGACGCTGCCAACAACGAGTTCTTTGTCAGCGTGCTCGACAGCACGCATGAGGCGATGTCCGGCTTTATGCGGCTCACCATCAGCCTCACCCGTTCAGGGTCTGCGCGTCGCGCGCAAAAGGTGCTCGAAGAACACACCGCCATCGTGGAGGCCATCCGCGCCCGCGACGGCGACCGCGCGCGTGTGGCGATGCAGTTTCACCTCGACCAGGCGCGGCAGCGATTGATCAATCGCGAGCGGGACTAGGACGCGCCGTGCATCAAGTCCGCGGGGCGATAAGCCGCTCAGGTGCCCCGCACGTAAGGGTTCATCTTTCGCTCGCGCCCGAACGTGCTCTCCGGGCCGTGGCCAGGAATGAACACGGTGTCATCCCCCATCGGCCACAGGCGCTGCTTGATGCTGCTGATCAGTGTTGCGTGATCACCCTGCGGAAAGTCGGTTCGGCCAATCGACCCCGCAAAAAGCACATCACCCACAAACGCCCGTTTCAATTCGGGTGAGTAAAAGACGACGTGACCCGGCGTGTGCCCGGGACAATGACGCACACTGAGAACGTGGCCGGACAGTTCCACCGTATCGCCATCGGCGAGCCATCGCGTGGGCGTAAACGGGTCGACCCGCGGAAAACCAAACATCTGCCCCTGCTCCGCGAGTGCGTCGATCCAGAACTGGTCGCCCGGATGCGGCCCAATGATGGGCAGCGCCAGCCGCTTCGCCAGTTCAGCGGTGCCGCCCGCGTGGTCGATGTGGGCGTGGGTCAACCAGATTTGCCGGAGGGTCACGCCCAGCTTTTCAGCGTCGGCCAGCAGGCGGTCGATCTCGCCGCCCGGATCAATCACGGCGGCATCATGCGTCTCATCGCACCAGAGCAGGCTGCAGTTCTGCTGAAACGGTGTCACGGGGATGGTTTTGTAGTGCAGCATGCGCGATCAATGGTGAAGCCGGAGGGCGCAATCATATTTCGGGCAGCTTACGCTGGAGTGTGCGCACCAACGATCGATTCGCCGCCGGTGAGGCGGTAGCGCTTTCGCAGTCAAAGTCCTTTTTCTTTGCGCCACACCTCAAAGGCGGCTTTGGTTTCAGCGTTGGGCGGGTAGGTGCCCGGCAGTTTGGCGCCGTTCTGGATGCGCTCCAGAATGAAGCGCTCCATCACCTCCTGCGCAGCGGCGTCGAGCGCCACGTCGTCGGCAAGGTGGGCGGGAATCACCACCACGCCCTCTTCGTCACCCACGATGATGTCGCCGGGGTACACCGCGACGCCGCCGCAGCCGATGGGCACGTTGAGGTCAACGGTATGGTGGTGAATGAGATTGAGCGGCGCGCTGCCGCCCGCGCAGTACACCGGAAAGTCCATCTCGGCGATGCGCCCGCTGTCGCGGACGGGGCCATCGGACACCAGTCCGGCGGCGCCACGCACCTTCAGGCGCGTGGTGAGAATTTCGCCACCGGACGCCACGCGTGTCTCGCGACGCGTGTCAACGACCAGCACGTGGCCGGGAGGCACACTTTCAACGCCCTTGCGCTGCGGATGATCGGGATTGTCGAACGCACTGATCTGATCAAGATCTTCCCGCGCGGGGATGTTGCGCATGGTGTAGGCCGGGCCGACGAGGTTGCCGCCGGAAGGCTCGGTCAGGCGACCAATATCCTGAATGAAAACGTTGCGAAAGCCGCGTTTGAAGAGCTGCGTGCACAACGTGGCAACGCTGACCGTTTTCAGATGTTCGTAGGTAGCAGGCTTCATTTCTGCGGACTCGTTGTCAGTCGTTGGACGTGCGGGACCATGCCTCGTTGGCTACTCGACTTTGATCTGGCGGTGCGCAATGACTTTGCCGTAGCGCACACGGTCACGGTCGATGATCGCCTTGAGCTCGGCGGGTGTTGTTGACCACGGCGTCGCGCCCTGACCGATCAACGTCTGTTTGGTGTCGGCCTGCGCTACGGCTTCCTTGATGTCCGCCGCGATCTTGTCGATGATCGCCTGCGGCGTTCCGCTTGGCGCAAACATGGCAATCCAAGAGCCGGACTCAGACCCCGATACACCGGCTTCGGCCAGCGTGGGCACCTCGGGTAGCGCGGGTGAGCGACTCGCGCTGCTGACGGCCAGCGCCTTGAGCTTGCCTGCCTTGATGTGGCCGGAGCCTTCGAGCACCGAGGCGAACAGGATGTCCACGTGGCCGGCCATGAGGTCGGTCATTGCCGGGCCGCCGCCTTTGTAGGGCACGTGGGTGAGCTTGATGCCTGCAGCCCCCTGAAATATTTCGGCGGTGAGATGTGGCGAGCCGCCCTGCCCGGAGCTGGCGTAGGTGCGCTTGCCCGCGTCTGCTTTGGCGAGCGCGACGAAGTCCTTGACCGTCTTGGCGCTCACACTCGGCCCTGCCATCATCACGAACGGCAACTCGGCGATCATTGAGATCGGCGCGAAGGCCGTGTCGGCGTTGTACGGCATCTTGTAGAGCGATTGGTTAATCGCCTGCGTACCGACGTTGCCCACGAGCAGCGTGTAGCCATCCGGCTTCGCCTTGGCAACCAGCTCTGCGCCAACCAGGCCGCCCGCTCCGGCGCGGTTTTCCACGATGACCGACTGCCCCCATTTCGCGGTGAGCTTTTGCGCAATCAGTCGCGCGCCGATGTCAGTACCGCCGCCGGGCGAGAACGGAACGACGACCGTGACCGGTTTGCTCGGGTAAGGTTGAGCGAATAGCAGCGGCGCCGCCAGCAGCGCCGCTGCGCCGACGAGACCGCGAACGAGGAAAGCACGTGAGGTGAAGAATCTCATGGGGCGAACATCCAGGGAAAACGGAGCGACGATAGAAATGTGTCAGGATTGCATCGTGGGACAAGAAGGCGAGCCACACCGGCGCCACTGAACTGCGTTGCGCCGCGAACGCGCCTTCGGCCTGGCAGACTCACACCGCGCCCACCCCCTCAACATACAAGGTGTAGAGCGAGTGGCTCGCTGCCATGAACAAGCGGTTGTTCTTCGGGCCGCCAAAGGTCACGTTGGCGCAGCGCTCGGGCAGGCGGATGAAGCCGATGGCTTTGCCGTCCGGGTTCCACACCATGACGCCATCGTGGTCCGCCGAATTAACGCCCGGCGCGCCGTTGCCTCCCCAGCCGCACCACAGGTTGCCGTCGGTGTCGACCCGGAAGCCGTCAATCGCGCCCGGCCCGCCGGCATCCACCACGACCCGACGATTCGATAGCTGCCCGCCGGCAGCGACGTCATAGGCGACGATACGGCGATGCGGTGTGGCGCGTGACTCGGCGATGTACAACGTCTTTTCATCGGGCGAGAAGGCCAGACCGTTAGGCCCGGCGAGCGCGTCCGTCACCCGCGAGAGCTCGCCCGACGGCGCGATGCGGTACACCGATTGAGGCAGTTCAGGCGACGCCTTGTCGCCCTCCCAGTGGCCGCCGATGCCGAACACCGGATCGGTGAACCAGATCGATCCGTCGGACTGGCACACGATGTCGTTGGGCGAATTCAGGCGCTTGCCCTGATACTGATCTGCCAGCACCGTGATGTGACCGTTGTACTCGGTGCGCGTGACGCGACGCGTCAGGTGTTCGCAGGTCAAGAGTCGCCCTTGGCGGTCACGGCACATGCCATTGGCGAAGTTCGAGGGCTGACGAAACACGCCCCAGGCACCGCTCGCCTCGTCGTAGCGCATGATGCGGTTGTTCGGGATGTCGCTCACCAGCAGGTAACGCCCGTCGGCGAAGTAAACCGGACCTTCGGCCCAGCGCATGCCGCTTCCAAGTTGTTCTACGGAACTGCTGTAGATGCGGTACCGCGCAAACGACGGATCGAGCACTTCGATCCGTGGGTCGGGGTAGCGCTGGCTGGGCTGAAAGGCGAAGCCGGGACCGATGGCGGCGCCGGTATAGGACATCGCTGACACGATCGTGTGATCCTTTGCCGTGACGACGGCGCTCAGTGAATCTCAGGCTCGCCGCCGGCGGCGTCGCACGCTTCGCCGTAGCCGGGCTCAAGAAAGTCGAAGTCGCAGCCCTTGTCGGCCTGCTGGATGTGCTTGAGGTACAGGGCACCGTAGCCACGGGTGAACTTCGGCATCGGCGGTTTCCAGGCGGCACGGCGGCGTGCCAGCTCTTCGTCACTTACCCGCATGTTGATGCTGCGCGCCTCGATGTCGATGGCAATGACGTCCCCCGTTTGCACCAGCGCCAGCGGGCCGCCGACATGTGACTCGGGCGTGACGTGCAGCACGCAGGCGCCGTAGCTGGTACCACTCATGCGTGCGTCGGAGATACGCAGCATGTCGCGCACGCCCTGCTTGAGCAGCTTCTGCGGAATTGGCAACTGCCCCCATTCCGGCATGCCCGGCGCGCCTTGCGGGCCGGCGCTTTGCAGCACGATCACGCTGTCTTTGTCGACATCCAGGTCAGCCGAGTCGATGCGTGCCGACATGTCGTTATAGTCCTTGAACACTACGGCCTTGCCCTGATGCTTGCGCAAGTGCGGCTCCATTGCCGCAGGCTTGATCACCGCGCCGCCGGGTGCCAGATTGCCGCGAAGCACCGCCAGCCCGTCGTTGGCAAGCATCGGATTGCTGCGAGGACGAATCACGTCGTCGTTGTAAACCGCCGCGCCGGCGATGTTCTCGCCCAATGTGGTGCCCATGCAGGTCTTCTGCGAGCCGTCGATCAAATCGCCGAGCTGAACGAGGAACGCTCGCAGACCACCGGCGTAGTAGAAATCTTCCATCAGGTACTTGCCGCCGGGGCGCAGATTGGCCAGAACCGGGGTGTTGCGCGCGATGGCGTCGAATTCATCGATGGTGAGGCTGATACCCGCGCGCTTCGCCATCGCGACCAGGTGGACGATGGAATTGGTGGAGCCGCCGAGCCCAACCACCGTGGCGACCGCGTTACGGAACGACTGCTTGGTGAGGATATCAAGCGGTTTCAGATCCTCCCAAACCATGTCGACGATGCGCTTGCCGGTTAGCGTGGCCATCTGCGCGTGGCGCGAATCGGGCGCCGGAATGGACGCCGCCCCCGGGAGGGTCAGGCCCAGCGCTTCCACCGCACTGGTGAGCGTGGACGCGGTACCCATCGTCATGCAGTGGCCGGGGGAGCGCGCAATGCCGTCTTCAACGTCCTGCCAGTCCTGCTCGGTGATGTTGCCAGCGCGGAGCTCGGCCCAGTACTTCCACGTGTCCGAGCCGGAGCCCAGATATTGGCCTTTGTAGTCCCCGCGCAGCATCGGCCCGGCGGGCAAAAAGATCGTCGGCAGATTCATCGACACTGCGCCCATGACCAGCGCCGGGGTGGTTTTATCGCAGCCGCCCATCAGCACGCAGCCGTCAGCCGGATAGGACTTGAGCAGTTCCTCGGTCTCCATCGCGAGCAGGTTGCGATAGAGCATGGTGGTGGGCTTTTGCATCGGCTCGGAGAGCGACAGCGCCGGCATTTCCACCGGAAACCCGCCGGCTTGCCAGATGCCGCGCTTGACCTCTTCCACCCGCTGCTTGAAATGCGTGTGACAGGGGTTGATGTCGCTCCAGGTGTTGATGATTGCGATGACCGGCTTGCCCGCGTAATCGCTGCGGTGATAGCCCATCTGCGCGCTGCGCGAGCGGTGGCCAAAGGAACGGAGGTCCTTGACGCCGTACCAGCGATGGCTGCGGAGTTCTTCGGGCTTCTTGCGTTGAGTCATGATCGCGCGGTTACTCAGGGGAGGATGACGGACGACTGAGGCAGCCTGCCACACGCCCGCCATACGAATGAACGAATCGGTAGAGCTACAAAATGATAGCGCTACCATTGTAGCGCAGCCTGTGACGATGCGCGGTCGCGTGTCGGCCGCTCAAACGCTATCGCGCACCACCAGCGAAAAGCCAATGTCGCGGATGCGTTCCGCTACGTCGCGCCCCTCGATGCGGTCGAAAATGAACTGGGCGGCCTGCTGGCCAATGGTTTTGCCGTCGATATGGACGGTCGTTAATGCCGGGTGGAGGAACGACGCGTAGGCCAAATCGCCAAAGCCCATCACGCCAATGTCATCCGGCACGCGCAGGCCGCGCGCCTGCGCCTCGGTCATGACGCCCTGCGCAAGCACGTCGGAGCTGCAAAACACCACGTCCACCGGTACGCCCTCCGCCAGCAGCGCGGCGTAGCCCTCGCGCCCATGTTGCAACGTGGTGGGCGCCGACACCATGCGGATGTTGACGACGTCAACCCCGAGCGACCGCATACGCGCTTCGAAGCCACTGCGACGAAGGCCCGCCCGGTAGTCGTCTGCCGTCACCATGGCCGGGTGCCGGTAGCCACGACGATACAGAAAATCCGCTACCTCCGTGCCCACCCGTTCGTGCGAAAAGCCCACCAGCATGTCAATCGGCGTGGGCGTGAGGTCCCAAGTCTCAACCACCGGAATACCCGAGGCCAGCAGCTTGCGACGCCCTTCCGTCGAGTGCATGATCCCGGTGAGCACGATCCCATCTGGCCGCCGCCCGACGATGGCATTGATCAGCGCATCTTCGCGAAACCCCGTGTAGCCGCTCTGGCCGAGGATCAGTTGGCAGCCCGCCTCGTCGCAGGCGTCGGTGAGCGCCTGAACCGTATCGAGAAACACCGAACCGGCAACGGTCGGCACCAGCGCGGCGATCAGCCCACTACGATTTGAGGCGAGCCCGCCGGCCATCAAGTTTGGCACATAGCCCGTGCGCGCGACGGCATCGTGAATGCGCGCCAGCGTGGCGGGCGCCACGACGGCCGGCCGCTTGAGCGCGCGCGACACGGTGATTGCCGACACCCCTGCCAGACGTGCCACGTCAGTGAGTGTGGTGTTACCTGTGCCTCGTCGCGACGCACGCACCGGCGGGGGCTGGACAGTTTTTTTCTTCACGGGAACCGGTTCGGGGTGGCTGCGAGACGTTGCGAATTGACGTCAGAACGGGAATATCATACAGTTATGTTAGCGCTGTCATCAAGACAGTAAAGTCCGAACCGTAGATTGCAATGACACAGAAATTGCCACGAATTCTGCTGACCGGCGCCGCCGGAGGCCTCGGCAAGGTGCTTCGCCCGCGTCTCGCGGCCATGTGCGAGCGCCTGCGCGTCTCGGACGTGGCGGCGATGGACGCCGCTGGCGCACAGGAAGAAGTAGTTCCTTGCGATCTCGGCCTGTGGTCGGCTGTTGAGGCCCTGCTACGCGATGTGTCCGCTGTTGTTCACCTGGGCGGCGTCTCGGTGGAAGGACCGTTCGAGCCGATTCTCAATGCCAACATCGTCGGCGTGCATCACCTCTACGAGGCAGCACGCATCCACGGCACGCGGCGTATTGTGTTTGCCAGCTCCAACCATGCGGTGGGCTTTTACCGGCAGTCGGATCGTATCGACGCCCGCGCCCCCACACGCCCGGACGGCAATTACGGGCTGAGCAAAGTCTGGGGTGAACAGGTGTCGCGGTTTTACTTCGACCGCTACGGCATCGAAACGGTGTGCATCCGTATCGGCTCGTCGTTCCCGAAGCCTGCAGACCGGCGCATGCTGGCCAGCTGGCTGAGCTACGACGACTTGACCGCGCTGATCCGTGCCAGCCTGTTCACGCCCGACGTCGGGCATACCATCGTATTTGGGGCGTCAGCCAATCGCGACACGTGGTGGGACAACCGGCTGGCCACGCAGCTCGGGTGGACCCCGAAGGACACCAGCGAACCCTGGCGAGCCGAAGTCGAAAGCGCGCCGCCGGTCGCCGCCGACGACCCAATGATGATTTATCAGGGCGGGCGGTTCACGGCGCACGGTCCTTTCGACAAGGCGTAGCGTCCCGACACTGCCCCGCCATTCCAGTCTCAACCCACAAGGAGGATCTCGTGAAATGTCAGATTAAAGCCATCGCTGCCGCCACGCTGTGTGGTGTCCTGTCGTTCGCAGCACACGCGCAGAACATCGTGATCAAGTCCCATGACACGCACCCGGCCGGTTACCCGACCGTGGCAGCGATCGAAAGCATGGGCAAGAAGCTTGAGGCGGCCACCAACGGACGCATCAGAATCCAGATGTTCCCGGGCGCCGTGCTCGGCCAGGAGAAAGAAGCCGTCGAACAGGTGCAGCTGGGCGCGATCCAGATGGCGCGCATTTCGTTGGGCGTGATCGGTCCGATCGTGCCCGAGGTCAATGTGTTCAACATGCCCTTCGTGTTCCGCGACGAAGCGCACATGCGCAAGGTGATTGACGGCCCGGTCGGCGACGAACTTCTCGCCAAGGTCACCAACAGCTCGGCGCGCCTCGTGGCGCTCGGGTGGATGGACGGCGGTTCGCGCAGCCTCTACACCAAGAAGAAAGTCACCAGCCCGGCAGACCTCAAGGGCGTCAAGGTACGCATGATGGGCAACCCGCTGTTTGTGGACACCATGAACGCAATGGGCGGCAACGGTATCTCGATGGCCTACGGCGAAGTGTTTAGCGCACTGCAGACGGGCGTGATTGACGGCGCAGAGAACAATCCGCCCAGTTATTTCACATCGAATCACTACAGCACGGGCACCAAGTACTACGCCCAGACCAATCACCTGATCATCCCGGAGATTTTCGTGATGTCCAAGGTGATCTGGGACAAGCTCTCCGATGCCGACAAGGCGCTGGTAAAAAAACTCTCGCGTGAAGCACAGATGGAGCAGCGCGCGCTGTGGGACAAGAGCGTTGCCGAATACACGGGCAAGCTCAAAGCGTCGGGCATTGAGTTCGTTACGGTAGACCAGAAGCCGTTCTACGACGCCACGGCACCGGTGCGTGCCAAGTACGGCGCACAGCTTGCCGATCTGATGAAACGCGTCGCCGACGTCAAATAGGTCTGCCCGCACCTGGTCGTGACCGCTGCGCGCAGCGGGCACCGGCCAGCGCGTCTTCGCATCATGCGACGGGCCGAGGACCCAGGGGCGATGCTGCCCCGCCACGACTCGAATTGAACGACTGACACCCGGGGGGAGCCGGCGGTGAAAGAACCCATCCTGCGCGCGATGGACGCGCTCTACAACGTCTGCATCTGGTCTGCTGGCGCGGCCATATTTTTCATGTCGCTGATCATTCCGTGGGGAATCTTCGCGCGTTACGTGCTGGGCAGTGGATCGCAGTGGCCGGAGCCCGTATCGATCCTGCTGATGGTGGTATTCACCTTTGTTGGCGCCGCCGCCAGTTATCGCGCGGGGTCGCATATCGCTGTGGCCATGGTGACCGATCGTCTGCCGCCAGCGCTGCGACGCTTTGCCGCCACAGTCGTGCACGCCGTGATGTTGTTGCTGGCGCTGTTCATGGTGGTGTACGGCGTCAAGCTTTGCCGCGAAACCTGGGGGCAAACGATTCCCGACCTGCCGTGGATGCCGGTGGGGTTCAGTTATCTGCCCGTGCCCATCGGGGGCCTGTTCACGCTGCTCTTTGTGCTGGAGCACATGGGTTTTGGGCCGCAGAATCATCGCGCCATCGTGCGCTTTGATCACGACATCGACCACGGCGAAGGAGCGAACTGATGGATGCGCTGGTACTGCTCGGCAGCTTTGCCCTGCTGATGATTCTTGGCGTGCCGGTCGCGTACGCGCTGGGCGCTGCGGCAATTGTCGGCGCGTGGTGGATCGACATTCCGATTGATGCCGTGATGATCCAGATCGCGGCGGGCGTAAACAAGTTTTCGCTGCTCGCGATCCCCTTCTTCGTGCTCGCCGGGGCCATCATGGCAGAGGGCGGCATGTCGCGGCGGCTGGTCAACTTCGCGAGCGTACTGGTCGGTTTCATCCGCGGCGGTCTGTCGCTGGTGAACATCCTGGCCTCCACCTTTTTCGGGGCGATCTCAGGCTCGTCGGTCGCAGACACGGCCTCGATTGGTTCGGTGCTGATCCCGGAGATGGAGAAAAAAGGCTATCCGCGTGACTTCTCCACCGCCGTCACGGTCAGCGGCTCGGTGCAAGCGATCCTGATTCCGCCGAGTCACAACGCGGTGATTTACTCGCTGGCTGCGGGGGGCTCGGTGTCAATCTCCGCACTGTTCATTGCGGGAGTATTGCCCGGACTGTTGCTCGGCCTGACGCTGGTCGTGCTGTGCCTCTACACGGCGCGCAAGCGCGACTTTCCGAAAGGTGAAGTCATTCCGTTCAAGCAAGCCATCAAGATCTGCGTTGATGCGCTGTGGGGTCTGATGACGATGGTCATCATTCTTGGCGGCATCCTCTCCGGCATCTTCACCGCCACGGAATCGGCCGCAATTGCGGTGCTTTGGGCGTTTTTTGTCACGATGTTCATCTATCGCGACTACAAATGGCGCGATCTGCCGAAACTGGTACACCGCACGGTGAAGACAGTCACCATCGTGATGATTCTGATCGGCTTCGCTGCCGCGTTTGGCTACATCATGACCTTGATGCAATTGCCACAGCAGATCACGACGTTGTTCAGCACGTTGTCGACTGACCGTTACGTGCTGCTCCTGTGCATGAACATCATGATGCTGATTCTCGGCACCATGATGGACATGGCGCCGTTGATTCTGATCCTCACGCCGATTCTGATGCCGGTGGTGAAGTCGATCGGCGTCGATCCCGTCCACTTTGGCATGATCATGATGGTGAACCTGTCGATCGGGCTGTTAACTCCGCCGGTGGGCGGCTTGTTGTTCGTCGGCAGCGCTGTCGGCAAGGTGTCGATCGAGACGTTGGTAAAGGCATTGATGCCGTTCTTCGGCGCGCTGCTGCTTGTGCTGGCGGCGGTCACCTATGTGCCGGCGCTGTCGCTCTGGTTGCCGGGCGTACTGCTCGGCAAGTAGTACGCCCGTGGCGAAGGCGACACCCGGCAACGTGCGTTCAGCTTTTCTGCACTAGCGGCTTCCAGACAATGGTTTTCGCACGTTTTTTGTCATTGTCGACAATCGGGAAAATCGTGCTGCATTGACCGTCCGCCAGCCGTTGAATGCAAAAAGCCGTACCTGTGCCTGCGCAGCCGCGTTTACGACTTCAAGCCCGGAAACAATCCGGTCAACCCGGATGCCAGAATTTCGACCGCGATGGCTGCGGTGATCAAGCCGCCGACACGCGTTGCGACGTTCATGCCCGTCACGCCCAACACGTCCGCCACACGCTGCGCCGCGCGAAGCGTAAGCCAGGTGATCAGCGCGACGGCTGCGATCACCAGCAGCATTGAACCCAGATGCAACACTTGACCCAGCGTCTTGAGACCGGGGTGTGACTGGCCGAAGACGATGACCATTGAGATTGCGCCGGGACCAGCCAACAACGGCATCGCGATGGGCACCACTGCGACGGCATGCCTGTTGTGCGCCTCCGCCTCCTCCTCCGGCGTTTGCCGTTGCCGCCCGGGCGCGGCGTTGAAACTATCCACCGCCGAGAGCAGCAGCAGCAGCGCCCCGGCGACCTTGAACGCCGAAAGCGAGATGCCAAAGAAATCGAGCACCGGCCCACCGCCGAGGAGCCCGACGGCCAGCACACAAAACACGGCGACCGCAGCGATGCGCGCGATGCGCAGCCGGTCCTGCGCCGTTGCGGCAGGCGTCAGCGCAAGAAACATCGGCACGGCGATGAACGGGTCAACGATAGCCAGCAGGCCGAGGAAAGACTTCAAGTAAGCAGCAAGTTCCATGTTGCCATTGTGTCACCGCCGCTAGGCCACGCGCGGGCCGGGACGTAGCCCCGGCGCGGGCGGCTATTCCAGCCCGAATTCACGCAGGAGCGCGGTAAAGCCGAGTTCAAACATCGTGTCAAAATGCGCCTGGTCCGAGTATCTGGCAATCGTCGCAACGCGGGGAAAATGCGCAGCAACCTCTGCTGCCGGCAGTGGCCTCAGCGATGACGTTCCGTTCGCGTAACCGCTCCCCTCATCCAGCGCTGCGCCCTGCACGTAGTAGCCAAGCACTCGGAACCCGAGTGACGCGCGCTCGGGGGACAAGCCGGCATCGTAAAAGCAGGCGACGATTTCATCGTCCATACGGGTGCCGATTTCCGAATTCCGGCGATGCAGCGAGAGCCACGGAAAGATGCGTGGTCGCTCCACGGCCAGCGTGCGCCAGTTCTGCGCAAAACCGCGTAGTCGCATCGCCGGAGACAGACCCGGATCGGGAGTTGGCATGGCAGCGAGCAAGCGGTCAGCGAGCGCATCCATGATGTGTGCCTTGCTTGGAAAGTAGTGGTAGATGCTCATCGCCTCGCAGCCGAGCCGCTGGCCCAGCTTACGAGTACTGAACTCATCGATGCCGACCTCTTCGATCAGCGCGAGAGACTCCACTTCGATGCGGTCGCGACTCAGTGCCGTGCGGCGCGGTCGAGCATCGTTCGAGTCTCCGGTCCGCGTTCGCGTCGTGATCGTGGGCTTTTGCCTTATTGTCGTTTTGTTTGCCATGGCGACCAGATTAGCTTATTGCCGCGATTCTTACGATGTATAAATCAGATCCCGCATCTTACATTGTAAGCCACGACACACGATGCAGATCTTGCATACCCTACGACACGAATTCCCGTACCTGTCCCTCCATACGGCCATGCAGACGTTGCGAGTCACGATCGCCCTCTTGTTCATGGCGCATGCTGGTGTACGTGTCGCCAATGGGAGTATTGCGCAATTTGCGTCGTTCCTGGAGGCGCGCGGATGGCCCGGCAGTCTGTTGATCGTGCTTGCTGTCACGGTGTGGGAATTGGTGGCCGGTGTCCTGCTCATCCTGAACCGCTACCTCGGTCTGGCGTGCGGAGGACTCGCGCTCATTGCCTTCATGGGCATCGTAATCATCCACGCCCGCCAGGGTTGGTTCGTCGGCGAGCACGGCACCGGCGGTGTGGAATACAGCATCTCCCTACTTGCAGCCCTGCTGGTAGTCGCAGCCTATGATCGCAACACGGCTGCGTCGAAGTAGAGACTGCTGGCACCTCGCCGCAGCACGTCCGCCGCATGGCAAACAACCACGCATGGTCGGCCAAGCTACTGGGCAAGCGCACGACAGCGTCAGCCTGCGCCGGCGTGCCCTACCCCAAACATCTCTTCCTTAAGCTTGGTAAGTTGGTCGCGTAGCTCGGCCGCCTTCTCGAATTCGAGATTCTTCGCGGCATCGAACATGGCTTTTTCGAGCTGCTTGAGCGTCTTCTCCCGGCCCTTTTCGTCGAGGGCAGCGAATGCCTGTTTGACCTTGGCGTCCTTGGCCGTGCGCTTTTCCTCCTCGGCGTCGTAAACACCGTCGATCAAGTCCTTGATCGCTTTTTCGACGCCCTTCGGCACGATGCCATGTGCCTCGTTGAACGCGATCTGCTTCTTGCGGCGACGCTCGGTCTCACCCATCGCCTTTTTCATTGAATCGGTGAAGCTGTCGGCGTAGAGGATGGCTGTCCCATTGATGTGACGCGCGGCACGACCGATGGTCTGGATCAGGCTGCGTTCGGCGCGCAGGAAACCCTCTTTGTCGGCGTCGAGAATGGCCACCAGCGACACCTCCGGGATGTCCAGCCCTTCCCGCAGGAGGTTGATGCCGACCAGAACGTCGAACTCGCCAAGCCGCAAATCGCGGATGATCTCGACGCGCTCCACGGTGTCGATGTCGCTATGCAGATAGCGCGCCTTGAGTCCGTTTTCGTTCAGGTAGTCGGTCAGGTCCTCGGCCATGCGCTTGGTCAGCGTGGTCACCAGCACGCGCTCGCCCTTGGCGGCGCGTGCATGTGCCTCAGCCAGCAAGTCATCCACCTGCGTAGCCACCGGGCGCACGTGCAGAACGGGATCAACCAGACCGGTGGGCCGCACGAGCTGCTCGGCGACCTGATCGGCGTGCTCCTGCTCGTACTTTTGCGGCGTGGCCGAAACGAAAATCGTCTGCGGCATCAGCTTCTCAAATTCCTCGAACTTGAGCGGCCGATTGTCCAGCGCGCTCGGTAGCCGGAAGCCGTAGTTCACGAGGTTTTCCTTGCGCGAGCGGTCACCGTGATACATGCCGCCCACCTGGCTCACCGTGACGTGCGACTCGTCGATGAACATGAGTGCGTTGCGCGGCAGGTAATCGATCAGGGTCGGCGGCGGCTCGCCCGCCTGGCGACCGCTCATGTGCCGGGAATAGTTCTCGATGCCCTTGCAAAACCCGATCTCGGCCAGCATTTCCAGATCAAACCGCGTACGCTGCTCGATGCGCTGCGCCTCAATCAACTTCATCTGGTCGATGAAGAACTGCTTCTGCGTGCGCAATTCGTCCTTGATCTTGTCCACCGCCTTCAGCACATTTGACCGGGGCGACACGTAGTGTGACCCGGGGAAGACGGTGAAACGTCCAATCTTTTGCTTGATGTGGCCGGTGAGCGGATCAAACAGCTGCAACTGCTCAATCTCGTCGTCAAAGAACGTAACGCGCACCGCCGTTTCGGCATGCTCCGCCGGAAAGATGTCGAGCACTTCGCCACGGAGGCGGAAGCGGCCACGCGCGAAGTCCATGTCGTTGCGGTCGTACTGCATCTCGGTCAAGCGGCGGATGGCCGCGCGCTGATCCATGCGGTCGCCCTCGCGCAGGTGCAGGATCATCGAGTGGTAGTCGACCGGGTCACCGATACCGTAGATGCACGAGACGGACGCGACGATGATGCAGTCCGGCCGCTCCATGATGCTCTTGGTCGCCGAGAGCCGCATCTGCTCGATGTGCTCGTTGATCTGGCTGTCCTTCTCGATGAACAGATCGCGCGAAGGCACATAGGCCTCGGGCTGGTAATAGTCGTAGTAGCTGACGAAGTACTCCACCGCGTTGTCGGGGAAGAATTCGCGGAACTCGCTGTAGAGCTGCGCCGCCAGCGTCTTGTTCGGTGCCATCACAATCGCAGGCCGCCCTGTGCGGGCGATGACGTTGGCCATCGTGTAGGTCTTGCCTGAACCCGTCACCCCCAACAGCGTTTGATACTGCAGACCCGAATCGATTCCATCCACGAGGGTGGCGATGGCAGTGGGCTGATCGCCCGCAGGCGGATAGGGCTGTTCGAGGGAGTACGGGGAATTCGGAAAGGTCACACGCATCGCGGGATTATCTCGCCCCGCGAAAATAACTGCAAGTTTGTACAGTATTTTCGTTGATTGGCGCGGTCGCGACGTGGTTGTTGACCGCTGCGTCTATTCTTGCGGCATGATGAACCAATTTTCCAGGTACCAAGCTTGGTCGGGGGTGAGTCGCAGACTGCTCCGTGGCGCGATCTGGCTTCCCGCGTTCGCGGGAATGACACTGACGGCGCATGCGGCCACGATCCCCGTGCAGGACACACTCGCCACTGACACCACGCTCGTGCGCAAGGCCGACGCGTGGGTGCTTGATCAGTTGAAGTCCACCGCTCAGGCCGACACGCTGCTCATCGTCGATACGCCGCCCGATCTGTCCGGCGCCGCGGCAATTGCTGATCGCGTGGAGAAGATTCGTTTCGTCGTCGACACGCTCAAGCGTTCCGCCGCGGCGACGCAGGCGCCGCTGCGCGTCTGGCTCACGTCGCGCGGTGTTGCACACCAACCATTCTGGATTGCCAATGTGGTGCAGGTGCGCGCCAATGCCGCAACGTTGCAGGCGCTCGCGGCGCGGCAAGACGTCAAGCGCATTGTGGCCAACCCGACCGTCCGCTCGCGCCCGATGCCGCCTATCGGCCCGGCGGTCACGCCGAATGTCCAGAAATCGACGACGGCGGTGGAATGGGGTATCGCCCGCATCAAGGCTGACCAGCTGTGGGCGCTGGGCATCGACGGCACCGGCATCGTCATTGCCGGGCAGGACACCGGCTACGACTGGCAGCATCCGGCGATCAAGAGCAAATATCGCGGCTGGAATGGCGTCACGGCCAACCACAGCTATCACTGGCACGACGCGATCCACGCCGGCAGCGTCCCAGGAGGGACCGGTGGAAGCTGCGGCTTCAACGCCCTGGCACCTTGCGACGACGACCAACACGGCACGCACACCATGGGGACCATGGTCGGTGCAGACGGCGCCAATCAAATCGGCGTTGCGCCCGGAGCGCGATGGATTGGTTGTCGAAACATGGATGAAGGCAGCGGCACTCCGGCTACCTACGCCGAGTGCTTCCAGTGGTTTCTGGCCCCCACCGACCTCAACAACCTCAATCCTGACTCCGCCCGGGCACCGCATGTCATCAACAACTCCTGGGGCTGTCCGCCAAGCGAAGGTTGTACTTCCGAGACGGCGAACCTCGTGCTTCGCAATGCGCTGGAGGCGGTCAATGCTGCAGGCATTCTGGTGGTCGCCTCTGCCGGCAATGCTGGCAGCGCGTGCAGCACCGTCAACGACCCACCGGCGATGTACGCCGCGAGCTTTTCGGTTGGCGCAACGAATCCATCGACACCGGATACCATGGCCGGTTTTTCGAGCCGTGGTCCGGTCACTGTTGATGGTAGCGGGCGAGCCAAACCCGACGTGTCTGCGCCTGGCGTCAGCGTTCGCTCCAGCGTCCCAAACGGGGGCTACGCACTCCTGAGCGGCACCAGCATGGCTGGTCCGCACGTTGCCGGTGCCGCGGCACTCCTCATGCAGGCGTATCCACAACTGCAGGGCAAACCGGACGCGGTGCGCACGCTGCTGATGCGTACCGCGCAACGCATGACGACCACAGAAAGCTGCGGAAACCCCGCGACGACCGTGCCGAACAACAGCGCGGGCTGGGGCGGAATCGACGTACTTGCTGCGTACCATGGTGGCGCGGGTGCCAGTCTGAATGTCGACGGCAATACGACCGGCGCTCCGGCGAGCGCTACGACCGACGGCGTACTCCTGATGCGCTACCTGCTTGGCCTTCGCGGCACCGCGCTGGTTGACGCTGCGACCGGTTCACCGGCGGTGCGAACCTCCGCGATTGATGTCGCGGCGTGGCTGGATACCATGCGCCTTGCTTTTGACGTCGACGGCGACGGGCAGGTGCTCGCAATGACCGATGGACTCCTGGTGATGCGCTATTTGCTTGGCCTGCGCGGCAGCGCGCTCATCAGCGGCGCAACGACGAGCGGCGCGCCGCGGGCGACGGCGCCGGACATCGAAGCTTATCTGGGACTGCTCATGCCGCAGATCACGCTATGACCACCCACCCCGTCAACGCCGCCGAGGCGGCGCCACGCAGCGTGTGGTGGTGGATTCCCACGCTCTATTTCGGGCAGGGGTTACCGTACGTCGCCGTCATGACACTCTCGGTGGTGATGTACAAAAACCTGGGCGTCAGCAACACCGATATCGCCCTGTACACCAGTTGGCTGTATCTGCCGTTCGTGATCAAGCCGTTGTGGTCACCGCTGGTCGATATGCTGCGCACCAAACGCTGGTGGATCGTGACGCTGGAGCTGGTGATCGGCGCCGCGTTCGCGATGGTGGCGATGACGCTGCCGCTCTCCGACTTTTTCCGCTGGTCGCTGGCGGTGTTTTGGCTGCTGGCATTCAGCGCGGCCACGCACGACATCGCCTCCGACGGGTTCTACATGCTTGGTCTGGATCAGCACCGGCAGGCGGCGTACGTGGGGATCCGCAGCACGTTTTTCCGGTTGTCGATGATTACCGGTCAAGGCGGGCTGGTTTACCTGGCCGGCAAATTCGGCGAGTGGAGCGGCGACGCAGCGCGCGGCTGGATCATCGTTTTCTTTGCGCTCAGCGTGCTGTTCACTACGCTCTTCGTCTGGCACGGACTGATGCTGCCGCGTCCCGCCAATGATCGCGGCAACGTGGAGGAAGGCGGCATCGGCCCGACGTTCGTGCGCGTGTTCGCGGCTTTTCTGCAAAAGCGCGAGATCTGGACGATCCTGGCCTTCCTGCTGCTGTACCGCTTCGCCGAGTCGCAACTGGTCAAGATCGCACCGGTGTTTTTGCTCGACAAGGTCGACAAGGGCGGCCTCGGACTCTCGACCGCATCGGTCGGGGTGGTCTACGGCACAGTCGGCGTGATCGCGCTCACCGTTGGCGGGCTCTTGTCGTCCTGGTTCGTCGCGCGGCATGGCATGAAACGCTGGTTGTGGCCAATGGCACTGGCGATCAACGTACCCAACGCCGTCTACGTCTACCTCGCGATGGCCCAGCCCGACAACATCTGGCTCATCGGCACCCTGGTTGCCATCGAGCAGTTCGGTTATGGCTTCGGCTTTACCGGCTACGTACTGTTCATGATCATGACCGCCACCGGCAAGCACCAGACGGCGCACTATGCGCTGTGCACTGGTTTCATGGCGCTCGGCATGATGCTGCCGGGTATGCCCAGCGGCTGGCTGCAAACGCAGATCGGTTACAGCAACTTCTTCATCTGGGTCTGCATCGCCACGCTGCCCAGTTTTCTGGTCACCGCGTTGATTCGCGTCGATCCGTCATTCGGGGTCAAGAAGGCAGATCGCTGACCCACGGGACCGCTCTGCCTCCAGGTCGATACGACTACCTGCACGCCGCCATTAGGGTCATTGACGTCTCGCCACCCCTCGCCCTATGAAGCGTTGCCCGGTGCTGGGCATAACATACCCGGATGAAACACCTCCTCAGCAACGAAGCGTCCACGGAGTCACACGAAACAGCGCTGATGAATGACGCAAGTTTCGCCGAGCTTCCGCTGTCCTCGGCGATGCTTGGGAATCTGGATCGTTTGGGCTACGCCACGATGACGCCGATTCAAGCCGCGAGTCTGCCCATCACGCTCGCCGGCAGTGATCTCATCGCGCAAGCGAAAACCGGCAGCGGCAAGACCGCCGCGTTTGCCATTCCATTGCTCGCAAAAATCGACAGCACGCGGTTTGACGTGCAGGCGCTGGTGCTGTGCCCCACGCGCGAACTCGCTGAGCAAGTCACGCACGAGCTGCGCCGCCTGGCACGCGCTGAGGACAACATCAAAATTCTCACACTCGCGGGCGGCGTCATGATGCGCGGGCAACGCGCAAGCCTCGAGCACGGCGCGCACATCGTGGTCGGTACGCCGGGCCGCATCATGGATTTGCTGGATCGCGGCAATCTCGAGCTCGGTGCGGTGAACACGCTGGTGCTTGACGAAGCCGATCGCATGCTCGACATGGGCTTCCATCACGACATCACGTACGTGGCAAAGCGAGTCCCGACGCATCGGCAAACACTTCTGTTCTCTGCGACGTACCCCGAGGGCATTGCCAAACTTGCGGAGCAATTCATGCGCCGTCCAAAGCGCATCACCGTCGAAGCGCGACACGACGACCGCAAGATCCGTCAACTCTTTTTTGAGGTGCAGGATAGCGACCGTTTGATGGCGGTGGCGACGCTCCTGAACCACTATCGGCCGACGAGCACACTCGCGTTTTGCAACACCAAAGCACGTTGCAACGACCTCGTCGAACAGCTCAGCAGAGCCGGCTTCAGCGCGCAAGCGCTACACGGCGAACTTGAGCAGCGCGACCGCGACCAGGTGCTGGTGCAGTTTGCCAATCGCAGCTGTTCGGTACTCGTTGCTACTGACGTGGCGGCGCGCGGGCTCGATATCGCGCACCTCGAGGCCGTGATCAACGTCGACGTCACGCCGGAGCCGGAGCTGCATGTTCACCGCATTGGCCGGACCGGTCGCGCCGACAACGAGGGCCTGACGCTCAGTCTCGCCAGCGGGAAAGAGATGGGTCGCGTCAATCGTCTGGAAGACGAGCAAGGCCGTCCCGTGAAATGGGCTGACCTCGCTACGCTCACACCCGCCAGCGACAGGCCGCTGGTGCCCCCGATGGCGACCATTCAGATCCAGGTGGAACGCAAGGAAAAAATCCGCGCCGGCGATGTACTGGGTGCACTCACGGGCGCTGGCGGTATCGCTGGTGACAAGGTGGGCAAGATCACGATCGGCGCGTTCTCAACCTACGTCGCCGTCCAGCGCGATGTAGCGAAAGCGGCGCTCAAGCATTTGGGTGCGGCAAAGATCAAGGGGAAGACGGTTCGCGTCCGGTTGTTGTAAAGCACCCGCGGTTGATTCGATGCAGCAACGCGTAGTCCTACTGAGCGACGACCACGCGATTCGTCGCTGGCGCCGGTGCGCTGCGCACCACCCGCGTCAGTACGCCGCACTCCACACGCCATCACGCAGGTGCTCGTTGGGCCGAAAGTTGGCCTTGTAGTGCATCTTCGAACTTTCTTCGATCCAGTAGCCGAGATAAAGGTACGCCAGCCGCATCTGGCGCGCACGGCTGATCTGCCACATGACGCCGAAGGTACCGAGGCTACCCTCGTGATCGGGGTCGTAGAACGTGTACACCGCGGAGAGTCCGTCGTCCAGCACGTCTACCAGACTCACCATGACGAGTCGCCGTTCTGCGTCACGAAACTCTACCAGCGCGGTGTCGACGTGGCTCTGCAACAAAAAGTGCTGATACTGCTCACGGCTGTCGCGATCCATCCCGCCCCCGTGGTGGCGCAAGCGCTGGTACTTCAGATACAGCTCGTAGTGCTCATGCCGGTACTCCAGCGGCACCGCCTTTGCAGTCAACTGGTTGACGTGTCGTGCCCATGCACGACGCTGGCTGCGACTGGCACGAAAGCGATCGACCGGCACGCGTATCGGAGTGCACGCGTGGCAACCGTCGCAATACGGGCGGTAGACGAACGTACCGCTGCGGCGAAAGCCGGCACGCAGCAGGTCGGCGTAGACCGATGCGCGAATCAGATGGCTGGGTGTGGCGACCTGCGAACGTGCAACGCGCTCGGGCACATAGCTGCAAGCATAAGGCGCAGTTGAATAGAACTGTAGCGCCTGCCATGGAATCCGGGAAAGATCGTTGAGGTTACTCACGCCGCGCCACGCCTGCTTCCGGGTTCAAGAGGTCGGTCACCACATCGTCATCGAATCGCCAGCGCCCTCCGGTGGGTGCGCCGCTCGCTGAGTGTAGCAACCGACCGAGCTGCTCCAGAAAATCAGCACGGCTGATCGGCGCGGCACCAAGCGATCCGAGGTGCTCCGTCTGCTGCTGACAATCGATCAATTCGAAGCGCCAGCGGCGCAATTGCGCGAGGAGATGTGCAAACGCGATCTTGGACGCATCGGTGCGACGCATGAACATGCTTTCGCCAAAGAAGACACGTCCGATTGCCAAGCCGTAGAGCCCGCCGGCCAGCTCACCGTCAATCCATGTTTCGACGGAGTGCGCAATACCACGTTGATGTAATTCGCTGTAGGCTGCGATGATCGCGTCACTGATCCACGTGCCGTGCTGGTCAGGGCGCAACTCCGCGCAAGCGTGCATCACCTCGCTGAACACCGTGTCGCATCGCACCTCGTAACGCCTGTTGCGAAGCACCTTTTTCAAGCTGCGATGCAGACGAAAATCGGTCGGGGTGAGCACCATTCGGGGGTCCGGGCTCCACCAGAGAACCGGCTGCCCGTCGCTGTACCAGGGAAAAATGCCATGGTGGTAGGCGTCCAACACGCGCTCAGCCGTCAGTTCCAGCCCAGCGCAGAGCAAGCCGTCCGGGTCCGCCAGCGCCCGCTCGGCGGGTGGAAACGGATCGCCGGGGTTCAACCAGTCAACCACTACACACGCTCGCTGAGCGTAGCGCCATGGCTGTTCCCGGGCTCGGTCAGCTTGAGAGGCTGCGGAAATCTCTCACGCAGCGAAGTGATCGCAAGCGGCGCGAACAACGACCACCGGGCACCGCCGCGGCCCACTCCCAGCACGCGGTCGGGCAGCACGCGCTCGACCATCATGACCGAGCAGGCAAACAAATCGCTGGTCAAGGGCGGCGTTTCGGAAACTTTCAGCGGCCTGCCCAGGTCATCCGCTACTATGCCGTTCGCATATCGCTTGTTCGCCGTCGCGTGATCGAAGAATCGTACGCCGCTCGGTGGCAAACCGGCCCGCGCCGCGCTGCGCAATCGCGGCACGCCACTGCCGCACCGCTGGCGGCGCAAGCGATTGACCCGCGACGCGTCTCGCGACGCGTCGGCGTCCTCGCCATTCAGAAAGTCTCTTCGTGTCCCCATCGCCGCACATCGCCACCGCGCAAAAGCTGCTCAACGAAATCCACGCCCAACTCGATTCGATTGTACTGGGCAAATCCGGCGTCACCCGGCTCGCCGTGACCTGTCTGCTGGCACGCGGGCACCTGCTGATTGAGGACGCGCCTGGCCTCGGCAAGTCGACGCTCGCGCTCGCGCTGGCGAAAACGTTTGGTCTCGGGTTCAACAAAGTGCCCTGTACCAACGACCTGCTGCCGTCGGACTTGCTGGGCCTGTCGGTGTGGGATGCCAATACGCGCGAAATGCGCTTCACGCCGGGGCCCATCTTCACCCAGTTGCTGCTCGCGGATGAACTGAATCGGGCGCCGTCGAAAACACAAAGTGCACTGCTGGAGGCGATGGAAGAGCATCAGGTCTCGGTCGACGGACAGACGCGCGCCCTGCCCGACCCGTTCTTCGTGATTGCGACGCAGAATCCGCTCGACCAGGTGGGCGTATCGCCGCTACCCGAGTCGCAGCTCGACCGCTTCATGATGCGCCTTACGCTGGGCTTTCCTGACGCAAGCGCCGAGATTGCCTTGTTGCGTAGCGGCGACCGCCGAGGCACTGCCATTGAGCTGCAACCCGTGGTCGCCGCCGAGGCGCTGCTGCGTTTGCAAGCCGTGATCGAGCGAATCCACGTGGCCGACGCGGTGCTGATCTACGTGCAGCAACTGCTCGCAGCGAGCCGTACCGGTGCGACGCGGCCGCTCTCGCCACGGGCGGGCCTCGCGTTGCTTCGTGCCGCGCGCGCCGAAGCCTTGCAAAGCGGCCGCGATCACGTGCTGCCCGACGACGTCCAGCAGGTGTGGGCTGCAGTGGTCGGTCACCGGCTCGGGCAAAGCCATGATTCGCTCGGCAAAGGCGCACAGTTGGCGCAAGCAGTGCTGACCACCGTGACGGCGCCTTAGCCTCCGTCTGCGGCAACGCAACTACCGTGCGCACGCAATCAGCATCGGCAAGATTGGAGCCTCCGTCCGCGCGCGGCCTCCGCTCGCGCTGGCTGGCGTGGCGTCGTCGCGCGTTCGGCCTGGATGCGACCAAGGCGGATCAGGTGGAGCTGGTGCAGCGACGAATCTACCTGTTGCCGACCGCGCGCGGCCTGTTTGTAATTCTCACTGCGGTGCTGTTGCTGTTGGTCGGTGTGAACTATCAACTGTCGCTGGCGTACGTGGTTTCGTTTCTCCTCGCCGGGTTGATGCAGGCCGCGCTGCTGGCGAGCTATCGCAACCTTCAAGGACTCGTCGTGCGCGCGGGGCGGTCGCCGCTGGTACGGCAAGGCGATCCGCTGACGTTCGTGTTGAGCGTGTCATCGCCGGAACGCGTGCGCTGCGGGCTGCGCTTCGACGCCACGGTGACGGCGCCGACGCTGGGTAGTTCGCTCTCGCGTCACACGTCACCGCGCATCGCTGCCGGCGCAGATGCAGTCGCTGCCGTGCCGCTGGAATTTGGCGGCCTGCGCCGTGGCATCGTTGCGCTCGGCCGCATCGCGGTCGAGAGCCGCGCACCGTATGGGCTCGTGCGTGCCTGGAGCTACGTGCATTTCGAATGGATTGGGCTCGTCGCACCGGTGCCCGAATCGCCGTCACCCGCGCTACCGTTGACTGCCAGCGACGACGATGTACACAGTGCGCCGGACCGTCACGCCGCGCATGATCCGGACAGCTTGCGCGATTTTGTGGCCGGTGACTCGCTGAAGCGCGTCGCCTGGAAGCAGGTGGCGAAGTCCGGGCGCTGGTTCACGCGCACGGGCGAGAGCGGTGCGGCACAGAATGTTGAGCTGAACTGGCAGGACACGACGATGTCGGACACCGATGCGCGGCTATCGCGCCTTGCCGCCTGGGTCGCGCGGGCTGACAACGAAGGATGCGCATTCTCGCTCTGGCTACCGAACGGCCAACTGGCAATGGCGGGTGGTGCCCAACAGGTGGCCGATGCGACGCGGTTGCTGGCCATGTACCCCACGTCGCCCGACGAGGCACGAGGGCTGCGATGAACGCCGCGCCCAACTCGACCGGCAAGCGAGCCATCGCAACGTGGATGACCCGGGGGCGCGCGAGGCCGACGCGCACGGTGCCCGTGCCGATGGCCGAGCAGCCCGATGTGCGCGCCCGACGCTGGCTCACTTTCGCGCTGCTGCTAGCGCAGTTGGCGCATGTCGGCACACTCGACACGCGAATCACCGTGGTCGGCGGTGCGGCCTTGCTGCTTGCGACGTGCCTGCGGGCACCTCCGCGAGCCTTTCTCTGGCGCGCAATGCTGCTGGTGGCCACCGTGGGCGCGGGTGTGCTGGTTTTTGCGACGCACGGCAAACTGTTTTCGCGCGATGCCGGGATGGCCCTGCTCTTTCTGTTCGGGCCACTAAAACTCATGGAAGCCCGAACGACGCGCGACTTCATGGTCGTGTGGGCACTCGGGCTGATGCTGTACGTGACGAGCTTCTTCGACAACCTCGGCCTGCTGGCAGCGCTCTCGGTACCCGTAGTGATCATCGTGTACATCACCGCGATGCGGCTGTTCGAGGCACGCGCCGACGACCGCACGCTCGACGTGCGCAGCAACACGCTGCTCGCGCATCTGCGTGGCGCGGCGGCGCACATCGTGCTCGGCATTCCGCTGGCAGCCATGCTCTTCATCCTGTTCCCGCGCGCCACGGCGCCGCTCTGGGGAATGCGTGATGTCGCTGCCGCGCGCACAGGTCTGTCGGAGGAAATGCGCCCGGGGCAGATCGCGCAGCTGATCAAGTCCACAGAAACCGCATTTCGGGTCGAATTTGATGGCCGACGCCCTCCGCAATCCGCCCTGTACTGGCGCGGTCCCGTACTGCGCGATTTCGACGGCGTGGCGTGGAGCATCGGTCCGGCGGCCATGCAGGCCGCTGTTGTCGCGTCGAGCGGCAACGGACCGGATGCCAACGAAGGCAAATTTATTGATATCACGCCGGAGGCCGTGGCGCGCGACGGAGTCGCCTACAGTGTCACGCTGGAGCGGCAGGACACACGGTGGTTGCCGCTGCTGGAATTGCCATTGGCGTATCCCACGGGCCCGGCGATTGACAACAACGTGTTTCTGACCGACGCGCAGCAGATCGGTCTCAAGCGAGTGGGCACCGCCGCGATGCAATTCCGCGCCAAATCGCTCCTGCGCGCGCAGTACGCCGCCGCACCGCCTGATGGGCAGAGCCCCGAATTGCGCACCGGGCGAGCGTCGGTCAACCCGCGAGCGCGCGCACTGGCCGCCGAACTCGCCGCGCAGTACCCTGCTCCCGAAGCGCGCATCCGGGCACTGGTCACGCGCTTCAATCGCGAGCCATTCTTCTACACGCTGAACCCACCCCTGTATGGCGGTGAACGAGGCGGCACCGCTATCGACGAGTTTCTGTTCGACGGCAAACGGGGCTTCTGCGAGCACTTTGCCGGGGCCACGGCCTTCGTACTGCGCGCCGGGGGAATACCCGCCCGTGTCGTCACCGGATATCTTGGTGGCGAGTATCACCCCGCCGGTTACATGATCGTGCGCCAAAGCGACGCCCACGCCTGGGTTGAAACTTGGGTCGATGGCCATTGGTGGCGACTCGATCCCACCGCTGCCGTCGCACCGGACCGTGTTGAACGCGGCCTGCAGGACGCGCTGCCGGAAACCGAGCGATTGCTGGTCAGTGGCCGAGGATGGCTCGGGTCTATGGCGCTCGCGAATCTCTGGGATGCGGCGTCGTTCAGCTATACCAAGTGGGTGATTGGATTCGATCGCGACCGTCAGAAAGAATTGCTCAACGAGCTGGGCCTCTCCGGCCTCAATGCCTTCGCTGCGCTCGGCTGGATGCTGCTCGCGATCACCGGGAGCGGCGCACTGATGGGCGCGGCATGGTGGCTATGGCAGCGTCGGCAGGAGGCCACAGCTGACGATTCCCTGCGCGAATGGCGCCGATTGCGCCGGCGCCTCAACGCCGCCGGGCTGGTCGTCGCTTCGCACGAAACCGTGAGTGCCGCGACGCAGCGGGCGGCACAACGATGGCCGACGCTCGCGAACGAGTTCACGCATTTTGCCCGGCATTACAACCAGCGGCGGTTTGCGCCAGCCTCTGCACAGGCAGAAACGACTGCCCCGCGACTCAGCAAGCTGCCGTTCGCGTGGCAGTTGCGACGACGCCAGAGCTAGGGGGAAACGCGGCAGTGCTGGTGCGCCCTTCGCTCGGAACGCCTGTTGGCTGACTCATGCAATCGAAGACCAGCGAATTGCTCGTTGCTCCCGACCGACTTGCTGGCAGCCGGATGAAACTTCCGCGTATTAATAGGTCATCGCACAACGCGAGTTAACGTAGCCACGAATGGCAGTTGCGGTGTTGTAGGGCGCGTCCGCAGGCACCGTGATGCCGCCAAGCAGGGCCGAATCGGGCACACCCAGCATGAGACGAACCAGTATCAGGCCATCGACAAGTGCCGTGGGTGATGGTGTGGCGCGACCCACGACGTCGTAATTGTTGGCGCTGAGATAGGCTTCGATCAGCGTCGGTGTGTTCCTCACACCTGAAAGCGTGAGCCCCGACGTCAGCGCGGTACCGCGCAATCCCATCAAGTAGCGCGCGAGAAGCACGCCGTCACCTGTGCTCTCACCGGCGACGCCGTTGACGTCGATGTCGAGACAAGTGTTTGCAGGCGTCGCTCCCGATTCGAACGCCCCCATGTCCGGCCCTGCTCCGACGACGCGCGCGTAACCCGCGCCACGTTGATCCGTGGGCGCGTTGAGCAGGTTGCTACCCGTATCGATCGCCGGGCTGCCCGCCAGGAGGGCGTGCGTCCGGGTGGGACCGCCGTTGCTGGCAAGCGGCGCGAGCTGCGCCGAGCTGCCCAACACATTGGCGCTGCCGTTGATCGTGATCGCCGGGTTATAGGCTTGAATCAGACTGTTGTTTACCGTAATTGGCAATACGGCAGCGCCAGTGACGGCGAAATTCAAGTCCTGCACGTTGCCGGTCGGCGCGGTGTTGGCTGCGAGAATGCTGCTCTCGATGAGGACCTGATTGGGCAAGTTGTTCGTGGTTGGCGCCCCCGAGACGGCACCGTTTTCAAGACGCAGCCCGCCGCTGCCTGTGCCTGCGCCGAGCGCGCCATTGGCTGCTACGGTGGTATTGCTAAGCGCAGCGAGCACGTTGCCATAGAGGCTGATCCCGCCGCCGGACGTCCGCGCCGTGTTACCGGATACGGTGCTCTCGTAGAGGGCGATCGCCCCCTGTCCACCGCCCGTTTGCGCGAAGGGAGAGTCGTTGGAAACGAGAGCGCCGCCGCCGTATTCCGCTGCGTTGCTGGAAATCTCGCTGCGAATCAAAATCGTCCTGGCAGCCACAGGCATGCCATCGAACCAGGACGACACGATACCGCCGCCATTTCGCGTCAAGGCAGTGTTACCTGAAATCACGGAATCGGTGATGGTGACGGTCCCTGGCATGTACGTGGCCAGGCCGCCCCCGAATCGCTCCGCAGTGTTGTTCACGATTCGCACGCGCGTGATCGTCGCTGAGACCGTACCGCTGGTGGGAAACGTCGCGTCGAGCGACAGCATCAACCCGCCCGCATTCACCAAACTCGCCGCGCCAGGACACACGGCGGTGTTGTTACTAATCACTGAATCGCTGATGGCAAAGGTCTGCCCGTTGAGGGTCGGAAACCATCCGATGCCACCCGCGTTTCGCGCCGACGTGTTGCCATCGACCTCGAGGTGACTCAGCGCAACCGACTCGAGCGCAACAATCGCGCCGCCACTGGTTCCAGATGCAGCGGGACACGTTCCTGCTGGATTGCCCGCGGACGCGTTACCCGCGGTCAGACGCATTCCGCTCAGCGCAACCGGCGAATCGGATGCCGAGCTGCCGTCGTTGATTGCAAAGATTCGACTGCCGTTGTTGCCAGAAATCGTGAGTTGCGCGGGGCCGGGGCCAGTGATGGACAGCGACTTTCCAATCGCAATGTGCCCCGTAGTCAGCGTGATGGTCCCGGTCACTGCGAAATTGATGGTGTCGCCCGCCGCCGCCGCGGCGACCGCAGCGCGCAAGGAACCGACGCCGGAATCAGCCGTATTGGTCACGGTGATCGTAGCGGCGCTCGCGTTCGCAGCACACATCAAGAGTGAAATGAGGCTGGAGGTCAGCTGCGCGCACGTCAACGGCGCGCGGTTGCAGCGTAGCTGGTTTCGCATGAGCGGATCGTCCCCGGTTCGCAATGGTTTCTTGTCTTCGTTGCACTCGCCAATGCTCGAGTACAGGGGCCCGATTGTACGTGTCTGCGCTGGCGTCCTTCGACGGTCGGAGCGCGCTGTCGCGCCCCGCCGCCTCGCGCATCAATCCAGTCGCCGTAGCGCGATGCGCTCACCGGGATCGTCGGGGTTGGGTTGAATTTCGAAACCCAGACCCTGACAGAACTTGAGCATGCGTGGATTTTCGCGAAGCACGATGCCTTCGATCTCGGTGTAGCCGCGTTCGCGTGCTGCATCAAATAGACGCGTCATCAGCGTTTTGGCCAACCCGGTGCCGTGCATGTTCTCTCCGACCACGATGGCGAATTCGCAGCGCTCGGGAATCGTTGTTGGCGTGATGCGGGCGACACCGACAAAGTGCTGGGTTTGCCCTTCACTGACCACGCCGACCAGCGCCAGCTCACGGCCATAGTCGATCTGCGTGAAGCGCTCAATCATCGCCTGTGACAGTTCGCGCACCGGCATCATGAAGCGGAAATAGAGCGTCTCCGGCGACAGCTTGGCAATGAACTCCCGCTCCCGCTCGGCGTCCTCCGGCTGAATCGGGCGAATTTGCACGCTGCGGCCATCCTTTAGGGTGACCGTTTCCTCAAGCTCGCGCGGATAGGGGTACACCGCGAGGTGGCTGTAGCGGCCGGCCCGGCGCAGCGCCTGCACGCGGTCGCGCGGGCGCAGCACCACACGCGCATCGACGGCTACGGCGCCGCGCTCGTAGGCAACTACCGGGTTCAAGTCGCAGGCGGCAATCTCGGGGCACATACAGGCCAGCGTCGAGAATCGCAGCATGAGTTTGGTCAGCGCATCGCGGTTGATCGCAGGCACGTTGCCATAGGCCTCCAGCATGCGCGCCACGCGCGTGCGCTGGATCAGATTGGCGATCAGCACGTCGTTCAACGGCGGCAACTCGAATGCGACGTCGTCGATGCGCTCCACCGCGATGCCACCCGCGCCAAAGCCAATCACGGCTCCGAACGTGGGGTCATTCGCGAGCCCGACATAGAGTTCGCGCTGCCCGCGCTGGCGCACATACGGTTGCACCGACAAACCGATCACGCGCGCATCGGGCGCGTGGTGTGCGACGTCGGTAAAAATTTTTGTCGCAGCACGACGCACAGCCTCGGCGTCGCGCAAATCCAGCTGCACGCCACCCACTTCAGTCTTGTGCGCGACGTCGGGCGAGACCACCTTCAACACCACGGGATAGCCGAATGACTCCGCAAGCGACGCGGCTTCGACGGGCGTACGCGCAATGCCGACTTCGGTCATCGCGATACCAAACGCGCTCAACAACCGCCGCGCCTCATGCGCGTATAGTTGCGTCCGTCCATCACCCCACACCTGCTCAAACACGGCTCGCGCATCGTCGATGTGCGGCTCAAAACCGTCGACGCTTTGCTCCGGGATTTGCCTCAGCAACGACTGGTTGCGTTGAAAGGTTTCCAGGAAACCAACGGCATCGACCGCGTTCTCGGCACTGAGGAATTGCGGAATACGCGCGTGATCCAGCTTGCCACGCGCGGAGAGCACGCTCCCGCCCCCGCCCATCACCGCAAGCACCGTTTTGCGGTACTGCTTGGCAACGGCGACGATCTCATCGGCCACCGCATCGGCGCTAACAATCGATTGCGGAGAAAACAGCACCAGACACACGTCCACGCCGTCATCGGCGAGCACGGCATTCATCGCGACGCGATAGCGTTCTGCTGTGGCGTCGCCAGCGATATCCACAGGATTGCCGATGGCGGCGTAGCGCGGCAACGCAGCGGCCAACGCTGCCGTCGTATCGTCGGACAGGGTGGCCATGGACAGCCCGCGTGCATGCACGGCGTCGGCGGCCACCAGGCCAGGGCCTCGACCATTGGTGATCGCAGCGACACGCTGCCGCGCGCGGGAGCGATCGCCAGTGAGCAGACGCGCTGCTGCCACCATTTGCATCGCAGTGTCCACGCGGACGGCGCCAGCACGGGCAATGGCGGCGTCAAACACGCGGTCGTGCCGCGCCAGTGCAGTGGCATGCGTCCCGTCCGGCGTTCGATGCAGATCAGCGCGGTCGGCCTTGAGCGCAACGACCGGTTTCATGCGCGAAATCTGACGCACGCCCGACATGAATTCCGGTGCGTCCTTCACTTCCTCGATGTAGAGAAGCACATCTGAGGTCTGGGCATCAAACGAGAAGTAATCCAGCAGCTCACCAAAGTCGAGGTCGAGCGATGCGCCCAGCGACAGCAAGCTGGAAAAGCCGATGGAGGAACCAGCCACGTAGTCGCGCAGGATGGATAACCACGCACCGGACTGCGAGAGCACGGCCAGCGATCCCGCCGATGGCATGGTGTCTACATCCGTCATCGCCGAGGCATCCAGCGCAATGCGCGGGCGCAGCAGACCGCGGGCATAGGGGCCCACCAGACGCACGCGCGCACGCCGCGCGGCATCGGCCAGCTTCTCCGTGGCGGCCAGATCCTCGCCGGAGTCGCCAGCGCCGAAGCCGTGCGAGAGCATCAGTGCGTAGTTGCAACCACTCGCCCCGCAATCACGCAGAATCGCTTCGCACGCGGCCGCAGGCGCCGCAATCAACGCGAGGTCCACGCGTTCCGGCAAGTCGGTCATGCGGGCATAACAACGCTCGCCCGAGACGTCTTTGTGTTTGGGATTGACGGGATACGCGCGTCCAGCATACGGATGCGCGCGCAACCGGTGCCACACGGCGCGGCCGAGGCTACCGTCGCGGTCCGACGCGCCGACGACGGCGATCGATTGTGGTTCGAAGAGTTTCTTGAGTTTGTGTTGTGCCATTGCAGATCTGAATGGCCGCGCGCGCCCGGATCAGGCGACGAAGCCTCGACAGCAGGCATTGGATACTGCCCGCGCCACGGCTGGCCCCCTTGCCGCTGATTCTATGACGCAATCGTGGAGTAAATACGTCACGAATGCGTCAGCCTGCGTCCGATTTGCCAGAGCCCGCGCGCCGCCAGGGGGTCGGCGTCAAGCACGGTGCATGGCAGCCCAAATGCGTGCGCCGTCGCCTCATACCAGGGCGCGAGCGTGGCACCGCTGATGAGGGTGATGGACTGGCACCGCGGATAGGCGGTAAGTGCCGCCACGAACTCTGAGCCCAGCAACCAACCGCCGAGCATCGTGCTGACCGCGGCTGGCGAAGCCACACCGGTCACCACCGACGCGCGCAACACAAACAGCTCGTGCAGCCAGCCTTGCCGTGCGTCGCGCGCCAGCGCGATGCCACGTGCGAACGCTGCACGATCGGCGAGATCAGGCGCCACGCGCTGTTGCGTTGTTGCATCGAACAGCGATTGGCCCACCGCGCCATGGGCCCGGATCAGCGCATTCATTTCCCCCGTGCAGAACGTGCTGAACCGCTCAATCCCGCCATCGCGCAACTGCACCCACTTGCTGTGCGTGCCCGGCAACACCACGACACCAGTGTCGATGTCAGCACCCAGCAGCAAGGTTTCTTCGCCGCGCATCACGTCGGGTTCCGCGCTCGCCATGCCGGGCACGATATGCAACGTCGGCCCCAGTGCCGTGGCGACACGCAGCGTGGCCGCAGCCAGCGCGGGGGCTCGGGTGGCCGCGCTGCCGCAAGGCACATACGCCGCCTCACGCCAGCCCGCACGGGCGCCCACCATCCCGCAGGCCAGGAGTGGCGCCCTGGGTGCCGCCCGCACCCAGTCACCAGCAATCGCCTCGAGCGCGGCGTTGAACTGCGCCTCGCCGCTCAGCGTCAGTGCACCCGCCTCGGACCGGCGAACCGCGAGCACGTTGCCGGCCGCGTCGAGCGCGAATGCGCGCAGATGCGTGCTGCCCCAGTCAAGGCCAATCAGTGCGATGGCGTCAGCGGAGGATGGCATTGCGTCGCGCCGAGCCCGACCCCGCGCACTCAGCGGGCTGCACCGGCGTCCCAGCGCGCGGCGGCCGCATCGTCGCTCACGCGCGCATCGACCCAGCGCTCGCCCTCGGGCGTGGACTCGCGCTTCCAGAACGGCGCGCGGGTTTTCAGATAGTCCATGATGAATTCGCAGGCCGCGAGCGCTTCGCCGCGGTGCGCACTGGTCACCGCCACCAGCACAATCTGGTCGAGCGGCTTCAGTTCACCCACGCGATGGATGATCAGCGTGTCGAATATGTCCCAGCGGGCCTTTGCCTCGGCGGCGATCTTTTCCAGTTCGCGCTCGGTCATGCCCGGATAGTGCTCGAGAAACATGCCGCCCACGCGGTCGCCCTCATTCATGTCACGCACGCAGCCAATGAAGCTCGCCACCGCGCCCACCGCCGGGTTGCCCGAGCGCAGCGCGGCGAGCTCGGCGCCGACGTCGAAGTCGGCCGTTTGTACGCGCACCGCCACGTTCACCCTCCAGTCACCGGCGGAAAAATCGCCACTTCGTCGCCCGCCACAATGCGCTGCTCCGGACCCGCCACTTCCTGGTTCACCGCCACGCGAAACGCCCGCCCGGCGGCCAGCTCCACGGCAAACTCACCGCCCCGCGCGCGCAAGGTCTCCAGCAGCCCAGCCACGGTCGTCTCCCCCGCTAGCGGCAGCGTTTCACGCGCCGCGCCAAAGCGCTCCCGAAGGCGGGCAAGGTACACGAGAGTGATGTGGGAGCTCATGGCGGGGATTTTAGGTGGCAGCGCAGAAGGTGCCGCCAAGTCCCGCCGGCGGCGACGCGGCGATTGTCAGAAACATCCTGCAACAGCTTTTTAGTTGCAGCGACCATCCGCGCTTCGATAGCGGCCGATTGACGGCATAGTCGACTTTGGCAAGAAAGTCTTGAAAACGCCGTCTGGCAATCGATGCAAGCGAATTTTCGCTGGAAGCTGTACAGCGGCGCGTACAACGACGGAGTGCAGTTGCCACCGCAGTGCGTGCGGCGCAGGCAGCCTGGCGAACGCGCCAAGTCACGCGCCACGGCGCGTGTCGCGTTGACCGCTAGAACGTCCAGCGCACCCCAAAATTCACCGCGTCGGCGTCGACGTCGGTGCGCAGGCGGTCGAGGCCGAAGCGGGTGCCGCGGGTGAGCTCGAGTTTCAGCCCGAGGCTGGGGGTGAAGTCGTAGCGCACGCCGAGCCCATAGCTGATGGCGGTGCGATCGGCAGCGGAGACGGTCGCGGCGGCCCATTCCGGCGTGCTGCGTGCGTCGCTGCGGCCGACGCCGAGTTTGCCGAACACCGAGAGCGAGTTGCGCCAGTTGAAGGCGGACACGACGTCGACGTTGACGTTCGGGCGGGTGTCGGCCCAGCGCAGGCCGTCGAAGCGCAACCCGAGGCCACCGCTGCCGCGGCCCGAACGGTACAGCGCTTCGCTGGGCTCCGTGTTAAGCGCCGCACCCAGCGCGAAGCCGTTTTCGAATTGATAGCCACCAAACGCCGTGTTGCCGGGCTCGCCGGGGCGGGCGTACTCCAAGGCCTGACCGAGCTTAAGCCCGGGAGCCGCGAAGGTCCAGGCCTTGTCCGTCAAGCCAATGCGGGCGCCGGAGAAAAACCCGGCGTCCTGCGCGCGGACGGGAATGCTCGCGGCGAAGGCTACGGCCACAGAGATTGCAACCAGGCCCAAGCGCGCGACACCCCGCGAGCGGGCGCCACGGCCCGCGGGCAGCGCTTCGTGCGTGTGACGTGTCGTGTGTCCTGTGTGAGCCATAAAACGATAATCCGCCTTCCCACCGCCGCTGTCAACGCCCGCCGCCCGGCGGCGCCGGTTTTCGGATAAATCGCAGCGTTTTTGTTGCGTTGCACCAACGTGGTGCCGCGCCGGCCGTCCAGGGGGTGGTTACCGGACGGCAGTCGCCCGTTCCAGCGCGAAGGTCGCGATGGCGTTGATGTCGGAGAGTCCGAAGCGGGTGTTGCCGGGTTCCCCGAGCCCGGCAGGCAGCGGGTCGTCCGAAGCCAGCGCGATGACATTGGGGTCGGTCGGAAAGAGCAGCGGCTTGCCGATCGCTGCGCGCCAGACTTCAAGTTTGGCGATGGATTCGCGCTTGAAGCCTTCAACCACAATCAGATCGCACGGCGCAAAGCGCGCCAGCGACTCCTGCAGCCCCGGTTCGGCTTCGTCGCGCAGCTCGTGCATCAGCGCCCAGCGTTTGCCGCTGGTGACGAGCACCTCGCTCGCGCCCGCCTGACGATGGCGAAACGAGTCCTTGCCGGGCTGATCCACGTCAAACCCGTGATGCGCGTGCTTGATCAAAGACACGCGCACGCGCCGCCGAACCAATTCGGCAATCACCTGCTCAATGAGCGTGGTTTTGCCGCTGCCCGACCAGCCGGCAAAGCCAAAAACCCGATGCGTCACAGCCAACGCGCGGTCAGTGATTCTTGAAATCCGGCTTGCGCTTGCCAACAAACGCGCGCATGCCTTCCTTCTGGTCAGCCAGCGCGAAGGTGGCGTGAAATTCGCGGCGCTCGAATAGCAGGCCTTGCGTGAGCGTGGTCTCAAACGCCGCGTTGACTGACTCTTTCACTTTCATGACGACCGGCAACGAGTAGCTGGCGATCTTGCCCGCCGTGGCGAGCACGTCGTCCATGAGTTGGTCGGCGGGCACCACGCGGGCAACCAATCCGGCCGCCTCGGCCTCTTGCGCCGACATGAAGCGGCCCGTAAGGCACAGCTCCATTGCCTTGGCCTTGCCCACGGCGCGCGGCAGGCGCTGGGTGCCCCCGAGCCCCGGGATGGTGCCGATGGTGATTTCCGGTTGGCCGAATTTGGCGGTGTCCGCAGCGATGATGAAGTCGCACATCATGGCGAACTCACAGCCGCCACCCAAGGCATAGCCCGAAACCGCAGCGATCAGCGGCTTGCGCAACGCGCGAGCCGCTTCCCAATGCTTGGTGATGTAGTTGTCGTTGTAGACCTTGGCGTAGTCCCACTCGGCCATGGCGCCGATGTCGGCGCCTGCGGCGAAGGCTTTCTCGTTGCCGGTCACCACGATCACATGCACGTCCGGGTCGGCATCCAGCGCGGCGAGCGCGACGGCCATCTCCTGAGCGAGCGCGTCGTTCAGCGCGTTCATCACCTTGGGACGATTGAAGCGAATCAGCGCCACGCGCGCGGGCGACGTGAGTTTTTCGACGAGGATCAGTGGTTCAGACATGGGTTTTGCTCTTGCGGGAGGTTGATTGCTTGGAAAGCGATTGCATGCGGGCGGCGCCACCATTGAGGCCGCCTTCGAGAATGCCGACGACGGCCTCGGCGAACTGCGGGTAGCTCAGCGTGCCCGTGGGATTCAGCCAGGTGAACGTCCAGTTCACGATACCGAACACGCTCATGGTGAGCACCTTGGCGCGGCCCTGATCGATCTGATACGTGGCAACGATCAGATCGGCCACCGCCTGCACCACGCTGCGTTCGAGCCGGATGATGGCCTCACGCTGTTCGGCCGGCAGGAATTTCACATCGCTCAGCAGCACGATATGGCGGGTGCGCGAATGCTCGTACTCGCGCACGAAGCGGCGAATCGTCTCGGCCAGCGCCTCGCGAGCCGGGAGTGCTTGCGACGCAACCTCGAGCACCAGCACCTGCAGGCGTGTCATGTAGGCGTCGAGCAGATCGTAGAGGATGGCGTCTTTCGACGGGTAGTAGTGATACAGCAGGCTTTTCGACACCCCGCATCGCTTGGCCAGTTCGGCCATGGTCGCGCTCGGATAGCCGACCTCGGCGAAGGTGTCGGCCGAAATGTTGAGGATGGTGTCGCGCTGCGACGTGTGCGCTGGAGACGGTCCGCGGGGCATCCGGCGATTGTATGCGGCGGCCCGCCGCGACTCAGCGCGCGTCGTAGCTGAGGCGCACGCGGTCGCTGACCGGGTGGGCCTGACAGGTGAGCACAAAGCCGCGATTGACCTCGTGGGCTTCGAGCGTGTAGTTGGCATCCATGCGCACTTCGCCCTCCAGCACCTGTGCGCGGCAGGTGCAGCACACGCCGGCCTTGCAGGCGTAGGGCACGTCGATGCCAGCCGCGAGCGCCGCGTCGAGAATCGGCTCGCCGCGATAACCCACTTGCAGCACACGCTCGATGCCATCGGCGATCACCGCGACACTCGCCCGCTCACCGTTGTCAGCAATCGCCGCAGCCCCGGCGTCGGCGCTCGTCTGACGAACGCCAAACACTTCTTTGTGTACCCGTTCGGCCGGCACGCCCGCGGCGACACACGCATCGACGCAGTCAGCGATCATCTCGCCGGGCCCACACACGTAAACCGCATCAAATTGAGTCGGATCAAGCAACTCTCCGAACAACTCGCGCACCTTCGCCGCATCGAGCCGGCCGTTGGCGATGGGCGCTTCCTGCACTTCGCCCGAGAGCGTGTGCAACAACTGAAAACGCGTCAGGAAGCGATCGCGAAGATCTTCGAGCGCCTCCTTGAAAATGATGTCCTTGACGCGGCGATTGCCATAGACCAGCGTCACGCGCGATGCGGTTTCGCCCTCCAGCAGGGTCTTGAGAATCGCAAATGTGGGCGTGATGCCGCTCCCGGCGGCCAGCAGCAGCACGTGGCGCGCCGCCGCCTCGACTGAAGGGGTGTAGATGAAATGGCCATCCGGAGGCAACACATCAATGACATCACCGGCCCGCAACAGCGCGTGCGCCCACTGCGAAAACTGCCCGCCCTCGACACGCTTGATCGCCACCTGCCAGCGCCCCTCGTGCGGCGCCGAGCACAGCGAGTAGGAGCGGCGGAGCTCGCGGTCACCCACCTCGGCGCGCAGCGTCAGATACTGCCCGGCGCGGTAGCTGAACGCGTCACGCCATTCGGCAGGAACGTCAAAACTGACCAGCAGGCAATCTGCCGTTTCCCGGCTGACATCGGCGACGGTGAGTGGATGAAAGTGTTGCGCCATGAAATTGAATCGTTGCGGTGAGATTCGCGGTTTACCAGCGTGCGCCGGGATGCTGGCGGGCGAGAGATTGCATCTCGCCGAGCAGCGCGTGGCGCCACTGCGCCGCCTGCGCGGCCAACTCGCCGGACAATGGCGGCGCAGCCGTCGGCAGCGGCATGGTTGCCTCGGCGAAAGCGTCTTGAACGGCGTCCCACCACGCGGACAACACCGCGTCCGGGTCGACGCCGGGAATTCGCACTGCCGACAGTTCACCGGTCAGCGGCCACAGCGCCGCGACCGCCGCCTCCGCCCGACGGCGCGACTCGGCCGTGCCATCGCCGAAGCGCACCCACCACTGCCGCGCATGACGCCGTTGCACGCGCGCTTCTTTCGCCGCGTTGCCGGCAATGGCTGCAATGTCGTGGTCGCTGCTGTGGCCGAGCGCATCCCATACCGGCACCAGCCACGCCGCGAGCAGCAGCGAGCGCAGCACAGTGTGTGCGTAGTCGGTGTTTGGCGCGGCGGCGAGCGCGAGGTTGGCAAACTGCGCTGGCTCGCGCAGGTACGCCAGCGCGTCCTCGGTGATGGCTGGCGAGCGGCGAGCGGCAACCACTTGCAGCAGCGCGCGCGCCTGGCCGATGGCGTCGAGCGCCGTGTTGGTGAGTGCGATGTCCTCCTCGAGCGCCGGGCCGTGGCCGCACCATTCGGAGAGCCGGTGGCCGGAAATCAGGCACGTGTCGGCGAGAGTCAGGAGCGTTGATTCGGGAAGCACGGATGGGATCGCCAAGGGTGAGATGCAGACAGCGTGGATACCGGGTCCCCGCCGCGACGTTGAATGGGTGTTCTGAGTCCCGGCGTTCGCCGGGACGGTGCGACACGCTACATGTGGCCCACTTCCGCGGGGATGTCGTAGAACGTCGGGTGGCGGTAAATCTTGCTCGCCATGGGGTCGAAGTTCTCGGCCTTCTGCTCCGGTGCGCTCGCGGTGATTGCGTTCGAAGGTACGACCCAGATGCTCACACCCTCTTGCCGCCGCGTGTAGACGTCACGCGCGAGCGTGATGGCGTGCGCCGCGTCGCTGGCGTGCAGGCTGCCCACGTGTTTGTGGTCGAGCCCCTGCTTGCTGCGGATGAACACTTCAAACAGCGGCCAGTCGCGGCTCGCGGGATTGGCGAGATTAGCGGGATTAGCGGGTTGGGCGCTCATGCGGCGATCCTCGTGTCGGGTGATGTGGCGTAGCGTGCGGCGGCTTTGGCGGCGTGGGCAGCCGCGGCGTCACGCACCCAGGCGCCGTCGTCAAAGGCTTTCACGCGGTCGTGCATGCGCTCGGCATTGCACGGGCCGTCGCCATTCACCACACGCCGGAATTCGTCCCAGTTGATGCGGCCGATGTCGTAGTGACCGCGCGCAGCGTTCCACTTCAAGTCGGGGTCGGGCAACGTCAGGCCGAGAAACTCCGCCTGCGGCACCGTCACATCCACAAATTTCTGCCGCAGATCGTCGTTGGTGATGCGCTTGATGCCCCACGCAGTTGCTTGTCCCGTGTGTGGCGAATCGGCGTCGTGCGGGCCAAACATCATGAGGGTCGGCCACCACCAGCGATTGATCGACTCCTGCGCCATCGCCTTTTGCTCGGGCGTCCCCTGGCACAGGGTGCGCACGATGTCGAAGCCCTGCCGCTGATGGAACGACTCTTCCTTGCAAATGCGGATCATCGCCCGGGCATATGGGCCGTAGCTGCAGCGGCAGAGCGGGACCTGATTCATGATCGCTGCACCGTCGACCAGCCAGCCGATGGTGCCGATATCGGCCCAGGTCGCCGTTTCGTAGTTGAAGATACTCGAATACTTTGCCTTGCCTGAGTGCAATGCGTCGATCAACTCAGCGCGGCTGACGCCCAGTGTCTCGGCGGCGCTGTAGAGATACAACCCATGGCCGCCCTCGTCCTGCACTTTAGCGAGCAGAATTTCCTTGCGTTTGAGCGACGGCGCCCGGGTGATCCAGCCGCCCTCGGGCAGCATGCCGACGACCTCCGAGTGGGCGTGCTGCGAGATCTGCCGGATGAGGGTTTTGCGGTAGGCCTCCGGCATCGGGTCCTGCGGTTCTATTTTTTCGTCGCGCGCGATACGCTTGAGGAATTCGTCGTCTTGAGGTGTCGTGGAACGGCTCGCCGTCGCGTCGACCGGACCCACATCAATAGCTTGCGTATACATGATTACCTCGTACGACCTTGCACCAGATCAAGAAAGTCGCTAATGTTCGGTATGTTATTCCCGACCGACCGGTCAGTCAACACGATTCAGTCATGAGCCACACGAGTTTCGAAACCATCGTCTACGACGTGCAGGACGGCGTGGCGCGGATCACGCTCAATCGCCCGGACCGCATGAATTCCTTCACCCAGGCGATGCACGCCGAGCTGCGCGCGGCCATCGCCCGTCTGGGGTCAGATGCCGCGCGCGTGCTGGTGATCACCGGCGCCGGGCGAGGATTCTGCGCTGGCCAGGACTTGAACGACCGCGCGGTGGCCCCCGGCCAGGCCGTCGACCTCGGCGAATCGGTGGAAAAGAACTACGCGCCGCTGGTGAAATCGATCCGCGCGTTGCCCATTCCGGTGATCGCAGCGGTCAACGGCGTCGCGGCCGGCGCCGGCTGCAATTTCGCGCTGGCCTGCGATCTGGTCATCGCTGCCGAGAGTGCGAGCTTTCTGCAACCGTTCTGCAAGCTGGGCCTGATTCCAGACACCGGCGGGTCTTACTTTCTGCCACGGCTGGTCGGCACGCAGCGCGCGATGGGCCTGGCCCTGCTGGGCGACAAAATATCCGCGACACGGGCGGCCGAACTGGGCCTGATTTGGGCCGCCATTCCCGATGCGGATTTTCCCGGACACATTGCCGCCCTCGCCGCGCAGCTCGCCGCCGGGCCGACGCTCGGCTACGCGCGGACCAAGCAGGCCATCTACCAAAGCCCGAACAACACGTTCGACGCCCAGCTGGAACTCGAAGGCCGCTTCATGCGTGAGTGCGGGTTCTCCGAGGACTACCGCGAAGGCGTCGCGGCGTTCAAGGAAAAGCGCGCGCCACAGTTCAAGGGCAAATAACGCGCCGCAGCAGCTTTTCCGCGCCATCGACCAGCCGGCGGTCGATGCAGCGTAGTTATCGGTCGAGTTGACTTTCTTGTTTTTTAGCCTGTAACGACCGCCCGCTGGTCGTTACCACCAAAAAGCCAATTCATCGGAGAACATTCCGCATCAAATCAGTCAGGTGGGCGCCACGTGTGCACTCGCCGGGCGTTCCCAGCGGCGGTCGGTCTGAGTTACCGCGTCGCGGGAATGACCGCTACGCTTCGTCATTCGTCATTCGTCATTCGTCTTTCGTCCTAAAACCAACATGAGCCTCACCTTCAACACCGTTGGCGTCATTGGCGCTGGCACCATGGGCGCGGGCATCGCGCAGGTCGCCGCGCAAGCCGGTTGCGCCGTCAAGCTGTACGACGCCCGCGATGGGGCGGCGACCGCCGCCATCGCCAAAACCGGCGACACCCTCGCCGCGCTTGCGGCGAAAGGCAAGCTCACGGCCGAAGCCGCCGCCGCCACCGTCGCGCGCATGAAGGCCGCGGTGGATCTCGCCGATTTCCACGACTGCGACCTCGTCATCGAAGCCATCGTCGAAGACCTTGGTGCAAAGCAGGCGCTATTCAAATCGCTCGAAGGCATTTGCAGCGAGACCACTGTTCTCGGCACCAACACGTCGTCGATCTCGATCACGGCCATTGCCAACGGCCTCGCACGACCGCACAATGTCGTCGGCATGCATTTCTTCAACCCGGCGCCGCTGATGCCGCTGGTGGAGGTCGTGCGCGGTCATCTCACCGCGCCTGAGGCGGCGCAGCGCGTGGCCGATGCCGCGCTGGAGTGGAAGAAAACGCCGGTACCCTGCAAGAGCACCCCAGGATTCATCGCCAACCGCGTGGCACGGCCCTATTACGGCGAGGCCTTCCGCGCACTTGAAAGCGGTGCTGCCGATGTCGCGACCATTGATCTCGTGATGCGCGAAGCGGGCGGTTTCAAGCTCGGCCCGTTCGAGCTGCTTGACCTGATCGGCCTTGACGTCAATCTCATGGTCACCAAGAGCGTGTGGAACGCCTACTATCAGGACAGCCGCTATCGCCCGAGTCTCACCCAGGAGGAAATGGTCGCCGGCGGCCTGTTCGGCCGCAAGAACGGTCGCGGCTTCTACCGTTATCCGGAGGGCGTACCCGCGGCGCCCGCCTCGCCAGACGGACCGAAGCCTACGATGGTGCAGGTGCTCACGGAATCCGGCGCCCTCGCTCCGCTGGTGGAGCGGATCAAGGCCGCCGGTATCAAAGTGCAATCGCGCAAAGAGGAAGACCCGTTCGGCGCGGGCATGCTGCGTGCGGGCAACGCCACGATCTGCCTGACCGACGGGCGCACCGCCACGCAGGTGGCGTTTGAAGACGAAGTACCCAACGCGGTGACGCTCGACCTCTCGCGCAATTTCGCCACCACGAAACGTGTGGCGCTCGCCAAAGGCGACCTCACCACCGACGCCGCGCTGAAAGACGCCGTCGGCCTGTTCCGCGCGCTTGGCATTGACGTTTCGGTCGTCGACGATGTGCCGGGCCTGATCGCCGCGCGCACCATCGCCATGCTCGCCAACGAGGCAGCGGACGCCGTGGTGCAGGGCGTGGCCGACGCGGCGGGCGTGGACACCGCCATGAAACTCGGCCTCGGCCACCCGGAAGGGCCGCTGGCCACGGCGGATCGCATCGGCCTCACGCTGATCAATGCGATTCTGGTCAACCTGCAGGCGCACACTGGCGACGACCGTTATCGCCAGTCGATCCTGCTGCAACGTAAAGGCTGGGCGGATGGACGGTTCCTCTGATTCGCACGCGTCGAGCACGCCGACGCCCCGTCAAGTCGCCGACGCGATGTTTTCGCGCGACCACGCCGCGCGGGCCGCCGGCATGGTGGTGGAACAGGTGGCACTCGGCTCGGCGACCGTGACGATGACCGTGCGCCGCGATATGGTGAACGGCCACGACATCTGCCACGGCGGCTACATGGCGCTGCTCTGCGACACGGCGTTCGCCTACGCCTGCAACGCCTGCAACCAGAACACCGTCGCCAGCGGATTCTCGATTGAAATCCTCGCCCCGGCACGGCTCGGCGACACACTCGTGGCGATCGCCGTCGAGCAGGCCCAGCGCGGCCGTTCGGGCGTTTACGACATCAAACTGACCAACCAGGCTGGCGACATCATCGCCCTCTTCCGCGGCAAGAGCGCGCGGATTGCAGGCGAAGTGGTGCCGACGGCCGCGCACACATGACGTACCAGAATTGAGCGCCCGTCTCCCCCAAGGGGAGAGGGGATCGTGACACGGCCTGCGCCAATCTACGTTTGACGAATCATGCCCACCAAAACGCCCACCCCACTCCACCCCATCGAATCTGCCTCGCGCGATGAGATCGCTGCGCTTCAGTTGCAGCGGCTGAAATGGAGCCTGCGCCACGCCTACGACAACGTGCCGCATTACAAGCGCACGTTTGATGCGAAGGGCGTGCATCCGGATGACCTGAAAACGCTGGCCGATCTGGCCAAGTTCCCGTTCACCAGCAAGGCGGATCTGCGCGAGAACTATCCGTTCGGGCTGTTCGCCGTGCCGCGCGACAAAGTGATGCGCATTCACGCATCCAGCGGAACCACGGGCAAGCCCACCGTCGTGGGTTACACCAAAAACGACATCGACGTCTGGGCCGATTGCGTGGCCCGCAGCATCCGCGCGAGCGGCGGCTGTCCCGGCGACATGGTGCATGTGGCGTATGGCTACGGCCTGTTCACGGGCGGCCTCGGCGCGCACTACGGCGCCGAGCGGCTAGGCTGCACGGTGGTGCCGATGAGTGGAGGCCAGAGCGAAAAGCAGGTGCAGCTCATCACCGACTTCAAGCCCGACATCATCATGGTGACGCCGAGCTACTGCCTCGCGCTCGCCGAAGAATTCGAGAAACAGGGCCTCGACCCCGCCAAATCGTCCCTCGCCATCGGCATCTTCGGCGCCGAGCCGTGGACCAATGCGATGCGGCAAGACATCGAAAAGCGCATGGGCATCGACGCCGTGGACATCTACGGCCTCTCGGAAGTGATGGGCCCGGGCGTCGCCAACGAATGCGTGGAGTCGAAAGATGGACCGGTGATCTGGGAGGATCACTTCTACCCCGAGATCATCGACCCGGCCACCGGCGAGGTGCTACCCGACGGCAGCGAAGGCGAGCTCGTTTTCACCAGCCTGAGCAAAGAGGCGATGCCGGTGATCCGCTACCGCACCCGCGACCTCACCCAACTGCTGCCGCCCACCTCACGCAGCATGCGCCGCATGGCGAAGATCACCGGCCGCTCCGACGACATGATGATCATCCGTGGCGTCAATGTGTTCCCGTCGCAGATCGAAGAGCTGATCCTGCGCCAGCCCGACCTTGCACCACATTACCAGTGCGTCATCACCCGCCCCGGCCATCTCGACGAACTGACGGTGCGCGTGGAAACCACACTGCGCTTCGTACACGCCGGCGCGGACGCCCGAAACGCCGTCGCCCGCAAGCTCGGCGAGGACATCAAGAACCTGATCGGCGTCAGCGCACACATCGAACTGGGCGATCCGGGCGCGATTGAACGCAGCTTGGGCAAGGCCAAGCGGGTGGTGGACAAGCGGGCGATGGGGTAGCGCCCATCAGCACTGAGCAAAACGCACTGCCCGTAGCTCTTGAGCTCGATTAGAGAAGACTCGACCATTGTCGAGAGCAACTCCCGCGGGCGCACCAAGTATTGATTTGATCATGTCGCTCGTGCCACGTGCTCTGTATAGATTTCGACAACTTCTCGTGCAACTGGGGCTTGCAGCCAGCATCAGTCTTCTCCTCGCTGCGACATGGGTTGCGGGTTCATTTGCACTAGTTGCCGCTGTAGAGGCGTTCGGAGGACACGAGCTTTCACAGCGACTTCCATGCTACGGTTGTGTTCACGTGCTAGAGGAAGTGGCCGAAGGAACGTACGACCCGCTAAGCGACGTGCTCTTCTACGTTGAACCGACGCTGGTAAGTGTGTTGTCGTTCGGCGTCTTAACGATTCTCGCTACACGGCGACTGCCGTTGCTGACGCTCAAAGTCGCTCTCGTATCCGTATTGCTTGCGTTGCTACTCCGGACGTGGTTTGCACCATTGATTTTTGATAGCCACTACCCGGCGAGAATGCGCCTGGCGTTCGCGGTTGAAATGGCGATTTACACGGCCGCATCGCTAGCCGGTTTTCTGCACGCGCGATACGCTGCGGCACGACAATCTTCGCGCTTGCGAAACAACACCGTAGGGCAGTAGGGCGGGGCGCTCGCGGTCCCGCCGCACGTGGTGGGAGCCGGTGACGGGTGAGATAGCTTGGCGGTCGCGTCAAGGCCGAACTGCAAGCTAGCGCAGCCTCGATGCAACGAAGTGGAATCGAGGGCCAACGGTGGCGACCTACACCTGCCTCGATTCCGCTTCGCTGCGTCGCGGCGACGGAGTCACACCGGCCGGTGCGCGCGTTACGCTGCTTCCGTGTCGCGCTGATGCGCGATCCAGTCCGGGCCACAGCGCAGCTTGCGAGCTAACTCGGACTTGGGGTCAACCGCGCGCCAAAACGGGGTCACGGCACTGAGCTTGGCACCGGCGTCAATCTCGTCCCACGCGGCCTCGGCTGCGATGCGCAGAAAAATGCTCGTCGTCAGCGGGCACGCCGCCTGAGCACCGCGCGCCTCCGCTAGCGCAAGACGTAGCGCGGGCACGGTAATTGTGTGGCCTGACGGGACGTGATCTCGCAGCCAGGCAGCGAGCTCTCTGGGCGACGAAATCAGCATGCGCGTCCCCGCCGGGATGCCAGCGAACGGTTTGTCCGTCAGCTCGATGTGCGGCTCCGGTGCGTTCATCTTTTCCGCCCAGGTTTTTGCCTTACGCGCCACGTGTAATCACCTCGCAACTAGCCGGCCTGCCCCTGCGCATACGCCTTTGGATCATCGGGCGTTTCGTTGGTGGCGAAGCAGTCTTCGAACAGCTCGCGGAACAAGGCCTCCGGCAGCTTGCGACCGATAAAGACGATGGTGCTTTCCTTTTTCGCACCTTCCGGCCACTCGCTGGCGAAGTCAAACCCTGCCATCATGTGCACGCCCTGGAACACCACGCGGCGCGGCTCGCCTTTGATGTAGAGGATGCCCTTGTAGCGCAGCATCTGCTCGCCATAGAGGTTGATCAGCGAGCCGATGTAACGATCCACCTTGCGCACGTCGAGCGGCTTCTCGCTCTTGATGACGAAGCTGTGCACCTCGTCGTGGTGCTCATGGTCGTCGCTGGTCAGAAAATCCGGCTGGATTTCGAGGATCGCGTTCAGGTTGAAGCCACGAATGTCGAGCAACTCCTGAATCGGCGTTTCGCCGAAGTGCACCTTCTTGATCGGGGCGCGCACATTAAGCTTGCGAAGGCGCTCCATGAGCTGTTGCGTTTCTTCTTCAGCCGTGACGTCCGTTTTTGACACCAGCAGACGATCCGCGAACGCCACCTGCTGCTGCGCCTCGCTGAAGTCCTTGAGCTGCGTGAGGCCGTGCTTGGCATCCACCACCGTCACCACGGCATCGAGCAGATAGCGCTCGTTGACCTTTTCGTCGGCGAAGAAGGTTTGCGCGACCGGCGCCGGGTCGGCCATGCCGGTCGTCTCGATGATGACGCGGCTGAAATTGAACTCGCCTTTACTGCGGCGCTTGTAGAGACTGTTGAGAATGCGAATCAAATCGCCACGCACAGTGCAGCAGATGCAGCCGTTGTTCATCTCAACGATCTGCTCCTTGGTGTCGGCCAGAATCTCGTTGTCGACACCCTCTTCGCCAAACTCGTTCTCGATCACGGCGATCTTTTCGCCGTGGTTCTCCTTGAGAATTCGATTCAACAGCGTGGTCTTGCCGGCACCCAGAAACCCGGTCAGGATGGTGACGGGGATCGGGTCGTCGGTTGGCTCGGCGCCCCAGGATTGGGCTTCTTTTTCGGCGGCTTTTTTGGCGGCGTCGGCTTTGGTCGACATGGACAGTGCTTCTTGTGCTTCAATGCAGGGAAGCCTTGAATTTTAGGGCGCACGCGTCTTTCTCAATTCGCCCACCGTGAATCCGATCGTTCCGCCCCTGAAAGTGTTTGCCGAGCCGCTGCTGCGCAGCGCAGACATCCGCCGCGTGGAGGCGCAAAACGCGCATGTCGATCTGATGCGGCGCGCGGGGAAGGCAGCGGCCGAATTTCTCAGTGAACGATGCACCAAGCGTGACAAGATCGCACTCGTCGCCGGGCCGGGCAACAACGGGGGCGACGCGTTCGCATGCGCAGCCGACCTCCAGGCAACCGGCTTCCAGCCCGTCGTGATCGTCACCGGAGACGGCGACCGGCTGCCCGCCGACGCCGCGCAGGCACGCCAGCGTGCGGTGGACACGAGGGTGCGTATCGAACGCTCACTGGACGCGCTGTCCGGGGCACGCTGGATCGTTGACGGCCTGTTCGGTATCGGTCTGAAACGGCCGCTGGATGCAAGCTACCGGGCCGTCGTGCAGGCAGTCGCGGATGCCAGGCGCGATGGCGCGTGTGTGCTCGCGCTCGACGTGCCCAGCGGCATCGACGCCGACACCGGCGCACTAGTCGGCGATTGCGCGGTCACCGCCGACCACACCCTCACCTTCATCGCGGGCAAGCCGGGCTTGTTCACCGGCCCCGCGCTCGACTACGCGGGCCGCGTGCACGTCTCCACACTCGGACTGGACACGCCGGCCGATACCGCGATCTCCACCTATGGCCTCGAACAGGCGCAGTCGTCGCTTCGACGCCTCCGCGCCAACGAACACAAGGGCAGCCGTGGCACGCTGGGCATCATCGGCGGCGCCAGCGGCATGCTGGGCGCCGCGCTTCTGGCCAGCCGCGCCGCCATGCGCATGGGCGCGGGCAAGGTGAAAGTGGGCTGGCTGGCCGATCCGCATCCGCAGGTCGATCCACACATGCCCGAGGTGATGATGCGCGGCGCCCGTGATACCGCGGCGCTGGACGACTGCACGGTATGGGTCGTCGGTTGCGGCATGGGCCAAAGTGCCGCCGCGAAGCGCCTGCTGACGAGCGCGTTGAAGCGCGATGTACCGCTATTGCTGGATGCCGATGCGCTCAACCTGCTCGCGCTTTCCGCGTCGTTGCAGCGGGCCGTCGCCGCGCGAACTGCGGGCACCGTGATCACGCCGCACCCGGCTGAGGCGGCACGCATTCTCGGCGCAACGACAAGCGACGTTCAGCGCGACCGGCTGCAGGCGGCGCGTGCACTCGCGGCGCGGTTGAATTGCGTTGCCGTATTGAAAGGTGCGGGAACGGTTGTCGACGATGGGCGCCACGCAACAATCAATACCACGGGCAATCCGCTGCTGGCCACGGCAGGCACCGGCGACGTCCTCGCCGGTGTGATTGGCGCACTGATGGCGCAGGGTTATCCGGTTGCGGACGCAGCCCGCATGGGCGTTGCGCTACACGGCGCGGCGGCGGACGCGCTTGCGGTGCGAGGCGTCAAACGCGCGGTCGCCGGTGACATCGTCGTCGAGTTCGCGGTGCTGTAGGTGCCAGCGGAGCATCTGTCGCCGCGATGCAGCGAAGCGGAATCGAGGCTACTCGCTGCAGGGCATGGAACGACACGCAGCAATGTGTATAATTCTAAATTAAGTACACATCATTCAGCGAAGCTATGCGCACCAACATTGTGATTGACGACACGCTGATGAAGCAAACCCTGCGCGCAACCGGTCTGCGCACCAAGCGTGAGGCCGTTGAGCTCGGGTTGCGCACACTGGTGTTGCTCAAACAACAGGCCGATCTGCGCAGACTTCGAGGCAAACTTTCGTGGGAAGGCGATCTCGAAGCGGATCGCAACAAGCGGTGATTCTGGTCGATTCCTCGGTCTGGATCGACTACTTTCGGGGGACGACAAGCGACGAAGCAAATCGCCTGGACTCGATGCTTGACTCGGAACGTATCGTCGTCGGCGACATTATTCTGGCCGAAGTATTGCGCGGATTTTCGGTCGACAAGCACTTCAACGACGCCAGGCGGTTACTGCTTCGGTTGGAACAAACGTCACTCGGCGGTACCGAACTGGCAGTAGATGCGGCGACGAAGTGCCGATTCCTGCGCGCTCGCGGCATTACCGTACGCGGTACTGTTGACGCCCTGATCGCAACCTACTGCATGAGGCACGAAGTCGCACTGCTAACGCGCGATCGCGACTTCCTGCCGTTTGCCGAGCATTTTGGATTAATGCTTGCGTGAACACTGACGCGCCGACGCGTCACGACCCCCAACTACGGCACCAGAATCACCCCACCCACCGTCTTCCGCGCTTCGAGGTCACGATGCGCCTGCGCGGCGTCAGCGAGAGAGTACGTCTGGCGGGCGGCGAGGTCGATCTTGCCGTCCTTCATCATGTTGAAGACGTTGTTGGCCATTTCCTCGGTGGTAGCGCGGCTGCTGGTGTAGGCCATGAGCGTCTGCCGAGTCACGTAAAGTGATCCCTTGGCGGCGAGGATGCCGAGATCAACGCCGGTCACCGGGCCGGACGAATTGCCAAAGCTGACCATCAGGCCGAGCGGTTGCAGGCAGTCGAGCGAGGCGGGCCAGGTGTCCTTGCCCACGCTGTCGTAGACCACGGGCACCTTTTTTCCACCCGTGATTTCTTTCACCCGCTCGACAAAGTTTTCGGTGTTGTAGTTAATGACGTGCTTGCAGCCGTGGTCGAGTGCGAGCTTGCCCTTGTCCTCGCTGCCGACGGTGCCAATCATGTTGACGCCGATGGCGCGGCACCACTGGGCAGCGATCAGGCCCACCCCACCGGCCGCCGCGTGGAACAGGATGGTGTCACCCGGCTTGCATTTGTAGGTGCGATTGAGCAGGTATTCGACGGTCATCGCACGCAGGAAGCCCGCTGCGATGTGTTGTTCGCTGACGTGCTGCGGCAGTTTGATCAGCACGCTCGCTGGCAGGTTGCGCTCGCTGGCGTAGCCGCCGAGCGGGCCGTCGCAATACACCACGCGATCACCTGGCGCGACCACAGTGACGCCCTCGCCCACGGCCTCGACAATGCCCGCGCCCTCCTTGCCGATGCCGGACGGCAGCGGCACCTTGTAAAGCCCGGTGCGGTGGTAGGTGTCGATAAAGTTGACACCGATGGCACTGTGGCGGACGCGCGCCTCACCGGGGCCGGGTGGCGGCAGATCAACCGACTCGTATTTGAGAACGTCCGGCGAGCCGGTTTCATGAAAGCGGATTGCGTGTGCCATGTTTCACCTCATCTTGCTGCAAACGAAAACTCAGGCCAATTGCCTGTAGGCCAGGAAGCCAAGCGCCGTCAGCACGAGCGACGCCAGCAGGTGCATCGCCGCAAGCGCCATTGCACGCGCCACTGCGCCCTCCTGCACCAGCACGATCACCTCCGCGCTGAAGCTGGAGAACGTGGTGAGCGCGCCGAGAAATCCGGTGACAAAGAACACGCGCCATAGCGGCGACAGCTCGGGCTTGGCCGCCAGATGCGCCAGCGCCAGCCCAATCAAAAAACCGCCAATCGCATTGGCTACAAACGTGCCCCAAGGCAACCAGCTGCGACCATTCATCGCCAGCGCCAGCCCGTAGCGCGCCCAGGCGCCCAGCACCGCGCCTACGGCGATTGCAGCCAGTGTGGCGGCCATCAGCGGATGAACTGCTTCACGTAGTCGGCGCCGAGGCCGACGGCCTCATAGTGCTTCGCGCACATGTCGATCTTGGTCCACACGTCCTCGTAGCCCGTCTGGTTGCCGTCACCATCCAGATAGATCATCGCACCCTGAATATTGAAGAACGTGATCATCTCGGCGCAATCGGCCGGCACTTCCAGCGTGTGAATCTCGCCCGGCGGCTCATAAACGAAGCTGCCCTCGTTGGCGACCCAGTCGTGCTCACGATAGAACCACTTGCCCTTGATGACATATCCGACCACCACCATCGGGTGACGGTGCCGTGACAGCACGCCGCTCTTGCGCACGCGCAGCAGGTTGCACCAGCCGCCGCTCACTGTATTGAGCAACAACGGGCGAAACCAGACGTCCGGTGCCTGCGGCACCCACACCCGCTCGTCATCGGGGACCGCCGCAATTGCGAGTTCAGGCTGGATCGAAAGCATGCTTATTTTCCCAGGGCTGCCTGCCACACGGCATCCACGACTTCGCGCTGCGCGCCGCGCTCGCGATAGAGGCGAATCTCCATCGTACCTGTCCAATGACTATCACCGCAGCGGGCGATGCGTTTTGCCTTCAGCTCGCGCGTCACTGCGCTCTCCGGGAGCCACGCAAGGCCGTGCCCTTCCAGGGCCATCACCTTGAGCGCTTCCGACATGTCGTTCTCATACACGCAATCCAGATGGGCACGCAACGGCGACTGCTGCAGGATCAACTCAACCATGCGACCCAAGTAGGCCTGCGGCGTGTAGGACAGGTACGGAATCTTTTTGTGATCACTGCCCGGCAACGCAAACAGCGCACGACCATCGCTATCAGTCTTTGAGAACGGCGCGATCGTCTCGGTACCGAGCACCACCATTTCGTAACGCGATTCGTCGAGCTGCACAGGCTGGTTGGTATGGTGATAGCAGAGGAGCAAGTCGCAGTTGCCCTCCACCAGGCTCATCACCGCGTCATGCACGTTCGCCGCGAGCAGCTTGGCTTTGACGCGACCGAGTTTTTTCTCAAGCGCGTTGAGCCATGTGGGGAAAAACGTGAGCGACAGCGTGTGCGGCGCCGCAAACAAAATCGTGTCGGTGGGCGCGCTTTGCAACCCCCGAGCGATGGCCCGTGCATCCATCGCCTGCCGCACGATTTCCGCCGCGCGGTCCCTGAATTGCTCACCCGCTTTGGTGAGCTTGGTGGGATAACTCGTTCGGTCAATCAACTCCGCGCCGAGCCACTGCTCCAGCGCCCGAATGCGCCGCGAAAACGCCGGTTGCGTCACGTACCGCAGCTCGGCCGCGCGGGAGAAGCTCCCCGTCTCCGCCAGTTGCAGGAAGTCTTCAATCCATTTCAGTTCCATGGTTGGCAGTGTAGCCCGAAACTATGCAAGAACGGTATACAACGTCTACCTAACCGATACCAGGCGTCCGACGCGCGACCACACACGCGATCGCATCGTCACACGTCGCTTCATGGGATAGCTACGCCCGCCTCAACACCGCCGCAACCTCCGAGCGATCATGCACATCGAGTTTGGCGAACACCTGTTTCACGTGGTAGCCCGCCGTGTTAACGCTGACGTTCAGTTTCTCTGCGATCTCTGCGTTGGTCTGGCCCAGCGCGATCATCAGTGCCACTTCGCGCTGCTGCGCTGAGAGTTGCAGCCGCGCTGCGCCCTCAGTGAGGCGCACTTGCTCGGCGGCGAGTCGAGACACGACGAGGGCAGTGGCATGATCACCCGCCGCGCCCGCCAGCAGGTGGTGACGGAACGCAAAGCGGCCCCACGCGGAATCGACGATATGCACCGCGTTGCGCGCGGCTGACGCGGCGAGCGCCACGCCGCGCAGGAACTCTCGCAGCGCGCGCGGCTCCACGCTCGCCTGCGACGGCGTGATCGGCTCGCCGCGTGCCAACCGCACCAAGCGCAACCAGCCGTCGTCGGCGAAGAGCGTGTTGCCGTCATCGTCGAGCACCGCCATCGCCTCCTCCGCCGTCTGCTCGGCAAGCGCGGCCGCGGGCACGTAGGGTGCAGGCTTGAGCGCCTCGCCGAGGTAGTGCAGCACGTCGCGCAACGCGTCGGCATCGGTCGGAGTAAACGGCCGATCAGATGTAGGCCGGTACAAGCTCAACTGCCCAATGGGCGCGCGCCCGTTGCCGGGCGCGCGAATCACACCGTACATGATGTGCTCAACATCAAGCTGCGACAACACATCGCGGTAGTAGTCGCCCGCCTTTTCCGCCGCCGTCACGGTGCGCGACGACACCGGATCGTGTGACGCCAGCAACCGCGCCCAGGCTCGCGAAAACGCCGACGAATCAGAGCGGTAGTGGCGCTCGTAGTACCGCGCCATCGCCTCGGGCGGCAACATGCGCTCGGCATACATATTCACCATGTTGCCGTTGGCGTCGACGTAAAAGAACGCCGCGTGGGTGGCGGGCACGACGTTGCGGATGGCGGGCAACAGCGAAGGCAGCAGCACCGGCGCTGGCAGGTCCAGATTGCAGAGTTGGCGGAGGGTGACGCGGGCGGAGGGGGTCATTGGGCATCGTGCGCTTTCCCGCCCCTTGCAGGCGCAAGGGGCGACGTGGTGGCGGCCAGCGAACTCGGGGGACTTGCAGGTGGGCGAGCAGCACGGGCGGCGGAGCCACCGCTTGCCCGATCATTCAGCAATTTGCGACTATGCATCGCCGCAGCGATGCTGGTACCCGAGCGGCGAACCACCACCGAATCGTAGTTGCCGTAGACGAGACGGCCGTAAAGCACGTCGTTTTCATCCGCCTCAGCCAACGCGCTGGGGGCGGGACACTTGCCCGGTGTGATGTCGCCAGCGGGCGAGTAATCGGAAAAGTGCCCTGAGCTTGCCACAGTCGCCCCCACGATATGAACATTTCGATTGTTCGCGTATCCCGTCGCGATGCTGTTGACCGTCGCCTCTTTCGTTGCGTGCGAGATTCGTGGGTAGTCGTCGTCGCGTTGCGCGAACGGCTGCGCGTCCACCACAAACGTCGCCTGCCGCTTGGGGAACGTGGGTTCGAGAATCGGTTCGTCGCGTTCAATCCAGGCATCAACCTGAACCTCGCCTCGACCATCGTAGTTCAAAACGAGTTGCCATACGCCATAAGGCGCCTCGGCCTTCTTTGTTCCACTCAAACGCCGCGTCGGCGCGATGGCCACCAGCGCCATGGAATTCACGATCTCACCAATAGAGCTCGCGTTGGCCGCGTGTACGATGACGCATGTCGGTTCATTACTGTCGCCGAAGCGTTGCACGCTGTTTGGGCCGACCGCAGACGACGCTTTGCTTGAACCGGGCGGTTGCACCGCAACCGTCACCCCTGAGGATTGCCGATACCACACCTCAATGAACGTCCACGTGGTGTCGTCGGGCATAACGCGAAAGGGAACATTCACGCTCGGTTTAGTGTTGGTGAGTTTCACGCGAGCGTGGCTCGCCGACTGGTAGCCATTGCCGGCAGCGATAACCAGATCAAAACTACCGTTTGCGCCCTTGCGAACCGCATTTTCATCATGAACGAATTTGTTGATCGCCTTTTCAATGAGGCTCGATCCATCATGCGGCCCGGCATAAGAGCCGTAGCTGAGATTGGCGACGACCTTTGCGGACAACGCGGTTCGGCTCGCAATGTACTGCAGAGCGCTGAACACGTGGGCGCCCAGGGAATTGCCGTTGGTATCCGCTACAGTTCGGGCTGGCAATTGCACGAAGACGATGTCCGCCTCGGCCGCCGCGTCGCGATTGAGGTTGGGCGCATCCGCCAACAGATCTGGCCAGCCTGCAGCGACGGAGAGCATGTGTGCACCGTGGCTCGTCGCCCCGTCAATGTCGTGACGAATACTTTTGTACCGGTCAGGCACTGGCATCGTGATGGTGTCAGCGACGAACTCATTGATCGCCGTCGGGCGCAGCTCCCTGCCGTAAGCAAAGCGACGATCAATCTGGTGGTCACGGCGGCTCAATGGTCGTTCCGGTCGATGCCAGTACCGGGCCGAGCGGCGCGTGCGCGGGCGAACCGCGATCTTACCTGCAATTGAATAGCCCGTGGCCGTCTGGCGAAGACTCAGGGTGTACTCGACAATTTCCGCAGGTCTCTGCGACCCGAAGCTGGAAATCCCGTTATTGCTGTTTCGGTACCTGGCGACGGCCCGCCTGACCAAGTCTGGACTGAACGGTGCTCCGTTTTGCGTACCGGACTGGGCGAGTTCGCCCGAAATCATCGTCGAGATCGATTCATCGACGTCGACAACAATACCGTCACCGGCGCCGCCCGAACTTTGTCGCCCGCCCCGTCTGACCGCCCCTTGATCCCAAAGGTACTTGATCCTTGGCTGCCCGGTTGCGTTTGGCGTGATGTATGCCGCGTGCAGCAACGGGCAGCCAAAGTCAATGATCGCGAGAACTGCCCCACCGCAGCGCCGACCGCTCCTTTGCCTCGAGTCGTAAACCGCTGCCACTTCATCCGCAGGCTGATTGGGCATATCGAATGCAGTAGAAAGCTCAATGCGAGTAATCTCGGCCTCCAGACGCTGCAGATCCAGGGGCACCCATGAGTCTTTTATTGCGTTCGTCAAATAGTCAGGCGTCCAACTTCGGGTCGTATACGCGCGTTCTTCGTCCCCTTTTGCGTCTTTGTATTTGTACTCAACCAGCACTTGCACCCAGTCGTCATCTCGCTGTTTCGCGACTCGAACCGGCCTTACCCCTTCTCCTCGCACGACCGACGCCCAGACGAGGTAGGGATCTGCGATCGCGAGACTACGCTCATCCCATTCGACGTCTAACCAATCCTTCGGGTTGGGCGTTTTGAGTTCGTTCATTGGCCACCCCTACACCGGAAGAACTACTTTGAGTTCTGTGGTCGCAGCCTCCCACAACGCATGCATAACGACCGACTTGTCAACCTTAACGGGGTTGCCACGTTCGGCCGCCGCAGCTCGCTCTGACCAACCGGACTGATCCCTGAGAATGTCGGCCGGATCATGATCGCCATCGCCGTCGAGTTTGACGCCACCCAATGAAATAGGCACCACCGCCCCAGCCTGTCCACACTTGGCAAGAAAGTAGTTCGCAGCGGCCTCAGCCACCGCATAACCCGCAGGCGCGTCAATCGGAAAGTGCAGGCCAGCGATCACGCGATTGTCAGAGATGCGGCGCGCGAGCAAGCGCAGTTGCGTGGTGATGTTTGCTGACGAGAATCGACCAGCGAGCAGCTTCTCCATCACAACGGCTGCGGTGTAGGCCTCCGCAGCGTGGCCCATCGGATACGTGTCGTATGGCGGCGTGAGGATCACCGGCTGTACGCCCGGCGAGTAGACCACCGGGCGCGGGCAGGCGAGCCAGAATTTCGCCTGGTGAGTGACGTGCGCGGCGAGAACTACCGCCATGTAGATCAATTCGAGTGTCCTGGGCGTTGTTGCCGGATGCAGGCCCGTAATTGCCGACCAGTACGAGAATTGCGGCGTGACCTGCGACAGTATCTCGGCCGCCCGATCACCACGTTCCCGAGCGCGGTCAAACACCTTCTTCAACTGCTTCTGGAAGTGCATCAAAGTCGGGCGCGTCAGTGTCAGGATTTTCCCTCCGCCCCCACCGACGGCTTCCACTTCGAACGTCTCTGGTCGGGTCGGCGTACCCTTCAACCCACCCAGCAAGTCGCTCATCGCCAGATGAAATCGAACGGCTCCGTCGCACCGGAGGAGGTAGTCCTTTGCATCGCCGGATGGCAGAGCAGAAACACCGTAGTTGGTTGAATTGCTCAACGACTGATCGACGTTGAATCCCCAGTTCATCAAGAGTCCGCCAAAAAGCAGCGGATTGGCAATTGCACCCGAGTAACCAAAATAGCCGTTGGCGCCAGTGGCCCCCGTCGCTCCGGTCGCTCCGGTCGCTCCGGTCGCACCGGTCGCGCCTGTAGCTCCTGTAGCGCCGGTCGCGCCTGTCGCTCCAGTGGCCCCCGTCAGGATGTTGAAGTAACTCATGTCTGCGTTCCCTCTCGTAGTAGCGTTGATTCACGTGATATTCGTCATGCGGGAATGCCAGCCTTCACCAGCGCGCGCGCCCATCGCGGCCCCGTCTCGTAGGGCGCTGCGGGCGAGCGATCCAGGTAAGTTCGGCCGGTCAACCCCGGGTCGAGGCGCAACACGCCGTCGGCGTAGGCGCGGGCCGCCGGCATGTCATCCAGTTCCGCATGCGCGATCGCGAGCACGCGCCAGGTTGATGCGTGCGAACGATTCGCAAAGAGCGACGCCCTTGCCCGTTCAATGGCTGCCGTGTAGTCCCCCTTGGCCAAAGCCGCCGTCGCGTGCAGGGTATCGAAGTAATACCGCCAGGGGTCAATCGGCGATAACTGCAAGGCGCGCTCGATGTCTGCTTCGGCGTCCTCGCCTCGGCCCTGAAACGCCAGCAGAGTTCCGCGATGTAGCCACGCCATCGGCTCGCTGCGATTGATCGCCAGCGCCTCAGTGAAAATGCGCTCTGCTGCCTGATGATCACCGCGGAGGTGGCCCTGGACCATGGCGTAAGTCGTCAGCGCCGTGGGATCTGCTGCCGATAGGTCGAGAGCCTTGGATGCCTCAAAGTGGGCGCTCGCGATTTCTTGCTGACGATTGTCGAACCAGCCCTGGAATACATTGAATACCCGCCAGGTGGCCAGCCATGCAAACGGCTTGGCAGCGCGCGTATGACGCTCCTGAAGATGCTCGAACACTTCCCGCGCCCGGGCGAACGACTGTCGGTGCCCCCGATGCATCAGCCCGATGCCGCCGAGCAGAAGCGCGTGACTTTTCAGCGTCGGCATGCTGGTACTTTCTACCGCGCTTGCACTGACCGTGAGAAGGGCCCGACGAATGCTCTGCGCCAACTGTTCAAGCCACGCCGGCTGCATCTGCTCGGCAGCGTCCCGACCCCAGCGGAAACTGTCGGCCCACAGAACATCACCTCGCTGGGCATCGACCAGCTCGAAGCTGCCAACCACTTCGCCAGCGTAGGTGCGATATCGGCCGGACAAGACAATGTCTGCACCCGTAGCCTCAGCGACCATCTGCAAAGGGATGTCCCGGCGCGCAAGGTTCCTGGTACTCAGACGCGAGCAGACGCGAAAATCGGTAGAGCGAGAAAAGATCGCGATCAGTTCGTCGGCCAATACCTGACCGAAGTAAGGTAGCGCATCGCCCTCCAGGTCCGGGAGCGGCGGCAGAATCGCCAGTTTGCCCCGAAGCGCTGCATCCCGGTCAAGACCGGACGGGACGACCACAAGCCGCGGCTGCGAAATGGGCGTCAATCGATAGACACGTATCGCCTGTTCAACGTGCTTGAGCCGCTGCTCGCCCAAGTCTTCGATCTGCCCATCAAGCGCGAACGTCAATTGATCGCGCACACTGTCAGAAAGGACCGTACCGCCAGCGTCGGCCAAAGCAGTGAGCCGCGCTGCAATGCTTACGCCCACGCCGTAAACGGACTCCCGGTCTGTCAAGACGTCGGCGCCGTGAATGCCGATGCGAAATTGAGCCACTTCGGTGCCCGGATAGCGTGCGTTGTGCTCCTCCGCAATCCGATGAATGGCGAGCGCGCAGGCGGCAGCCTTTCTGGCGTCGGGAAACTTGGCCAACACACCGTCGCCACGACGCTCCAGCAGTTCACCAGCGAACGCGCCAGAGATACAGCTGACAGTTCGACCGATCAGTTCACGTACGCGAAGCGCGCCTTCGAAATCGGTAGTCGCCACCAATCGCATTGACTCGACCACGTCTGCGAACAGCAGCGTCGTCGCTTCGATCACCAAATCGGCGTGCAAGAGCTCGCGCTCCGCCATCTCCCCCTCGCATTCGTGCCACTGGCCCGCTGCCGAGGATAGCGAATTGATCGCAATAGAGGAAGCCGACGATCCGATCAGTAAAGGCACAACTCGCACACAATCAACTGTTTCGTCCATTGGACAACCTTAGTCAAAGGTGAGCGACACGACCCCACCCGAGGAGGTAGGAAACGCGACTGCAGATGCAGCAGAGCGTGCGCCGAGTCAGCGCATGGCCTTCTTCATCGCGTCCTGCGCGCTGCGGGCGTTTTCGCGGTCTTTGATGGTGGCGCGTTTGTCGTGGTCTTTCTTGCCCTTGGCGAGCCCGATTTCCAGTTTGACGCGGCCTTTTGAGAAGTGCAGGTTGATCGGCACCAGGGTGTAGCCGCGTTCCTTGACTTTGCCGATGAGCTTGTTGATCTCCTCCCGGTGCAGCAGGCAGCGGCGCATACGGATGGCATCCGGGCGGATGTGGGTGGAGGCGCTGTTGAGCGGGCTGATATTGGCGCCCACCAGCCACACTTGATCGCGGATGACGCGAACGTAGGCTTCCTTGATGCCCACGCGGCCAGCGCGGATGGCCTTGACCTCCCAGCCTTCGAGCGCGATGCCCGCCTCGTAGCGGTCTTCGATGAAATAATCGAAGAAGGCTTTTTTGTTGTCGACAATGCTCATGGGGTTGATTGTAGGAAATGGTTCCGCGTGTCCCCGCTGGGGGTGGCGGCGTCTCGATCGGGGCTCCGGAGCGAGCGTTGGCAGTTCGACAGGCTCAGCACCAACGGGGCGCGTGCTCTCGGCACGCCCTAAGCAGGCGGTAGGGTGGGCACCCCGTGCCCACCGTCAGGCCGGTCGTTCGATGCGGTGGGCATGGGGTGCCCACCCTACGCCTGCGCCCACAACCGCAATGCGCACCAAGGCCCGCGAATGAAACATGTAAAGCGCTCCATGCTGGTGACGCATCCGGCAGAAAAGATGTTTGCGCTGGTGAACGATGTGCCGTCGTACCCGGAGTTTTTGCCCTGGTGTGGTGGCGCACGCATCGTGGAGCACAGCGACGGGCAGATGGTGGCGGCGGTCGATATTTCTTATCTCGGCGTGCAGCAGACGTTCACCACGCGCAACACGCTGATCCCGCACGAGCGCATCGACATGGCGCTGGTGAGCGGGCCGTTTACCAGCCTCGCGGGCGAGTGGCGCTTCCGGCAGTTGGGCGACCTCGGCTGCAAGGTGGAGTTTGAGCTGCACTATACCTTCGAGGGCCTGATTGGCAAGCTGGTGGCGCCGGTGTTCGACCGCATCGCTGGCACGTTCATCGAAGCCTTTGTGCGGCGGGCGGATGAATTGCATTTGTGATGCCATGCGCAGCGCAGAGCCACCGATGATCACCGTCACCGTCGTCAGCGCACAGCCCGACGCGGCCGAGCGCCACATCGTGACGCTGCCCGCAGGCGCCACGTTGCGTGACGCCGTGCTGGCGGCGGGCGTTCCAATCGAGGAGGCGACCGATGCAGGCATTTGGGGCAAAGCGGCGCCGCTCGATGCCCCGCTCGCCGCAGGGGATCGCGTTGAGCTCTACCGCCCGTTGCTGGCCGATCCCAAATCCGCGCGCAAGAAGCGGGCGACCGAGCAAGGGTATCGCTGGCAGGGCCGCACGCGGCGCGCGGTGCGCGGGACGACGGGAGAACCCGCCACGCCGTAGTTCGGGCTCCCCGGTTGCGAGCGGCTGGGCAACGTTGGGTCGGTCACGCCGTTTCGGCGCGGGCGCGGATGAACGTGCCGCGCTGAAAATCCTGTATCGCTTCGATGAGTTGGTCGCGCGAGTTCATCACGAACGGGCCGTGCCCCGCGACGGGTTCGTTGAGCGGTTCGCCGTGCAGGATCAGCACGGTGGCCCCGGCGGCACCCGCGACGAGCGTGACGGCATTACCGTCACGTTCCAGCACGGCCAGCGCGGGTCCAACCACGGACGGATGGTCGCCGATGCGGACATCGCCGTGCAGCACGGCGAGCAGCGTGGTGTAGCCCGGTTGCAGCGTCAGTGGCAACGGCGCCGCTGCGGGAAGACGCGCATCCCAGACGTTGACCGGCGAGAGCGTCCGTGCCGGGCCACGGACGTGTTCACCCGTGCCGGTCGCGAACTCGCCGGCAATCACGCGCACCTTGGCCCCGCCCTCGGTCACGACCTGCGGAATCTGCCCGGCGGTGATTTCCTGATAGCCCGGCGCCGACATCTTGAGCCGCGCCGGCAGATTGACCCAGAGCTGCGCCATCTCCACGGTGCCACCCTGGGCGTTGAAGCCCTGGGAAAGCCACTCTTCATGCACGATGCCGGACGCCGCCGTCATCCATTGCACGTCACCGGGGCCGATCACGCCGCGATTGCCCTCCGAGTCGCGATGCTCGATTTCACCCTGATACGCCACGGTCACGGTCTCGAACCCGCGGTGCGGATGCTGCCCGACGCCGCGCGGCTCGTCGCCCGGTGCGAACGTGTGCGGAGCGCCGTAATCAAGCATCAGGAACGGGCTCAGCGCATCGGCACCCTGCTCATAGAAGAACAGCGAATGGACGCGGAATCCATTGCCAACCCAATGCGGGCGCGGTGCGCGCTGAACGTGGATGATTTTTTTCATGGACGGAAAGATGGCGTCAGACGTGGAAATTGCAATCCGGGTGGGGCCGCAGGGCGCAACGACGTCGGCGTTATCACCGACGCACATTCCCGCCCGTCACGCCCGTGTAAACCGCCTACAGCTTTTCCACGCTATCGACCGGCCAACGGTCGTTTCAGATTGATCTTGCACGAAGTCAACATTAAGACAAATAAGGCCGAAACTACCATTCAGCCGCCGGTCGATGCAAAAAGCTGTTAGCCGAGATCGAGCGCCTATGTTGGCCGGCGATGGCCCCATCTTGCCGCTATTCGATCTTCGCGCGCTTCAGGCGGTAGTCTCCGCGTGCCCGGCACTCGAAATAGTGCGCCAGTGTGGCCTTGACGGTGCGGAACGCGAGCTCCTGCCACGGAATTTCATCCTCGCGGAACAGCCGGATCTCCGTGCTCTCGGGCGTGGTGGCGAATTTCGGTTCTGCCATGTCGCCCAGGTACATCATGTGCACCTGCGAGATGTAGGGCACCGAGAGCACCGTCAGCAGCGGCCCGAGCGCAACCGTGGCACAGGCTTCCTCGGCGAGCTCGCGCAGCGCGCCCTCCTCCACCGACTCACCGTTTTCCATAAAGCCAGCGGGCAGCGTCCACTTGCCGTAGCGTGGTTCGATGCCACGACGACACAGCATCACGCGGTCTTCGAACACGGGAACCACGCCGCAGACAATCAGCGGATTTTGATAGTGAACGATGCCGCAGTGCTCGCAGACGTAGCGCTCGCGGTGGTCGCCCTCGGGAATGCGCAGGGCGATCTCGGCGCTGCCGCAGGCCGAGCAGAATTTCAATCGCCGCCCCCGGCAGTCAGTTCGTCGCCTTTGGCTGGCTCGGGGAGCCGAATGAAGTGCTCGCGGTAGTGCTTGAGCTCGTCGATGCTTTCGTACACGTCGGCGAGCGCAGTGTGGCGGGTCTTTTTCTGGAACGACTTTTTCACCTCGGGTGCCCAGCGCGCGGCAAGCTCCTTGAGCGTGCTCACATCGAGGTTGCGGTAGTGAAACCAGGCCTCCAGGCGCGGCATGTAGCGCACCATGAAGCGCCGGTCCTGATGCACGCTGTTGCCGCAGAGCGGGCTCGCGCCCTTGGGCACGTGATGCGCGAGAAACTCGATCATCTCGGTCGAGGCGGCGTCTTCATCGAGCGTCGATGCCTTGACTTTTTCAATCAGCCCCGAGCGGCCGTGCGTGTTTTTGTTCCAGTCGTCCATCGCGTTGAGCACGCTGTCGGGCTGGTGAATGACGAGCACCGGGCCTTCCGCCACGGTGTTGAGGTCACGGTCGGTGACGACAATGGCGACTTCGAGCACCCGGCAGGTTTCCGGATCGAGACCGGACATTTCCATGTCCAGCCAGACGAGGTGGTTTTGGTTCTGTGACACGGCGCGTGGGCGGCTTGAGTGTGGCGCGCCCCGCCATCACGCAACGGCGAAACAACGGCAGGCGACCACAAAATCGACAACAATTGAGACTTCGCGATTTTCCCACAGCGCATGCCTGCCGAAACGCTCACCGCCGCGAGCCCATCGCTTCCCCTGTTCGCCCTGTTGGTGGCGGTTGCGCTTCTGGCGCACTACTTCATCGAACGCTGGCTGCTGAACCGCCATCTGGCCTGCGTCGCCGCGCACCGCGACGAAGTGCCACCAGCGTTCGCCGCCGAAATTTCGCTCAGCGAGCACCAGCGGGCCGCCGACTACACACAGGCCAAAGGCGCGCTGGGTCGCGTCGAAGCCGGCGTCGGTCTCGTGGTGTCGGCGTTGATCCTGTTCGGCGGTTTGAGCCGGTTGTGGGGCGCAACAGCACCGCTGGCCGATTCACCGATCCTGCGCGAGGTGGCGCTGGTGGCCCTGCTCTCTGCGATCACCGGGCTGATCGGCATTCCGTTTGGCTACTACAGCACGTTCTTCATCGAAGAGAAATTCGGCTTCAACAAATCAACACGCGCCACGTTCTGGGCCGACCTCGTGAAGGGCACGTTGCTTTCGGCTACGCTGCTCCTGCCGCTGGCTGCCCTCGTGTTCTGGCTCATGCGCAGCGCCGGCACGCTGTGGTGGCTCTATGCCTGGGCGGTGTTCGTCGGCTTTCAGTTGCTGATGCTCGCCATTTACCCCACCTTCATCGCGCCGCTGTTCAACAAATTCACGCCGCTCGGTGAAGGCGACACCAAAGCGGCGATCGAGGGCCTGCTGCAACGCACGGACTTCACCAGTAACGGGCTGTTTGTGATGGACGGCTCGCGTCGGTCAGCTCATGGCAACGCCTACTTCACCGGCTTCGGCGCCGCCAAACGCATTGTGTTTTTCGACACCCTGCTTGCGCGCCTGTCGAACCGCGAAATCGTCGCTGTGCTGGCGCACGAGCTGGGGCACTTCAAGCGCAAGCACATCGTCAAGCGGATCGTGTTCATGGCCGTGGCGAGCCTCGCCTTTCTTGCTGCCGTCGCCTGGCTCATGCCGCAGCCGTGGCTGTACACGGCGTTCACCTTCCCGGCCGATACCGGGCAGCGCTCACCCGGCGTGGCGTTGATTCTGTTTTCACTGGTGTTGCCGCCACTGCTGTTCTGGCTGACGCCGCTCGCCGCCGCCTATTCGCGCAAGCACGAGTTCGAGGCCGATGCCTATGCCGCCGACGTCGCCAACCGTGCCGATCTCGTGGCCGCGTTGACCAAGCTCTACAAGGACAACGCCAGCACGCTCACCCCCGATCCGCTCTATTCGGCGTGGCACCACTCCCACCCACCCGCAACGATTCGCATCGCGCACCTGGAGTCGCTGCCGAGCCAAGGAGCAAGCCATGCGTGATACGGCTCCTGCTGGTACGAGCGCTGGACGGTCGCTCGAGGCGCTCGCCGCCGAGCCTTGTCTCACGCAAGTGGGACAGACAGCGTTGCCGGAAGCCGCCATTGCACCGTTGCTCTCCTGCCTGCCGGGCTGGGCGTGGCAACGTCAAGGCGGATGGCGGCTGGTCAAGCGGTTCTCATTTGCCAACTACTACTCGACCATGGCGTTCGTGAACGTCGTGGCGGCCATCGCCCACGGCAGCGATCATCACCCCGACCTCTCCGTGCACTACGGACACTGCGACGTTTCGTTCAACACACACGATGTGGTGCAGCCCGACGGCACGCCGGGCGGGCTGTCCCGCAACGATTTCATCTGCGCCGCGCGCATTGAATGCGCGCAGGCGCTCACGCAATGAACGCTCCCCTCACCGGCCTCGTCATCGAAACGCAACGTCGGCACTCGGTCGTGCAACTTGCCGATGGCACACGCTTGAACTGCGTCAGCAAGGGGCGGCAGCTGCAGCTCGCCTGCGGCGATCAGGTGGCCTTGAGCCGCACCAATGACAGCGAAGGCGTCATCGAGACGATTGCGGATCGCGCGTCGCTGTTCTACCGCGCCGATGCATTCAAGGAAAAACTGGTTGCCGCCAATGTGACGCAAGTCGCCTGCATCGTGGCTCCGCTGCCGGCCTATGCCGACGAGTTGCTGAACCGCTGGCTGGTATGCGCCGAGGCGAGCGGCGTCAAAGCGATCATCGGCCTGAACAAAGTGGATCTCGTCGAGGCCGCTGCCACCGCCAATGCACTCGCGATGTACCGCGATCTGGGCTACGACGTCGTGCCTTTTTCGGCCAAGTTCAATCACGCACCCATGCGCGAGCGCCTCGCCGGGCAACGCTCGGTGCTGATCGGCCAATCCGGCATGGGCAAGAGCAAGCTGCTGAACGCCCTCGTGGGCGAGGAAGCGCAGCGCACCAACGATATTTCACAGGCACTCGATTCGGGCAAACACACGACCACCTTCACGCGGCTGTTCACGCTGGCCTCCGACGACGAATGGGTAATCGATTCTCCCGGCATGCAAGTGTTTGGTCTGGCCCATTTTTCACGCACACAGATCGAGCAGGCGTTTCCGGAATTCCGTCCGGTGCTGGGTCAATGCCGGTTCCGCGACTGCAAGCACCTGCAGGAGCCGAATTGCGCGCTACAGGAAGCGGTGCGAACCGGCACCGCCACGATCAACCGCCTGAGCTACCTGCGCAGGTTTTGTTCGGAAACTGAGGCCGTGCCGCACTACGAGAGGCACTGAGCGCAGCGGGCAGTCGACGCGGTCTTGACCGCGCCCACTATCGGCGTTGCGCCGACGATGGAAGCACCCGCCCGCCCGATGATCGCGCCCCGTTTGAAGTGGACAATCGAGGCGTGTCGGCCACAATCGCCATTTCAACGGCCATCGACGCGCCGCCGCGTCGCACCGAAGGACTCAAGCTCATGATCCCAGCCCCCGCAGAACACCCCGTTGCGCCGCAACTGCGCGAGGCGTTGGCCCGTCAACGCGCGGCGTACCACGCGGCCCCGTATCCGACGCTGGCCGAGCGCAAGGCAGACCTGCAACAACTGGCACGTTTCATCCGCGAGAACAAAGAGGCGCTGGCCGAAGCCGTGGCGGCTGACTACGGTCATCGCTCACGGCACGAGACGATGCTCACCGAGATTGGCCCCGCGCTCGCCGGCATTCGCCACGCGCTCTCGCACTTGCGCCGATGGATGCGGCCGCAACGGCGTCACGTCGACCGGCTGACTTACGGGCTGGGCAGCAACCGGGTGATCCCGCAGCCGCTGGGCGTCGTGGGCGTGATCGTGCCGTGGAACTTCCCGGTCAACCTGAGCCTCGTGCCCCTCACCTACATCTTTGCGGCGGGCAACCGCGCGATGGTCAAGATGAGCGAGAACTCGCGCCATCTGGCAAAGCTGTTGATTGATCGCATGCCGGCCTACTTCCCTCCCGAGAAGCTGCAGTTTTTCGACGAGGTCGGCGGCGTTGGCATTGAGTTTTCAAAGCAGCCGTTCGATCATTTGCTGTTCACCGGCTCCGGCACCACGGGGCGCGCCGTGATGGCTGCCGCCGCGCAAAACCTGTGCCCGGTGACACTGGAACTGGGTGGCAAAGCGCCCGCCATCGTGTGCGACGACTTCGATCTCGCGCTCGCCGCGGAACGCATCCTGTTCATCAAATACCTCAACGCGGGGCAGATCTGCACCACGGTCGATCATGTGTATTTGCCCGGCGACAAGATCGAGGCGTTTGTCGAGCATGCGCGCCGGCTGCTGCCGATGCGCTACGCCAACATCGATTCAAAGGACTACACGTCGATCATCGACCGCCGCGCCTACCAACGCCTCACGGCGGCGCTGGACGAAGCCGCCGCGCGTGGCGCCCGCGTCATCCCGCTTCTGCCCGGTGCCGCGCGCGACGATGCGGCGCACCGCATCGCGCCGCACATCGTGGTGGGTGCGCCAGACGATTGCGAGCTGATGCAGCGCGAAATCTTCGGCCCGATCCTTCCGCTTGTTCCCTTCGCCCAGCTCAACGACGTGGTGAGCCGTATCAACGCCGGTCCCCGGCCGCTGGCCATCTATCCGTTCAGCAATGCCGCCACGACCATCGATCACCTGATCGAGCATGTCATGTCGGGTGGCGTGACGGTCAACGACGCGCTGATTCACGTCGGGCAGGACGACTTGCCGTTCGGCGGCGTCGGCGAGTCGGGCATGGGGCACTACCACGGGCACGAGGGCTTCGTCACGTTTTCCAAGCTGCGGCCGGTGTTTCACCAGTCACGCTTCTCGAGCCTCAAGCTCCTCATGCCACCCTACGGCAAATTCGCTGACCGCGTGCTCCAATTCCTGACGCGGTAAGCCCACGCCTCGACCCGACCCCGGCCGGTGTCGAGTGCGCACGCCAGCGCTCCACGCGCCACGCGGCGTTCAGCTCCTAAGCGCCGGGCACCGTCGAGCGGTCGATTCAGCCTGTTTTACGCGAAAGTTGACTTTCAACAAAAAGCGGCCAGAACGACCGTTCAGCCGTCGGTAGCACTAAAAAGCTGTCTGACCGAACCGAGGACGCTACTGCGTGCCCCAGGGCTTGCGGTCAACGCAGTACGCGGACTCGATGGCGGCGCGGCTTCGATCCAGCGTCTTGGCGGCACGAATCTCGTTGACCAGTTGCAGCGCGGTTTTGTCACACGGCGCAAGCTCAACGTCGCAGACATCCTTCGGTGTCACCCGCTCGCCCCATTCGGCGTAATGTGAGCACACCGTCAGGCCACCGCCGAACGCGGGCATCAGCAGTTTGGCGTGGGGCTTGAGCTGATTTTCTTCAAGCGCTTCGACCATCGCCACCGGCACCGTCGCGGCGCTCATGTTGCCGTACTTGTGAACGGTCATCTTGACCTTGGACATCGGAATGCCGGCGTGTTTGGCCACCGATTCAATAATGCGACCGTTGGCCTGGTGTGGGACCACGAGGTCAATCTGTTCCGGTGTAACGCCGACCTTGGCGAGCGCCTTCGCGCTGTGGTCGGACATGCCGAGGACGGCCTTCTTGAAAATCTGTGGGCCGTCGAAGGTCCACGCCATATCGCCAAAGGGCACGCCAACGTTTGCGTACGTGGCGCCATACCCGCCAATGCGGAGAATACCGCGCGCCTCACCAAAGCAACCCAGCGACTCGGCGAGCAGGCCCGTGCGCTCTTCGGTCGCTTCGATCACAATCGCCGCAGCGCCATCACCGAACAGCACCGCGACCGCGCGGTCCTCCCAGTCGAGATAGCGTGAAATCAGCTCGACACCAATGACCAGCGCACGGCGCACGACGCCCGTGCGGATCATGGCATTCGCGGTTGACCACGAGTAGAGAAAACTGGTGCAGGCGGTGTTGACATCCATCGCTGCGGCGCCGGTCGCGCCGAGCTTGTATTGAAGGCCGGACGCGGTATTGGGCACCATTTCGTCATAGCTGCAGGACCCGTAAACAATCAGGTCAATGTCCGTCGGCGCGAGGCCGGCACAAGCGAGCGCGCGCCGCGCGGCAACGTAGGACAGCTCAACAGCGGGAAGATGCGAAATCCGCCGCTCCTTCATGCCGGTGCGCGAGGTAATCCACACGTCATCGGTGTCCAGAAATGTCGCCAGATCGTCGTTGCTCAAGACGGCCGGCGGCAAACATTTGCCCCAACCCGTGATGGCGGCATAGGTCATGACATCTCCCTCGGTCTCTGGCGATCCGGCACCGCGTGCCGCCCGCCTGTTGTCGGTATTCGGAAAGTTCGGAGGCTAGCAGATCGCCTTGGAGAGAAACGATAGCGTTCGGCCGCGAGCGAGCGCCGCCGCCTTTTGGTCGTAGACCGGTCGTCCCCAGCAATTGAACCCATGATCCACGCCGCCGTAGATATCGATACGCACGTCGGCGCGTCCGGCAAACGTCTGCTGCACTTTTTCAACCTGCGGCATCGGCAAGTAATGATCCTGCTCAGCAAAGTGCATGAGGACCGGCACCTTGATCGCCGCCGCCTGATCAAGCATGTCGGGAATCCCGCCGCCGTAGTAACACACGGCAGCGTCCACGCTGCCTAACGCGGCATTCATGTACGACATCGCGCCGCCCATGCAGTAACCAACACTGGCGACACGGCCGCTGCACGCTGGGTGAGCACGCAGGGTTGCCGCGGCGGACGCGACATCCCGCGCCGCCTGTGGCCGATCCAGCGCGCCGAGAAGCGCAAACGCTTTGGGGTTATCGACCTCGTTGTAGCCCAGATCGACTCGCGACTGCTGGCGCCAGAACACGTCAGGGGCCAGCACCACAAACCCGTCCAGCGCGTAACTGTCGGCCACGTCACGGATGTGCTGGTTAACGCCCCAGATTTCCTGGACGAGGACGATACCGGGCGCCTTCTCCATCCGGCTCTTCGGCGGCATGCTGATATAGCCACCAAACTGCTTTCCGTCGTCAGATGTGATGTCGATCCACCGCCCGTTCATGCCGATCCTCCCCGCAATTTCGCTGCCTTCGCCCTCGCTACGTGCAACTCGCCGCCGCGCTCTGGTGCCATTATCTTCGATGCTACGGCCAAGCAGCACGAATAAAATTGCCGCATGTCAGGAATCCTCAATATTGCTACTTATCGCTTTGTTGCGATCCCCGATACCGCCGCGCTTAAGGCGCAGTGGCTACCGTCGGCCAAGGCACTCGGCCTCAAGGGCACCATCCTGCTCGCGAACGAAGGCATCAATCTGTTTTTGGCAGGGGCCGAAACGGCCATTCGAAGCTTCATGAGCATCGTCGATGACGACCCGCGCTTTGCGAACCTCGATCTGAAGGAAAGCTGGAGCGACGATGTCCCGTTCAAACGCTTGAAGATCAAAATCAAGCGCGAAATCGTGACCTTCAGACAGGCGGGGCTTGACCCCGTGCATCGCCCGGCGCCGTTCATGCCGCCGGCAGAGCTGAAACGCCGTCTCGACGCCGGAGAAGCACTCGTTCTCCTCGACACGCGCAACGACGTTGAGGTGGCCAAAGGCACGTTCGACCACGCGCTGTTCTGGGGAAACCGCAACTTCACCGAGTTCGGCGAAATCGCGCGGCAGCATGTCGATGAACTCAAGGGCAAGACCGTCGTCAGCTTCTGTACCGGCGGCATCCGGTGCGAGAAAGCTGCCCCGTATTTGCAGCAACTCGGGGTCGACAATGTGTATCAGCTTGAGGGCGGCATCCTGCGCTACTTCGAGCACGTCGGCCGCGATCATTTTCACGGCGATTGCTTCGTGTTCGACGAACGCGCCGCGCTGGACCCGCACCTCGCCGCCACGGAGCACGCCTCAGCCTAGGCGCCCTGGGAAGGCCAGGACGAAGTGCGGACGCGCGTGTAGCGGCAACACGCGGACGTTGACGCCTGTGCACGTAGTCCTAATGCCGCCACTTCACTACCGAGAGCAGGTTGTTGAAATCGTCCGTCCAGAGCGGCGCGCCGGCGCGCCGTTCGAGCGGTTTGCCGGCGTCACCGATACCGCGCAGGGCGGACGCATCGCGTGCCAACAGGACCCACGTGCTCGAGGAATGCAGTGTGTTATCGGTCTGAGCCGGGTCTTCAACGACCACACCGGCAAGCCCCTCCTTCGCTGCAATCTCGGCCAGCACGGGCGGCAAGTCAAGAAAGCGGTTTGACACGTGAAAAGCAACCACGCCGCTGCTGCGCACATGGTTAACAAACACCCGCACCGCCTCCTGCGTGATCAGGTGCATCGGAATGGAATCGCCAGAAAAGGCGTCAACCGCCAACACGCTGAACTGGTTGTTGGCCTCCCGTTCAAGGGACAGCCGCGCATCGCCGAGGATCACGTCGATCTTCGCCGTTGAATCAGACAAGTACGTGAAGTGCTTGCGGGCGAGGCGTTCAACCTCTGCATTGATCTCGTAGATGCGGCAGAAGTCGCCCTCCCGACACCACGCCGCAACGGTGCCGACACCGAGGCCGATCATGCCGATCCGTTGCGCGTTTGCGCTGGTCGGCGACGATTCGCGCTGCGCGTTCACCGCCCGACCGAACCCCGAGGTCGGCGTGTAGTACGTCGTCGGATGCTTGCGCCACTTCTCATGCGGGTATTGCTCACCATGCAGGATCGCACCGTGCACCAGGCGCACGAGGTAGTTCTCGGTGCCAGGATCGTCGTACGCCTTGACCTTCAGCACGCCGTAGAAATTGCGCGAAACCTCCACCGCGTTGCGATGTTCTTCCTTCACAAACCACGCCGAAACGCCGAGGGTACCGATGACCAGCGCGACCGCAAGCCAGGGCAGGAATGCGTGGATCGCCCGCGCAACGGGAACGAACAGCAGTGCCGCGACGACCAGCGCCAGCGGCATTTCCACATAGGTCGAGAAGGAGAGCGGCGCGAACACGCTCACGACGAGCGCCCCCAGCGCTCCGCCCACCGACACCAGCAGATAGAAACCAGTCAATTGCGACGGCGCCGGTTTTGCCAACACCAGCTCACCGTGACAGACCATGCAGACGACGAATAACCCCCCGCAAAAGGCCGTGGTCTGAACAATCAGGTCAAACTGAAAGTCCTTGCTCAGCAGGAGGAAGCACATACCGGCGATCGCAACGAAGAACAGCGCCGCAAACAGACGCCTGCGGTACCAGCCCGTGCCATCGAACGTGAGAATAAATGTCAGCAGATACAACGTGAGGGGCAGAATCCACAGTAACGGCACGCTGGCCACGTTTTGCGTAATGTGGTTTGACACCGCCAGAAGGAGCATCGACCCCGCGGCGGACAATCCCACCCAGCGCAGTCGCGTCGGCAACGGTGTATCGATCGCGGCTGCTGGCTGTTTCGGAGGCGCGTCCGCTGACGGCGCGGTCCCTGCCTCACCGGCCCGTGCGACGCGCCACGCCAGCGTCGCGAGGAGCAGGACAAACAACGCAAACAATGCTGACCAACCCCAAGCCTGCCGGCGGGTACCCACGTAGGGTTCAATGACCAGCGGATACGCGACCAGCGCAGCCAGCGAAGCCGCGTTGGAGAGCGCAAACAGACGGTACGGGTCACGTCCCGGTTGCAGCCGCGCAAAATAGCTCTGGATCAGCGGGCTCGTTGTTGAAAGCAGCACATACGGCAAGCCAATCGTCACGGCGAGCAACAACAGGATGCGGCTGATCGGCTCTTCACTGCCGTCGGGTTTCCACGACTCCGGAGCCAGAATGGGCAAGAGCAACAGCGTCGCGAGCGCCAGAACCATGTGCAAACGCGGCTGGCGTACTGCGCCAAGTTTGCGCGGTACGATGTCGGCGTACGCGTAGCCGAGCAGCAGCGCCCCCTGAAAAAAGAGCATGCAGGTCGTCCACACCGCCGAACTGCCGCCGAACCAGGGCAGGATTTGCCTCGCGATCAGCGGTTGAACCAGGAACAACAAGAACGCCGACAGCGCGACAACCGCGTAAAAGTGCATGAGAACCGTGCCAAGCCCGAGAGTCAGTGGCCGGAATTATCCCATTCACTGTTTTCATCAACGATCCCATGCCCGACCGGCGCCTGGCAGGGCCGGAAACAAAAAGGGGGCACGTGGCCCCCTTTTCACGATGACCTTCGACTACGCCTGGCGACGCTCCTGCAGCGCGCGGATGCGGTCTTCGATCGGCGGATGGGTAGAAAACAACGATCCCATACCGCCGCCAATGCCCATGGCCTTGACCGGACCGGGCAGTTCACCGGGTTGCAAGCCGCCCAGGCGCGCCAGCGCGTGCTGCATGGGTTGTGTCGAACCCATCAACTGCGCTGAACCGGCATCGGCACGGAACTCGCGCTGACGCGAGAACCACGCCACGATCATGTGCGCGACGAAGCCGAGGACCAGATCGAGGACGAACACCGAAACGGTGTAGCCAATGCCCACCCCTTCGCGGTCGTTACGCAACACGACACGATCAATGAAGTAGCCAATGACGCGCGAGAGGAAGATGACGAAGGTGTTCATCACGCCCTGAATCAGGGTCATCGTGACCATGTCACCGTTCGCCACGTGGGCCACCTCATGACCGATCACCGCTTCGACCTCTTCGCGGTTCATGCTCTGCAGCAATCCTGTGGACACGGCCACCAGCGCCGAGTTCTTGAACGCGCCGGTCGCGAATGCATTGGCTTCACCTTCGTAGATGCCCACGTCCGGCATGCCGATCCCGGCCTGATCAGAGAATTTGCGAACCGTCTGAACGATCCACTGATGCATCGGATCGGGCGAATCATTGATCATGGTGAGCCCCATGGTCCACTTGGCCATCGGTTTGCTCATGAGCAGGGAAATAATCGCCCCCGTAAAGCCCATGACCAGCGCGAAGCCCAACAATGAGCCAAGCTGGAGTCCACCGGCCCCCACATAGCGGTTCAGACCAAAAATGCTGGAAACGAGTCCGAGCACGGCCACAACCGCGACGTTGGTCAACACAAACAACAGAATTCGTTTCATCAATTTCTCCCAAAGCGGTAGTGATCGCGGAGCCGGACGCCCTTTTCGAACAATCGCGATATGTGAGCGAAACAGCGATGTTCAAGCGGGATTTTCCACGAGTCGAGCGCAACCACCGCCTGCAAGCGAGACCGGGCGACGAGCGTTACCGTCTGCCCGCAGGTTGCCCTGAGCCGCCCAGCACCGCAAAGATTGCGTAAGTCGTTGTTTTTTGGCATAATTCTGTGCTTTGTTGCAGCGTGTCGCTTTGGCTCGGCCCGCAGCATCCCTATTTAGCCAATTGTCACGTATCCCGGATCGGTGTCCGCTCGCAGCGCCTCGTCGCTGTGTTGAAGGGGCTGCGGGGCGCCGTGACTCAACTGAAAGCACGTCATGAAAGCTGACATTCATCCCGAATACCGCGAAGTCGTTTTCCACGACACCGCCGCCAACGTGAAGTGGATCACCCGCTCCACGCTCAGCACGAACCGCAAGATCACGATGGACGACGGCAAGGAATATCCGCTGGTCATCCTCGAAATCTCGAGCGCCTCGCACCCGTTCTACACCGGCAAGCAGCAGCGCATCCTCGATACGGCAGGCCGCGTCGAGCGGTTCAACAAGAAGTACGCCAAGAAAGCTGCCTGATCGCCGCTCCGGTCACGCGTCGCAATCAAGGCAGCCCCGCGCTGCCTTTTTTGTTGGTCACACCCTGATGTGCTGACCGCCCCGCCCAGCCAGCATGCAACCACGAATCGCCCACCAACCCACCGACCGCAACAAGGCGCGCTGGAAAGCCTACGCGCTGTTCGCGCTCATCGGTTTCTGGCTGTGCTCAGGCATCGTCGGTCGCGACCCGTGGAAGCCGGATGAACCGGTGTACATCGGCATCCTGCAAAGCGTGCTGGATGCGATCAGCGCGTCCTCGGGAGCGCCCGCAGGCATGTCCGCCGGTAGCATCTGGCGCGCCATGGTGGCCGGCCAGGCGGTGGATGGCGAAATCACGCTGATTCACTGGATCAACGCTCCGCTGGCGAGTTTGCTCAGCGCGCTGATGCCATTGCACGAGGCAGCCCGCGTGACGTCCATGCTGTGGGCCGCCGCCGGCATCGGATCGCTGTTCGCGGCGGCGCGCCGCTGGAGTGGCGGACACATCTCCTTTCTTGCCGCGATCATCGCCATCGGCTGCGTCGGTCTCTACGACCGCGCGCACACGTATGTGCCGGACATCACCGTCTTCGCGGCCTCAGCGCTCGCGCTATTCGGTTGCTCGGCGCTGGCAGAAACCCCGCGCCGCGCGACAGTGGCGTTGACGGGCGCCATCGTCTTCGCCTTTGCCGCACGATCGGTACTCGGCTACGTTGCCGTGGCGACACCGGTGCTGTTGCTGGCATGGGCGCCGGTTTACTCTTTGCACCGTGTCGCACTGATGCGCGCGTTTTTGTTGGGCACCTTCCTCTGTGGCTTCTGGCTGGTGGCGTTCTGGCTGCGTGAAAACGCCGGTTTCACAGACTGGATGCTCGCTGATTTCGGCCTGACGCTGGAGAATCGTGATCGCTTCGGCCCGACGTTTTATCTGGGATCCCTGCTCTGGTACGCCTGGCCGGCATGGCCTGTCGCGATCTGGCTCGTGAGCTTGAGGGCGCGAGGTTTCGGCGGTGGCTGGCAGCGCGGCGAGGTGATCGCGCCACTGGTGTTTCTGTTTTGCGGCTTTACGGCCGTCTCGCTGCTCACCGACCCGCGTGCCCTGTTCACGCTCTATTTGCTGCCTCCGATTGTGCTGCTGGCGGCGTTCGGCGTCGACACGCTGAAACGTACGTGGTACGCACTGATCGATTGGTTCGGCATTCTCGTGCTCGGCATGACCTCGCTGGCGATTGTGCTGATCGCTTCGGCGCTGTACTTCGGCTGGCCGCCGATGATCGCCGAGCGCGCGGCAGAGTACGTTCCCGCGTTCACCGGCCGGGCGCCGTGGCTCGGCTACGGCGTCGCCATGCTTGCGTTCCTGATCTGGGTGGCGTTGATCCAGCCGGCGCACCAGCACGCGCGGCGAGCCATGATCAACTGGGCGGGCTGCGTGACCTTTTTGTGGGTCGTGGCGCAGGCACTGCTGATTGCACCCGCCAATCACATCAACAGCTATCGTGGTGTGTTCGCCGGTATCGACAGGCTCTGGCCGGCTCAGGGTTGCGTCAATTCGATTGAATTGACCACCTCGCAGGCGGCCATGCTGAAGTATCACTATGGGCGGCAAACCCTGCCGATCGATTCGATTGACGATTCCAGCTGCGATTTTGTGCTGATGCAGCGCTATCGTGATGAGCCGCCGCGGTTGCCCGCCGACATGTGGACGTTACGTAGCCGGGGAAATCGCCCCGGCGATAATCATGAGGCATTCGAGTTCTACCAGCGCTCGGTCGGCAGCCCCGGCCAACCCCGTCCGCTCGATTCGCCCAGCAACGACACCCAGACTCGCACCGGAACCGCCCCATGAAATTTGTCGACGAAGCATTTATCGATATCGTCGCTGGCGACGGCGGCAACGGCATGGCGTCATTCCGCCGCGAAAAGTACATCCCGCACGGCGGCCCCGATGGCGGCGATGGGGGTCGTGGCGGCAGCATTTACGCCGAGGCCGATGAGAACATCAACACGCTGATCGACTACCGCTTCGCGCGCATCCATCGCGCACAAAAGGGTGAGAACGGTCGCGGCGCCGATTGCTACGGCAAGGGTGGGGAGGATCTGGTGCTGCGCATGCCGGTGGGTACCGTGATCACGGACGCCGAAACCGGTGAGCAGTTGGCCGATCTGGCGCAGCACGGTGCGCGTGCGCTGATCGCGAAGGGCGGCGCCGGTGGGCTCGGCAATATTCGATTCAAGTCCAGCGTCAATCGCGCGCCGCGACAACGCACCCTGGGTGAGCCCGGCGAAAAGCGCCGCGTACAACTCGAGCTCAAGGTGCTCGCCGACGTGGGGCTACTGGGCTATCCGAACGCCGGTAAGTCCACGCTGGTGCGGGCCGTCAGTGCCGCGAAACCGAAGGTTGCGGACTATCCGTTCACCACGCTGGCCCCGAGCCTGGGCGTGGTGCGCATCGACTACGGCCGCAGCTTTGTGATCGCCGATATTCCTGGCCTCATCGAAGGCGCAGCGGAAGGCGCTGGCCTCGGGCATCAGTTTTTGCGACACCTGCAGCGCACCAAGCTGATCCTGCATCTGATCGACATCGCGCCATTCGACGGCGACGTCGATCCGGTCAAGGAAGCGCGCGCGCTCGTGGCCGAGCTCAAGAAGTACGACCCCGAGCTGCATGCCAAGCCACGCTGGCTGGTGTTCAACAAGGTCGATCTGCTCGACAAGAAAGAGGCAGACGCGCGGATTAAAGACGCGCTGCGCCGGCTGCGCTGGACCAAGCCCTGGTTTGCGATCAGCGGCATCAATGCGGGCGGCACGCCGGAGCTGGTCCGTGCGATCGGCGAACATCTGGCCACGGCTGTCGAACACTGATCCGCGTCGCCCCGCCATGTCATCCTTCGAGATCCTTAAACCTGCCAGGCGCGTTGTCGCCAAAGTCGGCAGCGCTCTGGTCACCAACGGCGGCGCCGGTATTGACCGCAACGCTATCGCCCGCTGGGCGACCGATGTCGCCGCCCTTCGCCTGCGCGGGGTGGAAGTGGTGTTTGTCTCCTCCGGCGCGGTGGCCGAGGGCATGGCCCGTCTCGGCTGGAAGGAACGGCCAAAGGCAATGTCCGAACTGCAGGCCGCAGCAGCGGTCGGGCAAATGGGCTTGGTCAATGTCTACGAGCAAGCGTTCGCCGCACACGGCCTGCGCACCGCCCAGGTGCTTCTCACACACGAGGATCTTGCCGACCGCAAGCGCTATTTGAACGCGCGGTCGACGCTTCTCGCGCTGCTCAAGCACAACGTCATTCCAATCATCAACGAAAACGATACCGTCACTACCGACGAGATCAAGTTCGGCGACAACGACACCCTCGGCGCCTTGGTGGCCAACCTGGTCGACGCGCAGGCGCTCGTGCTGTTGACCGACCAGCGCGGCCTCTACACCGCGGACCCCCGACGCGACCCGACCGCGCAGTTCGTCAGCGCCGGTCGGGCCGACGATGTGCAGTATGAAGCCATGGCTGGCGGCACCGGGACCGGTATCTCGCGCGGCGGCATGCTCACCAAGATTCTCGCGGCACGTCGCGCCAGCAACACCGGCATCCACACCGTGATCGCCAGCGGCCACGAGCAGAACGTACTGCAGCGCGTGTTGGGCGGTGAGGCCATCGGCACGCTGCTCTACGCGCCGGAGGCCAGTCTCGCCAAGCGCAAGAGCTGGCTCGCGGATCTGCTGCAGATGCGCGGCCGTGTCACGCTGGACGCGGGCGCCACCAAAGCGTTGCTGCACGGTGGCAAAAGCCTGCTACCGATTGGCGTAATCGCTGTGAGCGGTGAGTTCGAGCGCGGCGAAGTGATCGGCTGCATTGACGAACAAGGCCGCGAGCTGGCACGCGGCCTCGCGAACTATTCGTCGAGCGAGACCTTGAGGATCATGCGCAAACCCTCATCTGAAATCGAGGCCGTACTCGGGTACGTCGACGAGGATGAGCTGATTCACCGCGATAATCTGGTGGTTACAGCCTGATATCCGCCCCCCCCTGCTGCGCAAGGGAAATGTTCGATCGACCGTCAACGAATGGCTCATGCACTCCATGAAACCTGTTCGCTCCCTCATTCTCGCCGCATCCACCAGTCTGCTGGGTTTGCTCACCGGGCAAAGCCATGCCCAGCCGGGGCTGCCAGCCCCGATGCCACGGCAGGCTGCCCCCGGTCTCGGCACGGCGATGCCCTCGCTCGCTCCGGTCGTCAACCAGACCGCGGCCGGTGTGGTGAACATCTCGACCCTCAGCCGCAGCGCCGAGAGCGACAACCCGATGTTCAACGACCCGTTCTTCCGCCGCTTTTTTGGGGCGCCCGAACGTCCGCGGGAGGCCCAGGCTTCGGGCTCAGGCGTCATCGTTGATGCTGGCAAGGGCTATGTGCTGACCAATCACCACGTCGTCAAGGGGGCGAGCAAAGTGGTGGTCACGCTGCGTGACCGTCGCGAATTCTCGGCCAAGCTGATCGGCTCGGACCCCGCCACTGACATTGCGCTGCTGCAGATTCCTGCCGAGCGTCTCAGCGCGGTCAAGGTCGGTGAATCCGACGCGCTGCAGGTCGGCGACTACGTGCTCGCGATCGGCAATCCATTCGGCGTCGGGCAGACGGTGACGTCGGGTATCGTCTCCGCGCTCGGCCGCGCGGGCCTCAACATTGAGGGCTACGAGGATTTCATTCAAACCGACGCCTCGATTAACCCCGGCAATTCTGGCGGTGCGCTGATCAATCTGCGTGGCGAGCTGATTGGGATCAACACGGCGATCATCGGTCCCACGGGTGGCAATGTCGGCATCGGCTTCGCGGTGCCCACCAACATGGCAATGCGAGTGATGGACCAACTCGCACGCTTTGGCGAAGTCAAGCGCGGCGGCATCGGTATCGCCGCGGTCGGCGAGGTTACCCAGGACATCGCGAAAGAACACAAGCTACCGGCGATCGAAGGCGCGGTGATTAACACCGTGATTTCCGGGAGCCCGGCCGATAAGGCGGGGTTGCGCAAAGGCGACGTCGTGCTCACGGCCAATGGTCGCGCGGTACGCACCGGCTACGACCTGCGCAACCAGCAGGGCCTCACGCCGATCGGGCAGGCGCTGGATCTCACGGTGATGCGCAACGGAAACCAGCGTCACGTCCGGATCACCATCGAAACCCCCGCGCGCGCTCAGGGGCTGAGGCCGGAAAAAATAACCGAACTGCCGGGTACCGAACTCGCCAGCATCCCCAAAGAGCTGAACCGTCGTGGCGTCTATGTGATCGAGGTGGACGAAGGTAGCGAGGCCTACCAAATCGGCCTGCGCGAGAACGATATCCTGCTGGGCGTGAACGGTAGCTACGTCAATTCGCCGCAGGAGGTGCGCCGGGCCATCCGCGAATCAAACCGCTTTGTCGTATTCAATCTGCTACGCGGCGACAATCGCATCGACCTGCGCGCCCGCAAGGGGGCCTCGCAAGGCGCCTGAGGCAGGACGTCGGCGCGGGGCGCCGAAGACGACGGCCTGCTGCGCGGCCCAGGACGACGCGCCATTCGGCGCTAGGACGCGAGGTTTGCCGCCCACTATTTGCTACCCCACGCGCATGCCATGTCTCGATTCGTTGAGGCGTGGTCCCCAATTCAACGCATCCTTTGCTACGCTACCGCCGCATCCGCAGAATCCCTGTCCCCCGCATCGCGTCCTAGCCCCGTCAGGGGCGGCGTCCTCGGCCGCGCAGCAGGCCGTCGTCCCAGGCGCGAAGCGCCGTCGTCCTCAATCGTTCATGCAATACCGTCGCCTCGGCCGCTCCGGCCTCAAAGTTTCTGAACTCTCCTTTGGCTCGTGGGTCACCTACGGCAATCAGGTTGACACCAAATCGGCTGTCGACTGTATGGCCGCGGCGTGGGACGCCGGTGTCAACTTCTTCGACAACGCCGAGGTCTACGCCAAAGGCATGTCCGAGACCATCATGGGCGCAGCACTCAAGCAGCTCGGCTGGCGGCGCGCTCAGGTAATCGTGTCCACCAAATTCTTCTGGGGCATCCACGATGGCCCCAACGAAAAGAACACGCTGAATCGCAAGTACCTGATGCAGGCGATTGACGGCTCGCTCAAGCGGTTGCAGCTTGATTACGTTGATCTGGTGTTTTGCCATCGACCCGACCCGGAGACGCCGATCGAGGAAACCGTCTACGCCATGCACGACATGATCGCGCAAGGCAAGGCGATGTACTGGGGCACCAGCGAATGGTCAGCAGACGAAATTCGCGCCGCCTGGGAAATCGCCGAGCGGCACCACTTGCACAAGCCGGTGATGGAGCAGCCGCAATACAACCTCTTCGCCCGCAGTCGCGTCGAACAGGAATACGCGCGGCTCTACGCCGACATTGGCCTGGGGACCACGACCTGGAGCCCACTCGCCTCCGGGCTGCTCTCGGGAAAGTACAAGGACGGCATCCCCGCCGACAGCCGCGCCGCCGTCAAGGGTTACGAGTGGATCGCCGAACGCGTGAGCGATCCCGCCAAGCTGGCGGCGGTCGAGAAACTGCGTCCGATCGCCAGCGACCTGGGTTGCACGCTGTCGCAGCTTGCGCTCGCGTGGTGCCTGAAGAACCCGAACGTGTCCACCGTCATCACCGGCGCGTCTCGCGTGAGTCAGGTGCACGAGAACATGAAGGCGCTCGACGTGGTGCCGAAGTTGACGAGAGACGTCATCAAGGCCGTTGAAGCGGCGACGACCTGATCCGAAGTGACACGCCCAAATCCGGTGCCCACCTTCTCTTTCAGCTTTTTCCAGTAACCCGCGCCCCCATCGACGTTTGAGCGCTGTTTTTTGTAAAGTCGACCTGCGTGCTAATCAACCTGTATAGACCAATTCGCGGTGCTTTGAGCAAAAAAGCCATTGCAGACCCATCGTTGGCGCGTCGCGCTTGTTTACCCTGAGCCCCTACCGCACGCTGTTCGCTGATCGCGAACTGCGGCGCATTGTGCTTTCCTCCATCCTCCCACGGTTGCCGTTCGGGATGAACGCGCTCGGGCTGACGCTGCTGGTGCAGTCGCAGACCGGATCCTTCGCGACCTCCGGCGTGGTCAGCGCGGCGTACATGTGTGCGCTGGCCATCCAGGCGCCAATCATCGGCCGCTACGTGGACCAGAACAGCCCGCGCGCCGTGATGCTGCCGCTTGGCGTGCTGCAAGCCGTTGCGCTGTTACTGCTGGTGTTTGCCGTGACGCAACGCGCCGCGCTGCCGCTGGTGCTGGCGTCGGCATTCTTTGCCGGCGTCTCGGCGCCGCCGGTGTCGATGACCATCCGCGCGATGTACCGCAAATCGGGCATGCCCGATGCACAGAAGCAGAGCGCATTCGCCGTCGAATCGGTCATCATGGAGGCGTGCTTCATTCTTGGCCCTCTGCTGGTGAGCCTCACCCTGCTGGCTGGCTCGCCGGCATTCGCCGTCGTCGCGTCCGCCTTGATGACAGTGATCGGCACCTGGCACTTTTCGCGCTCTGGCGCCACGGTGCGTTGGGGCGACGTTGAGCGTGGCGTTGAACGGCACTGGCTCGGTCCGCTGCGGTCGTTCGGGGTGCGCCGCGCGCTGGTGCTGTCGTTCTGCTTCGCCATTGGCATTGGCCTCAACGAGATCGCCCTGCCTGCGTTTGCCAATGCCAGCGGCTTTCCCGCGCGCGTCGGCTGGTTCTATGCGGCGATGAGCGTCCCGTCGGCGATCATGGGGTTTGCCTACGGGTCGCGGCATTTCTCGTGGCCGCTGAACCGGCAGATCATGGTCAGCGGGCTGTGGCTGGCAGCCGGGTCAGCGTTGATGGCGATCTGCCACGAAACCTGGAGCTTCACGCTAGCCTGTGCATTGACCGGTCTTGCCTTCGGCCCGATGATCACAGCGCTTTCGCTTCAGCTTGGCAAGCTGTCACCCAGCGAGTATTCGACCGAAGCCTTCACCTGGAGCATGACGCTCTTTCTCATCGGCCTCGGCATCGGCTTTTGGGTGGGTGGCCGACTGGCCGAAGATTTTGGCGCCACGGGCACGCTGCTGGCCGCCGCGGCCCTGATGGCGGTGGCGGCCTTCTGCTGCCTCGGCGTGCCGGAGGTACGCAACGAGGGGCACAACGCGCCATAGCAACGACCATTCCGACGTGCCGAGACCGCCACACCCGAAAATTTCAATCGTGACCCGAAGTACCCATCACCCGCACCGCCGCGCCATCCTGACGATGGTGCTCGCCGCCTTCCTCTGGAGTATCGCGGGCGTCTTCACACGTCACCTCGACCACGCAAAGAGCTTCGAAGTCACGTTCTGGCGCAGCCTGTTCTGCGCTTTGACGCTCATGGTCTGGTTTGTCTACACGCGCGGCACGGCGGGCGCCGTTGCCTATGTGCGGGCCAGTGGCCGTCCGGGCTTGCTATCCGGGCTGTGCTGGGCGGTGATGTTCACCTGCTTCATGATCGCGCTCACGATGACCAGCACGGCCAACGTCCTGATCGTCAATGCACTCTCACCGCTGTTCGCCACGGTCCTTGCCTGGGCCGTGCTCAAGGCGCCCATTGCCCGGCGCACCTGGCTGGCCATTGCCACGGCCTTCGCCGGAATGCTCATCATGTTCGCGAGTCAGGCGCAGGCCAGCGGCGCGGCATTGATCGGCATGGCCATCGCGTTCGGCGTTCCGGTGGCCGCCGCAGTCAACATCGTCACTCTCAAGCGAACGGGCGCCCACGTCGACCTGGCCCCCGCGATCCTTCTCGGCGCGCTCCTCTCCTGCGCGATCACGCTGCCGCTGTCAATGCCGATGGTCGCGTCGGCGAAGGACGTGCTGCTGCTCGCGATCCTCGGCATCTTCCAGCTCGGCATTCCCTGCGTGATGATGGTGCGCGCGAGCGCCCATCTCACAGCGCCGGAGGTGGCTCTCCTCGGTCTGCTCGAAGTATTGATGGGTCCGCTCTGGTCGTGGCTCGGCGCTGGCGAGGCACCCGGAGCGCCAACGTTAGTCGGCGGCGCCATCGTACTTGCGGCGCTGGTGGCAAATGAAATCGTGCCGAATGGCAGACGTCCGGTGCGCGTGACCTGACTGCGCGGCACACGATACCCTCATGGAGCAATGCATGAAATTGTTTGGAAGTCGCAATTCACGTTCACTGCGCTGCGTATGGGCGCTGGAGGAAGCTGGCGCGTCCTACGACTATCAGCGCGTCTGGATGATGAAGGGCGAAGGGCAAGCGCCGTGGTTCAAGGAGATCAACCCGGCAGGCAAGATTCCCGTATTGCAGGATGGTGATCTCAAGTTGACCGAATCTGCCGCCATCGTTTATTACATCGCGGAGAAATTCCCGGCGTCGGGTTTGCTGCCCGACGATCTGCGCCTCCGTGCGGAAGTCCATCGCTGGACGTTCTTTGCGCTCACCGAGCTCGAACCCCACCTCTGGGCCATCGCGCAGCACCGCTTCGCGCTGCCCGAAGACAAGCGCGTGGCGGCACTGGAACCGACGTCGATCTGGCAGTTTGGGCGCGCGGCGCGCACGATCGAGAAGCGCCTCGGTGTGTCACCCTACATTGCCGGCGACGCCTTCACGCTGGCCGACATCGTTGTGTTCCATTGCCTTGTCTGGGCAACATCGGCGCGACTCGACCCACCCGGCGAAGCCTGCACCGCCTATGTCGAGCGACTAAGACAGCGCGATGCGTACGTTCGGGCTACCGAGCGGGAGCGTGTGGAGGCTGAGCGGCACGAAGCCACGTTCCTTGTCACACCTGTTGCAGGATAACGAGTGCGGCGCCCGCGACTGCCAGCGGGCCGGGCCGCCCGACGCGTGCCCCACGTCACCGCAGTAACAAAGGGCCGATCAACTACAGGCCAGGATCGCCGTCACCACCTTGCCGGCGGCATCGAGCACCAGGACGCTGGACGTTTGCCCCTTGAGCATCTTCCATTTGGCGTCGGACGTGAACGCCGCCGTCAGCGTGACCCCGTCGCTACCGATGGACGTCGAAATTTGCGGGATCGACGCGGTCGCGATGTACGGTGCGGTGCCGCCGCTCACGGTGAAACGCGTCGTGCCCGACGTGCAGTAGGTAGCAACCGTGTCAGCGACCATCGTGATGGACGGTGGCGACAGCGTCAGGTCGGTCGTCGCCGTCGGACGCGCGTTCGACCCGGGCGTCAGGTTATGTGTCGCGAGCGCCGTGGCGCCCTTCGCATCGGTCACCGTCACCGTACTCGCGGTGGCGGTGCAGGTCGTGCTGGCGCTGTTCGTCACCGTAAAGCGCGCACCGGCAGCAGGCAGCACGACGGCGGCACCCGGCGCCGCCGTAGTCACGCCGTCACCCAGCGACAGAGTGCTACCCGAGGCAAGCGAAATCGTAAACGGCGCCGTGCCACCATTCACGCCATATTCGCGCACCGTGTAGGGGCACTCGCTGGAGTAATAGCTGAACTGTCCGCCTGTCGTGGGAACGATGGCCAGGTCGCTCGCACCGTTGGTCTGCTTTAGCACCATGATCCAAGTATCCACCCGATGCCCACTCACCGTGTCGGTGGCGCGCAAAAAGGCTGACTCGGAGGTGGCCTCAACGTCGGCTTTCAAAAAGACGCTGGCGACGCCACTGCTATCCGTATTCACTGTCGCGATGCGCGAATAAAAGGCGTTGTCCTTCGTCGCGGAGAGCGTTGCACCAATCGTCAGCGCCTCAAAGCGCACCGACCGATTGCTGAGCACAGCGCCGTTGGCATCACGCAGCGTGACCGCGGCGGTTCCCAGCTCGCCCGCGCAGAGGGTGGCAGCAGTGACTGCGGCGTTGTTTTCCGGAGCGCAGACGGAACCGCTGGCGGGCGTCACGGCGATGCGGCCCGAGGGAATGGTTGCGGGCGTCACCGTGACGGTGACGGCGGACGTTGCACCCGCCGAGTCTGACACGGTGAGCGTGACTGCCGTATCTGCCAGCACGTTGTTTGGCGTGATGCTGAAAGACGCGCCGGTAATCGTTGCCGGCACCGGAATCACCGCCGTGTTGCTCGACTTGACCGAGAACGGCCCTTTACCACCCGTGATGCCGATGACGTTCGGCGTATTGCCAAACGCATTGAACGTGGCAGGCGTGGCGGAAAGTGTGGTTGCGGTTGTGCTGCTGGACGACGACGAGCTGCCGCCGCCGCACCCTGCAAGCAGGGAGAGCGCGAGTGCGCCCGCTGCAGAAACCAGAAAACGAGAGCCGAAACGAGAATGCCAGTGTGTCAAGGTCAGATCCTGTCGTCGAATCCCCGCGCTGCCGCAAGGATTCCACGGTTGTCGGTTGCCGGGAGCAAGGGCCTCACAATGGCCCCGCAGCGAAGCAAAGCATGAAGTGTAGCCGCTGGCCTGCCCTCACGGCACCGGCAAGAATGGCGCAGAGTCAAAGGCGCTGCAAGCGTACAGTCGCCGCGTCAAGCGTTTCATCCCGCTTCGCGAAGCAAAAGCGGACGATCTTCTGCTCAGTCGGGGTTGCATAAAACGCCGACAGCGGGATGGGCGTGACGCCGATCTCCCGGGTCAGCCACTCGCAGCACGCGGATTCGCTCAAATCGCGCAGTGTCGGCACCTCAGCATAGCTCGCGCACTGGAAGTAGCTGCCCTCGCACGGCAACGCCCTTAGCGGCGTCGCCGCTAGCCCGGCCGCAAACCGGTCGCGTTTGGCCTGATAGAAAGCCGGCAAATCGTAGTACGGCGACGGGTCTTGCAGGTAGTCGGCAATGCCATGCTGCATCGGGCTATTCGCGGTAAACACCGTGTACTGATGCACCTTGCGGAACTCGGCGGTGAGCGCGGCGGGGGCGCAGACGGTCCCGATCTTCCAGCCCGTGACGTGAAACGTCTTGCCGAACGAAGAAATCACGAACGCCCGCTCGCGAATGCCGGCAAAGCACGCCGCGCTGTGATGCGGTGCCCCGTCGTAGACCATGTGCTCATACACCTCATCGGAGATGACCCACACCTCACGCTGCTCCAGCAGAGCCGCCAGACGCTGCCAGTGCGCTGCTTGCCAAACGCGACCGCTCGGGTTGTGCGGCGTATTCACCACAATGGCGCGAGTGCGTGGGGTAAGCGCTGCCGCGATCCGGCCGAAATCGGGCTCGAACGTCTGCGCGACCAGCGGAACCGGCACCGCGACGCCGCCCGCCAGTTGAATGTTCGGGATGTAGCTGTCGTAGCAGGGTTCGAGGACGATCACCTCGTCGCCGGGCCGCACCACCGCGAGAACAGTGGAAAGGATGCCCTGTGTCGCGCCTGCCGTCACGGTCACTTCGGTCGCGGGGTCGTAGCGCACGCCATGGATTGCCTCGAACTTGGCGGACACCCGTTCGCGCAACGCCGGCACGCCGGGCATCAGGGGGTACTGGTTGTGCCCGGCAGTCATGGCGGCGGTCACCGCGTTCACCAAGCGAGGATCGCAACCGAAATCAGGAAACCCCTGCCCGAGATTGATCGCGCCGTGCTGCGCCGCGAGGGCGGACATCACCGAGAATACGGTCGTGCCTACATTGGGCAGTTTGCTTTGCAGGTGGGGCACGGCGGCATTCACGTCGGGGATAATCTCGAGGACAGCGACGTCGGCTATAGTACCGTCTGCTGCTGCTTCCCGAGCGCCACCCTTGGACGTTCTCCTGCTTTTCGGGCTCATTCTGTTGAACGGGCTCTTCGCCATGAGCGAAATCGCTCTGGTATCCGCCAAAAAAATTCGCCTGGAACAGGCTGCCGCGCAGGGTGACCGTGGCGCCGCAGCAGCCTTGGCCCTCGGCGCTGAACCCACGCGTCTGCTCTCGACGGTGCAGACTGGTATCACACTGGTCACACTGGCCATGGGCGCTTTTGGCGAAAGCGCATTCACCGAACGCATTGAGCACTGGCTTGCGCAGTGGCCCTGGGCGGCGCCTTATAGCAAACAGGCGTCGACGGTGATCGTGGTGGCGGCCATCGGTGTCGTGTCGCTGATCTTCGGCGAGCTGGTGCCCAAGCGAATCGGGTTGCTTTTCCCCGAAGCGATTGCGCGTCGCAGTGCGCGCCCCATGCAGTGGCTGGCGAGCGCTGCAATGCCGCTGGTGCGCATGCTCGCCGCAACGACCGACGCGCTGGTGCGTCCCTTCGGCAAGCACAAGGCGGACGAGCCACCCGTCACGGAAGAAGAAATCAAGGGGCTCATGCGTCAGGGCGCACGCGCTGGTGTGTTCGAGGCGGACGAATCGCACATCGTCTCGCGCGTGTTCAACCTCGACGATCACACCGTCGATCGCATCATGACGCCGCGCGCCGACATGGTGGTCATCGACACGGAAGCGGACGCCAACATCACGCTGGAACGCCTGAAGCAAAGTGATTTCACGCGCTATCCAGTGGTGAAGGACGACGTATCCAACGTTATCGGCGTCATCGACTCTGGCGACCTGCTCGCCCACTACCTCAAGAGCGGCAAGCTCATGCCCGAGCGCGTGCGCAAGGACGCTGTGTTTGTTCCGGAAACGGTCACGGTACTCGAGTTGCTGGAGACGTTCAAGCGACAGCGGGAATCGATGGCCTTTGTCGTCGACGAGCATGGCGAGGTGCTCGGCATGGTCACCCTGACCGACGTCCTCGAGGCCATCGTCGGCGACCTCGGCGATGAAGACGAACCCGCCAATTCAGACGCCACGCGCCGCGCTGACGGCACTTGGCTGATTGAAGGCGCCATGACCCTCGAGCGCTTTCGTGAACTGTTTCCGGAGGCGCCCGCGTTCGCGGGCGAGTCCAGTGGCGACTACCGCACGCTCGGTGGTTTCGTAATGGCGGAGCTCGGTCGGCTCGCGGCGGTGGCCGACGTGGTCGCGCATGGCGCTTTCCGCCTCGAGGTGATGGACATGGACGGCCGCCGCGTCGACAAACTGTTGCTTTCGCCGCCTCGCGACGATACCGGCGTGTAGCGCGAAGACATCGCCCGCCCACCCGCCCGCGCCCCGTCCATGCTCACCATCGTCACGGTTCTGCTTCCCGCTGCGATCATTGTCGCGGCGGGCTACATCGCCGGGAAGCGCGTGCTCGATCCGATGGGCGTGCGGGCGCTGTCGGATTTGACATTCTTTCTTTTCCTCCCGTGCCTGCTGTTTCGCTCAATGGCGCAATCAACCTTCGGGCTCGCGGATGCCGCGCTGCTCGGCGTGTACTACGGCGCGTCGCTGGTCTGGTTTTTCGTCGTCGCGCTGTGGCTGATCTTCAAACGCCGCGAAGGGCACGCCAGCGCCATCGTGCTGGCACTCGGTTGTGTGTTCTCCAATACGGTGCAGCTCGGCATCCCGATCGTCAAGCTCGCGTTTGGTGACGATGCGCTGCGCATGCATCTGTCGATCATTTCGTTGCATACACTGGTGCTGCTGACCGTCGCCACCGTCTGGCTGGAACTCTCACGCGCCCGCGAGGCCAAGGAGAACCAGAGCGGCGCCAGCACCCGCGACACCGTGATTCAGGTGGTCAAGGCCGCCGTGCTGCATCCGGTCATCTTCCCGATCGTCGCGGGCCTGCTCTGGAGCGCGGCCCGCCTGCCATTGCCCGCGTGGATCGACCAGCCGCTCGGCTTTCTAGCGTCAGCGGCCGGGCCGATCATGCTGGTGTTGATGGGCGCGCAACTGTCCACCATGCAGCTCAGCGAACACTTGCGCGGCGCGGTGGCGCTCACGCTGGCAAAGAACTTCGCCCAGCCGCTGGTGGTTGCGCTGGTCGCCTGGGCGGTTGGCCTGCCACCGCTCGCCATGGCGGTCGCCATCACTTGCGCCGCGCTGCCGATCGGTAACAACGTCTTTCTGTTTGCGCAGCGTTACCAGACGCGCGAACACACCATTACCGCTGCCACTGCGGTGTCCAGCCTGGCCTCCATTCTGAGCCTCGCCCTGGCGCTTGCACTCGTTCCGCGCCCCGCGCCATGACGGTGCCCGCTGGCGATGTCATCGCCGTGCCCTCCGAGCTGCTGAAACTCGGTGACCTCGCGTTCATCGACGTCGAAACCACTGGCGGGCGGCCGCTGGAAGATCGCACCACAGAAATTGCGATTCTGCGTTTCGCCGCCGACGGCCGCGTCGAGCGCTGGCAGTCGCTGCTTAATCCGGGCGTGCCGATCCCGGCAGAAATTCAGGCGCTCACCGGCATTACCAACGCGATGGTGCGCGACGCACCGTCATTCTTTGACGTGCGCGAGGACGTGCGCCGCCTGCTCGAAGGGGCCGTGTTCGTGGCGCACAACGCGCGCTTTGACTACGGTTTCATCAAGAACGAGTTTCGCCGTCAGCGCGAACCGTTCACCGCCGACGTGCTTTGCACCGTTCGGCTGTCGCGCGCGCTCTACCCGGCCGCCAGCGGCCACGGGCTCGACGCGCTGATCTCGCGGCACCAGCTCACCGGCTTCAACCGCCACCGGGCGATGGGCGACACCGAGGCCACCGCGGCGTTTGTCGCGGCGGCCGCAGCGGATCGTGGCGCCGCGACGGTGTATGCCGCTGCCCGCCGGCTGCTGCGTACGCCCTCGCTGCCGCCGCATCTGCCCGAAGCCACGCTCGCCGACATCCCCGATTCGCCCGGCGTGTACCTCTTTTACGGCGTCAACGACTTGCCCATCTACATCGGCAAGGCAAAGCACCTGCGCGAGCGCATTCGTGGCCACTTCTCGAGCGACCACATGACGCCGAACGACATTCGACTCTCGCAGGAGATGCGGCGTATCGAATGGCAACCGACTGCGGGCGAATTCAGCGCCCTGCTGCTTGAAGCGCAACTCATCAAGGAGCGCATGCCGCTGCACAACATCGCGCTTCGACGGCGCGAGAAGCTCGGTTTCTTCCGCCTGCTCGACGAGACGGCGACGCCGCCGCTCGCGTGGGTGAGCGCAGCTGCTGTGCAAGGCGCCAGTGACGATCTGTTCGGCCCGTTCAGCGACAAGGCCTCCGCCAAAAAGTGGCTGATGTACGCCGCGCGCGAGCATCGCCTCTGCGATCACGCGCTCGGGTTTTCCAAACCACGCAGCGTCGGCGAGCCCTGCTTCGCACGCCAGGTGGGGCGTTGCTTCGGCGTCTGCGAAGGCGTTGAAACGCCAGGGAAGCACCGCGAGCGTCTGCGCGCCGCGCTCACCGACCACGCCCTGCCGCCGTGGCCGTTTTCCGGGGAAGTTGTCTACGAAGAGCGCGACCCGGCCAACGACCGTTGCGATCTGCTGCGCTTCGACCAGTGGTGCGCCCTCGCGGGTGGCGCGCGACTGCCGTTTGACGCCGACGTGTATCGGCTGCTGCGTCGCACGATCGACCGCTCGCCCAAGCGCTTTCGGCTCATCGAACACGCTGAATCCGCAGCCCATTGACGGGGCACGAGGATCCTTCGTAAGCGCACCCAATACGCTTGCGTCGGCGCCGCTTGGCGGCAATCCCTTGACGCTGCGGCAGCGCTGTGCACCGACGCGCCGGGGACGGCCGGGCACAGTGTCTTCGTGGTCTGCACCGCGAGGAGGCCGCACCTCCCTCCACGGCCCGGCGCACCCCATCACGGATTCGATAGCTTTTTGCCGTCAACGACCATCCAGCGGTCGTTTCAGCCGTTTTCTAACTAAAGTCGACTTAAGGACAATTTTTTGACAGTTCACCGTACAGACGTCGCTACAGCGTGATTTTTATCAAAAGCTGTTTCCAGGCGTAGAACGTGGTCGCGACGGGCACGTTTCAACAGCGGGGCACTCACGCAATGCCCGCCCATTTCAGCGCGTCGTCGCGCTCGTGGAACGTTCGGTACTCCGCAATCCGTTCATCCCGCAGCACGAAGCCATCCGCAAACCTGCCACCCGACCACGCGCTCGCACCGTGCACGCGGACGTGCGCATGCAGAAAGACCACCACTTTGTCGCCATTGACGTAAAACGCCTCGGACAGACACGCACCTTCCGCCCAGGTCGCCCGGCCGGTTCGGACGCATTCCTTGATCGCAAGCGCACCACGGTAGACCGCCGACGTCGCATGGCCCGCCGGCTCGACACGCACGACGTCATCGGCAAAGTGCGCCGCCATGCCGTCCATATCGTTGGCGTTGATCGCCGCAAAAAAACGAGTGAGAAGTTCGATCTCTAGTGTTACGTCAACACGCGGCTGCATCGTCCAGCGACTTGTAACGTCTTCACGCAGATTTCATGAAGGCACCGGCCACGTTAGATCCCAACTATGTTGCCAGCGCATTCACGAAAACCCGCTACGCCAGCACTTCCTGTACGGCTGATCCAGACCAGCGTGGTCGGATTGACCTAGATTACGGATCAAGTGCCAGCCATCGGGATGAAGCATCCCGGTATGGCATCGCGCGTCTCAGTTTGAAATCAGCGATGTTGTCTTCATTGCGCGGCAGCAAGGTAAACTCAAACGGCATGGCACGAACAAGCAGTGAGCCAGCCGCGTCGACGCGCAAGGAACGCGGCTTTCGATCGCCAAAGCGGGGAATCGTCTGCAGATCGATCTCGATGCGCTCCTGCTCCCCCACCGAGCCGTCGTCGGCGATGGGGAAGGACGTGACCATCCCGCTGCGAGCGCTACCAACCAGGAGTCGCTTCTCGCCATCATCACGGATCACTGCGAGCGAGAGCGCGTCAATGTCGCGTTTCACGACGCGTACGGCACCGCTGGCGAGATCGACACGGGCAATCCTGCCCCGTTCATCGCCGGGCGTCGAACCATACACCGACGCAGCGTACAGCGCGTTCTGCTCGCAGTCCAACGTCAGTGCGAGCAGTCCAAACGGGTTGTTGCTCGCCTCCGGCACTTCCCGCGGCAACTCGGCAAATGCGGCCATCACGCCGGTGTCCGTATTGACGCGATAGATGATGTTGGATTTGCTCACCGGATTGCGCACCAGAGTCACGCCAGGCGCTGGGTAGGTGTAGACGTTACCTTCGGCATCGCGCTGCACGCGCCCCAGGTCGCCCGCAATGGACCAACTCCGATGCGTCGCGCGGCGCGTGTATTCTCCGCGCGCGTCCACGTCAAGCAATGACATACCGACAATATGGGTCGAGGCTGTGTCAACCCGCGCCTTCGTTGTCGCACCCATTTTCGCGAGAAATTTTGGGTTGCCAGTGCAGGCGTCCATCGGGCGCGGTGGGGCTGGCGCGACTACGGTCGACCGCTTGACGTCTTTTGCTGTGCGCGCTTGCGGCGTTGCAGCGACATCTGCGCAGAGCACAGGCGACGATAGCAACGCCGTCGCGGGCAACACCAACGACACGGAGTACGATCGGACGGACCTCAGGAGCGAGTGAGACGACATTTTTCAGACTAAGGCTTTGGAACGAATTGCCTCCGGGCGATCAGCATCGGCCCCGAGTAGCAAGGGTAGGCCTTTGGCACATAAAGCCCGTCGCGCAGTACTGTATCTGCCCAACAGTACTCCTTCCCGCTTCGATTGTCGTTTTGCATTTGCGCGACGTACCACAACACCAACGGGGTGCGATTGTCGGAGGGGATCGCTTCAGGAGGTGTCATGAACTTTTCCGGGCCTTGTCGATGATCGTCATTGCAGCAGGTTCCGATCGGAGGGAGATCAGATGCGCCTTCATCGCGGCCGGGTGGGTGCAGGGTAACGTACACATAGGCATCATCCCCGCGGGTTTGCGGCAACCCGAGCGAGTCGGACGCCTCGGGCCGAGCCGCCAACGCGCTGTCGTGACAGCTTTGACAGGGGCGACTGCCGTGTTCACCCGCAACGGCATCGTTGGGGCGCACATCAATAGCCACGCCAGTTTGACTGGTGAATCTCAACTTGCTGCGATCAACGGAGACGACCAGATCTCGCGAACGCGCCCACCGTTCGGTACCCCAACGTACCCAACCTTCACGAGTACTCGCCTCAACCTGGGTCATCTCCGCAAATTCGATCCGCGTAACGGGTCGGTAATTGCCACCCTCGCCGCAACCGCGTCCATAGCTGGCCGCCCATGGCCGGAATCGACCATCGTCGAAGAATTCAAATCGCTGTCGGTAGAAGTAGTTGCATGGTCGTGGCCACTGATCCGACCGGAAGTCCTGAGTCAGTGCAAACCCGATCTCGGCACCATTCTCGCGAATCGGCTCCAGTGTCGGCGGATCAATCGCAACCACAGCAGCCTGTGAGAACACAGGGCAGCCGACGGCATCGGAATAGCCGAGTTTATCCTTCCAAGAGTAGGCGACGTGCCAGTCGACCGTCTTTACGCTGCGTAACAGCGATTCGCCGCGGTAGACGACATCCGCAACTCTGACTCCATCGCTACTCGTGATCTGATAGTTGAAAGACCAGCCGTTGCGCTCGACTTTGGTAGCCCGATCACAGTACAGTCGCGCAATCGCTTCGTTCTGCACTCGCCGTTCGGTGGGCGCGACGACCCGACCAACCTTGTTCCAGCGGGTGCCGACCACTCGCAACGCGGTCAGATCGACGACCACAAAAAGCGCGGAATTTCCCTCGACGATTGTTGGCGCAACACAGAGATGGAGCGTGCGTTCACAAGAGGTGCGTGCGAGCGACGTCTTTGTCGTGCCCATCAAGAATTCCTCGCGCCGGGGTGTGCGGCCCAGTTGTGTCCGCACGACCTCGGATGTGCTCGCCAGGTCGAGCGCGAGGTCGAGATGACGAGCGGATATTTCCGGTTGTGTGGCAACTAACCGGTTCACCGTCAGTACGCGTCCTTGCGTCGCATCGACAAACGCAACACGCGTCTCATTGTGTGCAAACGAATACATCTCAACGCGATAGCAAACACGCGAGGCCTTGCAGGTTTGCAGTTCCGCAAGCACCAAGTCGCTATCACGCAATGGGTAGATGCCGGCAATCTCGTTGCGCAACGGGCGCTGGCTGACGACATCTCGACTCCCCTCCAGGAATCGGGGGTCACGCAACGCCAAAGTCTGCGCGGCTCTCGCATTGGGATCAGCGACATCAAGTGTGAGCACTGGCGGGTCGCGGGTCAGCGACCGCTGAATGTCCTGGCGATAAGCGGACACGGAAGCGGGTTCGATCGCCGGAGCTGAAAGCGGCAGAGTCGCGCCCTGTTTTCCGGCAGACCTCGCCTCGAAAGGCAAACATAACGAAGCAACCGCAAGCACAATCGCGGTGACCTCCGACGCTCGAGGTATCAGCCTAGCGTGACACGCAGGTTCTATCGCTATTCCGACCATGCTTTGAACGATTTGCATCGCGCGTTGAGTGCAGTATGCGATGCGCTAGGGCACACTGCTTATTGGGCCTGACGCCTTGGCCCGCGCCCGCGGCAGTTCACGCTCGCTACTGCTGCAATCTTACGACGCTCGCGTACGATTTGCCTCGCGAGATCGTCGAAAGCGTGGAGCATGGTGTCGAGCCGGTCGGGTTCGACGATGCGCCAGACATTCTGAGTCGAGCGTCCAGTCGTCCGTGGTTCCGCGACCAACCATCCCGCGCGGGAGAGTTGATAGCCAATTTGGCTGCCCCCCCGCATTGCGCGTCGTGCCCTGGGCGCGTGGCTGGCGCTCGACAGGCCCCCCTCCTCCGGACGCTTCATACGCAACGCTTCTTCGTGCAACCGGCAGAGAAACACGAGTTCGCGTTCGGTCACTCCCCACCGCTGAATTTCACGGCGAAATTCTGCCAGCGAGTCCAAGAGATCGGCGAGGCCCGCGAACCGCGGCCGCAAAGCGGAAGTCTCGGCGACTTCGTCAGACTCAACGACCCCGCACAAGGATTGTCCTGACTCCATACTTGCCAGGTTCGATTGGCGTTTAGGCGTTGGGTGATGCTCGCCGCTCAAGCCGGGGGCGAGGCGTGCCGCCTCGGCCCCGACTCAGTGTCGATCACCCAGATCCCAGCGCCTAGCGCCACCCACCCGCCTTGCGGCGCATCGCGGCGAAGCCGACGACGAGCAGCATGAGGGCCAGCAGGTTGCGCATCGCCTCCGCCAGCGTCGGGATCGCTTCGGCGGCGTAGAAGCCCGCGTCAAGCTGCGGGTTGTTGTCCCCCGGTGCCAGTGTGACCGTTTGACTGCGGCCGACTTGCAGGCCCGACGCCGGTTGGCTGTCGTTCATTTCCGCACCCGTGCCCGTCACGATCGATGGCGTACCCGGCACCGTCGTCAGCCAGTCATTGACCGGGAAGAAGGTGACGTAGTAGTTACCCGGGATCAGGTAGTCGAACGTGTAGTAGCCCGGTGTACCCGTAGTTGGGTTGTTGCGGGTGTACTGGCGCGCGACTTCGACGCCGTTGCCATCGGTAAGGATGACCAGCACGTTGTTCAGACCCGGTTCACCCGAATCAGCGCGACCGTTGCGGTTCGTGTCGTACCAGACGAGGTTGCCGAGCTTGGCGGGGAGGAACACGCCGAAGTCGCCCGTGAGCACGTCGAACATGTCGCCGTTGGGCCCGTTGGCGCCGGCGTTGGCGGCGCCTGCGTTGACTTCACCGCTCACCAGGTTGGTCGGCCCGAGGGTGATCGGGTTGCTGCGAATGGTG